>NZ_CP136960.1:0-1200000 GCF_002860685.3 Actinotignum timonense | reverse complement strand
CACGATGAGGGGCGTGACGTCCGGGCGCTGGAATTTAATAACAGTATCGGCGACGACGCCGTGGGCATCCATGCCGGAAGGGCGCCCGTGGGCCACCCGTTCCGCTACCTGGATGAGGAGGAAACGCTCGGCGGACGAGAGGTGCACTCCCGCGGCGTCGGCGATGGCCGAAACGATCGCGGCAGCGACCGCGGCCGAGGAACCCAGCCCGCGCTCGTAAGGAATATCGGAATAAATGGTGACGTGGGCGGAGCTGCCCGGGGCCACGAAATCGAGGCCGGCGTCAATAGCGGCAACCACGGGGCTCAGGCGCTCCGGGGCAGTGGCGGCCGGGCCGCGATAAAGTTCGGAACTGATGGTTGATTCGCCGGTGGTGATGGTGGCGTTGGCGATGACGGGAAGTACGTGGACGGGTAGGGAAATGGCCGGGGCGCCGTAGACCACGGCATGTTCGCCGAATAGGATCGCCTTGCCGTGCGCGCGGCCGACCCCGATGCGTACCTTGGGGATACGGGTTTGGGTATCGAACGCGAAGGATTGCGATTGGCTCAACTGTGCGGCTCCTTGTCACGGCCGCGAGCGGCCTACCTGTACTTGCCCTGGCTGCGCGGGGCACGGCTCCGCGCTGGTCATTCCCCTATGGTACCGAGAATTTGGTGGCGTGACGGTGAGGATAGCGCGCGCCACGTTTTCGGCGGTGCGCTGAGCCTTATAGAACAACCGCCAAAAACGGCATTGCGCCGATAGGCCGGCACCACCGCCATCCCCTACCAGCGATACGACTCAGGCTCGTTTCGCCTGCTTGCTTCCAAACATTCAAAACGAGCCTGAACTCTGGGGTGGCCAACGGGGCTTGAACCCGCGACCTCCTGGACCACAACCAGGTGCTCTGCCAGCTGAGCTATGGCCACCATTTCGGCGAAAGAACGCCGATAAACAACTATAGCCGGTCACCGCGCGCAAAGACAATTCAGCGGCGGTGATAGCGGCCACGTTGTGAGCCAGATCGGCGCCCCGCCCGGCTGCGCCGTCGTACCTCAGTCGCGTTTATGCGCGGGAGCGGGAGCTGCGCCGTCGTGCTATTTAGTACCGCTACCAGGCCGTACGCACCGCAATCGCGTCCGCGAAACGATTGAGGTGACTCTCATCCAGCGACAGGTAGAGCGAGCCGTCGATCAGGGAAATCTCCATAACGTAAAACTCGTTCGGGTCCCCCGGCGCGGCCGGCACGATGTCCACGCGGTTGAAGAGCAGCAGGTGGTCGCGCCCGGTATGTTCGCGGATGAGCCCGTGCAGCACATTGCGCACCCGCTCGCCCCAGCGCCATTCCGATTCGCGCGCCGCGGAAACTGAGACCACTTCTTCCTGGATTTGGTCCGCGCTGCGGAAACGCGGGTGGAGCAGCGGAGCCTTTTCCACCCGGTAGGAAGCCAGGCCGTTGAGGAAGATGAGCGAGACCTCACCGGTGCGGTCGATATTCTCCAGGTAGCGCTGCACCATCACGCTGCGGCCCTTAGCCAGCTCGTGCTGGGCGTGCAGAATCGCCTGGGACCGCGAGGCCGGATCGGTGGCGGTATAGCGCCCCGTGCCGCGCCCGCCGGATGACACCGCGGGCTTGACCACAAAATCGCCGTGCGCCGGGAAACGGGTATGGACCTGGTGTTTCGTGAGGTTTTCCTCCGGTTCCAGCCAGGTGGTGGGAATGGTCGGCAAACCCGCCGCTTCCAATTCCCGCAGGTAATGCTTATCAGAATTCCACGCCATAATATCGGCGTGGTTGAGAATCCGCGGAACGGAACGGGCCCAGGAAATGAAAGCCTGCGGATCGCGCCCGTAATCACGAACTGAGCGGACAACGACGACTCCGGCGTTATTCCAGTCGTAATCGGGATCGTTCCACGCTACGACGCGCGGTTCGATATGGCGCTCACGCAGGGCATCGGGCAGGCCGGCCTCGTCCACGTCGAGCTTCGGTAAGTCTTTGCTCGTTGCAAGAGTAACAATGGGATCAGACACACTCTAACTCTACCCCGGCTAGTCTTATGGCGTGGCGATCCTTGACTCTTCTCCTTTATTAACAATTTTCGTTGTGGTGGCCCTCGGCTCCCTGCTCGGGGCGATTCCGCTGGGCCGGATACGTATCGGCGCGGCCGGCGCGCTCTTTGTGGGCTTGGCCATGTCCGCGCGCTTCCCCGAACTCGGGGCGGGTATGGACGTGGTGCAGTCCCTCGGGCTCGCCCTTTTCGTGTACACGGTGGGCATCGCCTCGGGTGCAGCCTTTTTCGCGCAGCTGCGGCGCAATCTTTCCTTGCTTCTGGCCTCGGTGGTTGCGGTTTTCCTCGCCGCGGGCGCCGCCCTGGTCATGGGCATTCTTTTCGGTATCGAACGGCCATTTTTGGCCGGCCTTTTCACAGGGGCGACGACGGCGGCACCGGCCCTCGCCACCGCCACCCGACTCACGGACGGTTCCACACAGCCCGCTATCGGATATGCCTTCGGGTATCCTCTGGCTGTCATTATCGGCATTATCCTGGTTTCCCTCATCGTGGGGCGGGCCTGGCCGGGGCTGCGCGATACCCCCTCGCTGGCGGGAAGCCTGCTCGATCCGCGCACCATCACCGTGGAACACCCCATGAACCTGCGCGATATTCCTGAGTGGGCCGACGGGCGGGTGCGAGTATCCTACTTGCGGCGCGGCGAACGCGTGCGGGTGGCCCTGCCCGGTGAGGACCTTGAGATAGGGGACGACGTCGTTGTTGTTGGTTTGGCGGCAGATGTGGAGGCGGCCGCCGCGCACCTCGGGCATTTGCGCAGCGAACACCTGGCCGATGATCGCAGCCACGTGGATTTCAACCGCCTGGTGGTGTCCAATCCGGACGTGGCGGCGCGTTCCATCGGGGAACTCAATCTGCCCGCTAAATACGGCGCGGTGGTGACCCGGGTGCGGCGCGGAGACCTAGAGCTGCTGGCCCGCGATGATTTCATCCTGGAGCCGGGCGACCGCGTCACCGTGGTGGCCCCGCGGGAACGCTGGGATGCCATCGCGGATCTTTTTGGGGATTCCGAACGCTCCATCTCGGAGATTGACGTGCTGAGCCTATCGGTGGGGATGGTGGCCGGGTTGCTGCTCGGCTTCGTGACGTTCCCGCTGCCGGGCGGTCAGGTGTTCCAGCTGGGTACCGCCGCCGGGCCGCTCATCGCGGGAATGTTCTTGGGGGCGGCCAGGCGCACCGGGCCCTTTGTGTGGGCCATGCCGGAGGCCGCGAATCTGACGATGCGCCAGCTGGGGCTCACCCTGTTTTTGGCGGGCCTGGGGCTCACGGCCGGGCCCGGTTTCGCGCAGATCGTGGTCTCCCCGCAGGCCGTGGGCGCGGCGGTGACGGTCTGCGTGATCACGCTGGTCTCCTGCGCGGCTCTGCTGGTGGCCGGCGCCTGGGTGCTGCGCCTTTCCGCGCCCCGTACCGCCGGCGCCATCGCCGGTTTCCTGGGCCAGCCGGCGGTCCTGGATGCGGCCACCTCCCGGGTGGGCGATGAGCGCATCGATAATGCCTACGCCACCCTCTTCGCTTTCTCGATTGTGGTCAAGATTTTCCTGGTGCCCGCGGTCTTGGTGTTGTAGCGAGGCTGGAGCGGTGTGGCGGCGCGCCGGAGATCGGCGCGGTGGTGCGGTGGCGCGGACGCGAACGTGGCGGTTCCCTAGCGCGGCCGCGCGAACGTAAGCCGCGGCGTGGAAGCGAGTGGGCGGGCCGGGCGGCGGCGTCGTACCGCGGCTAAAGTAGGGACGAAGATACGAAACCGTTTCCGGAAAATACGGGAAGTGAGGCGTGAGATGCGCGATATGGTGCGCAAGGTGGCGGCGAGCGCGGCGGCGCTGGGCCTGGCGGGCGCGGGGGCGCTGCTGCTGGGCGGCTGCGATGCTGGCGAAACCACCGAGGCCGGGAGTTTTATGCGGCAGGCGGGGGCGTCTATGTACGTGGTGAGCGTGGATGGGCGCGAACTGATCTCCAAGGTAGTGGATTGCAACGGCGGGGAATCCCAGGTGATGACCGGGCTTTTTGAGCCGGCGAATAACCTCGTGACCTGGAAGGATATCGACGGTAAGGAGATCGGCACCTCGGTGGCGCATTTCGCCGAGGACGGGAAGAGCATCACGCTGGCCAATGAGGCCACTCCGAATGCCGGAGCCACCTACGTGCGCGAAGGCACGCCGGAAGCCGAGCTCATGGCGCGCGGGCAGAAAAGCGAGTGCGCGCCGAAGTAGAGAGCTCGGCTTATCCGGCGTGTGCTACCGGTATTTCAGGTCCTACCGGCATTCGAGGGCGAAACGCTTGAGGTCGCTCAGGACCTCGCGGCTCTCCTCCAGCCACACCTGCCCCACCGGGAAGACGTGGCCCAGGGTTGCCCCGCGCGGGGGCCGGTAGGAATGGCATTCCACCGGGATTCCCTTGCGGGAAAGATATCCAGCAAAGAGCAGGGTTTCGAATTCGATAAAGTCATCTGAACTCGTGACCAGATAAGCCGGCGGGAGCTCGCAGCGCGAAACGAGCTTTTCGGCGCACAACAGCTCTTCGCCGAGCACTTGCACGGCGCGGTCGATGAAGCCCCCCATCTCCGTCAGATAGGCGAGAGTGGGAGTGGCGGCGTCGTCGTTCCCACCACCGGGGCGGCCGGAAACGAAAGGCACCAGGTCCGAGAGGTCGAAAAGACCGGAGACGAAAGCCATGCCCGCAACGGCGAGCCGCTCCTCCCCCAGAACGGCAGGCGCCGGGGCGTGCGGCGCGGTGCCCGGCGCAACGGCAGGCGCGTCAGGCGCATCCAGGGCCGCGAAAATTTCAGGATTACGCAAAGCCGCAACCGCGTACAGCCCCAGGGTGGCGCCGGCGGAATCCCCCGTGATCACAACCGAATCCGGATCAACCGGGTAATCATCGAGGTGGCGCGCAATCCAGGCGCAACCCGCGAGCACATCGCGGAGCTGGTCGAGGAAATCAGCAGCCGGGGCGAGCCGGTAGCTCAGCGAGAAAACCGCGCAACCCCGCTCCGCGAGATGGACTCCGAAATTCTTGTTGAGATCCTTCGTTCCGTAGACGAAACCGCCACCGTGAATATCGATGTAGACCGGCAGCGCTTTGCCGCCGCGCAGGTACGCATCGTGGGGAAGGTAGAGATCCAGGCGGTGGAAGGGGTTGGTTTCCCCGTCGGGAAGATAGGGAATATCCGCGATCACATCCACCGTGTCCGGGGTGTGCCAGCGTTCGCACCGCACGATATCAACATCGAGAACGAAAGATTTCCGCACCTCGATGGCACGTTGCCGGATCGCGGCGTCAACGCCGGCCAGATCCTCATCAATAGGCGTCCACGTGCGGGCCCGGGCAATATTCTCCGGGGTATCAGGATGCATGTGTTGTCCTCACTACTTGGTTCATGAGCGCGCGGCTATTCAGCACTTGGCTATTCAGCGCTCGGCTCATGACACTTGAGTTAATTGCACTCGATTAATTGGCGCGCGGCTACTCCGCCGGCATATCTTCGAGCTCAACACCGGCAGTTTCCGGAAGCGCCTTCATCACGAAGATCAAGCTCACGGCGGCGAAGACGGCGTAAAGCAGGTAGACGTTACCCGTACCGATGGCGTCTTTCAAGGGCGGGAAAGTGGTCGAGACCAGGAAGTTCGCGATCCAGTTCACCGCGCTTGCCACCGCAACGCCGAGGGCGCGGATGTTGTTCGGGAAAATCTCCCCGAGCACAATCCACATGACCGGGCCCCAGGTGAAGCAGAAGGCCAGGTAGAAGATGTAGACCGATACCAGGGTAATCGGCCCCCACATGCCCGGCAGGGTGATGGATGCGCCGTCGACTTCGGCCTGGTAGAAACCGAGGGCGGCAACTCCCAGGAAGATCGTCATGACGGTGGAGCCGGTGATGAGCAGGAAACGGCGGCCCACCTTGTCAACGATGAACATCGCCAGGATGGTCGCGATAATCGCGCCAATGGTCCGGTACACCGAAATATTCAGGGCGAGCTGTTCGCTGAAACCAACTGACTTCCAGAGCGAGGAATCGTAGTAGAGGATGATATTGACGCCGGAGAGCTGCTGGAGGGCAGCGACCGCCATGGCGATCCAGACCACCTTGCGCAGCCCGAAAGTCTTGCCGCGCAGATCGGAGAGCTTCGCGGCTTTCTCGCCGGAGAGGGTTGCGCGGATTTCCCGGACTTTACCTTCCGGATCCTGTTCGCCGGTGAGGCGCTTCAAAATCGCGGCGGCTTCGTCATCACGGCCCTTCATAACGAGGAATCGCGGGGATTCGGGGAGTTTGAGGGAGACGATGAGCATAATGAGGGCCGGCACGATCATGCTCAGGAGCATGATGCGCCAGGTGGGCATCCCGAACCAGAAGGTTTCGTCGGCACCGCCCGAAGCCTTCGCGTAGGTGGCGTTCACCACCACGGCGGCGAGGATACCGAAAGCGATGGCCATCTGCTGGAAGGAGCCGAGGAATCCTCGCATCTGAGCCGGAGCTACCTCAGCGATTTAGGCCGGGCCGATCACCGAGGCGAGGCCAACGCCAAGACCACCAACGAATCGGAAAATAATGAAGATCCAGACGCTCGGGGCGATCGCCGAGAAAATCGAGCACACCACGAACAGGATTGCCGCGATGAAAATTGTGGGGACACGGCCCAGGCGATCAGCAATATGGCTGGTAAACCAGGCGCCGATCACGCACCCGAAGAGGGCGCAGGAAACCGAGATACCACTCATGAAGGCGCTCAGATCCCAGCCGGTTCGGGAACCGGCAATGGAATCGACCGCGCCGTTGATAACGGATGTGTCGTATCCGAACAGAAAACCGCCGACGGCGGCGGCCAGGCAAACAATAATAATGCGGCGTTTGATGACCGGGTCCAGCGGGGCTTTTGCCGCTGGTGCCGGGGTGCCGCGCTGTTCTTTATTACGCGTCATTGCGCATCTTCCTCTCTATCAACCGCCCCCTTCTCCCATTCGAAGGAGGCACTGTCGAAAGCCGGGGTAAGTGCGGAGCCTGAAGCACATGCGTGCTACTTCCTGCTTCGCGTGAATCTTGGCTGGTGTTGTGCTTCTCAGCCGTTGTGATTCTTGGCTGTTCCTTACCCCTCGCGCCACTGAGCCTAGGCGAAATTTTCCGGGCGGTAGTGCCGAAATGTGGCACACTCTATGCTCAAACGTGACATGGTTGGCGGCCCCGCAGCTTTTCTCACGAAGAATGGGGCCATCACCTCATATCTGGGAGCTGTCCCCTCATACTGGGAGCTATCCCCTCATACCCGGGAGCTATCCCCTCATACCTGACCAGACTCCGGGGCGGCTCGTTACTATGAGAGATGAATCCGCGAGGAGTTAAGCATGATGGATAACCGCATACACACCCCGAGAGAGCCCATCCTCAATCGTGCTTTTTGTGAGGTGGGTTCCATGCCTGCCGAATACCCCGCTCTGGTGCTAGTACATCGCCAGCCGGAAGTGGTTCCGACCCACTGGCATTCCGGAGTCGAGGTCAATTACGTTGTGGAGGGTGGCGGGAGCGTGACTATCGATTCGCGCGTTGAGGCCCTCCACCCGGGAAAGCTCTGCATTATCAGCCCCTACACTCCCCATTCATTTATTACGGAATCACGCGGCGGGAAAGCGCCGCTCATTCTGTCCATTACGTATGACAGCAGCCGTATTGAACGAATTTATAAGAAGGCTGATCTTTATGTGATGTCCGTGGATTCGGCGCGGGCGCGGGATGAAGACCGGCAAGCACTCATTGACTTATGCCTGCGCATGATCGACACCACCCGCATGCTCGGCCCGGAACGGGTTTTCGGAATTAACGCGATCCTTTTCGACATCCTATTTTTGCTCTACCAGAACTTCGTTGTTCGGTGCCGCCCGCGCGGAGTTCGCCGCGCTACCGATACCACGATTCTCGCGATTGTGAGCGATATCGAGCGCCGCCACAAAGAACCGCTGACCGCTGCGAGCGTGGCCGAAGCGCACGGCTATTCGCGCGAGCATTTCAGCCGACTTTTCCGGCTCAGCACCGGGATGACCTTCAAACAGTACGTCACGCAATTGCGGGTCGAGGACGCGTATTACCTGCTCATGGAGGAGCAGGTCCCCACCCTGGAAGATATTGCCCAGCGGGTCGGTTTCCCCAGCACCCGGGCGCTCAATCGCGCTTTTATGGAGCGGCACGGGATGACCCCGCTGGAATATCGCAGAACCCGGTTAGGGAAGAGCAGGTAAAGACGCGGTGAGGAAGAGCGGCTGGCAAAACGGTTGGCAAAGGGCAGCCACCGGGAGGAATAATCCCGGAGCTGCCCTTCACTTCGATTTTTACGGTTAGCGGCGCGTAGGCCACTTCAGCCGGCTAGGCGGCCGGGGTTTCGGCCGGAGCCTCTGCCGCGGGTTCAGCCGAAGCCGGCTTAGCCGAACCAATCTGAACCTTGCGACCCTGCGAACCCGCGGTGGTCTTCACCGAGACGGTCAGCACGCCATCACTCAGATCCGCATCCACCGTGGTGGTATCCACCGCCTGGTCGAAGCCGAGGCTGCGGGAGACGGAGCGCGTGCGCGTACCGCCCTCAATTTCCTCTTCTTGCGAGGCCTTGAGGGTGATGTGATCCGGGTAAACGTTGAGGTCAATATCCTCCGGCGCGAACCCGGGAACATCGAAGAGAACTTCGTATCCATCCTCAGTTTGCTTGAGCTGCGAACGGTATTGCAGCGCGAGATTCTCCAGATCGGAACGCCGCCCGTTCACCATCCGAGTGGGAACGGCGAAAAAGCCATCAAAGGGGCTGAGGAACCGGTCCACCGCGTTGGACACTGTGCGATCAATATCGTATGCCATGGTCAATCCTTCTTTCACTTCTATGAACGACGACGCCGCGCGCCTTGCGGCGCCCGGGGCCTATCGCCTTGACATCAATCTCAACCTCCACTGCCCTGCATTTGTTCCACTCAGGAGTAATTGTTCACTCTAGGCTCAATAGTGGTTGAGTCAGTTACGCTCAGCTTTAGAGAAGGTGTATACCACGACCGACGCCTAACGCGCGCGGCGTATACCCCGGACGAAAGCAAGGAAGAAAAGAAGGCCAGCCCCGGCGAGCGCGGCGCCCAGGCCGGTATAGAAGAAAGCAATAAAGGAATCAGGCAGGAATCCGCTGGCACGCAAGCCAATTCCACCGCCCATCATGATGGCCATAACGAGGTAGGAGCGTGCGTCAAAGAAGTGCCACAAGGGCCGTGCCGAGCACGGATGGGAGCGAATACGCCGGATATGTTTCCCGGCAACTTTGGCGAACATCGCCCCGAAGGCGGCGAAAACGAGCAGAGGAAGCAGGCAGATCCACGGCGCGCCCATGGTGGAGCCCGCGATACTCTCCACACCAATGCGCGCGACGTTCACTCCTGCCAGGCACCACACCCCGCCAGCAAGCACAATCAGCCCGCTCTTAGAGATCCGGAAATAGGGACAGTCGCTCATAAATACTCCTCTAGCGCGGCCACAGCTGCCGGGCGTGCACTTCCGTGCCGTTCACACAGTCAGCGCCACTCAGTTTGCGCCGCTCAGCTCGAGCTACGAGTTCGCGCCGCCCAGTTCGCACTGCTCGCGTCACCAACACTGGTCTGTTCACTCCGCTCGCGCCAGCCACACCGGTACGCTCGCGCCGGTCGCGCCAGCCGCTTAGTTCGCGATCAAGAATAACGCGACAGGTGTCGCTTAGATAGTTATGGGGGAAGCCCGCAATTTCGCCCTGCGCGTAGCTGTAAAAGAGTCCCATGGCACAGTGCTGAGAAATGGTGGCGTAAAAACAATCCGCGACGTACGCTAGTCACGTGACTGCTTTCCGCACGATAATGCGGAAAACCCCATAGCTTGGAAACTACGGGGCCTGCTGTACACCGCCTGGGACTCGAACCCAGAACCCACTGATTAAGAGTCAGTTGCTCTGCCAATTGAGCTAGCGGTGCTCGTTATTCTTTTATGTTTGCCGCCCGCGGCGACGAATAGATACTTTACCCAGGCCCACCACCCAGCGCAAGTTAAGAACCCTACCTAAAGCTGTTTCCTCCCTCACACCACCTCCCCCACTGCCAGATAAGCGCGAGATAGCGCGCTTTGCGACGTCGCACCAACAGCATCCCGCCCAAGAGATGCAACCCTTAACCCAGAGATTAAGGGTCTACGGGCACTTACCCGATGCGACATCGCACCCTCCCCGTTTCCGCGCCTCTACACCCCCGCTTGCGCGAGGAAGAGATACCGGCGGTATTCCCCTTGTTGTAATCCTTGGAATTACCCCTCGCTTGCGCGGGGAAGAGGATAGCGAGGGCGGCTACCTGGTGCCCGACGAGGAATTACCCCCGCCCGCGCGGGGAACAGCTGGCTGACCTGGCTGTTTATCGGCGGCGGACTCGGAAAACGCGATGGAACAAAGTTCCAGATTCACGCTTCCCTCGATGATGCTGACCGGTGCGCTGGAGGCTACAACCGCACCACTTTTCACTTCTCAAATTTAGCTTATTGCGCCATGCCTATACCCTCCACACTCGTTCCGATAAGCAGCATTCCATCCCGATCAAGGACAGGGTGACTGCCGGTTCCCGTACTGGGCAGGGAAAAGCCCCGCTCGCGGGCGGCGTCGTCGTCGTATATAAGAGTGAGACTGCCGGTACCCGCAGCAGATACGGCGCGCGGAATCCCCGCCTGCGCGGGGAAGAGAAGTACGACGTCACATCGCTATCTATTTCTTCAGAATTTACTGGACGAACACCACGCATCCGTTTCGGCAGATTTTTATGTCGTAGGAGTGTGGCACCCTTAAGTCATGAGTTCACAACAGTCAGATCAGCCCGGGGCCGCGGCGTCGCGCCCTCGTCCGCAACTCAATGTTGCCCTGGACCTTCTGGAGGATAAGTATGGGCTCAACCCGCCTGATGATGCGCTTTATGAGGCGTTCACCCAGTGGGCGGAAAGCACCGGGCGGTCGCTTTATCCCCATCAGGAAGAGGCGCTGCTCGCCGCTATTGATGATGCTCATATGATCGTCTCCACGCCCACCGGCTCGGGGAAGTCACTCATTGCGCTCACCGCCATTTTCTGCGGGCTCGCGCGCGGGAAAACCGCGTATTACACCGCGCCTCTCAAGGCTTTGGTATCGGAAAAGTTTTTCGAACTCATCAATGTTTTCGGTGCCGATAACGTGGGGATGGTGACCGGGGATTCCACTATTAATGCCGGTGCTCCGGTGGTGTGTGCCACCGCGGAAATCGTGGCGAACCTGAGTCTGCGTGATGGTGCGGCGGCGGATATCGGCGTGCTGGTCCAGGATGAATTCCACTACTACTCCGATCCGCAACGCGGTTGGGCCTGGCAAGTACCGCTTCTGGAACTCACCCACACTCAGCAGGTGCTTCTTTCCGCCACGCTGGGGGATACCACCTGGCTGGAGGAGGATCTTGAGAAGCGCACCGGGCGCGCCGTCGAATGTATGAGTAACGCGGAACGGCCGGTACCGCTGTCGTTCTCGTACTCCTATCACCCGCTCGGTGAGCTCCTCCTGGAACTCACCTCCACGCATCGGGCACCCGTATATGTGGTGCATTTTTCGCAGCGAGAAGCGGTAGCGCAGGCCCAAGCCCTCCTCACCCACGCGCTTGTTTCCAAGGAACAGAAAGCCCGCCTCCAAGAAGCCCTGGGGGATTTTTCCTTCGGCCCCGGTTTCGGGAAAATTCTCTCTAAGCTGCTCAGGTCCGGTATCGGCGTGCACCACGCGGGCCTCCTCCCCCGCTACCGGCGGCTCGTGGAAAAGCTGGCGCAAGCGGGCCTGCTTCCGGTTATTTCCGGTACAGATACCCTCGGGGTCGGCATTAACGTTCCGATTCGCACCGTTGTGATGACCGGGCTGGCTAAATTTGATGGTCAGCGCAATCGGCACCTGAGCGCACGCGAATTCCACCAGATCGCGGGCCGCGCCGGGCGGGCCGGGTTTGATACCAAAGGCGATGTGATCGTGCAGGCGCCCGAATTTGAAATCGAAAATGCGCGGCTGGTGGCCCGGGCCGGGGATGATCCGGTCAAACAGCGCCGCATTCAAAAGAAGAAGCCCCCGGAAAATACGGTGCTGTGGTCGGAAAAAACTTTTGAGTACCTCAAGGGTGCCGCGCCGGAAACTCTGACGTCCCAGATGCGGGTCTCCCATTCGCTCATGCTCAATTTGTTCCAGCGCCCGGGGGATAACGTCGCGGCCGTCACCACATTACTCACGGATAATCACGAACCGCGCACGGCATCCAACCAGCTTATCCGGCAAGCCACCCGCATCTATATGTCTCTGGAGCGCGCCGGGGTGATCCTCCATCACACTCCGCAATGGTTGGCTGAGCACCCGGGGCACTCCCCCATCGAATACGCGCGTGAAGTTCCTTTTGATTTTGCTTTGAACCAGCCGCTGGCGCCCTTCGCGCTGGCTGCGCTGGATATTCTTGATCCGGACAGCCCGGAGTACGCCCTCGATGTCATCTCGGTTATCGAAGCGGTCCAAGATAACCCCATGCAGGTTCTGTACGCGCAGGAACGCGCGGCGCGCGGGCGTGCCATCGGGCGCATGAAAGCCGCGGGTATCGGCTATGACGAACGCATGGCCGAGGCAGATAAAATCACCTGGCCGCAACCCCTCGCGGAAGAACTAGGCGCGGCGCTCCAGATCTACCGGCAAACCAACCCGTGGGTGGATGATTTCCAGCTCTCCCCCAAGTCCATCGTGCGGGAAATGATCGAAAACGCGATCACCTTCTCCGAATTTATTTCTCGCTATGACCTGGCCCGATCCGAAGGAACTCTGCTGCGTTACCTCACGGACACCTACAAGGCGCTCCGGCAAACCGTTCCGCTGGAAGCCCGCACCCCGGATCTTGAAGACATGACCGGCTGGCTGGGCGGCCTGGTGCGCTCGGTGGATTCCAGTCTGCTGGACGAATGGGAAGCCCTGCGCGATGGCCGAATCACCGCCACGGAGATCGCCAATCTTGACAGCGGCGCAGGGGGCGCCCGCGAGCGCGCTTTCGGGGCGGATGAAGATGGCAAGGTTACGCTTTCGCGCAGCCCACACGCGCTGCGAGTCTCCATCCGCAACGCACTCTTCCGCTTCGTGGAAGCCGTGGCGCACGAAAATCTCGACTGGCTTGATCGAGCAGCCCTGGACGACGGCGCCGGTGTAGCCCGCGGGGACGGCATCCCGCTCTGGCTCGGCGGCCCGGTCTGGGATGGCGATACCTGGATGGATGCTACCGACGCCTACTTCGATTCCTACCAAGAGATCGGCATCGGACCCGAAGCACGCTCCGCCCAACTCGTCACCATGCTGGAACACCCCGACCGAGCGGATTTCATCACCGCCAGCGTCCCTGCGGAACACGTGGATAGCGTTATGGACAACCTAAGCTCCGCCACCGGGCGCCTGCGCGCCTGGTTAGTGCGTCAAGTTTTTGACGACGGCGCAGGTGACAACTCCTGGGGATTCTGGGCAGTTGTGGACCTTGAGGCAAGCGATACTGCTGGGCATGCCATCCTCGACATTATTAGCGTGGGAGAATTATGAGGCGGCTACCCGGAATTCTCAGCCGCTACTCGGCACTGAAAGTATGACGCCAGTTCTGGGGCGATTGTTCCGGCTCTAGGACCATGACGCCAGTTATGAGATTATTTCACCAGTTCGCGGCACAGAGAACTACCATAAACACCGGCGGATACCCGATACCTGTGGAGCTGACACAAACCATGACATATACGGAGCATGACAAGCTTGCTCGCCTTGCTGAACTATCCAGCATCACCCCAACCGCGGAAGAAATCCCCGGGCGCATCACCCTCGTGCGTGACGCCCTACGCGGAGCGGAAGAAGCTGCCGGAATACCGCTCGGCACTGCCCGACTCCAAATCGTGGTGAAACACCAGCCCATCACCGCCATCCGCGCCGCGCTCGCCGCCGGCTCCCGCCTCATGGGCCAAAACTTCATCCAACAACTACAGGACGTAGAAGCCCAGCTCGCGGTGCCCGCAACGGCGGCGGAAACAGGCTCCGGAACCGCGTCTGCACTGGCGCTCAACACGGCTTCCACCTCAACTCCCGGCACCGCTTCAGACTCAACTGAACGCCTCATTCATGATGCCAGCACCTGGGAAGGAAGCGGCACCGCCCCGGCCAGCGCAGGCAACCCGCCCCACTGGACCCACGTCATCGGCCACGTGCAATCCAATAAGGCCGGGCGAGCCCTCGAACTGGCCGATTGCATCGAAACCGTGGATAGCCTCAAATTAGCCCAGCGCCTCAACCGGCTCCAAGGCCGCCTGCTTGAGGAAGGCCACGCCCACGGGCCCTTCTCCATTTACGTACAAGTCAATTCCTCCGGGGCAGCCAGCCAATACGGAATCGACCCGGAACAGGTAGAAGAACTCGTCGGCCAGATCGCGCAGCTCCCCCACCTGCGGATAGACGGCCTCATGACCATCGGCGCGAACACCAGCGACGTACGGGAAATCTCCCGCTCCTTCGCGCTCGTGCGCAAACTACGCGACCAGCTCCAGCGCGAGCACCCCACCGTACGCGAACTCTCCATGGGCATGACCCACGATATGGGTATCGCCGTGGCGGAAGGCTCCACCCAGGTACGGGTCGGCAGCGCCATTTTCGGGCCCCGGCCCGCGGCCTAACAACGGCTACGATTCCGGCTTGCCCGCGGCCTGACTACCGCTACTATTCCTGCGCGCCCGCGCGCTAACTACGCGCCGAAACCGGCACAACCATCGGGGTACCCGTCACCGGATCCGGGATAACCACCGCGGTCAGGCCATAAATCTCCGCGATATTCTCCGGAGTAAACACCTCGCCAGCCGAACCCGAAAAAACAATACGCCCGTCCTTCATCGCGATGACATGGGAGGCGTAACGCGCCGCCTGATTCAGATCATGAAGAACCGCAACCAAAGTCCGCCCCTCCCGATTCAAGCGAGCACACAAATCCAACAGCTCAATCTGGAAGGCAATATCTAAATACGTCGTCGGCTCATCCAAAAAAATAATCGGAGTATCCTGAGCCAGCACCATCGCCACCCACACCCGCTGGCGCTCCCCACCAGACAGCTCCCCCAGCAGCGCATCAGCAAAATCCGCGGTCCCCGTAGCCGCCAAAGCCCGAGCAACCGCCTCCTCATCACGCTTCGACGGCCGCGAAAACACACCCTGATGCGGATAACGCCCCCGGCCCACCAGCTCGGCAACCGTAATCCCCTCCGGAATATGCGGCGACTGCGGTAGCAACGCCAGCTCCCGCGCGAAATCCCGCGAGCCCATCGCCGCAATATCCCGCCCATCCAGCAGCACCCTGCCACTCGCCGGCGAAAGCAACCGCGCCAAACCCCGCAATAGCGTGGACTTCCCGCATCCATTCGCCCCCACGATCACCGTGAACGACCCATCCGGAATCGCCACATTCAAATCCCGCGCCACCGCCACATCGCCATAGCCGAGGCAGAGATCCTCCCCGCGCAGCCGCGCGGCACCGGTAGAAACGTCGGCAGCCGCACTCTCCGCAGCGCCGGCAGCCATCCCAACAGAACCTCCCATATCCACGCCCTCGTTCTGACGCATTTTTATCGCCCCTTCCGTTGCGATAACACCACAACCAGCACATACACCCCACCGACCACCGTGGTAATCGCCCCCACCGGAACCGGCCGCGCCAGCGCAAATTGGGCGAACAGATCAGCCAGGAACAAAATCGAGGCACCCGCCAGCGCGCTATGCACGAGCGAAATTCCGCGCCGCCCGGCCGCCGCCCGCCCCACCTGCGGAGCCGCCAAAGCCACAAAGGCAATAGGCCCGGCCGCCGCCGTCACCACACACGTCAAAGCGATACCGACCGCGAGGATCCCCCGGCGAGCCTTCTCGACCGGCAAGCCGTGGGCAGCTGCGGCGTCGTCGCCCAATTCCAGTTGCCGCAACGGCCGCACGCAACACGCCACCAGCGGCACCAGGCACGCAAGAATTCCCAGCGCCGGCCCCACATTCGCCCACGACGCCTGCCCGAGCGACCCGGCGCCCCACACCGCGAGGCTGAGCGCCACCTCGTCCGAGGCCCGCAACAGCAGCCAGGTATTCGCCGCGCTGAGCATCGCCGTCATGCCGATCCCCACGATGATGAGGCGAAATCCGGACACGCCGTTGCGGTAGGCCAGCGCATAAATAATTATTCCGACGACGACGCCACCTGCCAGCGCGCCCATACTCACCGCGAGGGCTCCGCCCACAAGGAATGTCCGGGTGAGAATAACGCCGGTATAGGCGCCAGCGTTGAAGCCGATAATATCCGGCGAGCCGAGCGGGTTACGGGTGAGAATTTGGAAGAGCGCTCCCGAAAGGCCGAGCGCCGCCCCGAAGGCGACCGCAGCGAGGATGCGCGGCAGGCGCCAGGTGAGAACAACCTGGGCCGCGAAATCCCCCTGGCCTGCGGCAACCGCCCTCATCGAATCCGGGGAGAAGCAGGCAGCCACCTCGGCCGGAGTGAGGGGTAAATCCCCGAGGAGCAGAGCCCCGAGGCAACCGACCACCAGGGCGAGGCTCACCACGGCCGCAACCAGGCGGGAACGGCGTCGTCGTGCAGCGGTGGAGCGAGAACGCTGGGGGCGCGCGGTTACTGGCGCTACGGAGCTTAACTCTGGCGCGGCGGGAACGGACTGCGGCGCGGCACCCGTATGCGGTGCGGCGAGCTGCTGCGCTGCGGGTTGCGGCGGCGTACTCATAGCGCGAAAGCCTTTCGCCGGCGGACGAGGTAGATGAGGACCGGGGCGCCCAGGAAGGCGCTCACCACGGAGACGGGCAGTTCGCCGCTGGGGAGGATGATGCGCGCGAGGATATCCGAGGCGAGGAGCAGGGCCGGCGCCCAGATCGCGGACAGTCCCACGACCCACCGTTGATCCGCGCCCGCAAATGAACGAATGGCATGCGGCGCCATGAGGCCGATGAAGGAAATAGGGCCGGCGATGGCAACCGCGCCTCCGGTGAGGAGCGTCATCGCCGCTATGCCCGCCAGGCGAATGGCGGTGACGTTCGCGCCGAGGGCCCGGGCGGTATCGTCGCCGAGGGCGATGATATTGAGAGCCGGGGTGAGTGCGGCGGCCACGATGAGCCCGAGAGCGAGGAGCGGGAGGACCGGCAGGATCACCTCCCAGGGGCGGTTTTCCAGCGTGCCGGCCGTCCAGACGAGGATTTCGTTGAAGGTGCGCGGGTCGGCCAGGCGCAGGACACCCACAATGCCGTTGAGCACAGCAGAAAGCGCCACCCCGGCCAGGATGAGGCGGACCGGATCCGCGCGGCCGGTGCGCTGCGATCCGATCAGGAGGACCACCGCGGTGGCCGCGAGCGCGCCCGCCACCGCCCACCACATGTAGACGCTCGGCCGGCTGATGCCCGCGAGCGCGATGGCGAGGGTGACCGCGAAACCGGCACCGGCTGAGACCCCGAGGATTCCCGGTTCGGCCAGCGGGTTACGCGAAATTGCCTGGATAAGAGCGCCGGCCACCCCGAGGGCGGCACCGATAGCGATGGCGGCGGCGGTGCGTGGCGGGCGCAAAGTAAGCACTGCTTGCGCGTCCATGGAATCGCCGTCCGCGCCGGAGAGGATAGTAAACAGTGTTCCCGGGGAGATGGGGCGGGCGCCGATGCAGATGGAGAGGATGGCCAGCACGAGAACAGCGATCACTCCGGCGATAAGAGCCACAGCGCGCCGGCGCGCGATGGTGCGGCCGGGGGCGGTGTGGGCGGTGCTGTTCATAACGAGAACAGGCTACCCCAATTAAACAACGCCAGCGTATCCTAATAGGGCATCTGTGGTTTCAGTGACAACCACACGACCACCGCAGCCGCAGGTGCGTCCGGCCGCGAGTGCGGCATCCACGAAAGGAAGTTATGAAGAAGTCCCTGACCGCGTGGGCAGGCACCGTGCTGGTGGCTTGCCTGGCTTTTGCCGGATGCGGTTCTCAGAAGAGTAATGATTCTGCCGATTCTTCGGCGTCCCCTGCCTCGTCCTCCGCGGCGGCGAGTTCCGCGGCGGATGGGACCACCACGAACGAGGCCGTGTTCCCCGCAACGATTGATACAAAATTCGGGCCCGTCACCGTCAAGGAAGCCCCGCAGCGCGTGGTCGCTCTGGGCTGGGGCGATGCCGAGGTGACGCTTTCGCTGGGCGTGCAGCCGGTGGGCGCTGCCGACTGGCTGGCTTTCGGCGGCAACGGCGTGGGCCCGTGGGTGAGCGAATCCTATGAGAAGACCCCGGAGATTCTGGGCACTATGGAGCTTTCGTACGAGAAGATCGCGGCGCTCAAGCCGGATCTCATTCTCGATGTGAAGACCTCGGGCGATAAGGAACGCCACGATAAGCTTTCCCAGATCGCGACGACGGTCTCGCTGCCGGAAGGTGCGGATAATTGGCTGACGTCCACGAAGGACCAGGTCACCATGATCGGCGCGGCGCTGGGCAAGCCGAAGGCCGCTGCGGCGCAGCTCGATGAGGTGGAGAAGAAGTTCGCCGAGGTCACGGCCGCGCACCCGGATTGGAAGGGTAAGTCGGTGACCGTGGCAACCAAGACTTCCGAGGGCTGGGGCGCCTACCTGAAGGGCGATACTCGCCTGGAGTTCATGACGAAGCTGGGCTTTGTGCAGAATCCGAAGGTGCAGGAGCTGGCCACCGCCGATAGCGGTTTCGCCGTGCAGCTGTCCGCCGAGCAGCTCGATGCTATTGATGCGGATCTGATTGCCGCGTTCCCGATTTTCATTGATACCGCGCAGATTACCGACGACGCCACCTGGCAGAAGGTCCCGGCAGTTGCTGCCGGCCACGCCTTCGTGGTGGACGGCGACCTCTCCAATGCGTTCTCCCTGGGCACCCCGGCCGCGCAGCTGTGGGCTCTGGATAAGCTGACGCCGCTTATTGAGAAGGCTGTGAAGTAAATACTCTGCGAAGTAAATACTCTCGTGGCGAACTGCCTAAGCTGCCCGCTACTGGCGTGCGCATAAATAGGCACAGAACGCCCCGGAACGACCACTTATATGGGTGATCTTTCCGGGGCGTTTTCTGTGGCGCGAAGTAACGCCGTCGCGCGCGGGCGGGTTCACAGCCGCGACATGCTGGCATTCGCGACCACTTCGCGCCGTGAAGCGCGGGCGGGCCGCGAAGGTGCTCGCAGCCGCTACGCGACGGCATTCGCGCCGCGACGCAACGGAACCTAGCGTTCCAGCAGCTCAGCTACCCGATTGAGCCACTCCTTCCGTTCTGTCACCACGTCCACCATGCTCGCGGTGCCGGGCAATGCCCCCGGCCCACTATCGGGCATATGTGGGGCCCGCGAATAGGTCCACACCTGTTTTTTCGGTTTCTCGAAAGACGGGTCACACACCGGGATCCGGTTGAGCATGTCATCCTCGCCACGTCCCAGATAGAACGGGAACGACGGCGCAAAGGCTTTCTTCCCCAAGTAGGTAACGAAAGCAGGACTGCGCAGCGCGGCGTCCACCTCCTCCTGATGCCCCGGGCAGGTGACTCGCACGAGGAACTCGGCTCCGGCCAAGTAGGTGCGGCGGATGACCGCGTTCGAGTTTTGCTGATCCGGGGTGAACGCCAGGTTTTTGTCGGAATCACTTTGTTTCCGGATCCACAACTGGCGTGTTCGGAACTTGAGCTCGTCATTTCGGAGACCGCTTTTAGTAGCGCGGGGATTAATGGTCTGGAATTCATTGATGAAACAGCCAGGACGATCAACCCTTACTGCAAAATCAGCTCCCTCCAGCCACTCTGGCCACTCTTCGCGCGGAGCACCTAAAGCGCCCGCGAGGAGACCAAGGAGACCGGACCTGGTAGGCCGAGGCTCCGAATTGACCACGTTCCCCGTCACTCGCGGCCCCGCCCAGGATTGCACGGGACCCGCTAGACGCAGGAATGTTGGATTACTCATTCTGGCCGCCCAAGATCCACGCCACGACCGTATCAACGAGGCCGTTCTTCGAGGTGGGCTCCACTCCAAACAGCTCTTCCAGCTGAGGGAACGTTCCCGTAAGCGCCAGTGCGCTCCCGAAGTTATCAGGATCGAAGCGGCGAGCAGCATGGAATTGGTCCCCGAGAGCCCGCACAGACGGCTCCAGGTATCCACCTTGGGAGCTGGTCTTCACCGGCGTTTCAAAGCTGTAGGCACAGCGGTAGCGCTGCTCTTCAGCGAGTAGAACGACAGGCTGTGTGTAGGGTGCCGTCGAATGCTCTTTACCACGCGGTTGACCGTAAATAAGAGCAGTAATCATCTCACGTAGGTTTTCCTTGGCCTCCGGCTTGCCAAAAGCGGTCCAGCTAACTTGAAGCTGCTCGCGATCAATAGTCACCGTGCGGTAGAAAATACCGCTTGTAAATTGACTAACTCCAAGGTAGGTGGCCCCGCTGCGGGATTCTTTCCCGCTGAACTTTTCCTGCTCCCGAATATCATCAACGGTGGAGAAATAGTCAGTGCCAATGGTGGCAGCGTGGGTAGTAACGGCAGGAGATACGCTCAATGCTGCTTCTGTACCCTTCTCAGGTTTCGCCGCGAACATGCGCCCAAAAGCGGCGATGGCTAGGGAACCTGAGCGTCCGTTAAGCACAAACTCGGTATCAGGATCAACTTCGCCAGCCACAACCTGCGCCGCAACCTGGATCTCTTCCGCACTCAGCCAGATCGAACGATCCGCTTCAGCAGCTCCCGCACCATCATCGGCATCAGCTTTCGCCTGTTTCTTGGTGAATTGACCAACGAGGGCACGAGCCTTTGTCAAGGTTTTCTTCGGGTTCAGATCGGGGGAAAGCTTAAGGGCGGCGTCGCAAATAACCTCCTCGAGCTTGCCGGAACGCACCGAAACGTCAAGGCTGGCATTTTCGTAAGCAACACGTGCACCGCGTTTAATGGCCTGCGAGGAATGCATGGCGCGGAGAACGCCACCTTCCATGAGACGTTTGGGAGTTCCCGAATCATCACGGTTGAGATTCGAATAGCTGATCGGAGTAAGGAGATGCAGGGTTAGGTGACGGTACATGATTGGTCCTCTCGGTAAGGTTTTAATTCTCAGAAACTTGGGTAGAAACGGTTTCAGATTGATCCGAAACTTTGAGTTGGGGAGCGGAATAGAATTCCTCGATTATTCGCATGCGCACGTATTGGGATTCTGGTGAAACGCCATTACCCCAACGCATCAGAGTGTCGGCAATATCGAAATAATCGACGGGGGGAACAGGGCCCGGAATCGTTGATGCCACCTCGAAAATTCGCCGGATGGCCCGGGCCGCTTCTTCCATATCTTGGGTATGCAGGTACGCTAGCCGTGCGGCAATCATTCCTGGGTTATCCGGTGACACGGATTGTGCGCGTCCGTTTTTGTTCTCAGCGGTTGCCACTCGATATGCCCACCGCCCCAAACTATTACGGCGCTTCTTTTCGCTCGAATGGGGCACCCGGTCATATTCCGCGGCCAAGGCCGCTACCCGAAGCAAGGCATTACGTTGCTCGGGGCGTGCATCTTCTGGTACCGCGGGTAGGACATAGGGATAAGCGCGCATTTGAGTGAACGGCGTTGCCCCTTGCCGAATCGCAGCGCACGCAGCCCGACATCTAGGATTATTTTTCCGTTCTTTAGCCCATTGTGAAACCTCAAGTAGCAACGCCTTCCAAGGCTTTTGCTCTGGGGCATCTGTTTGCGTCATGTTATTTCTCCTCATCAGCCGTGGAAACATCAAATTGTTTCGTGACAGCCCGAATATGCCGAGCAACGTTCGAATAAACTGCCGCGAATAGCGCTGGATCTTGAGAGCGATAGGGGGAAATCGCCTCTTCAAAAGCTTTGAGTGCGACCCGCGCCGCCTCGTTGCGAGCCGCGCGAACTTCTTCAGGACGCCGCTCCGCGGATGTCACTTGAGAAAGGAAATCTTCATAGGAACGGGTGATCGCGCGCCAGAAAATATCCGATGCCGAATCCCGATAGTTTTCGAGCGAATCAAGAACAGTGGGTAAACCATTGGGTGCAACAGAGGCCGCTCCGCGAGCGCGCCGGAACGGTCGGATAACACAGTAGTGCAGAGCTTGGATGAACTCTGCGTGGCGCCGGACTTGGTCTTGCGCCCGATCCGACAGCCCGAAAGCCCATAGATGCGGGTCTGCCACATCGACGCGCGAGGAGCGAATAACGGGAGAAGAAGCAGTTCCTTCAATGTAGTGACGAATGAAAATCAAGTGGCAGTCATCGGAAGAAACAATATGTTCATTTTTCTGGGCCGCTTTGGCCAATTTACCGAGGGCGGCCCACTCTACCGCTAAATCGGTGGCATCCCTTCCCACATCCATCCGCTGAGCTTTCAACTCATTGGCCTTATTACGCATATACAGGTAGAAAGGATCGTTCTGATCCCGGTCAACCCAATAGGCTTTTCGACTTTCTTTCGTTGTTCCCGCCTCCGGGGGAACCCAGGCCGGTGGAACACCGCCGATGCGCACACCGGCAAGCTCGTTATTCTCCCAATAGCAGGCGGCGCTATTGGATGACCAGGTAGCCCGCCATAGCGGGTGATCGGTCCCTCCTCGGGATCCAGTTCGATCCGCCCAGGCGGGCAAACCTTCTCCCTCAACCCACGAATACGGGATCATCGCGAAGAGGGTGTGGAGAAGTGACGGGCCTTCCCAGATTAGTTCCGTTGCCGTCATGCCCACGCCCACAAAATGGAAACCGGGACTTCCCATTTCGGCCTTTTGACCGGCATAAGAGTTATTTCCAGCCGGCGAATAGTAGTGGTAGACGAGAAGAGAAAGCGCCGCATCTTCCGGAGAAAGGGTGTCATGTTGTGTTAGCAGACTCCAGAACTCTTCACCTTGATCAGAGATCATGGAAGGGAGCAGCTTCTTGAGCCGCTGCTCTCCTTTTCCGAGCTTGCGCTCATTATCTTTCGCGTTACGCATCGGCTCAGCTGGCCGCTGCATAAAGGGCTGCTGGTCATCAAATAAGAAAGAACCTGGTTCTAGCAATTCGATAGCTTTGTCAATAGCCTCCGGTTCAAGCCCTTCCGAAAGAATGGATTGCTCTTCGATCCGGAACGGATCCCGGTGAGTGCGCTTGGAAAGCCTCACAGCCACGGCGGTAACCGCCGCCATCAACCTCAGCTGCGCACCGTACACGTAGCCCGGAACAGTCTTATCTAGGACTACTGGTTCACCTGTTGGTTCGACTGCCGGTTCAACCAGCGGTTCGTAGTCCTTTTTTTCGTTAGGGGGATCTTTTCGAATATGAGCATTGAGAAGTGCATCGCGAACTGATAATCGCCCGCGCGTAGTAACAAGTAACGGAATATCCGTCAAAGCATTGATATTGTCCATGCTTCTCCCTCATTGAAATGAAACGAGATTGACGGAAGAAGATACGAGTATCAACATATTTCACCTGTGTTTATAAGTGTGTTTCTCCCCGCGAGCCTGAAGCTAAACATGTGGGAGAATACGCAATCGGAAACGTGCTGCTACTCCCGCTCACGCGGGGAAGGCGGTCCTAAGCAGGGGACCTACCCACGCCTTGGCGTGGAAACCGCTCGTTACGAGCTTAGCCCATGGAGACGACTATGGTAGATCAACACACAATAGAGGTTCGATTCCCGGTATCTCGGTTATAGGGAATTACCTCCGCTTGTGCGGGGAAGAGACCATATCGTCGATATCGCCGGTGTCCTGGAAGGAAATACCCCCGCCCGCGCGGGGAAGAGGCCACACCTACGCGCCGGGTATATGCGCCTTGGGAAATACCCCCACCTGCGCGGGGAAGATATCAGGGATCGTAAAAACCTCACCGGCTACGAGGAACTACCCCCACCTGCGCGGGGAAGATCGGTAGAGATGTCAACTCTGGATGACTTATCTAGAACTACCCCCCACCTGCGCGGGGAAGAGGCTTCCTCACCCGCGGGAACAAAATCCCGAAGGGAACTACCCCCACCTGCGCGGGGAAGAGCAGCTTTGAGAGAGCCGAATGTTTCGCCGGGCGGAACTACCCCCACCTGCGCGGGGAAGAGTTATGATCCCGAATATCATGCGCGGCGGCGACGGAACTACCCCCACCTGCGCGGGGAAGAGTGCAGCTCCCCGCCGAGCTCGGCCTCGGCGATAGAACTACCCCCACCTGCGCGGGGAAGAGGTGGGGGCCGGTGGCGGGTTGTTCATCCCGCCGGAACTACCCCCACCTGCGCGGGGAAGAGACGCAATACCCGTAATTTCATCGCTAAAATCTGGAACTACCCCCACCTGCGCGGGGAAGAGGCCTGTTTGCTCGCAAGGCAAGCTCGGCAGATGGAACTACCCCCACCTGCGCGGGGAAGAGCTGATCTCGAGGGTAATTACGGCACTATCTCGGGAACTACCCCCACCTGCGCGGGGAAGAGGCGTTCCCGCGCACCCGTGAATCCATCAAAGCGGAACTACCCCCACCTGCGCGGGGAAGAGGCGAGCCGGCGGTCTGCGTTTCAATGGTCTTTGGAACTACCCCCACCTGCGCGGGGAAGAGCTATCCGGCTCGCGCGTGACCCGCTCGGCCCCGGAACTACCCCCACCTGCGCGGGGAAGAGATGGTGATGTTATCCATGATGGTAGCCATGTAGGAACTACCCCCACCTGCGCGGGGAAGAGCCCCGCCCTCGCATGACCACACCCGTATATGCGGAACTACCCCCACCTGCGCGGGGAAGAGCTACAAGGAGGAGAGGGGCAATAATGGAGATTAGAACTACCCCCACCTGCGCGGGGAAGAGTCAATAAACACCCGCCCGATCTCAGCACCAATAGAACTACCCCCACCTGCGCGGGGAAGAGGCGAGCCGGCAGTCTGTGTCTCAATGGTCTTTGGAACTACCCCCACCTGCGCGGGGAAGAGTCCGATTACAGCATCGATGGCGTGCTAGGCATGGAACTACCCCCACCTGCGCGGGGAAGAGAGCTGCGCCATTCGCCGCGCGGCATGAATACGGGAACTACCCCCACCTGCGCGGGGAAGAGACTGCCTGACCTGGTCGTTTATTCGCGGCGGGCCCGAAAAACAAGCTGGAACAGAGTTCCAGCTTTGTGGTTCTCCGCGAGACGCCTCCACATTGCCAGCCCGCCAAGCATGGCTTTCATGTCAGTTCCCACGCCTCAAATTTAGCTTATTCTGCCCTGTTCGTCCTTATCGGACACGAGGAGTCGCTTCTGATTATCAAGTTGGGCCGTGGCGACAAGGCGCTTACATAACGTGAGCACCCGCGCCGAAGAATCGGAGTGGGTGCTCATCATAAGTGGAGATGCCGGGAATCGAACCCGGGTCCGACGATAGCCAAAGGAGTATTCTCCGGGCGCAGTTCGTTGGTAGTTGTTTTCGGCTCCAGGGTTCCACACGAACCAGGCCCTGACGAACCTATCTATGTTGGTGTCGCGAGCACGCCCGTAGCAAACGTACTCACCAGTGGCTTTCTCAACGATGCTGAGATCTAGGCGGAAAGCACACCTAGTTCAGCAGATTTCGCAGGTCGCTTAGCTTAGGCAGCGAGGGCGAAATCGGTGCTCTTGTTCTTGGCACCTATTGGTTTGCAGAGAGCGTTATCGAGGTGACTCTACATCCTCGGCCCGCTTCCCTCCAACTAACTACCGCCGTCGAAACCGATCATCCCCAATATGCTGTTATCAAACAGTTCCACCCGCCCGGCATTCAACGCTGGTTACACGGTGGATTTACTAGTCTACAACGACGACGCCGCACGCGCTATTCCCGCCAGCAATCCGCTTAGAATCCGATGCCATTTCCGGGGTGAGAAGATCCACACATCTACCCATAGTGAGCATCGCCGATCCCGTAAGCACCCTGTCACCATTGTCAAACTTGATAATCAGAAGCGATTCCTCGTTTCCAATGAGGACGAAGGGTGTGGAATAAGCTAAATTTGAAGCGTGGGAACTGACATGATCGCCATGCTCGGTGGACCGGCATATCGGGCATATGTCGCAGAGATCCGCAGATCTGGAACTCTGTTCCAGCTTGTTTTTCGGGCTCGCTGCGAATAAACGACCAGGTCAGGCAGTCCTCTTCCCCGCGCAGGTGGGGGTATTTCCCTACGCGGGCGATAAGGCTATTGTTCCCTCGGCTCTTCCCCGCGCAGGCGGGGGTAATTCCGCGGGCTGGCTCGACCCCGCCGGGCTTATGCCCTCTTCCCCGCGCAGGCGAGGGTAATTCCAACATCCACGTGCGGCAAGATCAGGCAGGCAACTCTTCCCCGCGCAAGCGGGGGTAATTCTATGTCGTGGTGTGGCGGCCGCCAGGTCACGGCCTCTTCCCCGCGCGAGCGGGGGCAATCCTATGGCCACACCAACATTCGGCGAACCAACAGGAGTGCTCCCCCATACTGTCACCACCGCGCTTCGTGATGTCACTACGAAACTGACCGACCCGACTAACCATTTCCGTGTTTTTCGGAGAAGAGATAAGCAGAGACGACAGCTCTCGCTAACACCTCACTTGCCTTTTCCAGCCTCGCGATCTCGGCGTCTTTAGCTGCGAGTTCTTTCTCGCGCCGTTGTTCTAAACGTTTCATTTTAGCTTCGGCCTTGTCTGCGCTTCGATGCAGACGTTGTTTTTCGCGCTTATCACGGCTACCCATGATCCCAGTCATGCGTAGGAAACCCCGAATGTCCAAGTCCCACCAACGTGAAGGAAATCCAACAGCGAATCCGATACCCAACTCACCTTGGACTACTGGCGCGAGGGTTTTTCTGGTCGTCACTCACAATTTCTGATGTGGGTGGCCTGCCTGACACGCAAAAAAGGCCGACGCGGCTTTCAGGAGTTCATTGACGTCGCGTAGTTCCTGGTTCTCTCGACGTAGCCGCATGTTCTCCGCTACCATGTCTTCTTCCGCCCGCCTGACCGGCCCGTTCTTACGGGCTTGCTGGACCCATCGGCGGGCCGTATGCCAGGAAATGCCATATGTAGGAGCTACAGCCCTGCAAGCACCTTGTAAAGACATCCCCTCGGTGAGAATCCGCTCCTCAATAAGGTGGATAACGAGGTCCTTAGCTTCCAAAGCAAATTTCTTCGGCATAATCCAGATTTCCTTATCTACTCAAAAGGAAGAAAACCTGGACCACTTCATTTTCCCACGCTTCCCCACATTGAGATAAGACGAGATTACCAGAATGAAAATACGAAGACAATATCTTTAACCCGTCTTTCAAGTCTCCCATTCCGCTAACACGAAGCTATACATACCGGAGAAAAGCCAACCTCGAATATTCTTGGTACCCCCGCTCACGCGGGGAAAGCGGCCTACCTAGACAATATATTAAACCCAGAAATACCCACGCCTTAGCGTGGAAAACCGCTCGCTACGAGCCTAGTCGGTGGAGCCGAATCTGGAAAACCAACACACATGAGAACTTCTGCCAATCTTCCAAACCAGACGGCCACCCCACAGTCCCTAAAACAACGCCACCTTCTCCGGCGGTGGGAAGATCGCGTCGAGCTCAGCGAGGTCCGCACCGCTCGGCTCCCACACCAGGGAGGCTGCATTCTGGCGGACTTGCTGCGGCGTCGTCGCACCGGCAATAACGGAAGCCACGCACGGCCGCGAGGCCAACCACGACATCGCCACCTGCACCGGCGTCAAGCCGCGCGCCTGCGCAAACGCAACAAAAGCCTCAATCTGATCCCAGTCGGTGGACTCCAGCAGCGCTGCCTTCGAGTGCGCAATCCGCGAACCTTCCGGAGCCGCACCGCGCCGATACTTACCCGTCAACAAGCCGTTCGCCAGCGGGAAGTACGGGAAAATTCCCAGGCCGAAACGCTGCGCGGCCGGCACCACCTCGAGTTCCGCGCGCCGATCAATCAAGTTGTAATGCGACTCTGTCGCAATCGGCCCCACCAACCCGCGCGCAGCCGCCAGATGCGAGGCATCGGCAAGCTGCCACCCGGCGTGGTTCGACGTCGCGTAATACCGAATTTTGCCCGCCCGCACCGCATCCGACAGCGCCTCGAGCGTCTCCTCGGGCGGCGTCACACCATCCGGCGTGTGATAAAAATACAAGTCAATCGCCTCTACGCCGAGCCGGCGCAACGATGCCTCCAAGGCCCGCGTCACGTAGCGCCGCGAACCGCGCGCCCCGTAATCCGCGCCGTTGCACCCCTGCATATCCATACCAAATTTTGTTATAACGACGACGCCGCGGGCCAGCTCACCCGCTTCCCGTAACGCCGTTCCGAACATAGTTTCCGAAAGGCCGGGTTCTTTGCCGTACACGTCGGCAAGGTCGAAGGTGGTGATTCCTTCTTCAAGCGCGGCCCGCACCACGGCATTCGTACCTTCTTGCGTTTCGGTTTGCGTGTGGGCGCGGCCAAAATTATTACCACCGATGCCGACGGCGGATACCATCAGGCCGGACTTCCCTACCGGGCGATACGTCATTGTCATACCGCCAGCCTAGCGGACGCCGAGCGCGCCCGTTCGGCAGCTCGGTTACGATGAGGGAACAGTGCTCACCTGTGAGCGGTGTTTTCAGGCGCAGCCTTGCAGGGAATTATGAGGCTCGGGGCGCGCCACCACCACCGAGGGAAAGAGGGTTTGCCACTATGCCAGATTCTGCGGCGCAGCAGCACCAGCGAAACGGCTATCCGGAGGGACCGCGCCCGATCCGGCGCGTCGTCCTCCTCACTAACCCGACCGCGGGAAAGGGCCGCGCCACGTCGCTAGCTGCCCATATGACCGCCGAGCTGCTCAAATATGGCATCGACGTGGTAGGGCACTACGCCACCACCGTCGCGGAAACTCGCAAGAATGCCAGATTAGCGCTGGCCGATCCTCATATCGACGCGTTGGTTGCCTGCGGTGGAGACGGATTGGCGAATCTCATCGTGCAGGAGCAGGCCGGCACCGGCAAGCCGCTCGGCTTAGTTGCGGGCGGAACCGGGAACGATATTGCGCGCGGGCTTGGCATTCCGCTCGACGTCGCCGGAGCTGCCCGCACCATCGCGTCCGGGTATACAGTGATCACCGACCTGGGCCTGGCCATTCGCGAAGTAAACGGTGTTTCCCAACCCGAGCGCCGCTATTTTGCCTCGATCCTCGCCGCGGGGATCGATACCCGCATTAATGCTCGCGCCAAACAGATCCGGTGGCCGGGTGGCTCGGCCGCCTATTTCCTTGCGGTTCTTGCCGAAGTGGCGGCCATGCGCACCACCCCGCTCACCTTGAGTATCGACGGCGGCGAGCCCTTCACCCTGGAAGCTACCCTCTGCGCGGTGGGTAATACCCGCAGTTACGGAGGTGGGATCCGGATGTGCTCGCATGCGGATCCGCGTGATGGCAAGCTGGCCCTCACCGTCGTCGGCCCGGTATCGCGCCGCACCGCGGCCCGCAACCTTCGCAATATCTACACCGGAGATTTTTCCAAACTGCGCGATATCGTCACCCAGATTCAGGTCAACAGTGTTCGCCTGGAGATGCCCGGTCTTATTCCCGCGGTCGACGGCGAAGACCTCTTCCCCACCCCGCTCAGCGTAACGGTGGCCGCCGGTGCCGGCTGTTTCCTTGTTCCACCGCCGCGCCTGTAGCGGCCTTATGCGCGACGTAAACTAGCCCGGCGCTACCCGCGTCTCAGCCCAGCCACGCGCGCGTAGTAGTTCAACCAGCCCCACGGACGCAGCGCAGCCCAGCCCGCTAAGCGATCCGGTACATCCACCCGAAGGGATCTTCACGAGTACCGTTTTGGATGCCGGTGAGTTCCTCGTAGATCCGTTGGGCCACGGTATGGGTAGGCAGCTCGACGCTGAAATCTTCCCCGGTGAGCTGACCAATGGCAGTCACCACGGCCGCGGTCCCGCAGGCAAACATTTCCGCCACGCTACCGTCCTGAATTCCGCTTACCACATCGCGCAAAGCGAGGGTATCTTCGCGTACCTCCACCCCGGCGCGACGCAGCAACTGCATAATGCACGAACGGGTATTACCGGGCAGGATATTGCCGGTAAGTTTCGGGGTGGCCACGCTACCGTCGGCGTAAACCACAAACACGTTCATCCCGCCCAGCTCATCAAGGTTCGTGGCGGTTGCGGCGTCGAGGAAAAGAACCTCATCGTAGCCGGCAGCGCCCGCGGTGACCTTGGGCAGCAGCGAGGCCGCGTAGTTCCCGCCGGTCTTCGCCGCGCCCATGCCGCCGGGGCCGGCGCGGTGGTAATCGGGTTCCACCCACACCTTGATGGGCTGGAAACCGTTGGGGAAATACGCCCCGGCCGGCGAGGCGAGCACGATGTACTCGTAGGCCGCGGCCGCCCGCACCCCGAGGAAAGCTTCCGAAGCGAAAATGAAGGGCCGCAGGTACAGCGATTCGCCCGCCGCTCCCGGAACCCAGCGCCGGTCCTGGCGCACCAGATCCACCAGCGAGGCCACGAAATCATCCACGGGCAGCTCCGGGATAGCGAGCCGATGCCCGGAGAAGTTCAGGCGCGCCCCGTTGTAGGTGGGGCGGAATAGCCACAGCGATCCGTCCGCATGCCGGTAGGCTTTCAGGCCCTCAAAAACTTCCTGACCGTAGTGGAGCACCGCGCCGGCCGGGTCCAGGCTGAGCGGCCCGTAGGGCACGATGGCGTGGTTATGCCAGCCCTTTTCCGCGGTCCAGGTTGCCCGCGCCATATGATCGGTGAAGTAGCGGCCGAAACCGGGGCCGGCCAGGACCTGGCTGACCTCCTCTTCGCTGGCCGGGTGCTCATTCGGGTGCACAGCGAACCGCCCCGCGAGGCTATCTGCCGGCGCGGGGGTGGTAGCGGCAGCTTCCATTTCTTCCGGAGTCATCGGAACGCTCATACCTGAGTCCTTCTTTCTTGGTGGTGATCCTTAACGGTTATCTTCCATAGCGGTGAGAATAGCATCCCCGATCTGGGTGGTTGTGCGGCGCAATGGTACACCGGCCGCCGCAGCAGCGGCGCGCGCTTCCATATCCCCCCGGATAGCCGCCTCAATACGCGCGGCCGGCCCGGCAAGCCCGAGGTGGCGCAGCATCAGCGCCACGGAGGCGATGGTCGCCGTCGGATCGGCTTTCCCGGTCCCCGCAATATCCGGAGCCGAACCGTGGATCGGTTCGAACATGGAGGGGAAATCGCCTTCAGGGTTAATATTGCCCGACGCCGCAAGCCCCACTCCCCCGCTTACCGCCCCCGCTTCGTCGGTCAGAATATCGCCAAACAGATTATCCGTCACGATAACGTCGAAACGCTGCGGGTCGGTCACCAGGTAAATCGTGGCGGCATCCACATTGCAGTAATCAACGTTGACATTCGGGTACTCCGCGGCCAAGCGATCAACGGTGCGCTGCCAGAGTCCGCCCGCGTGCACGAGCACATTGGTTTTGTGGACGAGGGTGAGGTGGCGGCGGGGCCGGGAGGCGGCCAGCTCGAAAGCATAGCGCACCAAGCGCTCAGTTCCGTGAGCGGTGTTGACAGATACTTCCGTTGCCACTTCGGTGGGCATGCCACGGTGAACACTGCCGCCGTTGCCCGAGTACAGCCCTTCGGTCCCTTCGCGCACCACCACCAGGTCAATATTTCCCGGTTCCGCCAGCGGGGTGGGAACCCCGGGATAGAGCACACTGGGTCGCAAATTAACGTAGTGGTCAAAGGCGAAGCGCAGCCGCAGCAAAATCTCCCGCTCGAGGATTCCGGCAGGCACCCGCGGATCCCCGATAGCCCCGAGCAGCAGCGCATCATGCCCGGCCAGCGCCTCCAGATCCGCGGTGCTCAGGGTTTCCCCGGTATCCAGGTAGCGCTGCGCCCCGATACTATAGGGGGTCACGCTTAGTTCCGTGCTGCTCTCCGCCAGTGCAGCACGTAACACTTTAAGACCTTCGGGCACAATTTCCGGACCGATGCCATCCCCGGCAATAACGGCAAGATTAATAGAGGCGCGCATGTGAATGAGTATACGAGATCCGTCCACCTAGTGAGACCAAACATCTCACTTTGCGAGACGCCCGCGCGCGGCGTGACGGCGCGAAGATGCGTTCTTTCGGGAGGTTAGGTACGTCTCCTGGAGCCGGCGCCGCTCTCCTCGTAGAATTGAATTCTTGAATCTCTGGAGGCAAGGTTATGGCGTTCGATTCAACTATCGTCATTGTTGGCGGTGCTCGCATCCCCACGGGGAAGTTCCGCGGCTATTACGCGACTACTCCCGCGCATGAATTAGGTGCAGCGGCGGCGCGCGCGGCGGCGGAGCGAGCCGGCATCCCGATGGCGGATGTGGATGATTTCGTGGTGGGTTGCGTGGGCCAGACCGGTGCCGATGCCTATATTTCCCGCCGTATCGCGCTCACCGCCGGGGCACGCGCCTCCTCCACTGCCCTGACTGTCAATCGGGTGTGCGGCTCCGGGGTGCAGGCGTTGGCCAGCGGCGCGAGCGCCCTGCGCTCGGGGGACGCGCGCATCGTCATGGCCGGCGGTGCGGAAAATATGACGCGCCAGCCGGTGATGGATTTTTCGCGGGCCGGTCACCTCGATGGGCCCGAGCACGTGGATGGCACATTTTCGCTGATTTCTGATCCGTTCTCGGGCCGGCCGATGGGCTGGACGGCGGAGCGGGTGGCGGAAAAATTCGGTATTTCGCGCGCCGAGCAGGATGCTTTTGCGGCCCAATCCCAGGCCCGCGCCCAGGCTGCCATCGCATCCAGGGCTTTCGATAAGGAAAAGGTCCCTTTCACGATTGATGCCGGGAAGCCAACGGAGCGCGTCGTCGTTGCTGAAGAGTATCCGCGCACGGGCGTGACCGTTGAAACGCTCAGCCACTTGCGCCCCGTTTTTGCCGCGCACGGCACCGTGACGGCCGGTAATTCTTCCGGGATTAACGACGGCGCAGCCATGCTTGTCCTCATGCGGGAAGAGGATGCGATTGCGGCGGGTGTGGATATTCTGGGTGAGCTGGTGGATGTGGCTACCGTCGGCGTGGAACCGGAGTATATGGGCTATGCCCCGCGCCTGGCTATTGAGAAGGTGCTGGAGCGCACCGGCCTGAGCCGGGCGGATATTGGTTGGGTGGAGCTTAATGAGGCTTTTGCCTCCCAGGCGATTGCGGTGATTCGCGATGCGGAGTTGGATCCAGAGATCGTTAATCCGCTGGGCGGAGCGATTGCGCTGGGACATCCGGTGGGGGCCTCGGGAGCGATTATTTCGCTGCGCGCCCTCCTCAACCAGCGCGAACGCGGAATTGAGCATTCACTTGTGACGCTGTGTATTGGCGGCGGGCAGGGCATCGCTGCAATTATTCGCGCCCGCTAGCGGCACCCCGCCCGCTAGTAGTGTCGCGGGCGCGGTAAAGGCGGACAATCCCTGTCCGCGAACAGCGAGTGCCCCGCCCACGAACAGCGGCGGTTGCGCCACCGCCGCCGCGCCGCAACCGCCGCCTAATTCTTGAATGCGTGTACCGGCGCCGGGATGGTGCCCCCGCGGGCGATGAAGGCCGCGCTGGAATAGGGGCTGACCGGCATGACCGGCGCGCTGCCAAGCAGCCCGCCGAATTCCACGGTATCGCCTTCGCTCAATCCTGTTGCGGGGATGACTCGCACGGCGGTGGTCTTGGAGTTCATGATGCCGATGGCGGCTTCGTCGGCGATCATGCCGGCGATGGTCGCGGCCGGGGTATCCCCGGGCACCGCGATCATATCCAGACCCACCGAGCAAATCGCGGTCATGGCTTCGAGTTTGGCCAGGCTAATGGCGCCGAGCCGCGCGGCTTCGATCATGCCTTCGTCCTCCGAGACCGGGATGAAGGAACCGGAGAGCCCGCCCACGTGCGAGCAAGCCATGAGCCCGCCCTTCTTCACCGCGTCATTGAGGAGGGCGAGGGCCGCGGTGGTGCCGTGGGCGCCCACGCGTTCCAGGCCCATGGCTTCCAGGGCCCGCGCCACCGAATCTCCCACTTCCGGGGTGGGAGCCAAAGAAAGATCGACAACACCGAAGGGCACCCCGAGGCGCTGGGCGGCCAGCTGCCCCACCAGCTCCCCCATGCGGGTGATCTTGAAAGCACTGCGCTTGATTTCTTCCGCGAGTTCATCGAAGGAAGCACCTTCCGCAGCCGTAATCGCCCGGGTAATAACGCCCGGCCCGGAAACCCCGACAGACACCACGCAATCGGGCATTTCCACCCCGTGAAAAGCCCCGGCCATGAAGGGGTTATCCCCCACCGAATTAGCAAAAACGACCAGTCGAGCAGCCCCGGAACCCTTATCTGTGCGAGCGGCGAGCTCGCAAATGGTCTGCCCCATGCGCGCCACCGCGCTCATATTAATTCCGGCGCGCGACGTCCCAATATTGACGGAGGAGCACACCACCGAGGTGGCGGCCAGCGCGGCAGGAATCGAATCGATAAGCGCCTCATCCGCGCGCGTCATGCCCTTTTCCACCAGGGCGGAGAACCCACCCACGAAATCCACGCCGATATCCCGGGCGCATTCATCGAGCATAACCGCCCACGGGGTGAGGTCCTTTTCCCCGCTTGCCGCGGCCACCATAGCAATCGGGGTCACGGAAATGCGCTTATTAATAATGGGGATGCCCAGTTCCGCTTCGATTTCCTGGGCTACCGGCACCAGGCGCGCGGCACGCTCCATAATGCGGGCGCGGGCCCGTTCGCGAGCGCGCTCGCCATCAGAATCCGCGCAGTCGAGCAGGGAAATTCCCATGGTGACGGTGCGGATATCGAGGCGATCCTCGCGAATCATCGCGAGGGTTTCCAGAATGTTGTGGGCAGTAGGCTCACTGCTGGCATACATAGGTATTCTCCCGTTCCTGTGCGCGTTCCCATGCACGTTGGTGTGCGTATTCCCGTGCGTGCTATTGTGCGCGTTCTCGCTTCTGTGCGTAGCTCCCGTGCGCGCTGCTATGCCGTTCGTGTACGCCGGCCGGCTATAGGCACCGGACCGGCCCATTACACCGGCCGACCCTATACGCGATGCATGGCGCGGAAAATGGAATCCGCCTGCACGTGAATCTCGAGTGCTTCTGCGGCGCCCAGCTCCGCCATGGCCTGCTGCACCTGGGTGATGGAGCTACCCTCCGGGAGCGCCACTTCGAGGATCATGGTGAAGTACTCATCCATGAGGGTTTGCGTCACGTTGATAATATTCACCCCGAGGCGGGCGAGTTCAGCGGAGACGGCCGCAATAATTCCGGTGCGGTCCACTCCGGTCACAGTCATGATGGCTTTCATGGCCTCTATTGTGCCACGCCGCTACGACAGTTTTTCGCCCGCTATCGCCCCACCTACTTCAGCGGCGCGAGGAATTGGTCCAGGTTGCCATTATTCGGGTCGCTCACCAGTTTCTCGTCGATAACAACGGCGGGAATGTACTTCATGCCGTCCGCGAGGAATTGTTCGCGCAGCTGCTTGAGGAGGGGCAGGTACTCATCCCCGGCCAGCGTGGCGCGCAAGCTTTCCAGTTGCGCCGCATCCAGGCCCACCCGGGTCGCGAATTCCTCAATGAGCTTCGGATCGGGCTGCTGGCGCTGGGCACGATCCACGTGCTTGACCACCGGGATGGAGCCTTCTTTGTAGAGCAGCTCGTGGAAATCGAGGTATTTATCCGGGGCGTTAACCGCGAACCACACTTCAGCCTGTTCGCCCTTGACGCTGTAGGGCGATTCCTCGAAGCGCATATTCGGGTGGTAGACCAGGGTGATCTTCCCGTCTTTAGCCATCTGAATGAGTTCTTCGCCGTGGTCGCGCACCAGGTCATTGCACCAGGGGCACCAGTAATCGGAGTACACCCGCACCACCGGCTTGCCTTCGTTGACGCTTCCGGCTACCCCGTCCGCCCCGATGGGAATGCCGCCCCATTGATCGAGGGGAGCCGGGATTTTCTCCGTCACCACATTGGCGCCGCGCTGGATGGGCACCAGATGAGCGGGTTCTTTAGTCGCGCTCGGAGTCGCGGTTGCGGTGGGCCCGCTGGGCGCCGTCGTACTATCAGTGGTGGCGGCCACGGTAGGTTTCACCCCCGGTGCGTCTGAAGTATCGGTGCAGGCAGCAAGGCCGAAGGCCAGTACCCCGAGGAAAGCGAAAGCGGAACGACGACGCATCTGCGGCCTTTCTCCCAACAGAACTGAACTCATGCAAACCGGCCCACCCGCGGTACCTTGCCGCGAGCGGGCCGGCTAACTGGCGCTCATCCTAGCCGCCCCACCTGGGAACGGCAACAACGGCGGTCACGTCCCGCGCGCCCACAGCGCGCCCGGTTTCGCGCACCGTCACGAACGCACCGTCATGCACCGTGCGCGCACCGTGGTCACGTCGCTTAGCGCGCCGTCTGCCCGTCGGTGTAATCGGCGTCCACGTCGGTATTCCACGCGAACATGGAACGCACCTCGCGCCCGGTGGCCTCCAGCGGGTGGCGCTCGTGTTCGGCGCGCAGCTTCTTGAATTCGGGGGCGCCGGCATCCTGGTCGTCAATGAAACGCTTGGCGAAGGAACCGTTCTGGATATCGGCCAGCACGTCCTTCATATGTTCCTTGACATCCGGGGTGATCACGCGCGGGCCGGAAACATAATCGCCGTATTCGGCCGTATCCGAGCAGGACCAGCGCTGCTTGGTCAGCCCGCCTTCGTTAATGAGATCAACGATGAGCTTGAGTTCGTGGCACACCTCGAAGTAGGCCATTTCCGGCTGGTACCCGGCTTCCACCAGGGTCTCGAAACCGTAGGTGATGAGCTGAGAAACCCCGCCGCACAGCACGGTCTGCTCGCCGAAGAGGTCCGTTTCGGTCTCTTCCTTGAAGGTGGTCTTAATGGCGCCGGCGCGGGTGCCGCCGATCGCCGCGGCGTAGGACAGCGCCACGTCCCAGGCCTGCCCGGAGGCGTCCTGTTCCACGCAGACGAGCACCGGCACCCCGCGGCCGTCTTCGTACTGGCGGCGCACCGTGTGCCCCGGGCCCTTCGGCGCCACCATGCACACATCGTGGCCGGCAGCCGGCTTGATATAGCCGTAGTGAATATTGAAACCGTGGGCGAAGAACACCGCGGCGTCGGCCTTGAGATTCGGTTCGATTTCCGCGGCCCACAGCCCGCGCTGGGTCTGGTCCGGAACCAGAATCATCACCACGTCCGCTTCCTTGGTGGCATCGGCCACGGAGCGCACCGTCAGGCCCTGCTCCTGCGCTTTCGCCACCGAGCTGGAGCCTTCGCGCAGGCCCACCACCACGTCCACGCCGGAATCGCGCAGGTTGAGCGCGTGGGCGTGCCCCTGCGACCCGTAGCCAATAATGGCAACCTTCTTCGACTGGATGAGGGACAGATCGGCATCGGCATCATGGAAAATTTCTGCCATGGTTTTCTCCTTTTGTTGGGTCGGGGCCAGGCCCCACGGTTGTCGTTATCTCGGTTTCGGTTTCGTTGCGGTCACGGCGCCGCGTTGCGTGCGGGCCCGTATTAAGTACGACGACGCCGCCAGCTGGCCGCGCGCCGCTCTGGCTTAGATGCGCCCGCGGGCAAGCTCCTCCGGGAAGTTGCCCGGGTCTCCCGCCATATCTGCGGTAACACGTTCGGAAAGCGAATGGGCTCCGCGCCCGAGCGCCACGGTTCCCGACTGCACAATTTCCCGGATCCCATAGGGCTCCAGGGCGGTGAGCAGGGCACCGATCTTGCGGTCGGAGCCGGTGGCTTCAATGGTGACGGCATCCGGCACCATATCCACCACGTGGGCGCGGAAAAGATCCACCACCTGGACCACGTGGGAGCGGGTCGTATCATCAGCGCCGACTTTAATGAGGACGAGGCGGCGCAGCACCGCTTCCTCACTGTCCAATTCCACGATTTTGATGACGTTCACCAGCTTATTGAGCTGTTTGGCCACCTGTTCGAGGGGTTGCACCGCGGCATCAACCACCACGGTGATACGCGAGAGCGCCGGGTTTTCCGTTTCTCCCACGGCGAGCGAATGAATATTGAACGCGCGGCGGGCGAAGAGCCCGGCCACCCGCGTGAGCACTCCGGGTTTATTCTCCACCAGTACGGAGAGCGTGTGGCGCTGCGGCATTGTTATCCTTCCTTTCGTGGCGGCTCGAGCGGCGAAAATGCGCTACTCACGCGAAGTTCTCATCCACTTCGGGGCGCAGCCCCTTGGCGTACATAATCTCATCATTGGATACCCCGGCGGCAACCATCGGCCACACTTCCGCATCCGGTGAGGTAATAAAGTCGATAACGACGGGGCGGTCATTGATCTCCATGGCGCGCTGGATGGCGGTATCGACGTCGTCCTTCTTCTCCACGCGCCAGGCCGCGCAATCATAAGCCTCAGCAAGTTTCACGAAATCGGGGATACGGCGGGTGTTATTCCCGGTTTCCAGATCAGTGAAGGAATAGCGCCCCTCGTAGAAGAGGGTCTGCCACTGGCGCACCATCCCCAGCGAGGAGTTATTAATAACAGCCACTTTGATATTGATGTTATTGAGGCGGCAGGTGGCCAGTTCCTGATTGGTCATCTGGAAGGAGCCGTCGCCATCAATCACCCACACGGTGCGTTCGGGCTGGCCCACTTTCGCGCCCATGCCGGCCGGAATACCGTAGCCCATGGTGCCCGCTCCCCCGGAGGACAGCCAGCGGTGCGGATGCTCGAAACGCAAGAATTGCGAGGCCCACATTTGGTGCTGGCCCACCCCGGTCACCCAGATGGTGTCTTCACTTCCTGCCACGGCGCCCAGGCGCTCGATCACGTATTGCGGGGAGACGAGGCCGTCATCCGTGGGGGTGTAGCCGGCCGGGTAGGTTCCCCGCAGGCGGTTGAGGTAGCCCCACCAGGGATCCAGATTCGCTTCCCCATACTGGGCGCGGGCCGCGCGCACCTCCGCGAGGAGAGCAGGAACGGATTGCGCCAGATCCCCGATAATTGCCACGTCCGCGGTGCGGTTCTTGGATACTTCCGCCGGGTCAATATCGAGGTGGATAACCTTCGCCTTCGGCGCGAAACCGTCCAGGGCCCCGGTCACGCGGTCATCGAAACGCGCGCCCAGCGCCACGATGAGATCGCTGCGCTGGAGGGCTCCCACCGCGGGAACGGTGCCGTGCATCCCCGGCATCCCCAGGTTATGGGGATGGGAATCGGGTACGGTGCCGCGGGCCGGCAGGGTGGTGACCACCGGGGCACCGGTCAGGTCACTCAGCTCGGTAACCTCGCGGGAAACCCGGGCGCGCACCGCCCCTCCCCCCACGTAGAGCACGGGGCGGGCCGCGGTGGCAATAAGCCGGGCAGCTTCGCGTACCGCGGCGGAATCCGGCTCGCCGGCCGGGCGGTATCCGGGCAGATCCAGGCGCGGGGGCCACACAAATTCTGTTTCTTGGTTCTGCGCGGATTTCGCGATATCCACGAGGACGGGGCCGGGGCGCCCGCTCGCCGCCAGGTAAAAAGCTTCGACCAGGCGGGCCGGAATATCATCGGCATCGGTGACGAGGAAAGAATGCTTGACCATGGGCATGGTGGCACCCACGATATCGGCTTCCTGGAAGGCATCGGTTCCGATGGCCGCCGCTCCCACCTGGCCGGTGATGGCCACCAGCGGGACCGAATCCATATTGGCATCGAGCAGCGGGGTGACGAGGTTGGTAGCCCCCGGCCCGGAGGTAGCCATCACCACCCCCACGCGCCCCGTTGCTAGCGCGTAGCCTTCGGCAGCGTGCCCGCCGCCCTGTTCGTGGCGCACCAGGATATGGCGGGGAGAATCGCTATCGTACATCGGGTCGTAGGTGGGCAAAATAGCTCCGCCGGGCAGCCCGAAGACGACATCAACACCGAGTTCCGCTAAGGTGCGGACAATGGCGCGGGCGCCGTCCATTTTTTCGCGGATCTCACCGGGACGGTCCCGGCGGGACGCGGCCGACGCGCTCATCGCGGATGCATTCATCTCGGATGCGGCCATGGTTCCTCCTTCAACCTGGTTCACCTGGTTCTTCGGGCCTGTTCTTCCGGTATCACCGAGCGGGGTGCAAGCGTGGTGGTTGGCGCATAAAAAATCCCCTCACGTGAGGGGAGCGCGCAACCGGTGGTGCGCGCTACCTCACTACGATAATAAGAAGAATCTGAGCCATGCCCTTCAGACTACCGGAGTGCGGTCCCCGAGCGCTAAAAAGATCAATCTGTCTCACATCGTGGATTTCGGTTTCATTGTTCGGACAGTTTTCCGCGGTTTTTCGAGAAGCGTACTCTGGACGCGTGAGCTTTTCGCACCGGCCACCCGCCCCGCAGCACCCGAGCCACTTGCGCTATGCCGCACGGGCGGTTTTGCGCGCCGGCTTACTTCTCCTTGCCAGCGGCGCCTCCGCTTACCGGGTCAAACACTCTATGGAGCGCACCGCCCACGCCCTGGGGATCCGCACCACCCACGCCGCGGTCTCCTTCACGGAGATCACAGTTACGTGCTACGGCTGCGGGGATGTGTGCACCCTCACCGGGGAGCAGCGCACCCTCGGCGTGAATGCCGCCCGTATTGACGCCCTTATTGTGGCCATTGATGCTCTCCCGGCCGGCTCCACTCCCGCGCAGGTCACGAGCGCCCTCGATGATGCGATTGCGCGGGCCCGCAGCTATCCGGCCTGGGTATTGGCCCTGGTGTCCGGGCTGGCCTGCGCCTGTTTCTGTTTCCTCAACCGGGGCGGGGTGGTGGAATGCGCCGCGGTCTTCTTCGCGGCGAGCGTGGGGCAGGCGGCGCGCGGCTGGTTGGCCCGCCGCCTCGTCAATCACTTCGGAATTTGGTTCCTGGTGGGGGCGCTGGCCGCGCTGCTCTACCTGGCCACGGTGGGGGTGGCTGAGGCGTGTTGGGATATTGCGGTGGTGCACGAAGCCGGGGTGGTTTCCGCCCTCCTCTTCCTCATTCCCGGGTTCCCGCTGGTCACCGCGATGCTCGATACGATTCGCGCTGATTTTTCCGCCGGGCTCACCCGCGGTGCCTATGTCACCATGCTCATGCTGGCCGCCGGGATGGCGGTCTGGGTGGTCACCGTTATTTTCGGTACGGATATTGCCCCGCATGCCGCCTACGTGATCCCCGAGCCGTGGCTGGCTCTGGCGCGCGGTGCCGCGACCTTCGTGGCCTCCTACGGTTTCGCCATGCTTTTCACCGCGGAGCAGGGCGCGGCGCTGCTGGCCGGCGCCATCGGCGCGATTGTCAATGCCGCACGCCTAACCGCCCAGGATGCCGGTTTCTACAATGTGGCCGCGGTTTTCCTCGCGGCCCTGGGGGCCGGCGTGCTCGCCCACCTCCTCACTCGCCGCACCCGTTTTTCCCGGGTCTCGCTGAGCGTACCGGCCGTCGTCGTCATGATTCCGGGAGTGGTATTTTTCCGCGGTCTGCACGCCATTAATGCCGGGCAAATCGCCCAGGCTGCCGGAGCGCTCACCAACGTGGTGCTGGTGATCTGCGCGGTGGGTGCCGGGGTGGCGGCCGCGCGCATGATCACCGACCGGCACTGGCTCATGGAGCCACCCCACGAACTCAGCCCGGCCTTCGACGAGTAGCGAATAGCGTGCCGGGGCCCGCACGCGCGCCGCGACCAGCGCGACCGCGGTGCCTAATCCACTCGGCCGTCCACCACCCGCACCGCCCCGCGATCCGCCGAGGTGGTCATCATGGCGTAGGCCCGCAGCGCCTTAGAAACATGCCGGTCCCGCTTCTCGGGGCGCCAGGGCAGCTCGCCCATCTGGGCGCGCCGCTCGGCCAGTTCTTCTTCGGACACATCCATGGCGAGCAACCGGGTGGGCACGTCGATAATAATATGGTCGCCTTCGCGCAGCAGCGCAATATTACCGCCCGCGGCCGCCTCCGGGGATACATGCCCGATGGACAGACCCGAAGTTCCCCCGGAAAAACGCCCATCGGTAATGAGCCCGCACACCTTCCCGAGCCCCAGACCCTTGAGGTAGGACGTGGGATACAGCATTTCTTGCATCCCGGGCCCACCCTTGGGACCCTCGTAGCGGATCACCACAATATCGCCCGGTTCCACCGCTTTGGACAAAATAAGTTCGACGGCGGCCTCTTGGGAATCGACCACCCGGGCCCGCCCTTCGAAATGGAAAAGCTCTTCGCTAATCCCGGCCGTTTTAATAACCGCACCGTCCTCCGCCAGGTTCCCGCGCAGCACGCACAGCCCGCCGTCCTTGGTATAGGCGTGATCGGCACTGCGAATACAACCGTGCTCCCCGTCCAGATCCGGGCTTTCCCAGGTGGAATCCTGCGAAAATGCGCGGGTGGTGCGCACGTTCCCCGGCGCGGCACTGAAAAGATCACGGGCCTGCTCGGAAGGCGCCACCCCGCGGATATCCCAGGTTTCCAGCCAGGATTTCAGGTCATCGGAATGCACCGAATGCACCGAGTCATCGAGCATCCCCGCCCGGTACATTTCCCCGAGCAGCGCCGGAATCCCGCCGGCGCGGTGGAAGTCCTGAATATGGAATTCGGTGGAATTCGGGGCGAGCTTGACCATGCAGGGCACCCGCCGCGAAAGCGCATCAATATCCGCGAGCGTGAAATCCACGTGCCCTTCCTGGGCGATGGCCAAAATATGAAGCACGGTATTGGTGGAGCCGCCCATGGCCACATCCATGGACATGGCATTGGTAAACGCCGCTTTCGTCATAATATTGCGCGGCAGCACGCTGGCGTCGTCGTCGTTATAAAAACGTTTCGTGAGCGCGACGATGCGTTTCCCGGCCTCCTCGAAAAGCCGGCGGCGCCGGGTGGCGGTGGCGAGGGTCGAGCCGTTGCCGGGGAGGGACATGCCCAGCGCTTCGGTCAGGCAATTCATGGAATTTGCGGTGAACATGCCCGAGCAGGAACCGCAGGTGGGGCAGGCGTTTTCTTCCACGCGCGCGAGCTCGTCGTCCGTGATGGAATCATCCACGGCCAGGGCCATCGCGTCGATCAGGTCAATATTATGATCGACGACGCCTTCCACCGGCTTGCCCGCCTCCATGGGACCGCCGGACACAAAAATAGTGGGAATATTCAGGCGCATGGCCGCGATGAGCATGCCGGGTGTAATTTTATCGCAATTAGAAATGCAGACGAGGGCGTCCACGGTATGCGCATTGCACATATATTCGATGGAGTCGGCAATAATTTCGCGGCTGGGCAGCGAGTAGAGCATGCCCTCGTGGCCCATGGCGATGCCGTCGTCCACGGCAATGGTATTAAATTCGCGCGCCACCCCGCCGTTCGCCTGGATCACGTCCGCCACGATTTTCCCGACGTTGCGCAGGTGCACGTGCCCGGGAACGAATTGGGTGAAGGAATTAGCGATAGCAATAATCGGTTTTCCGAAATCTTCCGAGCCCATCCCGGTGGCGCGCCAGAGCGCCCGCGCCCCGGCCATATTCCGGCCTGTTGTTGAGGTTGCCGATCGCAGCTGCGCCATTATTCCCCTTCGTATCGTGTGTTGTGGTGGCGGGCGGTGCCGCCGTGGTCCTTAGTCTAGCCGTGTCCACGTAGTGAGAATTGCTTTCTCACTTTTCGGACGTGGTTGCGGTGGTGGTCGCGGTGGTAGGAACGACGACGATGGTCCCATCCCGCAGCGTCTCCACTCGGATCGGCCATTCGTATACCCGGGTGAGTAGCTCAGAAGTGAGTACCTGGCGCGGGGTGCCGGCCGCTTCCACCCGGCCGTGGCGCAAGAGGACCACGTCATCGCAGAGCGCGCCGGCCAGTTGAATATCGTGCAGCACGGCGACGACGGTGTGCCCGCCTGCAGCCAGGCGCCGGCACAGCTCGAGGAGGCGCTGCTGGTGGGAAATATCGAGGGCGGCGGTCGGCTCATCGAGGAGCACCACCCCGGCGCGCTGGGCGAGCACCCGCGCGAAAGTAACGCGGGCCTGTTCGCCGCCCGAGAGGCGGGTGACATCGCGGTCCTGGAGGTGGGTGACGTCGGCGGCGCGCAGGGCGGCGTCGATAATGGCGGCGTCCGCGGCTCTGCCGGTGCCGGCCCCGTTCTGGGTACTGGTGCTTGCACCTGCCGCGCCGTTTCCACGCCCGGCGCCGTTGCCCCGTGCCGCGCCGCCGCCTCGCCCGGCCCCGTTCCCCCGTGCCGCGCCGTTTCCGGATCCGAGGCCCATGGCCACCAGGTCGCGCACCAGGTAGGCGAAGGGGAAGGTGGAGTTTTGCGGCATGACGGCGCGCAGGCGCGCCAGCTCCCGCCAAGAGAGAGAGGTAACCGCGGTGGTGCCGATACGGACCTGCCCGGAAGTGGGGCTGAGGTCGCCGGCGAGCAGGGAAAGCAGGGTGGATTTTCCGGTGCCATTGGGGCCGAGCACCCCGAGGACCCGCCCGGGGCGCGCGGTAATGCTGACGTCGTGGAGAACCCGGTGGGTACCGTAGGCGAAATTGAGGTGCTCGGCGCGAAGCTCCCCGGCCGGCCCACCCACCGCGGAGAAAAGATCAACCACGGGCACCTCGCAGGTTCTTGCGCAGCAGGATGAAGAAGGTGGGGCCGCCCACCAGCGCGGTGAAGATTCCGATGGGGAGTTCCGCGAAGGGCACGAGGGTGCGGGCCGCGAGGTCGGCGTAGGTGAGGAGCACCGCTCCGCCCAGGAGCGCGGCGGGGATGAGCATCCGATTCATGGGGCCCATGAGGAGGCGCAGCACGTGCGGGACAATGAGGCCCACGAAGCCGATCACGCCGGCGAAGCACACGGCGGCGGCGGTGAGGATGGCGGTGAGCACGATGGCGGAAGCGCGCAGGGCGGCGACGTTCACGCCCACGTGCCCGGCTTCGCGCTCCCCCAGGCTGAGCAGGTCGAGGCGGCCGGCCAGCGCGAGGGCGCCAAGGATACCGATGCCAACCACCGCGCCCACCACGGCGACCTGGAACCAGGAGGCTCCAGCCAGCGATCCCATCTGCCAGAACACGATTTGTTCGCGGGCATTGGTATCGGCCAGGTAGGTGGCGATGGAGGTGAGGGCGGAGGCCACCGCGGTCACGGCGATGCCGGTGAGCACCAGGGTGAGAGTTTCAGCGCGCCCGTGCGAGCGCGCCAGCAGGTAGACGGTGGCGGAGGTGACGAGCCCGGCAGCGAAGGCTCCTAGCGGTACCGAGAAACCGCCCAAGGCTCCGGGAACAAAGACCATGGTGAGGGCGGCCCCGAAAGCACATCCGGAGGACACCCCGATAATTCCCGGTTCGGCCAACGGGTTGGAGAAGACCGCCTGCATAACGGCGCCGGCCACCGCGAGCGCCCCGCCCACCAAAACGCCTAAGCAGATGCGGGGGAAGCGAATATTCCAGAGCGCCGCCATGACGAGGGGATCTTCCGGGGGCGCGGCCAGCCCGAAGCGGGCGGCGATACCGCGCCCTACATCTCCCACGGTGACGGGGAATTGGCCCAGGTGTGCGGAGAGGAGCATACCCAAAGCGAGGAGCACGGTGAGGATGAGGAACGTCCAGAAGCGCCGGTGGCGGCGTGCTTTTATGCCGGCGGGCACCGCGGGGAGCGCTGGCATGGCTGACGCTCCGGGTGCTCCCGGCGTGCCCGGCTCCGCGGGCATAGCTGGCGCGCCGGGCACCGCGGAGAGCGCGGTGGCCGCGTGCCCCTGGTTGCCGCGCTGTCCACTCATCCTGTCTATCTTGCCTTAATGTTGTACGGAGCGCTAATGGCGCGGCGCCCGGGGCGCGTTTTCTGCCGTAGTCTCCGGCTGCGCGGCAGTATCCTCCGCCGTCTCGCGGTGCGCCGCCCCTTCCACCGCTGCGCCGTTCTCCCGCACGGCTTCCCGCACCCGCGCTTCGGTGATCTCGGCGGGCGGGCCGGCCAGCACCAGGCGCCCGCCGGAGAGCACCGCCACGGTATCGGCTTCGCGCACCGCATCGAGGCGGTGGCTCACTTCAATAATGGTGGCCTCGGGCAGGGCGGCGCGCAGATTGGCGCGGATGCGCGCTTCAAGTTCGCTATTGAGGGCCGCGGCGAATTCATCAAGGATGAGGACGGCCGGGTGCATGAGAACCGCGCGGGCCAGGCACAGGCGCTGCACCTGCCCGCCCGAAAGCGCATATCCGGTGGGCCGCCCGTGCGAGGTACCGCCTCCCACCCGGGTATTCAAGCCGTCCGGCATGGCCCGCACATCGCTATCCAGCCCGGCCACGCCGAGGGCGCGCCACAGCTCAGTTTCGGTGGCCTTCGGTACCCCGAGCCGCAGATTATCGGCGATGGTCCCGGCCACAATCTGGCTTTTTTGAGACACCCCCACCACGCAGGCATGCAACGAAGCGACCTTGAGGTCCGTGGTGGGAATCCCGCCGATGCGCACCATCCCGGATGTCGGGTCATCGTAGCGTTCCACCAGATGCACCAGGGTGGATTTACCCGAGCCGGAACGCCCGGCCAGCACTGTATGGGAACCGGCGGGAATACGCAGGCTCACTCCGCGCAGCACCTCGCGCTCGCGCTCCGGGTAGGCGTAGTGGACGTCGTCGAATTCCACGGAGAGGCCGCGTTCGGGCATGAGGATCCCGGGGCCGTCCGGGCACGGCTGGGGCGCGTGCGCGAGGGCATAGATACGCCGCGCGGCCGCGAGCGAGGCATCGAGGGACGACGCCGCATCTTCGAGAGCCTGGGGGCCTTCCCATACCCGCAGCGCCGCCACCGCGCCGGCCGCCGCGAGCGGCAACGAGATACTCGGGTCACTCACTCCCACCGCGATAATCCACGCCGCGCTCATACCGGCGGCAATAATATTGGCCCCGCGGCGCAGCCCGGCCACCCAGGCCGGGAAAGATCCACCGGTGGCGACTTTCGCACCCAGGGCCGCTGTTTCGTCCATCCGGTCGGCGGTGCGGCCGAAGACGAGCACGTCTTCGAGGCCGTAGAGCGAATCGGTCACATGCGCGGCCAGATCGGCGCGGGCGGCGAGTTGCGCCGTCGTCGCATCAATCGCGCGCCGGGTACCCACGTAAGGGATAACCGCAAGTGCTAGAGCCGCGGCCACGGCCGGCAGCGCCATCGCGTGCCACCCGAGTAGCGCGCCGCCCACCAGCAGCGCCGCGGGGGTGAGCACGTAGGCGCAGACCACCGGCGCCACAGTATGGGCGTAGACCACTTCAATGCGGTCAATATCGCGAGTGAGGGAGGCAACGATATCCCCCGAACGCGAGCGCGCCATAATCCCGGGGGCCTTGGGCCACAGGCCGGCAAAAACGCGGGTGCGCAGCAGTTCGAGGGCCCGGAAGGCCACGTAGTGCCCGGTGAATTGTTCGAGGTAGCGCAGGGCGGCTTTGAGGAGCGCGAGGAGAGCCACGAACCAGAGGAAGCCCGCTCCCCCGCCGCTGCTCACGGCCGCCACCATCCCGTAGGTCGCCACCGCGAACAGCCCAATATCGGCCACCTGGCCGGCGGCCCGGCACAGGGTGGACAGGGCGAGCGGGCCGTGGACGGGGCGGGTGAGGGAAAGCAACCAGCGCAGCACGGTGCGCAACCCCGGCGCGGCGCCGCTTGTTACGCGGACGGCGCCGTTATTCTCGCGCGCACCATTCCCGCGCAGCACGGCGCCGTTATCCTCGCGCGCACCATTCCTGCGCTGCACGGCGCCGTTATTCTCACGCGCATCATTCCCGCGCAGCGCGGCTTTATTACTCGGCGTGGACATCACTGACCTCCTCGAGAATTCCGTCGCGGACCCGCACCACCCGGTCCGCCAGCGCCGCCAAGGCGGGACGGTGCGTGACCATGACGAGCGTATACTCGGGCCCCAGCCCCGCCAGCGCCGCACAAATCCGGTCTTCGGATTCGAGGTCTACCTGCGCGGTGGGCTCGTCGAGCAGCAGCAGGGTGCGCCCGGCCAAAAACGCCCGCGCCAGCGAAATACGCTGCGCCTGCCCGCCGGAAATCAAAGCGGAATCCTCCCCGAGGTAGGTATCGAGCCCCTCCGGCATCCGCGCCACGTCCTCGTCCACCTGCGCGCGCCGCAGTGCCTCCCACATCTGTTCCGCGGTGGCATCCGGGCGCGCCAGGCGCAGGTTATCTGCAATAGTTCCGGTAAACATCCACGTTGTTTGGGCGACGACGGCGCTGCGCGCGCGCAACTGCGCCAGGTCACCACTCTCAGCATCCACGTGGACCTCGCCAATCTGCACACTCCCGGCTTGCGGGCGCAGGGCTCCGCGCAGCAGCGCGAGCAGGGTGGATTTCCCGGCTCCGCTCACTCCCACAATCGCGAGGCGTTCCCCGCGCGCCACGCGCAGATTCACCGAGGTCAGCACCTCTTCACGCCCGTAATTCACCGCCGCGTTAGTCACGGTGATCAGCGGGGCGGCGCTGGCGGGCGGGGTGGCGCCGTCACTCTCAGCCGCACCTGAATCCTCAACGGTGCTGGGAGCCGCAGCTGCGCCGTCGTGCACTATACGCGGAGCGATGGCGAGGTACCGGGTGATGGCTTTTTGGGCGGCGCGCCCGCCCATCCCGATGTAGAAGAAGCCCGCTACCTGCGAGAGCGGTTCAAGGAGAACCACCGCGAGGAGGGCCACGGCGAGGGCTTCCCACGGGGCGAGGTGCGCGGCGCGGGCGGTGGTGAGCCCGGCGGTCAGGCAGATGAGGAGGAGCCCGACCAGGCCGTCCATCACGATAATGACGATTTGGTTGCCGGCCAGCATCCGCATAATGGCGCGGCGGTTCGCTTCGCCGCGGCGGGCCAGGTCGGCTTCGGTGCGTTCCCCGGCGTTAAAGAGGCGGATGGTGGTCATATTGCGGATGGCGTCGAGATAGCTATCCACGAGGGTGTCGCGCGCGCGGCGCGATTCGGTAGACGCGCGGCGAAAGAAACGGAAGAAGAGGCCGATGCCGGCGGGGATAAGCGGGAGGGCCGCCATCACGCCGAAGCCGATCACCGGGTCAATGGCGATCCCGATAAAGGCGAGAGTGAGGAACGGGGCGAGCAACGCACCAATGGTGGTGCCCACGTAACCCTGCCGGTAATTGGTGATGCGCTCGACGCTATCGGTGAGGAGCGGGAGGAGGCGCCCAGCAGTATAGGGCGTGGGGGTGCCGGTGCGGGCGAGCGCGAAGGTGCGTTCGAGGAGCCGGCCGCGCAGCCGGCGTTCCTCCGCGCGGGCTGCCCCGGTGCTGCCCACTCGTTCGGCTAGCGCGCAGGCGGCGGCCAGGGCGAAGAAGCCGGCCGCGAGCCAGAGGTGGCCGGTACTCAGCGGTGCCGCGCTGGTGTGAGCCGCCGTCACGTACCCGGCAATAATCGCCGCGATGGTGGCCAGGCGCAGGCAGGCCGCGATGAGCGCGGCGCGGCGCCCGGGGGCGGAAATCGGATCCGCCCCGCGTGAGCGAGGGCGCTGCCGTGAGCTCGGGCCTTGTGTCGACCGGGCGGCATGCCCGGCCGGCGAAGAATGCGGATGTCCCTCGCGCGAGCTGGGGCGCTGGGCCACGGTCATCCTCTCACTATCCTTTCGTATTATCCCTTCGCGGTGCGCTACCGCGGGCACCCTGCCCGCCCGCGTTTCCCACGCCGCGTGGCGTGTTCCCACTACGTGCCGGCTATGCGTTCCCACCGCTGCCGGCGTTGTGCCGCTACTGGGCAGTGTAAAGCGCCTGGCCCATCGCGCGAATAAGATCGCCACTTTGCGGACCGAATCCGAGGGAAAGGTTATCGGGGATGGCGAGCACGCGCCGCTTCTTCCCGGCGTCGGTTTGCGAGATCCCGGGTTGGCCTTCGAGCGCCTCGATCCCGCCGAGTGCGCCCAGCCCATTGGTCATCACGATAATAACTTCGGGGTTGGCCACGAGCAGCGCTTCCTGGCTGGCTGGCCGGGCCTTGGTGACTCCCGCTTCCCCGGCCATATCGCGCCCGCCCACCGCGTCAATCACGTCGCTGGCACCCGATTCGCTCCCGAGCAGCATAAACAGCCCGGCCTGGGGGCGAATATTGAGGAAGACCATGCGCAGCGGGTCGGCCGGGGCCAGCTGGGCGACGTCGATCCGCGCCTGCGCGATGGATTGGGAAATCTGGGCGGCCAGTTCTTCGCCCGCCTGCCCGGCTCCCACGGCGCGGGCGACTTCCGCCGCGCGGGCGGGCGCGTCGTCGAACTTTGTTGCGCGCGTAAGCCGCACCACCGGAATACCGGAGGCTTCGAGTTGCGCGAGGGCACCTTCGGCCCCGCGGATCGTGCCGTCGGTGAGGATCAGGGTTGGGGCGAGGCGCAGTACTGCCTCGGCGTTCACGCTGTGCCCGCTCTCGGTGACGACCGGAACGTCCGCGAGGCTCGGCTCCGTATCGGATACGGTGCGGCCCGCGATGGTGGTGCCCAGCCCGAGGGCGAGGAGCGTTTGCGAAATCGCGGCGGACATATCGAGGGTCACCACGCGCGACGCATCGGTCACGGTCACTTTCGCGCCACTGGCGTCCGTGATGGTGACGGGGAGGTTGACGGCGGCGGGCTGCGCCGGATGCGGTTCGGGGAGTGGATCGACGCTCACCATTCCGGTGAGGCTGCGCGGATCGGGCACGGCTACCGCGGTGGTGGTGGGCGCGGATGCTTGCGCTTCAGCAGCCGGTGCGGATGCGGCGCCTTCTTTCGGGGAATTCCCTTCGGTTTTCCCGGTGGTTCCGCAGGCGCCCAGGGCGAGTGCGAGCACCGCGCACAGCGCTCCCCAACGTTTCATTCTTACCTCCATTTCGCGTGTACCTAAGGTACGACGGCGCAGCTAGCCCCCGCGAGCAACCCGCGTGCATGTCGCTATCCGAAGGCGGCGCGCCGATCATGTATCGGACGGTACCACACCCTTACGACAAGGTTGAGCCCTGGCGACGCATCCGCCCAACTGTCGCTATGTGAGCGGATCCGGGTACACACCTTTCCGGCTGGTGACGCTTTGGATCAGCTTCTTTGCTGAGACCATTTCACCTATTCCCTTCGCCGGCTCTTCGGGTTAAATGGGTGTGTGGGGTGCCAGCCCCAAACAGGACTAACACCCCACACACAAGAAACATGGCGGCAGTGACCTACTCTCCCACACCCCACCGAGTGCAGTACCATCAGCGCAAACAACCTTAGCTACCGGGTTCGAAAAGGAGACCGGGCGTATACCCTTGCCGCTATAACCACCGCCACAACCAAACAAACACCAACCAACCCGCGGTGGCCAGTCATCGCACAGTGAACGCAAACATACCTATCTCACGCAAAGAATCTCTCACACATTATTTTTCCTGACTTGGCTCATTTTGGCGTGATAGGTTTCATATTGACGTTGTGGCCTGGGGTTTTGTCTCGTTCGTGGGTGAAATGTCGTACTAACGGGTTGGGGGTAGGCTATGTGGTATGCCACGACCCCGGATTCGTACCGTGATAACCAAGTCGGGCGCTACCGCGGTACAAGTCGTGTGGCGTTACGTGGATCGCAAGCCCGTACTCGAGCACATTGGTTCAGCCCACACGCCCGGTGAACTCGCGCTCTTAAAAGCCCAGGCCCAGCGCTTGATCGACGGGGACCAGCTCTCTTTAGACCTGGAGACGGGCGTTGAGACAGCGCCGACGCGCGTGGCTAGTGGTTCGGTGGATAATCCCTTGACCGTGGCCAGCTCGCGTGCCGGCTACCTCCTCGACGCGATCCGTGGGGCTTTTGATTTCCTGGAACTAGGCCCGCCAACCAATCATGACCCGGTGTTCTACGATCTGGTGGCCGCCAGGATTATCCACCCGGGCTCCAAGTTTGATTCCATCGAAACTCTCGCCGAAGTCGGGGCAGGCTCGGCTTCGTATTCCACGATTAAACGCCACCTGCCCCGTTACGCGGAAGAAGAATTCCGTGACAGAATCACGGCCACGCTAGCAAGGCATGCGGGTATCGGGCCAGGCGTTCTCGTCCTTTACGATGTAACAACCTTATATTTCGAGACGGATAAAGAAGACGAGTTACGTAAACCTGGCTATTCGAAAGAACGCCGTATTGACCCGCAGATCACGGTCGGGATGCTCACCGACGCCTGCGGGTTGCCGTTGGCGATTGGTGGGTTTGAAGGAAACCGGGCCAAGACCCACACGATGCTACCCATGATTGAACGCCTCAGGCGTGTCTACCGGCTTACCGATATCACGGTTGTGGCTGATGCGGGAATGTTCTCAGCTTCTAACAAGCAAGAGATTATCGGGGCTGGTCTGGGCTATATTCTGGGCACGAAAGAACGTGATATCCCTGTCCCTATCGCAAAGTGGCGTGAAGAGAATCCGGGTAAAGACTATGTGGATGGTCAGGTCTGGCGCCAAGAAAACCATGCTAGCAAAGCCGCTGGCCAGGGTGTGGGTGTGGTGGAGTCGGTTGTTTATTATCAGTACTCGAAGGATCGGGCTCGGCGCACGCGGCGGGGTGTGAAAGAACAGTTAGACAAGGCCAGGCGTGCGGTGGAAGGGAAAATACCGGTCAAGCGTAACCGGTATGTTGACTTGCAAGCTCCCAATAAGCGCGTGAACCAGGCATTAGCGGATAAGCATCTTGCGTTGGCTGGGATTAAGGGATATGAGACGAATCGGTTGGATTTGGATGCTGGTGCGGTGATCGGGTTTTATCGCCAGTTATTCCGTATCGAGAAGGCTTTCCGGATGGCGAAGTCGGATTTACGGGCGCGTCCGATCTTTCACCGTAAAGAAGACTCGATCCAGGCGCATTTAACGATTGTGATGGTAGCGATGGCGTGCGGGCATGTTCTTGAGCAGTCCACGGGTGTGTCGTTGAAACGGTTGGTGCGGACGTTGAAGAAGTACCGCTCGTTCACGCTTGAGGTCGGCGGGCAGGTCGTTCATGCTCGCACCCCGCTGCCGGCGGACGTGGCCGTGCTTATCGAGTCACTGCCAAAGTCGCACTAAATGAGCCAAGTCAGGTTTCACCTATTCCCTTCGCCGGCTCTTCGGGTTAAATGGGTGTGTGGGGTGCCAGCCCCACAACAGGACTAACACCCCACACACATAAGAAAATATGGCGGCAGTGACCTACTCTCCCACACCCCACCGAGTGCAGTACCATCAGCGCAGCTTACAAGCCCACCCCGCTAGACGCAAATCAAACCAGAGAGACACCCACCACACACCCGAGGGAACCGCGTCGGAGTTTCCTAGACAGCTGCCACACTCTCGCGAACCGCCTGCGCCACCGCAGCGGCAGCCCGCTCGTCAAAGGCAGAAACGATGATGTAATCCGGATTCGCTTCCTCCCCGACCAGATCAGCGAGCGCCTTAGCCGCGGCCAGCAGCATCGTGTCACTGACCTCGGTGGCATGAGCGTCGAGCAAACCGCGGAAGATCCCGGGGAAAGCCAGCACGTTATTGATCTGATTCGGGTAGTCCGAACGGCCAGTTGCCACCACCGCGGCGTGCTCGCGCGCGATTTCGGGAGCAATTTCCGGGGTGGGATTAGCCAGGGCGAAAACGATGGCATCTTTGGCCATGGTGTCCAGAGCTGCGCCGTCGAGAATATTAGGGCCGGAAACGCCGATAAACACATCCGCACCCTGCAGGGCCGCACGCACATCGCCGTCGATCTGCCGGGGATTGGTGCGGCCCGCAACCCAGGCGTGACCGGGGTTGATTTCGCTGCGGAAGGGACCGAGAGTGCCGGCGCGGTCCACGGCAATGATGTCCCGCACCCCGTATTCCAGTAGTAAGCGAATAATCGCGGTGCCGGCGGCGCCGATTCCGCATACCACCACGCGTGCGTCTGCGGGTTTTTTCCCAACCACACGCAGCGCGGTGATGAGGGCGGCCAGCACCACAACGGCGGTGCCGTGCTGGTCGTCGTGGAAGACCGGGATATCAAGTTCCGCGCGCAGGCGTTTTTCGATCTCGAAGCAGCGCGGGGCGGAGATATCTTCCAGATTGATACCGGCATACGCAGGGGCGATGGCTCGCACCGCCGCAATGATTTCCTCGGTATCGGTGGTGGCCAGGGGCACCGGCCAGGCATCCACGCCCGCGAAACGCCTGAAGAGCGCGGCCTTCCCCTCCATGACCGGGAGGGAGGCCAGCGGCCCGATATCGCCCAGGCCGAGCACCGCGGTGCCGTCTGTCACCACGGCCACGGTATTGGATTTCACCGTGTAGCGGCGGGCCAGTTCCGGCTGGGCGTGAATCGCTTCGCAGACTTTGGCCACCCCGGGCGTGTATACCCGGGCCAGGTCCTCGCGGTTTTCGATGGCGGCCGTCGCGTGGGTTTCTAATTTGCCGCCTTCGTGGGCTGCAAAAATCTCGCGTTGGGAGGGAGGTGGCACGAACTGCTGGGCCTCACCCGAAGGCGATGCCACGTCAGATTGTTGCTCTGTCCCTGCTTGTGTTCGCGCCACCTGCGCCTCCTTCACGAGATATGCCCGGTTTCGTCCGGGTTCGCTACCGCGCCTTTTCGGCCCGGTTCACCACCGCCGCTTTACTCGGCCGCGGCGCGCTCCATAATGAGGGCGCGCACGGCACCGGCGTCGGCCTTACCGTGGGTCGCCTTCATGACGGCACCGATAATGGCACCGGCGGCCTGCACCTTTCCGCCGCGAATTTTTTCGACGACGTCAGGGTTGGCAGCCAGGGCCTCATCCACGGCCTTCTCCAGAGCTCCGCTATCGGAAACGATCTCCAGATTGCGCGCGGCAACAACCTCCTCCGGGCTGCCTTCCCCGGCGAGGACTCCCGCCAGCGCCTGGCGGCCCAGCTTGTCATTGAGCCGCCCGCTCTGGACCAGGCCGTCCAGCTCGGCAACCGCCTCCGGGGTAATGGGGGCGTCCTCGAGTTCGACGTCGTTATCCTTGGCGTAGCGGGCGATATCACCCATCCACCATTTGCGGGCTCCGGCGGGCGTTGCCCCGGCCCGGACGGTGGCGTCCACCAGATCCACCGCGCCGGCGTTGATAAGATCGCGCAATTCCTCCGGGGAAAGCTCCCACTCCTCGGTGATACGGGCGCGCTTCGCCGCCGGCAGTTCGGGCAGCCCCGCGCACACCTCCTCCACGTACTCGGGAGTGCAGATCACCGGAACCAGATCCGGTTCGGGGAAGTAGCGGTAGTCATCCGCGTCCGACTTCACGCGCCCGGCAATGGTGCCCTGGATTTCTTCCTTGTAATGGCGCGTTTCCTGGAGAATCGTGCCACCGGCAGCCAGGATGGCAGCCTGGCGGGAGATCTCGTAGCGAATGGTGTTTTCGATACCGCGGAAAGAATTGACATTCTTCGTTTCGGTACGGGTGCCGAAAGGAGCATCCGGGCTTTCCCGCAGGGACACATTGACATCCGCGCGGATATTGCCGCGTTCCATCCGCCCCTCGGAAATGCCGAGCGCCCGCACCAGTTCGCGGATCCCACGCACGTACGCGCCGGCGATCTCCGGGGCGTTCTTCCCCACCCCGGTGGCCGGATCGGAAACGATCTCAATCAGCGGCACCCCGGAACGGTTGTAATCCACCAGCGAGTAGCGCGCCCCCTGGAGGCGCCCATCGGCCCCACCCACGTGGGTGTTCTTCCCGGCGTCTTCTTCCAGATGCGCGTGTTCGATGGGGAAACGGTAGGGAGTGCCGTCGGCCAGCTCGATATCCAGGTAGCCGCCCAGGATAATCGGCTGGGCGTTCTGGGTGATCTGGTAGGCCTTGGGCAGATCCGGGTAGAAGTAGTTCTTGCGTTCGAAACGCGAGAGCTCGTTAATGCGGGAATTGAGGGCCAGGCCCAGCTTCACCGCGTATTCCACCGCCGCCTCGTTGACCACCGGGAGCGAACCGGGAAGCCCAAGGGAGACCGGCTGCACATCGGTATTGGGTTCAGCACCGAAAGCCACGGGTGCGGCGTCGAAAATCTTGGTGTGTGTGGACAGCTCCACGTGCACTTCCAAACCGATCACCGGGTCGAAACGCGCGACGGCGTCCTCGTAATTCATGAGTTCATCCATGCTTTATTCCTCCCAATCCCGCGCGGGGCAGGCAGCGGGGACGTTGTGGCCGAGCGCGGCGTCGATAGCCGCGGCCACCCGGTACATGAGGGCGTCCGCCCGGGCCGGGCTGAGAATCTGCAAGCCCACCGGCAGCCCTTCCGAGAGCCCGGCCGGCAGCGAAATACCCGGGATTCCGGCCAGGTTGGCGGGAATGGTGGCGATGTCGTTGAGGTACATGGCCAGCGGGTCGTTCGTTTTCGAGCCGAAGGGGAAGGCCACCGTGGGCGAAGTGGGCGATACGATCACGTGGCACCGGGCGAAAGCCTGCTCCAGATCACGCTGAACCAGGGTGCGGACCCGCAGGGCCGCGCCGTAGAAGGCATCGAAATTCCCGGCGGAGAGCACGTGGGTGCCCAGGATAATGCGGCGTTTGACTTCCTCACCGAAACCGGCCGCGCGGGTAGCGCGCATCACGGTTTCCGCGGTGACCGGCCCTTCTTCGGGTTCCACCCGCAGGCCGTAGCGCATTCCGTCGAAACGGGCCAGGTTGGAGGAAACCTCGGCGGGCATGATGAGGTAGTAGGCGGCCAGCGAATAGTGGAAACTGGGGCAGGAAAGCTCCACCGTTTCCGCGCCGAGTTCGCGCATGCGCGCCACCGCGTTTTCGAAAGCCTCGAGCACGCCGGGCGCGTAGCCCTCCCCGTGCATTTCTTCCACGAGCCCCACCTTGAGGCCCGCGAGCGGGCGCTCCGGATCACTTCCGGCACCGTCCCAGCTCCCGGCTTCGCCGTGGCAGGCCGCCACCAGGCCGGAAGGCGTATCGGGAAGCGAGGTGGAATCGTGGGGATCGTGCCCGCTGAGCAGCTCCTGGAGCAGCGCGGCATCTTCCACGGTGCGGGTGACCGGCCCGATCTGGTCCAGCGAGGATGCCATGGCGATCAAACCGAAGCGGGACACCGCCCCGTAGGTGGGTTTTGTTCCCACCGTTCCGGTGACCGCGGCCGGCTGGCGGATCGACCCGCCGGTATCGGAACCGAGGGCGAGCGGCACCATAAACGCACCGACGGCCGCGGCGCTACCGCCGCCCGAACCGCCCGGAATCCGGTCCAGATCCCAGGGGTTGCGCGAGGGCCCGAAAGCGGAATGCTCCGTGGAGGACCCCATCGCGAATTCGTCCATATTGGTTTTGCCCACGATAGGGAGCCGGGCTTCTTTAATTTTTACGACGACGCTCGCATCGTACGGCGGGCGCCACCCTTCCAAGATTTTCGACGCCGCGGTGGTGGGAATCCCGCGGGTGCAAATATTGTCCTTTACCGCGATGGGGATACCGGCCAGCGGGTGGAGTTCCTGGCCTTCCGCGCGGGCGGCATCCACCCCGCGGGCCACCTCCAGGGCACCCTCCCGATCTACGTACAGGAAAGCGTTCACCTTGGGGTTGAGCGCCTCGATGCGATCCAGGCAGGCGGTGGTGAGTTCCACGGAGGTGATCTCCCCCGCGCGCAGCAGCGCGGAAAGTTCAGCGGCGGACTTGAGCAACAAGCTATTCATTTATTCCTCCCCCATAATGCGCGGGACGAGGAATTTACCTTCTTCGGCGGCCGGGGCCGCGGCGAGGACTTCCTCACGATCAAGGGTTTCCCCCGGAATATCGGGGCGTTTGACATTGGCCAGCGGGAGCGGATTATAGGTAAAGGGAATATCCGGGCTAACAACTTCGGATACCGCCTTCACTGCATCCTCGATGACGGAAAGCTCACCGGCCATTTTTTCGGCTTCGGCATCCGTCAGGGCGATGCGGGATAGCTCCGCTAAGCGCGCTACCTCTTCCTTAGAAAATGACGACATGGCTCAAGTCTACGCGGTTGCACCGCGCGATGGCGCACCCGTGGATTAGTGAGAAGCGGGGAGCGTCTACAATTGGCGCTATGACTGAGTGGACTTCGCGCCGGGTGCTGCGCACGGCGGGTATGCTCGCGGCCGCGGCGCCTTTGGCCGCCGCGGGCGCCGTCGTCGTTGTAGATGAAATGCGCAAACGCCGCACCCCACCGGTCAGTTCCTACCCGCATCTGCCCCCGCAAGAAGTGCAGGTCGGGCGTGACCACGCGATCTTGTATACGGGTGCCGCGGATGTGTACCGCGCGATGCTCGCCGATATTAATAATGCGCGGGACCATATTTATTTCGAGTGGTTTATTGTCAAAGCGGATCACGTGGGGCACCGTTTCCGCGACGCGCTTATCGCGGCGGCGCACCGCGGGGTGCAGGTCCATGTGCTGCTGGACACCTGGGGGAATCTCAATCAGCCGCCCTCGTTCCGGCACCCGCCGCGGATCGCGAATCTGCACTGGATGAATTTCCCGCTGGTGCGCACCGGTATTTTAACCGGGCGTTCGCGCGATAAAGGGCGCGATCACCGCAAAATCTTGACGGTGGACGGGCGCGTCGGCTACGTGGGTGGCTACAATATTGGCGGCCTGTACGTGACCGAATGGCGCGATACCCACCTGCGCGTGGAGGGTCCCTCGGTGTGGGAGCTGGATGTGGCTTTTGTGGATATGTGGAATGCCTACCGCAAGCGCGATCATCCCACCCTGCGCCGCGCCCTCACCCACCACTGGGATTCGCGCATGCGGGCGGTCACGAATTCCCCCGCGCATAATACTTATCCTATTTCTTCGCTGTATTTGGACGCGCTGGCGCGCTCCTCGCAGCGGGCCTGGATCACCATGGGGTATTTCATTCCGGATGCGCCCATGCTCGACGCGCTCACCGACGCGGCCGAACGCGGCGTGGACGTGCGGATTCTTATCCCGCAGTACTCCAATCATATTTATACGGATTGGGTGGGGCGGCCGCATTACGAGCGGCTGCTGCGCGCCGGGGTGCGGATTTTCCTCTACCAGGACGCCATGATTCACGCGAAAACCATGACGATGGATTCCACCTGGTCTACCGTGGGGACCGCGAATATTGACCGGCTGTCCCTGCGGGGGAATTTCGAAATTAATATGTCGATTCACGATGCCGGTTTCGCGGCCGTGATGGAAAAGATTTTCGAATTCGACCTGCGGAATACCCGCGAACTCACTCTGGGGGAATGGGACCAGCGCGGCACGCTGGCACGGGTGACCGAAAAGGTCATGGCTCCGCTCGCGCCGCTGCTTTAGGCGGGCAGCTGGCCGGTGCGCAGCAGCTCGGTGAATTCTGCTTCACTCAGGCGCGGGATACCGAGTTCTTCAGCCTTGGCGGCTTTCGACCCGGCGTTCTCCCCCACCACCACCGCGGTGGTTTTCTTGGAAACCGAGCCGGCGGCTTTCCCGCCGTGCTTGAGGATCGCTTCTTTGACCGAATCGCGGGTATAGCCCTCCAGGGAGCCGGTGGCCACAATGGTCATGCCCGCCAGCGTTTGGGGAACCTGCTCCGCGGCCGCGGTATCATCGGCGAAAACTACCCCGGCGGCTTCCCATTGCTCAATAATCTCCAGATGCCAGGGCACCTCGAACCATTCCTTAAAGGAGCGGGCGATAATCTCCCCCACGCCGTCCACCGCGGAGAGTTCCTCCACGGAAGCGGCGCGCAGCTGCGCCAAATCCGGGAACGCCGCCGCGAGCGCGCGGGCCGCGGTGGGGCCGACGTGCCGGATGGAGAGGGCCACGAGTTTGCGCCAGAGTTCTTTGCCGCGGGCTTTTTCCAGCTCGGTGAGCATGGTGAGGAGGGCTTTGCCGGGTTCGCTTTCTTTGGTGATGACGCGTTGGCCGGCGCTGCTTCCCCACGTGGGTTTGGTCCAGGCGGCGCGCACGTAGCGGTAGTCGCCGGTGGGTTGGCCGGCATTGCGGATTTCTTTCCATACCCAGGTGGTGGCTACGTCCGCGGCTTGTACCGCGAAAAGTCCGGCTTCGCTGTGGAGCACCGGTTCTTGGGGTTCGGGAACACCCAGGCTGCGAGCCACGGCGGGTGGGATAATCACCTCGGAGTCGAGGATGGCGCCGTCGCCGTCCACAATGCCCAGGTCGCGTGCCGCTTCGCGTGCGAGGCGCAGGGTTTTTTTGCGCCCGTCGGTACCTTCGATTTCGAGGCGGTGGCCGCTGGCGAGGGCGATGAGTGCTTCGCGGCGCCGGGCGTCCGGGTTGGTGAGCCAGAGGGCGGTTTCCTCGCCGAGCGCTTCCACGTCCAGCGCCCCGCGCGAGCCGATATGGACCACGCGTTCGGCCAGTTGGGCGGGGCAGGATTGCGCATTGGGGCAGCGCATATCCACATCGCCTTCCTGGGCGGGGGCGAGGGTGGCCCCGCAGGAGGGGCAGGCGCGCGGCATGACCCATTCGCGTTCGGTGCCGTCGCGCTCGAGGAGGACCGGGCCGACCACTTCGGGGATAACATCCCCGGCTTTGCGCACGATCACGACGTCGCCGATGCGCACGCCTTTGCGGGCTACTTCTTCGCGGTTGTGGAGGGTGGCTTGGGTGACGACCGAGCCGTCTACGAGCACGGGTTCCATAATGGCGTAGGGGGTGGCGCGCCCGGTGCGGCCCACATTGACCTGGATATCCAGGAGGGTGGTTTCCACTTCTTCGGGTGGGTATTTATAGGCGATGGCCCAGCGCGGGACGCGGGAGGTGTAGCCGAGCCCGGCCTGCGCCGCGCGGTCATTGACTTTGAGGACGGCGCCGTCGATCCCGTGGATGAGATCGTAGCGGTGGGCGGCCAGGTCTGCCACGAAGGCCTCGATATCTTCCCAGTTGGAGGCGAGTTTGGTGTAGGGGGAAATGGGCAGACCCCAGCGCGCGAATGCTTCGTATACGCCGGCCTGGGTGGAGAGCGTTTCGGCTAGGGAGGCGGGCACGCCCGCGAGCGCCCCGATGCCGTGGGCGATAAAGGAGAGCGGGCGGGAGGCGGTGACGGCCGGGTCTTTTTGGCGCAGCGAGCCGGCCGCGGCATTGCGCGGGTTGGCGAATTCGCGGCAGGAGCGGATGATGCGGTTGGCTTCGCGCACCGCTGCGGTATCCCCAATCTGTTCCGCGGCCGCGCGCTCGCGTTCGGCTGCTTCGCGGCGCTCGCGCTGCTCGGCGTTGAATTGCGCGAAATCGGCGAGAGGGAAGAAAACTTCCCCGCGTACTTCCATGACCTCCGGAATATCGCTGCCGCGCAGGCGCTGCGGAATGGCGGCGATGGTGGCGATATTGCGGGTGACATCTTCCCCGGTCACGCCGTCCCCGCGGGTGGCGGCCACGGTGAGCGCGCCGTTGTTATAGCGCAGGTTGATCGCGAGGCCGTCGATTTTTGCTTCCGCGGTGACGGCGGTGCCTGATGCCTCGGATACTCCCGGGAGCGCGGCGTACCAAGCGCGCAGATCCTCGAGGGAAAAGACATCCTGGAGGGAGTAGAGGCGCTCGCGGTGGAGCACCGGCGCGAAGGGCTGAGCATCGGGCACCGGCGCGCCGCCGAGCTCAGAGTTGGCGCCTTGCTCCCGTTCGGCACCGGGCTCCCGTCCCCCGCCGAGCTCCGGTTCAGTACCTTCATCCACCATCGCGCCCGCAGCCAGCGTGGCTGCGCCGTCGTTCTTCACCGGTGCCCCGACGGCGCGGCTGGGCGAATCCGGTGCCGCGAGCTCCGGGTAGCGTGCTTCCAGATCGCGCAGCTCGTGAATGAGGCGGTCGTAGTGGTCATCCGTCATGAGCGGATCGGCCCCGGAATGGTAGGCAATCTGCGCGCGGGTCAGCGTGGGGGCAATCTCATTCCAACGGCGGCGGGCCTCGTCAATGCTCATGCCCCTATTGTCCCTCACCACCCGGTTACCTCAAACCCCCAGCGCGCGGCGGGCCACCCCATAGTCGTTTAAGCCTGGAATAACAAGTGAGTAGCCCGGAAAGGACGGGCGTTGAAATATCACACCTGTGGGCTCTTTACCGCGGCTGCGCTCTTTGCAAAGATATATGGGTCTCACATACGGCTATATCCCGCAGAGGCGGGAATGCCCCGCGCTGGCGGGGAAAAGGAGGATTCATGGATTGGCGTTCGCGTGCCGCGTGCCTGACGGAAGACCCGGAGCTTTTCTTCCCGATTGGTAGTTCGGCCTCGGCCCTGGCCCAAACGGATCGGGCCAAGCGGGTATGCCAGGAATGTACCGTCCGTGACGACTGCTTGAATTACGCCCTCGAACATAACCAGGATTCAGGTGTGTGGGGTGGCACCTCCGAAGATGAACGCCGCCGGCTGCGCCGCCGCACCGCCCGCGCCCGCCGAGTGCGCGAACTTGCCTCCTAAGGCGAACCGGCCCAAGTCCTACCAGCCCACGTGCTTTGCGCGTGGGCTGCGTCGTCGTACTTAGTGGGCTGCGTCCTCGTACTTAATCTTTACGCGCGCCGGGAGAGGAAACTATTTTTCATCCGTGGGCGGTAGCCCGGCCGTCACATTAATCGTGAGCGTGACGGTGGTCCCCCCACCTTCCCGCGCCTCCCATTTAATGGTGCCGTGCAATTCGCCTTCCACCATGGTGCGCACAATCCGGGTGCCCAGGCCCTGCTTGACGCCGGTGGTGGGCACGCCCACGCCGTCGTCGCTCACCTGCACCGTGAGAACGTCACCTTCACGGTCCGCGCTCACCACAATATGACCGCCGTGCGGCAGGCCGTGTTCCACCGCGTTGGAGACCAGTTCGTTGAGGACAACGGCCAGGCGGGTGGCGGTATTTGCGTCCACCATTCCGAATTCCCCGCGCACCTCGGAAGAAACACGCACATCCGTGGAGGCAATATCGGTGGCCATGGTGATAAGCGGGGTGAGGACCTCGGAAAAGTCCACGATTTCGTCCACGGTTTGGGAGAGAATCTGGTGCACGAGGGCAATGGTTTCCACGCGGCGCTGCGCCTCGGAGAGCACCTCGATCACCTTTTTATCGTCGGCGCGGCGCGCCTGCATCCGTAGCAGCGCCGAAACGGTCTGCAAATTATTTTTGACGCGGTGGTTGATTTCGCGGATCGTGGTGTCTTTGCTGACCAGCTCCAATTCGCGCCGGCGCAGCTCGCTAATATCGCGCGAGAGCACCACGGCGCCCACGTGCTTGCCGTCCTTCCACAGCGGCACCGCGCGCAGGGAGAGCACCGCCCCGCGCAATTCGAGCTCCGTCATCCACGGGGCACGCCCGAGCAGCACCACCGGCAACGCATCATCCAAGCGAGTTTCCGCGTCAATACTCGAAGTGATTTGCTCGGCGAGCAGCTGGCCTTCAAAAGTGGAACGAATCCCGAGGCGGTGCAGATTAGAAACCGCATTCGGGCTATTGAAAATCACCGCGCCGTCGGCATCGATGTGGGTGAAGCCATCCGTGACGCGCGGGGCGCCGTGGCGGAAACCGCTCGGGGTACCCTCCATGGGGAACAGGCCCTGGGTGACCATATCGAGGAGCTGCTCTTCAATTTCCTCATAGGAGGAATGCCGCAGCACCGTTTCTTTGCGCGAACGCTGCGAATACACCAGGGCGAGCACCGCGAAAGGATCCTCACCCGCCCGGCGCACCGGATAGCCTTCGTAACGCAGGCCGTGAATATAAACGGTGCCGCGCTGGCCGGTGGCGATAATCTCCCGGAATTTCTCCGAATCGGCCGGATCGAAAGTCATATTGACCACGTCATTATCGAGCGCGGTGGCATTGGTGGCCGGGCGGCAGGCCGCCGCGATAATGAAGCGTTCATCCTGGAGCGGGGTGACCAGCACGAGGTCCGCGAAGGAAAAATCGGAGAGTAACTGCCAGTCCCCCACCAGCTGATGCAACCATTCGCGTTGCGAAGCGGAGAGCGTTTGGGACCGTTCCAAGATATGACCGAGAGATGGCATACCCCTAAGAGTAGTCGCTCGCGCGAGTACACTAGTAGTTCCGCGTTAGTTATATTCACGGCAGTGCGAGGGCCGGGCTGCGCCGGCGGTGGAGGCCGGGTGGGGCGGCGCCGCGCTGCGCCGTCGTTCTATCCACGAAGGGAAGCCCGCATGGCCGCACGCCACCACGCTTCGCCCGGCGCCCGGGCCCGCACGCGCACCGCCGCAAGCCGCACCAACGTGCGTACCCGCGCCACCGCTAAACGCAACAACGCACGTACCCGCGCCACTTCGCACCATACCGCGCTGGCGCGCAGCCTCACCTCCCCGCAAATCGCGATGATTGCGCTATCCGGGGCGCTGGGCACGGGGCTATTCCTCGGGGCGGGAGCCACGATTTCACTGGCGGGGCCCGCCACGATTATTTCTTACGCACTGGCCGGGCTGCTGGCGCTGTCGGTGGTGTGGGCACTGGCGGAGATGGTCAGCGCGCATCCCGTTCCCGGCGGGCACGGCACCATCGCAGGGGCTTATCTGGGGAACCTGGGGGCTTTTGTAACGCGCTGGAATCTGGCGGTCACCTACATTGTGGCGGTGGGCGCGGAAGTGACGGCCGGCGCGAAATACCTCCAGCACTGGCTGCCCCAGCTCAATAGCGCGGTGGGAACGGTGGCCTGTTCCCTCTTTATTGTGGGCCTGAATATGGCCACGGTGCGGCTGTACGGCACCGCGGAATACTGGTTCTCCATGATTAAAGTGGCCGCCATTTCAGTTTTTATTCTGCTGGGTCTCATTATTATTTTTGTGGGGCTGCCCGCGAGCGAACCGGTGGGGCTGGTCAATCTCACCGAGCACGGCGGGTTTATGCCGCTGGGCGCCGGCTCGGTTTTCATTGCCGCATGCATGGCGGTTTTTTCCTTCGGTGGGATTGAAACGGTCTCGGTCACGGCCGCGGAATCGGGGAATCCCCGTTACGATATTCCGCGCGCCGCGCACACCATGATTTGGCGGCTGCTGCTCTTCTACGTGGGGGCGATTGCGGTGGTGGTGGCGATGCAGCCATGGACGGTCACCGCCGAGCCGCTCCACGATATTTCCCAATCACCTTTCGTGCACGCGCTGGATGCCGCCGCGATTCCCGCCGCCGGGCATATTATGAACGCGGTGCTCCTGGTGGCGGCGCTGAGCGCTGCGAACGGGTGCCTCTACACCTCCTCGCGCATGATTCACGCCCTGGCAACCGACCGCATGGCCCCCGCTTTTGCCGCGCGCACCACCCCGAAGGGCACCCCGCGCGGTGCGGTCACTTTGGCGATGGTGGGAATGGTGGTCGCCTGTATTTTGGCGCTCACCTCCCCGCAGGCCGGCTTCTCGTATTTGTACGGCTGCGCTACGGTCGGGACCCTGCTCACCTGGGCTTTAGTGATGGCCACTCATATTGCTTTTCGACGATGCCGCAAGCAGCTGGGACTCGAGCTCCCATCGGCTCGCCTCTGGGGCGCCCCGGTGACGAATCTGGCCGTCATGGCCGGCTGCCTGGCTATTTTTGTGGCGCTCTTCTGGCTCATGCCGGTAGCCTGGTATGCCGGGCTGCCCTATCTGGGTATCCTTCTTCTTATCTATGTTTTTCTGGATCGGGTGCGCGGGCTGCCCGCGCCGCGCGATCTAGCCGGTGAGGAAGCTGGGCGAGGTGCTGCGGCCTCGCATGGCGGCGATGCTGCGCGGGGAACCGAGGCCACGCACGGCACCGAAGCTGCGCGCGGTACCGAGGCTGCGCGTAATGCCGCGGCCGGGAGCGAAGGAGCTACAACTAATGGAGTCAGCGAAAACTAAACGTTGGATGTGGGCCGGGGCGAGCTCTATTGCTGCCGGCCTCCTCCCCCTTCTTCTCACCGTCATTCTCCAGCGCGGCTGGTGGGTGCCGTGGGCGCTGCTGCTGGTGATTGGCGGTGTTGAAATTGCGTACGGGTTGCTGGTGGGTAGGCGTGCTGAGATTCGTGGCAACACTGATACCGAAATAAGGATGTAGATATTGGGTGTTGCGATGAAAGCTACCACGTCACTCAGATTGGTGTGGCATAACCGTTCGTTAGCGCCCATGGCCCTGGCTATTATTGCTGCCGGCTTGACCTTTTATGTTCCGGTTAGCGTAGTTTTCCTGACTTCTCGAGGGCAGTCCCTCGAAGATATTTTCATTTTCGAGAGTATTCTCTTAGCGAGCATCCTTGTTGCAGAAGTACCCAGCGGGCTTATATCGGACAGAATTGATCGCCGGTGGGTTATCCTTTCCGGTTTCGTATTCAACGGGTGTGCGGAAGTTGTTTTTGCGCTGGGTAACTCGTTCACTGCGTTCACCTTGTCATTTGTGCTGAGCGGCCTAGGAATTGCGATGCTCACCGGCACGCAGGATGCCTACATCTACGAAGCTCTCGGCGACGATGCAGATCGGGACTCAGTTGCGGTGTGGGGACACTTCGGCGCCCTTGAGTTAGTGGCCGGGGTCTTTGCTTCGTTCGTGGGTGGAGTGCTCGCAAAGATTGATGTTGCTTTGCCGGCTTGCGCGGCCGCTATCGCTGCTTGTCTAGCCTCGGTAGCGGTTCTTTTCCTCCCACCACAACCCGCTTCTGCATCTGAAAAAGCCACGGAAGAAACAGCACTTGTTTCTTTGAAGCAGGGAATTAGCTTGTTGTTCAGCTCCCCGGTACTGCTGTATACCGCTGTCGCTTCGGCAGCGGTCTTCGTGCTCTTCAATTCAGTGTTTACGCTCAACCAGCCAATTTTTGATCGAGTTGATGTACCGCTTGCCTTCTGGGGTTTCATCGTTGGCGGTGCGCAATTAGCTGCGGCAGTTTACGATCATTTCTCCGGGGTGATCGTTGAGCGAGTCGGCCGGCGAGTAGGCCTTCTCCTCGCTTTCGGATACGGCGTCATTGGATTTATCTTGATGATGATTCCGCACATCATATGCGTAATCAGTGGTTTCACATTGGTGGTTATCAGCATGTTCGCGCGTGGACCGATCACTCGGGCAGTCGCTAACAAGGAAATTCCGAGCGAGCGCCGTGCGACAGTTTTAAACGTGGCGAGCACACTGGGAAGTCTCATCGGAATCTTGCTCAACCCGGTCATCGGCTGGGGCGCAGATCAAAGTCCGGTGGTGACGGTGGGTGGAATCGCCCTTGTTCTTTTCTTCGTCATGCTGACTTGGATTCCAATCGCAAATCGTTACGTTCAGGTCAAGGAAACGAAAGAGGAGCAACGGTGAAGAATCTTAGCTGGAAGTCGTACGTATCCGTAGCTCTGCTGATCTTTGTGTGCCATGCCGCGTATCCCATCTTGGACCTCATTCAACCCGATAAGCGCTACTACGCCGGGTACCTGGCCTTAGGATCAATACTCGCTTGTAGCCTCCTCGGTTTGATTCTTCCGCTGCGCCTGGTATCCCGAAAATCCTTAGTGTTGTGCGGGATCAGCATCTTTATCGGATTGGTAGCAGGTCTGGGAATGTGGCCGCTGACGTGGGATAAGGTTCTGGATATGCCGCGCTTTTTCGGTGGTTATTTCCTTGTGAATTGCGGAGTTTATACCTTTGTCTGCTTACTGGCCTGCCGCTTCCGCAAAGAAAAAATCCGTTATGAAACTTTCCTCCGGCAGCAAGCACAGAACCAAGATTTGCGCGCCCATGAGCACGCTCCGGGCACAACCGCGCCGAATGCGCCAACATCCGATGTATCGACACCGGACGAACCAGCCCCTGGCTTATAGCCCGCGCGCCAACTAGATCATCACGCTAGGTGATCTTTCCAAGTATATGAAACGCTTCCTCAAAGTAGGATTCGGTGTGCTCGAGGATGATCTTCCCTCCGGCTTCGATGCGAAAGCGAACCGCCGCAACCTCGAGAGAAGCGGGATCCACTTCTTCGCCGTTGAAACCAAGCCATTGCACGGTGATATCTGAGGGCTCAATCTGTTCTGCGGTAGGCACACATTCCGTATACGGGATATCAAATACCTTCCCGTACGCGGCGACGCACACATCGCCCTCATCCCGATATACCGTGAAAATCTTCTCCCCGGCAGTAGCCTGATTGACAACGATGTGCGCATCCTCGGGAATCGTAGGAGTTCGGTCAATATAGAATCCTGGAACGATATTCCAGTAGATCGCGCCTATCGCCCCGAGCCACGCAACGAGCACGGCAAGAACAACCATACAAGCCGTTCGAAAACGCAGGATATTCCTGATCGTTCTAGGACTTAGTATCGTCGTTATATCAGTAGCCATATCACCTCCGCTGGGCGCGCGTGCCGCAAGCGCTATCTGCTAACCAACGCCTGCGTCATCCTCATTCCCTCGATTCTATTCTGATATTACGGAGGTCGGGTGCGGGAGCGTTCGGATTCCCCAGGCGCACGGTATTCCAACCTTGACGTAAGGAGATCGAGGTATTCGCCCAGGAGAATGCGCCGCTGAAAGATCCCGTTGAGAGGCCGCCGAGCACATATGCGTCGTCGTTCACATTTACGTGGAGGTCACGCACCTCACCGCTACGGTATTCAATACCGAGGCGATACGTGCCAGCTTCCGGTGCATAAACGGAGGTAAGAGTAACGTCATTACCCGCGCCACCTAGCCACCGTGTTGTCCCGCTCGCAACCCGGGTTTCGCCCCGCATCACGCCATCGGTCGTCGCGAGGGTATAGGGCAGTGAGCTCGGCGCAAATTGGTAAGCGCGGAAATAATCAATCTCGAACGTCTTCGGATACGGAATCGCGGGATCGAAGGGGCCGGTCCAAGAATCAGCTTCGCGTTTCTCGTACAGGCCGAGGTAGGTGAGCATCGGATAATTCGGGGATAGCGGGGTGGAGAATTTCTCAACGCCGTCGATGTACACCTTCATCCCCGAGGGCTTCCATTCAAAGCCGTAGGTGTGGAAACCTTCAGAAAGATCGGTGCCGGTGGAAATCTTGGTTGTCCAGGGGAAGAGCCGACCCCAATCACCCCAGGGGTGAATCGCGCTTTGCGCCACTGTGGCGTTATTGCGCCCGAGGATCTCAAAAATATCAACTTCGCCGTTCTGGCGTGACCATCCGCCCTGCCCTTCGGGCACGTCCTGGTTAGCTCCGGTCATCCACCAGGCGCTGTGCAGGCCTCCCCCGCTCGCGGCGCGGGCTCGCAACTCGAAATATCCGTATTTCTGGAGATGCCCCCGGAACGGCTGCGTATGCTGCGCGATCCCGGGGTACTTGGTCCACTCGTGCAGATAGTCTTTTTGATAGGTCTGCAGCGAGGAAACCCGCGTCGAGCCGTCAAAGTTCGGGTCCCAGGGTTGCTGGTCCGCGGTGATCTTGAGTTTGAGCGTGCCGCCACTCACTTCGTAGTTCGCTTTGGTGCCGGGCGAGGTTGACCAATGGGGTAGATAGCGGTCCGTGAACAGGGCATCGTTGACGCTTGTGCCGTTGAATTCGGAAGATGCGGTCAGCACCATTCCTTCTTTAGCCGGCGTGGATGGGTCAATAATCTGTTCCGGGGCAGCAACGCTACCGCCCAGGTCTTTCGAGGGAGCCGCGGCACTGGCGCAGGGAAGGAGCGTTGCTGCGCCAACCACAGCGAGGAGCGCAGCACTGCTCACACTTCGCCGTAGAAGCATATTTTTACCGAGTTTCATGAGGTGTCCTTTCGGGAACGTGCTTCACCTTCGGAGCGGCATTGCTCCATGCTCCGGCCAGCTGATAGAAGTGGCATCCATGCGTTACTTCACCAAGAGCCGGTCAGAAACACGAGTTGTCGGGTTGAGGTAGGGATCAAAATCGATGATTTCTCCGTTGATCTCAAAGCGATAGCGCCCGAGTTGGCGAACCTCCGGAGCCCCGCGGAAACGCGTGGTCCAGGCGCGCACCGCCGCTTTTTCTTCGTCACTGAGCCAGGCCGCCGGGCACGAGCATTGCGCGAATTCACACGCAAGGGCCGCCTCCGCGGTCAAGGCATTAACCTCGGGAGAAAGCAGCGATCCGCGGGTACGGAAGTAGGCAACATCGGGGTCGCAATCAAGGAGCGGCTTGAGCCAGGTGCGCGAGAGCGAATTCCGCAGCGCATTGACCACCGCCGGCCCGGATGGGTCCCGCACCCGTTCACTATTATCCCAGTAGGGTGCGGTATCCGGGCCAACCCGGACCCCGTCCAGCACGCCGAGGGACGCGTTTATAACCGCTCCGGAACCGAGCAAATACACCTCGTCACCCAGGGCGGCACGAATTGTTTCCAGGCCGCTTCGGTAGGCGTCTTCGCGCGGCATACCGCCCGTGCGTTCCCCGGCTACTGCGGCGGCATAGATGAAATCAAGTTTGAACATATCCACACCCCAGCTCTGGATCGCGGACATAGTGGTCGCCAGCCAGTCGTGCGATTGGGGCTTGGAAAAATCGAGCGCGTAATAGTTTTCTCCCCAATTATTACCGGTCACGGTCAGGGAGCCATCCGCGTTGTGGAGGAACAGTTCCGGGTAGGAGGAGACCACCGGAGTATCTGGAAGGGCGATAAAGGGGGCGACCCACAGCCCGGCTTTCAGGCCCGCATCGTGAATCTTGGCAAACACATCCGGCATGCCCGCGGCGAATTTCGCGTTGGCCCGCCAGTCCCCGACTCGGCGTTCCCAGCCGTCGTCGATCTGAATGGTGCCGTAGCCCAGCTCCCGTGCGGGCGCTATTTCCGCGGTAATAATCTCCGCGGTTATTTCTTCAAACCAGGAATACCAGGAGGACCACACCGGTCCGAGCGTTTCCGCCGCCCGCAGCGGGGTGCGCTCCCCCAAATATTCTTCTTTAAGAACACCCGCGTAGCGGCCAAATGCCTGCGGTTCGGTCCCTATGCTCACCAGCCACGAAGCTTCCCCGGCTTCCGCGCTGGCTGCTACTTCTTCCGCGGTGATTCTCAAGAGCGGCGAGGAGGCGTGCACGGCTCCGATAAGGAGAGTGCGCCCTTCCGGGCCGCTCAAGGCGGTGACCATGGACGAGTGGTGCTCCGTGGGAGTATCCGTTGCGGCGTCGTCGGCCGTGAGCGCGCGTGCGGGCTTGTCCCAGATTCGCCACGGTTCGCGGCGCAGCGTCCACCACCGGGTGGGGGTCCAGGAATTCCACCCGTGCCGGTAGTATTCGGTGGCGCCCCACGGGTGGGAAAGTTTCCACGACGTTCCGGTAATGAGGTAGTCGCTTGTATTAAGTGGTACGACGGCGCTGGCCCCGTGGACGGTGAACGTACCTGAGTCGGTGTGGATGTCCATGTTTTCTCCGCGAAAGATATCCGGCGGAGTGCGGTTTGCCCGAGTGCCTAACCGCACCCCGCCGTGTAGGTAATGGGGTTACTTGGTGAGGATGGAGTTCACCTTGTCATTGAGCTTGGCCAGTGCCTCGGCCGGCTCAACGGAGAGCTGTTCGATCTCATCGAAGGTGACCTGGCCTTCCGTTGCGATCTCATTGCCTTTATCGGTGATCGGGTAGTAGGCGAGGTTGGAGGCATCCTTGGTGATTTCGGTGAATGCCGAAACGTCCCGGCCTGCCTTCTCATGCGATTGGGCGGCCTTCTCGGAGTATTCGGTCAGCGAGGGGAAGACAACCGCGTCTTCGGCAACAATGGACTGGCACTTATCCGAGGTGAGGAACTTGACCCACTGGAACGCAGCTTCGGGATTCTTTGCCTGCTTGGTGATGGAGGGAGCCAGGCCGTTAATGATGGTCTTGCGGCCTTGCGGGCCTTCGGGAAGCGGGGCGAAACCGAACTTGTTCTTCTCCGAGCTAGACCACATCTTGATACGCCAGGAACCGTCCGGAACCAGCGCGGCCTTGCCCTGTTCCATCATGGGTTCCAGGCCCAGCGGACCGGCAATTTCCAGCGGGGTAACGTAGCCGGCTTCGATCTGCTTTTGCCACCAGGTCATCGCTTCGGCGAGCTTGGGATCGTTCATCTTGTACTCGGTGCCGAAGGGATTCTTATCGAGGTACTTGAAACCGTTGGAGAGGGCGAACCACGACCACTGGCCCTGGCCGACGATTCCGCCGCCCTTTTCCAGGCCCCAGCCGTAAACCTTGACATTGTTCTTATCGAAACCGGGTTCATCGCCGCGCTTGCCGTTATTATCAATGGTCAAATGGGCGATGAGCTTGCCAAAGGTACCGCCGTCTTGCGGATTCCAGGTCAGCTTCTTGAGCTCATCGGCGGAGACTCCCGCCTCTTCGATGAGTTTGGTGTTGTAGACAAATGCGATGGTGTCCCAGTCCTGCGGGATGCCGTAGCGCTTACCGTCCTTGACCCACAGGTTGGCGAGTTCACCGGTGTACTTGGAGAAATCGATCTCCCCCTCTTTCATGTACTGGTTGAGGTCCAGGAGCTGGCCCTTACCCGCGAGCTCGGGATAGTACTGCACGTGGTTGGTAATAACATCCGGCGCTGTGCCAGAAACGAGGTCGGTGGTCAGATTCTTCCAGTAGTCATCCCAGCCCTGCTGTTCAATCTTGACCTTGATACCGGTTTCCTTTTCAAAAGCAACCGCGCACTTCTGGTAGGTGGCCTGCTGGCCAGCGTCCCAGAGCCGGTAGGTGACTTCTTTGGAGTTGGACTCTTTGCCAGAGTCACTTTTCCCTTGGGATACGGAGGTGCCGTTGGAGCACGCTCCCAATGCGAGGCACATAGTTGCACCTATGGCGACCAGTTGCGATACCTTACGCATCTGAGTTCCTTTCTCGAAGGTGACGTCGTCGTCGTTACTTATTTCAATTTTTGGGTACTTGACTTGTGCCCGCCTATTTCGCGGCGGTCAAACCAAGAGAGTTAACCAGGCGCTTACCGAAGATAATGAGCAAGATGAACATCGGGATGATCTGCAAGGTCGCCGCGGCCATGAGACCGGCCCAATCGGGGCGGGTGGAGGGTGAAGACTGCGCGAAAACGGACAGGGCCACATTGAGGAGCCGCACGGAGTCACCCTTGGCGATGAGTTGGGGCCACATGTATTCGTTCCATCCGAATACCGCTTGAATAATCGCGAGGGTGGTGATGGGTGCGGCGCACATGGGCACGATCATTTTCCGGAAAACCGTCCACCGGCTCGCGCCGTCGAGCATGGCGGCTTCTTCCACTTCCCGCGGGAGCGACAGCATGAATTGGCGCAGGAAGAAAATCCCGAAGGGGCAGATGAGCACGTACGGGGCGAGCAAACCCTGGAAGGTGTTGATCCACGCCAATTTGTCCATGAGCACGAAGTTGGGGAGGGCCACGAAAATCGGGGGAATCATAAGCGCCACCAGCAGCGTGACGAAAAGGGTATCCCGGCCGCGGAAGTGCAGGCGTGAGAGCGCGTAGGCCGCCATGGTGGAGGTGGTCACCTGAGCGAAAACCAGAATCGCCACGAAGAGCAGCGAATTGCGCATATAGAGCCAGATGTTAATGGTGGCCGCCGTGCCTCCCGCGGCCACGCTTTCTTCCGGGGTTGTCATGCCCAGCACCCTCCGGAAATTGATGGTGGTGGCGTTCTCGGGGATGAGGGAATAGTTCCCGGAGAAGATTTCCGAATTGGGTGTGAGCGCGGTACGCAGCGCCCACAGCAGCGGAAGAACCGTGACAATAATGAGAAGAATAAGCAATCCCCATCCCGCCACTTTTCGGGCCGTCACGGGCTGGTGCCGTTTTTTCGTTGTGCGTGCGATCAGCTTCATTGTTCTTCCCAGCCCCTTAGTTCATATCGGATTCGTTGGAGCGAGCGAGCCGCAGCTGGATGATCGTAATAACAACCAGAGCCAGCATGAGCACCACTGCCATCGCGGAGGCATAGCCCATATCGAATTGTTCGAAGGCTTTCTCGTAGATATACAGGTAGATCACTCGGGTGGAGTTGCCCGGCCCGCCCGAGGTGGCAACCGAAACGGTGTCAAAGATCTGGAAGGAACCGATCATGGAGACCACCACAACCATGACGAGGATGGGGCGCAGCAGCGGGAGGGTGACGTGGCGGAACGTTTGCCAGGTGGAGGCGCCTTCCGTTTCCGCAGCTTCGTAGATCATGCGGGGAATTGTTTGCATTCCCGCGAAAAGCAGCAGCCCGGTATAGCCCATATTGCGCCAGGAGTTCACCAGAGCCACGGTGTAGATCGCGATATCCGGGTTGCCGTAGAAGGAAATGGGACCAACCCCGATAAAACCGATGAGGTGGTTGAGTAGGCCAACCGTGGGATCGAGGATGAACAGCGTAATGGCCGCGATCGTGACATTGGGAACGAGCCAGGGGAGCAGCAAAACGGAACGCACCAGGGTGGATTGCGAAACCTTTTGCATGAGGAAGGCGATGCCGAGTCCCAGGATGGTCTGGGTAGAGATATTCACGAGCACGTAGATGACCGTCACCTTGATGGAGTTCAGGAAGGTGTCGTCCGAAAGGAGCCGCGCGTAGTTATCCCAGCCCACCCATTTCGCATCCTCGAGCAGGTTCCAATCGGTGAAGGACATGTGGATGCCGCGCACAATCGGAATGAGGTAGAAGACCACGAATCCGATGACTGCCGGAGCCAGGAAGAGTACCGCCGCGCGCCCCTCACCCTTGCGGTGGAAGCGGCTCCCGCGCGGAGTTCCTTGCGCGCGTGGTTTCTTTCGTGCGGGTACTACGCCGTTCTCGGCTGTAGCTGCGGCTGTGTGCATCATCGCCTCCATACCTGCCGGGGCAGGTTTTCGCTTCATTGCGTATCCAGTATCTGGTCCAGTATCTGGTTACCGGTTGCCTCGCGAACATTATTACGTTAGTTTCTTTAGTATGTCAAACGTTTCGAAGTTCCCGGCTGCGGTGACCCGCAGGGTGCAGCGCCGCATGAACCTCCTTGCGGCGTGCCAGTACCTGGTGCGCGAATCGCAGACTATCGCGGAAATTGCGGGGAAAATTGGCGTCACGCGGCCGGCTGCGGAAAGCATCGTGGCCGATCTTGATGATTTGGGTTGGCTCAAACAGCTGGAGCCCGAAAACACGCTGGGGCGCCCGGCGGTGCGCTGGGTGCTGGACGAGCAGGCCGTTTACGTGCTCGGTTTAGATATTGGCGCGCACCATTGCACCGCGATGCTCTGCAATGCCCGAGGCGAGGTTCTTGCCGAGCGCACCTGCGAACTTTCCGCAGCTCAGGTGGCTAATGAGCGTATTGACGCGGCCGTCGATTTGGGGCGGAGCACCCTCGCGGACGCGAAACTAGACGTGAGAGATATTACACTCTGTTCGGTCGCGTCACCCGGTGTTATTAACGACGGCGCAGTTGAGTACTTCGGCGGGAGTGGAATGCCTGGGTGGCAGGGCAGCGACATCGCAGCCCAAATCTCCAGCAGGCTGGGCTGCCACACGGTGGTGGCCGGCGATTGCGCCCTCGGTGCCCTCGGGGAAGCCTGGCAGGGAGCCGCGGAAGGCCACGACGAAGTGCTGTATATCCTCTCCGGTGAACGTACCGGTGCAGCCGCCATCGTGGGCGGGCGTATCCACCGCGGGCTGCGAGGCGGGGCCGGCCTGATCGGCGAACTTGGGGTACTGCGCTGGCGCGATATCGAAGCGGCAACCCACGCCCGGGAGCTGTACCCCGAAGGGGACGTTCCCTCCCGCACCAAGATTTTCGAGAGCGTGGATAGCGATCCGCGCGCCCGCGATTTCGTTGATGACTTCGCCGATGCTCTCTCCCTGGGAGCTTCCGCTATGATCCTCGCGCTTGCCCCCTCCCACGTGGTGGTGGGCGGGAAATACTCCGCCTATGCGGATACGTTCTTGGAGCGATTCATCGAGAACTTACGGAGGATCTGCCCGATTATGCCGGAAGTTTCCGTATCAGCCCTGGGCCCGCGCGCTATTTGCTTAGGAGCATTGCGGCAAGGACTGGACACCCTCACCGATGACCTCACGCAGATGGCTTCTTCCTCGGAAGTATTCCCATCCGTCCAAGGTTTCCAAGAAATTTACCGTAGATAACTAGTTCGATTTTGACGTGGTTGTCCGGGTTGGCTGGGCGGCACGTCCTCAGCGGAAGAAGTGGCCATGACACCTCCCCCACACCTCCTCAAGGTGTACCGCAGCATCGATGCTCTGCTCACCTATGCCCAGGAATATCTTGATCTTGATACCCGCGATATCACCCTGACCCGCAATCGCATCTTTGAGATTTTTTCTCTGAATTCGTACCCCGGAGCGGAAAAAGTTCGGGCTGTGCTCGATAGTGATGAGGGTGCGAAGCCCGCCCCCTCGAGTCCATCGGGTGCAAATCCCGCGCGCGGTGGCAGGCCCGATAGCGTGCTGAACGAGTTTCTGGACGCATGCGAAAACGCCGCGCTCATTGAGCCGGGTGGCCGAGCAGCTCTGGCCGATAGGGTCATGGGAATCGTAAGCAGCCCACCCTCCGTTATCCGCACCAAGTTTGCCGCTTTGAGCGCTGCGGCGGGTGGCCGAGCGGCTATGGAATGGTTCTATAACTACGGCGTGGCAAATGACTACGTGAAGCGCAGCGTGCTTGACCGCAATCCGCGTTTCGAATCTCAAGGCCTGATTATTACCATCAATTTGGCCAAGCCCGAGTTCAAAGACCCGCGTACCGCGGCGAGTGGAAATTCCCTTGCGGGCGGCTATCCCAAATGCACGATCTGCCCGGAGAACGAAGGCTTTGCGGGGCGATCTAAAGCCACTCTCCGCACGGTGCCCCTGCGTTTAGCGGGCCAGGACTGGTTCTGGCAGTTCTCTCCCTACGGATATTTCACGCAGCACGGGATCGCGGTGAACACTAAGCACATCCCCATGCATATCGACGAAGCCACCTTTGACAGGCTCATGGACTTCGTTGATACCTTCCCCGGGTACTTTATTGGGTGCAATGCCACCCTCCCCCGGATCGGGGGCTCCGTGCTCGGGCATGATCACTATCAGGGCGGCCTGGAAACCCTCCCCCTCCACACCACCCCTGCTCGCCAGAGCTACACCTCGGCAGAAGAGTGCGCCGTCGTACTAGAAAGCGTGGAGTGGCCCGGAAGTGTGCTGCGCGTTGTGGGGCGTGACCGCGCGGCCGTGCGGCGAGCCAGCTACGGCATCACTCGGGCGTGGAATGCGTACACGAATGAGCGGCTCGGCATTATTTCGCGGGACGCGGAGGGGCAGCATTCCGGGGTATCGCCCACCTGTGTGCGTACCGAGCGTGGCTACGAAATGAACATCATTTTGCGCTCGAATATCACCAGCGAACGCTATCCGCAGGGAGTTTTCCACGCGCACCCGGAGTTTTTCCCCGTCAAGCAGGAATCCATTGGTCTGATCGAAGCGCAGGGCTTGTTTATTTTGCCGGCTCGTTTGCAGCGGCAGCTCGCGCTGCTCGCGCAAGCTTTGGAGGATGGACGGGGCCTGCCCGAAGAGCTTCCGGAATTCGCCATGATTTTCGAAGAGATCCGCCGATTGCTTGGTGAGGCCCGCGATAAGGAAAGTGTGGAGGATGCGATCCGGACCGAACTGGGTAGCGTCTGCGTTCGCATTCTCGAAAATACCGCAGTTTTCCCGAGCGAAGCGGATACCGCGAGCTTCCTGGCTGAATGCGGCTGGTATCCGCAGGCGTGATACCGCACGTCCGCACAGAACTAGACAACAGGTTTGTGAAAAGAGGTTAGTGATGACAACTGTTTTAGTAGCCGGAGGTGCTGGCTATATCGGCACCCACACGAGTATTGAACTTCTTGAGCAGGGTTACACCGTGGTGTGCGTGGATAATTACGCGAATTCCAGCCCGGAAGCCGTGGAGCGCGTGCGCCGGATTACCGATCATGACCTGCCCGCTTACGATATTGACGTTCGTGATACGCAAGCCCTCGACCGGGTTTTCAGCCGCCACTCGATTGACTGGGTCATTTATTTCGCCGGGTTCAAAGCGGTGGGTGAATCCGTGGCGCACCCACTCAAGTATTACGAGAATAATATTGGCGGGGCGCTGGCATTGCTGTCGGTTATGCAAGCCCATTCGGTGAAGAAGATTGTATTTTCTAGTTCGGCCACGGTTTACGGGGATCCGGTGTCTTTGCCGTTGACGGAGGAGTCTCCGGCGGGGATGGCCACGAATCCGTACGGGCACACCAAAGTGATGACCGAGCAGATTTTGGAGGATATCCAGAAAGCTGACCCGGAGTGGACGGTGGTGCTGCTGCGGTATTTCAATCCTACTGGCGCCCATCCCAGCGGCTTGATCGGAGAAGACCCCAAGGGAATCCCCGCTAATCTCACCCCGTATGTGGCGAAAGTTGTGGTCGGCGAGCTGGACCACGTCCAGGTTTTCGGCGATGACTATGACACCCCGGACGGTACCGGTGTGCGCGATTACATCCACGTTGTTGATTTAGCACGCGGACACGTTGCTGCGGTTGAGAAGGTCACTGCGCCGGGCGTGTACGTATATAACCTGGGCACCGGCCACGGCTCCTCGGTTTTGGAGGTTATTCACGCCTATGAAAAGGCCGCCGGGATCAAGATTCCCTACCGGGTGGTTGCCCGGCGCCCCGGCGATATCGCTTCCAGCTATGCCGATGCCAGTAAAGCCGCGCGTGAATTGGGCTGGCGGGCCACCCATTCCCTTGATGAGATGGCGGCCTCTTCCCTGCACTGGCAGCGAATGAATCCCGCGGGCTTGCGGGGCTAAGCAGCGCTTAGAGCGCCCCGCTGACCAGGCGGGCCCCACAGCTTGCCTGCGCTAGCAGCAGTTCCGGGGTGGGGAATCCGCGGGCTGCGGCCGCTTCCATAACACCGGCCGCGAGCGCCTCTACTTTGCCAATCGGAACCAGCGCGATTGCGGAGCCGCCGAATCCGCCGCCGGTCATGCGTGCGCCCAAGGCGCCGTGCTGGCATGCTGCTTCAACCACGCAATCCAGTTCGGGGCAGGAAACCTCGAAGTCATCGCGTAGCGATGCGTGCGATGCGTTGAACAGCTTGCCAAGGGTGTGGAAATCACCTGCCCTCAGGGCTTCGATGGCACGGGTCACGCGGGCGTTTTCGGTGATAACGTGCCGCGCACGCCGGGCGTGCACCCCGCTGAGCTTCGCTTGCGCTCCACTAAGGGTGGCGATGTCCTCCGCGTTTGCTTCACGCAAGGAGCTCAGCCCCAGAACCTTTGCGGCTTCTTCGCATTCCTGGCGGCGATTTCCGTATTGGCCGTCAGATAGGGAGTGCTTGGCGCGGGTATTGATAACAACGAGTTGCAATCCGGCTGCCGCGAAATCTGCGGGAATAAGGCTGTGCGTGTGGGAGTGGAAATCTAGCGCAACAGCTGCGCCGTCGTTCCCGAAGACGGATACCGTTTGGTCCATTCCGCCTGTGGGCGCGTGCGCCACTTCGTTTTCCGCGCGGATGCAGGCAGTGACAACAGCGTTCGGTTCTTCCTGAATGAGGCGCGGGTTGATCGCGCATGCCATGGCGCATTCGAGGGCTGCCGAAGAGGAAAGCCCTGCTCCCAGCGGAACGCAGGAGACGATGGCCGCGTCGTAGCCGCGCTGCACATCTAATGCCCAGGCGGGTCCGGCAGCATAGGAAATCCACGATCCCGGCATAGCGGAATTGATATCTTCAACGTACCCCTCCCACAGTTCACCGTGCTCGGATATCAGCCGAACGCGGTTATCGCTGCGCACGCTCAGGGCAACGTAGGTGCGGTGCGGTAGCGCGATGGGGAGGCACAGCCCGGCGTTGTAGTCGGTGTGTTCGCCAATAAGATTGACTCGCCCGGGTGCGAAAGCCACGCGTTCAGCCGTTTCGCCAAATGTACGGGTGAAAAGCTCCTGAGCCCGCCGAGTTCCTTCGGCAGTATCCCACGCAGCGGTGAAAGCTAATGACATTGAGTGTCCCTATGCTCGCTCGTCGTTGAGAAACAAGCCAAGTTTACCAGAGCGGAATAAGCGATTTGGCGAGAAGCGATGCAGCGTCACAAGCCCGTTCCTCCCGCCGCGAAGCTATGCGTTTCATACGTATTTCGCTCGTTTTAACCATATGGGAACACTGGTTTTTAGGTTAGGATTGTAACGAAGTATGTAGAGAAAGCTAGGAGAGGTCGTGAGTACGGATGACGAGCAGACTGAACGCTTTCAAGAGAGGCGTGGCCCGGGGAATCGAAATCTCGACGACCCCGGATCTATCCAAGAGATTGCGTCAGAATCGCGAAGCAATAAGGAAGCGGAACACGGTCGAACAGGCCTGGATCCTCACCGGGAACTCGCTGCGCCAGGCGATGTCGGATTATCGCAAAATGAGCTGAAAATTCTCGAATACGCTCAATTTCATGCTGGACCACTTCCACCGGCGCATGAGTTTGCAGCATATGAAAAGGCCCTACCCGGGGCTGCGCGCACCATCCTGGAAATGGCGCAGGCAAACCAGCAATCAATCATTGAGGACAATCGAAGGTTAACCCAGACCGAAAAATGGTCGTCTATCCTGGTTAGTGCTTCTTTTGCCTTAGTTCCACTTGCGTGTCTCGGCATTGCTGCGCTTTCTGTCTGGACGGGGAGCGACGCGGGGACCTGGGCTGGTTTTGGCGCTGCGGCGATAACTTCTGCACCAAAACTTATCGCCGCAATAAAGGGGAAAAACGATGATGAAAGTAGTCATTAGCTAAAAGAGCAACTTCCCGCGTAGAGGGGCAATAACCATGGACCTCCTTCCCGAAGTTACGCAACGCTCATATGAGCAGGCACGCCGAAATCGCCTATTTCTCGAAGCTCTCGGCACCATGCGTGAAAGCAAGGGCATCTCTCAAGACCTTGTTGCCCAACGCCTCGGCGTAACACCGGAGTGGGTCTCCGAGTTAGAGTCAGGGGTCATCAACCCTACACTGCAACGGCTGCATTCCTACGCGGTAGATATCGGCGTCGCCATCGAATACAACGTAAGAGACCTCGACGTTGAGTAACCATTCCGCGCGCCACGCCCCCACCTCTCCGGCTCTGCGCTGAAAAATCCGACCGAGCTTCCCTCGCGCCGCACCCATGCGGGAAAATATAGCCATGCAGTTTTCCCATACCTACGAGATCAGCGCCCCCGCGAGCGCCGTCGCCACCGTTCTCATGTCCGAAGAACTCGCCAACCGCCGCCTCGCAGCGCTCCATACGCAACCGTCCTCCTTCACGCCCGGCGCCGAGCGCGCGGTCATGACGGTGCAGGTCAGCACCGACCAGCTTCCCGCGCAGGCCCAGCGTTTCCTTTCTTCCGGTTTAGCGGCCAGTATTGTATTCACCCGCAGTGGGAACGACGTCGCAGCGCAGTTGGAAGCCAAACTCCCCGTCCACGCCAGCGCTGATTTCCAGGTTTCCGGTTCCGGGCCGGCCACCGTCACGGTCACCGGTGAGGTGCGGGTCTCCATTCCTTTCGTCGGCAAGAAAATTGAAGAGAAAGTGGCCCAGTACGCCGCGAAAGTGGTGGAGCACGACGCCGCGCTTATCCGCGAGATCATCGCGCAGGGCTAGGATGCTCGCCCGGCATGCTGCCCTTCTCGGGGAAGGCTTGCCGAAGCGGCCGAGCCAGGTGCTTTTTCGCAGCCAATTTTTCTGTCGTAGTAGCCACGTAGGATGGGTTCATGATTAATCGCCAATATGAAGATCTGCTTGCCGATATCCTCGCCAATGGGACTCGCAAGGGGGACCGCACCGGCACGGGTACCCTCTCTGTCTTCGGGCGCCAGCTGCGCTACCACCTGGCTGATGGTTTCCCGCGTATCACCACCAAGTTCGTGGCCATGAAGCCCATTAAAGGGGAACTGCTGTGGTTCTTGCGCGGCTCTACCAATATTGAGTGGTTGCAGCGCAATGGCATCACCATTTGGGATGAATGGGCTGATGAACATGGTGAGCTCGGCCCGGTCTACGGCTACCAGTGGCGCAGCTGGCCCGCGCCGGATGGCCGGCATATCGATCAGATTTCCCAGCTCCTGGAAACCCTGCGCAGCAACCCGGATTCGCGGCGCATGATTGTTTCCGCGTGGAATGTGGCGGATCTGGATAAGATGGCGCTCCAGCCCTGCCATGCTTTCTTCCAGTTCTACGTGGCTGATGGCAAGCTGTCCTGCCAGCTCTACCAGCGCAGTGCGGATATGTTCCTCGGGGTGCCTTTCAATATTGCCTCGTATTCTCTTCTCACCCATATGATTGCCCAGCAGGTCGGCCTGGATGTTGGTGATTTCGTGTGGACGGGCGGGGATTGCCATATCTACCTCAACCATCTTGATCAGGTGCGCGAACAGATTTCGCGTGAGCCCTACCCCTTCCCCACCCTGGAGCTGCGCAAAGCCGATTCCCTCTTCTCCTATGAGATGGATGATATTTCGGCCACCCAGGGCTACCAGCACCACCCCAAGCTCACCGGCGCGGTCTCGGTCTAGGAGGAAGCCATGCTCATTGCACAAATCTGGGCGGAAGCCCATGACCACGCCCTCGCGAAAGGCTTGCGGCTGCCCTGGAATGTTCCAGAAGATTCGGCCTTTTTCCGGGCGGCGGTGCGCGAGCGGCCCGTTATTATGGGGCGGAAAACCTGGATTTCAGCGGGGCGGCGGCCCATGCCACACTCCCCCACCATCGTGGTGAGCACCCAAGAAGATTTTGAGGTTCCCGGTGCCCAGCTGGCCGCGAATCTTGAGGAGGCGTTCACGCTGGCCCGCGCTACCGGGGCGGATGCCGCCTGGGTATGCGGGGGTGCCGGGGTCTATGCCGAAACCCGGGAATGTTCACAGGTGCTTATCCGCACTGTTATTGATGCCGATGTGGATGCTGATATTTTCGCGCCCGCAATCACCCCGGAATGGGAACTGCGGATGTGCTCGCCGGGAGCCGCTCATGAAGGCTGGCATACCTCGCGTACCGGGCTGCGCTACCGGTACGAAGTCTGGGCTCGCCCCGGTGTTGCTATCCCGGAGGGTCTGCTTCCCGCTACCCCGGATGCGGCCTGGCAGGTGGCCTAAATGCCGCGTGCGGGCGCCGGCCGCGGGCTAGGCAGCGCGCGCACTGTGCGGGTCGCTGCCGCCCTTGCCGCCGTGGCGCTCAGCTGCGCGGCCTGCACTCCAGCTGGCAACGCGGGCGGGCAGCCCTCCCCCACCCCGCGGCCCATCACCGCCATCGTGCAGCTGGGCGATTCTTTTTCCTCCGGTAACGGGGCCGGCGCCTACGAAGAAGATACCTGCCGGCGCTCCCCTGATAACTACTCCGCCCCGCTCGCCCGCGAACTCGGCGCCAGCTACACCAACGCCTCGTGCTCCGGGGCGCGCACATCCGATATAGCCGAACAAGTCAGCGCTGTCACCCCAGCGACCTCGGTCGTGTTCCTCACCGCCGGCGGCAACGATGCCAACTTCTCCCAGATCGTCAGCTCCTGCTTCGTGCTCCGCGCCCCGAAGAGCTGCGAAGAAGCCATGAACGCAGCCACCGCGGCCCTCCCGGCTATCGAGACCGCCACACTGGAGATCCTGCGGTCCATTAATGCCGCCTCCCACGGCCAGGCCACCGCTATCCTGGTGGGCTATCCGCGGCTCTTCGCGGAACACTCCTACCTCATCCCACCGGTCGTGGAAAGCTATGATGCCGGGGCTGCCCTCGCCCAGCTCCAAGGCGCCGCGGACGCCATGCAAGAACGTGTCACCGCACAGATGCGGAAAGAAACCGGCTCCGAGCGTTTCCTCTTCGCCTCCACCCAAGCACTATTCGCCGGGCACGAACCGCACGCCCACGCCTTCCGCGACAGTGAGGACAGTGAAGACAGTGAAGAAGCCTGGCTCGTCTCCCCCTTCACTTCCACGGATATTCGAGCCTGGATGCATCCCACCGCGCGCGGCTACCGCGAAATACACGCCTACCTGCGCGAGCTCCTCGCCCAAGCCGGCTTCGCCATCCTCTCAATCCCCGAAAGTGCTCCAGCAACACCGTAGCCTCCTGCCCGAGCACTGCTATCCGAGTAGACCTGATGTAGCGGCTTCCGGGAGCTGCACACCTAGCTAGCCTCCGGTTCGGTCATTGCCGCCGGATTCACCCACGTGTCAAAATCAGCCGCGCTCACCTGCCCCGAAGCAAGCGCGACCTCCCGCAGCGACGCCCCGCTGGCCTGAGCGGCGCGGGCCAGCTTGGCTGCGGCGTCGTACCCAATATGAGGAGCGAGTGCGGTGACCAGCATGAGATTGCGGTCCAGGTGCGCGGAGATGACGTCCTCGCGCGGGGCGATGCCGGCCGCGCAGAAACGTTCGAAGGTGCGCAGGGCGTCGCCGAGGAGGCGCAGTGCCTCCAGCACCGAAAACACCATGACCGGTTTGTAGACGTTGAGCTGGAAATTGCCCTGCGAGCCGGCGAAAGCAACCGCGGCGTCGAAACCGAAAATCGCGACGCAGACCTGGGTGAGGGCCTCCGCCTGGGTCGGATTCACCTTGCCCGGCATAATCGAGGAACCCGGCTCGTTATCGGGGATCGCGATTTCACCGATGCCGGTGCGCGGGCCGGAGGCATACCAGCGAATATCGTTCGCGATCTTCATGGCCGCGGCGGCCAGGGTGCGCAGGCTAGCCGAAAAAGCCACGAGGTCATCGTGGGCGGCCAGCGCCGCGGGCAGATCATCCGCGGGGCGGAACGGCAAGCCGGTCGCCTCCTCGAGCAGCTCGCAGACCCGCGCCGCGAAACGCGGATGCGAATTCAGGCCGGTACCCACCGCGGTACCGCCCAGCGCCACCCGGTACAGGCCCCGCACTGCTGCCCGCACCCCCGCGAGCGTGCCCTCCAGCTGCGCCGCCCAGGAACCCACCACCTGATCCCAGCGGATCGGGGTGGCATCCTGCAGATGGGTGCGCCCCACCATCACCACATCCGGGAACTGGCTCGCGCGAGCGCGGAACGTGGCCGCCAGGGCCTCCACCGCCGGGATGAGGTGGCGGTGCGCCTGGCGAGCCACCGCCACATACATCGCGGTCGGGAAAGCATCATTCGAGGACTGGCCCTTATTAACGTGGTCATTGGGGTGCACCGGGCTTTTCCCACCGCGCTGGCCGGTAGCGATCTCATTCGCGCGCGCGGCAATCACCTCATTGACGTTCATATTCGTTTGGGTGCCCGAACCGGTCTGGAACACCTTGAGCGGGAATTCCGCGTCGAGCACGCCTTCGGCTACCTCGCTGGCAGCGGCGGTGATAAGGGTGGCGAGCTGCGGATCAAGTACTCCGAGTTCGGCATTCGCGCGGGCGGAAGCGCCTTTGAGTAGCCCAAAGGCGTGGATGAGGGGGCCGCCCCAGGTGTAGCGTTCCCCGCCGATGGGGAAATGCTGGAGCGAGCGAGCGGTCTGCGCGCCCCAGTAGTGCGCGGCGGGCACCTCGACCGGGCCCATCGAATCCGTTTCCGTGCGGGTGAGCTGAGCTGCGGCGGCGGGCTGCGTTGCGGCGGCGGTGCCGGCCGCGCCGGTGAGCTGATCCTTTGTCATGATTCCAAGGGTAGCGCCTGCGCTACCCACGCACGCCCTGCGCCGTCTTGCCTACGCCACTGAAGTGGCATCGCTCACGCTCGCGGTATTTGGCCAGGAAAGCCGGCCGCGGGCGGGCCGCGAAGATCTGCGCGCGCTATGTTTATTAGGTAAAGTCAGGCGCGGACGAAGGAGGGTCATGGCTACGGAGCGACGACGCGGTTCTCGGGCACTTGATACTCCCGCGCGCGGCAAACGCGCCTCGGCGCCCGCGCCCTCTCCCACCACGGAAAAAGCAGCGCTCCGGGAAGAACGTGACCGGCTGCGCACCGAGTGCGAAAACCTGCGCGAAAAGTACAACAAGCTGCGCGGTGAGAACGACAAGCTGCGAGGCGAAAGCGCCGCGTTCCACCGCGAAGCAGAGGCGCTGCGCGCGGAAAATACCCAGCTGAATGCCGAAAATTCCCAGCTGCGCGGCGAGCATGAGGGCGCCCGCGCGGAGGCGGCCACTCTCCAGAGCCGCGTTGCCGAGCTGGAGGGCCTGGTGGCTGATTTGCGTCGTCGTGAAAAAGAATTGGAGGCGGGCGTGGTCTATGCCTCCGGCGTGGAGCAAAGCGCCGTGACCGCGCAGGCCCGCAGCGAGGACGCGATGCGGCGCGCGGCCCGCCTGGTTGCGCGCGTGCGCGGTTTAGAGCAGCAGCTGGAAGAAGAACGACGGCGCTACGCGGCCCTCGAAGCGGCGGGGCGGGCTCGGGAAGCGCGCCTGACCGTGGATTCGGCGCGCACGTCGGCCGCGCATGAGGAACGTTATACCAGCCAGATCAGCACCCTTGAGGTGCAGCTGCGCGAGGCGCGGGCCCAGCTGGCCGCCACCCGCACCCAGCTGGAGACCAGCGAGAATGAGCTGGCCGAGGCGCAGGCGGAGCTGAGCGAGGCGCAATCCCACGCGCAAACCCAGCGCTACCTGAGCCTCGGAATGGGAGGACTCGCGGCAGCGCTGGGTATTGCTTTGCTCATTGTTCTTCTCTAATAAGACGGCACGTTCAGTACATTGACGTATCGCCTTATTCCAAGGAGGCCAGCACCTTCAGAGAAGTTTCCAGTGTGGCATCGATAGCTTTCGTAACAATCTCACGATCAGGTTCGTAGGAAGTCATATCCTCGTCCTCATCCTTGAGGGGATTACCATCGATAGCCAAGATGGCTCCCGATTTAACCCGGTGAATTGAAGCCGTAATGAATAGCGCGGCGACCTCCATCTCGACTCCGATGGCCCCGGCATCACGCCATTTTGGTTGGTCATTGCCCAGGATCGGACTCGGGTAGAAGTTAGCGCTGGTGATAACGACACCCGCATGCGTATTCAAATCGGATTCCTCCGCGGTGCGCACGAGGCTACTCGTGACCTGGAGATCAGGAACCGCGGGATAATTCATGGGAACGACAAGTTCTGTGTAGCCATCACACCGCACAGCACCGGTAACAACAAGAAGGTCTCCGTCTACCACATCGCGCTGCACTCCACCCGCTGTACCAGCGCGGATGATGTATTTCGCGCCGCCTCGGCACAGCTCTTCAAAGCAGCACGCAGCACCAGCTGCACCAACGCCGTGCGAGGCAACCGTAATGCGTTTTCCTTCGTATTCCCCAACGTAGGAATGATATTCGCGATTCTTCGCGATGGGCTTCGCGTTGGCGAGAAGGCCGGCGGCTTTTGCTGCTCGATCTGGGTCACCAACCACCAAAACTCGATCAGCGAGTTCCGCTACCGGGATCTTCGTGAGCGCCAGCGTTTCATCCTGCCCCTGCCGGAGCGGGACGTATTCATTCTTAGTCATCTATTTCTCCTTTGAAATCCTAAATATCTGATAGTGCATCGTGGCACGGGCAGGAAGGATCCACCTCCAAACGAGCCACCGTTTCAGCGAGTGCTTTTTTGATTCGGGGCTGGCCATCGGCCACGGTTCGCCACACCAGACCCGCCGTGACCGGAGCGTCCTGGACTCCTTCGACACCGGCGTCGAGATCCGAAACAAACGAGAGATTACAGACGCACATCCCCAGTTCACGAGCCAAGGTTGTTTCCGGATGCTGCGTCATCGAGATGACGGAAAACCCTAGTTTTTGGAACACCTGTGACTCTGCACGAGTGGAAAAGCGTGGGCCCTGGATGACTACTGCCGTTCCACCGTCATGGTATTTCTCCTGCAAGCTATCCAGTGCCGCCACCGCCGCATCGTGCAGGCGGGGACAGTACGGATCCGCTACCGACACATGGACGACCTTCGGGCCTTCGTAAAATGTTTGATCCCGCCCCCAGGTTCGGTCAAAATACTGGTCAGTAATGACGAAGTCTCCCGGTGCGTAATCAGCACGCAGAGACCCCACGACAGATGAGGTAACCAGCGTCGAAACACCAAGGTTATGCAGCGCTTTCAGGTTAGCTCGGTAGTTAATCATGTGGGGCGGAACCCCGTGATCCTTACCGTGCCTTGTCATGAAAGCGACTTCTTTTCCTCCGATTTCTCCAATCGATACTTCAGATGAAGGCCTTCCATATTCAGTATCGACAACAACATGTTCCGGGTCCTCTAGAAGTTCATAAAGTCCTGACCCGCCAATGATTCCCATCTGTGGCATTTCTTATCACCATCCTGCTACTGCGGACATACCACCATCGACAACAAGGTCATGTCCGCTGATGAAACTGGCCGCCTCCGATGCAAGGAACACGCAAGCACGGCCAATGTCCTGCGTAGTCGCTGTTCTTTGCAGAGGAACACCCGCCATCCAACTTTGATACCCGGCCGGCCAGCTTGTGGCTAAAGTACCGTCGCTATCGATGAGGCCAGGAGAAACAGAGTTCACTCGAATCCCGTATTTCCCACATTCCAAAGCAAAATTACGAGTTAACATTTTGACGCCAGCTTTGGAGGCATCGTAATGCGCGTGATTCATTGCCGGAACAGATGCCTCAACCGAGGCTATGTTGATGATGGAGCCAGCTACATTTGCTTGCGCCATCTGGGATGCCATCTTTTTCGAGACAATGAACGTCCCGTTGAGATTGACATCAACCACTTGCTTCCACTGCTCAACCGTCATTTCCTCGAGCGAGATTACAGGTTGAACACCCGCGTTATTGACAAGCACATCGACATTTCCGCATTCTTGCACCGCTGCTTCGATCATTTCATCAACATCGGTTTCGGAACAGATATCTCCAACCACTTGGAATGCAGAGACGCCCACACCGCGTATTTCGTTTGCAAGTTCATCCGCTCTGGCGCTTTCGCGCAACGAATGCACGATTACCGAAGCCCCCGCCTGCGCAAAGACTCGGGCAATTCCAGAGCCGAGATTGCCATCGGCTCCCGTAATCAAAACGACTTTATCTTTTAGCTCGTTCATGCGTGAATCAGCTCCACTCCTTCGGGGAATGCGGTCTCTTTATCACCGAGCAACATCGCTCGGTAAGTGTTCTGAGCGGCCTGTTCTAATAGGGATGCACGCCTGAAAGCCATCTCAGGGTCTTCGCCAACCGTGCAGCAACCGTGGTGCGCAAGTATGGCACAATTGTGTTTTTCCATCTGCCGCGCAGCCTCATCGGCGAGTTCGTCCGACCCGTTTGGATGATAGGGAACAACACCAACAGACTTCACGTACAAAGCATCATCGAGTGTAAAGAACCGAATCTCGTAACCCAGAGCATTGAGCAGCACTGCCGTTTGGGGATGCAAATGGAAAATTGAATTCACATCCGAACGGGTTCGATAGATTCTGTCGTGGAGTTTCCACTCACTTGAGGGGCGAGAATCGAAAGGACCGGTTTGCCCAATTTTCATTCTCGCGAAAGATGCCGGGGTTAGCTCATCGAGCCAGGTACCCGACTTGGTAATGAAATACTCATCGGAGCCAGGGGTACGCACCGAAATATTACCGCCGGAGCCTAGGACCAATCCCGAGGCTACCGCTGTATGTGCGTGCCGAATCAGGCTATCCACCAACTCCTCTGTCGTCTTGTACAATTTTCCTCCATGTATTTGTCAACTTCTCACCCGCATCATCGAGAACTGAAAACGTCCCTCGCGGAAATACGTCTTAGCGAACAAAATCGGTAAATGGTCTCTATCGAAATGCAACTGGTACAGCCCTAAGAAGGACTCATCGCGGGCTTCGTGTTGCATCCCGAAATCACTTCCCACAACCGCGTGTAGATCGGTCGAGGCGTATTTGATCGAGTGGCCTACAAGATCGCATAGCGCAAAAATCGAGCCGTGTATCGACTGCACATCGAATTCAGGGGGGAAGATTCCGGCGCGAATGACTTCGAACGATACAGATACCATCGCTTTATTTGCTTCCACTTCACGACGAGTTTCGATAACTGGTTCGTTATCCTCAAGACGCAGCAACTTTATTTCTGTTTCTGTTGCCGCACGGAGACGTTTTTCGGTATATCGAATCGTTGGATCCATCCCCGCCGCTGCGATTGTCTGAGTCATCGATGTTAACTCTGAGAGATTAGAAGCCATCACCGCCTGTACGTCAGTAACAAATGTTCCCGAGCCTCGGCGACGAATAACCAAACCCTGAGCGGCCAACTCCTGTAATGCTGACCTCAAGGTATTTCGAGATACCCCAAGTTCCGCCGCAAGCACCGGCTCAGAGTCCAACGCCTCTCCCGGTTCCCACTCACCCGCATGGATTCTCTTCCTTAAAACCGATGCCACTTCGGCGGCCGCACCGACATTGGGTGCGCGTGTGACCACTGGAGTTACCGGATTATCAGAATGCGGATACATAGGGCTCAGAGTCATATCATTTCCCTTCGTCGTGCTGTTGCATTGACTTTATCCCATAGGCATCCTGCATCTCCTTACTTGCTATTTCGAACCCTTCCCAGGAAAAACCTGGGGCCATTGTTGTGCCCAGAAGAGTCCACTCTCCTAAAGACATCGACCCTTGCCATACACCGGCTTTCACCACGTGCTGAGGCCGCTGCCCCGCTCTCAAATCGTTTCCGAGTATTGTTTCGCGGCGTTCCCCGCTTTCATCTATCTCGACCAGAAGCAACGGTGCTCCGGCGTACCAGTGGTACACTTCGGGGCCACTCAACCTGTGGAGTTCGGACCACTGATCTCCACCCACGAGGTAGTAGATTGCGGTGGAATGCTCATCGACATAGGTTTGTCGATGCAGTCCGCCTTCCTGGTCAAGCTCGGAAAGATCTAGCAGCTGTGCAATTTCCTCACGCGTCAATGGGTTCACGTTTCGTCTCCTCCTTCTTTTTCTTGACGAAATTCACGGTCGTCAGCAACAGTGCGAGCAGAGTAACGACGTAGGGGGCGGCGTCGGTCACTTGGGTTGGAATACCGATTCCCTGCGCTCGGAAGCCGAGAGCTTCGGCCGTACCGAAGAGGGCCGCGGCTCCAAGAACTCCAATTGGGTGAGAACGTGCGAGCATGACTGCAACAACGGCAATCCATCCGCGCCCGGCGGACATCTCTTCAGAGAATTGCACAACGTTCCCCAACGCCAGTTGGGCACCACCTAGGCCGCACAGAAGACCCGAAATAATAACAGCTGCGTACTTGTAGGAAACAGGATTGACACCAAGGGTTTGTGCCGCGAGAGGCTTCTCTCCAACCCCGCGAAGCCGCAACCCGAGTGGCGTACGGAAGATAACAATCCATGCGACGAAAACAAGTACGAATGCGAGGTAGCCCAATACCGTTTGGCTGAATAGCGCCTTGCCAATCCACGGAATGTCACTGAGCAAGGGGATCGAGTAGGTTTTCAATCCCACAATCCGCGGATCCACGAATGTACCCGACGTATGGAAAAGCCCCACCAAGAGGAAGGAGGTGACACCCGTTGCCAGAATATTCATAGCGACGCCGATAACAATTGGTTCCGCCCCGCGGTTGACACTTCCATAGGCCAGGATCAATGTAAAGATTCCCGCAGCAAACATGCCTCCCAGCGCACCCAGGAGAGCACTGCCGGTGTAATACGAGGTGGCCACCGCGAAGAAGCAGCCGATCAGGAGTTGTCCCTCAAGCGCAATATTGAATATGCCTGCTTTATCGCAGATCAAACCCCCAAGCGCAGCAAATAGAATTGGGATAAGAGCTCGAACAATAGAGTCGATGAGTGCAGCATCAAACATTATTTCTCGCCCCCTTCAGCAAAGGCGTGGTTTTCGGCCTGAGGTTGTGATGACGATGCGTTATCTGTCGTTTCGCCACTAGGATCTGCTTTCTGCTTCTTCTTGAAGGACGGAAGTGCAACCCTGAAGACGATCAAAACGATAACGACGCCCTGAATTACGGCAGCAATCTGGGGAGACATTCCCAAGCCTCGGCTCATTGAACCGGCGCCCGCCATAATGGCTCCGAAGAACAGACCTGCGATGAGAACTGCATACGGACGGTACAGAGCTAGGAGTGCCACCATCAGCCCGGTCCATGCGTACCCGGAAGATAACAAAGCTCCGTCAATGAGGCGTGTTTCAGGAGCTCCGATCGTGAGCATCACGCCAACTAGCCCCGCTATTCCACCAGACAGAGCCATGACTTGGAGGCTCAGTTTCCGTTCGCTCCCACCGCCGTAGCGAATGAAAGTGGGATTCTTCCCGTTGAGCCCGGATTCATATCCAAAGATCGTGTTCCGGTTGACGTAAGCCATTCCGATCACAACGAGCAGAATGATAACGAATGACCAGTTCACAGAATTACCTATAGTGGAAATGAAATTACCGCGTCCCAGGCTTTCCGATATTGACTTGCCAAGCCCTGACCTCAAGGGAAGAAGCATGGGGATTTGAACGTCAAGAGATATCTGTTCCGAGGCAACCATCTGCGATGACTGGTCTTTCAACGGGTATCGGATCATCCACGATGCAAAGAAACGTGCTGGATATGAAAGTAGAAGCGATGTGATGAGAATCGGCACTCCGGGCCAGAACTGGAGAATACCAGAGAGCAACGCCCAGAGCATTCCGCCAATAATTCCACCGACAATCGCACATACCATCACGAGTAGGCCAGGACCTGGCATGTACAGTGCCACGATGCCACCCACTAGCCCGCCCATGATCATTTGGCCTTCAGTACCGATATTGAGAATTCCAGACCGGAAAGCAACCGCCGTAGCCATTGCCATTCCGATCAGAGGAATCGCTCGCTGTATCGCATTGGTGACGCCGGCAGAGGTAAGGATTGAGCCTTCTGCCATTGTTGTGTAGGCATCGGTGGGGGAATATCCCGCAGCAGCGATAAATATCGCGCCAATGATAAACGCGGCAAGGATTGACAGGGGAATCGGCCCCGCCAACCAGCGCAAAACAGCGTTCATTTTAGTCTTCATGGCCTAGTGCACCTCCTGCCATGAGTAGGCCCAGCTTGCTTTCAGTAGCTTCACTAACCGGCATCTCGGCTACTATCTCGCCTTCATACATGACGGCAACGCGGGTGGATAGCGAGAGAATCTCGCTCAGTTCCGCGCTAATCAGGAGGATTCCGCCACCGGCATCACGATAGTGGGTCAGCGTTGAGTGAATGAACTCAATAGCTCCGATATCAACTCCGCGGGTTGGCTGCTCCGCAACTAACAGTGGCGAGTTGTATTCCAATTCGCGCGCAATGAGTATCTTTTGCAGATTCCCACCAGAGAGGGTGCCAACCGCAATATTCTCATTCGCGATCTTGACAGAGAACTTTTCGATGAGTCGCCGCGCGAAGGAAGCGCGGGCGGGGCGATCAATGATTCCTTTCCGTTTAGTCAGTTCCTTGCTGCGATGGTGCCCCATTGCCAGATTCTCTTCCGCGGATGCCTCCGGCGCCGCACCCACACCTTGCCTATCTTCCGGGATATACGAGAGTCCCTTTTCGCGCCGTTTTCGTACGGTTGCGCTGGTGACATCGGATCCCGATATAGATACCGAACCGCTCGTGATCGGAATCAGCCCGGCGATGGCGCTCGCTAATTCGGTTTGTCCATTTCCGGCTACTCCAGCTATCCCGAGAATTTCTCCCTCGCGGACTTCGAGCGAAAGATTACGAACTTTCGTTTGCTTTTGGGAGTCTTGAACACACAGGTTCTTTACCTCAAGCACCGTACGTCCCGGAGCAAGTTGGGAGGGCGCCTGCGTGAGATCCACATCGCGACCCGTCATCGCGTGCGTCACCGATTCCGGAGTAGCTTCGGCCGTATTCATTCGTGCTACCACTTGCCCGTCGCGCAAAACAGTAACCCGGTCAGAGATCTCCATAACCTCCCGGAGCTTGTGGGTAATAAGAATGATGGTCTGACCCTGCTCCTTGAGCTGCCGCAAAACATCAAATAACTGGTCTGTTTCTTGCGGAGTCAAGACGGCCGTTGGTTCATCGAGAATCAACACCTTCGCGCCACGATAGAGAACCTTGATGATCTCCGCGCGTTGCAGGAGACCTACGGGTGCATCTGCCACGCGCATGCGAGGATCTACATCCAGACCAAAGCGTTGCGCGTAGCTTTCGACAATTTCGACAGCCTCAGCCCGGTTAATCAAACCTCCGGTTGTCGGTTCCTTGCGGAATACGACATTCTCAGCAACCGTCATGGACGGGAACATCTGGAACTCTTGGAATACCATTCCAATTCCGGCTCTGATAGCGTCCAGCGGGCTTGAGAAGTGAACTTCCGTCCCATCAAGGAAGATCGAACCTTCATCCGGGGTATAGAGTCCAGACAGAATGGACATGAGGACTGATTTCCCTGCGCCGTTCTCGCCCATGAGCGCATGAATCTCACCCTTTTTCACCGAAAAAGTGACGTTCTTATTTGCCTGGACACCGGGGAAGGATTTTGTGATGCCTCTCATTTCGATATCAAGCATTGGCATCCTCCCTTCTTACAAAAGTGGAGTGGGGCCGTGTAGGTTTCCAGCCCCACTCCGTTGGGATTAGTTAAACTTGCCGGTTGCGTCAGGTGGCGTAATTTCGCCGTCGATAATTTTTTGCTTGATTTCCGCAAGCTTCGCAACCACATCCGGATGATCCATGACCGTGCATTGCGATTCCGCCGCACCCGGAGCGAGCGAAACAAGATCCATGCCGCCTTCTGCCAAACCGAAGGATGAGAACGATTCAGCTTGTCCAGCATCAATCTTGTCGATGAGTTGCGGAATTAGCGAATCCATGAGTTTCAAAGTGCCGTCACCAACCCCGCCAGGAGTCAGCGGGCACTGGTTCACATCAACGCCGTACCCGGTTACACCGCCACTTCCAGTCGCCTCAAAAATGCCGCCGTTCGATCCGGAAGCTACAGCGAAGATATGATCCACTCCCTGAGCAACTAAGGCAGATGCCTGCTCTTTGGCTCGTGCAGGATCGGAGAAGGGACTATCACCACCAATGAACAGCTGCTGGTCCGATACCGCCGGATTGGCAGCCTTAGCTCCCGCAGCGTACGCGTCGGTGTACCGGTGAATGAATGGAATATCTACCGCTCCGACCGAGCCAACACGATTGCTCTTTGTGAGTAATCCAGCTTCATATCCGAGTAGATAGGCAGCTTCGTGTTCGCGGAAGACTGCGCAGTACATATTGGACGGGTAGGGGCCCGCCGGGCAGTCATCAATGTGAATGAACTTCTGGTCCGGATAGCGTTCTGCATATTCGAACGCTACGTCCGTATAGGAATACGTGATAGTTACGATGTAGTCAGGGTTTTCGGCAATTGCCTGATCCATATTTTGGCGAATCGAGGTTTGATCGCTATTCCCCTCATAAACCTTGGCGGTTCCTCCGTGCTTTTCAGCGGCTTTCTCAACGCCAATCTTTCCCGATTCCAGGAACTTGTTAACGCCGATGGGGTCATTGGTCAGGTAGATATAAGTAGGGCCATCGGAACCGCCCTTGGCCGTCCCATTGTCCGCGTTGTCACTTCCACCGCATGCAGTGAGGGAAAGGGACAGAGCCGCGACACCTAAGATAGCCGCAAGCTTTGACTTCGCCTTTGAAGTAGCCACGCTGTTCTCCTTAGATTATTTCTCTATTTTGTGCGAATAGGTCCGAGAGGTACCGTTGCAAGTGTTTCACCACGAGCAATACGAATGACTCGCCGATCCGTGACAATAGCGGTGATATTCTCGTGCGGTGTCACGTCAAATGCAGGGTTGATAGCCTCGGTTCCTTCAGGAGCCGTCCGAACTCCGTGGAAGTTCGCAACTTCCTCGCTACCACGGTCCTCGATCTTGATATCTTCACCCGTCTTCGTCGCCATATCGATGGTCGATTCCGGAGCCACAATAATGACTGGAAGATTCATTGCCTTAGCACCAAGCGACAGGGAGTAGGTACCGATTTTATTAGCGGTATCACCGTTAGCCGCGATGCGATCAGCTCCGGCAAAGAAGGCCTGAGCAAAACCGCGACGAAGCAGGAAAGGCCCGGCGGAATCAACAATGAGCCGGTAGGGTGCACCCATTTGCTGGAGTTCCCAAGCGGTAAGTCGCGATCCCTGCAGTAGGGGACGCGTTTCAACCGGAAGTGCTTCCTTAAGAGTTCCCCGCTCGAACATGGTCTGGATAACACCGAGTGCGGTTCCCCGCTCCACGCAAGCCAAACCACCGGTGTTGCAGACAGTCATAACCGAATGCTGCCCTTCACCAAGCAGTTCTTCCATAAGATCCGCACCGTACTGCCCCATGGAATAGCACGAAGCAATATCCTCGTCGCGAATCTTTAGCGCCTCTTCAAGAATCCGCTCCTTGCCTTCACTCGCGTATTGCATAACGCGTTTAACGCCCCAGGAAAGATTGACAGCAGTCGGACGAGCATTCGCGAGACGATGAGCAGCCTCTTCTAGTTCACTTCCGGTCAGTCCCTGCTGGGCAACCAGTGCAACGCCCAGGCCCCCCGAAACTCCCAGAGCGGGTGCGCCGCGTACTGCCAGTCGCTTGATGTCATCGATAAGTTCGTCAAGATCTGACACTTTTCGCACTACCAGTTCGCCCGGCAGTTTCGTCTGGTCAATGAGTTCAATATGCCCATCGATCCAATCAATAGTCCTCATTGACTACCTCCTTCATCTTGTAAGTTGTTCTACAAGCCTGTCACAGCTGTGCCATCTTGTCAATAAGTTATTCTACATCTAAGTCTATTGTTGGACATGTACTCACAAGGAGGTAAGTACATATGGATCAGAAAACGTTACTTGAGGCTTTTGGGTGGTTAGGGTCGCTCCTTGTCGTTCTTTCCCTGATCCTGCCTAACCAAAGAAAGTTCCGTTTTTGGAACTTCGTCGGCAGCGGTATCGCCGCTATTTACAACCTCATCTTGGGCATTTGGCCTATGGTTATCATGAATACGGCAATCGTGATTATTGATCTTTACTGGCTTCAGCGCCTCATACGGAAGGACCGCGATCACCGAAAAGATGCGGATTCCAATGCGCAGTCCCAAGCGCCAACGCCCGCTTCCAATACGTAAGAACCTACAAAGAGATATCAACATTCACAGGAGTTTTCCATGAAGAAGCTGATCCTAGATCTTGATACCGGCATCGATGATTGCCTGGCACTTGCCTATGCTTTGGGTTCCCCGGAGGTAGAAGTCATTGGAGTAACCGGCACGTTCGGGAATGTCCAGCGGGATACGGGCATCCAGAACAGCCTTAGCCTTCTTGATCTATTCGGCCATCACAACATTCCCGTCTTTGCCGGAGCTTCCCACGCCCTCCAGCGTTCTACTTTCACTGTCCAAGAAGCATCAGCGCTGATTCATGGACGAAACGGCCTTGGTGACGTACAAATCCCACAATCCAACCGGCAGCCTGAGCCAGAATCCGCCTGCGACTTCCTGATCGAATCGGCGAAGGAATACGGCGAGAACTTGGTAATCGTGGCGACCGGACCAATGACTAACCTCGCTCAAGCTTTGGAAAAAGACCCAGGTTTCCACAATCGGTGCCAGATTGTCATCATGGGTGGGGCCCTGACGGTTCCGGGCAATTGCAATCCCGTACAAGAGGCAAATATCTCCCAGGATCCCGAAGCCGCTGATGCCCTGTTCCGTTCCGGAGCGAAGGTCACCATGATCGGTTTGGACGTCACACTACAAACGCTCCTCACGTACGAAGAAACCGCAGCCTGGCGCCGAATTGGAACACCGGCAGGAAACTACGTAGCAGACATAACCGACTCATACATTCGGGCATACGGCACAATCGCTCCTTATTTAGGTGGCTGCGGACTTCACGATCCACTCGCGGTAGCTATCGCAATAGATCCGTCACTCGCTTCTTTCTTCGAAACCAACCTGAAAGTCGATGTGGAAGAACCTTTCCGAGGTAGGACAATCGGAGATGAGCACCGCCTTAACGATCCGAATAAGACCGTCAAGGTGGCACTCGAGGTCAATGCCGAGCTCTTCTTAAAGGAATTCATGCACCGGATATCAACTCTTCTGCGTAGCTGCGCTATCTAGAAATGGTGCCCGCACTCACCTTCGGCGGCGAATTCATATCCCTTCCGCCCCGCTCCGCTTCGCGCGCACTCCCGGTTCCGCCCGGCGCGGTGCTGGTGCAATCGGGGCGCCAGGCTCTCGGCCTCATCGCCCAGGCCCTCGCCGCCCGCGGCATCCGCCGCTTAATCGCGCCCGGATTCCTGTGCGCCACCGCGCTTGAGCCTTTCCAGCTCGAAGGCATCCGGGTCCACTGGGTGCAGGTCGGCCCGGATCTCCTGCCCGCCCCGGCCCTCCTCGCCGAACTCCTCACCGAGCCGCGGCGCTGCGCGGTGCTCGTCTCCACCACCTTCGGCGCCCGGCCCACGCCAGAGTTGCGCACCGTGCTCGAGGGGTGGGAGCGCCGCGGTGGCGTCGTCGTCGCCGATCTCACGCACGCGCCTTTTAGTGCCGCAACCATACACAAGGTTCCGACGCGTTATGCCGTGGCATCTTTGCGGAAATGGTTTCCGATTCCCGACGGCGCCTGGGCGCTCGGCGCCGCGCTTCCCGCCGCGGCTGCGGAAAATGCGTTGGCGCGCGAGGCGACGCGCTGCGGGTTGCTGCAATTGCGCGGGGAGGAGCACGACGGAGCAGCTGAGGCCGCCATTGATGCCGCTCTCAGCCCGAGCCCGATGAGCGGGCCGGCCCGGGATATTCTTGACCACCTGGATGTCGGAGCGGCGCTGGAACGGCGGCGGGCCAATGCCCGGGCTTTGCGGGCGGCCTTGGTCAGCGAGGGCGTGCCAGAGGCTGCGCTCTTCGGCGATGGGGAAGAAAACGGTGCGCCCTACGCCCTCGCCCTGCGTCTAGGCGCACTACCGCCAAGCCGGTCCGCCGCGCATAACCCACATAACATTGCCGAGCGCCTCGCCGCCCGCGGGGTTTACACCCCTGCTTTTTGGCCGCGGCTCAGCCACAGCGTGGACTGGCCGCATATCCTCGCCCTGCCCATCGACCAGCGCTACTGCCCCGGCCAGATGCCCGAGCTCGCTCGGCGGGTGGCGCAGGTGCTGCGGGCAGAATAAGCCCGAGCCCCGCACCTAGATTCGGCGCACTGATTCGCGCATACGTAGCGGCATATCCACCAGGTGAATATCGCGGTCCCCCGCACCTTCCTCGCCCAGGAGCCGGGTGGCAGTTTGCCCGATCTCCCAGTAGGGAATTGCGATGGTGGTGAGGGCCGGGTGAACGTAGAGCGCGATTTCATCGTCGTCGAACGAAGCAATCGAGAGATCATCGGGCAGGTGCATGCCGCGCCCCAAACACTGCTGAATCGCACCCAAAGAAATACGGTCGTTGAGAGCGAGAATCGCGGTGCACTCCGGGCCGTTATCCAGCAGCTCGCCCATCGCCTCGTATCCGAGATCCGGATCCCACAGCGTACCCGGGAAAATCTTCACCGGTCTGAGGCCCGCTTCTTCAAAAGCATCCAGTATTCCGTCAAAACGATGGCAGATGGTGGCGGAGATGCGTGGCTCGCGCAATTCGTCATCCATGCCGATAATCGCGATGTTGCGATGCCCCGCCTCAATAAGCACATTAGCCACGCGCCGCCCCGCCTCGTATTCGGCCGGAAGCACCGCCGGGAAACTTCCCTCCCGATCCGGCACCGCATTGCACACCACCACCGGCAGGCCACGCACAATCTCCGGAACGGTGATCATTTTTGCGCCCATTTCCGCGAAAATAAGGCCATCGACGTTGCGATTGAGCATCTCGCGTACCGAGTTCTCCGCACGGCTCGCGCTATCCCCCACTTCCGCGAGGAACACGATTTTTTCCGCCTGGTCTGCGGCATCGAGGATACCGCGCAGCATGGCCGAGGCGTAGCGCGTGACCGTAACATCCCGGCTGATCACCCCGTAAATCCCGGTGGTATTGGTCCGCAAAGAACGCGCGGCCGGGTTGGGGCGGTAATTGAGGGCAGCCGCTGCCTCAATCACCCGATCCCGTACTTCTTGGGAGAGACGCGCGGGGCGATCATTGAGTACCAAGCTCACCGCGGTGGGTGAAACACCCGCTCGTTGTGCCACCTGAGCGATCGTCGCTCGCTTCATTCAACCTCCTCGCGCCGTTCTTCCCACCCTTGGGCCACAGCCTGAGCTAAGGGTATCCGATCACCAAGGTGACCAAGCTCACCTACGTCCCCACATTGCGCATACTCACCGGCGGTCCTATAGTTTCTGGCAAGTGCTAAATGCATTTATCACGGTGCAAAGGTGCCGCGTGATGGTTCTTAGCACGTTCCCGCTTCCCGGGCGGGGCGCCAACCAAACCCAAGGAGGGGTGATGAGTAAAAGATTCCGGAAACTCACCGCACTAACATCCGCCGCTGCACTTGCTTTCACGCTGAGCGCCTGCAGCAAGGGCGGAACCACGTCCCAAGGCAATGTTGCGGACGGGAAACAAGAAGTCACCATGTGGACTCATAACGCCGGCAACGAAGAAGAGCTCGCCGCCATCGAGCAGATCGTTGCTGATTACAACGCACAATCCGATAAGTACCAGGTCACCATGCAAGCGTTCCCGCAGGCTTCCTACAACCAATCCGTGGTGGCGGCCGCTTCTTCCAATAGCCTGCCGTGCATTATGGATATTGACGGCCCCAATGTTCCTAACTGGGCGTGGGCCGGCTACCTTGCCCCGCTCGAAGGCATGGATGACACCCTCAATAAATTCCTCCCGACCACGGTGGGGCGCTACGAGGACAAGATCTACTCCTACGGTTACTACGATGTGGCCCTCTCTATCATTACCCGCAAGTCCATCCTCGACGAATTCGGTATCCGCACCCCCACCGTGGATCAGCCCTGGACGCGTGAGGAGTTCACCGACGCGCTCGCCAAGGTGAAGGCTTCCGGGAAGTACGCGGTGCCTTTCGATATCAACACCGCTGACCAGGGCGAATGGTATCCCTACGCTTACTCCCCCTACCTGCAAAGCTTCGGCGGGGATCTTATTGACCGCTCGAAGTTTGAAAGCGCGGAAGGCGCCCTCAACGGCCCGGAAGCCTTGGAATGGGCGAAGTGGATGCGTTCTCTGGTCACTGAGGGATACACGCCGGCCAATGCGGGTTCGGATCCCACCCAGGACTTCATTAACGGAAAATCGGCTTTCTTGTGGATGGGTTCGTGGGCAGCGCAGCCCACCGAAGAGGCTTTTGGCGACGACGTCGTCTTCCTCCCGCCGCCCGATTTTGGCAAGGGCCCGAAGATTGGCGGCGGCTCCTGGCAGTGGGGCATGTCGCCGTCGTGCCCAGCCCCCGAGGGAGCGCTGGATTACATGAAGTTCGCCGCTCAGGATAAGTACGTGGCTTCGGTTTCGGTGGCTACCCGTAATATCCCAGCAACCGATGCTGCCACCGCGGAAGTTCCGGCCTTTGCCGAGGGCGGGAAGTACTCCATCTTCCGGGAATTCTCCAAGAAGTACGCGGTGCTGCGCCCCGAAACTGCCGGCTATCCCTTCATCGCTACCGAATTCACCAAGGCAACCCAGGACATTCTCAACGGCGGGGATCCCAAGAAGATCCTCGACCAAACCGTGGCGAATATTGACGCCAACCAAAAAGCCAACGGCTTCTTCAAGTAACACCTGATGCGCGAGGCGCGTGAGCTACCACCGGCAGCTCACGCGCCCTGCCGAAAGGCCAGTGATATGACTTCTGCACCCCAGGCCACCGCGGAGAGTAAGCACGCGCTCCGGCCGGCGCCAGCATCTTCTCAGCGTGCTCAGCCAGCTGCTGCGTCGTCGCGAAAATACCGACGCGAAACTTCCGCGCAAGCACGGGCCGGGTGGGGAATGCTGGCCCCCGCGGGAATCCTCATGCTGCTTTTCCTTGTGGTTCCCATCGTCCTGACTTTTATCCTTGCGTTTACCGACGCGCGCCTCATCTCCCCGCGCCCGATGCAATTCATCGGCCTGGAGAATTTTGAGCGGTTGTTTGGAACCGAGGTCTTTTGGGCGTCCCTGCGCAATACCCTCATTTTCGCCCTCGTTATTGTGCCCGGGCAGTCGGGCCTGGCGCTTATTATGGCGCTGCTCGTAAATAAGAAGTTCCCGGGCTTGAATTTCTTCCGCACCGTTTTCTTCCTGCCCATGGTCACCTCCATGGTGGTGGTATCCATGCTGTGGCTCTTCATGTACCAACCCGATGGCCTGCTCAACGCGCTGTTGGCCAAAATCGGTATTTCCGGCCCGGATTGGTTGGGTGATCCCAGTTGGGCGCTCTTCGCCATTATCGTGATGTCCGCCTGGCAGGCCGCCGGGATGCATATGATTATTTGGCTTTCCGGCCTGCAAACGATCCCGGGTGAACTTTATGAAGCGGCGGCTCTGGACGGGGCGTCGAGCTGGCAGCAATTCAAACACGTGACCTGGCCGGGTCTGCGCCAAACCCGCACCTTTATTCTCATTACGATCACCATCGCAGCGTTCTCGCTGTTCACCCAGATCAATATTATGACGAAGGGTGGGCCCCTCGATTCCACCTCAACGGTGGTCTACCAGGCGGTGCGCACCGGATACGACCAGCAGCAAACCGGCTACGCCGCGGCGATTTCCCTGGTCTTCTTCGTCCTGGTTCTCGCCGTCAATCTGGTGCAACGCTATCTCACTCGCGATAAGGAGGCCCGCGCATGAGCACCGCGACGTCATCTCGCAGCATCCCCCGCGCTATTGGAATCTGGGCGCTGCGTATTGGGCTGGCCGCCATTTTCGGCCTGCCGCTCCTTTTCATGGTGGTCTCCAGTTTCAAACCGGATACCCAGATTTTCGGGGATATGGGCGGCCTGGAGGCTTTCCTCCCGGTGGGCGACCTCAGCTTCGATAATTACTCCGGAGTATTCAACCGGGTACCTTTCTGGCGTTTCCTCCTCAACTCCGTCATCATCTCGGTGTGCATCGTGGTTTTCGGGCTCATCGTCAATTCCATGGCGGCCTTCGCGCTCTCCCGCCTGCAATTCCGGGGCCGCAAGATTTCGCTGACGCTGGTGATCGCCACCCTCATTGTTCCCTTTGAAACTCTGGCACTGCCCCTGCTGTGGTGGGTCAATAAGCTCCCGTGGTTGGATGCGAACGGCTTCTCGCAGAGCTGGCTGGATACCTACCAGGTCCAGATTGTGCCCTTTATTGCCAATGCACTCTCGATTTACCTCTTCTACCAGTACTTCGATTCCATTCCGCGCGAGCTGGATGAAGCGGCACGCGTGGACGGGGCAAGCTGGTTCAAGATCTACCGTTCTATCGTCATGCCGCTCTCCGGCCCGGCTACCGCAACGGTCGCGATTCTGACTTTCCTACCGGCGTGGAATTCCTACCTGTGGCCACTCATGACGGTGCGCTCGGAAGAGTTGCGCCCGGCGATGATCGGGATCGACTATTTCCAGCAGCTCAACGTATCCTGGGGCCAGATCATGGCGTTCTCCACGCTGATCACCGTTCCTGTCATCATGCTGTTCCTGGCTTTCCAGAAACAATTCGTCAATTCTATTGCCGCTTCCGGTATTAAGGGATAACCATGTCGCTTTCCTTTGAGTTCACCGCCGACCACGATGCGGCGCTGGCCCGGGCTCGCGCCGCGAATGCCCAGCTCGCCGCCGCCGTGAACCCGCGCTGGTACCCGCGTTTCCATATCGCGGCACCCGCCGGTTGGATCAACGACCCGAACGGCCTGGTCCACACCGGCGAGGAACTCCACGTTTTCTTCCAGCACCACCCCTATTCCACCGAGTGGGGGCCCATGCACTGGGGGCACGTGGTTTCGCGCGACGGCGCCACCTGGGAGCGCCGCCCCCTCGCCCTGGCTCCTTCCCTGGAAGCCGACCGCGACGGCGTCTTCTCCGGATCAGCCCTCCAGGCCACCTGCGGGCACCTCGAAGTGTTCTACACCGGGAACCGCAATGTGGCGGAGCCGGCTCCAGCCAGCTGCGGGCAGTCGCAGTGCCGGGCGATCTCACGCGACGGAGTGACTTTTGAGAAGAAGGGCGTCGTCGTACCTACCCCGGAAGGCGTGCGCGATTTCCGCGACCCGAAGGTCTGGCGCCACGGCGATACCTACCGCATGGTCGTGGGCGTGCAAAGCCGCGACCGCCGCGGCGAAGTGTGGATGTACAGCTCCCCCGACCTGGCCCGTTGGACTTTCGACCGCGTCCTCTACCGCCACCCGGACCCGCGGGTTTTCATGCTCGAATGCCCCGATTTCTTCCCGCTCGGCGATACCTGGGTGCTGATTTTTTCGCCCATGGGCATCCGCCCGGAAGGTTTCGCGCATTGCAACGTCAATAGCGCGGGCTACCTGCTGGGCAGCTGGCGGCCCGGAGGTAGTTTTGAACCCCGCGCGCCGTACCGCACCCTCAATTGGGGGCACAGTTTTTACGCGCCACAGACCTGCCTCATCAATGGCCAGCGCACCCTTTTCGGCTGGATGGGCAGCTTCGGGCGCGCCCCGGCCTCCGCGGCCGACGGCTGGTCCGGCCAGCTCACGGTACCGATGAGCGTCCACCTCGAGTCCGGTGAACTGTGCTTACGGCCCGCCCCTACCCTCACGCGCCTGCACGGCCGCTGTTTATGGAACGACGACGCCGCCCTTTCGGCCAGCGCGCCTACCATCCTCGCCCGCGATGTGACCGCGGCGGATATTTCCGTGACTCTGCTTGCGGGTGCATGTGAACGGCTGCGCCTGCGCATTGGTTCGGATACCAGTTCGGTGAGCATTATCGTGGATCGTAATAGCGGCACCATCGGGGTGGATCGCGGCGGCGCGGTGGGCAATCTGGGCTACCGGGCTGCGCCCTGGGCTCCGGCCTACCGGCTTTGGGGCGAGCGCGCCGCCGAGATTGCGGACTCAGCTCCGCTTGCTGAGCTAAGTTTCCGGGTGCTTGTGGATGCCGGCTCGGTGGAAGTGATAGCCGGGAACGGCGAGCGGGTGCTCTCCTCGCTGGCCTTTGTGGAGGGCAAACGTGATATCACCCTCCTGGCTGAGGAGGGTGATATCACGGTCGCGGCCTCGGTATGGGAGATGACGGACGCCTTCCCCCAGGCGGAGCCAGTGCTAGAAATTGACGCCGAAGCGGGAAGCTAAGCGCGAGCAGCCGCGAGCGCGGCGCTAACGGTTTCGCTCAGTTCCTTCCAGGAGACGATGAACTTCTCCACGCCTTCACTCTCGAGCTGGGCGGCCACATCGCCCATATCCACGCCCACCGCGGCCAGCTCTTCGAAGACTCGGTGGGCCTGGCCGTAGTTATCCCGCACGGTATCCCCGGTGATCTCCGCGTGGTCCGCGGTGGCCTCCAGGGTTTTCTCCGGCATGGTATTGACGGTTGCCGGCGCCACCAGTTCGGTGACGTACAGAGTATCCGGATAATTCGGGTTCTTCACCCCGGTGGAAGCCCATAGCGGGCGCTGGGCATGCGCGTGATCCGCCGCGAGGGTAGCGAAACGCTCGGAGGCAAATTTCTTCTCGAAGATTTCGTAAACGAGGCGGGCGTTGGCCACCCCGGCCTTGCCGCGCAGCGCCAGGGCTTCCTCGGTGCCGATCTTCTCCAGGCGGGCATCAACTTCGGTATCCACGCGGGAAACGAAAAGCGAGGCCACCGAGTGGATATCGCTGAGCGCATGCCCGGAACGCTGAGCCTTTTCCAGGCCGGCCAGGTAGGCATCCACCACTTCGCCGTAGCGAGCCAGGGAGAAAATCAGGGTGACGTTCACGGAGATTCCGTGCCCGATCACTTCGGTAATAGCCGGCAGCCCTTCCTTGGTGGCCGGGATTTTGATCATGGCATTCGGGCGGTCCACCCGGTCCCACAGCTGGCGGGCCTGGGCCACGGTTGCCGAGGTATCATGCGCGAGTTCCGGGGAGACCTCGATGGAAACGCGGCCGTCTTCCCCGCCGGATTCTTCAAAAATGGGGCGGAAAATATCGCAGGCGTCCTGGACGTCCTTAATGATGATGTCGAAGATCGCTTCGTCGCCGTCCTTGCCGGCCGCGGCAGTGGCGGCCACCTGCTCAGTGTAGCTTTCTCCATTGCGCAGGGCCGCGGCGAAAATCGTGGGATTCGTGGTCACGCCGCGCACAGTATGCGTCTCGATAAGGGAAGCGAGGTTCCCGGAAGCGATACGCTCCCGGGATAGATCGTCCAGCCAGATACTCACTCCGGCGGCGCTCAGGCTAGCGGTACTCATATTCGTGTCCTTTCTTGGTGGAGCCCGGTGGCGTTCTCATGATGCCTTCCGGCTTTCTCACGGGCCGGGCAACGTTCTCACGGTGCCCGGCGGCATCCTGATTGCGCCGTTAGGGGCTTAGTTATCCGCGGCGCTGCGGATCTCCAGGTCATGCGGGGCGGGATGGTCGAGGGTGCGGCCCACCGTGCAGGCCCGCGCGATGGCTCGGTCCACGCGCTGAAGCAAGGCACCGCGCTGTTCTTCAGGCATATCGGCGAATTCCACCTCCATCGCGGTGTGGAAAGCGGTGTAGCGGTTATTTTCCCGATCCGCATCCGCGCTCACCGTAAAGGTGGCGCTATAGTCCTCCCCGAGGAGCTGCTCGAAACGGGAATCCGCGCTGAGGGCCTGGCAACCGGCCACCGCCAGCTGCATGAGTTCCCCGGGAGTGAATTGTTCGGGACCTTTCCCGATTTCCACGCTGGCGCCGCGATCATTAACGGCGGTGAAATGAAGATGCCCGATACGCCGGGCAGAGAGCTGAGCCATAGCTACCTCCTTGTTTCTTTCACTTTACGGGAAAGCTCAGCGCTGTGGTGAGCGCGCTTTCCACCAGCGGAAAAGTCCGGCCAAGAAAAGACCGATCGCTGCCAGTACGCAAGCACCCCACAGCGCCGGGGTGAAGGATCCTCCGTGCGCGCCGGCACTTGCAGCGGCCCAACGCGGGGCGACGACGGCGGCCAGCGAGAAACCGAGGAACATGAGGCCGTAGTTGGTTCCATTGTGACGCGGCCCGAAGCTGTGCATGGTCAGCGGCGCGAAAAGACTCATGGTGCCCCCGAAGGCCAGGGCTACCAGGATGGCACCGCTGAGGAAGAGTACCGTTGCCCCGCGCTCGGATAGCGCGAGAAGCGCGAGCCCGCCTGCCGCGCAGCCGAGCACCGCCACCAGGCACAGCGGGATGCCGATACGGTCGGAAAGCCAGCCCCAGGCCAGCCGCCCGGCCGCGTTCGCGACCGCGAAAAGCGAGACGGTGAGAGCCGCGGCTGCGGCGTCGAACCCAATACTCGTGGCGAGCGGGGCCATATTGGCATTGACCATGATGCCACCGAAAGCAGCCGTGACGAAAATAGCGAGGATGAGCCAGAAAGTGGGGGTGGCGAGCATCTGGAGCGGGCTCAGGCTCGCGCGCGGTCCGGCGGCTGCGGCCGTGCCCGCCGGGCGGGGTAGGTAGGCCCCGTATTCTTCGCGGAAGGGACGCACCAGGAAGATGACCGCGGCGGCGTTAATCACTGTGAAAGCAATGCCGAGAATCACCAGGGAGCTATGCACGCCGTAGCCAGCAATGAGATGCTGGCCGGCCGGAGCGATGATCATGGGGCCAATTCCCATCCCTGCGGTGATAAGACCAGCTACCATACCGCGCCGGTCCGGGAAGAAACGCATGGTATTGGTGAGCGCAGCCGAGTAGAAGAGACCCTGACCGCCGCCGGTGACCAACCCGTAGCTAAGCACGAACAGCGCGAGGGTGGGGGCTAGGCCGGCCAGGATATGCCCCAGCCCGAAGCAGATACCGCCCACCGCCATCATCTGGGCCGCGTAACCGCGCCGCAAGAGCGTGCCGGAGGCAATCATAATAAAGGGCACTACCAGGGAGGCGAGCCCGAAGGCCAGCATAATATCCGGCGCTGCCCATCCGCGGCTCGCGGCAAGCGGGCGCACAAAAATAGAGAAGGCGGTGAGCGCCCCCGTGGTCATAATGGCAAGAAGTGTTCCGATAAGAACGCGGCTGCGGCGCGGCATCGTTGCCGGCGGCTGGGCCGCGGGTTCCTGAGCGGCAGGGTGAGTGCTGGTCACGTTAGTCGTAATCTCCATTTTTCCAGAGCCGCACCGGGGCTTCGCACCCGGCTTCCATGGCGGCAAATGTTTCGGGCACGTCGATAATGCGCTGGTTCTTCGAGCCGCGGAACGTGAGGTCACGAATGAACTGGGATTGGATAAAAGGCCCGTCCACCAGCACGTCCACGTGGGAAAGAAGTTCGCGTTTATCTTCGGTTTCTTCCAGGAGCTGCTCGAAGGTGTAGCCGCTCCAGCTCCAAATTGTTTTACTATTCCCGAAGCGTTCCCGGAAACGCCGGGCCAGGGGCAGTAGCACCGGGGTATTGAGGAAGGGCTCGCCGCCCACGAAAGACACCCCGGCCACGTAGCTTTTCGCGCAATCCTCGAGGATGCGTTCTTCTAGTTCCTCTGTGTAGGGGGTGCCGTAGCGGAAACTCTGGGCCGCCACGTTATAGCAGCCCGGGCATTTGAAGGGGCAGCCGGATACGTAGATCGCGCAGCGCACCCCTTCCCCGTCCACCATAACGAAGGGCTTGTAATCGGCAACATAGCTGCGCGATAAGCGCCGCCCATCCCAGGCGCCGGGGCGCTTGGGTTGGTGCACCCCCGGAGCTTCCGGAGGTGTGGAGAGCAGGCGCAATTCTCGCATTCTTCCTTACCTTCTCACGGTCCCTGAGTCACAATACTCCCCGCGCCCGGCACATTCGCCGAGTGCGGGGAGCCTTGCGAGAGTGTGCCCGCGACAAGCTAGGCACACCGGGCGCTGGGCGCTAGGGTGCTCAGGCCGCGCGGCACCGAACACCCACCGCGCTTAAGCGCAGGGACCGTCCATGTGCTTGACGCGGGAAATGATTTCCTCATGCCGGCCGTGCACCATGGGGCGCTTGACCGGGTTACCGAGGTACCCGCAGGTGCGCTTGACAACATCGCAACGGTCGGGATCATCATTGCCGCAATTCGGGCACTTGAAACCTTCCGCCGTGGGATCGAATTCCCCGTTGAAGCCGCACTCGTAGCACTTATCAATAGGAGTATTGGTGCCCAGGTAGGCCACCTTATCGTAAGCGTAATCCCAGACCGCTTCCAGAGCCGCGGTGTTGTGGGTCAGCTTGGGGTACTCGCAGTAGTGGATGAAACCACCCTTGGTGTACTCCGCGTAGGGCGCTTCGAAGTCAATCTTCTCAAAGGGAGTGATCTTCTTGCGCACATCGTAGTGGAAGGAGTTCGTATAGTAATCCTTCGCGGTGATATCCGGAACCGCACCGAAACGCTCGCGATCCATGGAGCAGAAACGGTTGGTGAGGGATTCGGCCGGGGTGGAGTACACGGAGAACCAGTAGGGGTACTCCTTCTTCCACTGGTCAGCGTACGCACTCAAGCGGCGCACGATATCCAGGGTGAATTCCTTCGCTTCCGCGTTATGCTCCCAATTCGGGCCGTAGAACGCGGTAGCCGCTTCGTACAGGCCAATGTAGCCAATGGAAAGCGTGGACCGCTGGTTGTGGAAGAACTTTGTGACGTCCTCATCGCCCTCTTCCGCGCGGATACCCAGGGCACCGTAGCGGTAGAGGATGGGGGCGTTCTCCGGAGTGGCATCCTCACAGCGCTGCGCCCGGTAGACCAGAGCTTCCTTGACCACCTGCATGCGCTCATCGAAGATCTTCCAGAAACGCTGCTTATCCCCGCGCGCCTGCAGCGCGATACGCGGCACGTTGAGGGTGACCACGCCCAGGTTATTACGCCCGGCGTTCACGGCCTCACCGGTTTCCGGATCCACCCACTTGGGCAGGAAGGAACGGCAACCCATGGGAGCCTTGTAATCACCTTCCAGCTCGGTGAGGCGATCATAGGAGAGGACGTCCGGGTACATGCGCTTCGTGGAGCATTCCAGGGCCAGCTGCTTGACGTCGTAATTAGGATCCTCAGGGTTGAGGTTAACGCCGCGGCGCAGCCCGAAAACGAGCTTCGGGAAGATCGCGGTGTGGCCATCGGCCCCGATGCCCTTAATGCGAATGGTCAGGATGGCCTTCTGGATTTCCCGCTCGAAACGGTTGGTGCCCAGGCCGAATCCGAGGGTGACGAAAGGAGTCTGCCCGTTCGAGGAGTAGAGCGTATTGATCTCGTACTCCAGGGACTGCATGGCATCGTAGATGTCCTTCTTCGTCTTTTCCCAGCAGTACTCATCGCGCTTATCTTCGGCAACCCAACGCTGCGCATCCTTGAGGTGCTTGGCGTAATTGAGTTCCGCGTAGGGGGCGAGCACTTCATCGCAGCGATCCACCGAGCAGCCACCGTACTGGCTGGAGGCCACATTCGCGATGATCTGAGCGATCTGCGCGGTAGCGGTGTTAATGGAGCGCGGGGATTCCACCCGGGCGTTACCAATCTGGAAGCCATCACGCAGCATGCCTTCAATATCGATGAGGCAGCAATTGGTCATGGGCTGGAAGGGGTTGTAATCCAGATCGTGGAAGTGGATATCGCCCTTAATATGCGCATTGGCCACCGCCGGGGGCAGCAGGTACTTGAGGGCGTACGCCTTGGCCACCGCACCCGCGGTTAGATCACGCTGGGTGTTAAAAACAGTGGAGTCCTTATTGGCGTTCTCATTGACCACCGTCTTATCGCGCTGCATGAGCTTATCCAGGGAGCGCGAAATATCCATGGCCTGTTCGCGCGCCGTATCGCGATCGTGGCGGTACTCGATATAGGCGCGCGCCACCTGCGGGTAGCGGGATGCCATGAGCACGTTTTCCACTTCCGTTTGGATGGTGGGAACGTCAAGCTTGGCAGCATCAAGATGATCGATTACCGTGCGGGTGGCTTCCTCAACGAATGCGTAATCGTCGATGCCCTGGCTGTTCATTGCCAGCGCGATTGCGCGGTAGATCTTACCGGCGTCAAAGCTAACCGACCGACCGTCACGCTTGGTGACGACTACCCCCGTGGTCGTTGAGGTATCAATCAACATCTTGTGCCTCCGTAAAATTCGAACACTACATATAGTAGTCGGCCAGAATGACACCGGTGTGCTTCGTGCGCCACACGGGTGCGTTTTTTGAGCCGCGCACGCCGTGCCCGACCCCATAAAGGGCGACGCCGCGCCACTCTTGCCCCGCGCCCGCCGAATTTATGATGTGCAACACATTTTTTCGGCACCGCGTTTCGCGCTCACCGGGCGAGCTTACCACTACCTATAGGGGCACCACCCACCCGCCACCCCTACATCTTGCGATAAGTGCGAAACTGGCTCCAAACCGCCACTTCCACCCCAAGCCAGCCCGCGGCCAGCTGGCGGCGTCGTCGTGCTTCATCACCGCAAGCCACCATTTTAGTGGTCTAGCCCACAAATAGCGCGCTAACGCGAACGTAAGTTAACCCATTACTGTTGCACGCGTTTATTATCGGATGTGGTGGCGTACGCCACCCGGGTACTCAACCGAGGATCCGCACAAGATGCCAGCGCTGCCGTCCACGCGGACCGCGCCGGCCCATATAAATGGAGTTTCAGCTATGAGTGCACCAGCTGACACTGCTCTTCCGAGCTATAGCGAAGAAGAGGAAAAATATATTATCCGGAACCGCCACGGTGTTCCGGTCGGAACAAAACCGCATACGAAGTGGACGCTGCCGCGCATCGCGGTGTGGGTCCTCGTAACAGCCCTCGGCGTTGCGGGCTGGTACATGCTCGCCTTCTATCGCGGTGAACAAGTCAATACCGCGTGGTTCGTGGTGACGTCGGTCTGCACCTACATGATCGCCTACCGCTTCTACGCGCTCTTTATTCAAAAAACCATTATGAAGCCCGACGATTCCAACGCGACGCCGGCCGAACGCATCAATAACGGACGCGATTTCGACCCGACAAACCGCGTGGTGCTCTACGGGCATCACTTCGCCGCTATCGCCGGCGCCGGCCCGCTGGTGGGCCCGGTGCTGGCCGCCCAGATGGGCTACCTGCCCGGCACCCTGTGGATTATCTTCGGGGTGTGCGTGGCCGGTGCCGTCCAGGACATGCTCGTCCTCTTCTTCTCCATGCGCCGCGGCGGGCGCAGCCTCGGCCAGATGGCCGTGGATGAAATCGGGAAGATCGGCGGGGCCGTGGCCGCGGTCATGATCCTCGTCATGCTCATGATCGTGCTGGCCGTGCTCGCCATGATCTGCGTGAACGCGCTGGCCGATTCGCCCTGGGGCGTTTTCGCCGTTGGTATGACCATCCCCATCGCGCTGTGCATGGGCCTGTGGCTGCGTTTCGTGCAGCCCGGCAATATCACGATGGTGTCCATTGTTGGGTTCATTGCGCTGCTCGGTGCGATTATCGGGGGCCGCTACGTGGCGGAATCCGATTTCGGCCAGGCGTTCCTGCACCTGTCCCCCACCACCCTCGTGTGGTGCATGATTGTGTACGGTTTCTTCGCGGCCGTGCTGCCGGTCTGGCTGCTCCTCACCCCGCGTGACTACCTGTCCACCTTCATGAAGGTCGGCACCATCGTGGTGCTGGCGCTGGGCATTCTCATCGTGCGCCCGCTGGTGGAAATGCCGGCCGTCACCGAATTCGCTTCGAATACGGACGGCCCGGTATTCGCCGGGGAACTCTTCCCCTTCCTCTTTATTACCATCGCCTGCGGGGCGCTTTCCGGGATGCACGCAACGGTGTCCTCGGGTACTTCCCCGAAGATGATCCAGAAGGAATCCCAGGTCCGCATGATCGGCTACGGCGGCATGCTCATGGAATCCTTCGTGGCGATTATGGCGCTGGCCGCGGCCTCCTCCCTCAATATGGGTATCTACTTCGGTATGAATACCTCCGAGCACACCACCGATAAGCTGGCGGGCACGGCCATCGTGCAGATGACCGATAACCGCTCCGAGCTTTCGGCGGCCGCGGTGCAAAACCTCGCGGTCACCGATACCCACGGCAATTCGGTGGAAGCCCGCTGGGAATCCTGGGATGAGAACGGCAATGAGAAGACCTACGTGGGAGCGGAGGCCTTCGATAAGGTCGCCGAGGACGTTGGGGAAACCTCCGTCACCTCGCGTACCGGTGGTGCGCCCACCCTCGCGGTGGCCATCGCCCATATTCTGCACCAGGTAGGCGGCGGCCAGGCCATGATGGGCTTCTGGTACCACTTCGCGATTATGTTCGAGGCGCTGTTCATTCTCTCCGCCGTGGACGCCGTGACCCGCGTGGCCCGCTTCCAGCTGGGCGACGCCCTGGGCAATGTGCTGCCCAAGTTCAAGGATCCCTCCTGGCGAGTGGGCGCGTGGATTACCACGGCCGTGGTGGTGGCGGCCTGGGGTTCGCTGCTGCTCATGGGCGTGACCGACCCGCGCGGCGGTATCCAAACGCTCTACCCGCTCTTCGGTGTAGCAAACCAGCTCATCGCCGCTTTGGCCCTGATTTTGTGCACCGTGGTGGTGGTCAATAAGGGCTGGGCGAAGTGGGCCTGGATCCCGGGCATCGCCGCGACCTTCGACCTTGTAGTCACCTTCGCGGCGTCCTGGCAGAAGATCTTCTCCTCCGACGCCGCCATCGGGTACTTCACCCAGAACACCAACGCGAAGGCAGCGTTGGCGAAGGCGCAGGCCGCCGGGGATACCGAAGCCATCGGCATCCAGTCCGCGATTGTGCGTAACACCTTCATCCAGGGCTGGCTCTCCGTGATCTTCCTGGCCACGGTGGCCTTCGTGCTGGTGTGCGCAATTATCAAGATCATCCGGGTTATCGCCGCGAAGAAGTACGTGAACTCCGAGGATCCCTACCAGGAGTCCAACTTCTACGCGCCCACCCAGCTCTTCCCGACCAAGTTGGAGAAGAAGGTGGTGGCGGAATACGCCGTCGTGGGCGACCCGGCTTTGATTCCCGGTTTCGATCACCGTAAGGGTGCGGGCGCGCACGGTTCCGGTTCCGGTACGACGACGCCGCCAGCTGCCAAGGCGAGCTCTGCCAGCGACTCGGATTCTTCCGGGTCCGCTCAGAGCTAGGAGATCAGGCCAATGTTCATGACCCAGCTCCGCGCCTTCGCGGCGCACGCTCGCGGCCTGTGGCGGGATTTCACCGGCGAATCGGCTTACGAGAAATACGTAGCCCGGCACGCCCGTGAACATCCCGATCATCCGCCGCTCGCCAAGCGCGAGTTCTGGCGCCAGCGCGCAGCCTTCGACGAGGAGAATGTCTCCACCGGCTGCTGCTAAGCGCTGAGCTTGGCCTTAGACGCCGGACTTGGCGCCGGGCGCTGAGCCGGCCGAATGCGCCGGCCGCTGAGCTGGCCGAATGTGCCGGCTAGCGTTCATCGCCGGGCTGGAAACTGGCCATCCGCACCGCTCCCCGAACCTCGGACTTCGGTCCGCCGTTCGGGGGGCGGTGCTTTGTCCCCTTCCTTTGTGTCCCCTTTTTGGCCCACCATCAAAGTGCACATCCACGCACCGTTTTCCCCGATTATCTGTTCCTGACTTACACTTTGCGCCCCTCGAGGTCCAGGATTTGCACTTTGCGGCCACCGCGCCGGCGCACCCGCCCCGAAAACCCTCACCGCGGGACCTCGGGCCTAGGCGGCGGGCCCACCCGCCCCTGCGCGGCCACAGTGGCGCCCGCGCAGGAGCGGCGTCGTCGTACCTGGTCCCAAGAACTAGCAGCCTGGCCGGCATAGGATAAAAGAGAGGCAAAGGAGCCTCATCATTTTATGTCGAGGTAATTATGGGACGTTGTTTTTCTGTATCCACACACAAGAACACCTCGCGTCCACGCCGGCGGCTGGCCCTGCTCGGGGCGCTCGCGCTGGCTCCCGTTGCCCTAGGTTCGTGCGCCGCCTCCGCGAGCGCGCCCGCCGGTGCGGCAACTGTGCACGGAGGTGAAGCAAATATCGTATTGCCTGATCTGTCGGGCGTGAGCGCGGTGGGCGGGGTATCCGGCCGGTTGCTCCTCCTTATCGGGGTGGGCGTCTGCGTGCTGGGGCTGTGCTTCGGGCTCATCACGTATATGAATCTGCGTAAGCTTCCGGTGCATCGGGCCATGGCCGAGGTTGCTGACCTCATTTACGAAACCTGCAAAGCCTACCTGGTCAAACAGGGGCGGTTCCTGCTGGTGCTCTGGGCTTTTATTACCGCGGTGATCGTGGTCTATTACAAGTTCCTGGTGGGCTTCACCTGGGGGAAGCTCGCGATTGTGGTGGCGTTCTCGCTGCTGGGTATGGGTGGCTCGTACGCGGTGGCGTGGTTCGGGATTCGGGTGAATACCCTGGCCAATGCGCGCACGGCTTTCGCTTCGCTGCGCGGGCGGCCCCTCCCGCTGCACCAGGTGCCGCTGCGTTCGGGGATGTCCATCGGGATGGTGCTCATTTCCCTGGAATTGCTCATGATGCTGGTCATTTTGCTGTTCCTGCCCGCGGATGTGGCGGGGGCTTGCTTTATTGGCTTCGCGATCGGGGAATCTCTGGGTGCTTCGGCGCTGCGCATCGCCGGTGGTATTTTCACGAAGATTGCCGATATTGGCTCCGACCTCATGAAGATCGTCTTCAAAATTGATGAGGACGACCCGCGTAACCCGGGCGTCATCGCCGATTGCGTGGGCGATAATGCCGGGGATTCGGTAGGTCCCTCCGCGGACGGCTTCGAAACCTACGGGGTGACCGGAGTGGCGCTGGTGACCTTCATCGTGCTGGCCGTGCATGACCCAGCGCTGCAAGCCACCCTGCTGGTGTGGGTCTTCACGGTGCGGGTGGCCATGATTATCGCCTCGGCGCTGGCCTACGGCCTCAACGCGCGCCTGGCCGCCACCCGCTACGCGAGCGCCACCACCCTCAATTTCGAAAAACCGCTGAGTTCACTCGTGTGGCTCACCTCGATTTTCTGCATTGCTTGCGTGTACGGGATCTCCTGGCTCGTTTTGGGTGGGAACGACGGCGCACTGTGGCTCGCGCTCGCCACTATCGTGACCTGCGGGACTTTGGCGGGGGCGCTTATCCCCGAGCTGGTCAAGGTCTTCACCTCCACCACTTCGCGGCACGTGCGGGAAGTGGTGAAAAGTTCACGCCAGGGCGGGGCTTCCCTCAATATTCTGTCCGGTGTGGTGGCCGGGAATTTCTCCGCCTTCTGGCTGGGCATCACCATCGTGGGGCTCATGGCCGGGGCTTTCGTGATCGCGGATGCCACGCTCGGTGAGTTCATGCTGGCGCCGGCTGTTTTCGCTTTCGGGCTGGTGGCTTTCGGGTTCCTGGGCATGGGGCCGGTGACCATCGCGGTGGATTCCTACGGCCCGGTCACCGATAACGCCCAGTCGGTCTACGAGCTTTCCCGTATCGAGGCGCTCCCCAATATCGACGCCGATATTCGCTCCAGTTTTGGTTTCGCCCCGCAATGGGATCGCGCCAAACTCATGCTGGAGGAGAACGACGGCGCCGGCAATACCTTCAAGGCCACCGCCAAGCCGGTGCTCATCGGCACCGCGGTGGTGGGTGCTACCACGATGATCTTCTCGATTATTATCGGGCTGACCGGTGGGCTGACCAGCGGGATCGAGATGCTGTCCCTCATGCACGCCCCGTTCCTGCTGGGGATTATCAGCGGGGGCGCGGTGATCTTCTGGTTCTCCGGGGCGTCGATGCAGGCGGTGACCACGGGGGCGTACCGGGCGGTGGAGTTCATCAAGGAGTCCATCCATCTGGATAAAAATGCGGAGCGGGCTTCCCACGATGACTCGCGGCGCGTCGTCGAAATTTGTACCCAGTACGCCCAGCAGGGGATGCTCACCATTTTCCTGGCGGTCTTCTTCGCTACTCTTTCCTTCGCGTTTATCGAGCCGTACTTCTTTATCGGCTACCTCATTTCCATCGCTATTTTCGGCCTCTACCAGGCGATTTACATGGCGAATGCGGGTGGGGCCTGGGATAACGCTAAGAAGATCGTGGAGGTGGATCTGCACGCGAAGGGCACCGCGCTCCACGATGCCACCATCGTGGGCGATACCGTGGGTGATCCTTTCAAGGACACCTCCTCGGTGGCCCTCAACCCTATTATTAAGTTCACGACTCTCTTCGGCCTGCTCGCCGTGGAGCTGGCCGTGAGCCTCAACGCCCAGAATCTCACCGCGGTGGTCACCGGCCTGGCGGTGTGCTTCGGGGCCCTCGCGCTCGTCTTTATTTACCGCTCGTTCTACAGCATGCGCATCCAGGCATCCACCGAGGATCCGCTGCTGGACGAACCCGAACCTGAATCTTCGCGTGAATCTTCACCTGAATCTTCGCCCGTATCCGAACCAGCGCTCGAACCGCATTCCCGGTTTGACACCGGATCCGAACCCGAGAAGGGAGTCCTGGCATGAATATCGCCGTGCATTGGTCCGGCGCTCAGATCAGCCCGGAAGGAAAAATAGCCGGCCAGGATGCCGGCGCTACCCTGCTGCGCCGCCTCCTGCGCATTTTCCCGGATGCGGTGGTGCTTGACCCCAGCGGGGTTTCCGCCGAAGAGCTCGCCCCAGATACGGTGGTCATCACTATGGATGTGCATGATACCCCGGCCCTGTGGGCGCGCCTACGGGCCGCGGGCCGGGTGGCGGCCGGCCGGCCCGCCCCGCGGCTCATGAATTTTGTGTGGCTGCCGGTTTCCACCCTGGACAGCGCGGAGGAGATCGCCCCGGTGGCCCTCTCCTGCGCGCTCTTCCCCACCTTCGCCAATTCGGAGCGCACTGCCGGTGAGATCCGCGAGATGGTGAATAAGTGGACGGTGCCCCCGCTGGCCGGGAGGCTCAAGCTAGGCTGGGTGAATCTCGGTTTCCGCCTCGACCACGTGCAGGAGCGGCGCGAACCGGAGGTCCCGGTGGTGCTCTATCCCGCGATTTACCTCTCGGCGCGCAAACGCCCCGATTTCTTCATGGATGTGCTCAGCCGGGTGCGCGAACTCATCCCGCTCACGGTGGAGATGCGTCTGCACGAAGCACACCTGGTTTCCGAGAAGGCCATGCGGTATTCGCGCCTGCCGTGGATGCACGTGGGGCCGCTGACCGATACCCGCACCTCGTATTACCAGGCCCTCGCCCACACCACGGCCTTCCTGGCCACCGCCGCGGAGGAATCCTACGGGCTCTCCTACGTGGAGGCCCTGGGTGCCGGGGCACTCGGGGTGTTCCCGGATGTGCCCTGGGCCCGCGCGCTACTTCCGGAAAACTATCCCTTCCTCTATCCGGATGGCGATGAGGCGGCCGCGGCGGCCATGCTCACCCGGGTTCTCACCCGCACCGCGCAATGCCGGGCCGATCTGGATGCGGCCTGCGGCGGGAGTTTCCGCGAGTGGATCGCCGCGCATCACTCCGATGATGCGTTTGACCGCGAGATCGTGGCCGCGGTGCAGCGCTGGTTCGGGTAGCGGCCCGCGTACTCTGCGTGACGCACAGTTTGCGTGGCGGCTCGCGCCACTTCACCGCCACCAACGACACCGCTTCGCGTATCGCCCACGAGCACATATAACGACGGCGCCAGCAGGGCACATCCTTCTGCTGGCGCCGTCATCACGTTACGGCGGGGGCGGATTCTCGCACGCAGGTACGCCCCCACCGGTGCTCGGGCTAGTTGCCCACAACGGTACGGCTACTCGCCGAGCACCACCGGCACGGAGCGGTAACCTACCCCGATGCGCTCTACGCCCATATCGATGAGATCGAAGTAGTGGGCCTGGTCGCGCACATTGCCGGAGGCCTTGACCTTGGCCCGGCCGTCGGTCACCTCAATGAGATGCGCCATCACATCGCGCGCCCCGCCAACCGTGGGCCCGCCGGTGTAGAAACCGGTGGAGGTCTTCACGTAGTCACCGCCGGCGGCGATCACCGCTTCCACCCCGCCCTCGATGGCCTTCTTATCGAGAGCATCGGTTTCGAGGATCACCTTGGTGACCACGCCCGCCTCGCGGCACACCGCGATAGCCGGCTTGATTTCCTCGGCGGCCTGCTGCCACTTGCCTTCGCGCAGCAGCCCGTAGTTAATGACCAGGTCAAGATCTTGAATATCGCCGCGCGAGACGTACGCACGCGCCAGCATTTCTTTATCGGCTGCGGTGCCCTGCCCGAAGGGGAAATCGGCGACGACGCAGATTCCCACCCCGGTCCCGGGCAGCAAAGGTGCTACCACATCCAGGGCCCAGGGGTTGGTGCACAGCGTGGCACATTTGTAATTGATACCGGTATGCGCCAGTTCCACCACTTCCTCGGTGGTGAATTGCGGCTTGAGGATGGAGTAATCGATGTAGGAGGCGAGTTCGTCGCGCGTCATCTGAGCGGCTTTCTTCTCCGGCTGTGCCATGATTATCCTTTCTTTCTGCCCTCGCGGGCGGTTATGCCATGGCCCGGCGGGCCATGTGGTTGGGGTGTGAAGACTCAGGTTGTACAGAATCAGATTCGGAAGAATCGGGTAGGGCGGATACATCCGCGTGGATCAAGGGAGTTTCGGGGAACTCCGTGCTCATTCCGGCCGCGCGAATCCGAGCGCGGTACTCTTCCACCAGTTCATCCGCGGGTGTTTCGGTATGCGCGAAGGGATAGGTGCGGCCCAGCCCGGTGTACTTTCCGGTGCCGAGGCGGTGGAAAGGAAGCACGTCATAGTGGCGCACTCCCACCGAGCGTAGAAAGGCGATATTGGCGTCGATCTGGGCGCTGGCCATCGTGACGTCCGGGATAAGCGGGGTGCGCACCATCGTGCTCGCCCCGTGGTGTTCCCCGAGATAGGAAATTGTTTCGAGAATCCTGGCGTTGCCTCCTCCGGTTGCACGCTGGTGTGCGTCGTCGTCCAGTAATTTGAGATCGCAAATAAAAAGGTCCATATGCGGTTCGACCAGCTGGATGGCGCGCAGCCGCACATTCCCGCAGGTCTCCACCGCGGTGGTGATGCCGCGCCGGTGGAGTTCTTCGCAGGCCTGCGCCACGAATTGGGCTTGCAGGAGCGGCTCGCCGCCGGAGAAAGTCACTCCCCCACCGCTGCGGTCGAAGAAGAGTTTGTCGCGGGCGGCTTCTTCCACCAGATCGTCCACGGTGCGGCGCTGGCCGTATACGCTCAGCGCCCCGGTAGGGCAGCTTTCGGCCCATTCGAGGTTCGCGGGCTTGATTTTCTCCCGGTGGAGCACCACCGTGCCTTCGGGGCCGCGCGTCACTTCACCGTTCTCGGCCAGGTCGATGCAGATCCCGCAGTCGATGCATTTATCGGGAGCGAACATGACTTCGCGGAAACCGTTGATCGATTCCGGGTTGGCGCACCACCCGCAGGCCAGCGAGCAGCCCTTGAGGAAGATGACGGTGCGGATGCCCGGGCCGTCGTGGATCGAATACCGCTGCACGTTGAAAACCGTGGCGAGGCGAACGCGGGACATCTGCACTCCTTTCTTCCTATCGGGGTCTGCTGAGGGCTGCTGCGCGGGAACTTGCTCGGAGCTTGCGCTGGAACTTGCTCGGGACTCTGCTCGAGGCTCGTTGCCTCGGCTGGGGCTACAACTCTTGAACCGTGCGCGAAATAATTTCGTCCTGGATTTCACGGTCCAGCTCCACGAAGAAGGCCGAATATCCGGCCACCCGCACCACCAGCCCGCGGTATTTCTCCGGTTCGCGCTGCGCGGCCCGCAGGGTTTCCCCGGAGAGAATATTGAATTGGATATGCATCCCACCCATCACGAAATAGGCGCGGATAAGGTCAATGAGCTTCTGGCGATCCGCCGGCTTCTTGAGCATGGCAGGAACAAATTTCATATTGAGATTCACCCCGTTGATGGCCGCGGAATGATCCCAGCTCGCCACGGAGGAAACCACCGCCGTGGGCCCATTGGTATCCATCCCGTGCTTGGGGGAAATCCCGCCGTCACCCAGCGGGGTGCCCGCGGCACGCCCGGAAGGCAAGGCCCCTACCTGCCGGCCCAGCGGGGTATTCGAGGAGAGGGAGAACAGCCCGGGGATGAAATAGCCGCCGTGCGGGGAGCGGAAGCGGTATACCGAATCGGTGTATTGCGAGGTCACGAATTGGGCCAGGTCATCCACCCGGGTGAGGTCGTTACCGTATTTGGCCACGTTGAGGCAGCGATGCTGGATCACTTCGTCGGCGAAATCGGAGGCGGTGGCCTCCAGCAGCTGTGCCGCGGTCATCACCTTGCGTTCGAAAACAAGTTCGCGGATAACTTCCAGGGAGTCCACCACGTCCGGAAGGCCCACCCCGTTCACCCCGGTGGCGTCATAGACCGCGCCGCCCTCGGTGCAATCGCGCCCGCTTTCCAGGCAACCATCGAGCACGGTGGAGCAATAAATATGGGGTGTTTCGCGGGCGTGGAGCAGCTCGATGGTATTGAGGGTGGAGACCATCATTTCCACGAAGTAATCCACCTGCGCGGCATAGGCACGCTGCACCTGCGCAAAACTCTGCATTTGGGTGAAGTCCCCGGTGTGGGGGCCCAGCTGTTCCCCGCTCATGGGGCAGCGCCCGTCATGAAGGGCCAGCTCCAGGCATTTCGCCAGGTTGAAGTGGCAAGAATTGGTGCGCCCCATTGTATTCCCCTGCCCGGTGGGTTCCACACAGCCCACAATCGCCCAATCTCGGGCATCTTTCAGACTCATATGGCGGTGCTCAACAAGGCCGGGAATAATCACGTCGTCGTTGAAGAAAGGATCCTTCCCGCCTTCGTTTTCCACGAGGATGCGCAGCACCCGGTCGAGGAAAGCGTCGGGAGTTTTATGCGAGACGCGAATGGAAACATTCGGTTCGGAATTGAAGACCGCCTGTTCGGCATCCAGGCACATATAGGAAAGCTCGTTCACGGCATCTTCCCCATTTTCATCCACGCCGCCCAGGGTGAGGGCCACCGAGGTGGAGAAACCACCGTTATTGCGCGCCGAAGAATAGGTGCAGGCCTTGATGATATCGATGTGTTTGACCCACAGCGCATCAAGAATTGTTTGGGCTTCCGCGCGGCTCAGGCGCCCGGAATCCAGGTCGGCGCGCAGGTAGGGGTAGCAGTACTGGTCAAAACGCCCGGCGGAAATGGCCGAGCCGTTCTGGCTGCAATAGTCAATGAGCATCACGAACCAGTAGGCCTGGCAGGCCTCCCAGAACGTGCGCGCGGGGCGGTAGGGTACCTGCCGGCAATTCTCCGCGATGGCTCGCAATTCGGCGGCCCGCCCGGGATCCACGGAGTCGGCCGCCATGCGCTCGGCCAGCTCCGCGAAACGCTGCTGGAAAATACGCACGGCATCCACCACGATAAGCACCGCTTCGTAAAAAACGCGCTTATCAGAATAATTCGCGTCCCCGCGGGAAAGCTCCGCCAAGCGCGTGCGCGCCTCGTTTTCCACCGCGATGAAGCCGCCTTCGATAATGCGCCGCACATTGGGGATATAGTGCCCGTAGCCGGAGCGCGCCCGCGAGCGAGTATCGAAGGGGCGATTATCGGCGGAAAGCACCCGGTTGGTTTCCTCGTCGAGGAGGTGGCGGGCCAGGTCCTCATTGGAGCGATTCACCCAGTAGGGATAAATCTCGTCCAATAATTCGCGTTTTTGTTCCGGGCTGACCTGGAGGGTATCGACTTTGCGCACCGGCATAAGGTCGAGTTCCTTTTCGGAAAGCGGCCCGAATTCGGGGAACAGCGGGGCCGAGCGCGGTTTCGAGCCGTGGTTACCCACGATGAGTTCTGCGTCGTCGATAAAAATACTCATCTGAGCGAGGGTGTCGCGCAGGGCCTTGGCGCGCCGGATCACGGCCGGTTCGCCTTCGCTCTCGCGGTAGGACTGCGTGACGATACGGGCGCGTTCCGTGCAGATGGCCGGCACGGCCGCGCGCATGCGTTCGTTGAGGAACGCGGTGCGCTCGGGAGCCAGAAAACTCAAGGTCGCTTCGCGGGCGGGTACGGTGCTTGTCATGATGCGCTCCTTTGATGAAGAACAGCGGATGTGTGTGAAAATTCTGCGGCGGGTTCCGGTTGTGCTTGTGCGTGCGTGGTGAGGGGCGACGGCGCTCCTACCAGCTTTCCGGCAACCGTGCGGTTGAAGAAATCAACGACGACGCCGATGCCGACCACCATGACCACGGTTCCCACCCCGATCACGCCGCCACTCAGATCGAAGCGGAAGAGCAGGAGGGCGATGATGATCACGGTGAAATCCTGGGCGATGCGGAAGAAACGGTAGGAACGCTGCGGGAAGCGGCGCACCAGTACCGCGGCGATGCCGTCCGCGGCGCCCTGCCCGAGATCCGGGGTGATGTAGAGGGAAAGCCCGAAGGCGAACAGCAGCAGGCCTACCGCCAGGTGGATGAGCATTCCGGGTACCGAGTAGGTGAAAACGTAGATGGAATCCAGGACCTTGGTAAATTCGGTGACGAGCACCCCGACCAGGGTGAAATTGAGGACGGTACCCAACCCGAAGATTTTACGGTCGAAGGGGATAATGATCGCGAGCAAGGCGATATTGACGAGCGGCACCACCCAGGAGAAGGACAGCCCGGTCACGTAACTCACGCCCTGGAGCATAGCGGTGAAGGGATCCACGCCGGCGTGGCCTTTGAGGGCCACCGTGATTCCCATTGAGGTGATGATGACGCCGAGCAGGCAGACCAGGCAGCGGCGCAGCAGGCTACCGGGGCGCAACGTCCATTCGCGGGCGGAGAAGAATGTATCACGCATGCTTAGGCCACCTTCGTTTCTGCGCAGGAGTTGAGCTGATCTAACTCGTCGAGGAGCTCCGCAACGTCGGCCGCGGTGGGCATCGAGGGGATAGCTCCGAGCGTTTGGGTGGCAATACCGGCGGCTACATTGGCATATTCCACGCTGGCCCGCAGGGCGTCGTCGTTAATCTTTTCGATACCACCGTGGCTATCCAGCTGCGCGAGGAGGGCGCCCATGAGGGTGTCCCCCGCCCCGGTGGTATCGACCACGGAGCTGTAAACGGCGGGGATTTCCCCGTAGGCGGAGCGGGTAGCGTAGGCCACCCCGAGGTGGTCGGCGGTCATGACCACCAGCTTCGGGCCGCGCGCGAGGATATCCGCGGCAACATCCTTGAGATTGTCACTCCCGAAGAGAATGCGGAAATCTTCGCGGGAGCCCTTGACGATCTGGAATTCCGGGAGCAGTGGCAGCAGCAGGCTCCGGTAGTTTTCTTCCGATCCGTAGAGGGCCAGGCGGTAATTGAAATCAATGGACATGGGCACGCCCGCGGCCCGCGCGGTATCAATGAGTTTGCGCGAGGTGGCGTTGAGCGGTTCGTGCGCGAAATTTACGCCGGAAATATAGAGCATGCGGGTGCGCAGCAGCTGGCGGGCGCATTCATCCGTGATGACGAGCTCCGGGTAAGCGCTGCCCTGGATGGCGAAAGTAAAACTCCGGTCGCCGTTATCGAGGGAAATAAAATTGTGGGAGGTGCAGGCTCCGTAGCTGGTATTGAGCAGGCTGGTATCCACGCCGCTACCGTCCAGGACTTCCCGGGCGTACTGGCCCATGAAGTCATCTCCCAGGCATCCGACCAGCAGGGTATCCAGGCCCAGCCGGGCCGCGGCGACGGCGCAATTCGCGCCGGTACCTCCTACATTTGCTTCGAAAGCGAATTTCGAGGCTCCGGTTCCGATGATCGGGGAGAAGTCGGTAACAATGTCCCCCACGCATGTCAATCCTCGCACTGTGCTCCTCCTTGAGCGTCGCGGCTGTTTCGTGGTCATTGGTATTAACCTACGTTCTCAGGGCGCGAGATTCGACAGTTTTCCGCGGAATTTCAAGGAAAAATCCGCAGGCTTCGGAGCGAATTTTCGCGGGCGCGGTGGGAATATTTTCAGGTGTTTTCTCACGTGGTTTCTCACGCGGTTTTCTCGGGTGCTACCGGCGCGTTTTCGCACGGGTGGTGGACGCGTTCCGCACACCTTTCCCGCGCTTTCCCGCGACACGGCGCCGGCGGGCATATCCCCTGAGCTGGCCGAGCGCTTTGGTACTCTCAAAATATGGCAACGAAGCAATCCCTGAGCGAAGGCCCCTCGCGCTTGAGTGCGATCCGGGAGATTCTCACCGCAACCGGCCCGATGGCCGTCAAAGAGCTGGCGCGTCGCCTGGGATATTCCCTCTCCACGATCTATCGGGATGTTGCCGAGCTCCAGGCACACGGGGAAGTGGTGCTGGCCCGCGGGCTGATTGTGCCGCAGCGTTCGGTGGCTACCGAGATTCCGCCGGAGGTGCGCGCGCATGTCAATTGGGATGCCAAGCAGGCCATGTGCGAAAAGGCCCTCGAGCTTATTAGCCCGGATATGACCCTCATTCTGGATGATTCTTCTTCGATTATCCCGCTGCTGGGCATGCTCCACACCCGGGTGCCGCTCACGGTGATCACGAATTCGCATCTGGTGGCCCAGCACCTGGAGGGCGTGGCCGGCATCCAGATTTATCTGCTGGGCGGGCTGTATTACACCTGGTTATCGTCTTGTCACGGAGCGATGACCGTCACGGCGCTGCGCCATATCGAAGCGGATATGTGTTTGCTTTCCACCGTGGGGATGACGGCCCGGGGCCTCACGAATCCTTACGAGTACACCGCGCAAACGAAAATTGCGATGATGCAGGCGGCGGAAACCTCGGTGGTGCTCATGGATCACAGCAAATTCGGGCGCCGCACCATGTATTCCATTGCCGCGCTTGATGAGATCCCGATTCTTATTACGGATATTGCGCCGCCGGGCGAACCGAGCGCTGCGGAGCTTGCGGCCGCCGGGGTGGAGACGATTATTGCCACCGCACCCTGAGACCCGCTTTAGGCCTGTGCCTCAGCTTCGATATCGGTGATAGCGGGAGCGGGGCGTGCCGTGTAGGACGCCGTCGTACCAACAAGACGGTACGCGACCGTACGGTTAAAGAAATCGACGACGACACCAATCCCCAGCGCCATAATCGCGGTGCCAATGCCGATAACGCCGCTGCTCAAATCGAAGCGGAACAGCACGAGGGCGATGAGGACCACGATGAAATCCTGGGCCACGCGGAAGGTGCGGTAGGAGTGGCTCGGGAAGCGGCGCAGGAGTACGGGGACGATGCAGTCGGCGGCGCCCTGGCCGATGTCCGGCGTGATATAAAGCGAGAGCCCCAGCGCGAAAATCACCAGGCCGATAGCCAAGTGGGCAAGCATACCCGGGATTGAATAGGTGAAAACGTAGATGGAGTCGAGGGTGCTGGTGAAGCTGGTGACGAGCACCCCGACCAGGGTGAAATTGAGGACGGTGCCCAGCCCGAGGACTTTGTGGTCGAAGGGGAAGATGAGCGCGATGAGGGCGATATTGACCACCGGGACCACCCAGGAGAAAGACAGGCCGGTGATGTGGCTGACGCCCTGGAGTAGGGCGGTGAAGGGGTCCACGCCGGCGTGACCTTTGAGGGCCACGGTGATGCCGATCGCAGTGAGGATCACGCCGATGAGGCAGACCAGCGAGCGGCGCAGCAGGCTGCCCGGGCGCAAGGTCCATTCGCGGGCGCAGCACAGTGACTCAAACATGACGAGCTACCTTCTCAATCTCAGGGAAGCCGCCGTGCCACACCGCGGCATCACCAGCGTAGTGCATGCGAGCGGGCAATTCCTGGGCCGTGGCGGAGGTCGCTTTACGCCAGTGTACGTGTGCGTCCGGTTCGTTGCTTAGCTGGGTCAGGACCGGGTGGGTAGCGGGCTGGGCGCGGGCGCGAATTTATCCACAGAATCGCGAAACGTCACCCTTGTCCACAGCGTTGTAATTGGCTCTTTGCTGTGCCTTGGCACCATGCGAGAATAACGGAGAAGGACGGGTAACCGCCCGGAACTCGCGATTGAAGGAGTGAGACACATGGATATTTACGGGGACCGGTTGAATATTCCGGAGCTTACGTTTAACTCGCTTGAAGATGTTCTCAAGCGCAAAGAAGAAATCCTACGTGAGGTCAGAATGACCCGCGAAGAATTCGACTGGCGCGCTGATAACTACCAGCTCGGACCAAAAGAGTCCGACGCTTATTTCGAGATGATAGGTCTGGATCGCTTTGAGGAGTATTACCGTGGTGAACGCACGTTTGAATGAGTGCACCGATGAGTTTGCGGCACATCTACAGCGAATTGGGGAGTTGATTGATCCCAGTTTTTCACTGGTGAAACAAGAAACCGCAAGGGGAGCTTTCCCCTCAAAAAGATTGTTTGGCGATATTCGCGTTGATCGTTTCCTTTTTGTCCGTTTTGATTACGAGGTTTTCCTTAATTCGAAAACCGGTTTACTCAGCGTCAATGAATCAACATTCTCGGTCATCCGAGGAGCAAAAAACAGCGAGCCGCTGGTGCGCTGGGATTATATTCGCTCACCACGTTCGAGTATTCCTTGCGCCCATATCCAGATCCATTCCCACCGCGATGAATGGACACCTGAGTCGTGCAACCTTAGTGCCCCAGTTGTCCACGCGCATGGTAAATTCGCACGACTAGCGCAATACGAATTGCGCGACTCAAACGCCACTGCGTGCCGGGCGTCCGACACCATCGCGCCTCAAAGCACGCCGGCACCGTTGGGGCAGGCGTAAGCAACGGCCGAAAAACAGCACCGAGCCGCTGCCACGTGCCACAGCCACGAGGTGGGCAGAGGTGTCAAGTGCGCATTCTGGACCGTGTCGGTGCCATAGTGCGCGTTACAGACACGAAATCGGGTGCAAACGGTGCTCTCCCGCGCACTTTGTTTGCTGACCCAGTTCGTGCGGGTCCGCACCCGGATCCATTCCAACGCCACGCCACCATTAGTAACTATTTTGTCTATCGGTCCCAGGCGTGGCACCCGAGGAGGTGCCCGATTTACGTAGAAAATGCGGCCCGGCCCCGGTCAAGCTAAAACACCGCTACCGATTAGTGACCCAAAACCACCCACCACAACCCCCTGAACAGGGCAAACGTCGAAGAAAATCCTAAAATCCAAAAAGTTGCACGACTCAGGTTCGAGTATTCCTTGCGCCCATATCCAGATCCATTCCCACCGCGATGAATGGACACACGCCCTGGTCCTGAGTGGCACTCATTCCCGCCGCTCGCGCCGGCGCATCAAGAACGAGGCTCGCACTCCCCACGTTGCTGATATTCATTTCACGGTGGGCCGGCGCTGGTTCCGACCCTGCCTGGAAGAAATCCTCTTCTTCGTCATTGACGAGCTCGGCGTGGCGTGCACACCACAAGCACGCGAAGCTCTCAACCAAGGCATCGAGGATTGGGAGGATATCCAACTGGAATCCGCGATCCGTAACAAGCCCGCCACCGCAGTCCGAGTATTCGCAACGCTCGAAAAGTAGCCCATAGGCGGCTTTCGGCCGGTACGCCTGTGTGCCCGGTCGTTACTTACCTGTGCCCGGTCCGTTCCCGCCGCTGTCGTATTTTTGCGACGACGCCGCACCCTAGCAGCGCGCCGCTTACCACCAGAAGCATCTCTACCGCAGCGCCAGTTTCCGTGAGGAATCCCCACCCGGTGCGCTGTGGCTGGTCGGAGGGCTGCGGCTCGGCAGGCGGCGCAGTAGGTTCACTAGGCGTTGGAGGCGTTGGACGCGCGGGCTGAGTGGGCGGAGCGGCGGTTGGGGAAGGTTCCGGGTGCGGCCCAGCGGGGTTGATCATTTTCGGGGTGATTTCGAGCCGGTAACTCCAGGTGCCTTTCTCCGTCACGGGAAGGGTAACCAGGAAAGGCGCGATTCTCCGGCAGCCAGAGTTCTCCTTCTCGGGATCCCCCACCGCAGATTCATCACCCGCGAGCTCATCCACCAGGTACAGCCCGACGGGAAGATCAGCGAAGGTGGCGCGCCCGGCGCTATCGGTGACCTCGATCCATTCGTGGGAGATGTGCTGAGCCGCCCACTCTACGGTGAGCCCACCTAGCCGGCCCCAATCGGTGGCCAGGTTGATACCTGATACGTAGCGCAGGCGCACCTGCCGGCCGGATGGCGCGCTGCCGCACGTGAGTGCGGCAGCTGCGTCGTCGTACGGATTATTGCCGGTACGGATGATGGTGATTTCGCCGCGGGCTTGGGGATCGAGCAGCGTGAGGTCGGCGCTTTGGCCGTCGCCGGTGACCGGGGAGGCGTGCGCGGGGCTAGGCGTGCCGAGCAGGAGGACGAGCAGGCTGAAGAACGCTATCAGTTTTTTCGTCATCGTTATGTTTCCTCCGAATCAGCCACCACAGTAGCCATACGAGCGCGAGCGCGCACACCACCAGAATCGCGATCATCCAGGTTGGCCAGGCGATTCCGGCGACGTCCGGGACACCGGCTTCCTCGAGCGGGACCCGCCGGCCGGTGACGAGCAGCCGGTGGGAGTTAATGCCGTAGGGGGTGCAGGTGATGACCGTGAGTAGGTCCTCGCCCTCCACACGCGCCAGGCTCGCCACCTCGTCGGGTTCCACAACTTTAATGGAGGTGACCTGGTATTTCATTTCGCGGCCGGCGACTTGCAGGTAGAGCGCGTCGCCTTCGCTCACCTTCGAGAGGTTATCGAGGAGGGTGGCGCTGGACAGGCCCGAATGCCCGGTGAGTACCGCGTGGGTGCCCGGTCCGCCAACGGGGAGGGACGAGCCGTAGAGGTGCCCGATGCCTTTCTGGAGTACCTCGTCCGAAGTGCCGTGGTAGATGGGCAGATTGACGTGGGTGGCCGGGATGACCAGGCGGCCCATTTCCGGGAGTATCGCAAGCTGGCGCAGATACGCCTGGTAGGGGTCGTTGGTTTTAGCCACCCGCGCGAGCCAGGGGTCCAGGATGGGCGCGCCCGGGGTTTGTTTATTGTATTCCTCGGCCGAGCGTAGGGTCTCGGTGAGGAGTTCCGGGGGTACCTGGCGTTCCTCCTGCGCGTACTGGCGTGCCACGTGCTGCTGGCGTGCGTTGTTCCACTGGCTTGCCACCACCGGATACAAGAGCACCCCAATTCCGCACAGTGCCAAGAGCACAGTCACCGCGGTGGAACGCCAGGCATCCCTCAGATGCTTCATTAGGCCACCTTGCGGGAGTGACGGTAGGCGGCCGCGAGGAGCAGCGAGCCCACCAGCACGAAGGCCGCGATGCCGGCGCCGCCGGTCAGCGGGAGCTTCGAAGCGAAATCGCTGGTCTTGTGATTGTAGATGGTGACTTCGACGGTTTTATCTTTCGCTGCCGTGATAGCTGCGGCGTCAAATTTGACCGAGGCCGCATCCGGATTCAGCTCGTAACCTTCCGGTGCCTTAACTTCCTTGACGCACAGGTTCGGGCCGGTCAGCGCACGGATGGGACCGATAGCGGTTGCGGCATCGAATTCGCTCTTGCCGTCAATAGTGAGCTTCTGTTCGAGAACCTTACCGTTTTCACCGCAGACGTAGAGCTCGAATTTGCCGCCCTCGAGCGGGTCAGTTTTGCCGGTTTCGTACTTATTGATCTTGATTTTGCCCATGACGGTGCTGGGAGTGTTCTCTCCACCCGGGGTGCTGACCGTGGTCGAGGTGGATTCGTCATCGGCCTTATTGGTGACATCCGCGGAGTTGGAGACCTTATCAGTGACGTTATCCGCCACGGTAGCTTCCAGGATCACGCGCAGGAACTTGCCCTGGTTTGCCGTCACCTTTTCGAGACCGGTCTGGGTCAGAGTAATGACTTTCTTTTCCACAGCAGGATCAACCGTGGAGCCGTCGGATACGGTGTAATCAGCCTGCTCTAAAGTGGTAGTGGCTTCGCCCGCTGCGGCTGCTTCGCTTTCAACGATAACGACGCTCTTCACAGCGCCCTTCGCGCCATTCACTTCCAGGCCGGCAACCGGGGTATCGGTCACCACGAAGGAATCATATTTCTTACCTTCCGCGAGTTTGCGAATCTTGGTGTCGATCTGGAAGGTCATCTTTGACCCCTTGGTCACCAAGCCAGTTTCCGGAGTGATGTCTTTCTTCGTCACTGACCCCGCATCGGTGGACTTGGGGTACACGTGGATATTGTCCATGTACTTGCCGGTTTGCGGGTCGGTAAGGGGAACCATAATGTAGGAGACCTTGGCCGGGCTGTATCCAACCGGCGCATAAGTCTGGGTCAAGCGGTAGTAGCCCGGCTTGAGATCCGAATAGGTGATCGTGCCCTGGTCGTTCACGGTTTGCTCAGTACTCTGAGTGAAAGCGGTATCCGCCTCGCCGAACTCACCCTTCCGCGCCTTCTCAAACCCGTCTTTCGTCGTCACATTGATGGTCGACTTTTCGAGCTTGAATTTCGCGCCCGGAATCACCTCTCCCGGCGTCGTTATTTCCTGCCCGGTAGCCGCCTCCGCGCTCGCCGGCCCTTTTTGCGCGTGCACGGTCAGGGTGTACGTGGAATTCGGGTCGATGAGGTTATCGGCCTGCGCGCCGGGCACCGTGGAGCCCAGCCCGAGCGCTGCCAGCCCGAGCGCCACCACTCCGGCCAGGCCGCGAGCCATTGTTTTGATGGACATTGTCCTCTCCTCTTAGTTGTGCGTGTAATTCTGTTTTATTGCTTTCGATTCATGCGGATAAGCGCCGCGAGCAGCAGGGCCACCCCGGCCGCAATCACCCAGGGCCGCCAGCCACCGCTATGCGGCAGTTCGCCCACGCTCACGTCCGCGAGCTGGATGGTCCACTTCCCCGTCGCCGTAATGCTCTGCTCGCCCCCGGAAGCATTCGCGCCCTCCGGGGTGAACAGCTGGATGAGCCCGCTGGCCTGAGTGCGATCCGCCAGGCTCATCACGCCGTTCCCGTTCGCCACCGTGAACTCAAAGGGGAAGGGCAGTTGCTGGCCGGCATGCGCGCCCGCATTCGTATTCACCACGTAATACGTTCCTGGGTCCAAATCCTGCGCGGGCCGGTACGTGCCCGCCGCGCCCTCGCGCACGAGCTCCTCCGGCTGAGCCTCCAGGCTGCCCTTATACAGCGCAAAGCTCGCATCCGGGACCTGCTTCCCCGCCGCGTCCACCTTCTGAATGAGCACCGGCACGCCATTATTGGCCGCGTGATACAGCAGCACACCCTTCGGGTGCGCCTCGTCCAGACGCACCGTAAACGGCTTTTCGGTCAGATCGTTCGCGGCCGCGTGCGTAAAACTGTCACTGGTGAGAGGATCGACGACGCCGCTACCATCCGCTACCTCATCGGGCAGGCCGAGTTCTCCGCCCCAGTCCACCCACCGGGTGTGGAGCCGGACGTAGCGCGGCACGGCAGGCGGGTTACCGCTCACCTCGCATACCGACCCGGCGGGAAGAACCGGGAGCTGCGCGTACGCACGGTTCACCACCGGGCTGAGCTGGCCATTTTGCGTAGTACCCGCGGGGATACCCGGAAGCAGCGGCAGCTTACAGGTATAGCTGTAGTTAAGCTGGTCCAGGCTCACTTCTTCGGCGCGCTCCCCTACTACCGCGCTGCCGAGTTCGTAGGTGCGCCGGTTATAGAAGTAGTCATCCTTAAAAGTCACGGTGCTTCCCGGGGTTTCACTGAGCTGCACCCCGCTTGCTTGCACGGTATCGAGCGCCGCATCGAGTTTGGCTTCGGTTACCGCGGTTCCGGCTGTGCTTTCTACCTTGAGACTGGGAAGCAAGTGCACGCGCCCTCCGTAGTCCGCGAGTGGATCCGCGCCCGCCACGGTGTGCCAGATCGTGCACGTCGAGCTGGCCGGCATAAATCGCTCTGGCCCGAAGACCGCGATGCTGCTTTGTGCGGGGAGGGCGATACTGCCTTCCGTGATCTTCGGACTGCTGGGATTTCCTTCTTCCTTGAGGTAGGCATCTTGGCAGCGGTAGTGCAGGGTGTAGGCCAGTTGTTTCTCCGCCACGAGTTGCACGCCAACGGAGGTGCGCCACTCGGTATCGGGAGTATCGAGGATGTGCTGGGCAGTCAGCTGCGCCGGGATGCGTTCGATGAGGTTCGTGATGCTGAACCCGGTTTCCGGTACTTCGCTGGCGGCACCGGCCCCGGTGAGATCGGGATGAACCGTGAAGGCCAACAGGGTTTGGTCGCCTACGCCCAGGCTGAGGTTGGTATCCGTATCCACCAGGCTCTTGCCGTTCCCGTAAGCGAAGAATTCGCGTACCTGCTCCGCGGCTGCGGTGCGGGTGGGCTGGCCGGGCACGGCCGCGATGGTGGCTTCTACCCGGGTGTCATAGGCGGGAAGTTTCTTTTGGGCCAGTACACAGGAATAGCCCACCGGGATGAGCTGATTGGCAACCGCGCTGCGTTTGCCCTGCTCATCCACGGTGAAGCGGAGGTCTGCTTGGATAATTCCGGCGGCATTGGCGCCCTCGGGCAGTGCATCCTGTTCCGCCTCGGTCAGGGTGACGGGCGGGCGGCAGTAGAGGCGGGCACTGTAATCGGCATCGTTCATGAGCTGCGCGCCGGTTCCGGAAGCCGTGAGATCCACCCGTACCTTGGTTTTCTGGAAGGTGTAGTTATTCCACACCACCATGGTTCCCGCGAAGTTTTCCGGGAGCACCTCGGGGACTTTCGGGTGGGCCGGGGCGGTTCCGGCCGCGGCTGTTCCCGAAGGTGCTGCCGGAACCGGATAGGGATTATCCCGGCGCGGGGTATCCCGGGGTAGGAATACCTGGGCGGTTTCCGCGCCCGCGCCTTCGACCGGGCGGCACGCCTTCGATCCGGCCACGCAGGCCTGGGCGGCTTCACGGCCACGGTATCCGGCGGCAAGCTGCCAGTATTTATCCCACTGAGTTTTCTCCACCGTTACCGAAGCAGGTGTTTCCTCCACGGTACACACCGCGCCGGCCGGTAGAGCGTCAATGGGATTCCATTCGCCCTGCTGGAAGCGCCCGATAGTCACGCTGTGCTGCCGCGCAGTCTTACTCAGGCGCGCCGCCAGGTCCGTGCCGAAGCTGCCCACCGCATCGAAAGACGTATCGGTTGCCTTGCGCGGGGCGGGAATATCGATGGGGAGCCCGTTGAGGGAGCAGGAAATATTGATGGTGAATTCTTTGGAGCCGGAAATAATAGCAACGCCTTCCCCGCCCACGTTTTTCTTCACGTTGAAGGAGGCCAGCTGTATCCGGTAATCAGCAATGAGTTTCGCGGTGGTAGGCCCGTCAGCCACCCAGGAGTTCCGGGCTCCGGCTTGCGGGGTGCCCGGCTGCCCGCCACGATCAGCGGGGATCTGCCAGCGCGAATCCACCAGGGTAGCCCCGGGGACCTGGAGGGAATCATGATTGGCCGCGAGCTCGCACGTCCACCCGAAAGGCACCGCCACGGTAGTGGAGTTTTCACTGCGGGGCCGTACCTCAATCGGGGTGCTTTCCGTGGCACTCTCCCCACCTTCTCGGTAGGTGCACACCAGGTTCGCGCCGATAGCCATCTCCCCGTTTTCCTTCTTAAAGAGAGCTTCTTTCCACCCGGACGGGACGGGGATGCGTTCCTGACTCTCCGCATTGGGAGAGGTGAAAACATTCCCTTGCGATGTGAGGGTGACCTCGGTGCGGGCCACCCCGAACCAGGCGCTCACTTCGATATTGAGGGAACTATCAGCCGCAGGAGAGGTGAATTCAAAAACGGCGCTCGTGCCGTCCTTCTTCTCGGAAAGCTCATCACCAATACGCACCTGGCTGGCCCGGCTCAGGAGCGGGCTATCCCCGAGGTTAACTTCCAGAGAGCACGCGGTATTTTCCGGGATGGGAGCGCCGCTGAGCGTCGTCGTCGTACCTGAAGCAAGGTCAAGTTCAACGTTCCGCGTCACGGAACCGCACGTGAGCGTTGCCGGAGCCGTCGCCGGGACCTTGCTATTGAGGAGGGCGTAACCGGGGCGGGCCTGGACCTTGGGGTGGAAGTTGATCGCGCCGGCCTTGGGCAGCTCGAAGGTGGTGCGCAGGTCCACCTCGGTGACCGCGTCTGCACCCACCGTAATGCTGACGCTCGGGGAACGGTAGTCCACGCGAACGCCCAGGTCAGTGGGGCGGGCGGAGAGCGAGCAGGTGCTCCCCGCCGGAATCTGATCGGGGAAAGGCACCTTGCCGGAATCGGTCACCCGCACGCGCTGCTCCGGGAGGGCTCCCCCATCTGGCAAACGGCAGGTCAGCGTGACTTCTTTTTCGACGCTGGTGAGGCGCTGCTGGAGCTGCGGGTCGGTGAGGTTCTCCGCGAAATCACTGCTGTGGGATACCTGCACCTGCCCGTATTTGTAGTCCAGGGTATTCGTGATCGTGACCTGACTGATGGTGTTCACATCGGTGATCGGGGCGAGGTGGACCGGGGCCAGCGGGGCCACCGTGGCGGTAGCGAGATCCGTGGCCTGTTCGGTGATGGTGCAGGCAGCGCCGGCGGGCACGCCCGTCACGGTATGCGGGGCACCGTGCCCCACCGTGAAATCGTGAGCGGGCTTGGCATCCGCGCCTTCGCCGATGGGGACCTGCACCCCACTATCGGTGCATTGCATCCGCATAGGGAATTCCTGCCCCACGCCCTGGGATTGGGCCGGGCCGCTCAATTGCTTGGTGACTTTGAGGGTGCCGTGCTGGCGGGTGAGGTCCTGGGTGATATGGATCTTGTGGTTCCCGCCCGAATGCACCCAGAAGTATTCTTGGGCGCATTGTTTCGCTTCGCCGGGGCGTTCTTTGGCGTCGGCCGCGCAAATATCCGAGCTGAAGGAATCAGTGACGGTGAATCCGGGAACGTTCACGCGGGAACCTGCCGGCTGCGCGCCGCCGGGCTGCGGGGCACCGCCGGCCGGCGGGACCGTGGAGAAGAGGCAGTGGGTCCCCACCGGCCACACATCGCGGTCGCCCTCCTTACCGAGGGTGATCGTGCCGCCGCCCACGGGCACATCAACGTAGCCCGCGCCCACGAAGCCGGGATAGGATCCCTGGTTAGTTTCGGGAAGTTCGGGCGGTTTGGTGGGATCGGGCATAAAGCGGCAGTTGTAGTACACCGGGACTGTTTCCGGGAGCTCCCCCGCCGCGATCTTGGCCTTGAGGGCCGGATCCGCACCGGAGTTAGTGAACTTGACGTCCACGCTGACCGACGCCATTTGCGAGGAATAGATCGTTTCGGAGACCAGGGTGCTGGTGGTTCCGGTGCCGCCCGCACTGCCGGCACCGGTGCCGCCCGTGCTGCCGCCGGCGCTATCCGGGGCGGAAGTAACAGTACCCGTGGAGACGGCAGAAACGGATTGCCCGTGGGAACTTTGCGGGTTCTCGTGATCAAGCCGGTAATTAGTTCCGCTCAGCGTAGTGCTGGAGGTGAAGAACTGCGAGAGTTCTTGGGCGCTGCGCCCGCCCGGCATCTTGATCTTTTCGCGAATGGTACATTGCGCTCCCACCGGAAGCTTTCCCACGTTAATGGCCGGGAGCGTGACCGCTACATTGACGTTTTCGAGGCGGCGGGTTTCAGTGCCCTGCGCAATAACCGCTTTGGTATCGCGGCCCAGCGGGTCGGTGCAGGAGTACTCAATATCGTATTCGGCGCCGCCGGTGTAGGTGGGCGGGTTGCCGTGCGGGTAGCCACCCACTTCGAAACGAATTTGTTCGTTGGTGACCTGCGCCTTCTTAATGATTTGGGTGTCTTGCAGGGGCCGGGAATACAGCGAGCATTTAATGGAGTAGAAATGGTTGAGCTGATCCCCGGAAAGCGTGAAACCACTGCGGCCGTGCTTATCCACGGGCAGCGCGCTTGCCGATATTTCTTTACCTTGGCCGTCCCGGCTATCAATGCCCCAGCAGCGTGGCTCGTTGCCGAGCATGGTGGAGGTAACCGAAAGCGGAGATCCTGTTTCCCGCACGGTTATCCCGCCGGAAGTGTTATGCCCGGTGAGGCGGACGGCGGTTCGCCCGAGGTCATTTGTGGTGAGGTTCAGGGTTTGCCCGCCGGCGATCTCTACGGCGAGTTGTTGGCCGCGATGCGGCTCCCGGTAGCGGAAATTTTCATCAATGAGATCGGAGGTAATGGAGATGCTTTTTTGTTCCAGAATCCACCGGTGGAGCACTCCTTCGAAAGTGCCGTTGGCGATGCCGTTCTTGGAGTAATTCGAGCCGCCCACGGTACCCCAGTAGTTGGTGGCGTCATCACCTTTGGTGGGGAAATCGATGTGTTCGTAGCGGTCTTCCTGACCCGGGACCATGGCTTCCGCGATTGTTTTCAGGGATTTTTCGTAGTAAAACCTCTTCGTCCATTCGCCCATGCCGAGCACCCGCACATCGGCGTTCTTGCCGCGCAGCAGGCTGGCGACGCCCATAGCGGCCACGTTTCCGGCACGCCGGGTGACATCCGAACTGTTATAACCCCAATTAGTCCAGGTTTCCGGATAGTCCATGAACTTGGCATCAACGTCCAGAGCGTTAATATCCGCCTCGTAGCTCGCACCCGTTTTCTTGACCGTGCCGTCCAGGTAGTACCGGTTATCGCCGTGGGTGAGCACAATGATTTTGGTGTACAGGGGCTTTGGTTTGACGCCCGGGTTTTTCTCCAGTTGCTCGCGTTCGTATTCGACCATATCGCGGTAGACCAGCCCGAGCCCGTACTGGAGGTTATTGCCGTGGTCCCATACAGGGAGTTTGCCATCCTTCGAACCATCCAGGGAGCGGATTTTATCGACGACTTTTTGGTAGCCTTCCGGGCTTTGCAGCGAGGTGGCTTTCAGATCCGGAGTGTTATTCCAGAGCCGGCCGTCTTGTACATCGGCTTTGCGGGCAAAAGTGTAGATACCAACTTTAAGGGAGCTGCCGCGGTGGCGTGCTATTTCGCGTTCCAGGGCGAGGTTCTGGTCCCAGTTGCGGCAGACTTTCCCGCGCTTTTCCTGCCGGGAGCGTTTGCCTTCTTTGCGGTATTCTTCCGGCCAGTTTTCTTCGTTGGGGCACAACCCGTTATCGATGTAATCGGTGGCGCCGCCCATGGTGGCCCACCCGGTATTCATGCCGAATCCGAAAACGAAGGCGACCGATTCGGCGCCTTCGTCACTTTCGAGGGTGGGGCGCTGCGGGTCTGCGGGGAAGGGATCATCATCGGAACCGAATACCGGATACGTGGCGGCTCCCGCGGCGTGCGCGGTAGAAGCCGGAACGAACGGCACGGCTTGCAGTATGGAGAACAGCACACACGATGCAATAAGTGCCGTAAGTACGCGTCGAAAACGAGTATGCATACCCACAGACTTCCCTCTACAAAATTGGTTTATTCGATATTTATCACCGCCACGTAGTGAGACAGCTCCAGTGGGTGAATAAATATCGTTCACACTGATTGTAAAAGACAAACATATACTTCCGCTACCGTAATTCAGAATTGGAATCTTGTATTTTAGTAAAACGTGAATACTATCGCAGGTAGAAGCGGAGCTACATAAGCGGGTATGAGCCATCCCGCACGGCCACGCGCGCGGGCGCGCAGCGGCGGGCACAGCGGCGCTCGCGCATATAAAAAGCCGCCGGGACCAACCGCACTAATGGACCCGGCGGCTATTGCGCCGATGCATATCCAATGGGAAGGTGCGTTACACGCGGATATACATCAACTTTCAGGAACGATGAGCAAACGCATGCTTAGCGCACAAACGCTCGCCTCGCGAACAATTACTTAGCGAGCGAACTTCCGGTACGTCACGAAAGAGCCACCCGCGAGGGCGAGAAGCAGAGCAGCGCCCGCGAGCATTCCGGTTTCAGCGCCGGAGTTCGCGAGGGTCTTCCCCTCCGCCTTCTTGGCGGTTTCCTTACCCGCGTTATCCTTCTTCGCTTCGGCCTTGGGGGCGTCTACCTTCGGGGCATCCGCCTTCTTATCCTCCACCTTCGGAGTTTCGGCCTTGGGGGTTTCACCCTTCTGGCCGTCCTCTACCTTCGGAGCGTCGGTCTTATCGGCGGGCTTGTCTTTCTGCTGATCCTCATCCTTCGGATCGACCTTCGGGTCTTCCTTGGTGGTGTCGTCCACCTTGGGATCCGTGGTGCCCGGATCGCTTTCTTTCTTCAGGGCCTCGTTGGCCGCGGCTTCCCAGGCGTCAGCGTGGGCGTCTTCGCGTGCCTTACCTTCTTCAGCGGTTTCGGTATCCCAGTTCTTGGAATCGGCATCCGCCTTAGCCGCGGCTTCCCAGGCGTCAGCGTGGGCGTCTTCGCGTGCCTTACCTTCTTCAGCGGTTTCAGTATCCCAGTTCTTGGAATCGGCATCCGCCTTAGCCGCGGCTTCCCAAGCGTCACCCGCAGCATCCTCGCGAGCCTTACCCTCGTCAGCAGTCTCCGTATCCCAGTTCTTGGAATCGGCGTCAGCCTTGGCGGCAGCTTCCCAGGCGTCCGCAGCCGCGTCTTCGCGGGCCTTCACCTCGTCAGCCGTCTCGGTATCCCACTTCTTGGAGTCCGCGTCAGCCTTCGCCGCAGCTTCCCAAGCGTCACCCGCAGCATCCTCGCGAGCCTTACCCTCTTCGGCAGTCTCGGTATCCAGCTTCTTCGAATCAGCGTCAGCCTTGGCGGCAGCTTCCCAGGCGTCCGCAGCCGCGTCTTCGCGGGCCTTCACCTCGTCAGCCGTCTCGGTTACGCTAACGTCATTGGCGTCATTCGGGGATGCAAATGCAACCCCCCCCCCCGCGGACATAAGGGCAGCTCCGGCGACCACGCCAGCAGCAATCTTCTTCACCTTCATAGTTTTCTCCCATAACGTGGTAAAAGATGTATTTTCGTCAGAGCGACCACCGGCCCCACGCAGTAACTACCGGCGGCCATAACTCCGAACCACTCCCAGGCTAAATCCAGAAAAGCCACAAGCAAATGGTATTTAAGGATTACACATTTACAGATGCGTCACATTTTTCCACAGTCTGGAAAGTATTTTTAAATACATAGACAAGCTTTGGTTTATGCGCTTAAACGCCTGAATCTCACACTTTTCCCACTACCTCCGGGCATCTTTATGCATATAAAATTTCCTCAGCATATTTTTCAACCCGCCGATACCTCCGGTACCGTGTCACTTCAAGTCATCACTTTTAGTTCACTATGGCGGGCACTATTCACCCAAGGGGCCACTGTGGGAAACCGTCGAAAAATCCTCGCCACCGCATGCACGGCGCTTCTGGCGCTCACCTTAACGGCGCCGCTCGCCGCAACCGCCCTCGCCCATGGGAACGACGGCGCACACCACCCCCTCACCCGCGAAACTGCCGCCATGATCGCGAGCGGGGAAATCCGCCTTCCCGATGGCCGGGTGGATTCGCTCCTCTACCAGCAGCCGGTGCTGGTGCCGGATGCGGATGATGATGGTGATGGCCTGCGCAATAGCCTGGAGCTGTACACCTATTCGCAGGGCGGGCGCACCTACTACGGCTATAACACTCACCCGCGCCTCGAGGATAGCGACGGCGATGGCCACATCGATTCCGCGGACCGCGAGCCCCTGGTCTGGAATATCAGCTCGCGCGATATGGCGCTTTTTATGGAGCTCTCCTACCGCGATGACCCGTATATCAAAAAGGTCCTCAACCGCCACGCCGAGCTCACGGATCTGCACAAGGACCGCCAGGAATACGCCCTCATGAATAAGGAGCTCGCGCCTTTCTGGCGGATGCGGCAGTCCTTCCACGAATCCAACGGTTTCGACGCGGTGCTTTTCGAAAACACCAGTAACTACGTCCACCTGCCCAAGAACTCGGTGCAGGTCTTGGCGGTGCGCGGCACCAGCGCCGCCAGCGATTACGACGACGACCTCAACCTCTTCTTCGGTACCGACCCGGACCAGGCCCTTAGCATGAAGAACACCCTCCTCCACCTGGGCCGCGATGAGTCCATCAACAACCTCTACGTAACCGGCCATTCCCTCGGCGGCTACCTCGCCGCCCGCGGCCTGGTGGAGGCCGAAAAGCACCATATCACCGCCTATAAGCAGGCCTTCACCTTCAACGCCCCGAAGGTCCGCGGCAACGCTTTCAACAACTGGCTCAATGACGTAAACACCACCATCAGCCGCCTCACCGCTCAGGGCCGCGCCCGGCATTACATTGTGGATAATGATTCCACTATCGCGCCGGTGGGCACTTTCGATGGCGCCCTCAGCATCGGCACTTCCGCGAACGGCCACGGCTCGCGTTCCTATTTCGAAGAACGCATCAATACGCTCCCCGACTGGATGGGCACCGATTTCCGCGTTGGCAAGCGCCACGAGATCCACCAGAGCGGCTACCGCCAACCCAACCTCAGCGAACTCCACTACACCACCGTGCTCACCGACGCCGAGGTGTACCAGCTTTCCGCCACCCCCGAAACCATCCTCGAGGGCGGCTCCGTCAATATCCTGGACAATATCAGCGCCACCCCGGCGCTTCCGCCCACGGCCCGCGTCGAGGACATCACGGATTATTCAACTCTTTCACTCGCAACCGCGCGCCCAGAACCATATATGGCCACGGCTCGGGTCACCTTCACCGATGGCTCAAGCTCCACCGTCACCGTCCCCATCCAAGTCACCAAGCCGCCCAGCAGTGTGCCCACCGTCGCGCCCACGCAGCCTGCGTTGCCCACCGCCAACCCCGATGACCTCACGGAGATTCTCACCCCGGAAGCCCCCGAGCTCCAGCAGGGCCCGGCTGGCCAGTGGGATACCATCACCTACCCCACGTACCCCACGTCGGATCCGCGCGCCCAGGCCTTGCGCTACAGCGAAGAAACCCTGAACGAGTCCGCGGAGCCGGGCCACGAATCCAAGACCGTCCGCATCACTGTCGCCCTCGCGCAAACAGCTCCCGCCCAGTATCGCCTCCCCGATCCGGCCCCCAGCTGGACTTTTACGCTCCGCAAGCAGCCGAAACTTGAGGTGCCTTTCCCGCCGGCGCCGGCGCTGGTGCGCAGGGATGATTGCCGCCAGCCCGCCACCTTGTCTTTTGACGCTATCCCGTGGGCGCGCCTGGTCTACACCTATGATGTTCAAGCTTTCGATAGCGCCGGCCAGGCAACCTCCGATCCGCTGCGCATCGCCCGCTACCGGGTTCACGCGACCCTGCGTCCGGAGAATCTCGGCAGCTACCACGTGCTGGCGGGCGATTCTGGCTGGAGCGATACCGAGGGCCTCACCTATGAATTCGATGCCGCGCCGAATTGCCGTCCGGTCACGCCCCGCGCGCCGCTTGTGTTGCCCGCGCCCGAGCATGGTGGTTACGGCACGGTGCAGGCGCCGGTGTACGGGGAGTCTGATCCCTTGCGCGATATTTTCGTCTATACAATTGCGAACGGCGGCTACAATGCGGCCGGGGAACCTGAGGAGAACGGCCCGTATTCATTAACGACGGCGCAGCTCACCGAGCAAGCGGCTAAGCAGTACCGCATCGCTGATCCCGGGTCGGATGATGGGTATCGCCTGGCGGGTGAGGAGGCCCGCTGGGTCATCAAGCTGCCTTTCCTCCCCTATTGGGCGCTTCCCAGCGATGCCCCGACGGCGGATCCTCTGCCCACTGGCCACCCGGGCGCCTACGTGCCCACCACCGCACCAACCGCAGATGCCCTACCTACCGGGCATCCAAGCGAATATGTTCCTACGATTGCCCCAACCGCAGGACCATTGCCAACCGGGCACCCGTCTGCATACGTTCCGCAAACTGCCCCCACTGCCGACGCTCTGCCCACCGGGCATCCAAGCGAGTATGTACCTTCCGATGCGCCCAGTGCAGATGTCCTGCCTACCGGGCATCCGACAGAGTATGTCCCGCAAACGGCGCCTGCTGCTGATGCGCTGCCCACTGGCCATCCAAGCGCCTACGTACCTACCGACGCACCAACGGCGGAAGCTTTACCAAGCGGACAGCCTTCTCCCTCAAGTTCGCCATCCGCAGCTCCCACGCCGAGTAACCAGCTTGTCGCGAGCGGTGCCCCCACTGTCTGGTGGCTGACCGCAGCAGCGGCCGCAGCTACGGCCGGTTTCCTTGTTATACGAAGGAACCACGAAGCCCACATTTAATAGGCCCCGCCGACAAAAGATGCCCCGCGCCGATCAAGCGCGGGGCATTTTTTTCTCGTCTTGAACTCAGAACACAGAAATTATTCTTTAAGGGCATGCTTGGGCGCGTGCCGATTCTTTTCATCTTTTCGTCTACGAAGCCCGGCAAAAATAATCATCGCGCAAATGGCAAGGGCTGCAAGGATTGCGAAGATGAAGAGGGTCATCCACCATGACCATTGGTGCCCAGCCGGCGGCGGCTCAACTCGGTCAGGTAATACCCGCTCACCGGTGACCAGCAAGCGATGCGAATTAATACCATAAGGGGTACAGGTAATCAGCGTGGCAAGATCACGTCCTGTTTGGCGTTGCAGCAGCTTAATATCTGTCGGATCAACAACGTTGATGTCCGTAACTTTGTATTGGAGCGTGGTGCCCTGCACGTTGATATAAAACATATCCCCACTGTCCAGATGGTTGAGCTGGTCGAACATCGTGGAATTTGGCAGGCCCGAGTGCGCGGTAATAATAGCGTGCCTATCGGTTCCGCCAACGGGTAGGTCGCTGCCGTACAGGTGCCCTGCACCACGCTGCAAGGTCTCATAGGAGGTTCCGTGGTAAACGGGCAGATTAACTCCAATTTCGGGGATCGTCACGGTCGCCATCGCCCCGGCTGGTTCGTTGAGAGTCTCTAAGTATTTTTCGAAATCTGCGAGGTCGTCAGCCTTGGCTGGGATATCAGTATGGGAGTAGGGATCGGTGAAGGTACCCGCTTTTCGATTCTTGTTGTACTCGCGTGCGGACTCCAGGTGATCAAGGGCTACCTGTTCCGCTTGCTTATTAACATGCCCAACGTAGTCTTGGACAACGAGTTTGGCTTGATAATTGTTCCAGAGTGTAGATACCAGCGGGTATGCCAGGCATAGCGTTCCCGCGAGTACAAGCAGGAGCGCGCGCATGAATCGGGGGCGCTTAGAGTTCGCCCGCTTTTTCATTTTCACAAAATCCCTAAAATCTAATGGTTGCAAATGATGAATATATGGCTGAGCGACGCCGCCCCTCCTCGGAGGTGTGAAGGGCGGCGCCGCTACTTTTCCAGACTGGAAAAGGTGCTAAACCAGAGTGTATTTAGTTTTCTTTACGGGACTTGGAAGAGCGCACGAACATCGCCGTACCGCCACCAACAAGTCCAAGACCAATCAAAGCGAACAGACCAACACCAAAAGCACCGGTCTTTGGCAGATTGAACCAGAAGGTGGAATCCGCCTTGGCAACGTTTTCTACCTTAAACTCGAAGAAGCCTCGCTTATTCACCGTATTAGCGTTTACTTCTTCGGGCTGTGTAGCACGAACGTAATCATCGGGAGCTTCTGTTTCAACTGCATAGAACCTATCCTCAGACTTAACCAGAACCTCTGCAGTGAAACCATCCTCGCCGGAGACCAAGTCGCCAAGAGCTGAAGCAGCCTTGCAATTATCTCCCGATGGATCTGCGGCACACTTGATCGCCTCCTGCTCATTGGCAAAGAGCTTGAATTTGGCGCCCTTAATGGCTGTTCCGTTCTTTGCTGAGACCTTCTTGATTTTCATCTTTAGGAACTTGGTTTCCGGATTAGGAGTGGGCCCACCTGGCTTGTTATCTCCAGGCGTCACGGGGCCAGAGGGGGTTTCACCTGTTCCATGACCGGGAGTAAAACCATATTTGTTAATAACAGAGCCAGGTGCGGTCTTAGCAACTACAAAGTCGAGTTTTACCGCGATCTTAACAGCCTTGGACTTGTTAGCCTCCATATTAGCTTGAGCAACAATCTTTTCCAGGCCCTTATCGGTAAATTCGACCTTGATGCGACTACGCGTATCATCACCCGGAGTGTCAGCAACGCTAACGCTGTAGTCGGTATCTTTAGTCAAATCAGTTCCCTCTACCGTAACCTTGGTGACGGCAGCGGGTTTGCTAGCGTTGTCATATGCAGTTTTGAGTGCGTCATCAAAAACGTTGAAACCGACAATATCATCCTTAGTGAGCTCGTTACCACCGTTGGAATCCTTTGTTTTATTCAAATCAGCCGTAATGGTGTAGCCAATTGTATCCCCGGCACCAACTAACGCACTCGTGTCGGCAACTTTGGTCACCTTAGAGGTCAAGTCCTTATTCTTTGGCTTGACGACCACGTTATAGTCGAAAGTAGTTGTTTTCTGGGCGGTGCCGTTAATCTGAGGAATTGTTACGTAGAAAGTCTTGACCTCGCTTGAGTAACCAGAGGGAACCTTAGACTCAGCCACCTGGTACAAGCCCACGGCCTTATTTTCGAACTTAGCTACGCCATCAGTTCCGGTTTGCTTTTTTTCGGGATTCCCCAGCTCGAGTTGACTATCCGTCATCGTGCCATTATTGAGATTATCAACATTCTTGGCAAGTTCGCGCCAACCAGCCATGGTGTTGAGCGTGACCGGTTTGTTATTGATTTTATTAACCTGCTTGACGGTGAATTCTGCTCCAGCAACCTTGGCCGTAGGTTCTCCGTCTTTGGCTTTCTCGATGGTGATAGAGCCGGTTGCCGGGGCCCCTTTATCCCAGGGTGCAACATTACTGTCCGCCGCTGAGGCACCGGCGATGCCCGTGGCGACCAGCCCCAAGGTCGCGGCGCAGGCCACCGCAACCTTACGGATTTTCGTGATTAACATGGTTGTTTCCCATTCCTTTTCTTTGTAGATGACCAAAGCTGATCAGTTTTGAGAAGTTGAATTGTTTCCGACGAAGATGACTTCGCCCGAATTTTGGGTATACGGGCCCCGCAGAGGAACTTCATTCACCTCGGCGCAGTCGATTGGTTGGATTTAGTTTCGGTACCGATAGCTACTCCTTGCACACCATCCGGCCAGAGCGATACAGCTCGCAAATGCAATCACGGCCAAGGCTGGAGTAACGCCCACTCCACCAGTTTTTGGCATGACGAGCTGCGGCACCACGGTAATTTTGATGGTCTTGACATCCCAGATAAGTCCTTTACCAGCAAGTAGCGTAGAAGCATACAAGGAATTAATAGAGCCATCTGGCATGAGTTTGTCTTCCCCGCCAGCGGTGCTCACAAAACCGCTCATATTTGACGACGCGAAGAAGGAGCATTCATAAATCCCCGGCCCCATCGGATGCTTACCACCCGGTGAGTCAATGAAGCTCGTTGTAGAACGGGCATCGACACCGTCTTGTTTATAGATAATCCCGGGTTTCTTCATACCCGTGCGAGCGAAATCGGCTTCCTGGGCCTCGGTTGCTTTGGGCCAATAATTGACCGGAGATCTCAACTCCCAACCGTTAATAGCGCCTCGATAGATCGTCTCAGGAATCCCGTCGAATCTCTTCTTCGTGCAAACCGTCTTAAAACGGATCTTGTCTACCACCTTGAGTTTCTGGGAGGCAGAAATATCCACCACGGGGTCGAGAGGCTGCCCCTCCGCAAGAACAATATCGCTGACCGGAATCAAACCACGAGTAACTTGTAGCTTGAAGTCACCGGGAACCAAACCTGATTCAAGGACCTTCACCGGAGCGACAATGACACTGGTTGTGTTATCCGGATATACTACCTTCACCGGCACGGAGTAATCATTTGGATTAGTGGTTCGATCCGGAGTTAAGGTGATCTCACCGGTATTCTTGTCGACTTTAGCCCAAGGAATCGTACTCGCTGGTTCCTTATAGAACTTCGTGCCCTGTGGCAGGGAACGGGTAGGATCCTTCGGCGGTTCAACCTTGCCAGTTTCGCCGGCTTTGACCGTCACCGGTTTGTAAGCAGGACGATAAAAATCTGAGAACTTATCCGGTTTTGTAACTTCGACCGGTGCAGTGATCTTTTCCATCGACCCATCCGGGTATGTCACATCAACCGGGATTGAATAGTCTTTCGGAGTCACGTCGAATCCTGGTTTTAGATCGATGGATCCGTCGGATTTCATGGTTGCCCACGAATAATCGCGTTTACCCTCAGCGGTTATTTCGAAACGAGTACCCGAAGGCAGTTCGCGTTCATAATCTTTGGGTGCCGCAACGGTCTTGGTCTTTCCTGCCTGCACCTCAGTCTTTTGGTAGACCGGCGCATAGAGATTAGCCTGAACAATTACTTCGATGTCGAGTTTCGTCAGGTTATACTGAGGTGGCCGGCAGTTATCCACTAGAGGATAGTTAACGGTCACTTCAAATGGCACCGTTTGACCGCGGTTCGTCTTTGAGGGACTAAATAGCAACTCGCCGGTATCTTCATTGAAAAAGACCTGGTTTTCTTTGACGTCACGGGTATAGACCCTCTGGATAGAATTCGGGAGGCTCTGCGGCAAAGCGAATTTAGTGCCAGCGGGAAAATTCCTAAACGACTGCTTCGAGGAATCCTCAACGAAATGCCAGCTGCCCTGCCCTGAGTTATCGTAGTCCAGCTTACCCTGCGGAATATACGGCTTAACAGCCACAACTTTGCCATATTCGGCTTTCACCGTGGGGTATTTGACTGCACCGGAGTATGGATCTGTCCCATTTTCTTTTTCTTGGACATCGGTCATTCCATCGCCATCCATGTCGTACGGCCCGTAGGAGATAAAATGATTTTCCCAACTTGAGACGCTATTAGATGAGTTATAGCCAACCATGACCGGTTCGTTCTCAACGTCGAAGTCCTGCTCCACTTCGGCAGTAATCATCCACCGGTGATATACATTGGTGCCCGCTTCATACGACCACAACGAACGACCGAACTTCCCACCATTCTTCCACTCTGTCAGCTGACACACCTGCGAAGAACCAGCTGACGAGCCGTGAAGTGGATCTGTCTGAATAAAGCCTTTATCCCAATGCTCGTCAAATCTAGGTTCCGGCCAAAGACCAGCATCACGCGTATCGGAAGCGTCAAAATCACCAATAGTCTGTTGATGCGCAACAGTTTCCCATTGCCATTTCATGCCGCCAAAAACGAATTTTTGCACCTCTTTTTCGCGAGTAATGCGGATGGTTTCGTCGATCAGCCCCTTGGGTAAATAGACATTGAGCCACGCGCGGCCCGAAAAAGCAGCCGGGGACTTTTCTCGATTAAAATGGGCGATATAAGTGACCAACTTCCGACCATTCGGAAGATTGACACTCGAATGATCAACGTCCACAAGCTTGTGGGTGTTGTGAAGATCGGAGTGGTTAGAGGTATACCAAACATAGCCTTCTGGGCCCCACCACACTTTTGCCGCCATCGCGTTCCAGCCGGGAGTAAATATTGTGATTCCACCGATTAGCATGAGGGCAAGGATGGCGATCATTAAGCGACGAAGACCGCTGACCGCACGCGAAGCACACTTGACGAAACCCATTTAAAACTTCCCAAAAGTCGGTTAGATAGCGAGGAAATGGACTTTTCAGAGGATAACGATTCGGAAAGATGCATACAATAAGAGAGCGGATTTAATTTATTGGATGCTTTTCGTCTATTTATTGCCAACCGCTTAGCAACATAGAGACGCCGGAGCTGCGTCGTCGTACTTATGGCCAAAAATGCGCGAAACGGTTGCGCTACAGCGCCACTCAGATTTGTCTGACACGTGTGAAAAATTTGAGGTTCGGATAACGAAAAAGCTATCGAGAGTGCGATACGTTACGTTTAGGAAACCTTGAGCGCGCGAAAAAATCAGACAAAATCGGCACAACAGTCCATTTTTCCATGCATGTTTATAAATCGGCGTAACTATTAATAATCGTTCTCAACTCTGTCTATTCTATCTAAGGGGGTGTATAGTTGGGCGCATGTCTAGCAGGCGCAACTCACGCACAGAAAGCACCCCCCCCCCCCGCTTTCCGCCTGCCCTCGGATTCGAGTAACAAGATTTACATCCCGCAATACTGATCGTTTCTAGGCAAGACCAGTCCGAAACGATTTCACGCAACGGGCGAACCGAGCCATCAAACCAGGCTTTACGGAAGGACTGTCTTGTGAGTGTAAGGGTTAATTCACTTTCGAATGATGAGCAGCAAGCATGGCAAGAATACTTGCGCGCGCATTCCTTGGCTATCGAAGCTGTAAATCGGGCGTTGATGGCGAATTATCGAATTTCCCTGCACGAATACGACGTTCTTTCGCACCTATCCAAGGCGAGCGGCCACAGCTTGCGCATGACCATTTTAGCCGATCTTCTCACGCACTCTCGCGCGCGGACCTCGCAAACCGTGAGCCGCTTGGAACGGCGCGGGCTTGTTCACCGCTCCATTAGTGCAGACGATGCCCGCGGCATCAATGCCACCCTTACCGGCTCCGGCCTGGCGTTATTGCGCGCGGCCACTCCGATTTTTGCGTCGCTGGTGCACGCCTATCTGGTGGACAAGCTGGGGCGGATTGAGTTTCAGCGGATGTCGGGTGAAGCTGGGGCGGGGCAGCGCGGGCCTCTGAGTTAGCGTCCTTTCGGGAGCGCGATTCAAATCGTGTAGAAATCGGTCTCTAAGCCCGGCTGCTGCGCACATACCCCGCGTGCCGCTTCCAGGAATGCGAGTTCGACGCGCGTGAGGGCGCGGGCCGGATCCCACACCAGGCTCATGCCCGCGCTTGTGGCGGGAGCGAGCGGGATGAACATCAGGCCCAGATGCGAACAGCGCCCGGCCGAGCAGTCATTGACAACCGCGTAGCCCACGCCGGCATCAACGAGTTGCGGGGCGTTGTAGACGACGTCGTAAATCACCTGGCATTGTTCGCCGTGGTCATCGAGCCAGGTGGCCAATTGCCGGTGCCCGACGCTGTCGTCCGGGCAGATGAGCGGGACGCCTTCGAGTTCCTCCAGGGTGACGGATTCCTGGGCGGCGAGCGGAGAACTTGCGGGAACCAGGATGCCCCAGCGATCGCGCGTGGGGAGGGCGAGGCGTTCATAGCCGGCCAGGTCCCAGGCATCGGGAGTGATGGCGAAAGATAGCAGGCCGCTGGAGAGGCGTTCGAGCACCGTTTCGCGGCGAATCCGGCGGAGCGTGACGCTCACGCCGGGGTGGTTATCGCGCAGGCTCTTGATCGCTTGGGAAATATCCGCGACCGCGGCGCTCTCAACGGTGCCGATGACGATGTGCCCGCCAATCTCACCGTGGAGCATGCTGAACTCTTCAACGGTGCGGCGCGAGAGGTTGAGGATTTCGCGGGCCCGGCCGGCGAAAAGGATGCCCACCGGGGTAAGGCGAACGCCGCGGCCGGAGCGATCCAGGAGTTCCTGGCCGAGAGTCTTCTCCAATTCGCGAATCTGCTTCGTCACCGAAGGCTGGCTACAACCAAGCTCAGTAGCGGCATCCTTGACGGACCCGACCCGGGCGACCATCACGAAAGCCTCCAAGTGCTGAAGTTTCACTGATTTCCTCCCCTATGCATGCCCCATGCCCCTTGTGGACAACGTGAATGGATTCACCTTGCCCAGTTTAGATATACAGGCTGAACAATGCGAAAACAACTAGGAAAACCGCCCGCTGGGACGTCAGTCCTAGAATAAGTTTCCAAGGGCGGGGAGGCAAGGGGGAGAATGACCGCTGGGTACGTCCGTGATGAGCGTCGTCGATGAGCATCGTCTCCTCATAGGCTTTGGCGCTCGTGGATTTTGGGTCTTGATTGACGGCTGTTTGTTGGTTAGCGTGGTGCTTACGACGAGTCCCGTGAGGAAGCGTTGTCGCCGGGTCCTCGAAGAGGACCCGTGCTTTTTATGGTGTCATGTGGGCTTGTCGGGCACTTGGTAGCTCCGGCTACTCGTCCCCTTTAGGATGGAAACGAAAGAGAGGGGTGCATGGTGGCTGTACCTTATGAAATGTATTCGGACACGGTGCTGTACGACGTGTTCTACGAAGCCGGGACGCTGCTGGGCGCGCGCTACATTTCGCTTTCACGCCAGGCTCGTTTGGCAGGCGATGAGCCACTCGAAGTTGCGTATCGAGGCAAATACGTAGAGTTGGTTGAGCAGCGCAACGCTGTGCACTGGAAAGACCGGGCCGGGCAGATTCGCTGCATTAACTCCTGGAACGCACTGCTTGAGCATCTACCCACCACGCTCTCGCATGTGTGATTTCGACATTCGTGAAGAGTGGCTCAAGAACGTTGCGCCGAGCATTTTTGCGAAAGCACGAGCCTCGCGTGCTCCGGTCTCGATTTTCCTCGGTGGGCAGCCCGGCGCAGGTAAAACTATCGGGCAAAGAGCCCTCTTAGCCCGGTATAGCGAGGAGAACATCACCCAGATTATTGGGGACGACCTGCGGGCTTTTCACCCGGACTACCAGTGGTTGATCCGCAATGATCCCCTGCGGATGCCCGACGTGACTGCGGCTGCATCGGGGCAGTGGATTGCCATGTGCATGCAGTGGGCGATACAGAATTCGTTTTCCACGCTCGTGGAAGGCACCTGGCGTAACACCACGATGATCATCGAAGAAGCCGGCAAAGCCCGGAAGGCCGGCCGGCGCACCCACGCTGTGGTGGTGGCAGTCCCGCCGCTGCTTTCGCAAGTGGGATTGCTGGAACGCTTTTACTTGGATCAGCTCGCGGGGCGCACCTCCCGCTGGACGCCGCCCCAGGCACACGAGGTAGCTGTTGCAGCTCTTGAACGGACCGTTGCCGCGGTATGTGCCAGCGATACTCGCTTTGACCGGTTCACGGTCATGAACCGCGACGGTGACTACCTCTACGATGAAGCGCCAGGTCCGGGCGGCGTGCTGGCGTTTCAAGATGCGTTTCACAGGACTCTTAGCGATGCGGAAAAGGCACAACTTGCCCGCAATCTCCCGGCGCTTGAAGAAGGCGTAACGCGTTTTACTCCCGATGATTCCGAGGTTCGTGGGTTCATGGATGACATTCGCGCGGCAGTGAGCGATATTGGTTAGTGCGTTCGTACGTGACGCGGCGAAGGTAGCCATTCAGGAAGCCGCGGGTGAACGCAGGTTAACTCTGCACGACTAGCGCAACAAGAATCGCACGCTCAGCGCAAGGAGCTATCCGAAGAAGATCGGGTCATTGGAGTTCTCGATGTAGTCGAGGAGGTCGTCCACGAGCAGGCTGGGCTCAATATCGTATGCGTGGAACTTTTGGTTTCGGTCGCACCAGTACAGGCTCCACTGTTTCCGGATGTAGCGCAGGCGCGCAACCGGAGCACGCGTTGGCCCGCCCACGCCGTTCCACGCCGGGCGCACTTCGAGGATAGTCACGATGTAATTGTTGGTAACAGCGAACTCGTACCTGAGTTCATCTTTGAATGAATCGGGGACGAGCGCGTCACACCAGCGCTCGATACGGCGCAGAGTGATTTCGGGAATAGCCATGCGTACATGGTAAGAGATCATTCCTTAGGGGGTGTATCCCCCTGATTTCAGTTCGGGTTGCACCGCTTCCGATCCAGGGGATTGGTAGCGGTGGCATCTGTTTAGAACGTGAAGAAGTCCTTTTGTTCCCGCAGGCGCTTTTGCATTTGAATCTCCATCTTGAGATTCGCTCGCAGCATCGCAATCTCCCCGGAGCGTCGTTTCTTCGCTGAGACCCTCTGTCCCGGATTAGCAATGATCTCAGCGGCTTTCGAGGCGCCTCTTTGGGCCGCTTGCCGTCGTGTTGTCATTGCCGGATCGCCCCTCTCGAATCTTCTTTGATGAATGTTTCCGGCACCGATTGGGCTAATAGACAAATGGTGGGTCTTATACCCGGACTTTTCCTTGCCATGCCAATGAAAAGTCGACCTTATTGAGGTCACGTAGCTCAATAAGCTGACTTCCTTGACATGCGTTGCGCGACATGCCTCGACGGAAAACTCGTTACGTCCGGGCTGCCACGCGACACAGTCATGGGGTGGGCAGAGGTGTCAGAGTGCGCTTTCTGGGCCGTGTAGGCGCCATAGTGCGCGTTAGAGACACGAAATCAGGTGCAACCCTCGCACTTTGTTTGTGAACCCAGTTCGTACGGCTCCGAGCTGGATTCAGGCCAACGACACGCCGTCATTAGACCCACTTTTGGGGGTGCGGACGGTTTCCTAGAGATTTTTAAGGAGAACGTTCAATGAGTAAGCGTACGTACACGAGAGAGCAGATCCGTAAAGCCCTCACCACCTACCAACGCACGCAATCGGTAACCGCCACAGTCCGTAAACTGGGCTACCCAGGCCGAGACACGCTCTACAAATGGATCCGGAATAGCAACGAGAAACCAGAGCAGAGAAAACCGAAGAAACACGCCCCTAACCAGAAAATATCAACGGACGTGAAAGTAACTGCCTGCAAGCGATTCCGCAGCGGGGAAAACGCCTACACTATCGCCCAGGATCTAGGAATCGTGAACTGCACAAACATCTATGCTTGGGTTAAAAAGTGGGATGCGGAAGGCAGTCTAGGACTCATGAACGAGAAAGAATGCGACCAGATCAAAGCGAAAACCCGCCACCAACTGGAAGCCCAGCTACCCCAAGACCCGGAAGAATTACGTGCTCTTGTAGCCGATTTAATCGTGCAGAAACGCGTCTTGAAAGCCCAGCTCGAGCTAGCAAAAAAAGGAAAAGCCCGCACAGGCGGGCGCAGTGAAGCGGTAGAGAAAACACGGGTAGCTAACCAGCTACGCTCTACCACGCCGCTAGCCATGGTCTTAGATACCTTGGATTTGCCGGCAAGCTCGTACTATTACACCGCTAAACAGCTAGAGCGGCCTGACAAGCATGCTCGCTTGCGTGAGTTGATCGCTCAGATCGCGCGCGAGGGCTTGTATACGTATGGGTATCGGCGTATCCGTTTAGCGCTTAGAAAGCTTGGGTATGTGGTCTCGGAGAAAGTCATCCAGCGCTTGATGCGGGAAGAGGAAATCCCGGTCAGGTATGCCAAAGCACGCCGGAAGTACTCTAGTTACGGCGGGGAGATCAGCCCGGCACCGGAAAACCTAGTCGAGCGTGACTTCCACGCTGATGAGCCCGGACGGCTTTGGCTCACGGATATCAGCGAGTTCCACGCAGCTAACGGGAAGGTTTATCTCTCCCCGATTATTGACTGTTATGACGGGAAAGTCGTGGCGTATACGAGGGGATTACACCCAACCTCAGTGTTGGCTGATTCCTCCCTTGAAAACGCCCTGGCAACCCTCCCGCACCAGCGTCTAAACGAGCTACAAGCCGGCCAGAGTGAGCATCCACTCGTGATCCATTCGGATCGGGGAGTCCACTACCGGTCTGTGTCCTGGATTGAGCTTACGCGGCGTTACGGGTTGACGCGGTCGATGTCGAAGAAGGGGTGTAGTCCGGATAATTCTGCTTGTGAGGGGTTTTTCGGGCGGATGAAAACCGAGATTTATCACGGGAAGAAGTGGGCTACAACCGATGAGTTATGCGAGGCGATAGACGAGTATATGTTCTTCTATAACCAGAAGCGTATTACCTTGAAGTTCGATGGTTTAACGATTGTGGAGCATCGTCAAGCGGTTTTAAGCGATAATGTCCAATAAACAGTCCGCAGCCCCTTTTGTCTATTAACCCCACCGATTGCCATTCTGGGATGCAGTGAAGGCCGGGATCCCAGCAACTTTTCGTTGGGATCCCAGCCTTTTTCGTGGCGGGAAGAGGATTTGAACCTCTGACCTCCGGGTTATGAGCCCGGCGAGCTACCGAACTGCTCCATCCCGCGGCGACTTTTCTACTATACCCGACTCCTCACGTTCGCGCAAGTGTGATCTGCAACCTCCCGTTTAGTCCACCACGTCCACCACGTACACCACAACACCCGCCACCACGCCACGCAAGCTGCCAGCCACCCGATTCATTCCATTTCAGCCAGCATTTACCGCGTATATTCGCCCTGGTTATACGTGTGAGAGGCGTCAAAATTACCTGTGGCCAAAGTCCTCAAGAGTCAGTTATATTAAGCAATATACGCAACCCTGAACTATATTCAGCATTTGCGTTTTTATGTAATTGCGGACGAAATCTCACCGATCCCCGTCCACAACTACGTCTCAACCACGAATGTAAAGGTAGTTATGCGAACCACACTGCGTTTTCGGGGGGGGCAAAACGCGCCTTTAGCGCCGCCCTCGCCGGATTATTAGCGACAACGGCGCTCGCGGTCCCCGCGAGCGTTCTGGCAGCAGAAACGGGCGGCTCCGAGGCCGCTCCGGATCCGAATGCCACAATGCAACCGTACGAAAAAGGCAAATCAGACGACTACTACCACGGGCTTCTGCAAGCGCTGCCGGAAACCGTGAAGAATAATGACCTTGCCGATAAGGCCCTCAACGACGCCGTCGCGGCTCTCAACCTGGAACCCGGCGCAGTTAAAGAAGTAACTGAGCTCGGCGGATGGAAGGCTATCAACAGCGGTAAGTTCGTGGTGGCCAAAGCTCGTGAAGACGGCCTGTACATCAACTCTATGGCCGGCACAGCTGTCGTCGAAAGCGACAACAATAAAGTTCAGTACTTTATTGACGAACAGGCAACCGGTAAGCATCCCTACCTTTTGGCACTCGGCCAGGGATACGATTCCCAAGGGTTCTACACCGGAGCTCAGAAGATTGACGGGAGCGAATTCGTCCAGCCTTTCTACGGCATCGAACGCAACTTCAAGGCCTACTCACCTGAAAATGGAAGCCGCGTCGTCGTCGATTTCTCGACCGGTTCCCTAGCACAGACGACTCGCCCGGCCGGCTATACCGTTCGGGTTCTCGCTACCCAAGATGGCACGGAGAAGGAATTCTACAAGGCTTCCTTCAATCCCAGCACCGGTGAGACAACGGACGAATACACCGTCACCGGCATTGGTGGGGGTAGTGGCCAGCCGATTTTCGATAAGACTCCTGCTACGGAAACGGAAATCGCAAATGGAACGAGTATTCCTTATATTCAATACTCCACTACTCAAAGCGCTATGCAGCACGCCACTCAGTTCACGAACAAGACTCCGGTTGATCTGACTAGCGTGAAGTCAGGCGCTGTGGGGCACTTTACTTCCAAGCCCATTGATCTTCCCGCGGGCATCACGGACTACAAGGTTCAGATCACTCCTGACTTCGCATCTACCAGCGGGGTTTTCGAGAACTGGCACCATCCGGAAACCTTGAGATTGCAGCGCTCTGTGAAGCACTACGTCACCCCGATTTTCGAGGCCTTCTACGTGGATCAGAAGACTGATCCGGCCGCGAAGCAGCTGCTGCGCGAACAACTTGAGGCGCTCAAGAAGATCAAGGAAACCACGGTTGTTGATAAGTCCGACCCGTCGATTGCCAAGTTGGATGAGGCTATCGCTGCCGCTGAGGCGGCTGTATCTTCCGAGGAAATCAAGACTGCTGCGGATTACAAGAAGCTGAGCGAAGAGCTCAAGACGGCGAAAGACGAATTGATCGACATCGCTCCTGCTCTCGCCCAGATTAAGGCTGAACTGGAAAAGAAGACCGCTGAGATCGACCAGGCACCCGGCGCGCAGCCGGCTGATAAGGAAGCCGCCAAGAAAGCTGCTCAAGAGGCAGCGAATGCCGCCATTGCTGCTCTGAAGGCAGTCGCCGACAAGTCCGAAATCGACCCCGCCTTGCAGAACGGCCTGGAAGCCATCCGCGCGGTGACCGTCTCCGACAAGGACGCGCTCATCGCCAAGGTGAACGAGGACCCGACCTTCAAGGCGACCCCGGAGTACCAGAACACCAACGACCAGGTGTTCCGCAATGAGGACGGCACCCCGGATACCGCAAAGAACACCCAGGCAGCCGCCGCGAAGCAGGCTTATGACCAAGCCCTTGCCGAGGCGCAGAAGGTGATCGCTAACCCGACGGCCACTCAGGATGAGGTCGATGCTGCGCTTGATGCACTGAATACCGCACGCACCGAGGTGGAGAAGTACACGACCACCAAGGTCCCGCTCAAGAAGTCCTTGGATGAGAACGGCGTCGTCGAAAAAACCGATCCCATCTACGCGAACGCGACCCCCGAAGAACAGCAGGCCTACGACACCGCGGTTCAGGCCGCGCGCGATCTGTTCGCCAAGGGCGACGCGACGCAGGCCGAGGCGAATGCCGCGCAGGACGCGCTCGAGGCCGCGAAGGCTGCGCTGGATAAGCGCGCCACGGTCAAGGATAAGTTGCAGGCGAGCGTCGGTCAGGACGATGCCACCAAGGGCAGCCCGGCCTACACGAACGCGAGCGATGAGAATGCGCCTGAGGCTGTGAAGGAAGCTAAGAAGAACTACGACGCGGCTGTTGAGGCCGCGCGTAAGGTTCTCGATGACCCGAAGGCTACCCAGGCTCAGGTTGATGAAGCAACTAAGGCTCTGGACGATGCTCGCGCCAAGCTCACCGAGGCTGGCAAGACCGTCAAGGATAAGCTGGAAGCTTCGATTGGCAAGGACGAGGCGACCAAGGCCACGCCCGCTTACACGAATGCGAGCGACGAAAACGCGCCCGAGGCCATGAAGGAAGCGAAGAAGAATTACGACGCCGCTGTTGAGGCTGCGCGCAAGGTCTTCGAAGACCCCAACGCCACCCAGACCCAGGTTGATGAAGCGACCAAGAGCCTGGACGATGCCCGCGCCAAGCTTGAGGACACCGCGAAGACGGTGAAGGACAAGCTGGAAGCTTCGATCAACCAGGACGAGGCGACAAAGGCTGGCCCGGCTTACAACAACGCCTCCGGGGACAATGCCTCGGACGAAGCCAAGGAAGCGAAGAAGAACTACGACGCCGCTGTTGAGGCTGCGCGCAAGGTCTTCGAAGACCCCAACGCCACCCAGGCGCAAGTCGATGAGGCCACCAAGAACCTGGACGACGCACGCGCCAAGCTGACCGAAACGGCCAAGACCGTGAAGGATAAGCTTGAAGAGTCCATTGGCAAGGACGAGGCGACCAAGGCTGATCCGGCTTACACGAACGCTTCTGACCCGAACGCTTCGGACGAGGCTAAGGATGCCAAGAAGAACTACGACACCGCGTTGGACAACGCACGCAAGGTCTTCGAGGATCCGAATGCTACCCAGGCTCAAGTTGATGAGGCGACCAAGAATCTGGATGATGCCCGGGCGAAGCTGACCGAAACGGCTAAGACCGTCAAGGACAAGCTGGAAGCTTCCATCGGAAAGGACGAAGCCACCAAGGCTGACCCTGCCTACACCAATGCGAGCGACGAGAACGCGCCCGAAGCGGTGAAGGAAACTAAGAAGAACTACGACGAGGCTCTCGAGGCTGCGCGTAAGGTCTTCGAGGACCCGAATGCCACCCAGGCTCAGGTTGATGAAGCGACCAAGAACCTCGATGACGCACGGGCGAAGCTGACAGAGACCGCGAAGACGGACAAGGATAAGCTCGAAGCTTCCATCAACCAGGATGAAGCGACGAAGGCTGGCCCGGCTTACAACAACGCCTCCGGCGACAATGCCTCGGACGAAGCGAAGGAAGCTAAGAAGAATTACGATGCGGCTGTTGAGGCTGCGCGCAAGGTCTTCGAAGATCCGAACGCTACCCAAGCTGCCGTTGATGAGGCCACCAAGAATCTGGACGACGCTCGCGCGAAGCTGACAGAGACCGCGAAGACGGACAAGGATAAGCTCGAAGCCAGCATCGGCCAGGACGACGCGACCAAGGCCGGCCCGGCCTACAACAACGCCTCCGGCGACAATGCCTCGGACGAAGCGAAGGAAGCCAAGAAGAACTACGACGAAGCCCTTGAGGCTGCGCGTAAGGTCCTCGAGGATCCCAACGCCACCCAGGCTCAGGTAGATGAAGCGACCAAGAACCTGGATGATGCTCGCGCTAAGCTGACCGAAGCCGCCAAGACGGCTAAGGACAAGCTCGAAGCCTCCATCGGCCAGGACGACGCGACCAAGGCCGGCCCGGCCTACAACAACGCCTCCGGCGACAACGCCTCGGACGAAGCCAAGGAAGCCAAGAAGAACTACGACGAAGCCCTTGAGGCTGCGCGTAAGGTCCTCGAGGATCCCAACGCCACCCAGGCTCAGGTAGATGAAGCGACCAAGAACCTGGATGATGCTCGCGCTAAGCTGACCGAAGCCGCCAAGACGGCTAAGGACAAGCTCGAAGCCTCCATCGGCCAGGACGAGTCCACGAAGGCTGACCCGAAGTACTCCGCTGCTTCGGAAGATCTTCGTAAGTCCTATGACGATGCGCTTGCCAACGCCAAGCGAGTGCTCGCCGACGCGAACGCCACGCAGGCCCAGGTTGATGAGGCAACCGCGGCTCTCGATAACGCTCGCGCCGAGATCAGCGGCGTCAAGCTTCCCGAGAAGCCGGAGCAGCCCCAAGCTGAGGAGCCTCAGCCCGATCAGCCTTCCGAGCCCGGCAAGGTTGTGAAGAAGGTCAAGAAGAAGGCCCTCCAGCACACCGGTACTGAAGTCGCCATGAGCACATTCGTTGCGCTGGCGGCTGTCTCGGCCGGCGCTGCGCTGGTGAGCGTACGCCGCCGCAAGGCATAGTGCCCTAGCATTGGCCTGATACACCACGAGGGTGGTAGGAAGCTCCCAAGCTTCCTACCACCCTCGTTTTTGCGCCCTGCATACCTGAAGCGTTCAGGCACCCGCTCAGGTCACCAACAAAGTGGTACTGGAGCTACGGCCAACACCTGATTTTCTGTTGTGCAGTACCACTCTGTCAGGCCCGTTCCTGACTTGCACTTTGCGGAAGCCCCCGCTACAGCACCAGCGAAGCAACCCAGCCCGCGATGAGTAGCGGGATATTGAAATGGATAAAGGTGGGGATGACCGAGTCGCGGATATGGTCATGTTGGCCGTCTGCGTTGAGCCCCGCCGTCGGCCCTAAAGTGGAGTCCGAGGCGGGAGAACCGGCATCGCCCAGCGCGCCGGCCGTGCCGATAATCGAAACGGTGGCCAGCGGAGAGAATCCCAGCGTGGTGCACAGGGGCACGTAGATCGCCGCGATAATCGGCAGCGTGGAGAAGGACGAACCAATCCCCATCGTCACCAGCAGCCCCACCAGCAACATCGCGAGCGAAGCCATCGCCTTATTACTCCCGAACATCGCCGCCGTGGCGTGCACGAGCGGTTCGATCTGCCCGCTTTCGCTCATGACATTCGCGAAGCCCTGGGCGCTGATCATAATGAAGCCGATGAGGGCCATCATTTTCATGCCGTCGGTGAAAACGTCGTCGGCTTCGTGCAGCTTGACGGCGCGCGAGAAAATGAAGACGCACAGGCCGACCAGCGCGCCCACCAGCAGCGCGTCGGCATCCGAGTCCACCGCGTTGAGCGCCAGCTGGATCCCAAAACACACCAGAATGGCCACGAGTGAGACCACGATGCGGTAGCGGGAAATCGCCGGGGCCGCGCCGTTCGCGCCCGAGCTGCTGGCACCGTTCGCACCGGCGCCGCCCGCGCCGGCACCACCGGCCGCCGCAGCCGCACCAGCACCGCCTCCATCCACCGTCACATCGCGGTACTCGCGCGGCTTGCGGTACGTCACGAACACCGCGAGCAGCAGGCCGACCACCATCCCCGCCGCGGGAATCGCCATCGCGCTCATGACGTTGATGCCGCTCACATCCATGCCGGCCTTCGCGATATTCCCCAGCAGAATATCGGTGAGGAAGATCTTGCCAAAGCCGATAGGCAGGAACATATACGTGGTCACCAGGCCAAATGTAAGAACACAGGCCACCGCGCGCCGATCCAGCCGCAGATTATTCATGACCACCAGCAGCGGCGGGATGAGCAGCGGGATAAAAGCGATATGCACCGGGATGAGATTCTGGCTCATAACCGCCATCGCGCAAATCCCGGCAAGCATTGCCCAGCGGGTGAAGGTGCGTTTGCGCGAGCCCGCACCATCAGAACTGCGCAGATGGCCGAGCATCCAATCGGCAAGCAAACGCGGCAGCCCGGAATGGGCCACCGCCATCGCGAACGCACCGAGCAGCGCGTACGAGAGCGCGATTTTCGCCCCAGCACCCAGGCCTTCCTGGAAGGCCACCATGGTCCCTTCCAGCCCCATGCCACTGAGCACACCGCCCACCAGCGCGCCGATAAACAGAGCCAGTACCACGTGCACACGAAGTACCGCGAGGAGGAGCATCAAACAAACAGCCACCACAACAGCATTCATAAAGCTGAATATACCCAGTCCCGCCCGCGGCCTGGATAAGTATCCACAAATGTGCAGCTTTTCTATTATTTATTGCACTACCGGCCGCTGCGCGTTGCTATTCCGCCGCATTTTTATCGACGACGCCGCCACTTCCGCCCCCAGATACGCCAGTGGCGGCCACCCGGTTTCAGGTGGCCGCCACGTGAGAGGAGCGTTGCCAGGCCAGCCCTACCGGGTTGCCGGGCTGCGCCCTAGGCGGGATTACTTAGCCCCTTCCAGCTCCTTCTGGGCCGCGATGGCCTGGTCCAGCGCAGTCTGCAGGTTCTTCTGGGCCTGCCCGTAGGCCGCCCAATCCCCGCTCTTCATTGCGCTATCAGCCTGGCCCACCGCCTGCTTCATGCTTTGCAGCGCGGCGTCCAAACGCTCCTGCGGGGTACCCCCCGCGGCCGGAGCCGGAGCGGGCGCCGGCGCACCGGGCGCAGCGCTGGGCTGCTGGGGCGCGGGCTGGGTGGGCGTCGTCGTACCGGGAGCAGGCGTGGCACCCGGCGTAGCACCGGGCGTGCCCGCTGCGGGCGCCTTGCCATCCCCGGCGGAAATATCTTCCTTGACGTTCTGCAATCCGGCGTCCCCGGCCTGGGCACCCGAATCGCCGCCGAAGGTCTGGTTGAGGGCCTCCTCCAGGGTGGGCGCGAAGCCGATATTCCCGTCACCGAACGCCGTGAGCACGTACTGCATAAGCGGGTAGGTGGTGCCCTGCGAAGCCTGCACGTAGACCGGCTGCACGTAGAGCATGCCACCCCCCACCGGGAGGGTGAGCAGATTACCCATCCGCACCGTGGTACCGCCCGAACGCAGCAGGTTGAGCGCGCGGGAAACATTCTGGTCGGAGAGGAAGTTGTTCTGCGCCTGGCCCGGGCCGGGAACCGTGAGGTCGCGCGGCAGCTCGAGGAGTCGCAACTTGCCGTAGCCTTCGCGCTTCTCCCCCGGCGTGGAGCCCGCATTGGAATCCACCGCGAAGAAGCCGGTCATAATATTGCGGTCCGTCTGACCACCCGGGATATAGCCCGTGGACAGGGAGAACTCCGCGGAATCCTGGCCCGGCATCTGCAGCGTCAGGTAGTAGGGCGGCTGCTTGCTATCGGTTTGCGCCGCCGCGATCCCGCTGGCCCCGGCCGTATCCACCGCCGGCTCGTTGGGAACATTCCAGAAGTCACCACCGGAGTAGAAGGATGCCGGATCCTTGACGTGGTAGCGGGTCAGCAGCGAACGCTGGGTCTTGAACAAATCCTCCGGGTAGCGCACATGCGCCATAAGATCCCCGGACATCTTCTCCAGGGGCTGCACCATGCCCGGGAAGATCGATTCCCAGGCCCGCAGGATCGGGTCCTTCTCATCCCACTTGTAGAGGGAAACCGAGCCGTCATAGGCATCCACAACCGTCTTGACGGAGTTGCGGATGTAATTGACATCCTGCCCTGAGGCCGCCCCGTACATGCCGCGCGAATTGAGGGCGTCCGTGGTGGCCGCCGCCAGGGATTCCCGCGCCGAATACGGGTAGTTATTCGAGGTGGTGTAGCCGTCGATAATCCACACCAGGCGCTTGGGGGTGGCCGGATCCCCGTCCATATCCACCACGGCCGGGTAGGCCTTGGAGTCCAAGGTCAGGTAGGGGGCCACCTTGCGCACCCGCTCGTGCGGGTCGCGGTTGAAGAGGATTTGCGATTCGGAGGTCACGCGGTCGGAGAAGAAAATATCCGTGGAGCGGAACTTGATGGCAAACATGAGTTTGTCAAAGAAATTGCCGACCGAGGGGCCGCCGTCGCCCGTATAGGTATTGAGAACCTGCGAGCCTTCCGCAGCGTCAGAAGGATAGTCAATCTCCCACGGCGCGGTTCCTTCCGGCGCGCCCACAATGGAGTATTCGGGGCTCTTCTGCCCGAAGTACACGCGCGGTTCGTATTCGCCCAGTTCACCCTGGGAAGGAATACCGTACTGGAGGAATTGCGGGGCGCCGGAAGCGGAGGTGGTATTGCCGTAGGCGGCCACCACGCCGTAGCCGTGGGTGTAGACCGTGTGGTCATTGACCCAGTTGCGCTGGTCCGGGCCCAGGCCGTCCAGATTGAGTTCACGCACCGCGATCACGGTATCCCGGTCCGTCTTATTGAGGTTGTAGCGATCCACCGCCAGCTGGGAAGCGAAACCGTAGTACTGGCGGTTCTGCTGCATCTGGTTGAACGTAGGCGAGACGATATTCGGGTCGAGGAGGCGAATTTGCGCGGTGGATTCCGCGTCATTACGCAGCTGCCCGGCTTCCGCATCCGTGCGGGCGTTATAGGGGATCGTTTCGATATCGTTCAGGCCGTAGGCCTTGAGGGTGGCCGAGATATTGCGGTCAATATACGGCGTTTCCATCTCGATAGCGTTCGGGGTGACCCGGAAGCGTTCCACCAGCGCCGGCCAGGCCCAGCCCACCGTAGCGCCGGTCACCAGGGCCACCACCAGGCCCGCGGTAATAATCCGCCAGGAGCCGCGCAGCGCCGAAATCACGAAGAGCACCGCGATAGCCAGGAAGGTAATCGCCAGGATCGTGAGCCCGGGCAGCTTAGCGTTAATATCTGTATAGGACGCCCCGGAGAAACGATCATTATTGGAGAGCAGCAGGGTGTAGCGGCTCAGCCAGAAGTAGGCGGCCACCAGGATAAAGGCGAGCAGCCCTAGCACGGAGAAATGCACCCGGGCCCGGTTGCGTACCCGCACCTTGCCTGAATCCACCGTGACCCCGCCGTAGAGATAATGGCCCAGCACCGCGCCGATCGCCCCGATCACCAGCAGGGTGATCGCGAAGCTCAGCGCCGATTGCAGCACCGGGAGCGTGAAAACGTAGAAAGCCACATCGCGCCCGAATTGCGGATCCGTATCCCCGAAAGGCGTGCGGAAAATCCACATGAGGTAGGTGCGCCATTCCCCGGAGAGCGGCGCGCCGAAAATCACGCCGGCGAGCAGCGGCAGGCCCAGGTTGGTGGCCCAGCGGTACTTTTCCGCCGCCTTCCGGTAGTTCGCGACGCTGGGGGCCATAATACCCTCGTCCTTGCTGCGCGCCAGGCGGAAATTCAGCCACAGCACGATGGCAACCAGGAGGGTGCCGATGGTGCCCAGCGCGATGGTCCAGCCCCATTGGGTCCAGAACACGCGAGCCGCGCCGATTTGTTCGTACCATTTAACGTCGGTGTAAACGCCCGATCCGACGACGAGCGCCACGAGCAGAATGGCCAGAACACCCAGTGTCCACCAAAAAGCTCCCGGCGTCTCCCGCCTCAAACGGGGATGTGCGGTTGTACTCAAACGAAATCCTCAACTTCTTCCGCGGCGCAGCGCAAGGCGCGCCCGGCCATCACTATTCCCTATCAAACATAGCGGAAAAAGCTGAGAATCGCGCGTGCGTCAACGGTTTTTTGGTACGACGACGCCGCCCGCGAACACGCCCCTACCGGCCCGCGGCCACATCCTGGCAGGTGGGGAGTTTCGGGGTACGCCCCGCGCCGATGTCCCGGACGGCTGCTGCGGCGTCGTCAAAATTCCGCACCGCCCAGATACGTAAGCCTTCCGGTTCGTACCCGATTGTTTCCCCGCAATTCGCGGCCGGGGCGAGGAAATCGGTGGCGCCGCGTTCGCGCGCCCCCACGATCTTGTGCTGGATGCCGCCGATGGGACCCACCTCCCCGTTGAAGGCGAGGGTGCCGGTGCCGGCGATGGCGGCGGCCCCGCCCAGGGAGCCGGGGGTGAGTTCGTCGTACATGCCCAGCGCGAACATGAGGCCGGCCGAGGGGCCGCCGATGCCTTCCACCGCGTAGGTGACGGTGGCCGGCAGCTGCACATCCTCCACCGCGAGGGAAACGCCCAGGAGGGAGCCGGGGTGGACCCAGCCGGTTTCGTCGGGCGGGAAGGGCGCGGTAATGATCGTGGTGGTGCCGGCTTCGCCGCCGCGCTGGTAGGAAACCGTCACGGTGCTGCCCGGTTCGGTGGCGTGCAGGACTTTCGAGAGATCCCTGAAGGTGGAGACGGTGGTGGGGGCGGCGCCCGGAGCGGTAATGCCGGTAATAATATCGTCTGGCTCAAGCTGGCCGGCGGCCGGGGAACCTTCCGGGATCTCCACCACCCGCAGCTTCATGGTGACGGGGTGGCCGGCCTTTTCCAAGGCCACGGCGGCCGCCACCGTTTGGGAATTATTCATGAGTTCGGCATTGCGGGCATCATCTTCCGCGCTGGAGAGCGTGGGCGGGTAGAGCAGGCGCACCGGCACCAGCTGGGATTCCTGATCGACCAGGGCCCACAGGGCGTGCGCGCCCAGGGTTCCCACCTCGGGATTGCCGGCCGCGGAAACCGTGGTCATATAGAGCTGGGTATCGGTGGGATAGGTGGGCACGCCCTCCACCTTCACCAGCCGGGTGCCGGCCACTTCCCCGGTCACGTCCAGGGCCGGGCCGGCCATTTCCACCGTGTAAGCACCCGGGATAAGAAGGGCGAGGGCCGCCAGGCTCGCAAAAGCGAAACCGCTGCGGCGCGCGGAACGGGAACCGCGGCGCGCGGAACGGGGACTACCTACCTGACCACGTTTTTTCATCACCTATCCATCATGCCTGATCGCGCGGCGCAGGCCTACCGCTGCTCACCTTTATATACCGGCTGCTGCGCCAGGGGCTGAGGCGCCTACCCGCGCGGGCCGGCGGTGTTTTAGGCTTAGTGGTGGACCTCGAGGAGAAGAATGACTGAGAATTCACAGCCGCGTGACGAATGGGAAAAGATGCTGCGGGCGGTGCTCGGCGATGACGCTGCCGAGGAAATCCTGCGCTCCCTCGCCCCCGACGGCAACGCACAGCCCGGCGGCAATGCACAGCCCGGCGGAGCTGCCGGCACCGGCAGCGGCACGGGAAACTCGGGCAGCATGCCGGGGATGGGCATGCCCGCCGATATCGGGCTGGTCATGAATCAGATCCGCGCCATGCTCGGCTCCTCGGGTGACGGGCCGGTCAATTGGAAAATCGGGGAGCAGGTGGCCCGGGATACCGTGAATAAGGCCGGCCCGGGACTTCCCACCGCGGCCGCGGGAGATCAGGCTCGTTCGGCGATGGACGTGGCGAGTTTATGGCTCGATCCGGTCACGGTTTTCGATCCGCCGCGCGGCCCCAATCAGGTGTGGTCGCGCCTGGATTGGATCGCGCATTCCCTCCCGACGTTCCGTAAACTCACCGCGCCGGTGGGCGCGAATCTCGCGCGGGCTTTCGGCGAGGCTCTCACTTCACAGCTGGAACGTGCCCCGGAGGAGATGCGCCAGATGCTCTCGGGCGGAATGCTCGGCGGGATCCCCGGAGGGCTCGAGGGGATGCTCGCCGGAATGACGGCGTCGTTATTAGGAATGCAATACGGCCAGGGTTTGGCTGAACTGGCCCAGATTTCTTTCGGTACCGCGGACGCCGGCTTCCCGCTGGTCGAGGGCGAAACGGCCGCGCTGGTACCTGCTAATGTGTCCGCTTTCGCCGAGGGCTTGGATGTGGACGCGCGCGAAGTGGAGCTGTACGTGGCGGTGCGCGAACAGGCCGCGGCCCGGCTCTTTTCCCAGGTCCCGTGGCTGCGCAGCACGATCCTGGACGCCGTGGCCGCCTACGCCGCGGATATCGCCATCGACACCGAGGCCATCGAGGAGAAGGTCCGCGAACTCCAGCTCGATCCCGAGCAACTCATGTCCGGGCAGATGCCGCAGCTGGATATGAACGAGGTATTCGCCTTTACCCGCACCCCCGCACAGCAGGCCACGCTCGAGCGCCTCGAGCATATTGTTTCGCTGGTGGCCGGTTGGGTGAGCGCTGTCACGAGCACCGCGGTGGCGGCCCAGCTGCCCCACAGTATGAAACTTTCGGAGGCTCTCACGCGCCGCGAGGTGACCGAAGCGCCGTCGAACCGCGTTTTCGGTCCGCTTGTTGGTTTCGATATTGCGCCGCGGCGGTTGCGGGAGGCGGCGGCGTTCTGGGCGCGGGCCGCTCGCGAGCGCGGGATGGAGGGGCGCGACGCGCTCTGGAAGCATCCCGATTTGCTGCCGCTGCCCGAGCATCTGGATGATCCGGATCGTTTCTTCTCCCCGGAGGAGCAGCCTTCCGCGCTGGATGAGGAGCTGGACGCTTTCCTCGAGGAACTGTTGAGCAATAGTGACGGAGGCACGCCTTTCGGGGACGCGCCGCACGAACCGGGTTTCGGTACGACGACGCCGCCCGCGGCCAACGGGGACTCTGGAACGACTGATCCTTCTGCTAGCTGATTGATCCGCCGCTGGCTGACTGATCGCGCGGCTAGCTGACTGAGCGCACGGCTAGCTGACCGATCTCCCGCTAGCTCTGGCGATGGCGATTCGGCCGGGCCCGCGGGGCGATCTGTGGATAACTAAGCTCCCTGAACAGTGTGGCGAGAGTGCACCTGGGGATAACGCCCGGGCCTGTGGATGGGCTGTCGCGCTGTGGCGCTGTGCTTTTTATGCTGTGCCCATGGTGTTGTTCAAGGTGTTCTCATGATGATCCGCTCGCCGCTAGGGGTGTATTGGTCGGATACGCACGAAGTGCAGGTCGGTTTGGATCCGCGGGTAGCGCTGCGGTTGCGCGGTCTTTCCACTGCGGAACAGCGGGCGGTTTCTTCCCTGACATCTGCCAGTACGGAAATTGAGTTTTTTGCTGCGTGTGAGCTGCACGGGGTGAGTGAGGTGCGGGCGCGTTCGCTGCTGGGTGCGCTTCGTGATGCGGGGCTGCTGGAGGTTTCTCCGCCTGCTTTCCCTGATCTGGCCTGGCGTGCGGTTTTCGTGGAGCGTTTGGATCCGCTGGCGGTGGAGATTTGTCTGCATCTTGCCGCGAGTGGCTTGGGTTATATTCTCACTCCGGATACGAGTAGGCCGCACAGCGGTGATCACCCGATTTTCCGGCGGCCGACGTGGCGTACTTTTGCCCGCCAGCAGGTTCTCCAGAGTTATTTTCGCGAGCGCGGTTGGGGTACCACGGTTATCGAGGTTGATGCACAGGCGCAGCCAGTCACGCCGCTGGGGATGGGGCGGGCCGCGGGCCACGGGAGTTTCGCCGCGGGCGCCGCGGGGCGCGGTACTCGTGCGTCAACGGGTGCGGCCAGAGCCGCGGGGTCTACGGGGCGGGACGCTCGTGCAGCGGCAGGGACCACCCTGCGCGGGAATTATTCGGCCTCTTGGGCTGCGGGGACTCCAACGGCTGTGGAGTGCGGCCCGCCGGCGCTGGCTTTGGTGACGTCTGTGCACTTGCCCGATCCGCAGCGATGTGCTTTGTGGGAGAGGCAGCGGATTCCTTATCTGCTGGCTTATGCGGAGGATATTGATATTCGGGTGGGGCCGGTGGTGGTTCCCGGGAATGGGCCGTGTGCCAGGTGTTTGCTTTTCGCAGCGATGGATGCGGATCCGGCGTGGCGTTACTTGGCTCCGCAGGTTTTTAGTTCCCGCGGGGGTGCTCCGTTTAGCCCCGCGGTGTCCCTCGCGGCTGCGCTTGCGGTTCATGGCGCGCTCCTGGTTTTGAGCGGGCACGCCGAGCGGGCCCGCGGATCCCAGTGGGTGGTGCCCCCGCTTCCCGGTTTCCCCTACCGGGTTACGCTGGCCCCGCATGAGAGTTGCTCGTGCGAAGCAGAACCCGCGGGGCCGTAAGCGCACCACTACAAGCCTGCGCATGCTTCGCACCCGCCCGCGAGCAATGGCTGGATCGCGTATCCATCGTGGCGACCGGCACCCGCCATACCCAGCCGCGCTCGCATTGCCCGCTTACTCTAGGGTGCTTGATCATTCTCAGTGCCCAGCCAGCAGGGCGAGGATTTCTTCCCCGTAGATAGCGAGTTTCGTGGCTCCCACCCCCTTGATCTGGGCCAGGGCGTGGATGCTGCGCGGTTTGGCTATGGCGAGGGCGCGCAGCGTGGTGTCATGGAAAATTGTGTAGGCCGGTTTGCCGGTGGCTTGGGCGCGCTGGGCGCGCCAGGCCGCGAGTTCCTCAAAAAGCGCCACATCTTCGGGGTAGGCGGCGGCGAATTCTTCCGCGGCGGCGCGGGAGCGGCGCCGGTAGCGGGTGGCCCGCGAGGTTTCTTCATCTTCCGGTTGTGGCCACAAGCCGGTGAGGAAGCGGGAGACTTTCTTTCCCGAGCGATGCCCCGAGGAGGCGGCATAGGAGATCTGCAAAAATTCTTGGGCCCGCGTGATTCCCACGTAGAGGAGGCGGCGTTCTTCGTCAATGGCCGCGGGTTTCTTCGCCAGGGAAATAGGCATGAGCCCTTCGCTCATCCCCACCAAAAAGACCGCTTCCCATTCCAGGCCCTTGGCGGCGTGCAGGGAGGACAGGGTCACGCCTTCCAATTCCGGGACGTTCTGGGTAGCGGCGCGTTCTTCCAGTTCCACCACGAAATCCATCATGGAGGCATCCCGGCTATCCTCCATATCTTCCGCGAGGGTGATGAGGGCGTGGAGCGCTTCCCATTTTTCCCGGGCCGAGCCGGCGGTAGCCGGAGCTTCATCCCGCCAGCCCATCTGGCGCAACACGGTACGCACATTATCCGCGAGCGGGCCGCTCACCCCGGAGCGTGCCGCGGCGCGCATGGCCACCATAGCTTCGCGTACATCGCGGCGCGAGAAGAATTTTTCCGCACCGCGCACCTGGTAGGACACCCCCGCCTTGGACAGCGCCGCCTCAAATTCAGCCGATTGGGCATTGGTGCGGTAGAGGATGGCGATTTCTGAGAGCGCGGTACCTTCCGCCGCGAGCGCCTGGATAGCGCTGACCACACCGGCGGCTTCCGCCCCATCCGATTCGTATTCTTGGAAAGTAACCGGGCGCCCGGAGCGACGCTGGGAAACCAGCTGCACCGTGCCTTCCGAAACATCATCGGCAATCACGGTATTCGCGGCCGCCACGATTTGCGGGGTGGAACGGTAGTCACGGGTGAGTTCAATAACGCGAGCGCGCGGGTATTCCTGCTGGAAACGGGCGAGGTAAGTGGAGGATGCCCCGGCGAAGGAATAAATGGTCTGGGAAACATCCCCGACAACGCACAGATCCTTGCGGTCCCCCAGCCACAGCTGGAGCAGGCGGTGCTGGAGGGGGGACACATCCTGGTATTCATCCACAACGAAGTGGCGGTATTGCTCGCGTATCTGGCGGGCGATATCCGCACGATCGAGCAGGATGCCCACGAGGAGGAGGAGCACATCATCAAAATCGAGGACGCGGCGTTCGGTTTTCACTTCTTCATAAGCTTTCGCCAAGCGCGCGATATCGGTACTGAGCTGACCGGCGACTTCCCCGCGCCCGGCCGCCAGGGCGGCTTCTGGATAATTATCCGGGCTGATCATGGAGACTTTGGCCCATTCAATTTCCGCGGTGAGATCCCGGATACTCACTTTATCGGTAGGCAGGCCGATCTGGCCGGCGGCTTGGGAAACCAGCCCGAATTTCGATTCGGTAATCCGCGGGATGGTTCCCCCCACCGCGGTGCCCCAGAAGTAGGAGAGTTGGCGCAGTGCCGCGGAGTGGAAGGTGAGGGCCGGCACCCCGCCCACCCCGAGGTCCCGTAAGCGCGAGCGCAATTCCCCGGCCGCGCGGGAGGTGAAGGTAACTGCCAGCACGTTCTGCGGTACGTAGGCCCCGCTGCGCACCCCGTAGGCGATCCGGTAGGTGATAGCGCGGGTTTTCCCGGTGCCCGCCCCGGCGCGCACGCATACCGGCCCGCGCAATGCGGTGGCGACCGCGCGCTGATCCGGGTCCAGAAATTCCAGCAATTCCTCGGGTGAATCCATCGTGTTCCTCCTTGCCCTCTCAGGATGCCACACGCCTACGACAGAAATTTTCCCCTTATCGAAACTCGTGGCGAGCCGCGCGCCCAGCCCGTACGATCACCTCATGGCTGATCTCACAATGTATACAACGTCGTGGTGCGGCTACTGCCGTAACCTTTCCGCCCAGCTCAAGCGGGCCGGCATCACCTGGAATGAGGTGAATATTGAGGAGGATGAAGCCGCGGCCGTGAAGGTTGCGGCCCTCAACGGTGGCAATAAAGTGGTACCCACTCTTGAGTTTGCCGACGGCGCCACCCTGACGAATCCGAGCCTGAAAGAGGTGCAGGCAAAACTCGCCGAACTCGCCTCCCCCGGGAGCTAAAACTCACACTCGGGGCGGTGGTAGAGCGATCCAGAAACAAGGGCGGGTGCCCGCGCCACCGCCAGCACCCGCCGCAAGATCGCCGCGGCTCCGGCTTCCTACCAGCCCAGATGAGGGCGAATCCCGGGGCCGTACCAGTCGGTGATGAGGGCCGCGGCAACCGAGGAGGGCCCGGGCAGGCTGAGGCTGCCCTCGCGCAGGGCGGCATCCAGCTCGGGCGGGCTGTAGAAAGCCGCGTGGTCGATTTCTTCCCCATCCGGGCGCACCAAACTATCTGCCCCGCCGGCCCGGGCTTCGGCCTGGCGATCCACCCACGCCACGTAGGCGATCATGAGGGAGCGCGGGAAGGGCCAGGGCTGGCTGGCGAAATAGCGAATCTCGCCCAGCGGCACTCCCACTTCTTCGCGCACTTCGCGGCGCACCGCCGCTTCCAGGGACTCCCCCGCCTCGGCAAAACCTGCGAGCACCGAATGGCGCCCGGCCGGCCAACGCGCATTATGCGCCAGCAGGATACGATCCTGAGAATCAAGCACCGCCATAATGACGGCCGGGTCGGTGCGCGGGAAAACCACGTGGCCTTCCGGGCAGTGCCCGCTCCAACCACCGGTATCCACGGTGATGCGCTGGCCGCAGACCGCGCACCAGCGGGTAGCCCGCCAGGTATTGAGGATTGCCACCGCCGCGGTCACCAGCGCGCACATATCCGCGCTCCACGACGGCGCGTAATTTTGCAGCGAGCCAATCCGGTACCCCGGCGCATCCACTTCCGGGTTATCACGGGTGGGTCCGCCCCCGATCACGGTGGTGAGATCGCACGCAAAATAGGGACGCCCGGCAACTTTCCCCAGGTAAACAGTTGGTGAATCCGCGGTGGTGCGCGGGAGCTCAGAGCGGTTCAACAGCAGGGGTGCATCATCCTTATCCAGCACCGCGCCCCACCCGGAAATAAGCAGATACCCCGCATTTTCCGCCAATTCCGCCAGGCGCTGCGGTGAGCTGCGGGAGAGTTCATCCCGGTCCAAATTTCCGCGCGCCAGGATTAAATCGCCGTCGTACCCCACTATCGTGCCCCTTCCGGAACCGGACGCGTGCCGGTCACCCTTCCACCAAAATTCTAATATCACTCTTCTGGATTCTTGCCGAACGCCGATATTTTGCGACAATACGAAGGTGACTTCATTACCGGCTACTTCCCCGACCGCATCTCGGTACGTGGCGCGCGCCTCCGAACGCGCCCTGCCCGTGCGCTTGCGGCCCGTGCGTCTGGGGGCGCACCTCACCGATACCGGGGCGGATTTCGCCGTCCTGGCTCCGCACGCGACCGCGGTTGATCTGTGCCTGATTGACCGCAGTGCCTCGGGTATCACCGAGCGTCGCTATTCCCTGCATCGGGACGCGAGTTTCACCACCTGGGTGGGGCATGTGTCCGGGGTGCGCGCCGGTCAAGAATACGGCTACCGGGTCCATGGCCCGTGGAATCCCGATACCGGGATGCGTTTCAACCCCGCCCAATTCCTCCTCGATCCTTACGCGCGGGCCATTACCGGCACCCCGCGCCTAGGCCCCGAACTCTACGGGCACAAGGTAAATGACGCCCTGGATCCCGTCCCGCTCCCACCTCAGCGTGACGATACCGATTCCCTGGAAGCCATGTGCCGCGGCGTCGTAACCGCACCCACGGAAACGCATATCCGCCACCCGTATACGCCCTGGTCCCACACCGTGATCTACGAAACGCATGTGCGCGGGCTCACCCAGCAGTTGGCGGCGCTTCCCGAAGAATTGCGCGGAACCTACGCCGGTCTGGCGCACCCGATTGTCACGAATTACTTGCGTTCCCTGGGCGTGACGGCCGTTGAGCTGCTGCCTATCCACGCGAAAATGTCCGAACCGTTCCTCACCGAACGCGATCTCACCAATTATTGGGGTTATTCCACCCTCTCCTATTTCGCTCCCGAACCGAGCCTGGCCACCGCCACCGCGCGGGCCGCGGGCCCCCTGGCCGTGCTCCAGGAAGTGCGCGATATGGTGGCCCGCCTCCACGATGCCGGCCTGGAAGTCATCCTCGACGTTGTGTATAACCACACCTGCGAAGGCGGGGTGAACGGGCCGACCGTCTCGCTGCGCGGCTTCGGGCAGACCACCTATTACATGCAGGTCCCCAACCAGCCCGGCCAGTTTTATGACACCACCGGCACCGGGAATTCCCTGGATTTCCGGCGCACCCCGGTGCTCCAGCTCACCCTGGATTCGCTGCGTTACTGGGTCAGCGAGATCGGCGTGGACGGGTTCCGTTTCGACCTGGCCGCCACCCTGGCGCGCCGCGGCGATCATTTCGATACCAACCATCCCCTCTACCTGGCCATGGCCACCGATCCGATTCTTTCCAACGTCAAGCTCATTAACGAGCCCTGGGATCTGGGGCCCAACGGCTGGCAAACCGGCAATTTCCTACCGCCCACCGCGGATTGGAATGACCGCTACCGCGATTCCATCCGCCAGTTCTGGGTGGCCGACCAGCGCGCCGTGGCCGGCGGGGGCCTGGGCGGGGACCTGCGGGATGTGGCCACCCGGCTAGCCGGCAGCGCCGATCTATTCGGACACGGGCGCTCCCCCTCCGGGCGCGGGCCGCTCGCCTCCGTCAATTTCATTACCGCCCACGACGGCTTCAGCCTCTACGATCTGGTCTCCTACGATTCCAAACACAACGAAGCCAACGGGGAAAACGGGCGCGACGGCACCGATAACAACCGCTCGTGGAATCACGGGGTGGAAGGGGAAGGCAGCGATACCGCCCCGCTCCCCGAGCACGTGCTACGCGCGCGCACCCGCACCATGCGCAACCTCATCGGCACGCTGGTGTTCAGCGCCGGAGTCCCCATGCTCTACGGCGGCGACGAATTTGCCGATACGAAATTCGGCAACAATAACGCCTACTGCCAGGATAATCACGTGTCCTGGCTGGATTGGGACCACGAGGAATGGCAGCGCGAACTCCAGGCCACCGTGGCCTATCTTTTCCGCTTGCGTTCCGAACACCGGGTGCTGCGCCCGAGCATGTTCTACACCGAATCGCCCTCCGGGCGCGATCACATCCCCGATTTGCAGTGGTTTGCGGATACCGGCGAGCCGATGCCCGAACACCGGTGGTTCGATCCCTCGAATCGGTTACTGCAAATGCTGCGTTCCGGTTCTGAGCGCGACGCCGATGCGCTCGTGGTCATTAACGGCTCGAACCACCATGTTCCTATCCGATTCCCGCAGGGGCGCGGCAATCCCTTCGCGCTGGCCTGGGATTCCTCCTGGCCCACCCCGCGCTCCTCGGAGCGTATCTACCAGCCCGGGGCCTCCACCCGGGTGGAGCCGCTGACGATGCAGCTCTACTTCGCCAACCCGGAGCGGTAGCGGGGCGCTGCGTCGTCGTGCTATACGCGGCCGCGAAACGGAAACCGCAAGAAAAGCTGTCGCGGCGGCGCCTACAATAGACAAGCAGAGCACGCTCCCGGGGAACTCGGGGCGGCCTGGGTATGACTGAAGGAGCAAGGTATGAGTGTCGAGGAATCCCTCGAACGGTCCACGTCCGCCGCATCCCTGGCGCATGCGCAGCGCCTGAGTGAGAAAATCAAGGAGAAGATTAATACTTCTCCGGAGGAATTCCGGGTTCTCACCGGGGATCGCCCCACCGGTAATCTCCACCTCGGGCACTACTTCGGTTCGCTGCGCAACCGGGTGGAATTGCAGCGCAAGGGCGTGGAAACCTGGCTGGTCATCGCCGATTTCCAGGTCATTACGGATCGCGACGGCACCGGGCCCATTCGGGAGCGGGTGCGTTCGCTGGCCACCGATTACCTCGCGGTGGGTATCGACCCGGATGCCGCGGTTATTTTCCCGCATTCGGCCATTCCCGGCCTCAATGAACTCATGCTGCCCTTCCTTTCTTTGGTGACCGACGCCGAACTACGCCGCAATCCCACCGTCAAGGCGGAACACGAGGCAACCGGCGGGCGGCCCCTGTCTGGGCTACTGCTCACCTACCCGGTGCACCAGGCCGCGGATATTCTTTTCTGCAAGGCCAATCTGGTGCCGGTGGGCAAGGACCAGCTCCCCCACCTCGAACAAGCCCGCGTGATCGCCGACCGTTTCGAGGCGCGCTACGGGCGCCCGGCCGGGCGGGAAACCCCGGTCTTCCCGCGCCCGCAAGCCCTGCTCTCCGAAGGGACCTCGATTCTGGGGCTGGACGGCGCCAAGATGAGCAAATCGCGCGGAAACACTATCGAAATCGGCATGAGCGCCGATGAAACCGCCAAGCGCATCAAGAAGGCGGTCACGGATTCGGATCGGCATATTACCTACGATCCGGAGGGCCGCCCGGAAGTGTCGAATCTGCTGCTGCTGGCTTCGCTGGCGCAGGGGCGGCCCGCGGTGGAGATCGCGGAGGAAATTGGCGACGGCGGGGCCGGGACCCTCAAGAAGATCGTCACCGAATCGATCAATGAGATGTTTGCCCCCATCCGGGCCAAGCGCGCCGAGCTCGCTAAGGATCCGGGCTATGTGGACGGGATCGTGCGCCGCGGTATCGAGATGGCTAACGAGCGCGCCAATAAGACGCTCGCGGAGGTGCGCGAAGCGCTCCAGATGGTGTACTAGCCGCGACGCGGCGGGCGCGGGGCGCCGGAGTCTGCCCGGCTGCACCGCTCAGAAAGCTGAGTTCATCAGGAAGGTAGTCCCACGGTTATGGATGAAAGGCAACGCGACCAGATCATAGCGAGAACCCGTAGCGAACTGGAAGCTCAGCTGCCCACCGATCCCGAGGAGTTGCGGGCGCTAACGGTCGAACTGTTGGAGCGCAGGCAGGTTTTACAGGCGCAGCTTGAGCTCGCGCGGAAGAAAGCGGCAGAGCGCGCGGAGAAAGCTGAGAAATTGCGGGCTTTCAGGAAATACTGAGCGCCCCGGCAACAAAGTGGTACTGAAGCTACAGGCAATACCCGATTTTCTGTCGTGCAGTACCACTTTGTAAGGCCCGCTGTTCTCCAGTACCACTACAACGGTCAAACACACCCTCCGCAGGGCAGGCCGATAGCCTCACCCCACCGCGGCAGCCACCTCCCGGCTGTGGCCCGCCCGCAAAATGTACGCCAGTGACATATTTAGCCCGGATTTATGTCAGGGACGTACATTTCACGAGGTTCACGGTCCACAACGCACGTTTTGTAGCCGTGAATCTTGAGAATGGCCAACTCTGCCTATCCCGCCGCGGCGGGAGGCGGAGTGTTTTTCCGAGATGTACTTCGCATGTACAACAGATGCAGTACAGCTCGGAAAACACATAGTCCCTCCCGCGCGCCGCGCCCAGGCTTCTATATACGACGACGCAGCCAACCGGCCGCGCGTCCACCCCCGCGGGCCGGTGTGCCAGAAGCCCGGAAACCTAATAGGATTGAGCTTGTGAGCATCCTTACACAGACGCATCATCGGCTCGTGCGCCGCCGCGCGAGCCGTGGGATTGCTGCCGCTTGCGCGCACGCCCGCCATATGTCGCCCGAGGATACGAGGAGATAAGCCATGTCCATTGAACCGACGACGCCCGCGAAGAATTCGGCCCCCACGCCCGAAAAGAAGCCGGCAGCCACGCCCGCAACTACGCCCGCGGCCACGAAGTCAGCCGCCACAAAGGCAGCAGCCGCGAAGAAACCCGCGACCACTCGGCGCTCGACGAAGAGCACCAGTTCAGCGAAGAGCACCGGCACGGCGAAGGGCACCACAACGGCAAAAGCCCCCGCCAAGGCCAGCGCCGCGAAGTCCACGCGAAGCACCGGCACGGCGAAAACTACCGGCACGGCAAAAACCACAAAAACCGCGAAAACAACCGCGAAAACCGCGCCCTCCCCCACCACCCACGGCCGCCCGAACCCGGAAGGCTACCCTCCCGCGTTCCCGCAGGCACCGATGGCCCCGGCTCCCGCGCCGCGCGCGAATATCGCCCGCATCCCGATTATGGATGTGACACCCTGCGTGCAAAACGGCTCGCTGGCAGCCAAGGGCACCGTCAATGAAGCTTTCCCCGTGCAGGCCACCGTGTGGCGCGAAGGCCACGACCTGTTCGGTTGCGAAGCCGTCCTCGTGGATCCGCAGGGCCGCGAAGTCCAGAGCGCCCCCATGGTGTTGGTACGCCCGGGCCTGGGCCGCTACGAAGGCTGGCTCACTCCCACCGAGCCCGGCGATTGGACATTCTTCGTGCGTTCATGGTCGGATCCGCTGGCCACCTGGCGCCATACCGCCGAGGCGAAGCTCCCGGTTGGCCAGGATATTGACCTGGTGTTCCTCGAGGCCGAGCAGCTGCTCAAGAGGGTGGCGAAATTGCTGCCGCGCGGTTCACAGGACCGGCCGGCGATTAATGACGCTATCGACGTCGTTCGAAAAAAGTCCATCCCGGCTTCGGTACGTTTCGCGGCCGTGACCTCCAGCGTCGTCGAAGATATTATTCAGCGCTATCCGGTGCGCGATTTCGTGAGCGAATCGGCGCGTTTCCCCCTGGCCGTGGACCGCGAACTGGCCCTGCACGGCGCGTGGTACGAAATGTTCCCGCGTTCGGTCGGTGCGTGGCGCGATGACGAAGGCACCTGGCATTCCGGGACCCTGCGCACCGCGGCGGAAGATCTGCCCCGCATCGCCTCCATGGGCTTCGATGTGGTGTACCTTACCCCGATTAGCCCGATTGGCCTGACCGACCGCAAGGGCAAGAATAATTCGCTGATCGCCCAGCCCGGCGAACCCGGCTCGCCCTACGCTATCGGCAGCGAGGCCGGCGGGCATGATGCCATCCACCCGGACCTGGGCACCTTCGAAGATTTCGATGCTTTTGTGGCTACCGCGCGGGATTTGGGCATGGAGGTCGCCCTCGATATTGCGCTGCAATGCTCCCCGGATCACCCGTGGCTGCGCGAGCACCCCGAATGGTTCTTGCACCGCCCGGACGGCACCATCGCGTTCGCGGAGAATCCCCCGAAAAAATACCAGGATATTTACCCGCTCAATTTCGATGACGATCCGGAAGGTATCTACCAGGCCGTCAAGGGCGTGCTCGAAACGTGGGTTTCGCACGGGGTCACGCTGTTCCGGGTGGATAATCCGCATACCAAGCCGGTGAGTTTCTGGCAGCGGCTGCTGGCCGAATTCCGCCAGACCCACCCGGAGGTTATTTTCCTGGCCGAAGCGTTCACCGCCCCGCCGATGATGCGCGGCCTGGGTGCGGTGGGCTTCCACCAGTCGTACTGCTATTTCGCGTGGCGTAACGAAAAGAAGGAGATTGAGGACTACCTGTGGGAGGTAGGCCGGGAATCGGATGCGATGTTGCGCCCCACTTTTTGGCCGACGACGCACGATATCCTCACCCCCTACCTGCAGCATTCGGGCCCGAACGGGTGGAAGATCCGCGCGATTTTGGCGGCGATGGGTTCGCCCTCCTACGGGATCTACTCCGGCTATGAATTTGTGGAATCGGAGCCGCGCGGCAGCTTCGAGGAAATGAATAATAACGAGAAGTACGAATACCGCCCGCGGGATTACAGCCGTGATCCGTACGGTATCCAGGGGCTTCTCACCCGCCTCAATGAGATCCGCAAAGAGCACGTGGCTCTCCAGCGCCTGCGCGGGATCACGATTAATCCCACGTCGAACCCGAATATTGTGTGCTTCACGAAGGTGGCGCGCCCGGAGGAAACTCCGTCGGGAACCGCGGACCGGGTGATCGTGGTGATCAACCTCGACCCGCACACCACCCAGGAAGCGGAGATCTCCCTGGATATGTCCGCTTTCGGTGCATTCGACGCCAGCGGCCTGCCGCTGGGCGAAGCACCCGAGCAGATCGAGGTGGTGGACGAGCTGGGCGGCGGGCACTTCCAGTGGAATAACCGGCCCTTCGTGCGCCTCAACCCCTTCACCAGCCCGGCACATATCCTCTCGGTAAAGGCCTGATTGCATGTCCCTTCCTTCCCTCAATGCCGCCACGTCCGGGCCCCGCATCGCCCAGTCCGAACATCGCGGGCTCAGCGATAATCCGCAGTGGTATCGCCACGCGGTGTTTTACGAGGTCCTGCTCAAGGCTTTTGGGGATACCGATGCCGATGGGGTCGGCGATATCCGCGGCCTCATCGCGCACCTCGATTACATCCAGTGGTTGGGGATCGACTGCATCTGGATCCCGCCGTTCTACCCCTCCCCGGGGCGGGACGGCGGGTACGATGTTGCCGATTACACCGCGGTGGATCCTCGCTACGGCACGATGGATGATTTTCGGGAGCTCGTTGATCAGGCCCACCGGCGCGGCATCCGCGTCATTATCGATATTGTTATCAACCACACCTCCGCGGATCACCCGTGGTTCCAGTCCTCCCGCGCCAATCCGGACGGGCCCTACGGGGATTTCTACGTGTGGTCAGATACCGATAAAAAATACGAGGATGCCCGAATTATTTTTGTGGACACCGAGGTATCGAATTGGACGTTCGATCCGGTGCGCAAGCAGTATTTCTGGCATCGTTTCTTCTCCCACCAGCCGGATCTGAATTTCGATAATCCCAAGGTGCACGAAGCTGTCCTCAATATTTTCCGCTTCTGGTGCGAGCTGGGTGTGGACGGGCTGCGCCTGGACGCCATCCCCTACCTCTACGAGCGGGACGGCACGAATTGCGAAAACCTCCCGGAAACCCACGCTTTTATCGCGAAGGTGCGCCGAGTCCTCGATGAGGAATTTCCCGGCACGCTCTTGCTGGCCGAAGCTAACCAGTGGCCGGAGGACGTCGTCGAATATTTCGGTACGGAGGAAGCGCCCGAGTGCCATATGTGCTTCCACTTCCCCGTGATGCCGCGAATTTATTACGCGCTGCGCGACCAGCGTGCCACCGCAATCCGGGAGATTTTGGAGCGCACCCCCGCGATTCCGGCCGGGGCCCAGTGGGGTACGTTCCTGCGCAATCACGATGAGCTCACCCTCGAAATGGTGAGCACGGAGGAACGCGCCCTCATGTACGGCTGGTATGCCGACGACCCGCGCATGCGCGCCAATGTGGGAATCCGCCGCCGCCTCGCCCCGCTGCTGGGGAATTCCCGGGCGGAAATTGAGCTGGCCCACGCGCTGCTGCTCTCGCTACCCGGCTCGCCCTACCTCTACTACGGGGACGAAATCGGGATGGGTGACAATATTTGGCTGCCGGATCGCGACGGCGTGCGCACCCCCATGCAGTGGAGTCCGGATCGCAATGCCGGTTTTTCCACCGCGGATCCGGGCCAGCTCTACCTGCCGGCCATTACCTCGCTGACCTATAACTACCAGGCGGTCAATGTGGAATCGCAGCTGGCGCAGCCGGCTTCGCTACTGCATTGGATTCATGGGATTCTGGAGGTGCGGCGCGGGCACCCGGCGATGGGTTCGGGTGATTTCGTGCTGCGCGAGTCGAATAACGACGCAATCCTCGCCTTCACCCGCTCCTGCCCGGAGGAAACCATCCTCTGCATTATGAACCTGGCCAATACCCCGCGCGCAGGGCGCGTTGAGCTGCCCACTTACGCCGGGTGGCTGGCCACGGATGTGTTTGGCGGGGCCGGGTTCCCGGCGGTTGGCGCGGATGGCAGTTACGACGTAACACTGGGCAGCCGCGATTTCTTCTGGCTCAAATTGGATGCGCCCGGGCAGGCCGAGCCCGGCCCGGTGGAGGGCGCCCGCGCCGAGGAAAGCGGGGAGCCAGTGGATTTCGCGGCGCTGTCCCGCCCGGCGCCGGTGGATGCGGGAGCGGTGGCCGCGGCGGCTGCGGCGAGTACGGCGGCGCCCGCAGGAACGGCAGGGTTCGCAAACGCGGATACACCGGAAGCCGCAAATAACGCAGATCATGAAGAAAGGAGCGCGGCGTGAGCTGGAGCATCGGCGAGCGGATGCCGGAACTCGAAGCGTGGATGCACGCCCGGCGCTGGTACCGCGGCGAGCCCCACCCGCTCTACCTGCGCGCCCGCGCTGACTTCGCGTGCAGCGCCGACCTCGCATCCGGCGCCGACTTCGCATCCGACGCGGAGTCCTTCACCCTCACCTGGTTCATTATCGAAGCCGGCGCCGCACTCTACAACGTCCCGTTGCTCCTTGCTCCCGAGGAAGGCGGCCCCGATGAAACCGGCCCGCGCGAAAACGGCGCAACTTACGGTTGCGGCACGCCCGATGGTTCCGGCACGCCCGATGGGAACGACGACGCCGCGCCAGCCACGCACCTCCCCACCGACGCCACCCCGGTTGCCCGCGCCCGCGGCCACCTTATTTTCGATGCGACGACGCATCCCGCCGGCCAGCGCTTCCTCTTCGAGGCTGCCACCGGCCAGCTCGGCAGCGCGCCGGCCGCGAGCGCGCCGGCCGTAGATTCCCCGGCCGGCAGCAACGCCAACACCCGGCCCGGCGCAAACTCGCCGACCGCCGCGAGCGCGCTGCACCTAGTGACCCGCCCGGCCGGTTTCCCGGGTAGCTACCGCAGCGCCCGGCCGCTGAGCGGCGAGCAATCCAATAGCTCGATTATTTACCAGACCAGCACCGTCCCTTTGATTATCAAGCTTTTCCGGGTGCTCAGCCCGGGCGCGAACCCGGATGTGGAATTGCAGGCAGCGCTCTCGGATACCGGCACGGTCCCGGCCCAATGGGGCTCGGCGGCGCTGGTGGGCGGGCCGGCTGAGGCGAGTAGCGATGTGCTGGTGGCTCAGGAATTCCTCACCGGCGCCCACGACGCCTGGCGCGTGGTCACAAGCTCTTTCCCCGCCGCGGATAAAAACGCCGCGAGTGCGCCCAGCACGGATACCCCGCCCGCCGAGCCGGATCAAGCCGCCGCACTCCTGGGCGATTTCGCCGCGCGCATCCGCGACCTGGGAACCCTCACCCGTACCTTCCACACCGCGCTCGCTGCCCGCCTGGGCACCACCGCGGCGACGCCGCAGCTGCGCGAAGCGCAGCTAGCCAGCTGGCACTCCCGTGCCCGAGCCGCCCTCGCGGCAGTCCCGGAGCTGGAGCAGCGCAGCGCCCAGATCGCTCAGGTTTTCGCCGCTGCCGCGGCCACTCCCTGGCCGACCCTCCAGCGTATTCACGGGGATTACCACCTCGGTCAGGTGGTGGATGTGCCCGGGCGCGGTTGGGTGGCCCTCGATTTTGAAGGTGAACCCCTGCGCCCGCTCCCCGAGCGTGTGGCTCCCGACCTCGCCCTGCGTGACGTAGCCGGCATGCTGCGTTCCTTTGATTATGCCGGCGGCCAGGGCGAACGCGATGGCCAGCCCGCCGCTCGCATGCGCGCCTGGACCCGCGCCGCCGAAGGTGCTTTCCTGGCCGGCTACGGCGCGATTCCCACCGAACACCAGCCTCTGCTGCGCGCCCTCCTCCTGGACAAGGCGCTTTACGAAGTTGTATACGAGGTCAATCAGCGCCCCGACTGGATTGATCTGCCCCTGGGCGGGGTCCACCGCCTGCTGGAGAACTAGCAGCCGGGCAGCTCAGCCCGCCGCGGCTGCGGCGGGCTGCGGCGTCGTCGCCCTTCCACCGTACCCGCCCGCGCCCGCAAGCTCCCCATACCCGACCACGCACGCTGTCCACGGCAGGCGCCCGCGGCCCGGGATCGCGCATCTTTCAGGTATCCTGGGATATGTAGATAGTCGCGCGGCACTTCCGGAAATTCCGCGGTACCGCTTGGCAGGACACAGCACACCACCGGCGCGCGCGGGTGGTTTCCCGCTCTGACCGCCTACGCTCCATCGTGCAGAGAGGCACACATGTCTGATTACGTAGAAGTTGATGAAGGCACGCTCGAGGCTGTTTCCAAGGGTTGGTACTACGCACCCCACGATGTCCTCGGCCCCCATTCCAACGGCAGCACCGTCACGATCCGTACCATTCGGCGGCTCGCGGATGCGGTATTTATTGAAACGCTGGACGGGCGGGTGCCGGCCGTGCACGAATACAACGGGATTTGGCGCGCGGTGCTCGATACCCCGAACGTGCCCGATTACCGGGTGGTGGCCTCCTACGGGGGCGTGGAAAGCCGCGGGGATGACCCCTACCGTTTCCTGCCCACCCTGGGAGAAACCGATATTTACCTGATCTCGGAGGGGCGCCACGAAGAATTGTGGAATGCGCTGGGTGCGCATGTGCGCCACTTCCCCTCGATCCTCGGGGATGTCACCGGCGTGGCCTTCTCGGTGTGGGCGCCCAATGCGCTCGCCGTGCGGGTGGTTGGTGATTTCAACGGCTGGGATGGTTCGCTGCACGCCATGCGTTCCCTGGGTAGCTCCGGGCTGTGGGAACTCTTCGTGCCGGGCGCCGGCGCGGGGGCGCGCTACAAATTCGAAATCCAGTACAAGGATCTGAGCTGGCACCAGAAGGCCGATCCGATGGCCCGCTACAGCGAAACAGCGCCGTCTACCGCCTCTATCGTCACCGAATCCACCTACGAATGGAACGACGACGCCTGGATGGCCCAGCGCAATGACCCTGCATCGGGGCCGGTTTCCATTTACGAAGTCCACCTGGGTTCGTGGCGTAAGGGGCTGTCCTACCGGGAGCTCGCCGACCAGCTCATCGGGCACGTCAAGTACTGCGGCTTCACCCACGTGGAATTCATGCCGGTGGCGGAGCATCCCTTCACCCCTTCGTGGGGCTACCAGGTGACCGGGTACTATGCGCCCACCTCGCGCTACGGCACCCCCGATGATCTGCGCTACCTCATTGACCGGCTGCACCAGGCCGGCATCGGGGTAATTACCGACTGGGTGCCCGCGCATTTCGCCACCGACGAATGGGCGCTGGCGCGTTTCGACGGCCAGGCGCTTTACGAGGATCCGAATCCGCAGCGCGGCTCGCATCCGGATTGGGGCACGCTGGTCTTTGACTTCGGGCGCCGCGAAGTGCGGAACTTCCTGGTGGCCAATGCGCTGTACTGGCTGGAAGAATTCCATTTCGACGGCATCCGCGCAGATGCCGTGGCCTCCCTGCTCTACCTGGATTATTCGCGGGAAGCCGGGCAGTGGCAACCCAATATTTACGGCGGGCGGGAAAACCTCGAGGCGATTTCCTTCCTCCAGGAAGTCACCGCCACCGCCTACCGGCGCAACCCCGGCGTCATGATGATCGCGGAAGAATCCACCTCCTGGCCGGGCGTCACGGCGATGACGGATAGCGGCGGGCTGGGCTTCGGCCTCAAGTGGAATATGGGCTGGATGAACGACACCATCCGCTACTTCGAGGAAGAGCCGGTCAATCGGCGCTGGCACCACGGGGAAATCACGTTCTCCATGGTCTACGCCTATTCGGAGAACTACCTGCTGCCCCTCAGCCACGACGAAGTAGTGCACGGCAAGGGCTCGCTCTACCAAAAGATGCCCGGCGACGACTGGCAAAAGCGCGCCGGCGTGCGCGAATTACTCGCCTACCAGTGGGCGCACCCGGGTAAGCAGCTCCTGTTCATGGGCCAGGAATTCGCTCAGATCCGTGAATGGAACGACGACGCATCTCTCGACTGGTGGCTTACCGACCAGCCCGAACACGATGGCATCTTGTCCCTTGTGAAACGGCTCAACGAGATCTACGTGGATCACCCGGCCCTGTGGAGTGATGATTTCACCCCGCACGGATTCGAATGGATTGACGGATCGGACGCTGATAATAACGTCATTACCTTCCTGCGCCGCTCTGCCGATGGCAAGGATGTGGTTGTGGTGGCCTGCAATTTCGCGGGTATCCCCCACCACGATTACCGCATCGGTTTGCCGGCCGGGGGCACCTGGAAGGAAGTCCTCAATACGGACGCGGTGGAATACGGCGGTTCCGGGGTCGGCAACCTCGGGGAGGTCCACGCGGAGGAGGTCGGCTGGAACGGCCGGCCCTATTCGGCCCCGGTGCAGCTTCCCCCGCTCGGGGTGGTCTACCTGCACCACGCGCCGGAGGAAGTTGCGGAGGAGATCGCGGCCGAAGATTCCATGCCCGCAGCCGAATCTAGCGAATCCGCAGGTGAAATGGGCGCGGATGGCAAGGAATCCGAGGCAGCCGCAGCCGCCTAAAGCGGTCGCCTTATAGAGGCACCTCCTAAAACAGCCGCCTCAGAGCGCGTGCCGCGTCTTAGCTCCTTCGCGGTGGCGCCTGGCAGCGGCGCAACAGTGGGCCCGGTGATCGACTACTCGACCACCGGGCCCACTCCTTTGCCTACGCACAAAGTGGTACTGGAGCTACAGCCAACACCCGATTTTCTGTCGTGCAGTACCACTCTGTCAGGCCCGATGTTCTCCAGTACCACTACGCCGGACACACACGCCCTCAGCGCCGACCTGCCGAGCCAAATCGGCCCGAGCCGGCGGCAGCAGGCAGGGGTGTTTTTTCCGAGGTGTACTTCGCATGTACGACAAATGACGTACATCTCGGAAAACACATAGTCCCTCCCCGCTGAAGAACCAATAACCCGGACTTTCCTCGGCGTATCACCGAGCGAAAGTCCGGGTTATGAGCAACTATTTCGGGTGCGGCCAGGCTACCCCTTCACCGACCCACCGGTCAGTCCCGAAACGATGTAGCGCTGCAGGAAGAGGAAGAGGAGCAGAATCGGGAGTGCGGAGATGACCGCGCCGGCTGTGAACCAGCCCCACTGTTTCTCATTGCCGCCCACCCAAATATTCATGCCGATGGCCAGGGTCCAGTTCTCTTCTTTGGAGAGAATCGTGGAGGCCAGGATGAAATCGTTGAAGGCTCCGATGAAGGCTAGCAGCCCCACCACCGCGAGGATCGGAGTCACCAGCGGGAGCACGATGGTCCAGTAGACCTGCGAATGGCTAGCGCCGTCGATCTTCGCGGCTTCGTCCAGCTCCATCGGGATGGAGTTGAAAGTGCCGTACATGAGGAAGGTATTGGCGCCCAAAGCCCCGCCCAGGTACACGCAGATGAGCGAGAGCTTGGAATCCAGGCCGAGTACCGGCACGATCTCACCCAGCTGGCTGAGCAGCAAGAAGATTGCCACGAAGGCCAGCAGCTGCGGGAACATCTGGATGACCATGAGGGCCAGCAGCCCGCCCTTGCGCCCCCGGAAGCGGAAGCGCGAAAATGCGTAGGCCGCGGCCGCGCCCATGAGCACCGCCCCCAGCGCGGAGAAAATCCCGATCTCCAGGGTATTGGCGAACCAGCGCCAGAACATCGTTGAGCTGCCTAGCTGGGCGAAGTTCTGGGTGGAGATCTCCGAGAAGAGGGAGTTCGCCGAGGTCAGCGTCGTTTTGGTATTCGGGTTGAGGGCCGCGGAGAGCACGTAGATAATCGGGAAAGCCGAATAGACGACGGCGAAAAGCCCGACCAGGTGCCGGAAGCCCACTTGGGAAAACCAGCGCCCGAAACTCACCTTATTGTGGTGGCGTTCCCTATGGCTGATCTTTTCCTCGATCACGGGAACAGCGCCGCGCGCGGTCACGCCCGCGCCACCGGATGCCGCGCCGCGCCCGGACGCGCCAGCGCCGCCGGGAACCGCCATAACTGTAGATTCGCTTGCCATTACTGTGCCCCCTCAATTGAACGCGAGCGCCGGAAGCTGATGAGGGAAATCGTGCCGACGATGACGAAGATGAGGATGGACATGGCCGAAGCCAGCCCGTAGTTCTTCGTTGCCGCGCCCGACAGCCCGGAAATCTGGTACACCATCGAAATGAGGATGTCCGTGGACCCCACCGGCACCGAGGCGTCCGCGAATTGCGGGCCGCCGCGGGTGAGCATGTAGATGAGGTTGAAGTTATTGAAGTTGAAGGCGAAGGAGGAGATGAGCAGCGGGGTTACCTGGATCATGAGCTGCGGCAAGGTGATATACCGCCACCGCTTGAATCCGCCCGCCCCGTCAATCTCCGCCGCCTCGTTGAGTTCGGAGGGAATGGATTGCAGCGCCCCGGTGCAGATGAGGAACATGTAGGGGAAGCCCATCCACAAATTCACCAGGATCACGGACAGCTTGGCCAGCCACGGATCGGTGAGCCACCCGATCTCCGCACCCCCGAAGAGCACCTGGTTGAAGAACCCGTACTTTGGGTTGAGCATGCCGGCGAAGAGGAAAGCCGTCATAAAGGAGGGGAAAGCGTAGGGCAGCAGCATAATCGTGCGGTAGATTTTGCGCCCGCGCATCCGCTCATCATTCATGACCAGCGCGAAGAACATGCCCAGCAGGAAGGTGGTCGCCACCGAGAGGAAGGCGAAAGCGAACGTCCACACCAGCACCTTGAGGAAGGGGCTGGCATAGCGGGCATCCCCGAAGGCATCGGCGAAGTTCTTGAAGCCAACCGTCACCCGCCAACCGGTATTGAGAGTTTCACCGTCGTCGGCCCGGTAGAAGCCATCGCTGGAATCAGCGTGATAGACCTTGCCGGTGGTGATATCCGTGAGGGTATCGGCCGCCGCATCGTGCTTGAGGGTTGATTGGAAAACAAAGCCGGTTGTGGCTGTTTGGGTTCCAATAAACCCATCTCCCGGGTCTTCGCTCATGGGAACGCGCAGCGCGGTGATCTCCGCCTGGCGCGCCCCGATCTGGGCGGGCGTGAGGATCTCATACCCGGGCACCTCGGTGATGCGCTTGCCATTAACCTGGGCATTTTTCGCGGGTACGAAGGGAGCTTCCTCGGTGCCCACGAGCACTGCGCCGTCGTCGTTCACAATAGCGAAGCCGAGTTCCCCACCGGCGTCCACGACCGCGAGGGGGTACTGCGCGCTGCCTTCGACCCGCTGGGTGGAGGTGAGCAGCAGTGCCTCGGTGGCGCGTTCTTTGGTGAGCATATGGCGGTCGCCGTAGTTGGTGAACGCGATGTAGCCGGTGTAGAGGATAACGAACACCTGGAAAATCGCGAGGAAAACCAGCCCCGGCGTGAGGTACTTGGGGGCCAGGTGCTTCCGCGAGAAATACACGTAATCCACGATGACGAGCAGCACCGTGAAAACGGCCACCAGAATCCACGATCCTTCGTTGAACGCCGCCGCGATAATGTAGATCCCCAGCGCATTGACCAGCGCCATGAGGACCAGCTTGATAATAAAACCAACCGACCAGGTGCGCGCGTGCGAGCTTCCCACCACCGGGATTTTCTTCTCGGCGCGGCGCCCGGCCCGGTTCTCCGTTTCCGTACTCATGACTTACCTCTTCGCTGACGCGAGGGTGACCCGGAAACCTCCGAGCCACCCTCGCGTTCGCAGCTTACTTGGCTAGTTCTGCCTGCAGATTCTGGATGAGGCTCTGCCATGCGGCCACCGGTTCGGCGCCGTCAATGATCTGAGCTTCGGTGACGCCCCAGGGCACCCACACCGCACCCATTTCGGGGATGGTGGGCATCGGCTGGGCGCCTTCGGCAGCCTTGGCGAAGCCTGCGGTGACTTCATCCTTCTGGGCTTCCTGAGCCGCGGCGGTCAGCGCCGGGAGGCGGTTGCCGGCCTTGTAAATATCCAGCTGCACCTCCGGGGTGGCCATGTAATCAACGAGGAACTGGTTGGCCACAATCTGGTTCTTGGACTGCGCGGAAACATAGAAGCCCTGCACGCCCACGAGCGGGGTAGCCGCCTTGGGGCCGGGCGCCGGAATCGGCTCCACCGCGACCTTGAGGCCGGCGCTGCGGAAGTCCTCAATCATCCACGGGCCGCCCAGGATATAGGGCGATTCACCCTTCTTGAACGCATCAACCGCAATATCGTAGGTCATCGCGGTTTCGAAAACGCCGGCCTTGCCCTGCTCACTCAGCCAGGTGGCGAAAGCTTCGCCATTGGCCCCGCCCATGCCAAGGTTCTTCGAGGTGGAACCGTCCGCATTCGTCTCAAAAACGGGCGCCCCGAAGGACTGCTGGAAGGGGTAATAGGTGTAAGGATCGCCCTTATCGGTGGTCTGGACGAGGAAGGGGTACTTCACGCCGGCTTCCTTGCCCTTGGCGATCATCTCATCGAAAGTGGCCGGGGTGGAATCCGCCAGCGCGGTATTGCGGATGAGCGCGAGGTTCTCCAGCGCGTAGGGCAGACCGTACAGGTTCCCGCCGGTGGAGAAGGCCGTGGTGGCCACGTCATTGAAGTCCTTGGCCTTATCGCCTAATTCGATGGGGGCGACGACGCCGTTCGCCACGAACTCACCGAGCCAATCATTGGCACCCACGGTGATATCCGGGCCCTGACCGTTGGAGACCTGGGTGAGGAACTCCGCGCGCACATCCCCGAATTCCTTGACCACGAGCTCCACGTGGTTGCCGGTTTCCGATTCGAATTTCTTCGCGGCGCTTTCCAAGGCCGGCTGGCGGTTGGAATCAGTCCACACCGTAATGGTGGCCCCGCCACCGGCTGCCGGTGCTGCCGAGGTGGCTCCGGCAGGTGCTTCGCTCTTATCAGCCGAACCGCCGTTGCCACCGCAGGCGCCTAAAACAAACGCCAGCGCGGATACCGCGGCCATCGCGCTTATGCTCCGTCGCATCTTTACTCCTTGCGTTGATTCTTCGCTACGCGGGATCGCACCATCACGCTCCCCGTTATCTCTGAGGGTAGCGCATCATTCGGTAATTTTCACCCCTTTTTGCAGCCTTTTTTACGCCTTTACATACCGGAGGTTGGTTAGTGTGGAATTTTCCGCGGTTTTACGGGCTTTGCGGGCCGCGCTGTTTTTAGAAATACTTTCACGGTTGGGGTGGCGGCGGGCGGGGAGCTGCGTCGTCGTGCTGTACCGTGACGGGGCGGAAACAGAAGTACGGCGGGACGTTCCCACCGCTCCGCACATCCAGCCGCGCACCGCACCGCTGGAGTTTTCAGAAAAGCCTCAGTACGATGTTGCACGACGGCGCGCACCGCGCCGACCAGCACAAGGACGTCTCGGTACCCATGAGTAAAATTCGCATGCAAGATGTTGCCACCCACGCGGGGGTGTCCGTGGCGACCGTATCGCGCGTGATTAACCAGAAGGGCAATGTCAGCGAGGATACGCGCACCGCGGTGCTGGCGGCCCTCGATATGCTCGGCTACGAGCGCCCGCCGCGCCTGAGCGAGGCGAGCGGAACCGTGGGTCTGCTGCTCCCCGAACTAACCAACCCCATTTTCCCGGTGTTCTACCAGGAGCTCGAACGCGAATTCACCGCCGCCGGGTACACCACCACCCTGGCCACCCAGGCGCCCGGCGCCCTCACCGAGGACGAAGCGGTCGCTTCGCTCACCGCCCGCGACGTGTGCGGGCTGGTTTTTGTATCGGGGATGCACGCGGATTCCAAGGCCTCGCCGGAGCGGTACGTGCGGCTGGCCGAACGCCTCCCCTTCGTCACGATTAACGGCGCGAATCCGCGGGTTCCGGCCCCTGATTTTTCTACCGACGACGCCGAATCCATGCGGCAGGCGGTGCGGCTCCTGGCCGGGCTCGGGCACAGCCGCATCGGTTTGGGTATCGGGCAGCGCCGCTATATTCCCGGCCAGCGTAAAGAACAGGGCTTTGGCGAGGCGATCTCCCAGATGCTGCCCGGCGCCGATGTGATTGTTGCAGAAACTTTTTTCACGGCTCACGGCGGGGCGCGAGCGGCCGAAGCCCTACTGGCGCGCGGCTGCACGGCCATGGTGTTCGGCTCGGACATCATGGCGCTCGGCGCGATTGATGCCCTGGAGCGGCGCGGGGTGCGGGTGCCCGAGGATGTCTCGATTGTTGGTTTTGATGATTCGCCGCTCATTCGGTTTATGCGCCCGGCGCTCACGACCCTGCGCCAGCCGGTGGCGGCCATCGCCCACGCGGCCTGCGCTACCCTGCGGGCCGCCATGGAAGATTTTGCGCCGGCACAGCGCACGAAGGCGGGAGCCTCCATGAGCTTCCCGGCCGAATTGCTGGTGCGTTCCACCACCGCGGGTGCGCCACTTGCGGCGCCCGGTGCGGAAACTGCCGGCACGGCCCGCGCAACCGGTGCGGCGCCCGCGCACATTAGCGCGCCCGCGCCCTCCTCCACCTCCAACTGAAAGGACACCGCTATGCTCCTCCACCCTGCTTCCGAGCGCGAAAACTGGTGGCGCGACGCCGTTATTTACCAGATTTACCCGCGTTCCTTCGCGTCCTCGGGCGGGCCGCTCGGGGACCTGCGCGGCATCGAGAGCCGGCTGGGTTACCTGGCGGATTTGGGAATTGATGCGGTGTGGCTTTCGCCTTTCTACCGCTCCCCGCAATTCGATGCCGGTTACGATGTGTCCGATTACCGCGATGTTGATCCGCGCTTCGGCACCCTGAAAGACGCCGAGCACCTTATTGAGGCCGCGCACGAAGCCGGGCTGCGCATCATCGTTGATATCGTCCCTAACCACACTTCCTGGGATCACGAGCTTTTCCGGCGCGCGGTGGCGGCCGGCCCCGGCTCCCCCGAACGGGAGCTGTTCTGGTTCCGCGAGGGGAAGAACGGGGGCAGCGAGCCTCCCACCAATTGGCGTTCGGTGTTCGGCGGGCCGGCCTGGTCGCGAGTGCGCGACCTCCCCTTCGTTGCCGGCACCCCGGCCGCGGAAGAAGACCTCTACTACCTGCATCTTTTTGACCGCTCGCAGCCCGATCTCAATTGGCAGAACCCGGCGGTGCGTGCCGAATTTTTGGCGACGCTGCGTTTCTGGCTGGATCGTGGCGCCGATGGCTTCCGGGTAGATGTGGCCCACGGGCTCATGAAAGATCCGGCGCTTCCCGATTGGTCCGGGGCGGTGGAAATGGCCGGGGTGACGGAGAAGCCCGAGCCGGCGCCCTTCTTTGACCGCGATGAGGTCCATGAGATTTATCGCGAGTGGCGCGCGGTGCTGGATGAATATTCTCCCGAGCGCATTCTGGTGGCGGAGGCCTGGGCGGATACCGAGGAGCGGCTGGCCCGCTATATCCGCCCCGATGAAATGAACCAGGCTTTCAACTTCATTTATTTGGCCGCGCCTTTCGAGCGCGAGGCGCTGCGCGAGATTATTGTGCAGTCGCTGCGCCAATCGGATCGGGTGGGTGCGCCCACCACCTGGGTGCTCTCGAATCACGACGGCGTGCGGGTGTGCTCGCGCCTGGGCTACCGGGATACCTCCCGCGGGGCGAACGGCATCGGTGCGAATGATCCGCAACCGGACCGCGAGCTCGGGGCGCGCCGTGCCCTGGCCTGGCATCAGCTCACCGCCGGCCTGCCGGGGGTCTATTACATCTACCAGGGCGAGGAACGTAATCTTCCCGAACATACCTCGCTGCCGGACGAGGTGCGCGAAGATCCCACCTTCGCCCGCACCCACGGCAAGGAGCTGGGCCGGGATGGCTGCCGGGTCCCCCTCCCCTGGGAATCGGATCGCCCCGGTTGTGGTTTCTCCCCGGACGGCGCCACCTGGCTCCCCCAGGGCGCGGATTGGGCGCGTTACACGGTGGATGTGCAGGAGGCCGACCCGCATTCTCCGCTGCATTTCTTCCGCACCATGCTGCGCCTGCGCGACGAGCTGGAGCTCGGGGTGGGTTCCCTCGAGGATGTGTGCGATGAGTACGGCGCCGGCGTGCTCGCTTATGTCAATCGCGCCGCGAATACCAACCGGGCCGCGCATGCGCAGCGGCCACCCGTACTCATGCTCACGGTATTCGACGACGCCGCCCCGCTGCCCTCCGGTTGGCGGGTCCTGCTAGCCTCCGATCCGGCCGCCAGCGCCTTGGGCGAAGGGGAGATGATCCCGGCAGATACCACCGTCTGGCTGGTGCCGGTCGAGTAGCCGAGCTGGAATCGCTTTAGAAGAGCGCGGAGGCAAGGTCGCGGCGAGCGCTGCGCACTACCTCCGTATCGGCTCCCACCGCGGTGAAGAGTTCGAGCAGGTGGGTGCGCAGTTCTTCGCGCGCATCCCCGCTGGTGACCTTAATGGCGTTGATCAGCCGGGTGAATCCTAGATCGGGGCGACCGGCGGCCACCTCAATATCGGCGGCGGCGATCTGCGCCGCCGCATCCCCGGGGCCGCCGGCATCCGCCGCGGCCATGACGGCCTGCGGGTCCTGCCCGCGGGTGGAGCGCAGCAGGCGCACCTGGGCGCGGCCCACCTGCGCGACTTCACTATCCGGGTCTTCTGCCGCGAGTGCCTCAAATTCGGCTTCCGCAGCGTCGAGGTCTCCCCGGTCGAGTGCTTCGAGGGCGGCCAGGTGATGGGGATTGACGGGGGCTTCGCCCGCTTCATCGGCTTTCCCGCTCACCCGGCCGGCCACGCCGGCGCGATTAGCTGCGGCGAGCAGCTGGTTCACGAGCTCGGTGAGCTGCGCGGTGGTGGGTGCGCCCTGGAAAAGTGGGACGGGTTGGCCGCCCACGAGCGCGATACCCATGGGGATGGTCCGCACGCCAAAGGCCTGGACAAGTTCCGCTTCGGTGCTGGCGTTCACCACCGCGATACGGATCTGGCCGTCGCGCCGGCGCGCTTCGGCTTCCAGGGTGGTGCCCAGCTCGCCGGCCGCGCCGTCGGCCACAAAAAGCACGATAACCGGAACCTGCGCGGAAAGCTGCACTTCGGCGTTGAGACCGGCCGCGGTGAGTGTGGTGAGGTAAGCGCCGGGCACGGGCGCCGCGTTTTCCTGCTTTTTCGCCGCTGCCAGGGCCGCTAAATCGACCGGGCCGCGCATGGACATATCTGCCATATTAGCCTCCGTTCTGCACCGAGGTAAGCACCGGTTTCGATGCCGCTACCGTGGTGATCGTTGTGTTTGTGGCGCCCGCCGCCGGGATTTTCAGGGCCACCGTGAAGGAATAGTTGAGGCGCATGCTCCCCTGGACCGTGACCTCGGTATTGGCTTGGCCGGTGGCCAGCCCCGCGATTTTCGCGTCGGTAACTTTGATGGAGCCGCCCTGGGCGGTGTGGCGGATTTCGAGGGCCTGATTGACCTGGAAGACGGTAAGGATACCGCCGTCGCTGGCGCGGAAGCTTTCCGGGGTGGTCTGGGCCGGGCCGAAAGCCTGGCTGACCGCGCCCACGCCCTGCACCGCGCCGGCCAGGGAATCGTAAGTTTGGGAAAGCTGAGTGCGCACCGCGTCCGGGGCGGCCGGGTCCGCATCCGAGCCGTAGCTGAGGGCCGAACCGCTGGCGTTGAGCGTGCCGATATAGCCATCGTGGGCAGCCTGCGGGGACGCCACCGCACCTTCGCCGTTATCCGCCGCCACCCGCTGCGCACCGGCCGGGCCGGCGGGGATCTCCGGGATCACGCTGCCGGGAAGAATATCCATGGCCGCCCACAGCGACCAGTTTTCCCGAGCCGCGCCCTGGGTGAAAACATTGAGGCCCTGCGAGGTGGTATTCGCCGGCCAATTGACCACCGCGAGCGCGCTGCGCGGGAAGCCTTCCGCCCCGGAAATCGCCACCGAATCGATGGTGGTGGACAGCGCGGGCATATCGTAGCTATCGGCCAGGATGCGCTTGAGGGCGTAGTGGGCGCTGCGTTCCACGCTGAAGGGGCCGGAGCCGCGCCCGCTGAATTCTTCGGGGCTGGCGGCTGCATCCGCCTTGGTCAGCTGCTCGAAAATCGCGGGGGCAACCCGCTCGGTGAAGTGTTTATCGGAGAGCGCGGCACGCGGGCTTGCCGGAGCCGGGGTGGGTTCCAGGACGACGGCGCTCGCTGAGCAACCGCCCAGTAATACCAGTGCCGCGAGGGTGGCCAGGGCCTTACGCATGGGTCGTTCCTTCCTCGTCGTCGTTCTGTGCGGGCTGTTTTTGACCCCAGATGCTCCACCAGCTTTGCGGATCGGATTCCGCGGCGGTATCGCCATCGCTGCCGGTGGCACCGGAAGTTTCCGAGCGGTCCGTATCGCTGAGCTCCGCGGGCTTGACGGGCACGCCGTCCTTCATCCGGATGGCGGGGAGGATGCCCGAATCCGCCGCGGCCTGCCATTCGGCACGCGAGCCGCGGTAGCCGGGTTCGTCATCCGGGCCGGGGAGCGTGGCCGCCGGTTCTTCAATTTCCGTTTCCTCGGTTGCCGGTTCTTCAGCCTCGGGTTCTTCCGCGGGCGTTTCTTCCGGAACCGATTCTTCTGCGACGGTTCCTTCCGGATCTTCTTCCGGCTTTTCTTCCGAAACGCCTTCTTCCGGAACAGCCAACTCAATGCGGTCAGCCGGATCGAGGGGACGTTCGCGCAGTTCCTGAGCGCGCGGGCTTTCCATGAGGATACCCGCGCCCAGAGCCCCGCCTGTTGCCGTAACCCGGTCACCCGCGGCAGACTGACCAGCCGCACCGCCAATTCCCGCGCTCACCGCCGGCATAATCGTTGTTTCATCCGCGGCCCGCTTGGCACGCGAAACACGTTCGTCCTTGCCGGCCCGCACCTTCGCGGCGAAGCTGCGCTGATCCTTGGTGGCGGTCATGAGCAGCACCACCCCGATAATCCCCACGATAAGCCCGAGCAAGCTCACCGGGAGAGACCAGTTCCGCCCGCCGGGCAGCGCCCAGGTGAGTTCCACCTGCGGGAGCGCCCCGGAGGACGTCTGCATAATGAGTGATTCAGCTCCCGGGGAGGTCACGGTGTAGGTGAATTCCACCTTCCCCTTGGCTTCTTCCTTAGAGAACCACATATCCGAGGCGAGGACTTTGCCCGGGTCCGCTTCCCCCTGGGAGGTGGTCAGCGTCAGTGCGGCGTCGTCGTTCATACCGGTAATGGTGGCGCCGGGCACGCCTTCCGCGTACGCGAGCACGTCACCGGAAAAGCCGGCGCCCACGGAAATGGTGTCCTGCGCCGGGCCAGAGACAGATACGTCTACGTCGGTCCCGCCCATATCCAGGACGCCGGGGGCGGTGACGAGCACGCCTTTCCCCTCCGGCGCCACGGTGGCGGAGACGCTCGAGACCGGCTTCCACACGGTGCCGAGCAAAATGCCCACCACCAGGATCGCCAGGCCCGCGAGCGCGAGACCGACTCCTCCGTTCTTCTTCATCATTCCCCTTCTCACTGCGGTTCGCGGCCCGGTACGACCGCACCGGCGAAAGACCATCGACAACACATACCTACATTAAAACTACCGCGTGACCTGCTCGGTGGCGGAATTTTTCGGCGCACGGCCGCGCTTTTAGGCTTAGAGAAAAGCCTAACCGTTATCTAACCGTTATAAAACTCTGGTGCGGGCGATGGTGGCGAGCTCCACAACGTTCACCACCCGCCCAGCACTACCCCCACCGGGTGCGCTGACCGGTAGGCTTAGGGCAGCAATTTCTATCCAGCAGCGCGCGGAGAGGGTGTTATGGCGGATTTTGAACTGTTTCCAACAGTACGCAAGGGTTACGACAAAGCTCAGGTCGATGAACGCATTCACCAGCTGGCTGATGCGCTCGCCGAGGCTCGGTCGCGAGTAGCGGGTTTGGATGCGCAGGTGCTGCGCATGTCCGGGGAGCTCACCGAGTTGCACAGCCGTTTGCGCGAGGATGAGCGCCCGTCCTATTCGGGGCTGGGTACCCGGGTGGAGCGGCTGTTGCGCGGGGCGGAACAGCAGGCGATGGACGTGATGAGCCGGGCGAATTCCGATGCGGAGTTGCTGGTTTCCCGGGCGCGCTCCCAGGCGGAAAATCTCACCTCCGCGGCGGAAAAAGAAGCCCAGGAAACTTTGGATTCTTCACGTACCGAGGCGGCGCAGGTGCGCCAGCGTGCCGAGGCGGAAGCTACCGAATTGACTACTACTTCGCGGCGCACCGCCGAGGAGTTGGTGACCTCGGCCCAGCGCGAGGCTGAGCGTTTGGAGGCGAAAATGCGCCACGATGAGGCCGAGCTGAATACGCGGCTCACCCACGAGGAAGAGGAGCGGCGCGCAGCTCTGGCCCAGGAATTGGCGCAGGCGCGTACCCGGGCCGAAGAAGAGGTCACGCAATTGCGTACCGAGGCGGAAACTGAGGTGGCGCGTTTGCGTAGCGAGGCGGAGGCCGAGGTCGCGAAGATCCGCGCGGAGGCCGAACGTGAGGTTGCGCAGTTGCGGGCGGATTCGGCCGCGGCCCGCGCGCGTTCCGATGAAGAATCGCGTACGGCCATGGCGAAGTTTGTCGACGACGCCGAGGCTCGGGCTGCCAGTGCGGAACGCCGCCTGGCGGAAGCCACGAAGCGGGCTAATGCCCTGACTTCATCCTCGGAAGCTGAGGCGAGTGCGGCGCTGAGCGCCGCCCAGACCGAGGCCCGGGAATTGGTGAGCGCGGCGCGTGAAGATGCCGAGCGGATGCGGCGGGAAGCGCGCGAGGCCGCCGAGGAATCGCATCGCCAGGCCGATGCCCACGTGGCGGGCCTGGAGGAGCAGCGGCGCACCCTCACCTCGTACCTGGAGGATATGCGCACCATGCTGGCCACCTCGAATATCCCGCTGGCCCTGGATGAAATCGTGGGCAGCGCCGAGGAGCGCACCGCCGCGGAGGCGGCTGAAGCCGGTCAGGCTGGCGATCAGGATGCCCGGGCTGGCGAATCTTCCGTAACGGACGCACCTTCCGCGGGCGAGGCACAGGCCGGAGAACTGGCAGGAGATCACTCCCCCGCGGCCGTGGAATCTGATGCCGCCGGTGGAGACACCGAGGAAGCTACCAATAATCAGTAGCACCCCGGCTAATCAGTAACTCAGTAGTATTCCGGCGGAAGCCTAACGGGCTGGAATCCCAGCTTCCCCAACTGCTCCAATATCCGCGTGGCGCCCGAGATCACCAGGATCCCGGGCGCCATTCGTTTGTCACATTCCGAGCGGAATATTCGAGAACATGATTAGCTATGAGCGACCGGCGCAATTGGGCTACTTTTCAACCGTTGCTTATACTACGTGCGAACGTCCCATTGTGGATATGCTGGCACCATGTCGATCGTCTATGGCCCCACGTACACGAGCCTGGAGCAGATACAGGATCGTATGAAGGAAATTCTTGCCGATCTTCATATCTCGCGCGAAGAATATGAGGAACGGATGGCTGAGTACACTCTCAATCAGCGGGAGGCTGACTACCGTCCGGAATACCGAACGCTCAAGAGGTTCGAAGAGCTTGCGCTTTCTGATGAAGACAAGCTCAGCGGATAAATAGACAGAAGGCGGTGCGCTAGATTATTGATCGCAACCTCAGCTCACCGAAGGAGCTTTGCCATAAAGGAAAACACATGAAGGATTCCCCGTTCCGCAGAATCGGTTATGCCCTATTGGGAATGGGCTCTGGAATTTTGATACTCACAAAGAATTTCGCCGGTGGCATCACCGGGGCTTTAGCCGGTTTACTTATGTTCTGGTCGGATGCAAAGAAACCCGATAACACTGGAGAATCCCCCGATTCCCGCGAGGGAAGCCGCTAAACGCTAGGGCGCAGCTCTTGGGAATCGCTGTAAGCAACTGTTAGTGACGGTGTGAGAAGCGCCCGAGATCCACATGAATCCCGGGCTGTCAAGAGAATGTTAAATCTGCGCGCCTAGCGCAAGGAAAAATGCACACTCAGCGCAACCAAAACTGCACGCCCTGACCGAACTGGCAATCTCGCCCGGCGCCCGAATGCCCCTACCGTGACCACTACTCAACGCTCGCCGACGGTGCCGGTGTCAACGAGCGTTCCTGCCACCGCTAGGCCAACCACCCCGCGACTATCCGGACGATTCAGCGTCCTCCGCTGCGACCGTGAGAAAGCCGCGGATCAGCCTGATAATGCAGAAGCTGAAGACGTAGCAGTGGCGGAATCCGATTCCGAAAGCGAAGAAAACGAGGATGCTACCAAGAATTAGTAGTACACCGGCGGAAGCCTAACGGATTGGAATCCTGGCTTTTCCAAAGGTGCCACGCTAGTGTCGGTGGGAGGGAACTATGCATCCTCGGGTATTTCCCGCAATGAGTGAAGCGGCAAAACCTCATGTGGTGGCAAAGAGATCAATAAGGCTAGTGTTGCCATATCGGGTAAAGACGCCAGCTTATCAAGAGTAGACGAAGACACTCCTTGAGCACTTGGTGACTCTAAAACGAAAACACCTACTGGTTGGGACTGGTGCTCGAGGCGGTAAGCGGCTATGGACCTAGCATGGAGCGTCAGTGAAGCTGCCTCTTCCAAGGTGAGACCAGAATTAAAAGTCTGTACCTCGTTCCATTCTTCCCGGTCTTCCGGCATTTTCGAACGAGCCAAAAATCCAGTCTCCCACGCGCGGGCGAGAATACCTTTATCATCTGGGATAGTTCTGCGACCTACTTGAGTTAAACGAGGATTTGAACTCCAGCGCGCAACGAGGAAAAAGATGTCACCACTGTGGCGATATATAGATCCCCTCAAAACGGTCCCGGGACGGCTCAGCCCGTTGGCTATTCTCGCCATCAGATGATCTAGAGCCTGACAGACAATACCGGATTGGTGCCGGTAAAGCTCCTCCATTCGGTCTTTCTCGGTGAGAGCGTCCTCTAAGTCAGACTGAAGAGAAGCGCTCGCAACTTGTTGCCTGTTCTGCACGACAAACGCCGGAATACCGAAAAGTGGAGAAAGGAGGCAAGCCCATCGTGGCAAGCCGGCAAGGGAACCGCCGCTTATCGAGAAAACCACCGGCCCGGTAGCGGCAATAGCGGTAAATATTGTGGCCGCATGTCGCTCCAAGAAATGCCAGACACGAAGCACCGTCTCGTCATTAGGCGTAGACAAGCCCAACTCCGTTATCACGCAAGCGCCGCCCCTCAGCTGCATCAAGAGAGAAAGAATACCCGGAGAGAGCAAGGAGCTCCTTGGCAATGCGATCCGCATCTTCCTCGTGGAATTTTTCAGCTCGAACGTAGAACGTCAAAATGATGCTGTTCGCATAAGGAGAAACGCAAACATCGGTACCTACAAGGTTCAGGGCACGCGCCGCATCCTCAATAGCGGAACTAGCTCGGTGAATATCAGTGCCTTTGGGCGCACCGAAGAATAGCTGCACTTCAAAATCCCTCATAGCCATATCCACATCCCCTTTCGTACCTTCGTCATCTCAACCCAGATTATGAGAGTCGCGTGCATTAGCACGTTTCTGGTGAAGATTGCGCGGCTGCACCGCTTCTTCACCTAGCCTACTTTCCCTCACTTCTACCAGCAATACACTGTGGATAACGGTTGAGAAACACTGCGAGGGCGTGGCCGGAGCACTTTTCGTGTCTCCCAGCCACGCCCTCAAGTACAGTTAGCGCGAGCGCTTCAGCGGCTAGCGGGTAGCTGCCTCGTACAGCTCGCGCAGCGCGGTAGCGACCTCGTGCGGCTTTTCCACCGCGGAGAAGTGGCTGGCGCCCTCAAGTTCCACGAACGGTTGGTCCGGGCGTACCTCGTGCAGCTGTGCGAATTCTTCGTGCTTCGCATTCGGATCATCCACCCCGCGCAGCAGCAGGACAGGAACATTCAGCTCCATAACCCCGCGAGTATCCGGGCGGGTCAGCATCATCTGCTGCAACCAGGAGAAAGCCCCGGCATCTACCGTCTTGAAATAGGCAGCAACCTTCTCCTTGAGTTCCGGGCTGGCTGCCGAGCTCAGCATGGTATCCACCCAGCCAGCCAGCACGTCCCAGCTCTGGCCCGAGGCGAGCTTCTCGATGGCCTTTTCTCGCGGGGAGGGCGAGGGCTCCGGCCCCAAAATCGAGCCGTCCAGCAGCGACAGCCCGGCGATCTGCTGGGGATTGCGCAAGGCATAAGCTGCGGTGACGGTAGCACCCATGGAAATTCCGGCGAGCACGATGGAATCGTATTCCGCCAAGGTTTCTTTGAGTGCAGTCAGGTAGGAATTGATATGTGGCGTGGTGGCGCCCGCGGCGTCGTCGACCTCAGAACCGGAAGGTGAGTCCCCGAAACCGGGGGCGTCAATAGCAATCGTGTGCAGATCCGAAAGCTCAGCGCGCACGCCCTCCCACATCCGGGACGTCATCGGCATAGCGTGGAGCAGAACAAGCGGGATACCCGCACCTTCGTGAATATGTGTGGCAAGTTTCATACTGCGATTGTAACGCCGTTCCCGGAACTTAACCCGGGTACGGCGGCCCTGGCGTTCCTCGGTGGGCTTCTTTAGTGCTCTTCCGCGAGCCCCGCCTTGAAATCTTCCAGGGTAATGCGTACACCGTCATCAGTACGCTTGGCGTGCTCATAGGCCGCGATATCCTGAGCTATCTCGAATTCCTCCAAGGCGTGAAGATCGTCGATGGCGACGAGAGCGGCAACAGCTTTACCTTCGTGCGCGATGATGAAGCGCTTTCCTTCTTGGGCAGTTCCTTCAAGAATCTGAGAAAGATTTTCGCGTAATTCCCGGGTGCTCACCTGAGTCTCGGTCATGGGCATAAAGCAAATATAAAACTACTTGCGCCGGTCACACAATGGGAATCCCGTTAGGCGCGGCCGCGGTGCTGCCAGCAGCCCGGATGCCAGTGGCGGCGCGCATCCACCCCAGCTTGGGCGCCCCAGATGGTGTCCTCCGTCCAGGCCACAATATTGGGTTCGCCGGCGCGAATAATCCCGCCGCAGCCCGGGCACACGTAGTCCTTCGCGGCGCTGGCGATGCGCCGCACCTTGTAGGTGGCGCCATCGCGGCCGTTCTCATAGCGCAGCCCACCCATCGCCGCGCTGATATTCAGCGGGCGAACGGGACGGGAGTACTTTTTCGACCGGCGCATTCTTCCACCTGACTCGTGCAACTTTTTGAGGTTTTGGGGTTTTCTCGGGTGTTTGGCCTGGTCAGAGGGTTGTGGTTGGTGGTTTTGGGTCACTAAAAGGCTGGTGGTGTTTTAGCTAGACTGGGATCATGGCGCCATTCCTACGTAAAGTGAGAACCGCCTCGGGTGCCACGGCCGTGCAGATAGTGGAAAAACAAGGCCGGGTAAACCGGGTTATCAAACACCTCGGCTCGGCACACGACGAGGCCACACTGGCGGCATTACTCGAGAAAGGCCGCCAAGAACTGTCCCCGGGCCAGTTAAAACTCGACTTATTCGATAGCGGTAGCCCTGGTAGCCCACGCGCTTCTACCCTGGGTAAACGCTCAACACTACTGTGGCAAGTCCTCCAGGACGCCTACCGGGTAGTGGGCTTCGACCAGGCTATTAGAGACAACGTATTCGAGCAGTTGGTTTTAGCCAGAATTGTTGAACCGGCATCGAAAGCCGACACGATCCGTATCCTCGACGAGCTCGGGGTTGAGCACGCGAGTTTGCGTACCATATTCACTACCCTGCGTCGCTGCGCGGATAAAGACTACCGATCCCAACTCGCCCGGGCGTGTTTCGGCAACGCCACAAAATCCGGGGATTTATCACTGGTGTTGTATGACGTGACTACCTTGTATTTCGAAGCTGAACGCGAGGACGAGGACGGGGACGCGAATGAGGGATTACGGAAAGTTGGGTACTCGAAAGAAAGACGTGTTGACCCTCAAATCGTGGTGGGTTTGCTGGTAGACCGTGGCGGGTTCCCTTTGGAGATCGGTTGTTTTGAGGGTAACAAAGCCGAAACTAAAACCATTCTCCCAGTCGTGAAAGGCTTTCAAGCCCGTCACGGGTTAGATAGTTTCGTGGTGGTAGCAGACGCAGGAATGCTCAGCGCCAACAACCTCAAGGAATTAGACGCAGCCGGGTTCAGGTTCATAGTCGGGGCCAGGCAAACCAAAGCACCCTACGACCTGGAATCCCATTTCCACTGGCATGGCGCGTCTTTTACTGACGGGCAGATTATCGACACGGTCACGCCCAGGCATGCCAACACGAAAGTCAATGACAAGTTGAAGGAAGACGAGCCTGTGTGGGATGAGACTATGGTCAAGTCCTGGCGGGCTATCTGGCAGTACTCCGCAAGGCGAGCCCGCAGGGATGGACTCACCCTGGAAGCCCAACGCCGGCGTGCTATGGAGGCGATAGAAGGCGTCAAACCCGCGCGTAAACCCAGGTTCGTGAAAACCACTCGTAACGGTTGTAGTTTCGATGAGGTGGCCTTTGAACGCGCCCGGAGGCTAGAAGGATTGAAAGGCTATGTCACTAATATCCCGGCCGCGGTAGCTCCGGCAACGCAAATCGTTGATTCCTACCACGAATTGTGGCACGTGGAACAGTCTTTCCGTATGTCTAAATCGGATTTACGAGCCAGGCCGATATTCCACCGGCGCCGTGAAGCAATCGAAGCGCACCTGACCGTGGTGATGGCTGCTTTGGCCATCTCCCGTTATCTCTACCAGAAAACCGGGGTCACGACTAAAAAGCTCGTACGCACGCTACGCCCGATCCAGGAACAAACCATCCTTTATCAAGGCCACGAAATCCGTTCCAGTGATCCTATCCCACCCCAAGCCCAAGAAATCCTAGACAATCTGGGTCACTAAAGTTGCACGACTCAGGCGTACACCGTCATCAGTACGCTTGGCGTGCTCATAGGCCGCGATATCCTGAGCTATCTCGAATTCCTCCAAGGCGTGAAGATCGTCGATGGCGACGAGAGCGGCAACAGCTTTACCTTCGTGCGCGATGATGAAGCGCTTTCCTTCTTGGGCAGTTCCTTCAAGAATCTGAGAAAGATTTTCGCGTAATTCCCGGGTGCTCACCTGAGTCTCGGTCATGGGCATAAAGCAAATATAAAACTACTTGCGCCGGTCACACAATGGGAATCCCGTTAGGCGCGGCCGCGGTGCTGCCAGCAGCCCGGATGCCAGTGGCGGCGCGCATCCACCCCAGCTTGGGCGCCCCAGATGGTGTCCTCCGTCCAGGCCACAATATTGGGTTCGCCGGCGCGAATAATCCCGCCGCAGCCCGGGCACACGTAGTCCTTCGCGGCGCTGGCGATGCGCCGCACCTTGTAGGTGGCGCCATCGCGGCCGTTCTCATAGCGCAGCCCACCCATCGCCGCGCTGATATTCAGCGGGCGAACGGGACGGGAGTACTTTTTCGACCGGCGCATTCTTCCATGGTAGCCGCTTGGCGCGCGGAGTCCACTAGCACGCCGTACGATGCCGCAGCCGCCTGGCTACCTACGCACGCGCCGGACTATGCATGCGCACGTTGCACTACAGATGCGCACGCCCGCTATGCCACCAGCTTGCCGTCCTGCGCGACCAGCTTGCCGGCGCGGTAGACCCGCCGCGGGCGCAGCTCCTCATCCACCACCAGCAGATCCGCGCGTTTGCCCACCTCGAGCGCCCCGCGATCATCCAAGCCCATCACGCGGGCCGGGGTGGCGCTCGCCATGGTGACGGCGTCGTTCAACTCCACTCCCGCGCCGACGACGGTACGCACAATATCAAGCAGATGCGAGGTGCCACCCGCGAGATTACCCCCGCGCAGCCGCGCCTGCCCGTCGGTCACGTGCACGCGCAACCCGCCCAGCTCATAGGTGCCATCCGCCATGCCGGCCGCCGCCATCGCGTCGGTAATGAGCGCGATATTTTCCGGGCCCACGATTTCGACCACGTTGCGCACCAGCTCGGAGCTAATATGCACGCCGTCTCCAATAAGTTCGACGACGCAGCTGCCGCGGCGCGCGGCAGCTAAATACTCGGCCACCGGGCCGGGCGCGCGGTGACGCAATTCGCGCATGGCATTAAACAGGTGGGTGGCCACCGGGATGGCCCCGCCCGCCACCGCCCGCTCCTGGAGCTCACGCGCCGGGCCGGCCTCCGCGTGGGTATGCCCCCAGGTAGGAACCACACCGCGCTCAAGCAGGAGGTCCACCACCTCGCTCGCCCCCGAAAGTTCGGGGGCGAGCGTCATCCCCCAAGCGTGCCCGCGGGCCGCATCGAGGAGCCGGGTGGCGATCTCCACGCTCGGAGATTCCAAATAGGCCGGGTTCTGAGCACCGGCCCGCTCGCTGGAAAGGAAAGGCCCCTCGATAAGGATCGCGGCCAGGGTGCCATCCTCGACCGCGTCGGCCATGAGACTCGCCCCGGCTTCCATGCGTTCCACACTCAGGGTGGTGAGGGCCGCGGCTACGGAGGTGGTGCCGTGGGCCAGGTGCTCGCCGGCCGCCTGCGCCACCTCCGCGCTATCCTCCGCATCCGGGAAGGAGGCTCCTCCCCCGCCGTGGCAATGTTCATCCACAAGCCCGGGCAGGATAAGCCAGCCCTCGGGCAGCTCACCGCCCGAATCAGCACCAGCGGCACCAGCGGCACCCGAGCGCGCCCCACCATCAGCATGCGCGGCCGCGCCGGCCTGGTGGCCGGGAGCTGCGTCGTCGTTCTTAGTAGTTGTGTGTGTTCGCGTTTCGCTAGGCGCTACCCGCGTGAAAACTCCGTTGTCCCACGCGATATCGCATTCGCGCACGCCGCCGGGCAACGCTGCCCGGCCGTATAAGAACCCCATTATCCCGTCCTAAAACAGTCGATCCTCCGGGTGGTCTATGCCACGCATATCGTCGTAGTTCAAGATCATACAGTCAATGCCGCGGTCTTCGGCCAGTACACGGGCTTGCGGTTTGATTTCCTGGGCCGCGAAAATGCCGCGGAGCGGATTGAGGAGGGGGTCGCGGCGCAGCAAATCGAGGTAGCGGGTGAGCTGTTCAACCCCGTCAATTTCCCCGCGGCGTTTAATTTCGACGGCGATATAGCCGCCCTCGCCGTCGCGCACCATGAGGTCCACCGGGCCTATGGCGGTGGGGTACTCGCGGCGCACCAAGCTGGCATGCGGGGCGATACGTTCCACCTGTTCGGCCAGCAGTTTTTGCAGATGCGCTTCCACACCGTCTTTGACGAGCCCGGGATCCTCCCCGAGGTCCTGTTCGTAATCAGAAAAGACCTCGTAAATGCGGATGACCAGGCGGTCGTCGGTTTTCTTGTGCTCCACATTCCAGATGGTGCGCACGCCCGCCTCGCGCTCCGCCGCGCTCGGTTCTTCTTCGGTGAAGAGGGTGGGGCCCATCATCCAGTTGAGGGGCTTGTACGAGCCGGTATCCGCGTGAATCAGCACGGAGCCATCGGCTTTGACCATGAGGAGGCGGGTGGCCGGTTCGAGATGCGCATCCAGGCGTCCGGAGTAATCCACCGAACAGGTAGCAAAAACAACGCGCATCTAGAACAACACCCAATCTCCCCGGGGCGGGGCCGAATCCGCCCACGCCACCAGCGCGGTATGCGCCTGGCAGCTCATGGCCATATCAATTTCTGTATGAGCATCCCCCACCCGGGCGGTGGCGATATCATCACGCACTTTGACCAGGTTGATGCTCAGGGAACGCCGGTCCAGGCGCAGCGCCGGGCGCCAGGATAAGGAGGCCACCCGGAACCACTCCAGCGCATCGGTGCGGAAAAACACCACCCCGGTGTGCCAGCGGTGCTGCCGGCGCACCGCGGCCTGGGAGGAGCCCCATTGGTTGAAGAGGTAGCGTACCCGCGCCAGGAAGTAGATGAGGAGCGCGAGGAGAACCAGCACGACGATCAGTGCTACGCTTTGCCAGCTCATTCGCGCTCTCGCCTACCGCTCGGTGACCGACTGCTCGCTGACCGAATCGGCCACCACGATGACCTGATTAGCGGTCACGGTAAGGAAGCCGGAGCCGGACATCGTGAAGCTGCGATCGCGTCCGTCCGCGCAGCCGCGCACCTCGACGTTACCTTCCGTGAGGAGAGCAACGAGCGGGGTGTGGTCCGTGAGGATACCCACCGAGCCTTCGGTGCCGGGCGCGGTCACCGATTCGGCATTCCCGCGCCACGCCAGCTCCCGCTGGGAAACGATCTCAACGTCCAGCATTATTCGCTCCGCAGTTCGTGGTACTTGCGTTCCAGATCCTCGATGCCGCCAATATTGAAGAAGGCCTGCTCGGGGACGTGGTCGTATTCGCCGTCGCAAATACGGCGGAACGCTTCAACGGTTTCCGCAACCGGAACGGTGGAGCCTTCCACGCCGGTGAACTTCACCGCGGTGTACATATTCTGCGAAAGGAACTGCTGGATCCGGCGCGCGCGGGCGACGGTCAGGCGGTCTTCTTCGGAGAGTTCATCCACACCGAGGATGGAGATAATGTCCTGAAGTTCGCGGTTCTTCTGGAGGATCGCCTTGACGCGGGTCGCAACCTCGTAATGCTGCTGGCCCACGATCTGCGGATCCAGAATACGCGAGGTCGAGGCGAGGGGATCCACCGCCGGGTAAATACCCATGGAGGCAATATCACGCGACAGTTCGGTGGTTGCATCCAGATGGGCGAAGGTGGTTGCCGGCGCCGGGTCGGTGTAATCGTCCGCGGGAACGTAAATGGCCTGCAGCGAGGTAATGGAATGCCCGCGCGTGGAGGTAATACGTTCCTGAAGCGCACCCATTTCATCAGCCAGGGTGGGCTGGTAGCCCACCGCGGAAGGCATGCGCCCGAGCAGGGTGGATACTTCCGAACCGGCCTGGGTGAAGCGGAAGATGTTATCGATGAAGAGCAGCACGTCCTGGTTAGCGACGTCGCGGAAGTACTCCGCCATCGTCAGGCCGGACAGGGCGATGCGCAGGCGCACCCCCGGCGGCTCGTCCATCTGGCCGAAGACGAGGGCCGTCTTATCGAGCACCCCGGCTTCGTCCATTTCGTGGATGAGGTCGTTACCTTCACGGGTACGTTCGCCCACCCCGGCGAATACGGAAACGCCATCGTGGTCGAGGGCCACGCGCTGGATCATTTCCTGAATGAGCACCGTTTTGCCCACGCCCGCGCCGCCGAAGAGGCCGATCTTGCCACCCTGCACGTACGGGGTGAGCAGGTCGATAACCTTGAGGCCGGTCTGGAACATCTGGGTTTCCGGCTCGAGTTCATCGAAGGCGGGAGCCTGGCGGTGAATCGACCAGCGTTCCTTCACGTCGATCTCATCGGGGGAAACGTTGAGCGGTTCGCCCACGACGTTGAAGACGTGCCCGCGGGTAACGTCCCCGACTGGAACGGTGATGGGGGCACCGGTATCGATAACGACGGCGCCGCGCACCAGGCCGTCCGTCGGTTTCATCGCGATGGTGCGCACCACGTTATCGCCCAGGTGCTGGGCCACTTCCAGGACCATCTCCTGCTGGATGACGCTTCCGTCACCGGCGGGGAGGGTGGCCGTGGTTTTCAGGGCGTTATTGATATCGGGAAGCGCGTCGGACGGAAATTCGACGTCGACGACGGCGCCAATGACCTGCGTAATCCGGCCGGTTGTGGCCAGGTCCGCGGTCTGCTCCTCTAGTTGTGCAGTCATAGTGTGTTCCTTATCCGTTACGAAGCGCGTTATCCGTTACTTAGTGCATCGGCACCGGAGACGATTTCAGTGATCTCGGTGGTGATTTCAGCCTGGCGCGCGTTATTGGCGAGCCGGGTGTACTTCTCGATGAGTTCGGCGGCGTTATCGGTGGCCGCGTGCATCGCCTGCTGGCGCGAGGCGAGTTCGGAGGCCGCTGCCATGAGAAGAATCGAGGAGATACGTTTGCGAACATACATGGGCACGAGCGCTTCGAAAACGTCGTGTGCCGAAGGTTCGAAATCGTAGAGCGGTTCGGTTTCTTCCGTGCCACCGCCCGAGAATTCCGATCCGGTATCCTCCAGATCGCCTTCCCCGTAGTCCACGATGGCGAGCGGCAGCATATGGCGCACCTGCACCACCTGGCTCACCATCGATTCGAAGCGGGTGTAGACCACATGTACTTCGGCGACGCCGCCTTCTTCCGGCGGGGCGGTGAAAGCATCGAGAAGGGTACGCGCGATTTCATCGGATTGCTCCGGATCGGGCTTATCCGAGGTGCCGCTCCACTCCCCGGCGATATTCACCCCGCGGAATTTGAAGTACTGCAGGCCGCGCCGGCCGGTCACGTACAGCACCGGGTCCTTACCTTCGGCGCGCAGATTCTCCACGGTGCGTTCTGCTTCGCGCAGCACATTGGCGGAATAGGCTCCTGCCATGCCGCGGTCGGAGGTCACCACGAGTACCGCCACCCGATTGGTATCGGTGCGTTCGCGCATCAGCGGGTGCTGGGCATCAAAATCATGGCGCCCCACCAGCCCGAGCGCGCGGGTTACCGCCCGCGCGTAGGGGTCCAGTTCCTGCGCCTCCCGGCGCGCCGAGCCGATACGCGAGGCCGCAATGAGCTCCATCGCGCGGAACACCTTCTGCAAGGTGCTCGTCGCCCGAATTTTGCTCTTGTAAATCCTCTGTTCGCCGGCCATCGATTAACCCTTCGTCGGCCGCGCGAGAGTTTCACGGGCCTGCTCGGCCGGGACATCCTCTTCCCCGCCCGCGGGCAGGTTTTCGGCGGTGCGGTAGGACTCCGTGAAGGCGCTGACCGTGGCTTCCAGTTCGGCTTCGAGATCCTTATCCATCTCACCGGTGGAGGCAATGGTTTCCAGCACCTTGGAGTTGTGCCGCACGTAGTCGAGCATGCGGGCTTCCCAATCGTGCACCTTCTCCACCGGGACATCATCGAGGTAGCCCTTCGAGCCGGCCCACACCGAAACAACCTGTTCCTCAATGGGGTACGGGGTGTACTGCGGCTGCTTGAGCAGCTCCATGAGGCGCTCACCGCGGGTGAGCTGCTGGCGGGTGGCCGGGTCAAGATCGGAGGCGAACATCGCGAAGGCCGCCTGGGAGCGGTACTGCGCCAGGGTGATCTTCAGGGTACCGGCAACCTTCTTCATAGCCTTGATCTGCGCGTCGCCACCCACGCGGGATACCGAAATACCCACGTCCACGGCCGGGCGCTGATTGGAGTTGAAGAGGTCGGACTGCAAGAAGATCTGACCGTCGGTAATGGAAATAACGTTGGTCGGAATGTAGGCCGAGACGTCATTCGCCTTGGTTTCCACAATGGGAAGGCCCGTCATGGAACCCCCGCCCAGCTCATCGGAGAGCTTGGCACAGCGTTCCAGCAGGCGCGAATGCAGGTAGAACACGTCGCCCGGGTAGGCTTCACGCCCCGGCGGGCGGCGCAGCAGCAGGGACACAGCGCGGTAGGCTTCGGCCTGCTTGGAGAGGTCATCGAACACGATGAGCACGTGCTTACCTTCGTACATCCAGTGCTGGCCGATGGCCGAACCGGTGTAGGGAGCCAGGTACTTGAAGCCAGCCGGATCGGATGCCGGGGAGGCCACGATGGTGGTGTATTCCAGCGCCCCGTAGCGAGCCAGGGTGCCGCGCACCGAAGCGATGGTGGAACCCTTCTGGCCGATGGCCACGTAAATGCAGCGCACCTGCTTGGAGGGATCCCCGGTTTCCCAGTTCTTGCGCTGGTTGAGGATGGTGTCAATCGCGAGGGCGGTTTTACCGGTCTGGCGGTCCCCGATGATGAGCTGGCGCTGCCCGCGCCCGATCGGGGTCATCGAGTCAATAGCCTTGATACCGGTTTCCAGCGGTTCGTGCACCGACTTGCGCATCATTACGCCGGGAGCCTGCAGCTCCAGGGCACGCCGGCCGCTGAGATTTTCGATTTCGCCCAGGCCGTCAATCGGCTTGCCGAGGGGGTCCACCGTGCGGCCGAGGTATCCGTCGCCCACCGGGACGGAGAGCACCTCACCGCTGCGGCGCACTTCCTGGCCTTCTTCAATATTGGAGAAGTCACCGAGAACGACGACGCCGATTTCGCGCTCTTCCAGGTTCATCGCCAGTCCGCGGGTGCCATCCTCGAAAACGAGAAGTTCATTAGCCATCGCACCGGGCAGGCCGGCCACGCGGGCGATGCCGTCCGCCGTCATGGTGACGTGACCAACTTGCTCACTCTCGGACTGCTCCGGCGTGTAGCTACGCACGAAGTTATCGAGCGCTGCCCGAATCTCTTCGGGCTGGATTGTCAGATCAGCCATTCTTTTTCCTTACCTGTTGCTCGCCGGTGCCGCCGGCATGACCGCGACTTTATCGCGTACATCTTTAATTCTGGACTGCAGCGTCGCGTCAATAACATCCGAACCGTGCTGGATGCGCATACCGCCCACCACAGCCGGATCTACCGAGACGTGAATGGAAACTTCAGTTCCGTACATCGCGGTCAGGGCGCGCTGGAGGCGTTCTTCTTGCGTGGCCGTGAGCGGCTGGGCTACCAGCACCGATACGCCGGAAACCTCACCCAACTCAGCTGCCTGGGCCGCGTATTCCATGAGCGAGGCCGCCAGGGTTGCTTCCCGCACCCGCGCCAGGGCGCGATGTGCCAGCACCCGGGTTTCCTCCCGGATATTCGGAACCACGCGATCAAAGAGCGCGGCGCGTTCCTCCGCGGAGTATTCCTCGCGAGAGAGCGTAATGCGCAGATCGGGAGTTTCTTTGAGGGTGCGCATGAGCTGGTAGAGCTCATCTTCCACGCCGGAGAGCACCCCGGCGCCACGCGCCCGCACCAGCACGGCGTGCGCACCGAGGGTATCCACGGTCGTGACGAGATCAGCGTCCTCCGTCCACGTGCGCCCCGCCACCGCGCGCAGCACCGCGAGAACCGGTGCGCTCACGTGGGCGGCGAAAATGGCGCTTGCCAGGCTTTCCCGTGCCGCCCCGGCCCGCGTGGTATCCGCGAGGGTGCCACGCAGGGAAGGAGAAGCATTGATGGCGTCTGCAGCGGCGAAAAGTTCGCGCGCCAAGTCAATTTCCTGGCCGGGATGCTCCTGAAGCAGCGCGTCCCACTCGGCGGTGACCGCGGCGGCGGATTGCTTACTCGTGGACCGCATTACGCCCCCGTTCGCGCCTGCTCCTCGAGATTATCGAGGAACGAATCAACAACGCCCTGGTTCACGCTCGGATCGAGGCGAATCTGTTCACCCACGATACGACCGGCCAGCTGCGAGGCCATGGTGCCCAAATCCGCGCGGAGAATCCGCGCGGCGGCGTCGGTATCAGCTTTAATCTGAACCTGAGCCGCGGCGGAAATACGCCGCGCTTCTTCGCCGGCTTCCCGGCGCGCACGCTCGATAATATCGGAGGCATTGGATTGTGCCTGGGCGCGGATATCCGCTGCTTCACGCACCGCGGCATCCTTTTCGGACTGGATGGTGGCGCGTTCCTGGGCCACTTCCTCCCGGGCACGTTCGGCAGCGAGCAAACCTTCTTCGATTTTCTCCCGCCGCTCATCAAGCATCTTCGTCAGCGTCGGCCAGGCGAATTTATACACCGCGATGGCGACGATGAGGAAGGATACCGTGCCCCACAGCAGATCCGGAATGGCCGGAATGATAACACTGTGTTCTTCAGCGAGATACATTGCTTAAGCTCCGAACACGAAGCCCGCGGCGAAGCCGATCAGGCCGAGTGCTTCGGTAAAGGCGATGGACAGGAACATATTGACGCGCAGGTAGCCGCGGATCTCGGGCTGGCGTGCGGTAGCTTCCTGGTTCTTCGCACCGATGAGGCCGACGCCGATGCCGGGGCCGATAGCCGCGAGACCGTAACCGATGGTCGCGAGAACTGCTGCAGATCCAGTCATGGGATTGTCCTTTTCTTGTTGTTTTAGTGGGCGGAAATAGAAAGTTGGATATACGCGGCGGTGAGCAGGGCGAAGATATACGCCTGCAGGCACGCCACGAAAAGTTCAAAGACGGTGAAGAGGATACCGGCCACCAGCGTGACCGTACCCAGGCCAATGCCGAGGCCCCCACCCATGGAGAAGTAGAGCGCGTGGGTGCCCAGGAAGCAGAGCACGAGCAGCATATGCCCGGAGAGCATATTGGCCAAGAGACGGACCGTCAGGGTGACGGGCCGAATAATGAAGGTGGAGAGCAGCTCAATGGGCGTCATGATGATGTAAATCGGCCAAGGCACCCCGGGCGGGAAGAGCTGTTCCTTGAAGAAGGTACCCGCCCCGCGTTCCTTCATACCCGCGATAATGAAGGCCACGTACGCCACCACGGCGTAAATGAGCGGCATACCAATAACCGACGTACCCGCGAGCTGCAAGCCCGGGATGACGCCGGTTAAGTTCATAAAGAGAGTGCCGAGGAAAATGGTAGCGAGCAGGGGCTGGTACTTGCGTGCCTGCCCTTCGAGAATTTCTTCACCGATCTGCACCCGCGAGAAGTCCAGCAGGGATTCCATCGCGGCCTGCGCGCGACCCGGAATGAGCTTGGCGCGCTTGGCGTAGATAACGCAGAAAACCAGAAGAACTAAAGCCGCAAGAAGACGAATCACCATCACGCGATTCATCTCAAATGGCGTGCCGGCGAAGAAGATGGGGGCGGGGAAGAATTCCTCAACTCCCGGGGCGTGGAACCCGTCGTTCTCCATCGGCAGGCCGAGCATGCTCAGATTCGCGAACGAACCGACTGCCATGCGCTCACCCTCTCCATCGAATCTTTCCGCGGCGGGAACCCCGCCTAAACGGCACTGCTAACCTATCTTAGCGTGGAAATCACATTTGTCATCACCCTGCGGCGCTGAACTTTCCCGCCGTGAGCAGTGTCCTACGTTACTCTTACGGCTCGTTCCTGGCTAGGACTTAGCGCCCGGTGCGCAGATCTTCCTGTCGATCAACGCTACTATCACCGCGCAGATCAGCGCGCAGCACCACCCAAGATTGCACCGCGAGCGCGCAAATAATCAGCCCGGCCAGTGCCAGCGCCGCGGTTCCCACCGAGGCCCCGGTGAGGGCCCGCCAGGCTCCGAGCCCGCCGAGCACCACCGCGAGTTTGACCGCGTAACCGCCCAGCGCCCATCCGGCCCCGCCGGGCAGATAGCGCGCACTGGCCCAGCTGATCGCCTGGAGTACCAGCGCGATGAGGGTGGCCCAGCCCACGGCACGGGCGTGCTCGGCTTGACCGGCAAGCAGGCATCCCGCCGCCCCTATTATTCCGACGACGACGCATCCGAGCGTGGCGCTCAGTTGGGCGCGGTAGAGCAAGCACGCGGCACCTCCGCCCGGGGCGGCCGGCCGGCTGGATTGGGCCCTCATGGTGTCTCCTCAGCTTTCTGCACGGGCTCTGTTTCCGATGCCGGCAGCGTTTCCAATGCCGGCAGCCCAATTTCCGGAACCTGCACCGCTTCCCGTTCCAGCTCAACTTCGGACATGGGCGCATCACCGGCGTTCTCATCCGGAATGCGCTCCCCGCGCGCGGCCGAGCTCCGCCGTCGCCCGAACATTCCGAAGGTGACCACGCAACCGAGCACCACCCCGGCGGCGCCAATCAGGGCGACGTGCCGGGCCGGAAGCACAATCAGCAGAATGCAGCTGAAGGAGAAAATAGCCGTCCACAGATAGAGAATGAGCACGGTGCCGGTATGCGAATGGCCCAGGCGTAGCAGGCGGTGGTGGAGGTGGCCGGCGTCGGCGTGGAAAGGAGACTGCCCGCGGGCCAGGCGCCGGGTGACGGCCCAGATGAAATCAGAGAGGGGCAGCACCACCACGGCGAGGGCCAGCAGCAGCGGCAAATACGCCGGGAGCGCGTAGCCGAGGGAGGTGGATTGCGGATCGATCTGCCCGGTGACCTGGATAGCCGAGGCGGCCAGCACCATGCCGAGCATAAGCGCGCCCGAATCGCCCATAAAGATACGAGCCGGGTGGAAATTATGCGGCAGAATCCCGGCGCACATCCCCACCGTGGCCGCCGCGGCGGCGCAGGCAACCGAGGTGTAATCCCCCGGGGTGGCATTGCGGGTAAGAATATAGGAATAAATAAAGAAAGCCAGGGAGGCAATCCCCACGATCCCGGCGGCCAGCCCGTCCAGCCCGTCCATAAAATTCACAGCGTTCACCGTGATGACCACCATGAGGATGGTGAAGAAAATCGATAGGCGGGTGGAGCCCACGGTCAGCCCCATAAAGGGCAGCGTGACGAACTGGACGCCCTGCCAGGCCATGACCCCGGCGGCCAGCACTTCGCCGGCCAGTTTCGTCATCCAATCGAGTTCCCAGATATCGTCGATGGCACCCACCAGGCACATGAGCCCGGCGCCCAGCCAAATCGCCCAGGCTTGGGAGGCAGGCCCGAGCACCCGGTGCAGGTAGGGGATCTGTGAGGCAATGGCGAACGAGGCCGAAAATCCCAAGAACATCGCCACCCCACCCAATCGCGGGATAGGCACGGTGTGGATATCGCGTTCGCGCACCTGCGTCATGGCGCCCACGCGCAGCGCCAGGCGCAGAATCGCGGGAACTAGGAAGTAAGTGATGGCGCAGCTGAGCACCATCATGAGCAGGTAGACGCGCATGCTCTCTCCTTCCTAGTGCTGTTGCCGTTCAGTCTAGCCGGCTCGCACCGTGCTTCAGTGCGGCGCCGCCGCATCGCTTCAGCCCAGCGGCACGATGGCGGCAATATCCTCATCAGCAATAGCGCCGTGGCGCAGGATCTGCGCCCGCTCTCCCGCGAAGCTCACAATGGTGGACGGCACCCCGCCCGGTGCGGTGCCCCCGTCCAGGTACACCGCGACTTTCTCGCCCAGCTGCGCACGGGCCTGCGCGGCGGTGCGGGCCGGGGCGTGCTCGGTAAGGTTCGCGGAGGAAACGGCTAGCGGGCCGGTGCGGCGCAGCAGCTCCAGAGCGAGCGGATGATCGGGCATGCGCAGCGCCACGGTTCCGTGGGTTTCGCCCAGGTCCCAGCCGATGCTGTTATTCGCGGGGAGGATGAGGGTGAGAGCCCCGGGCCAGTACGCCGCGGCGAGTGCGCGGGCGCCGGCCGGGATGGCGGAGGTCAAACGGGCGGCGTCCTCCATCGAGGCGACGAGCACCGGGGAGGGCTTATCGCGCCCGCGCCCTTTCGCGGTGAGGAGCCGGGTGACAGCCGCGCGCGAAAACGCATCCGCGCCCAGGCCGTAAACGGTATCGGTTGGGAGAACCACGAGCTCGCCGCGCGCGAGGGCGGCTACCGCGGCATCACATGTGTCCATATTCTGCCTCCAAAAAACGTTCCCGCCCGGCCAGGTCCCGGCCGGTTGCGGCCCGGGTGAAACCGAGGCTGCGGGCATATTCGCGCAGAGCCGCGCTTTGCGTCTCCGCGTGTTCGAGAACGAGGATACCCCCGCCCCGCAACAGCTGCGCCGCGCGCGCCACAAAAAGCTTGGGCAGGTCCAGGCCCTCCGCTCCCCCGCCCCACAGGGCCCGCGCCGGATCGGCACGCACTTCCACGCTCACCGGCGTATCGGGTGGAATATAGGGAGGATTGGCGACGACGACGCTCGCCGCGTGGTCCAGTTCCGGGAGCGGCTCGGCTACATCGTGGTGGAGGAAAGTGACGGGCGAACCGTAGCGGGCATTATTGGTGGCCGCCAGTTGCAGAGCCTGGGGATCTGCGTCGACGCCGATGACCCGGGCGGCGGGAACTTCGGTAGCGATACTCAGGGCAATGGCCCCGCTGCCGGTTCCCAGATCGACAACGAGGGGGCCTGCGGCTGTGGCGGCGGCGCGGGAGCGCGCCGCCGCTGCGTCGTCGTTCTTGAGAGACGCGGCGTTCCCGCAATTCTGCGCGGCCACGCAGGCGCGCACGTGCGCGATGGCGCATTCGGCCACGATCTCGGTTTCCGGGCGCACAATCAGCGCGTCCGGCGTGGAAACAAGCTCGAGGTAGCGGAAGTACATCCGCCCGGTGATGTGCTGGAGCGGTTCGCGCGCGGCGCGGCGGGCTAGGTAGGCCGCGAAAAGTTCGCGCTGCGCGGGCGGCGGGGTATCACGCGGATGGGGGCGCTTGCCCGCGACCGCTTCGGCCAGCCACCGGGCATCCGCGGCGGGTGAATCCACCCCGGCCGCGGTGAGCTGCGCGGTGGCTCCGGCCAGCAAGTCCGCCCAGGTGGTCATAGCGCTCGGCTACTTTCTACTTTTCTACTTTTCTTCCGCGGCTTCCATGCGGGCCGCTTCGTCCATAATCCGGGCCGAATCGATAACGGCATCCAAGTCCCCATCGAGAACCGCGTCGAGATTATGGGCCTTGTAGCCGGTGCGGTGATCGGAAATACGATTTTCCGGGAAATTATAGGTGCGGATGCGCTCGGAGCGGTCCAGGGTACGCACCTGAGAATGGCGCAATTCCGCGTTTTCAGCGGCCTGTTGATCCAGCTGGAGCTGACGCAACCGGGCGCGCAACACCCGCATAGCGGATTCACGATTTTGGATCTGCGATTTTTCATCCTGCATGGAGACCACAATCCCGGTGGGAAGGTGGGTAATACGCACCGCCGAATCGGTGGTGTTCACGGACTGTCCGCCTGGCCCCGAGGAACGGTACACGTCAATCCGCAGGTCATTCGCGGCGATTTCCACTTCGCCCGGGTCATCCACTTCCGCGAAAACAAGCACCCCGGCGGTGGAGGTCTGGATGCGCCCTTGGGATTCGGTTACGGGTACGCGCTGCACCCGGTGGACCCCGCCTTCGTACTTGAGGTGGGCCCAGACGCCTTCGGAAGGATCCTCAAGCTGCCCGCGGGAACGGATGGCAACCTCAAGGTCCTTATAGCCACCCAGCTCGGTTTGGTTGGCACCCAGCACTTCCCAACTCCAGCCCTTGGAGGTGGCGTAGCGTTCGTACATGCGGGCCAGGTCCCCCGCGAAGAGGGCGGATTCTTCCCCGCCGGCCCCGCCTTTGATCTCCATAATGACATCGCGGGCGTCGTCTTCATCGCGGGGAATAAGGACTTCCGTGAGTTCCTGGGAGGCTGCTTCGTAGCGTTCTTCCATTCCGGGAAGTTCGGGACGGAAGAGTTCAGCATCTTCCCCGCCCTGGGAGATGATTTCCTTAGCTTCGGTGAGGTCCTGTTCGGCCTGCAGGAAACGCCGGTACACGCGTACCACCCGCCCGAGTTCGGCATAGCGCCGCCCGAGTGAACGCAATTTATCCGGGGAGGAGAGAACTTCCGGGCTGGCCATATCCGCTTCGATTTTTTCAAATTCAGCGAGATGGTGCTCGGCAACCTCACGACGTGTATCAGCCATAACGAGGACCTTTCTTCACGCGCACCCAGCGCGTGCCCTGCCGCCACCGGAGAGTGGCGACCCTACCGACAATGGTGCAAAAAGAAAAGGAGCGCCCTTGCGGTGACGCTCCTTTCCGTGGCGCTTACTTCTTGCGCTTGCCGTAGCGTGCCTCGAAGCGAGCCACGCGCCCACCGGTATCCAGGATCTTCTGCTTGCCGGTGTAGAACGGGTGGCAGTTATTGCACACTTCCACGCGCATATGGTCACCGTTGTAGGTGGAACGGGTGGTGAACTCATTACCGCAGGTGCAGGTCACGGAGACCTCGTGGTAATCGGGATGGATTCCCTGCTTCATTATCTCTCCTTGGTTCGTAGCTGCCCCCGGGTCCGAGCATGGTTCTCCATATCACGGTGAACCGGGAGCCGACAGAAAATTATGGCACGGGCGGGCCGGCCGAGACAAGGTACCGTGCGCGTATCACATCACTATGTGCGCCACGCGCTCGGTACCCGGCCACCCGGCCGGCTCCTCCCGCCGTTTTTATTCGGCTTATTCGCCGCGCGATCCTTGCATGGAACGCATAATCGACACGAGGAATTCCGCGTTATTTTCGGTATTCCGCATCCGCTTGAGCACGAAGTCCGCCGCTTCATCCACTCCGAGAGTTCCCAGGGCCCGGCGCAGCTGCCAGATGACCTTGAGTTCTTCGGGCTTGTAGAGCATTTCTTCGCGGCGGGTACCCGAGGCGTTGATATCGATCGCCGGGAAGATACGCCGATCCGCGAGCTGGCGCGAAAGGCGCAGCTCCATATTGCCGGTGCCCTTGAATTCTTCGAAAATAACTTCGTCCATCTTCGAGCCGGTTTCCACCAGCGCGGAAGCGATAATCGTGAGCGAGCCACCATTTTCGATATTGCGCGCCGCACCGAAGAACTTCTTGGGCGGGTAGAGCGCCGCGGCATCCACACCACCGGAAAGGATACGCCCCGAAGCCGGTGCCGCGAGGTTGTAGGCACGCGAAAGGCGGGTGAGGGAATCGAGAAGAACCACCACATCCTGACCGAGTTCCACCAGGCGCTTGGCGCGCTCAATAGCCAGTTCGGAGACGATAGTGTGATCCGAAGCCGGGCGGTCAAAGGTGGAAGCAATCACTTCGCCCTTGACGATGCGACGCATATCCGTCACTTCTTCGGGGCGTTCATCCACGAGGACCACCATGATATGAACCTCGGGATCATTCGCGGCAATCGCCTTGGCGATCTGCTGCATAATCATGGTTTTCCCGGCCTTCGGCGGGGAAACAATGAGGCCGCGCTGGCCCTTGCCAATGGGGGCAACCAAATCGATGGCGCGAGTAGACAGGCCCTTACGTTCGGTTTCCAGGCGCAAAATCTCATCCGGGTAGACCGGGGTGAGCTTATTAAAGTCCGGGCGGCGCGCTGCTTCAGCTGCGGGCAGGGAGTTAATAGTATCCACCTGGACGAGCTGGTTACCGGACCGGTTATTGTTTTGATTATTGTAACGACGGCGCGGATTACGCTTGTTATTGCGGTTATTATGCGAGGAATTATCCTCATCGTGCTGGCGAATAGCACCCACCACGGCATCCCCGCGGCGCAGACCGTACTGGCGCACCAGCGCGGTGGAAATCTGCGCATCATTGGGGCCGGGCAGGTAGCCGCCGGTGCGCAGCACCATCTGGTTACCCTGGGTATCCACAATGCCGGCAACGGGAACGAGGGTATCTTCCGCCTGGCGCTTGCCGGCCGGGATATCCTGGCGTTCTTCACGCTCAACCTTCACGGCCGGGGCGGCGGTTTCCGCCTCGTGATCGGCGCGCTCCGCGCCTTCGCCCCGATCCGTGCGCTCGGTACGATCCGAGGTGCGCCGCGAGCGGCGGGCTTCTTCGTGTTCCTCACCGCGGCGGTTGCGCTTGCGGCGGCGGCGCTCCGAGGCGGTGTCATGATGGTCACCGGCGCGGCGTTCCGCGGCATCGCCGATGGCATCCAGGGCCGCGAGAGTATTTTCATCGCTGAGGGAATCGGAGCGGCGCGCGGCCTGGCCGGCTTCCTGCTTCGGTTCGGGCAGATCGATATGGACCGGTTCGCGGTGATCCCGGCGCACCCGGCGCCGCACCTTGCGTTCCTCGCGATCTTCTCGTTCTTCCCGGGGTGCGGTGGAAGTAGCCGAGGTGGCGGGGGCTGCTACCGGAGCGCTTTCCGCGCTGGGTGCCGAGGCCGCTGCAGAGCGGGCCGTGCGCGTTTTCCGGGCCGGAGCCGGTGCCTCAGCCGGAGCTTCCGCGGCGGCCGGGGCCGATTCTGCGGCTTTCGCGCTTTCCTTCTTCGCTGCGGTCTTTGCCGTGGTGGCAGCAGCGGACTTTTCGGGTGCCTTCGTAATATTGGCGAGGCTATCTTCCTTGCGGGGCCGCCCGCGCCGCGCGGGGCGAACTTCGCGAATGGCCGCGAGCAGGTCCGCCTTCTTAGCTTTCGGGTCAATGTCCAGGCCGAGTTCTTCGGCGAGCGCGCGCAGCTGCGGCACCCGCATCGTTGAGATTGCGCCTGATGTTGGGGTTTCCGTCACGAGGTTCCTTCCTCGGAATTCAGGGGTTGTTAACGCACTTATGACAATTTCAAGTACGTGGGAAATAACCGGTATAAGAACGTCGGTTAGACCTCAGTCTACACCAGATAAGCGCCCCGTGTGGACATTCCAGCGGTATTCACCGTAAATCCACGCCGCTGCATCATAGAAACTGTGTCAGCGTCAAGGCGTGAAAATACTAGCACGGATGGGCCGGCACCGGAAATAACGGCCGGGAATCCCGCCGCGCGCAGCGCCCGCACCGCGTCCGCGGAGGCCGGCATGGCCCCGGCGCGATAGTCCTGGTGGAGGCGATCTGCGGTGGCCTGCCAGAGCAAATCCGGGTAGTGCTCGAGGGCGAGGGCGAGCATAGCGGTGCGCGAGGCATTAAAAGCGGCGTCGGCATGGGGAACGGTATCCGGGAGCGCGGCCCGCGCCTTTTCGGTGAGGAGCTGTTCGCCGGGAATAAGAAGAGTGGTGTCCACAGAGGTGGGGATACGCGCAGCTCGGGCTTGCGTTCCTTCCATCCACGTTACGACGGCGCCCCCGAAAATTGCCGGTGCGGCATTATCGGGATGTCCTTCAAATTCGGTGGCGAGGGAGAGGAGAACGCCGTCGTCGAACATATCGGGGCGATCTACGAGGCCGCGCACTAAAAGTAAGCCGGCCACCACGGCCGCCGCGGAGGAACCCAGGCCGCGACCCTGCGGAATCGCGTTGGTGCAGCGCAGCTCGAAACCGACTCCGGGCAGGGCCGCGGCCTCGAAACCGCGGCGCAGGGCCCGCACGATGAGGTGATCATCCCCGGTGGGGAGGACATCCGCGCCCTCCCCCTCAATATGGACCCGGGTGGCCCCGGTGGTCAGGCGCACGCTGACTTCGTCCCAGAGATTGTGAGCCATGCCCATGCAATCAAAACCGGGGCCGAGGTTGCCGGAAGTGGCCGGGACCCGCACCCGCGCTTCGGAGGTGGCGATACGCATTAGGCCACCTCCACCCGCACGAAGCTCGCGGTGCGCACCGTTGCCAAGCCTTCGGCTGCGGAAAGATCCGCGATAGTTGCTTCCACATCGGCCTGGAGGGCTTCGTGGGTGGTGACCGTGAGGCGGCACAGGTGGTCCAAGGTGGGCGATTCTTGGCTGACTCCGCTAATGGAAACATTGTGACGGGCGAAGGTGCCGGTGACCTCGCTGAGGACGCCCACGTGATCGGCCACGTCCATGCTCAGCTGGAAGCGCGAGCGTGCCTGGGTGGGCGGCAGAATTGGCAGCTCCCCGTAGGCCAGTTCGCGCGGGGCCAGCCCGCCGTGCACGCGGTGGTGGGCGGCGGCCACCAGGTCGGAAAGAACCGCGGTGGCGGTGGGATCCCCGCCAGCCCCCGGCCCGTAGAACATGAGGCGATCCGCGGCTTCACCCTCCACCACGATGGCGTTATAGGCCCCGTGCACGGTGGCGAGCGGATGCTGGGCGGGAATGAGGGTGGGGCCCACGTACAATTCGATGCCGTCCGCGCGCCGCTTGGCGGAGGCCACCAGCTTGACCACGTAGCCGCCCCGCCCGGCCGAAGCGATCATCTCCGGGGTGATCTCGCGGATTCCGTGGGTGTGGACATCCGAAAGTTGGACGCGGGTGTGGAAAGCGAGGGAAGCCAGGATGGCGCATTTTGCTGCGGCGTCGTACCCGTCCACATCGGCGCTTGGATCGGCTTCGGCATAGCCGAGCTCCTGCGCTTTCTTTACCGCGGCATCGAAACTTTCCCCGTTGGTGGTCATTTCGTCGAGGATGTAATTGGTGGTGCCATTGACGATCCCGAGGATATGGGTGACGCGGTCCCCGGCGAGGGATTCCCGCAGCCCGTACACCACCGGGACGGCCCCGCCCACCGCGGCCTCGTAATAGAGGTCCACGCCGGCACGCGCCGCGGCGTCGTACAATTCTGGACCGTGCTCGGCCAGCAGCGCCTTATTTCCGGTGACCACCGAGGCGCCGGCGGCAAAAGCGGCCAAAATATATTCGCGTGCCGGTTCGATGCCGCCCATAAGTTCAATAACAATATCCGCTTGGGCGATAATGGCGTGGGCGTCGGTGGTGAGCAGCGCGCGGTCAATCGCGGGATCGCGCGGGGCCTCCAGGTTGCGCACCGCAATGCCGATCACGCGCAGGCGCGCCCCGGCTCGCAGATTAAATTCTTCCGCATTGGCTTGCAGCAGGCGGACGACGGCGCTTCCTACCGTTCCCGCCCCCAGCAGGGCAACCTTGACTTCCTTCACGCCTACTCCTTATCTTGACGAACGCGCCGCGCGGATGCCGGCTCAGCCCGGGCGATGCGCCGGCCTCTCTGTCCTCGCGTGTCCTAGCCTAGCGAAGGTAGGGCCGGGGCGCGCCACCGGCCCGCCCGCCACGAGCGTATGGGCTTGGTATGCGGCGAAAACTGGGTGTGGCGCCCGCCACGCGGATGGGTACAATATCCCCATGGAAAATGCATCGACCGATGCACGAAGAGAAAGCGAGGTGCGCGATGCCCACTGTGAAAATCAAGGACGTCACCTTCGGCTCCGGGCCGACGAAAATCCTCGTGTCCATTACGCCCGCCAATGGTGACGAGCTGCGGACGCAGGTAGCGAAGCTTCCCAAACATGACATTGACGTTCTGGAATGGCGAGTGGATTTCCTCGAGGATCTTGCCACCCTCACCGAGGTGGGAACCCTTTTGCGTAAGTCCACGAACCTACCGATTCTGGGCACGTTCCGTTCCGCGGCGGAGGGCGGCCAGAAAGCGATTATGCCCGATGATTACGGGCCGCTGGTGATCCGGCTCATCCAATCCGGGCTGGTGGATGCGGTGGATGCGGAGCTGTTCCGCACCGGGGCCTGGACCGAACGCATTATTCAGGAAGCGGCCCGGGCTCAGATCCCGGTGATCGGTTCCTACCATGATTTCCGTTCTACCCCGCCCGAAGATGAAATCGTGAATCGTCTGCGGCTCTTGCAGGTGCACGGGGCATCTATCGCGAAAATTGCGGTGACTCCCGCGCATCCGGGTGATGTGGTGACGGTGCTCAACGCGACCTACCGGGCCAGCCAGGAGCTGCACGTTCCGCTCATCACCATCGCCATGGGGGCGCTGGGCACCATGAGCCGAATTACTTCCGCTATTTTCGGCTCCGCGGGTACCTGGGGTCAGGCCGGGCAGGCCACCGCGGCCGGGCAGATCGCGCTGGCCGAACTGCGCCCGGTGGTGGACGCGATCTCGGCGTGGAGCAGCGCCCCGGATACCTGGGAAAAGCCCGCTCAGGTGAGCGAGGCCGTGCTACCGGAGGATTAGGTGCCGCACGCGCCGGCGCTTAGCTGTTAGTGCGCCGGCGCGCGGGCAGCTCTAGTTTTCGGTTGCGGTTGCCGGGTAATCCGCGTCTAGCGCGAGGAGGTCCGCCACGGTTTCCCCGCGAATAAGCCAGCGAGCCCGGCCACCGCGCACCGCAATAACTCCCGGGCTGGGCAGCATATTGTAATGCGAGGCCATGACCCGCCCGTAGGCGCCGGTAGCCGGCGTGACAAGCAGGTCACCGGCGTGAATATCCTCCGGGAGGGCGACGGCGCACACCACAATATCGCCCGATTCGCAATGCTTACCGACCACTCGGCAGACGCGCGTGCCTCCGGGATTCCCCTGGGTGGCAGCCGCGCCGGCAGCGGGACCCGCCGCGCTTGCCGCGGCGGCGGCGTCGGCCTCAATAGTGGTGCCCGTGCAGGTGCTCGCCGGCACGCGGTCCACGAGGGCCGCGGTGTAATCGGCGCCGTAGAGGGCGGGGCGGATGTTATCGGACATGCCTCCGTCCACCGAAACGTAGGTGCGGGTGCGGGTGGCATCCACGTGGACGTTCTTGACGGTTCCCACGGTGTAGAGCGTCATCCCGGCCGGGGCAATAATGGAGCGGCCCGGTTCCACGGAGATGCGCGGGGCAGGGATGCCGCTGTGGGCGCTGTGCCGGGCCACTTCCGCGGCGAGCACCGCGGCGAAGTCACGCGGGGTAGGCGGAATCGGGTCCGCGCCGGTATAGCGCACCCCGTAACCACCACCCAGGTCAATTTCGGGAATCACGGTTCCCAGCTCGCGGGCCACCCGGGCCCGCAGGTCCAGGATGGCGCGCGCCGCGGCCACGAAAGCTTCCGTCGCCACAATTTGGGAGCCGATATGCGAATGCAATCCCACCAGGCGCAGCCACGGATTGGCCTCGATGCGCTCAATCGCCTCCCAGGCCGCGCCGATGGCGAGCGAAAGACCGAATTTTTGGTCCTCGTGAGCCGTGGCAATAAAATCGTGGCCGCCCGCGTGAATACCGGACGTCACCCGCACCACGACGGCGGCAACCTGCCCGCGCCGCGCGGCCGCGGCCGCCACCAAATCCACTTCGGCCAGGGAATCAACTACCAGGTGGGCGACCTGGTGATCCAGGGCCAGCTCGATTTCCGCCGCGGATTTATTATTGCCGTGCAAGCCGAGCTGGTGCCCGCGCGCTCCGGCCGCCAGGGCGATGCGCAGCTCCCCTTCGGAGCAGGTATCCAGGTGGAGACCTTCCTCCAGCATCCACCTGGCCACGCCCACGCTGGCAAAAGCCTTGCAGGCGTAGTAAACATCCGCTCCCGCCAACTCGGCAAAAGCCTCCCGCATCGCGCTCACCCAGGCGGCAGCCCGGGCGCGGGCATCGGCTTCATCCAGGATGTAGAGCGGGGTGCCGAAACGTTCCGCCAGGGCGCGCACCGAGCACCCGCCCACCTCCAGGTCACCGGGAAGGCGGCGTACCGTGGTGGACCACACCCCGGTAGGCGAACCCTCGGGAAGGGGCGCGGGCAGCTGCTCGAGATTAGTTACCGGGGTGCTCACCGGGCCACTCACATTTTCTCCGGGGCGCTCACCCCGAGCAGGTGCAAGCCATTGGCGAGGACCTGGCGGGTGGCGTCGTTCACCCAGAGGCGGGTGCGGTGCAGATCGCTGACTTCTTCATCCGCGCGCGGGGTGACTCGGGCCTTGCCGTACCAGGTGTGGTAGGCGCCGGCCAGTTCTTCCAGGTAGCGGGCCACCCGGTGCGGTTCGCGATTGGCCGCGGCCAGGGAAATCACTTCGGGGAAGCGGGCGAGCTGCCCGATGAGATCGGAATCGGCTTGCTCAAGCAGTTCCGGGGTGAAGGCATCCGCGCGCTGCACCCCGTGTTCAGCCGCATTGCGGGCCACATTCGCGGTGCGGGCGTGCGCGTATTGCACGTAGTAGACCGGGTTGTCATTGGTGTGCGAAGCCAGCACATTGAGGTCCAGCTCCAGGGTGGTATCCACCGAGGCGCGCACCAGCGAGTAGCGTGCCGCATCCACGCCCACGGCTTCCACCAGGTCCTCCAGGGTGACCACGGTGCCCGCGCGCTTGGACATGCGCACCGGAACACCATCGCGCTTGAGATTGACCAGCTGGCCGATGAGGATTTCCATATTGCCGCCCTTGCCGGCGGTATCCCCGAATGCGCGGGCCATGGCGTACATGCGCCCGATATAGCCGTGGTGATCCGCGCCGAGCATATAGACGGCGTGATCGGCACCGCGGTGGCGCTTATCGAGGTAGTAGGCGATGTCACCGGCGAAGTAGGCGGTTTCCCCGTCCGATTTCACGATGACGCGGTCTTTATCATCACCGAAATCGGTGGAGCGCAGCCATACCGCGTTATCTTCTTCGTAAATAACACCGCGTTCGCGCAGCTTTTCAATGGCGGCGGCAACCGCTCCGGAATCGTGGAGGGATTGTTCGTGGAAGAACACATCAAATTCGGCCCGGAAATCAGCCAGGGAACTCTTGATCTCCGCGAACATGAGCTCTACCCCGCCGGCGCGGAATACTTCCTGAGCTTCGGCTTCCGGGAGGGTGCGCGGATCGGGGCGCCCGGCGGCTAGCTCCTGGGCGATAACCTGATCGGCAATATCGGAAATATATGTTCCGCCGTAGCCATCTTCCGGAGTTTCGCGGCCCAGCGCGGCGGCCAGCAGGCTTTCCGAGAAATGGTTGATCTGGTTGCCGTGATCATTGAAATAGTATTCGCGCACCACGTTCGCGCCGGTGAAGCTGAGAATCCGGGCGAGGGTATCCCCCACCGCGGCCCAGCGCGCTCCCCCGATATGGATGGGGCCGGTGGGATTCGCGGAAACATATTCCAAATTGACGGTGGTTCCGGCACCCGCCTGGGAGGAACCGTAGCGCTCCCCCTGTTCCACGATGCTGCGAGCCAGTTCCCCGGCCGCGCCCGCGGAGAGGCGAATATTAATAAAACCGGGGCCGGCAACCTCCACCTGAGCGATACCGGACACACCTTCGAGGCGCCCGGCCAGCAGGGTGGCCAGGTCACGCGGGGGCATCCCGGCACGCTTAGCGAGTTGCATAGCCACATTCGTGGCCCAATCCCCGTGCTCGCGCGAACGCGGGCGCTCGATTTTCACCGCGGGAATATCACCATCGAGGTGGAGCTGACCTTCATTACGTGCGGCGCTGATTTCCGCCGCGATACATGCACTGAGTTCTTCCGGAGTCACGCATCTAAGTGTACGTGCTATCTACGACAGAATTACACCGCCACCCGCCAACGTGGTAAAGTAGCGCAGTGCGCCCCGATAGCTCAGGGGATAGAGCGTTCGCCTCCGGAGCGAAAGGCCGCAGGTTCGAATCCTGTTCGGGGCACAAATCGCACGAAGATGGGCCCGCGTATCGAAAGATATGCGGGCCCATCGCTGCACTGGTGGCCCCAGCTGCGCCGTCGTACTAAAACACGCGCCGCAGGAACGCTACCGGCGCTTAGTACTCAACCACGAGGCGCCCCACGACCTCGTGATTCTTGAGCTTCTCGATGCCTTCGGGAATCTCCTCGAAGGGGATGGTGGTGACCTGCGGGGTGAGTTTCCCGGTGGCCATGAACTCGTAAATCCCGGCAATATCTTCCTTGGTGCCGCCGTTGGAGCCGATGAGGCGGCACTGGTTGAGGATGAGGCTCTTCGTGGAAATAAGCGATTCCAGTTTGCCCATGCCCACAACCACCACGGTGCCATCGCGGCGGATAATATCCACGGCGTCCGCGGTGGTGGTGCCGAAACCGGCGAAGTCCACGATGAGGTCGAAAGTAATATCGGAGAAGTCCTTAATATCCTTCTTCACGCCCTTGGCACCGATCTTTTCGGCAAGCGGCCACACCTTTTCATTAATTTCAGCCACGTACACATCCGCGCCGGCGAGCACCGCCACCCGAGCACCGATCTGCCCGAGACCGCCCAGGCCAATAATCCCCACGGTTTGGCCCTTCTGCAGGCCGCCCTGGGTCACGACCGCCGCGTGGGAGGTCATCCCGGCATCGGTTGCCGCCGCGCCCAAAATAAAATCAACGCCGTCCGGAAGCGGAACGAGCGCTTCGGCCGGAACCGCCATCTTCGGCGCGAAACCACCGTCGAAACTGTAACCGGGCGCACCGGCCGCGGTGGTGGGGCACACGCCCACGCGATCCCCGACCTTGTACTCCGTGACGCCTTCGCCCACTTCGGCCACCACGCCCGAATTTTCGTGCCCGATGGTGATGGGGCGCTTGGCGAGCATGGACAGCCAGCCCTCATCCGTGAGTAGACCAACATCCGAATGGCAAATACCAGCCGCCTTCATCTCCAGAACAACCTCGCCCGGGCCGGCCGTGGGATCGGGAACCTCGTTGAGAACAAGCGGTTCATTGGTATTCGTAAATTGCCAGGCCTTCATCACAACTCCTTCTGTGTGGCGGTGCGGCGCATCTATGCGCTGCAAGGGACTTTAAGCCTAGCATTTTTTGTTTGTTTCATCACGATTTGCACGGAAGTTGCGCTGAGAGCGTGGCGCGCCGGCGTGGTCCAGAATGTGGTACGACGACGCCGCTCCCGGCCGCGCTCCCCTCCCGCTACCGGCGTTTAGATCCGCACCGAGTACTGCGAGTTATCGAAATAGCTGCGCATCGCGCTGGGTTCGTCGGTAATAATGCCATCAACACCCAGGTCGAGCAGTCCTTCCGCTTCCGCGGCGGAATTAATCGTCCAGGCGTGCACCGCCAGCCCTTGCGCGTGGGCGAGCTGCACAAACCGCGCGGTGAGAACGGGAACCGGGTGGCCGAGCGTGCCGCCGCCAGCCGCATCCCCGCTCTGGAGCAAGCGGCGCGAGCGGCTTGAGCGCGAAAGCGGCCACGGGCGGGGCAGCGAGCGAAGGCCGGGTAACGAGCGAAGGCCGGGTAGCGAGCGCGGGCGCGGCAGCGCGATATCTACCGGCACCTGAACGGCCTGGAAACCGCGCTGCGAACCGGGGAATTTGGCGATGCGTACTCCCTGCACACCGGGCAGGTGGGAGAGCGCCATGAGCCAGGCCACCGCGGAGCGGCCCAGCGAAAATGTGGCTCCCGGCAGCCGACTGCGCATACGCTCCACGCGGGCCTGGGAGAAACTGGCTAGGCACACCCGCCCCGCGGCCCCGGTGCGCCGCACCGCCGCGACCAGCGGTTCTACGGCCGCATCGGATTTCGCGTCCAGGTTAAAAACAGCGTCCGGGAAGGCATCGAGGACTTCATCCAGGCGCGGCGGGCGCTCCCCGGCCTCGTTACGAACCTGAGCTACTTCTGCCCAGGTGTGCGCGCTGATCGGGCCAACGCCGTCCGTGGTGCGATCCAGGAGCGGATCGTGGAGGATGACCGCCACACCATCCGCGGTGGCGTGCACATCCGATTCGATATGCCGAAATCCCGCGCGGTAGAGAGCCTCAAAAGCGCGCAGGGAGTTTTCCGGGTATTCGTTACCGCCGCCGCGGTGGGCGATGATGAGCGCGGGCCCATCAATATCGTAGAGTCGCCCCATTACTTGCAATCCGCCTCGAGGGGCTGGGCTTGGCGTTCTTCCAGGAAAGCGAGCGGGTCGAGGAGTTCGTCGTTGGCGGCGTGGATCTCCAGGTGGAGATGCGGGCCGGTGGAGTAGCCATTCGAGCCCACCGCTCCGATCACGTCACCGGCCTTGACTTTGTCACCGGCCTTGACGAAAACTCCGTCGTCGTACATGTGGATGTACCAGGAGCTGAACTTTTCCCCGTTAATGGTGTGCTCGATAATAATGAGATTATTTGAGCGGCCCTGGATGCCTTCACCGGCGTGCTTGACCACGCCGTCGGCGATGGCGTGGATCGGGGTGCCGGCCGGCGCACCGAAATCCTGCCCGGCATGGGAGGAAACTTCCCCGGAGATCGGGTCCACGCGGGTGCCGAACGGCGAGGTGAGTCGGTAGCTTCCCTCGGGCAGCGGCTTGACGATGAGGCGATCCGTGGGGATATCAAAAGCGGCGCGGGTACCGGACGCTCCGGCGGAAGTGGGGCAGGCGCGGCGCGGATTTTCCGCCGCGGTGCGGGCCTGGGCGCGTTGAATCGCGCCGACTTCCCCGGTGAGCTGGGCCGGAGTGGTGAATTCTTCCGCCATGGGCGCCACGAAAGCCGGGTTCGCGGCCTGCGCCGCATTGCCCTGCAAGGTGGACATAACGGGAAGCACCATGCCCAAGCAGGCCACCGCGCCAATAAGAATATTGCGATAGGGAGAAACGGAACGCGCCACCGCCCAGTGCGCGGCCGCCCCGGCCAGAATGCGGTCCGAACGCTCCCGGTTCTGCGCCCGCCCGCGGGCTTCACCCGCGCGCACCGCCGCGTCAATATCCGATTCGGAGAGGACTTCGGTGCCCTCGGTATCGGTGGTGATTCCCGCGGCGCCGATTCCGCCGGTGGGCGCGGCCTCGCAGGCAGCAATGGTCAAAGAAGAAGGAAGAACGACGCCGAAAGCGGCCCCGCGCCCCGCGTTCACCTGCGGTTTCAGTTCCCGGGCGGGGAGCTCGGTAGGTTCTGGCAGCGGGCTGACCGGACGCACGCTTACCGGTGTGGCTCCCGGCTGCGGGGTAGCTGCCGGCGCTGCGGCGCGGGCCCGTTTACCGCGCGCGGGAAGTTCGCTCACCGTTGCGAGCGGTGCGACGACGGCGGCGCGGCGCCCGCGCCGCGTTGGCGGCGTAATTTCAGACTGGTCGCGGGTGGAGGCGACGGCATGCAGCGGAACCTCAACCGCAGCCCGTTTGCCTGCCGCCCGGCTGGCAGCCCGGCGCGCTGCTGAGCTGGGCGCCGCGTGCGAAGTAGACCCATGTGAACCGGAGGCGCGGCCAACCGAGACATGCGATCCCGCTGCGCGCGCACCCGTAGCACTGCGGGCGGCACGTTTGCCGCCGCCCTGAGATGGGTTCGGAGAAATGGCATGGGAACCGGCGCGCTCCTGCGGAGCCTCATACGCTCGGGCCGCTCTGCGCCCGCCGCGAGAGGTGTGGTGTACCGCGCTCACTGCTCTCCTCATTTTCCCTGCCAGATGGCCGGCTCATCCACCGGCCCGTCACTATTACAAAATGATAACGGTCAGCGCCGGAAAGGCAAAGAGTTTTCACCACATGAGCCGTATCGCATCGCGCCCTACCGGCCCCATGCCGAACCGTCCCGCTCCCTCCCCGCAGCAATCACACCCCGCCCAATCCGCACTAACTCGCGGTTTTAGGAACGGCGCTGCATGGAATCACGCACGTCCCCAACGAGGTCTTCAATAACGTCTTCGAGGAAGATCACACCCGTTACCTTTCCGTTATCTTCCACGATGGCCATATGCGTCCCCGAGGTTTGCATAGTTCGCAGCGCGTCCTCCACGCTGGTGCTGGCAGCAAGGCTGCGGACCGGCCGCACCAAGCGGGCAGAAATGGGCAGTTCGCGCTGGGCGGCGTCGAGAATATCCTTCACGTGAATGTACCCGACGATATTCCCGTCGCTCACGAGTGGGAACCGCGAATACCCGTGGTCGGCCACCAGCCGCTCCACCTGCGCGGGCGTGGCGGTGCGCGGGCAGGTCACCACCTTATCGAGGGGCAGCATGGTGTCCCCCACCTGGTGTTCGGAAAATTCCAGCGCCCCGGTGATAAGCCCCTGGGTATCCTGGAGCACCCCGGCCGCCTGGGAGGCGTGCACAATCGCCGCGACCTCGGAAGCGGTAAACGCGGAGATCACCTCGTCTTTCGGTTTCATCCCCATCCAGGAAACGATATGCACCGCGAGCCAGTTGAGCGATCCGGTGATCGGGCGGAAGATCCGGTCAAAAACCAGCAGCGAAGGCACAAACAGCATGCCGAGGCGTTCCGGGTGGGTGACCGCCAGGTTCTTCGGCACCATTTCCCCCAGGATCACGTGCAGGGCGGTCACCAGGAGCAAAGCCAGCACAAAAGCGATGGTGTGGGCGAGGACTGCCCCGGCCCCCACCGCGGCCAGCGGCACCAGCAGCAGCGCCGCGAGCGCCGGTTCCGCAAGCGCCCCGAGGGCCACCGAGCACAGGGTCACGCCGAGCTGGCAGGCAGCCAGCATTTCGTTGAGGTTGCGGGAAGCCGCCAGGGTTTTCGCGGCGCGCGGGTTGCTTTCCGCCAGGGGTTCCAGGCGGGAGGGCCGCGAGGCGGTGAGTGCGAATTCGCAGGCCACGAAATAGGCGTTTCCGGCGAGCAACAGCACGGTGAGGATAAGAGCGAGGGTATTACTCATGGATTTTCACCTCCACCGTTTCTACGCGTCGCTCGTCCATAGCACGCACTGTCAGCTGGGCGTCGTCGACCTCCACCGTATCCCCCACCGCGGGAATGCGGCCAAGTTCAGCCATAATCAGCCCGCCGAGGGTTTCGTAGGGGCCGTCTTCGGGCAGGCGCACCCCGCAGATGCGGAAGGCTTCGTCCGGGCGCAGCAAACCGGGCACCACCCAGGTTCCCGGGGCGGTGCGGCGCGCGCCGGCGCCGCGGCGGTCGTGTTCGTCCGCGATATTGCCGACGATTTCTTCCACGGCGTCCTCGAGCGTCACGATTCCAGAGGTTCCGCCGTATTCATCGACGACGACGGCCGTTTGGCCACCGATGTCTCGCAGCACCACGAGGAGCTCGGGCAATTCCATCGTTTCGGGTACCGCGAATGCTTCGCGCATCACCGAGGAGGAGGTGACGGGCACGTCCACGCGCCGCTCGGCGGGAATGGCCACGGCGGGGCGCAGGTGCGCGAATCCGCGGATATCGTCGAGGCCGCCCTCACCTACCACGGGGAAACGCGAGAAGCCGGTGGTGCGGGCCGCGGTGATCACGTCCGCGGCGGAGGCGGTTTCTTCCAGGTATTCCACCCGGCCGCGGTCGGTCATAATATCGATGGCCGTGAGCCCGCCCGCGCCGATGGAAGCGGTGAGCAGGCGCGCGGTGGAGGGCTCCAGGGTGCCGGCCGCCGCGGATTGGCGCACCAGGGCACCCAGTTCCGGGCCCGAGCGCGCCCCGGAGATTTCATCGGCCGGTTCTACGCCCATGCGGCGCAGCAGCCAGTTCGCGGTGGCGTTGAAGGACACGATCACGGGTTTGAACACCACGCTGAAGGCGTGCAGCGGGCCGCCCACCCGGGCGGCGGTGCGCAGGGGTTCGGCCAGTGCCATATTCTTGGGGACCAGTTCCCCGAAGAGCATGGAGAAGAGGTTGACGAGGAGGAAGGCCGCGGCGGCGGCAATAGCAACCGCGGCGGCGCGCGCCACCCCGGCCGCGCCCAGCCAGCCCGTCAATATTTCCGTCAGGGGTTGTTGGGCCACGTAGCCGAGCAGAATCGTGGTGATGGTAATGCCCACCTGGCAGGCGGATAGGAAGAGGGAGAGGTGGTGGAGGCGGCCGGCCACGCTGGCGGCGGCCGGGTCCTCAGCGGCGCGCGATTCCACCGCGGCCGGGTCCAGGGCCACCAGGGAGAATTCCGCGGCCACGAAAAGCGCGGTTCCCAGCGTGAGGAGAATGCCAAGAAGTAAAAGAAGAGCGTTGGTCACATAAACTCCAGGGTAGGTACTTCTTGCAGTCTAGCGATTCGCGGGGGTGGCGCGCGCTGAGCACGCTAGGATTTACCTAGTAGCAAGGGAGGCAGCCGTGGATTCTTTACGTGTCATCTTTATTGGCGATGAGCTGGTGGCCGGGTACGGCGATGCGCGGGCGCTCGGGTGGACGGGCCGCGTGATGGCCCGCACCCTCACCGACCCTCCGCTCCTCCCCCTCACTTTGGCTGTTCCCGGGGAAACAATTTCGGAGATGGCGGAGCGCTGGGAGCGGGAAGTTGCCCTGCGCACCGGCCCGGATATTGAGTCGCGCCTGGTTATCGGCCTGGGAAGTCACGATCTGGAACGCGGCGGCACCATGGCGCGGGCGCGCCTGCACCTGGCGAATCTACTGGATTCCGCGGACCGGATGCGCATGCGCCCCTTCGTGGTGGGCCCGCCCCCGCGCCCAGATCTGCCCCGCGATGTGCAGCTCAATTTATCCAATGCCTACCGGGATGTGACCGAGCGGCGGCGTTTTCCCTTCGTGGATACCTTTAGCCCGCTGGTTGATCACGAACAGTGGAATACCGATATGGACCTGAGCGGGGGTTATGCGCCCCGCCAGGCCGGTTACGGGCTCATGGCTTGGCTGGTGCTCCACCACGGGTGGAACCAGTGGCTCGGGATTCGCGCGGCGGCCAACTAGCAACCAACTACATAGCCCCGGCACTACAACGCGGCGGCCGACCACCAGATCGACCGCCGCGCAGCTCACTACTCGCAAGCAAAGCTTTTTAGTAGTACGCCCCCTGCCGGAAATCCCAGCTGAGGAAGGATTCGGAAAGCAGCTGCAGAATCCGATCCAGGTACACGCCCTTGCGGATGAGCACCGGCGCGGGGGTAACCATACGCTGCCCGTTCTGTTCGGGCACCAGTTTCCCGGATTCATCCACGAAGGACACCATCACGCCCTGCTCCCAGCGCGTGGCTTCGGACGCATCGGGCTGGATGGACGTCACGTAATCATCAGCTTCGATCACCAGGTCCGCTTCGGTGGCAATATCGGTGCCGATTCCTTCCACCTTGCCGCGGTTCCCCCGCCCGGAGGGGTTCGCCGAGGAAGCGAAGACCAGCTTCTTATCCTTCTCCCACAGTTCCGCGGCGATCTGCTCGGCAGCCTTGCCGTAGCGGATCACGAAGCAGGAGGTTCCGCGCCCGTCGCGCACCAGGTTGCGCGCTTCGCCTTCTTCCGGAATGTAGTGTTCGGCAGCCTCGGCACGCCAGGGCAGGATGCAGCCCATGAGGATGTCTTCGTCCCAGTTCTTCTGGTAAAAATCGCGAATTTCCGGGGTGAGTTGCGCCAGGGTTTCCAGTTCTTCCATGGAGCCGCACAGCACCACGGCGGGCTTATTGCGTTTGCGGTTCTTCACCGCGAATTTGCGTTCCAGCCCGGCCGAATCGGTGGTGGCGATAATATAGCCGACCTTGGTGGGGACCACGCACATGGCGCCGCCCGCGCGAAGCAGCTGGGTGGCTTCCGTATTCAGTTCGCCATTCCAGTGCACATATCCTTCAGCCACGCGGGCCTCCTTCTCTTCTACCGTGGGTGGTTCCGTTTCCTCGAGAAACGTACGCGCGGTGGTCGTTTCTAGTACGACGCCGCCCGGCGCGTGCCGCGCCGGGAAACCGCGCACTCTGGAGACTAATGTAAATTCCAGATTCTGAGACGAAATGTTCACATATTGGACGCGCGCGCATCGTTCCGCGGACTAAAATACCCGCCTGTCCGGGGGAGATACGGAGTAACATATCGGGTGGATTGTCGAAAATATCGCCGATTGCCAATGAGGACACGGCAAGGCACACACCTACGGAAGGGCACTAGCGGGAATGAGCGGAGTGGGATCTGAGGGAATCGACGTTCTTGTTGTGGAATCCGGAATCCTCCGCGTTGAGATCTCCTATGCAGGGAAAACCGGCTGGGCACTTGCCCATAACCAGGTTCCAGTTATCAAAAATATCCTCGCGACCAATACGTCGGATAGTGAGGCGAGTGAACAGGCGCATCTGGAACTGAGCGCTCGCATTGGCGCGGATTCACTTTTCGACCTCACGGTTCCCCTTCCTGAACTCCGGCCCGGAAAAGCCGCCCCGGTAGCACCGCGTTTCCTCGCGCACACCCGCCTCGACCCGAATAATCCCCTATTACAGGCAACCGAATCCCAACCCGGAACCCTGGAAGCACATCTGCGCACCGAGGGGAGTTCCGCGGCCGGGTATGCCCGAGCCGATATACGTATCCTCGCTCCGAATGAGTGGTTCCACGCTCCGGCATATTTTGAGTCGCTGGCGGCTTTTGCGCAGCCCAACGCCCCGCAGATTCCCGCGCTGGTGCGCAAGGTCTCCGATTTACTCAAGGAAGCCACCGGCGATGCCTCAGTGCAGGGCTACCAGGCCGGTATCGAACGGGTGCTTCAAATCATGTCGGCTGCCTACGCGGTTTTAGCCGCGGAGGATATCCGTTACGTCACCCCACCCGCTTCTTTCGAAAATACCGGCCAGCGCATCCGCACCACGGAGGAAGTTCTTACCGCGAAAGCCGGCACCTGCATCGACCTGGTCCTGACCTACGCGGCCCTGGCGCAGTCCTGCGGGCTGCTCCCGGTGATTATTTTGGTGCCGGGGCACGCCCTCGTTGGTATTGCGAGCACGGAGGATGGCCTGCGCGAACCGGTTATTACCGAACCGGCCTCCATCAATAATTATTTACGTTCCGGTGCAGTTCTTGCCTTGGATGCTGCTTTTTACGACGCCGCGCTCAGCTTCCCAGATAACCTCAATCGCACCAAGGCGAAGCTGACAGACGGTACTGTTCTTGCCCTTATTGGATTGGCGGAATCGCATAGAGATGGATTGCGCCCGCTTCCCACTCAAGCCCCTCCGGCTGCCGCCCTACCGGATGCTTCGGCCTCAGCTCCAGCCGAGGCCGCCGCGTCCGCGCCTCATGCGCACTCCCCCGCGGCGGCTATTCGCGCTGCCGGGAAACTGGCGCGGCAGTTGGCCGGAGAGGATTCCGCGGACTATCTCACTTTGGATACCAGCGATGCGGCGCCGGCCCGGGTGCAGCGCTGGAAGCGCGAACTCCTCGACCTCACTTTGCGCAACCGCCTCCTCAATATCAAACCGGCCAAGGAAGTCCTGGAATTCGAAGTTCGAGCCGGAATGCTGGCGGATATTGATGATCGCATTTCCCGCGGGGATCGCATTACGATGCGCGCCCAGGATGATCTTTCCGATAACCGTTTCCTGCGCGGAACCACGGATGTGAGTGATTTATCCGATGCTGAGGTGAGCGATGAACTGAGCGAGCGCGGCATCCTCTTCGGGCACGTAACCGAGTACCGCTACGCCGAGTTCTTCAAGAACTTGGCTCGCACCACGAAAACGCTGGCGGAGGAAACCGGATCAGCCAATCTTTATTTCATGCTCGGAACGATGCGCTACACCAGCAAAAACGGGAAAGATGCCAGCGCACCGCTTTTCCTCCTCCCGGTACGGCTAGGGGGCGGTTCGGGCCGTTCCCGTTTCACAATCCAAGCCGATAACAGCGCTGAGGCCACCCCCAACCACTCTCTGGTGGAATGGCTCCACCAGGAACACGGCGTGCATATCACCGCGCTTTCCGAACCGAAACTTGATGCTTCCGGTCTCGATATTGACTACGCGCTCCGTGAGATTTCCGCCGCGCTGGTGCGCGAGAATCTTCCCTTTACGGTGACTCGGGATGTCTACCTGGGTATCGCAAAATTCTCCACATTCGGAATGTGGCGGGATCTGCGCGATCACTGGGATATTTTCATGGAATCTCCGGTATTCGAACACCTGACGCTGCGCCCCGGGGAAAGCTTCGTGGAGCCGAGTGACCTCCCACCGATTGAGCAGATTACCCCGAATGAGGCGGAACTTAATCTTCCTATTCCCGCCGATGGCGCGCAGATGCGAGTGGTATCCGCGGCCGGTCAGGGATATAGCTTCGTGGTGGAAGGACCTCCGGGAACCGGAAAATCCCAAACTATCACAAATATCCTGGCCCACCTCCTGGAACAGGGGAAACGGGTACTCTTCGTGGCGGAGAAGCAGGCCGCGCTCGACGTCGTCAAAACACGCATGGAACGCATTGGCCTGGCACCTTTTATTCTCGATTTACACGGCGGGGAGCAACGCCCCCAGGCTATTCGGGATCAATTGCGCGGCGCGATTGACGCGAGCGTTCATTACGATATGCACCGCTGGGATAATGCGCGGGCACTGCTGCGTTCCCGCCTCGAACCCCTCGCGGCCTACCCGGCGCTTGTGCACGGAATGAATGCGGCCGGGCATTCGCTCTGGTCGGCCGTCACCGCGTCTCTCGATCTTGGCGAGGGAGCGGTCGCGGTAGTTCCACAACGCTTCGTCACCGATCCGAATGCTCGCGCAACTATCGCCACTATCGATGAAGCGCTGCCCAATATCGCGGTGCGTGCACGCAGTACCGATCTGGCCGCCATGTCCGCCTGGCAGCTGGTGGGCCCGTATCACGCCCCGCTCCCCGAACTCATCCATGCTTTCGACGGGCTCGCGGCCATGGCCGCGCAATGCGAGAAATACCCGGAGCTGGTCGATACCCTGGGGAGCGTTCCGCTTGCGGACGTACGCAAGGCACTCGATGGAACCTCACCGCTACTGGATCCGGATGAGGCCCGGCAGCTGGCCTCCTCCACCTGGAAAATCGCGACGGTCGCCGATAAGCTCTCCCGGCTCACTCCCGAACTTGAGTTTTTCACCGATATTTTCTCTCCCGCATTCTTCGCGTACGGCGATACCTCCGCACTCAGCCGCGCGCTCGATGAACTCGCGGAGGGCGGCTTCTTCGGGAAGAAGAAGCGCGTGGCAGCGTACCGTTCGGCCCTTATTCCGGCGCTACCCGCCGGGCGGGAACCGGATATTGAGGGCGAGCACTCCCCTGATACAGTCCGGGCCGCTCTCGGCCGGCTGAGCTATATGCGCCGCGCCCTAGCTGATCTGGAAACAGAACTAGAAAACATCCCGGGAGCTCGCCAGCGCGTGAGTGTGGCTCTCAGCGACCCGAGCGCTCCGGCAGCGCTCGCGGAGGCCGCGGATTCTCTCCAGCGTTCTTTGGAGCTTTCCACCCGCTTCCCCGCCCTGGTGGAGCTCACCCGCCGCGCCGACAGCCTGGATGATGCTCGCGCCGCGCTCGACATCATTAGCTCCACCTGGGACGCCTGGGTGAGCGCCGCCGATCTGCAACTCCCCTCGGAAAACCGGTGGATGAGCGTTTTCCAAGAATGGTATCCGCGCTGGTCAGCAGCCGGGCGCGATTCCCTGGCTGCCGCGGTCGAATGGCACCGCGCCACCGCGATCTTGCGCAAGAACGGCCTGGAAGAATTCCAGCACCAAATCGAAAGGGGTGAGGTGCCCGACCGTGATATCTCCCTCGCCTTCCGCCGCGGGGTGGCCTCCACCAGCGCGGAAGAACGCATGCGCGCCTTCAGCGGCCATATTTCCCTCTCGGAACAAAATAGTTCGGATCTCACCCGCCTCCAGGAAGCTTTCGCCACCATTCAGGGTGAAGCCACCCAGGCGCTACCGGCCACCCTTATGGCGCGGCGGTCCTTCCGCCCCGGGGAGCTCCACGGAAAAGTGGGAACCCTGCGGCGCAACCTGGATCGCAAACGCGGGGCACGCAGTTTCCGCTCCTTGCTGGAAGAATTCACCGAGGAGATCCTGGAAGCCACACCCTGTTTCTTCGCTAGCCCGGCATCGCTTGCCACATTCGTAGATCCCACTGCCGTAGTTTTCGACGTCGTCATTTTTGACGAGGCGAGCCAGATTACCGTTGATCAGGCGATGGGTGCCATCGGCCGCGCCAAAGCGGTGATCATTTCCGGGGATAGCCGGCAGATGCCGCCTACGCGGTTCGGGAAAACTGGCCCGTTCAGCGGTGATGATGAGGATCTTGACGATCCGGATCGCCCGCTCGTGGAGACGGTGGTCAGCGATCTGGAGTCGATTCTTTCCGAGGCGGTCGAATCGGGCCTGCCGCGCCTGTGGCTCTCCTGGCACTACCGTTCCCGGGATGAATCCCTCATTGCCTTCTCCAACGAAGCCTATTACGAAGGTAAACTCTCCAGTTTCCCCTCGCCGGGTAACGCGGCGCTTTTCGGCGGTGCGGGCGTGAGTATGCGGCGCGTTTCCGGAACGTTCGACCGCAGCCGCGGGGCCACCTTCCGCACGAATCGGGTGGAAGCCGAAGAAATCGTGCGCGATATTCACCGGCGCCTTAATTCGCCGGCATTAGCGCACCAATCAATCGGTGTTGTCACCTTCAATATCCAGCAGCGCAACCTCATCCTTGACCTGCTGGAAGACTCGCGCGATCCCCTCATCCGCGCCGCGATGGAACAGGAAAAGGATCCGCTTTTCGTCAAGAATCTCGAAAACGTCCAGGGTGACGAACGCGATGTCATTATTTTCTCCACCGCATTTTCACCGCGCGAACCCGGTGGCCCCCTTCCCCTCAATTTCGGGCCGCTCAGCCGCGAGGGCGGTGAACGCCGCTTCAACGTCGCCATTACCCGCGCCCGCAGCGAGGTGCTGGTGGTCACCTCCTTCGATCCGGAGGACATCGACCTCAATCGCACCCGCTCGCGCGGAATGCAGGACTTACGTGAATATATGTTGCGGGCCCGCGCGCGTACTCAGAACGACGGCGCAGCTCCCGCACCGGCCGATTCGGCTGCGGAAGCCAGTTCTGCACTTCCCCGCGCCCTGAGCATTAATGACAACCCGGTGCGTGACCGACTTATGCGTGAGCTGCGCGAGCGTGGCTGGGAAGTGCAGGGCGATTACGGCCTCTCTAGTTACACCCTCGATATCGTGGTGCGCGAGCCGGGTAGCAAGGTGTGGCTTCTGGCTGTCATGTTCGATGACGAAAAATGGAGTTCGCTCCCCACGGTGACCGATCGTGATATTACTCCGCAGCTGCTGACCTCCATGATGGGGTGGCTCGCGGTGGAACGGGTGTGGCTTCCGGAGCTGCGGCGCGATCCGGCTGGGGTCATTGACCGCATTGATGCTTCGGCACGGGAAGCCAAGGAACGGTATGCGGCAGAGGAACGGAAGGCCGAGAAACGCCAGGAGCGGGCCGCGAAAAAGCTGGCCGGCCGCAAAGCCAAACTCGCTCGCCGCGAACCGGAAAGCACCCATCAGGACCCGGATGCCGAATCGGCTCTCACCTGGCGTGAAGTCCCCTCGGCGCATCGCAACACGCACACGAAAGCAAAACGTGCGGCCGAACCAGCGCAGCACGGAACCCCGGAGGATCCGCAGCCAACCCCGCAATCTGCTCCGCATCCGAAGCGAAGTACAATTCGGGTCGCTCTCAAGCCAGCCACCCCGGAAAATCCCACTGACACATCTGAGGGACGCTGGCGTTTTGGGGAAGCCTGGGAAAAACACGGCACGAAACCCGGAGAATCCGTTCGTCGCATAAGCGAGAGCGTTGATGACTGGGGTACCGATATTCCGCCATGCCCAGCACCGTTAACTCTCCCGGACACGTCGCCCTTGGGGAGCCGCGAGGAGCTGGAGTTCCCCATGTCTACCGCGCGCACAGCCGAAGTTCGCGAAGCCGTGCGGGAGATGATCGAAGAGAGTGCACCGCTTCCTTTGCAGTCCTTGCGGGTAGCGATTGTTAAGAGGTTTGGACGGCAACGGACCTCCGAAAAGGTCAACAAAATCCTCGATACGTTCATCCCTCAGGATCAGATTTTCGTTGATGATTCCGATGGCCAAGAATTTGTATGGCCTGAGGATGTTTACCCGGAGAATTGGCATTATTACCGGCCCTATCCCGGCCGAGGCATCAACGAGATTCCGTTGCGCGAAATCTATAATATGGCGCGCGTATTGGTTGACAAGTATCCGGAAGAATACCAGTGGGGCGAATACCCTGATGAGGATTTCGTGCGCCGTATTCTCAAAGAATTCAGCCTCTTGCGGCTCAGCCCGGATTCCCAAGCTCGGGTGAGCGAAGCGGTGCTTTTGTACGGTAACGAGCACCGGGACTAGCCGGCAGCAAAGCGGCTCCCGCACTGAGCATAATGCGGGAGCCGCTTATTTTCTACCATTCAAGCGGATCGCTTGTGCCGCCCTCGTAGCGGGCCGCCTTAACGGATTCAGCGAAACCGGGATTACCCCGGCCTTGCCGGCTTACCCGAGCGGGCGGCGCTGGTAGAGGCGCAGTGCGAGCCAGAGGAGCGCGCAGGCAGCGAGCGCCGTCGTCGTTACTATCCACCCCACAGGCCCGCGGCCAGAACCACCACGGAAAGCAAGAAAACAATGGCGAGCAGCCAGAGTGCCGCTAAGGCTTGCCAGATTTACTCGTAGTGCGTCCACATCCTTAGAATCGTGACACACCTACGTTCTTCATCCACTTCGTAAACAAGGCGATGCTGAATATTGATCCTTCGCGAAAAGCATCCCGAAAGTTCACCAATAAGCTTCTCGTATCGCGGCGGTGTCTCAAAGGGATTGCGCGTTAAGATTTCGAGCAACTGGGCGGCCTTGATTTTAAGGCCGCTTTGAGAGAGAAGTTTCGCGTCTTTTCGAGCCTGACGAGAGAATTCTAACGACCATGCCTCTACCAATCGAGAGCCTCACTCGTGCCACCCTCACGCCGAGCCTCCTTTACCGACTCAACGAAACCGGGAATGTTCGACAAGTACAAGGTTTCTTGAATAGCACGCCAGTCATCTTCCCCAACCAGGACAGCGTTATGGCGTTGCCCCGAAATGGTAACCGGCGTGCTTTCCTCGTTTACGTCATCAATAAGACGATACAGATTCGCTCTAGCCGCGGTCGTAGTTATAACGTTCATACCAGTAGCGTACGCCATTCCGTACGAACTCTCTAGAGGTACTCCCCTCCCAATTACCCGAGCGGGCGGCGCTGGTAGAGGCGCAATGCGAGCCAGAGGAGCGCAAAGGCAGTGAGCGCCGTCGTCGTACCTATCCACCACAGGCCCGGAACCTCGGCACCACCCGCCACGGCGCCCACAGCATCGTTCAAACCGAGCGGAGTGTAGCGCGCGCCCGCTTCCCACATGCCACCGAACGCCAACACGAGGTAGGCAACGAAACCGATACCCGCGCTGGCCAGCATATTTCCCGTTGCCACCGCGGCCAGAACCACCACGGAAAGCAAGAAAATAATCGCGAGCAGCCAGAGTGCCGCGGCTCCCAGGAGCGCGAGCACGGCGCCGTCGTCGAAAAGAATGCGGGTGAGGATGCCGGCCACTGTGCTGCCGCCGAAAGCCACCGCTGCCACCAAGAGCACCGTGCTCAGCATTTTCCCGGCGAAAACGGCCGTGCGGCTCACCGAGCGCGTCACGATCAACACCACCGGGCCGCCGAGCATCCCGGTGACGATCTGGTAGGCGCCGAGCATCACGAAAAGCATCCCGAAAATCTGGTGGAGGTTTTTCACCCATTGCACGTGCGCCTGGATCCAGGTGGGCTCGGCCATGGCCGCGCCGAGCGCCGCCGCGGTATCCGGCCCGGCCAGCGCGGCAATAATATCGGGGGCGTAGAGCGCCGTGAGCGGGGAAACCACCGCGAGCAGCAGCGCCAGGCCGAGCACCACCCAGGTGCTGGGCACCCGCAGCAGGCGGCGCAGGTCGTAGCGCAGCACCGCACGGTTGCCGGTGCGGATGTGCGTCGCGTGAGTGCGCGCAGCGGGGCGATCCGTAGCGCGACTGCCCGTAACGCGAGTATCAGCAGAACTCATTGGCTTACCTTTCCGCGCGAGAGGTATTCGTATACATGCTGGAGCGAGGGCGGAGCAACATCGAGCTGCGCCTCCACGCCCGCCGCCCCGCACGCCGCCGCGATGGCGCTACGCGCCGCCTCGGTATCCGCGCGCGCCACGCTGACCTGCACCGTGGCGCGTTCGGGCCGGTAGAGCGCGAGCACCTCATCGAGGGGCCCTTCGGCCAGGAGCGTGCCCTCGTGCAGCATCCCCACGTGGTCGCATACCTGCTGCACATCCGCGAGCAGATGCGAGGTGAGAAGCACCGTGGTACGCCCGGCCAGCTCGCGAATAATATTCAGCACATCGGCGCGGCCGAGCGGATCGAGGGCGCTCGTCGGTTCGTCCAGCACCAGGAGCCGCGGGGCACCCACCAGCGCCAGGGCAATTCCCAGGCGCTGCGTCATGCCGCGGGAAAACCCGCCGATATTCCCCGGGGCGCGGGTCAGGCCCACCAGCTCGAGCAGATTTGCGGCCCGGCGGCGAGCCACCGCGCGTTCCACCCCGGACACCTCGCCGAAAAACTCGAGGGCCTGCGGCGCGCTCATCCACCCCGGCAGGCTGGGCACATCCGGCAGGTAGGCAACACCGGGCACCGGCGCAGCCGGCAGCGTGCCCCGCTCATACCCGAGCACCCGCGCCGTGCCGGAACTGGCGGCGATAAGCCCCAGCAGAATTTTAATTGTGGTAGTTTTCCCGGCGCCGTTCCCGCCGATCAGCCCGTACACCGAGCCCTCGGGCACGTGCAGATTGACATCCGTGAGGGCGGCGAGCCCCGCGAAATTCTTACTGAGATTTTCGGTGCGAACCGCGTACGTCTTATCCATAGAGCTCACGCACCGTTTCGCTCGCGTTGGCGGCTTGGGTTGCGGGCGCTTGCGCCGCGGCGGCGCGGGTTCCGAGCGCTTGCGTGCCGGCACCGGTTACCCCGGTAGCGCCGCCGGCCCGCCGTTCTTCCCAGGCCCGCCGCTGCGCCAATGCCTTACGCGCCCGCGCGTACATAAAGAGGAACAGCAAAGTCCCCACCAGCGAGCCGAGCAGAACAATCACCACCCACCCCAGGCGCGGCACCCCGGCGAGCTGCCGCTCCGGCCACCGCGACAGCAGCACCAGGCTCGTGATGAGCAGGGCGAGTTGGATCAGGGCCACGATTCCCAGGGCGATCTGCGCCGCCGCGGGCAAAGCAAGAAAATCTTCCATGGTTATTCAGTTTCTTTCGTATCGGGTGAGGTTGTGGTGCCGTGCGCGGCATCGGCGGCGACTGCGGATGCGGCCGAGTTTTCCGAGTGCTTGCGTTTGAGCAAACGGCCCAGATTCCGTAGCGCTCCGCGCGTAGTAGCGACGACGACGCCAGCTGCCACCACAGGAAGTGCCACCGCGGTACATCCAGCCAGGAGGGATGCCGAGGCTTGGCGGTGGCTGGCGTAGCGGTCCTGTGCCGCAAGCGAGAGTAGGGCCGTGGCCTGTAATCCGGCGGCGAGCGCGGTAGCCGGAACATCCACGCGTTCGCGATTACCCCAGGCCGCGAGCGCCGTGCCGGCAGCTCCGAGGAGCGCGGCGGGCGCTACGGCCCGCGCCGCCGGAACTATGCCGCGCGGGCGCAGGTTGGCACGAAAACCGGAGGGAAGGAGCCGGTGGCGGCGGGCCACCAGGGCGGCTGCTCCCACGGCAAGAGCTCCGCCAAGTGCGGGCGCGATGCTGAGAGCGTGGCGGGTGCGGGGAGAAATATAGTCTTCCAAGTCCGGGAGGGAATCATCCGGGCGGATCATTCCTAGCCGCACCGCGAGCGCGCCCATATTAATATCCCAGCCGATCCCGAAGTTGCGCGGCACAAAAACCCGGGGATTTTCCGGTTCGAACCAGCGCGAGCGAGCTTCACGGGAGCGCAGGGCTTCCAGAGAAGCGGGGATTCCGAAAATCGTGGGGGTTGTAGGCGAGCTAGGCTCCGGCATTGTTATCACCTCGGTCGGTTGTGAGGGCGGTGAGATGGGATGTGACGACGGCGGCAAGATTGCGCCATTCGCCAGCGAGTCGTTCCCCGTAGCTGCGGCCAGCCGCGGTGATCGTGTAGATCTTGCGCGGGGGCCCGGCCGGGGATTCCTCCCAATGAATGGCCAGGTGGCCAGCCTTTTTGAGACGGTTGAGAAGCGGGTAGAGGGTGCCGGCCGATACCGCCATACCCGCATTTTCCAGGCGCTGGAGCAATGCCCCGCCGTAGGCCGGCGCCCTGGAAAGCGAGGCGAGCACGATGAGTTCAAGCACGCCTTTACGAAGCTGGGAATCAGCCACCACTCCCCCTTTCAGTCACCGCGGTGCAGGTGCCGTGCGGGTACGTTCACACCGCTTGTATGCATCACATAGTAGTAGGGATAGCACAGTAGCGCGGTGAGTTTTCAGGATATGAGAAATCTAGTTTCTCTGCTACTATTGAGCCAATAGTTCAGCCCGCCCGAGGTTCCTCGGTGTGGGCTGATCCTCTATCCACGGCGGAGTCGGGGGCTAGCCCCAGTTTCCGCCCGCTCTCCCACGGATTCCCTTACTTCTTATCCAGGGAATAGGCGATGCTAAAACCCCGAACCTTTCGGAATTCTTGACGCGAGGTAGGGAAGGCGTAGTGGCCACCCTCGAAGTTGTGGTAGATATCGAGGCCGCGGCCCAAGAAGATGAGCCATCCCGTATCGGCACGCAACCAGCGGTCGTGTGCACGCGAATCGAAAATCACATCGAGGTCAATGCCCTGCTCAGCGGCATTTTCCGTGATCTTATCGAGCATCCGAACCTGAATTTCGTGATGCTCATTCTTCTTCGCCCTGAGTGTGAACAACCGAAAGCGGCATCGCTTTTCAGGATTTTTCACCAGAGCCACAACCGCCATGAACTCAACGAGGTTGCGCCCCTGATAGGAATAGCTGATGAATGGGTCATGTAATTCGACATCCGTACATCCCCGCAGATAGGAAGCAAATAGCAAATCGAAGGTAACGCCGGTTTGCCCCTCGTCGAAGATGCGGTAGCCCGGAAACGCGACACTGTGCCGGCCAGAACCATATCGATGCAAAGATCCCTGCACGCCGTGGTCGCCACTAGTTTCCAATACACGTTTCCCCATAAGGAAAATATAGATGACCGGCCAGGCGTTCTCGGCAGAGGTGGCTGATCCCACCCCGCAGACCCGGCTTCCGCTCGCAGATCGCCGCGTGAATCGCACCCTCTCCGCCTGCATACTATCTGCATAGTGACATTTTTGTCACCGCGGAATGTCATCGTGGATACGACGACGCAGCTCCCGCTATTTCGCCAGCTAACAAGCCATTTCTCCAAAACCAACAGCCCCCTATGACCGGCCACAAACGCAGTTCCGACTTGCATAGTGACATGCATAGTGACATTTTTGTCACTATGGAATACAGCCGCCCGCTGCCTGACGCCCACACACAGTTTCACCAGGTAACCAGCGTGTTTTCCGGAGCCCACATCCCACAATAGCCCATCACGAACGCTCTCCCCTTCTGCATAGTGACATGCATAGTGACATTTTTGTCGCTACGCACCCGCTCGCGGTCCGACTAAACAACAAAGGATTGCAAGGCAGCATGTACCACCAGCAGAGAGCACCACGCTAGCCGGTAACTCGGCCATAAGACGTTGAGCACTAGAGGAACAGTTGTCAGTACTAAAGAACTCTCCACTCCGGGTTCGCCTTGCTACCCTCGCGACGTATGTACCCTTTCATCGCAAGCGTATTAAGTGCGCGTTGAACCGTGCGTGCAGTCTTGGATATCTTCTCAGCCAACTCCTGTCGCGTCTGCTGGGGGCTTTGCGTAAGGAGTGCCAACACCGCCATCTCTGTGGAGTTCAGAGTCACGTCTATCGCAACACCTGTACCAATACGATCATCAGTTCCACGCATGAGCGCTACCGTAAAACCGACATCAAGATTAGTGAATTCATAAGGCACATCCGCATCATCGCACAGGCTTGCAACACGCTTCAGCCCACTGCCAAATTGTTCAATTTTACGCCCAAGATAAAGAGTTTTTGCGATCAGCGGATTGCGAGGTAACGAAGGTAAAACCCCGTCAATATAACCTTCGGGAGAATGCTGATTTGCAAAGCTGCCCGGACTGAATACCGTAATCCGATCCGAATAGACACAGACTTCGTGACATACTCCGCGGGCGCGATAGTCGGCATGAGCAAAACTGTTCGCGATGATCTCGCGAACTGCGGGTGCGGGAATTTCAGGAACTTCTTCTCGTGAACCACTAAAGATCTCACTGCGCCAACGGATATTGGCGAGTACATATTTTTCTGCAGTTTCAAGCAGTCGATAGATGTTAGAGTCCGCATGCTTGATATCAAGGAACGTGAGCTTTTCTGGAGTAGCGAAAACTGCCATCTTCAGCGAGACCGGCGAACCGCTACCAAAAAGCAGATTTCCAGCATTATTCAAATTCCCATTCACCGTCAAGCCCAGACGGTCAAGTACCCGTTCACTAGGCTCGTCAGATTCTGGCAATCTACCAGCCTTAAGTCCATCCCGAACGAATTGGCGAAAGACCTCTTTGTCGAGTCGATCTACCGACACTCCAGAATCGGCAGCCTCCCACGAAACAACGCTGCTTGCCTTCACGAAAAAATCACGCAAAGCCGCTGGCGTAACAGGACGGTCTTCATCGGCGGTACGCAGGTAATACCTACCCCGCGCCGAGTAGGGGATGTCGTTGCCGTTAACTTCAACCTTCACCACCGAAACACCGTCAAGCACTTCTGTAGTAATGGGGCTGCGGACTGTTTATTGGACATTATCGCTTAAAACCGCTTGACGATGCTCCACAATCGTTAAACCATCGAACTTCAAGGTAATACGCTTCTGGTTATAGAAGAACATATACTCGTCTATCGCCTCGCATAACTCATCGGTTGTAGCCCACTTCTTCCCGTGATAAATCTCGGTTTTCATCCGCCCGAAAAACCCCTCACAAGCAGAATTATCCGGACTACACCCCTTCTTCGACATCGACCGCGTCAACCCGTAACGCCGCGTAAGCTCAATCCAGGACACAGACCGGTAGTGGACTCCCCGATCCGAATGGATCACGAGTGGATGCTCACTCTGGCCGGCTTGTAGCTCGTTTAGACGCTGGTGCGGGAGGGTTGCCAGGGCGTTTTCAAGGGAGGAATCAGCCAACACTGAGGTTGGGTGTAATCCCCTCGTATACGCCACGACTTTCCCGTCATAACAGTCAATAATCGGGGAGAGATAAACCTTCCCGTTAGCTGCGTGGAACTCGCTGATATCCGTGAGCCAAAGCCGTCCGGGCTCATCAGCGTGGAAGTCACGCTCGACTAGGTTTTCCGGTGCCGGGCTGATCTCCCCGCCGTAACTAGAGTACTTCCGGCGTGCTTTGGCATACCTGACCGGGATTTCCTCTTCCCGCATCAAGCGCTGGATGACTTTCTCCGAGACCACATACCCAAGCTTTCTAAGCGCTAAACGGATACGCCGATACCCATACGTATACAAGCCCTCGCGCGCGATCTGAGCGATCAACTCACGCAAGCGAGCATGCTTGTCAGGCCGCTCTAGCTGTTTAGCGGTGTAATAGTACGAGCTTGCCGGCAAATCCAAGGTATCTAAGACCATGGCTAGCGGCGTGGTAGAGCGTAGCTGGTTAGCTACCCGTGTTTTCTCTACCGCTTCACTGCGCCCGCCTGTGCGGGCTTTTCCTTTTTTTGCTAGCTCGAGCTGGGCTTTCAAGACGCGTTTCTGCACGATTAAATCGGCTACAAGAGCACGTAATTCTTCCGGGTCTTGGGGTAGCTGGGCTTCCAGTTGGTGGCGGGTTTTCGCTTTGATCTGGTCGCATTCTTTCTCGTTCATGAGTCCTAGACTGCCTTCCGCATCCCACTTTTTAACCCAAGCATAGATGTTTGTGCAGTTCACGATTCCTAGATCCTGGGCGATAGTGTAGGCGTTTTCCCCGCTGCGGAATCGCTTGCAGGCAGTTACTTTCACGTCCGTTGATATTTTCTGGTTAGGGGCGTGTTTCTTCGGTTTTCTCTGCTCTGGTTTCTCGTTGCTATTCCGGATCCATTTGTAGAGCGTGTCTCGGCCTGGGTAGCCCAGTTTACGGACTGTGGCGGTTACCGATTGCGTGCGTTGGTAGGTGGTGAGGGCTTTACGGATCTGCTCTCTCGTGTACGTACGCTTACTCATTGAACGTTCTCCTTAAAAATCTCTAGGAAACCGTCCGCACCCCCTAACTGCCTGCAAGCGATTCCGCAGCGGGGAAAACGCCTACACTATCGCCCAGGATCTAGGAATCGTGAACTGCACAAACATCTATGCTTGGGTTAAAAAGTGGGATGCGGAAGGCAGTCTAGGACTCATGAACGAGAAAGAATGCGACCAGATCAAAGCGAAAACCCGCCACCAACTGGAAGCCCAGCTACCCCAAGACCCGGAAGAATTACGTGCTCTTGTAGCCGATTTAATCGTGCAGAAACGCGTCTTGAAAGCCCAGCTCGAGCTAGCAAAAAAAGGAAAAGCCCGCACAGGCGGGCGCAGTGAAGCGGTAGAGAAAACACGGGTAGCTAACCAGCTACGCTCTACCACGCCGCTAGCCATGGTCTTAGATACCTTGGATTTGCCGGCAAGCTCGTACTATTACACCGCTAAACAGCTAGAGCGGCCTGACAAGCATGCTCGCTTGCGTGAGTTGATCGCTCAGATCGCGCGCGAGGGCTTGTATACGTATGGGTATCGGCGTATCCGTTTAGCGCTTAGAAAGCTTGGGTATGTGGTCTCGGAGAAAGTCATCCAGCGCTTGATGCGGGAAGAGGAAATCCCGGTCAGGTATGCCAAAGCACGCCGGAAGTACTCTAGTTACGGCGGGGAGATCGAGTGTGTCAAGTTGTTTGTGTGTGAGCATTGTTTATAAATACTTATTAAACCGGTCAGGGTAGGCCACGGACATCTGGTTAATAGCAGTTTTCCAGCCCTGGACCCGAGCACCCTCAACATAATGGCCTACATCCACACTCCCTTTCCTCGATTCCTTCGCAAGCTTGGCAGCCCGCCGATCCTCAATATGACAAATCATCAACCACAACGCCTTGATCGCCGCCTCGTCGTTCGGGAACTGACGCCGGTTACGCGTAGCCTTACGCAACTGGCTGTTAAACGACTCGATAGCATTCGTCGTGTAAATAACCTTGCGCGCTGCCGGCGGGAAGCCCAAGAAAGGCGTGAAACGCTCCCACGCGTCCCTCCAGACCTTCACTGATTGGGGATACTTCAACCCAAGGTCACTTACCGCGAACTCTTCTAAAGCACACCTAGCGGCTTCCTCGCTTGGTGCCGTATACACGGCACGCAACGCCGCCGATACGGCCTTACGGTCCTGGTAGTTCACCCACCGATTCGCTGCCCGAATCAAATGCACGATACAGGTCTGTACCATCGAGTCCGGCCAGGTAGCCTCCACCGCTTGAGGTAAGCCTTTCAGACCGTCACAACACACGATAAACACGTCTTTCACGCCCCGGTTAGCCAGTTGGGCACACACACTCGCCCAGAAAGAAGCGCCTTCCTCACGGGCGATCCACAAGCCCAAAACGTGTTTGACGCCGTCCATGTTCACGCCGATAGCCATATAGGCACTCTTGCCTACCACGCGTCCTCCATCGCGTACTTTGATCCGGATCGCGTCAAGGAAAATCACGGGATAAAACTCGTCTAACTGGCGGTTTTGCCAGGTGAGTACTTCGTCAAGGACCGCGTCAGTGATTGCGCTGATCGTCTCCGGGGATACCTCTAGGCGCAGGGAGGTGGCTAGGTGGTGGTGGATATCGCGTACGCTCATCCCGCCGGCATACAAGCTCACGATCATGTCATCCACGTCTGTCAGGCGCCGCGCGCCTTTAGGGACCATGGTCGGGCGGAACGTGCCGGCCCTGTCACGGGGAATATCCACGGTGATCATCCCGTAGTTCGTGGCCACGGTTTTCGGGTAGCTACCGTTACGGTAGTTCCCCATGCTCTCGGCGCCGGCTTCGGCTTTGGCTTTACGGTCTGAGTGTGCGTAGCCTAAATGGGCATCCATCTCGGCTTGAAGGCCACGCGTGATCGAGGCTTGGAGCATGCCGCGTACCAGGTCGTTAGCGTTAGTAGTAGACGTGGCTAGCTCGCCGATCAGCTCGGCCATTTGCGGGTTAGCCAGGAGTTTCTTCTCGATGGCATCGATACGCTGCTTGTCTTCAGGGTCTTGTTTCACGGTAGTCATTCTGGTTTATCTCCTAGGTGGTTTTCACCCTCACACACAAACCATTAGACACTCTCGGGAGATCAGCCCGGCACCGGAAAACCTAGTCGAGCGTGACTTCCACGCTGATGAGCCCGGACGGCTTTGGCTCACGGATATCAGCGAGTTCCACGCAGCTAACGGGAAGGTTTATCTCTCCCCGATTATTGACTGTTATGACGGGAAAGTCGTGGCGTATACGAGGGGATTACACCCAACCTCAGTGTTGGCTGATTCCTCCCTTGAAAACGCCCTGGCAACCCTCCCGCACCAGCGTCTAAACGAGCTACAAGCCGGCCAGAGTGAGCATCCACTCGTGATCCATTCGGATCGGGGAGTCCACTACCGGTCTGTGTCCTGGATTGAGCTTACGCGGCGTTACGGGTTGACGCGGTCGATGTCGAAGAAGGGGTGTAGTCCGGATAATTCTGCTTGTGAGGGGTTTTTCGGGCGGATGAAAACCGAGATTTATCACGGGAAGAAGTGGGCTACAACCGATGAGTTATGCGAGGCGATAGACGAGTATATGTTCTTCTATAACCAGAAGCGTATTACCTTGAAGTTCGATGGTTTAACGATTGTGGAGCATCGTCAAGCGGTTTTAAGCGATAATGTCCAATAAACAGTCCGCAGCCCCATTTGTGGGATACACCTGCGGTTTAATAGATTCGGCAATCGTGCGAGAGATACTACGCAAGGTGGCTTCGGATACATCTTGACCAATAGCCGTACCGTCGGGTTTGATGCCAAACAAGACCGTACCCAGCCCATGTTTATTCAACATGGCAGCAATCGACACGCAGGCTTCCTTAAGCTCAGACGTAGTCTTTTTGAACTCTAGAGTTTCCGATTCATTACCAAGATTCACCACTAACAACCCCTCCCTTCACCCCGATATTATCGCATACTCTCTGCATAGTGACATTTTTGTCACTATGGAATGTCACTATGGAAACTCTGGTACCGATACACTATTTCACCAGCTAACAAGCCATTTCTCCAAAACTAACAGCTCCCTAAGACCAGCCAAAAACGTCGTTCCAGCTTGCATAGTGACATGCATAGTGACATTTTTGTCACTATGCATGTCACTTAGCTCAGGCGCGGAAGCAGCGGCATACCCTGCCAAATCCCATCCCGCCAGCTGGCGGCGTCGTCGTAAAAAATAAAGGGCCCGGAAAACCGGACCCTCTACGCTTCTCGCAACAGCGAGCGCACCACTTTAGGAATTGGGGCGCTTGCCGTGGTTCGCCTTCTTCTTGCGGCGATCCTTGCGCTTACGACCACGCTGGCTCATGTTCTCTCCTCACGTCACGTTTTCTCAGCTCGTAAACGAGCAACCACATTAGCTTACCAAGGGCGACCGGTCAGGTAAATAAAACCGGCACAATGTGGCGAAACTACCCGAAATCGCGAGTGGTGCGCCGATACACCGAAATCTGCTGGGCGATCCGCACCCGCAGCGTCGCCGGCGCGACCTCCCGGCACGAGGCTCGCAAAATATCACGCACGTGGGTTTCCGCTTCCGCCCGTTCCGTACACCGCGAGCACCCCGAAATATGGGCCTGCAAACGCTCGCTTTGCACCGCGGAAAGCTGGTGATCCAGATACTCGAAAAGATAATCAGTAATATCCCGGCAGGAACACTCGCCCGCGGCGCTATCCAATTCAATCCCGCGGTTCCGGAACGAGTCTTCTACCCCGCGCTGCAACCTATCCTCACCGCTCACTTCTTCTCCTTCTTCCCATAGCCGAGTTCACGCGCGTAATCCGCGAGCAATTCCCGCAGCTGTTTACGCCCGCGATGCAGACGGGACATCACCGTTCCGATCGGCGTTTCCATGATGTCCGCGATCTCCTGGTAGGAGAAGCCTTCAATATCCGCCAGATACACAGCCATGCGGCGGTCTTCCGGCAGCGCGCTCAAAGCATCGCGAATTTCCGATTGCGGCAGATTCTCCAGGGCCTCCGCTTCCGCGGACATCATCCCCGAGGAAGCATGCGAAGCCGCCCGATACTCCTGCCAATCCTCCACCTCCGAGGAGTCAGCCTGCTTGGGCTGGCGCTGCGCCTTGCGGTAATTAGAAATAAAGGTGTTATTGAGGATGCGGTAGAGCCACGCCTTCAAATTCGTGCCCGGCCGGTACTGGTGGAAGGCCGAAAAGGCTTTGGCGTAGGCCTCCTGAACCAAATCTTCGGCGTCGGTGGGATTGCGCGTGAGGCGCATCGCGGCCCCGTATAACTGGTCGAGATACGGAAGAGCATCCCGTTCGAACCGCGCGGCGCGTTCGGCTGCGGTTTCATCGGGGGCGCTTCTCATTAGGTCTGTGCTCATCATGGTCTAGCCTAGTCCGTCTGCTGGACTGACATGGGTATAACGCCCGGAAAACGCGGGTATATTCCCCGATTTAGTGTAACAATATAGGTATGGGTATGATTCGATTCCTCGCGCGGCCCCTGCTTGCCGCGCCCTTTATTGCACAGGGGTTATCCGCGGTACGCCACCCCGAGGACCACCAGGAACGGGCTGAGAACATCGCCGGCCTGGCCGGAATGGCCGGGGTTGATCTCGAATCCGTTGACACCACCACTCTCACCCGCGCGCTGGGCGCCGTCCAGCTCATCGGCGGGGCATTCCTTTCCATCGGCAAATTCCAGCGCCTGTCCGGCGCGGCTCTCGCCCTCACCCAAATCCCGGTGGCCCTGGCCAATCACCCGGTCTGGGCGGCGGAGAAGAGCGAGCGACGCGAGGTGCTGGGCGGGCTGCTCGGCGCGCTCGGGCTGGCCGGCGGCGCCGCCCTGGCATGGACGGATCGCAAAGGCAAGCCTTCCCTGGGGTACCGTGTGTCCGAATGGCGCGATCAGCGCAATGAGCTCGCGGATGTGCGCGCTCAAGCACGCGAACAAATCAGAGAGGCGAAGCGTTCCTAAATGACTGACCTGTGGCCAGCACCGTTCCACCCCTCCCCCGTGCGCGGCAGCGTGGCCGTTCCCGGGTCCAAATCACTCATGGCACGCTTCCTCATCACCGCCGCGCTGGGCGGGCCCGGCACCACGGGCCGAATCCTCGCGCCCCTGCGCGCCCGCGATACCGAGCTCATGGCCCGCGCCCTCGCGAGCATGGGCGTGGGGGTCGCCTGGCAGCGCGGCACCACCGAAGCTGAGGACGTCCTCGATATTTCCCCCGCCCCGCTCCACGGCGCCACCATTGACGCGGGGCTCGCGGGAACGGTCATGCGTTTCGTCCCGCCCGTGGCCGCGTTCGCGCGTGGTGAGGTTGTTATTGATGGCGACGACGCCGCCCGCGTGCGCCCCATGGACCCGGTGGTGCGGGCTCTTCGTGATCTGGGAGTGGAGGTTGATGCCGCCAGCGATAGCGCCGGGCGGGCGGTCCTCCCGGTGCGGGTGCACGGCCAGGGGCGCCTGGCCGGAGGAACCGTGAACATTGACTCCTCCGCCTCCTCGCAATTCATTTCCGCGCTGCTGCTGGCCGGCCCGCGCTGCGAGGGCGGGCTGGTGCTGCGTTCGGTGGGGCCGAAGGTTCCTTCCGCTTTCCACCTGGCCATGACGGTGGACGTGCTGCGCCGGGCCGGTATTCAGGTGGAAGAATTCGCGGCCGGCGGGGCGCCCGCGGATCGCGAACACCCGGCGGTGGAATGGCATGTGCATCCGGGCACCCCGCAGCTGGGAACAGTGGTGCTGGAACCGGATCTTTCCAATGCTTCACCTTTCCTGGCCGCCGCTATGGTGACGGGCGGGACCGTGGAAATTCCGCGATGGCCGGCACACACCACCCAGCCCGGCGCGCAAATCGTCGATATTTTTACGGCCATGGGAGCGCGCGCCCAGCTGCGTGGCGACGGCGTCCTTGAGCTGACCGGGCCGCAGGATATTGCCCCCCTCGATGCCGATCTCAGCGATGTTGGGGAGCTCACGCCCACGATTGCCGCGGTGGCGGCCTTCGCCACCGGCCCGAGCGCGCTGCGCAATATCGGGCAGCTGCGCGGGCATGAAACCAACCGCCTGGCCGCGATCACCGCGGAGCTGAGCGGCGTGGGGATCCCCGCCCGCGAAGAAGGCGATGACATTATCATCACCCCGCCGGCTGGGCAGGGCGCGGCGGCGGGCGGCACGTCGGCAAGCGCACAGCCCGCGGCGCCCGCGCCAAACAACCCGGTTATCCGCAGCTACGAAGACCACCGCATGGCAACCTTCGGGGCGATCCTCGGCCTGCGCATCCCCGGGCTGCGGGTGGAAAATATTGCGACCACCGGGAAAACCATGCCGCGTTTCGCCCAGATGTGGACAGACCTGGTGGGCCGATGAGGGATATCGGCACCGACGATCCCCGCGTGCGAGTGCGGCCCGGAAAGGGCTCGCGGCCGCGCACGAAGATTCGGCCCGATTACTCCGACCGGCCCCTCGGCCAGGTCATCACCATCGATCGCGGGCGCTACACCGTGCTCATGAACGAAGGCACCCGCGTGATTGCGGTCAAAGCGCGGGAATTGGGCCGGGGCGCCGTCGTTGTTGGAGATAAAGTACGCCTGACCGGTGACCTTTCCGGGCGCAAGGACACCCTGGCCCGCATCGTTTTTATCGAGGACCGCAGCTCGCAACTCACGCGTTCCACGGACGAAGGCAACGAACGCGAGCGCACCATCGTGGCGAACGCGGACCAGATGGCGATTGTGGCGGCACTCGCGCAACCCGAACCGCGGCGCGGCATGATTGACCGCTGCCTGGTGGCCGCGCGCGATGCCGGTATGGATCCGCTCCTCATCCTCACCAAAGCGGACTTGGCACGCCCGGACGCCTTGCGTGCGTATTACGAACCGCTCGGGGTCCCGATTCTCGCAACGGCTTTGGGGTACGACGGCGCAGCTCCCGCAGCCGGGGACGCGGCCACGCACTCGGATTCTGACACGGCGCCCGCGCCTGGGGACACGACTCTCACACCCGGGAACGCAACCACGCACTCGGGCTTGGAGGCCGTGCGCGCGGCGCTACGCGGGCGCACCACGGTGCTCGTGGGGCATTCCGGGGTGGGCAAATCCACCCTGCTCAATGCGCTGGTCCCGGCCGCGGCGCGCGAAACCGGGCACGTCAACGAGGTGACCGGAAAGGGCCGGCACACCTCTACCTCCGCTATCGCCTTTCCACTGCCCGGCGGCGGGCAACTCATTGATACGCCGGGGGTGCGCAGCTTTGGGCTGGCCCATCTGGACGCCGCCGATATTCTCCGCGGCTTCCCCGACCTGGAAGAAACCGCGCTGGAATGCCCGCGCGGGTGCAGCCACGAGGCCACCGAACCCGAATGCGCCCTTGATAGCCTCACCGATCCACGCCTGCGCGAGCGGGTGAGTTCATTGCGCCGCGTGCTCGCCTCGCGCGGCTTCGAAGAATGGGAGAAATAAATGGATGCCAGCTCCACTATCGCTTTTCTGCACACCGTTGCGGATGCCGTGGACGCCCTCACCCTGGAGCGTTATGAGCGCCGCCGCCTCACCGTGGATACGAAGCCCGATAATTCGCCGGTATCCGATGCTGATCGGGCGGCCGAGCGGCTCATCCGCGAGTACCTGGAGCGGGATTTCCCCGGGGACGCCGTGTACGGGGAAGAGGAGGGCGGCAGCCTGGAGCACGCCCCGCGGCGCTGGATTATTGACCCGATTGACGGCACCCGCAACTACGTACGCCACAACCCGGTGTGGGCCACGCTTATCGGTGTGGAAGAAAACGGCCAGATGGTGGCCGGTATGGCGTCCGCGCCCGCGCTCGGGCGGCGCTGGTGGGCGAGCCGCGGCGGCGGGGCGTGGCTGAGTGAAAACGGGGGCGAGCCCCAGCGCCTGCGCGTCTCCGATATTGACCGGATGGACCGGGCCGCTTTCGGTTTTTCGTCCCTATCTAGCTGGGACGAAACCGGGCGCATGGCCACCCTCATCGCTTTCGCCCGCGCCACCTGGGGCACCCGCGCCTACGGGGCTTTCTGGCCCTATATGCTACTGGCCGAGGGTGCCTTTGATATCGCCGCGCAGCCGGGCCTGGATGTTTACGATATGGCGGCGCTGGTGCCGATCGTGGAAGAGGCCGGGGGAACCTTCACCTCGCTGGAGGGCAAGCCGGGGCCGTGGTGGGGAAGCGCACTGGTCACCAACGGAAAGTTGCACGCCGCCGCCCAAGCAATTATTAATGAGACACATGTCCAGCCGGGTAGCCGCGACTAGCCGACCGGCTAGCGAGGACGAGACTTACCCGCACAGCCGGGAACAGATCCAACCGGGTAGCCGGAACTAATCGAAGGAGGAGCCGTGGGAAGCAGTGATAAGGCCGAGCCGTTGATCGAGAACGAGGGTCTTCCCGGTAGCGCGCCGGCTAGTGCGCCCACTGGTACACCGGGTAGTGCGCCCACAAACGCGCCGGTCAACGCACCCACGCATGCGCCCGCCAACACGCCCGCGCGCGAGGTCCTCACCTGGGACCGTTTCGGCGAGGTCACCCGCGAACTCGCCCGCGACATCTGGGATTCCGGCTACCGCCCGGAGATTATCGTGAGCGTGGCCCGCGGCGGCCTGCTTCCCGCCGGCGCGATTGCCTACGCTTTAGACCTCAAAAGCATGCTCGTCCTCAACGTCGAGTTTTACACCGGCATCGGGGTCACGCTCAAGGATCCGCGCCTGGTAGAACCTTCCGGTGACGTGCGTGGAATGGCCGGCAAAAAGGTTTTAATTGTCGACGACGTCGCTGACTCAGGGCGGACTTTACGCTTCGTGAAGGAACTCTGCGAAGAGTACGCCACCGAGATTCGCGTGGCGGTCCTCTACGAAAAGTCACGCTCGGTGCTCAAACCCGATTACGCCTATTTGCATACCGACGCATGGATTGCCTTCCCGTGGTCGGATAAGGACCCGGTCAACGGAGGCCAGGCGGAAGCCTAAAGCGGGGTGCGGAGCGCCGGACATTCGCGGGGCAGTGCGTTCGCGGGGCAGTGCGTTCCGCGGGCAGGAACTCCATCGGGCCAAAATTTTTGTCGTAGCCCCACAGTAGGCTGAAGCCATGAAGATCTTGCACACCTCCGATTGGCACCTCGGGCGCACCCTGCACCGGGCGGATCTCACGCCGGCCTTTGAAATGTGGGTGGATCACGTGGTGGATACCGTGCGGGAACGCGGTGTAGATGCCCTTCTGATTAGCGGGGATGTCTATGATCGCAGCGTCCCACCCGCTCCCATGGTTGAGCTTTTTTCGCGCACCCTGCGCCGACTCGCGCAACTCACCACGGTCATTTTGATTTCCGGGAACCATGATTCCCCGCAGCGCCTAGGATTCGGGGCGGAGCTTTTCCAGGAGCATATCGTCATTCGCACCGATCCGCTGCGCTGCGCCCAGCCGGTAGAAGTGCGTGATCGCGCCGGTAATCTTGGCGCACTGGTTTACCCCATTCCCTATTTGGATCCCGATGTGGAACGCCGCCGCCTGGCAGGCGATGCTGCTCATGCTGGTCACGCTGGCGCGGATCACTTGGAAGGTGCGGATAATGCGGATCGTGTCGATCATGTTCATCACGTTGATCACGCTGATCACGTTGATCGCAACGATGGCGCAGAGCTGTTGGAACGCTCGCACACCGCGGTCATGCACGCAGCTTTGGAGCGTATTGCCGCAGATATTCAGCACGGCCCGCACGCTGGCAAGCCGGTGGCACGTATCGCTATGGCACACGCTTTCGTTGCCGGCGGGGCGGCCAGCGAATCCGAACGCGATATTTCGGTGGGCGGGGTGGAAGTTGTTCCCGCCGCGCTTTTCGCCCTGGGAAGCGCAGGGGCAAGCGCCACGGCGGGCCTGAGCTACGTGGCACTGGGCCACCTGCATTCCCCACAGCGGGTGGGCGGTGCGCCAGAACCGGGTACTTCTGAAGCTAGCAGGCTGCCGCCTATGCGGTACTCGGGTTCGCCTATCGCTTTTTCTTTCTCGGAAACCCGGCCCAAATCTTCTGTTCTTCTCACCTTTGAAGGCGGGACCCTGGTGGAAGAAGAACTCATTCCGGCTCCGGTATGGCGCCCCATCGTCACCATCGAAGCACCGCTAGCCGAGGTACTCAGCCCCGCACACCGTGACGATCGGGATAAATTCGCGCGTATTCTGGTAACCGATCCGGCCCGCCCGGCGGATCTCACCACCCGGGTGCGGGCCGCTTTCCCGCACGCTTTGGAAATTCGCCACGTGGTGGATCCGGCCGCCACCCGCCACAGCACAGCGGATACTCGCCGCCTTGATTCCCTGAGCGTGCTACGCCAATTCATGACGGAAAGTGGGCACCGGGATCTCACGGAAGAAGAAAACCAGGTCATGGTGGCGGCATGGGAAGCCGTCCGCACCGGGGAGAAGGAGTAGGGACTCATGCAGCTGCGCCGCTTAGAACTTCAAGGTATCGGCTCCTTCGCGGGGCGGGAAGTTATTGATTTTGACGCCCTGGGAGCTTCCGGGCTTTTCCTGGTGGAAGGGCCCACCGGAGCTGGCAAATCAACCATTATTGACGCCGTCGTTTTCGGGCTTTTCGGTACGGTCGCGGGCGGGAAAGAAAGCTCAACCGAGCGCCTGCGCTCCACGTATGTTGATCCCTCCACCATCAGCTACGCGGACGTTATTTTCACCATCGAAGCGGGCACATTCCGGGTGCGTCGCACCCCTAGCTTCACCAAACCGGGCAATTCCTCCCCCACCGCTGCTACCGCAAAATTATGGAAGCTTTCCGAAACTGCGGTGGACCTCGGAGATATAGATGGCGGTACCCCGATTGCTACCAAAGCCCGCGATGTCGGGGTGTATATCAGCAACCTCCTCGGCCTCAATGCGGAACAGTTCTTGCAAACTATCGTGCTTCCGCAAGGAAAGTTTGCTGAATTTCTGCGGCTGGAAAGCCAGGAGCGCACCAAGCTGCTCACCCAGATTTTCGATACCCGGGTTTTTGGTTCGGTCACCCAGTGGCTCACGGATCACGCCCGCACGGCACGCGGAGCTATCGCAAACGCTCAGGAAACCTTCGTGCGGGCCGTATCGAACACCGCAACAGCCTTGGAGCTCCCCCCTGAGGAAAGTGAGTCCCTCACCGCCGCCGCTCAAGGCGTGGATCTACCAGCTGAAGGCGAAGCGGTTGTTACTGGCCTGGAGCAGGCGCTCGCTACCACCGTTGGGTGTGCTAGCGATGCACTCGCCCAAGCTGAAAAAGCCGAGGCCGCATTAGAGCTGGCTCGCGAAGCCGAAAACGCGCAACGCGCTTTGGCTGCCCGCATTGAACGCCGCCGGGTTCTGCACGCCCGGACCGGCCAGCTCCAGGAACGCGAAGCCGTGATCGCCGTGGATCGTGCACGCCTCGCGGCCCACCGCGCCGCAGCCCCACTCCTGCCACATGTACATGCCCTTGACCGGGCTCGCCAAGAGAGCCGCGACTGTGCCGGCGCCTGCACAGAAGCCCAAGCCCACCTCGTGGCTGTTTTTGCAGAATTCGGCACGGGCACCGGAGGCAAACACGGTCCCGTTACTGATCTCAGCCCTGCCGGGGTGGAATCCGGGCGCCGTCTGGTCACCGAGCTGAGCGAAGCTAGCGGGCGCTTGACCGAATTGGAGCGCTCAGAACAGGAAGTCGAGCGCAAACAACAGGAAGCTGCCCGCGCCACCGAACAGCTCGCCGAGCGCCAGAGCGCGGTGGAAGAGCTGCGTGAGGAAGCCACTACCGCGGCCACTGAACGCGAGGAAGTGGAGGGCAAGCTCGATACTGCCCGCGCCACCGCCAGCGGTGAGGCTGCTGCCGGGCAGCGGGTGCGCAGCGCCACGGAGCTCCTTGAGGTATTGGATCGGGTAGCCACCAGTGAAAACGCGGAAGCAGAAGCCCGTGCCAAGCTTGCAGATGCTCTTGCCCAGGTTCAGGAAAAGGAAAGCTCCGCCAGGAAAATCACCGATGCGTGGGTGCAGTCCACCGCGGGTGAATTAGCAGGGCAGCTACGTGAAAATGAGCCCTGCCCGGTGTGCGGATCCTGTACCCACCCGGCGCCCGCCCCGCCGGAAGCTGTGCGTGCCACTGCGGCGCAGGTGAAGGCCGCCCAGGCGGCTGCCAGCACCGCCCGCGAGCACTACAGCACCTGCCTAGCTCATGTGGAGAAAATAAAAGCCCAGCTTGTTGAGCAACGGGCCGTGGCCGGGGATGCCACCACGGAAGCGGCCAGTACGGAATTAGCTGCTGCCCGCGCTGATTTGAGTGCGGCACAGCAGGCAGCTTTGCGCGTAACAAACTTGGAGAAGCGGCTCGCGCAACTTGCCGAGAAAGCCCGCACGCGGGAAACCGCCCTGGAACAATTGCGCACCGAAGTGGCGCAATTAGAGGCTGAAAACACCTCTCTTGCACGTGAGATCAGTACCCAGCTCACCCGCCTCAGTGCGGAGTACGCCGGCTTTTCTTCTATCGCAGCGCGCCGCACGGCTCTTGATGAACTACGCGAAGCCCAGGATGCCTGGAACACCGCCGCGAGTGGGGTGCTCGCTGCGCGCGAAGATGAACAGGCTCGCGGTGAAGAGCTCGCGGCAGCGCTGGCCGGCACTGAGTTCGCGGATGCCCAGGCAGTGGATGCTGCCGTGCTCAGCAAAGTGGAAGAGGCACAGCTCCAGGATTCCATCACTGCTTTTGATGAGGAATGCCGCGATGTGAAGCGCGAACTTGCAGAACCGGAACTCGCGGAACTTCCCGAAGATGCTCAGGCTGATGTCGCGAGGGCGGAGGAAGCCAGCGCGCTGGCACGCCACGCCGCTCAAGAAGCACGGGCGCAGGCTACGAGGGCGGAGAACCAGGCCCGCTCCGGCGGGGAACGCTTGCGCACCGCACAGCGGGATCTCCAGGCATGGCGGGAAGTTCGTGAGCATTCCGGAGCGGTTGTGCGTTTAGCTTCCCTGGCTACCGCGGGCCCCGAATCGGTAACGAAGGTTCCCTTGGAAACCTTCGTGCTGCAACACCGTTTCGAGCAGGTTGTTGATGTTGCTAATGAGCAGCTCGCGGATATTTCCCTCGGGCGTTTTGAACTCATCCGGACAGACGAAAAGGAGAAGGGCAGTCACCAGTCGAAAACTGGCCTCGGCTTGGCTGTTATCGACCACGCCGGTCCCGAACCGGTCCAACGTTCCGTTCGCACGCTCTCGGGTGGGGAAACATTCTATGTATCTATCTCCCTGGCACTCGCTTTAGCGGAAGTAGTGCGCGCGGAAAATGGAGGGATTCACCTCGATACCCTCCTCATTGACGAAGGCTTCGGCTCGCTGTCGGATGGAGCGCTTGATCAGGTCATGGGAGTGCTGCATGGTCTCGGGAAAAACGGGCGCACCGTAGGTGTTGTCTCCCACGTCTCGGAAATGAAACAGATGATTAGCGAACGCATCTCAGTTATCCCGCGGGACGACGGCACCTCGCATATCCGCGTGACTGCCTAAGTTTTCTGGGTAAATCCACCGTTTAGAGCCGTGGATTGAATGTATTTCTACATGGATGAGGGGCTGGCAGACTGTCCTTGTGAAGGTTCGTCTGCCAGCCCCTCTCTTGCGTTACGCGATCAGTTCAGCACTTATGCCTTGCGGCGCCGCGTCACCACGAGCCCGCCAGCAAGCAGCAAGAATGCCGCCGTACCAGCAAGACCCACGCTCGTTGCACCAGTGACCTGAAGAGTCTTCTTGACCTTCTTGGTCTTCGGTGCAGGCTTGCCCGGATCGTTCGGGTTCAACGGGTCGGTGCCGTTCTTAATTTCGTCACCGTCGTTGATACCGTCACCATCGGTATCGGCCTTATTCGGGTTAGTCGGCTTGCCACCGTTCTTCGCGCCGGTTACCTCGTCACCATCGGTCAGCCCGTCACCATCGGTATCCGGGTTGAGCGGGTCAGTGTTACCAGGCTTACCGTCCTTATTGAACTTATCGTCCTTGAACGGGTTCTTGGTGCCATTAACCTCGTCACCGTCGTTGATGCCGTCACCGTCGGTGTCCGGGTTCTTCGGGTCAGTGCCGATCACCTTTTCTTCACCATCGGTCAGGCCATCACCATCGGTGTCGCCCTTATTCGGGTCGGTACCGTTGTTGATTTCGTCGCCATCATTGACGCCGTCGCCATCGGTATCGGCCTTGTTCGGGTTGGTCGGTTTGCCACCGTTGTTCTTGCCGGTGACTTCGTCACCATCGGTGAGACCGTCACCGTCGGTGTCAGGGTTGAGCGGGTCGGTGTTACCAGGCTTACCGCCCTTATTGAACTTATCGTCCTGGAACGGGTTCTTAGTGCCGTTCACCTCGTCCCCATCGGTGAGCCCGTCACCATCGGTATCCGGGTTCAATGGGTCAGTACCGATCTTCTTTTCCTCACCATCAGTGAGTCCATCACCGTCAGTATCGGGGTTCTTCGGGTCGGTCTTGGTGGCCTTGGAGTCATCAACCTTCGGGGTGCCATCCTCATTACGAGCAGGCTTACCGTTCTCGTCGATATCCGTGCCAACTTCCTCGCCGTCGGTCAGGCCATCACCGTCAGTATCCGGGTTCTTCGGATCGGTGCCCAGGTCCTTTTCACGACCATCAGTCACACCATCACCGTCAGTATCCGGGTTCTTCGGATCAGTGCCGTCCTTCTTTTCGTCCCCGTCCGTCACGCCGTCACCATCGGTGTCAGCATTGTTCGGGTCCGTGCCGTCCTTGATTTCGTCAGCGTCGGTCACGCCATCGCCATCGGTATCGGCCTTATTCGGGTTGGTCGGCTTGCCACCGTTATTCTTACCGGTCACTTCGTCACCGTCGTTCACCCCGTCACCATCAGTGTCAGGGTTGAGCGGATCAGTATTACCAGGCTTACCGTCCTTATTGAACTTGTCATCCTTGAACGGGTTCTTGGTGCCGTTGACTTCGTCGCCGTCGTTGATACCGTCACCATCGGTATCCGGGTTCTTCGGGTCGGTCTTGGTGGCCTTGGAATCATCGACCTTCGGGGTGCCATCCTCATTACGAGCGGGCTTACCGTTCTCGTCAATGTCCGTGCCGGCTTCCTCACCATCGGTCAGGCCGTCACCATCAGTATCAGAATTCTTCGGGTCGGTGCCCAGGTCCTTTTCACGACCGTCAGTCACACCGTCGCCGTCGGTGTCCGGGTTCTTCGGATCGGTCCCGTCCTTCTTCTCGTCCCCGTCGTTGATGCCATCGCCGTCGGTGTCCGGGTTCTTCGGGTCAGTTCCGTCCTTCTTCTCGTCACCGTCATTCACGCCGTCACCGTCGGTGTCCGGGTTATTCGGATCGGTGCCGTCCTTCTTCTCATCCCCATCCGTCACGCCGTCACCATCAGAGTCGGCCTTGTTCGGGTTAGTCGGATTGCCATTGTTGTGCTTACCGGTCACTTCGTCACCGTCATTCACACCATCGCCATCCGAGTCAGGGTTGAGCGGGTCAGTATTACCAGGCTTACCGTCCGGATCAGACTTGTCGTCCTGGAACGGGTTCTTGGTGCCATTGACTTCGTCACCGTCATTGATGCCATCGCCGTCGGTATCCGGGTTATTCGGATCGGTTCCGATCTTTTCTTCTTCGGAATCGGTCAGGCCATCGCCGTCAGTATCAGGATCATTGACCGTCACGGTTACGGTATCGAGTTCCTTGCCATCGCGATCCTTGACCGTGACGACAACTTCGTCCTTGTCCTTAGCATCCGGATTCGGGGTAACCGTGATTGAACCATCGGGATTGAGGGTCGCGGTACCCGGACCGTTCACTTCCACCGTTGTGCCGTCGGGTACCGGCCCGCCGGTATTAGGAAGGTCCACTGGAACACCCGGCTTACTGTTTCCGTCGTTCCACACAGGCTTGTCCGGCTCGGTAACCGTCACCTTGGAGGTATCGAGTGTCTTATCGCCGTCCTTAATGGTTACTGTGATTTCAGTGCCAGGGGTCGCGTCACCAGGAACCTTGACGACGACGTTGCCATCCCCGCCAATAGTGCAGGTGGCACCACCGGTTGCTTCGCATGTGGCCGAGGACGGAATCGGACCATTAGCAGGATCCTTCTCCAGCGTCACATCAGTGCCGGGCTTACCATCACCATCACCCCACGCAGGGCAACCGTTATTGGAAGCCGGACCGGCAATATCCGGGCACTGATCAAGCGCATCCGGGACGGTATCGCCATCGGTATCCGGATCGGTGACGGTCACCTTGGAGGTGTCGAGGACCTTGTCACCATCCTTGATGGTCACGGTGATCTCGTCCTTATCCTTAGCATCCCCAGGAATCTTGACGACGACGTTGCCATCCCCGCCAATAGTGCAGGTGGCACCACCGGTTGCTTCGCAGGTGGCCGAGGACGGGATCGGACCATTAGCCGGATCCTTCTCCAGCGTCACATCAGTGCCGGGCTTACCATCACCATCACCCCACGCCGGGCAACCGTTATTGGAAGCCGGCCCAGCGATGGTCGGGCACTGATCCTTGCCATCGGGGACATTGTCGCCGTCGGTGTCGGGGTCAGCAATGGTCACGGTAGCGGAGTCAAGATCCTTACCGTTCGGGTCCTTGACCTTGACGACGATCTGGTCCTTATCCTTGGCGTTCGCGTTCGGAGTGACGGTGATCGAGCCGTCTTCGTTCAGGGTTGCGGTACCCGGCCCGGTCACCTCAACCGTGGAGCCTGCCGGGACGGGGCCACCCTCATTAGGCAGCTTAACCGGTGCGGACGGCTCGGTGGTCGTGTCATTCCAGATCGGGTTGTTCGCGGGAATAACGGTCACCTTGGAGGTGTCCAGGGTCGTGTCACCATCCTTAATGGTCACCGGAATCTCAGTACCGGGGGCAGCGTCTTCCGGAATCTTGACGACGACGTTGCCATCCGGGCCAATGGTGCAGCTAGCACCATTACCGGCTTCACAAGTAGCGGTGTTCGGGATATCGCCGTTAGCCGGATCCTTCTCCAAGGTCACATCCGCGCCAGGCTTACCATCACCATCACTCCACGCAGGGCAACCATTATTAGAAGCCGGCCCAGCAACATCCGGGCACTTATCCAAAGAATCCGGGACAGTATCGCCATCGGTATCCGGATCCTTGACGGTCACCTTGGAGGTGTCGAAGATCTTGTCACCATCCTTGATCGTGACAGTAATCTCGTCCTTATCCTTGGCGTCACCAGGGATCTTGACGACGACGTTGCCATCGGGGCCAATGGCGCAGGTGGCACCACCAGTCGCCTCGCATGATGCAGTATCCGGAACCTTGCCATTAGCAGGGTCCTTCTCCAGCGTCACTTCAGCGCCGGGCTTACCATCACCATCACCCCACGCAGGGCAACCATTATTAGAAGCCGGCCCAGCAACAGCAGGACACTGATCCTTCAGGTCCGGAGTGCCGTCGTTATCACCATCGGAATTCGGATCACGCACCGTAATCGGAGCAAGAAGAATCTTTTCACCCGTCGGGGTAGTCATCTTGACCGGGATGAGGTATTCGCCAACTTCAGCATTTCCAGCGGTCGGAGCAAGGGAAATTGTCCCATCCTCATTAACCGTCGCCCAGGGCTGCTGGCCAACCTTCACCTTGGCCTGGTCGACATCAGCAAGCAGTTCCGCCGGAATCTTCGTGTTGTCATCAAGCGGAGCATACTTGGCATCTCGCGGCTTGGTTCCGTTTTCCTTGTGAAGCGGCGAAGCAACAGTCTCGGTCGTGTCGAGGTCAACCGAGGTGTGCTTGTACTCCGGAGTGGGCTTGGCGGCAAATGCGTCCTTGGCTAGCGCAGTATCGCGCGAGCCCTCGGGATAGATTGTTGCCGTGTAGATTTCGTCATGATCGAGATCAGCCGGAACGGTCAGAGGACACGAGTTCACAACTCCCAGGTTTGAAGATGTGGAGATGCACTTATGCACCTCGTTACCCTCGGAATCCGTCCACACAATTTCGTGACCGCTCGAGGGAACAAAACCAGTAGCCTTCGTTTCGACCGTCACGCCAGGAGCCGCAGGCTTAGTGGTCTGGTTGTACTCCAAAACCTGGAAATCACGATCCTCCATACGAAGGGCAAAATCCTGATCCCTAATATTGCTCATAGCGCCGTCGGTCGCATAGTCAACAACCTGGGCGCCGTATTGATACAAGTTATCCGGGAAGTTATCAAGGGCGCCCCCTACTCCATCAGGAAGAACGGGAGCAACGTACATATATTCGACGTTAACGTGTCGCGACTTGAGGTTACCCTTGAGCCACGAAGCGCTCGCACCTTCGGGAACCGGATCGCCGTGTTGCCCAGCATTCACAATTCCCTTGTAGCTGTAAGAGTCACCCCACAGGCCCTGGAACTGGATGTGATAATTACCCTTGGCATCCGTGACCGCGTAGGAAGTCTCGGCGATAGCGCTCTTCCCGGTCTCCTGCTCATACTTCGCCATAATTTCACGCTGCGCAGCTTTAAACTGCTCGCGAGTATAGCCGTTGTGGTTCTTCTTCCATTCGTCGAAGAGTTTCGCCACTCCGTCTTGAACGTATGCGCCGACTACTTTAACGCCAGGTACTGCAACATCACCAAAGCTGTCTTGGAACATGCGCACCGCCTTGGGTGCACCAAACACATTCCTCTGGTCATAGAAAACACGACCCGAAACCCAGCCACCGTTTTCTTGGTTGGTGGTTTCCTTCCAAGTGCTCTCATCCGGGAACATCTCGCTAATTTGCGGGCGCTCCTGATATGAAATATTGAAGTTCTCCGCAGCGGACTGTGGCCATGCATTCCACGTACCTACATAACGCTGCACCATCCCGTTACTAACAAATACGCCGTCGGCTTCGACAAATGAATTGACGTACTTGGTTTTATCGGGGTTATCGGACCAAATACGCAAGCCTTGCCCTGCCTGAGCTTTCCACTTATGCTCGATACCTAGTGCGTCCGTCCAATTAGGGAGCTTGATCGAGTACTTGCCATCGGCTTTAGTTTCGGTCCAATAGACCGGCGAGACAGCACCCTTCAGCTTTTTGTTTTTAAAATCAACCCACTGGGCATACACTTTGACGCCAGCCAGGCCCTCATCATTACTGTCAAAACTAGCGATACTGCCGCCTCGGTCGTGGAAAACTCGGCCATATACCGAGCCTTTAATTTCACCGAGATTACCGTCTGACCGCTGTAGCTCATAGGCTTGTGCAGAAGGAGCGCTAAACGTCGGGGTGAGACTCAAACACAAAGCTGCAGCAGTAAGGCCCGCCCACAGCTTCTTACGAAGAGATACCCCCCCCCCCGCTCGATTGCCAGCCGGAGCGAAAATGCCGGGTGCCGAATTAAGCGACCCCGTGTAGTGAGACATCTTTTCTCCATTGGTTAGATATACGGATATTTAGGAGCCGGACGCCGTCACATATGTGAAAATTATGAAAGTGATACACCCAAGTATCACCAAAACATAATCAGTAACGCACCGTATCGCCTAAACATTCAAAATCGTAACACAACCATGAATATCCCCTTTGATATTTAGCAATACCTCATCAAATATGCATATACCGCTTTGACCTGGGGCTTTATTGGACGCCCCCCCAATTGATAGGGGACTTTCCGCCCATCTTGCAGTCTTTATGTAACTTATTTTCCACAAAGTGTGTGGAACATAACCACCCGCCTGCACATGGACTCGTGAATCATTATTCAATTTGCACATAGCCTCTTTGAGAGAATAAGTCTCATAGATATGAGAGAACTATTCGCGCGGTTTTCATAACAAGCGGCTATACATGCAGCATCATCCGATCAGCATGCACATCCAGACCACATAACCATGTCGGCGCCTTAAACGCTTGCCGCTGCACCCAGTTCGAGGGCTAGATCAAGGCGTTCGGAAACGTCGTACCAGAGCAAGTCCTCCTCGGCGAGTACCTTGAAAGCGGCCTCGTCATCAGGCCCTGCCAGCACGTAGGGTTCCATCTCCGGCCCGTCCACGTGGATAGACACCACCTCAGCCCAGGAGAGCTCATCAGAAAGCTCAAGGGCCGTGGGTAAATACTCCTCCGGGTTGGCAAGATCCCGGCATTTCTCGGGTGCTACCTCAGCGGCAATCACAACTCGGCGCGGGCGCAGCCCGCCCCGCTCCGGGAGCACTACCCCGAACTGAGGATCGGCCTTCCCGGCGAACATCGCCGAAACGGCACACAAAGAATCATCCGCGGCCGCGTTGAAAGCAATCGCCTCGAGATAGTCACGATCTTCATCATTCACTTCACGCGCCAGGGCCTCCGTTGCCGCGTGCACCACACGCCCGGAAAGCACGGACATCGCAACATCGGCAGGAGTAGCCGGAAGATAAATTCTCATGCGCCCAGTCTACTCACCGCCCCACACCCCGATAGTCCAGAACGGCACGCGCCAGCCGCCGCACATCCCGACTCACCCTACTGCGAGGGGCTACAGCCACCACGCTGGTGCCGGCTCGTTCGGCCCGTGCGTAGCGAGCTTCGTCGTCGCCCACCCCTATCACGGCGGGTATCTCACTCTCCCCGAGAAGCGAGGCGAAAGTAACGCGATCCTCCAGACCCGCGCGGGTGACCACCGGCAAAGCCGCGCGGGCCAGCGCCCGGGCCCGCCACCACGCCTCCACTCCGCGGCGCAAACCCACCGGTCCGGCGCGGCAGGCCACCACCACGAGATCCGCGGAAAGAAGCGCACTGAGCGTCAAGCTATCACGCTCCCCGCTCGCCCCGATACATCCCGCGCTACTCCGGGCTCGCTGGCCTAGCTGATTGCGCCAATCGTGCTGATTCAAAGTGAGGAATCCGCCTGCCTGAGCGCTGGCCTCGTCGAGAAAAGTGGGAAGTTCCGCGGCGCAATCAACGATGGTGACCTGCGCGAAAGGTCGGAGCTTATCCCACAGATCGCCAATACCGGGTCCAATCAGCTCATGCCAGCGGCCAGCGCGATTGAGGCCGGGGAGGAAATGTAAAGTGCCACGCGGGCCGGTGCGCAGTTCCCGCACGTAACGCGGAAGCTGCGTCTCTAGCGCGTCGCCAGCATGCAGGGCGCGGGCCACTCCGATGAGCCCGGCTGGCTCCTCGCCCAGGTCCACGAGCTGCGCCAAGGACGGGTTGCGGGTATCCGCGTCCACCAGCAGCACCGCATGCCGCTCGCTCAACACCCAGGCAAGATCGCGTGCCAGAGTGGAACGCCCCGGGGCGCCCGCGCTCCCCCAGATGGCCACCAAGAAACCGGGGTCAGGATGGGGACGCTCAGCAGGATTCGTGTGCTTCGAGACATTGCCATGCTTCCGGCGCTCAGGATTCGACCTCACTGCACCTCACCTACCAGCGTGAATGACGCACCCGCCGCGAGCTCCTCAAGCGCAGCTCCGAGCTCGGCGCGCGGGATATGAACTTCCATCGCCGCCGCGCCCGCGAAATGCGTATCGCTAGCCGTTCCCGCGAAGATAACCTCCCGGGAAATCAGCCGGGCGGGAGCTTTTTCGCCGGTGCCGCCCGCGGCGGGAAGCGCCCACAATTGCGCCGGTGCCCCGCGCGCCAGAGCAGTGGGAAGCGCACCGCTGAGCGGCAGCATCGTAACGACCCGCTCGCCCGACATGCGCAACGCCGACTTTTCGACCAGCTCACCCGGGTAAATCGTGCGCCCAACCGTACCGGCCTGGCCTGCCGGTATATAGGCGTCGGCCAGCCCGGCCGGTACTTCCACCACGGCCAGACTCGCCTCATCCAGCGAGGTGCCGGGCACCACCGCCTCGGTTGCCCGATAGACGGGCACGGTCACCGGGCCGCGCAGCGCATACCCGCCCGCGAGCGCGCCGGCAGCAATCAACGCCACCCCACCTGCCAGACGCGGATCTTTCCACCGCGTCCACGTTTTCTCACGCATCCGCTTCCCCTTTCGATTGACCGCATGTGAGCGAACTTGACCACACTCGAACGCATGTGACCGCGAAAACTCGCGACCGGGAGCGATGCGAAGTGACCGGAAACGACCAGAAATAACCACCACTTTGGCCTCCGCTCACGCCCGCTCGCGCCGTGGAGTCAGTGTGGCAGCTAGCGCGCAACTCGCCAAGTCCTCATCCACAGCTTGTGGATATCCAGGGCATTCCCTGCCGTTTCTTATATGAGTTATCCACAGGGGGATGAGGCCGGGTGTACCCGGCTGATTAATAGTTGAGCCACACGGGACATTTAGTCATACCACCACGGTGAGAACCGCGTGCCACCCGCTCTTCATCACGAGCAGAGCACGAGGTTTTCGATCCTGACCGGTAACCCCACTGAAGAGGTTCACGATGTCGGCAACGATCAAAGCGCTGTTATCGGCGCTCGCAGGGCTCGCGTCCGCATTTTTCGCGGTCGCGACCGCCCGCTTGCATGCTCCGCCCGGGAGCGTCGCCCAGCTCACCGGGACTCTCACCGTGGGCGTATGCATCGTCGCGTGCTTGGCATGCGCGCGGCTCACCCTCTGCTATTGCGCGGTTGCACGCTTCGCGCGCGGGAAGGACGACGCCGTCACCCGCCTCGCCCGTCGCATCGGCGGGCGCCATTTCCGCACGGCTCTCACCAGCACTCTCGCCACTACGCTGGTGGCCATGCCCGGGGCATGGGCCGCGGAGCCGAACTCTGGCAGCGGCGTCGATATTGGCTGGGGCGGTGACTATTCCGCTCTTCTCACCTCGCCTTCCCAGCCCAGTCCCGATCCCACCGGGTCGTTCCGCGCGAATCCCGATGACTTGCTCGGTGATGTCTCGTATCGAGACGACGCGGGTGGCTACTATTTGCACCCGCCGGCGCTACCTGCGGCATCGCCTTCGGCTGAACCGGCCGAACCTGCTCAGCCCTCTCTGGCAGCTCAGCCAAGTGACCCGGGTAGCGCTCCCGCCGAATCGTTACGCCCCACCGCGCGCAGTACACCCGCCCTTTCCCCGACCGAGATTTCGCAGCTGACTGCCCCGCTCCTCAACTCGGATCCGCAGCCCGCGGAGCTGCCGTGGGCAGCGCCTCCCCCGATTTATATTGTCCAGCTCGGGGACACCCTTTGGGATATTGCCGATACACACCTCGGGGCCGGAGCGAGCGATGCGGATATTCTCGGCTATACCCACGCCATCGCCGCGGCCAACACCATCGAGGATAGCGACCTCATTTATCCCGGCGAACACTTTATTCTTCCGCCAGCGCGGGAGTAAGAGTCACGCATCTGCTCCCACCACCCATATTCAGTCCTGCCTCGGCCATCGAGGCTCGTTCCCCTACCCCCACGCATCTCAAGGAGATCCCATGTCCACTGCTCCGCATACCGAAAATACCCCCGGTGCTACTGAAACGACGACGCCCGCTCACCCCGAACCGCAGCCCATAACCAACGCTGCGGGTCAGGATCTGCCTCCTCCCGAAGAAGTCACCGCGGAGGGCCAGCCGGGTTCGTGTTCCCATCTCGGGGCGGAGGAGCCGGAGATGATTCGGGTTTCTCGGCTCCCACCTGCACCACCTCCCGTATTTGCGCAGCCGGATATGGATGAAATTGTGTCCACTCTGGATCAGGTTCAACTCGCGGAAATCACCCAATATCGCGCGGTCACCCGCCACCCTCCCTTCCCGCCGGCACCCCACGAGGAAGATACCTGCGTGGCGGAAAACGCGCCGCCCGCGCGTGGGCTCGTAGCCGAGTCCGCAGGCGAGCTCGCGGGTGAGCCCGCGGAGCTACCCGATGCTCTGATTGGCGAGCGCCCCGGCACCGACGCGGACCCCACAAACGACACGGCCCCCGCAAACGGCACGGAATCCACAAACAGCGTGGAGTTCACAAACGGCATGGAACCCGCCCAAGGCGTGGATCCCATCGATGCCTTTGAGCTGATCGATGATGTTTACCTCACTGATGGTGTTGACCCCGCCGGTGACTTCCACGCCATCAATGCTGAGAACAGCACCGATACCTACACAGCCATACCGACCGAATCCAAACTCCACCAATGGAACCGGCTCGCGCTATCCGCCGCGCCCTACCGTGATATGTGGCGTGAGGAGATGGCTACCCTGGATGATCCACTCCCGCCCGAGATCCGGCCACCGCATCGTTTCGCCGCCGGAATTATTATCTACTCCATTGAGGTACTGCTGGGCCACCGCGCACCCGGATATGTGCGCCCGCATCTCAGCCCGGAGGTATTTGCCGCGCTCGTGCGCCGGGCCGGCCTGGCTATGCGTATTAAAGGGAAAGCACCCTGGCTGGGAAACCTGCGGATTTCCACGCTCAAAATAACGCATCCACGCCCGCGCGTGGCCGAGGTCATCGCCTGCGTATATTCGGGCGAGCGAACCCATGCGGTTGCCATGCGCATGGAATTCCTCGCGGGGCGCTGGATCGTCGTCGCCTTGGAAATTGGGTGAACGGGCCCCAAGGGTAACAAAAACTATCCCGAAACGCGCACGCAGGGCTATTAGGCCGCAACGCATCCGAAATAAAAACAAGCGCCGGCCGGTCACGCAACTATCACGCACGTGACCGGCCGACGCTCATATATCTAAGGCCTACCGCCGCCGCTTCTTGTTCTGCTTGGCCGCGGCCCGGCGCTGCGCCCGGTTACCACCACCAGAACCGCCAGCACCACCCGCACTGCCCCGGCCCCCGCGCGAACCGCCCCGCGCACCGGTGGTTTCCGTTTCCCCGGAACCGTCCTTCGCCGCCGAGGAATACGAAACATTCTGCTGGCGCTTCGGCTGCTTAATCCCCAGGGATTCCGCGGTCACGCGCTGGCCCGAGGCCCCCTCGGCGCCTTCACCCACCGCGGCCTGCAAAGCCCGCTGCTGTTCCGCTTGCACCTGGCGTTGCTTTTCCTCCAGCAACTGACGCTGCTGTTCCTGGGCGGCACGCAGCGCCTGCTGGGAAGCGGACACCTGCTCGGCACTGCCCGCACCGCTGGTGCGAATCGCCACTCCGGGGCCGGCCATACCCGCCGCGGTATTCCCCGCCACGGTCACCGGGCCGGTCGCCTGAGCTTCAGCCTCCAGGCGCGCCGCACGTTCGGAAGGAAGCTCGAACTTGAAGAGGTACCGGACGGTTTCCGACATGATATTGTCGTTCATCGCCTGGAACATGCGGTAGCCCTCGTCCTTGTATTCGACGAGCGGATCGCGCTGCGCCATGGCGCGCAAGCCAATACCTTCCTTGAGGTAATCCATTTCGTAGAGGTGCTCGCGCCACTTGCGGTCCAGCACGGACAGCACGATCTGGCGTTCCAGTTCGCGCATATTTTCCTCGCCGACTTCCGCTTCGCGCTCCTCGTAATGGGCGTGAATATCATCGGTGAGTTCGCGCTTGAGCGCGGTGCGATCCAGCTGGGAGGGCCCGCCAATCTCATCAAGGTATTCCTCCGCGGTGAATCCGGGAGTGTAGTAGCCCTTGAGGTCCGTCCACAGTGCGGAAAGATCCCACGCTTCCTCATTATCATCGGCGGTGTGGGCGCTGACCACGTCATCCACCACGAAGTCGAGGAAGCCCTGCACCATGGACTCCATATTTTCGCCCTCGAGGATGGAACGCCGCTCGGTGTACACCACGGTACGCTGGTCGTTCATCACGTCGTCGTACTTGAGGACGTTCTTCCGCATTTCCGCGTTCCGCGCCTCATTTTCGGTTTGCGCCCGCGAAACGTTCTTCGACATCTGCTTGGTTTCGATCGGAGCATCGTCGTCCATGGCGTAGCTGAGCATCCGCCCGGCCATGCCCTGGCCCCATAGGCGCAGCAGGTCATCTTCCAGCGAGAGGTAGAAGCGGGATTCGCCCGGGTCACCCTGGCGGCCGCTACGCCCGCGCAGCTGGTTATCGATACGCCGGGATTCGTGGCGCTCCGAACCGAGCACGTACAGACCGCCCAATTCGGCCACTTCTTCGTGTTCGGCCTTGACGGCTTCCTGCTGGCGCGCCAGCTCTTCGGGCCAGGCCGCTTCGTATTCTTCCGGGGTTTCTTCCGGGTCCAGGCCGCGTGCCGCCAGCGCATCCACCGCGCGATGTTCGGGGTTGCCGCCCAGCATAATGTCAGTACCGCGGCCGGCCATATTGGTGGCCACCGTAACCGCGCCCTTACGCCCGGCCTCCGCAACCACGCGCGCTTCCCGCTCGTGCTGCTTCGCGTTGAGAACCTGATGCTCGATGCCTTCACGTGCGAGCAAATCGGAGAGCTCTTCGGAAGCTTCCACCGAGGCGGTACCCACCAGCACCGGCTGGCCCTTTTCGTGGCGCTCCACAATATCTTCCACAACCGCGCGCAGCTTGGCGGCGCGGGTGGGATAAATAAGATCCTGTTCGTCCTTGCGGATCATCGGCTTATTCGTGGGGATGGGAACGACGCCGAGCTTATACGTCGAGGCAAATTCCTCAGCTTCGGTTTCCGCCGTACCCGTCATGCCGGAGAGCTTGTTGTACAAGCGGAAGTAGTTCTGGAGGGTGATCGTGGCCAGAGTCTGGTTCTCCGCCTTGATCTCCACACCTTCCTTGGCTTCAATCGCCTGGTGCATGCCTTCGTTATAGCGCCGCCCGGGCAGCACGCGCCCGGTGTGTTCGTCCACGATGAGCACTTCGCCGTTGAGCACCACGTAATCGCGGTCCCGCTCGAAAAGCTCCTTGGCCTTAATTGCATTATTCAGGTAGCCGATGAGTGGAGTATTGAGGGATTCGTAGAGGTTATCGATACCCAGGGCATCTTCCACCTTGTCAATTCCCGCTTCGAGCACACCCACGGTGCGCTTCTTCTCATCCACTTCGTAATCGGTATCCCGGCGCATACGCAGCACCAAGCGCGCAAATTCGCGATACCACTTATTCGCATCGCCTTCCGCCGGCCCGGAAATAATGAGCGGGGTACGCGCTTCGTCAATAAGAATGGAATCAACTTCGTCAACGATAACGAAATTATGCCCGCGCTGCACCAGCTCACTGGTCCGCCACGCCATATTGTCACGCAGGTAATCGAAACCAAATTCATTATTGGTTCCGTAAGTAATATCCGCATTGTATTGTTCGCGGCGCTGTTCGGGAGTTTGCCCGGTGAGAATACACCCGGTGGTCACCCCGAGGAAGCGGTAGACGCGCCCCATGAGTTCGGACTGGTAGGAAGCCAGGTAATCATTAACCGTGACCACGTGCACGCCCTCACCGGTGAGCGAGTTGAGGTAGGCGGGCATGGTTGCCACCAGCGTTTTACCTTCACCGGTTTTCATTTCGGCAATATTGCCCAGGTGGAGGGCCGCGCCGCCCATCACCTGCACATCATAGGGGCGCTGACCGATGGTCCGCACCGCCGCTTCACGCACCGTGGCAAAAGCTTCGGGAAGGATAGCATCGAGGGTTTCTCCCTCTTTCAGGCGCTCCTTGAAGCTATCGGTTTGCGCGCGCAACTCCTCATCACTCATCGCCGAGATATCACTTTCGAGCGCATTGACCTGCGCGGTGATGTTCTTCAGCTTCTTCAGCGTGCGGCCTTCGCCGGCGCGAAGGATACGATCAATCAAGCGTGCCACTTCGTCGAGCTCCTTACCGTGGGCATACGGATGCAATTGTACGGGGTAGAAGCGCGCCCCGCCGCACCTCTTTCACCATTAGCTTTGCGTTCTTCATTACGCTCAGTTTTTCACCAGCCTAGTGACAGACCTTCGCGCGCTTCTGTGCGTGGTTGCGAGCATAGGTACGACGACGCCGCTACCCCGCCGGCGCGCCCCCTAGGCCGTGCCTGTCAATCGAGACCGTGCGCACCCAACCTAGACCGTGCGCGCCACCACCGAGCGCGCATATTCCGCGAGGGCTTCGCGCACCGCCCCATTCTCCAGGTCAGCAATGGCGGCCACCGCGCGCCCGGCCCATTCCTCGGCAAGCGCCCGGGTTTCATCCATAACCGAATGATTCCGCAACGCGCCAAGCACGGTATCAAGGCGCTGCCCGGCCAGCTCCCCGCGGTCCAATTCCGCCAAGATCGCTAGCCCGGCGTCGTCCAAAATCCCCGCGGCGGCACGTTCCCGCAACAGAATCGTGGGCATGGTGTCCACCGATTCGCGCAGGTCCGTGCCCTGTTCTTTACCGGTTTCTTCGGAAACAACGTCGATATAGTCATCGGCGATCTGGAAAGCGATCCCCACGTTTTCGCCGAATTCTTGCACCTGGGCGGCAACGTGCGCGTACTCAGCTTCCCGGCTCCCGGCCGCCGCATACACGCCTTCGCGCGCGGAAGCCGCAATAAGCGAGCCGGTTTTCCCAGCTAGAACCTCCAGGTAGTGCGCCCGCGGGGACACCCCGGGCGTACGTCCCACGGTTTCCAGGAGCTGCCCGGTGCACAGGCGCCGGAACGTTTCCGCGTAATCCTTGACGGCCCGCGGCCCCAAATCCGCCATCATCGATGAAGCGCGCGAAAAAAGAATATCTCCGGCCATAATCGCCGCGGAATTCCCGTAGCTGCGGTGCGCGGCTGGAACCCCGCGCCGCAGCGGGGCTTCGTCCATAACATCATCGTGGTAGAGGGAAGCCAGGTGGGTCAGCTCCATCGCGACCGCCACGTGCTCGACCCGCTCCGATTCCGGCTCCGGGCCCAGATACCCGCAGAGCAGCGCCAGCGCCGGCCGCATCCGTTTCCCGCCCGCCTCGGCAAGATACGTGGTGATCGGGTCCACGCGCAGGTCACCAAAATGCGTGGCCGCGTCCAGCTTTTTTTCGACGACGCCGAGCCGCTCCCCCACGCGGGTGAGCAGCTCTTCGACAGTCAGGTCTTTCACGATAGCCAATCCTAGCTTTCCGATGGTGCGCCGGCCCGCGGCCCGGTGCCTCAATGCGCCGCCGGCAGGGTAGCGCGGTGCAGCGCAACGATCCCGTTGCACATATTACGGTATTCAACGTCGCGCCACCCGGCCGCGTGCAGCCAGCCAGCCAGAGTGCGTTGATCGGGCCAGTCGATAATCGATTCCATGAGATAGGCGTAGGCCGGGCCATCCGAGGAGGCCAGGGCCGCGACCCGGGGAAGCACGTGGCGCAGGTAGCCGTGGTAGAGGGTGCGGAAAGGCGCGCAGGTGGGAGTGGAAAATTCGGCGATCACCACGTGCCCGCCCGGGCGCGTCACGCGGGCCATTTCTTGGAGGGCCCGCATGGGATCGTGAATATTACGCAGGCCGTAGGAAATAGTCACGGCGTCGAACGTATTATCCGCGAAAGGAAGATCGCAGGCATCGGCCTGCACAAAACGCAAGTCAGGGTGGCGCAGGCGCGCAACCTCGAGCATCCCGTCCGAAAAATCGGCACCCACCACACGCGCCCCCACCCGGGCGAAGTGCTCGGTGGAGGTTCCGGTCCCGCAGGCCAGGTCGAGGATCTCCATCCCCTCGCGAATGCGCAGGGCTTCGGTGACGTAGCGGCGCCACAGCCGCACCTGCCCGAAGCTGAGCAGGTCATTGCTCAGGTCGTAGCGCGGGGCGACCTGGTCGAACATTCCGGCAACGGCGCGCGGATCTTTGCTGAGTTGTGCACGTGCAGACATGCCCTCTATTCAACCAGCTTGGGCGTATTTGGCAAGAGCGGAATTCTATCTGGCTGCGTTGCCGCGCGAAGTCCGCGTGCAGCCGCGTGCACATCCGCACAAAGTCCGCGTGCACATCCGCACAAAGTCCGCGTGCACATCCGCACAAAGTGCCCGGCTTCAGCGCGCGCCCCACGGGACCTCAAACCGGCGAATTTCCAACGGGCGGCGACTAGACTGAAAAAGAAGTCACGAATTGAGGAGTCATCATGTCCCTGCCCACGCCCATGCCAGCTATGACACCGCCGCTGCTGGCCGATGTGCGCCGCGATTTTGGCGCCCGTACCTGGATTGTGGCTCTTATGAGCCCCGTGATCGCGGTGGCGGTCACCTTCCTCGTCACGCTCTTCTTCGCCTGGCTCGGGCTGCGCGGCATGGGCGATCTCGATATGGGCGGGGTGAATCTTGGTGATGTGATCACCGCCCCGAAGTGGGCGGCCCTCACGCTACTGCTGGCCCTGGGTGGCACCGCGCGGGTGGTGGCCGAGCCGAATCTTGTGGATATGAGTTTCTTCGTTCCCGCCCTCACCCTCACCCTCCTTATTGGTCTTATCATTTACTTCCTCAACCAGTGGGTGGGCCGCGGCAAACGCAATTCCACCCTGCTGGTCTGGATTCCGGCCTGGGTTTCGGCCGGGGTGCTGGCGGCGATCGGTGCCGGGCTGGCGGCGTTCATGCGGGTGGACCTGAGCCCGGGCGGGGCCGTCATGGGGCAGCCCATTCCGCCACTGGCTCTGCAGGCCAGTCCCCTGTTCACCGCGCTCACCTGCCTCCCGCTCGGGCTTTTCGCCGCGGGCTTCGGGCGCATGACCACTGTGAAATCCACCCCGCGTAACCGTTTCACCCTCACGGCGGCCTCCTCTATTCCCACCTACGCGCACGCGGTGCGCCTGGCCTTCACCGCGTTTATCCTGGTGAGCTGCATTTCCGCCCTCGCCTTCGGCATTGACCTCATGGTGCGCCAAGATGCCAAGATCGCGTGGCTCCTCCTGGCCTTCCCCTTCTTCCTCACCACCGGGGTGATGACCATGTTCGGGGCGGTGGGCGCGTCCTTCGCGGCCGAATATGATGCCACCGGCCTGGGCATGGGCGTGAACGCCCAGGGTGATACCACTTTCCTGCTCTGGGATAACCTGGCCACCGCGCCGGCCATCGTTGCGCTTATCTCCATGGTGCTGGTGCTGGTGTGGACGGCCTACCGCTGGGGCCGCTCGCGCGATCCGCGTATGGAATTCGGTGCTATTGCCTGGACGGTGATGCCCTTCGGTTTCGGGGCCACCACCGCGGTGATCTGGGGCATTACCCGCGGCTCCGCCAAGATGGCGGCGCAGGGCATGGACCTGGCCAGCGCCAGTTACGACCTGCACTGGTACCTCATTTTCATCGGGATTGGCCTGGGCCTGGTGGTGGAAGCCTTCTCGCGGCCCTTCCGCACCCGCCCGCCCGAAACGATGGCCACGGGCTACCTCACCCCGCACGCCTCGGATATCCCGCATCATCCTTCCGTTCCCGGCGCCCCGGGCGGGATGCCCTTGCATCCGGAGTATCCGGGAACCCCGGTTGCGCCGGCTCCCCAGCAGCCGCAACCGCCGGTACAGCCGCCGATGCAGGCCCAGCCACCGCACGCACCGGCGCCCCGCCCCGAAGACCTGGCCTAAACCCTAGCGCGGGCTAGGTGATGCGCTCGGAGCGTTCCCCTCGATAGAATAGGCGGCCGTGGCAACTGTTACTGATTGGCTCGAAGGGGCGCGCGTTCGCACCCTTCCCGCGAGTGTCTCCCCCGTTATCGCCGGGGCCGGGATCACCCTGTGGGAAGGGACGCTGTACGGCCCGATTCTGGCCCTGGCTTTCGCGCTCGCCCTACTGTTGCAGATCGGCGTGAATTTCGCGAATGACTATTCCGATGGCATCCGCGGCACCGACGATCACCGCACCGGCCCGCCCCGCCTCACCGGCGGCGGCACCGTGCGCCCGGGCGTGGTGCTCGCAGTGGCCCTCACCTGCTTTGGCCTGGCGGCGCTCGTGGGCCTGGTGATTATTGCCTGGTGCGGGCAGTGGTGGCTTATCGCGGTGGGCGTGGGCGCGCTGCTGGCCGCCTGGTTCTATACCGGCGGGCGCCACCCCTACGGCTATATGGGCTTAGGCGAAGTCTTTGTTTTTATTTTCTTCGGTTTGGTCGCCACCGCCGGCACCGTCTATATCCAGAGCGGCACGGTTCCCTGGCAAGCCTGGGTGGCCGGCAGCGCCGTCGGCCTCATTGCCTGCGCCATTCTCATGGCTAACAATATCCGCGATATTCCCACCGACGCTGTCACCGGGAAACGTACCCTCGCGGTGCGTCTGGGTGATACGTGGGCGCGGCGCGTTTATGTTCTTATGCTCGCGGTGGCGATGGGCTGCGGCGTCGTGCTGGCGTTCACGCCGAGCACCCACCAGGCGTCCCTCCTCCTCTACCTCCCCGCTTTCGCCATCGCTGCGCGCAATAGCTGGCGGATGCTCAGCCGCGGCCCCTCCCGCGCGCAGGGGCGTGCTCTCATCCCGGTCCTGAAAACTACCGGTATTACCGAGCTCGCTTTCGCGCTGGCGGTGCTGGTCTCGTTCTGGGCCAGTTCGCTCTTGGTCTAGGTGCCTGCAGCCTCCGCGCGCTAGCGACTAAGATGGTGGTATGGCCCGAGTAATTATGGCACTTCTTGCCGTCAGCATCTGGATTTACAGCATCATTGACGTCATCCGCACGGACACCACCCGCATGCCGGGCCGGCTGCGTAAGCCGGCGTGGCTCGCCCTCACGGTTCTGGTGCCGGTTCTCGGGTCGCTGCTGTGGATCGCTTTTTCTTTCCCGGTCAAGTTCCCGCAGCAAAATATTTCGCTCGGCTCTTTTGGGCGGGGTCGCTCTTCGTCGCAGCGGCGCCGTCGCCCCGTTGCGCCCGACGATGATCCGGACTTCCTGTCCCGTTTGGACGCAGAAAACCGTTTCCGCGAATGGGAGCGGCAACAGAAGGAGAACGACGCCGCACCCGACGCCGCATCGGACTCCCCCAGCGCCGGTGAATCGAAAGACGCGGGCAGCCCGGAAGCTGGCGGCGCGCAGCCAGGTAATCCGGAGGAACCTGAGGGCCGACCGGCATCCCAGCCGCCCGCGCAGGATTAACCCGCTAGTTTCTGCGAATCGCTCAGCCCCGCCAGTCCGGCGGGGCTATCTCTATCTTCGCGTCTCGCCTAGTCCCCGCGGTTTTCGTCCGCCGCGGAGACTCCCGGGGTAATATCGCGCGCCCGGGCCAGCAGTTCAGCCGCGGGTTCGGCGTAATCCACCGCCACCAGGCTGGTGCCCTGGAACGTCAACGAAGTCACCGAGCACAGCGCGCACTGGCGCCGGCGCGGATCGTGAGCGAGGGAACGACCTTCCACGAAGGAACGCAGCGTCCAAATCGGAAGCTGGTGGGATACCAGCACCGCCTCACCGCCGCGGGCCGCTGCCAGCCCGCGGCGTACCGCATTCGTCATGCGCGCGGCAATATCCGTATAGGGTTCCCCCCAGGAGGGCCGGAAGGGGTTGATGTACCACGGCCAGAATTTCGGGGAGGCCAGAATCCAGCGATTCCGGTTGACATTAATGCCCTCGAAATTATTACCCGCTTCGATGAGGTTGGCATCGGTGCCAACCTCAAGATCGAAAAGTTCAGCGGTGGGGGTGGCAGTTTCAATAGCCCGCTCCAGGGGCGAAGATATCACCGCCCGCACATCGTGACCGCGGAAGAAATCCCGAACACTGCCGGCCATCTCCCGGCCCAGATCGGTGAGGTGAAAACCGGGTTGGCGGCCGTACAGTTCGCCGCTGGGGTTATCCACCTCTCCGTGGCGGACCAGGTGAACAACTGTTACGTCAATCATGATGCCAGTCTACGGCACCGGGAGCTGCCAGCCGGACCCCAAGCCCCCTCGCTTGGGAAATTCACTTGAAAAGCGCCATCCGACCGGCGCGCCCGAGAATACCTACGTGCCCGAACGCCTACCAAATATCGGCGGCGTTGCCCACCAGGCGAGTGCACAGCTCGCCCATCTTGAGGAAGTCATCATGACCGAGTTTGTCCACGAGGTGAGCGCGAACCGAGATCACGTGGGTAATGGCCGCCTTTTGCAGCAGCTTGAAACCTGCATCCGTGAGCGTGCAATCCACCCCGCGCCGGTCATGCGCGTTGGCGGAGCGTGCCACCAGGCCGCGCGCCTCCAGGCGGCGGACGGTGTGGGTAAGCCGCGAGCGGGAATGTACCATCACATCGGCGAGAGTCGACATCCGCATGCAGCGATTTTCCGCCTCGGAAAGGCGGGCCAGAACGTCATATTCGTTCAATGACAGATTGTGATTGACCATGAGTGCGTGGTTGAGCGCCTCTGAGGTCACGGCTGTCGCGCGCAGATACGCGCGCCAGGCAAATTGTTCCTCTTCAGAAAGCCAGCGAACTTCCGCGGCCATGAGATTCATCCCTTCGTCAGGCACGATGTCACGTCGTGACATTAACGGCAACTCACACGGGGTGTGCGAGTCTTCATTACGTCGTTGCGCCCGCGCCGGACGCAACACATCCAGCTTGCGCTGGATGAACGATGACGCCACTTCTCCCCCATTTTCCCACGCGGGAACCCAGGAGCGAAAGGCCTTAAGTGGTGCTTGTAGCGCGGTACCGCGCGCAGCACGCCCGTGCCTGGCGAAGCGCCGTCGACCACAGCATCACGTGAAGTATACCTTTGTACGAACGCAACTCAGAGTTACATTCTCTTTTTAGGAAGGTCACCCTTACCTAGGTAGTAATATTGATAAGTATTTTTGCCCGAATTGTCAAGGTTTGCTCGATGAGCATCCCATGAATATGTGAGCACTTTCACTTGCCCCTTGATTTCGATGCCGAGGCGTTAAAACAAAGGATAAAACAAAAAGGCCCGGACATCCGGGCCCTTCCGCACGCGGGGAACTACTTCTTGTTCCGACGCTGGTGGCGAGTTTTACGCAGCAGCTTACGATGCTTTTTCTTCGACATACGCTTGCGGCGCTTCTTAATAACGGAACCCACAGGCACCTCCAAAACTAGATCGCGGGGAATCGCCCCGATGGAACATCACAGTATCTTACCGGCCCGCGCCCGCCTATGCGTAGCGCGTGAATCAGAACACGGTTAAATTCACAACCGCTCCGGGCCTGCCACCGTTTCTAGCGCCCCTTTTCGAGCGACTCTTTTCGGGCGACGACGCCGCATCGGCCACGGACCGCACTATTCCCCAACCGCGCGCTGTTGCGGGACGCTATTTCCAGTCAGGAGTGCTTCAACAGCGCTGGCGGGTACCCGGTAGGAGCTTCCCACCCGCACGGCCGGCAGATCGCCGGCGTGAACCATGCGGTAGACGGTCATCTTCGAGACACGCGTCAATTCAGCCACTTCCGCGACGGTGTAAAACTGCGGAGACGAAGGCATTTGCATCTGGTTCATCCCATCATCCTGGAGTAATTTTTTGCCACATCGGCAACAGCTACAGCAAGGATATCCCATATTCTCAGCATTCACAGCATTTTCTGCATGTTATGTGCCGCTTTTCCGTGAGGTACGTGGCAGGGGAATATACTACGGAACAGGTACGCGGCGTTTTTCCTGGCCGCAGCCGCTAGCTCGAGGACCCGGAGGACGCCCATGGCAGCACACCCTGAGGTGGCATCCGCGCGCCTGAGCTGGCGTGATCGGCTGGCGGCCGTGGGTGGACGCGTGGATCGGGTGGCGCGGGATCGCCCCGCGCGCCTGGCGCTCCTTATTTTTGCACTCATTATTTTGTTCCTCACTGCCGCGCTTTCTTTGCCGCTGGCAACCACCACGGGGAAGAGCGCGCCGTTTATTGATGCGCTTTTTACCGCGACCTCGTCCGTGTGCGTGACTGGCTTGGTGACGGTTGATACCGCGACGTACTGGTCGGTGTGGGGCCAGCTTTTTATTTCTTTCGGGCTCATTGTGGGCGGCCTGGGCGTGATGACGCTGGCCTCGATTCTGGGGCGGGCGGTTTCCCGCCATGTGGGTCTCACGCAGCGCATGCTTACCGCGGAGGAGAATCAGTCGAGCCTGGGCGAGGTAGGTACGCTGCTGCGCGCGGTGATTATTGTGGCGTCGACGGCGCAAGCTATTTTGTTCCTGGCCCTCCTCCCCTTCTTTTTGCGCAATGGCGAGGCCCTGCTTCATGCTCTCTCGCATTCCTATTTCATGGCGGTCTCCATCTTTAATAACGGTGGCTTTGTGATCATGCCGGAGGGCGTGAGCCCGTATGTGGGGCAGTGGGCGCTGACTATCCCGATTATTTTGGGCACTGTTGCCGGGGCCATTGGGTTCCCGGTTGTTTTGGATATGTGGCGTAATCGTTCACGCCCGCGTAAATGGTCGGTCACCACGAAGATCACGCTGGTCACCTATATCAGCTTGGCGGTGCTCGGCGCGGTTTTCCTGGCGGTGCTGGAATGGAATAACCCGAATACCCTGGGCAATTTGGCGGTGGCCGATAAAATCAACGCCGCGCTCACGCTGTCGGTGGATGCCCGTTCCACGGGTTTGACCACTATTGATGTGGGTGCGATGGGTGAAACATCGTGGATCCTCCTTGATTCGCTCATGTTCATTGGTGGCGGTTCGGCTTCCGCGGCGGGCGGCATTAAGGTGACGACTTTCGCGGTGCTGTTGCTGGCTATTCGGGCCGAGGCGCGCGGTGATCGCGATACCGAGGCTTTCGGGAAGCGCATCCCGGCCGAGGTGTTGCGCTTGGCTATTGCGGCAACGTTCGCCGGCGGGATCATGGTGGTGACCGGTTCGGTGGCGCTGCTTCAGCTCACGAATTTCACCTTCTCGGAGATTCTGGTCGAGGTGATTTCCGCTTTCGCTACCTGCGGTTTGAGCACGGGGATTACCGGGGCGCTACCGGCCAGCGCGAAGTTCGTGCTGGTGCTCCTCATGTTCTTTGGGCGCACGGGCACGATGACGCTCGCTGCTGCATTGGCGCTGCGTTCACGACGCCGCACCATCCGGCTGCCCGAAGAGCGGCCGATTATCGGCTAAGCGGGCAGATGGCTTATCCCGGGGTTACCTACGCGAGCTTCGACGCTTGGTGCCGGCTGAGCCGCCGTCGTTCCGAAGAATGCTGCGCAAAGAGGAGAGGAACAAAAGCACCGCAACCACTATGGCCGGGGCGAGAGCGTTCGGGGTTGCCGGCGGGAAAATACGGTTGAGGAGAGTCACCGTAAGAAAAGCGACCCCGCCGCCAATCGCAGCCACCACCAGCGCTTTAAGAACGCCTACCGCGAGCGCGCGCCAATCCTTCATAACATCCCCTACCTACCCAGATTTCCATTTTCTTAAACACAGAATTTCAGTTCGACCTCTAGTCAAGCCGATCATTGCTTGGCATGAAAAGCGGGATGCTCGAAAGGGGCATATCGAGTTCCCTAGCAACGCTCATGAGTTTGCCGGCCAAAACTGGCCATACTAGCTCAACAACATCAGCATGCTGAACATTTTCACGAGACACTTGGTTGCCTATACGAACCCGGGCTTTAACATGCGAAGAATACATCTGTCTTCCAGCGTCTTCAGCCATAAGGCCCATGGTCACATCAACGAAAACAGTACCCTGAAATTCTCCTGCGAGTTCGAGAATTTTGGAGTCAATCTTCATCTTGCACTCGAGCGTATCAGGGCGAGTCTCCAAGCTTCCGTTAACTTCACCGGAGACTTCCAAAAATCTCACTTGTTGCACATCATCCTTGAGTAACATATTCAACCCCCACGTCAGGAACCGACTCGTCAATAGTTTCAGTCCAGCTGTACGAGTAATCACGGTCAAGATCTTCGACCGTATAGGAGATGGCTGCACCGATAACCACAGCGTAAAGCTGAAGAGTATGAATCGTTGGATTAGTTATGCCCGACTCCAACTCAGAAACCGCAGATTGCGTGGTGCACATTCTGCTTGCAACAGTTTCTTGAGAAAGACCTTTGCGCATCCGTATGGCTTTAAGTTCGCGCAGTAGACGCCGCCTACGGGCCGCCTGGAGGCGTGACCTCTCACGAACTACGAGCAGACTTTCTTCCATCACATTCCCCTTCATATCGGATATATACGATACACATTTACTCTAGCAGTTGTATCCATGCTTCACCACGCTCTTGAGCCAATGCGATACTTGCGTTTTGTTCTTCCTTCCACCGCGGGCCTGCGGACTTGACAGCGAGACAGAGAGAAACAAGCCCTTCCCATTCTTCAGGCTCGCCATAATAGATCCTCACATGGAACGTCGCTTCCCCAATAGGAAAAGAACTGAGCAGACGTATTTCCGCGACTCCTGGCCGGCTCTTACAACGAGTTACCGCCTTGTACTCAAGATCACCAAACGCAGCGGAATCGAGCAGTTCTTCAATTTCACCGGCTAGGTACATAGCGGTATTCAAACCAGCACCCTCACCTCCAAAAAGCTGGAGGATGGTCGCAAAATCTTGAGAGAGCCAGCACCCCGGATCATCCCATCTAGCTTCAATACCCACAGACCCAGGCCCTGGGTGAGCCCAACGGTAGGTATGCGTCACAATGTCACGCCCGCGATTGGCGCGAGTGCGTAGCGTGCCTTCCTGTGCCATAACGAACTTGTACATGCATTCATGGTCGCACGGGCTTACGACATGAATTTTGGCGTGGAGCGTTAGACTACGAGCCAGAGATATTGTGATCGGAGAAAGGGCGGCTATGCCGGATACGCGCGACGAACAAGCCATCCTCGTGGTGGGGCTGGGGCGTTTTTCGACCGCCATCGCCACCACGCTCGATGATTTGGGGCGTGACGTGCTCGTCGTCGAAAGGAATCCCGATACCGCGCAGCGGTGGAGCCATCGCTTGCGGGTGGTGGAAGGGGATGCCACCAGTATGGAGGTGCTCGACCAGGTGGGCGCGGGGGATTTCACCGTGGCCGTGGTGGGCGTGGACACCTCGCTGGAGGCTTCCGTGCTGGTGACCGCGAACCTGGTTGATCTGGGGATTCCGCAGATTTGGGCGAAGGCGGTTTCGCGTGCGCACGGCCGTATTTTGCGACGCATCGGCGCCCACCACGTCATTTATCCGGAGTACGACGCCGGTACGCGCGTGGCACATATGGTCTCGGGCAGGATGCTCGACTATATCGAGATGGAGGACGGCTTCTCCATCGTGAAGATGCGCCCGCCGCGGGAAATTCGCGGTTTCACCATCGCGAAATCGCGTATCCGTGAGCGTTTCGGGGTGCGGATTATCGGGGTGAAGGCACCGAATCAGCCCTTTGAATACGCCACCGAGGACACCCTCATCGGGGCAGATGACACGATTATCGTGTCCGGTGATACCGAGCTATTGGAGGAGTTCGCTAACCGGCAGGGGTGGATCCCTGCGGTGGGTTCGGCTCGGTAACGGGCTCGACTCAGTAGGGATTCGGTAGCGATTCGGTAGCGACTTTTAGCTCGCGATTTTTATGTCGTAGGCCCCCTCTAGGATGGTGGCATGGCAAAACAACCGGCAACCGTGTACGAATGCAGCGAGTGCGGGTGGTCCACCGGCAAATGGATGGGCCGCTGCGCGCGGTGCGGCTCGTGGGGCACGCTTGATCAACACAGTCCGGCCGCACCCTCCGCGGCTCCGGCCGCTTTAGCACCAACTTCACCGGCGCAACCCATCACCTCGGTGCCGGCTACCGCCGCGCGGAAAATTCCCACCGGGGTATCCGAATTGGATCGGGTGCTGGGCGGTGGTTTGGTTCCCGGCGCGGTAATTTTGCTTGCCGGGGAACCGGGGGTGGGCAAATCTACCCTGCTCTTGGATGTGGCGGCGAAGGCCGCGCGGGCTGCGGCGCGCTTGGGGCGGGCGCCGGTCCTCTATATTTCCGGGGAGGAATCGGCTTCCCAGGTGCGCTTGCGCGGGGAGCGCATCGGGGCGATGGATGAGCATCTGCTTCTTGCTTCGGAAAGTGATATCGGGCGGGCCCTCGGGCATATTGAAAACGCCCGGCCTTCCCTTCTTATTGTGGACTCGGTGCAGACCTTGGCCGATGCTGAGGTAGCGGGAACTGCGGGCGGGCCGGCGCAGGTGCGGGCCGTGACCGCGGCGCTCGTGAGCGTGGCCAAAACGCACGGACTGCCGGTGGTGCTGGTCGGGCACGTCACGAAAGATGGTTCCATTGCCGGGCCGCGCGTCCTGGAACACCTGGTTGATGTGGTCTGCCAGTTCGAAGGGGATAAACACTCGCGGCTGCGTTTGGTGCGCGCGGTGAAGAATCGGTATGGGGCTACCGATGAAGTCGGGTGTTTTGAGCTCACCGAAAGCGGGATTGTGGGCCTACCCGATCCCTCGGGGTTGTTCCTTTCCGCCCGGGATCACACCGTGCCCGGCACCTGTGTATCGATGACTCTGGAAGGGCGGCGGCCCATGCCGGTGGAAGTCCAGGGCCTGGTGGTTCCTTCGTCCGGGCGGCCGCAGCGCACCAATTCCGGGGTGCTTTCCGCGCGGGTGGCCATGATGGTCGCGGTGCTGCAATCACGCCTGGGCTTGAGCCTGGATCAGAAAGATATTTTTGTGTCCACGGTGGGCGGGGCGCAGGCAAGCGAACCGGCCGCGGATGCCGCGATTGCTTTGGCGCTGGCCTCGGCCTATATGGATCTGCCGCTTGCTCCCGGGGTGATCGCCATCGGGGAAGTGGCCCTTACCGGGGAACTCCGCCCGGTCACCGGCCTCCCCCAGCGCCTGAACGAAGCTGCCCGGCTCGGTTTCACCCTCGCCATTGTTCCCGAACGCACCGATAGCTCGAAGCTCCCCGCGGGGATTCGGGTGCAACGCTGCGCGGATATCCGCCAGGCCCTGGAAGCGGTGCTTCCCACCGGGTAAGCCGCTAAGGCCGGGCATAGATGGCGTAGGCACAGAAAGAAAGTGGTACCTGCGCGGCGGGCCCCGGTTAGTTCGCCGGCTCGGAATCCCCTTCCGGCGCGGGTGCTTCGGCACCTTCACCGCTGCCGGCCTCGGGAGCGGGTGCCGCTTCTTGGTTCTCGCTTTCCGTGCCATTTGCCGCGGGGCTCGGATCCGCGCTGGGCGCCGGGCTAGCATCCGTGCTCGGTTCGGCCCCGGCCTCATCATCCGGGCGGGCGGGCTGCTTGCCGCCCCCGGTAATCAGCTCAAAGACGGCGGTAGCGGGAGAAGCTGCGCCGTCGGCAAAAATAGCTTCCGCCTTATACGTGCCCGGTGTGGACAGCGAGCCCGCACTGCCGCACCCGGCACCCTCGTTCCCGCCCGGCCATGTCACCGTGGTCACGGCGTCCATCCCGCGATCCAGCAGCAGACGGCGATGTTCATCCCCGGCCTGGCACGCCGCGGTATTCGCCACCTGGTGCCCGCCGGACGTAATCGACACATTGAGGTTGCCCCACCCGGCATCCACATAGCACGGATTCGTGGTCGATTTATTCGTCAGTTCCACGGAGAAAGATACCGGCGCGCCCGCACCGCGTTCGTTATTCGTCACCCGCATCCGCAGCATATCCGGAGTGCAGGCCACCGGCTCGTAGAAAGCGGTCGGGACCGCAGCCTGGGCTTCCGCGTGCTCCTGAGAACGCGAGGCCGCAAATTTAAACGTCACCACCGCGCCGATCACAATCGCGAGCGCGGCAAAAATCCACAGCCAATGCTTCGGCTCCAAACGCGCGAAAATCGAAGTCTTTTCCCGAACCCGGCTCTGGCCGCGCGGGCCCGCCGGTACCGGGCGGCGCCGGCGAGTAGAAGCCTGGCGCTCCCGGCTAGTGCGCTGGCGGGCACGCTCCTGCCCGGCACGTTCGCGAGGCGAACGCTCTCGAGTGGTTCGATGGCCTGCGCGTTCGCGGGGAGAGCGCTGGCCGGAGCGTTCACGAGTAGTGCGCTCCCGAGTAGTCCGTTCCCGCGCGCTGCGCTCCCGATTGACTTGCTCCCGGCCTGAGCGCTGCCGAGCCGCCGGTGCACTCGTCTGGCCGCTGCGCTGCCCGCGTTCCGAAGGCGCCGATTGTGCCGAGCGCCGCGGCCGCGCAGCCTGCGCCCCGCGCTCCGAGCTCCGTTCCGCCTCGCGCTCTTTCCCGCGGACCGGGCGTTCACGCTGGCTTTCCCCGCGCCTCACTCGCGCGGTTCGCCCAGCCTGCTCCTCGCGCCGCTCGCGGCCACGCCGCGGCGCACCACCCGTGGGCCGCTTATGCGCGCGGCGCTCTCCGCCCGTTTCTTTCACGGATCCACGGTACCAAAACGTGCATAATCCCCGCGTTTCCGGCACACTACAGATAATGCTCAAGAATCTTTTAAGGTGGTACGACGGCGCAGCGCGGCCACTACCGTGGCGCGCGCCCGGCACCTCCCCGTGGGCAATCCTGGTATGCGAAGTGATGAGCCAACAAACCCCCGTCGCCCGGGTCGCGCCCGCCTGGCGGGCCTGGCTGGAACGCTGGCCCACCCCGGCCGACCTCGCCGCGGCCGCCCCCGCGGACGTGCTCATTATGTGGGACAGGCTCGGCTACCCGCGCCGAGCCCTGCGCCTGCGTGAATGCGCTATTGCCCTGGTGGAACGGCACGGCGGCCGCGTCCCGCGCACCCGCGCCGAACTCCTCGCCCTGCCCGGCATCGGCCCCTATACGGCCGACGCGCTCCTCGCCTTCGCCTTCCAGGAACGCTCGGTTGTCCTCGATACGAATATTCGCCGGGTCCTCGCTCGGGTATACGACGGCGTTGCTCTGCCGCCCGCCCATCAAACAGTTCGAGAACGCGAGCGGGCCGCTGCGCTTGTTCCCGCGGATGGCCCGAGCGCGGCGCGCTGGAACGCGGCCCTCATGGAGCTGGGCGCCCTGGTGTGTACCGCACGCGAACCGGCCTGTTCGGGGTGCCCGCTGCGCACCGAGTGCCGCTGGCTGGCGGCCGGGAAACCAAAGAATGCCGCCCCGCGCACCACCCAGAAATTCACCGGGACCCAGCGGGAAGCCCGCGGAAAAATCATGGCGGTCTTGCGCAAGCACCGTGGCGGATGTGCAAGACCGGACTTACTGCGCACTAGTCATCTGAGCGAGGAGCGTTTCGCTCCTGCCCTCGCCTCGCTCCTCGAGGATGGGCTCGCTCAGGAAAGCGAAGGCCGCTACCACCTACCTACCGCTGCGGGCGCGAGCACCTAAGCGACCGGAAGCGGAAGATGTACCGAAGTGGCTGGAGCCGAAAAGTCCACTGGCGTCACCGGAAGCGGAGGTGCCCCCGGAATCGCTGGAGCCGAGGTGGCCTAGAACGTCAGCTAGAAATACCGTGGTATCCGCGATGACGCGGGCGGCTTCAGGCAAAAGCCGCACTCGCTGGAGAAAAGCGTGCATCACCCCGGGAATAACCTCCAGGCGTACGCGCACCCCGCTCACCTCGAGGTGCGTAACCAGCGCCTGACTATCGGCCAGCAGCGGATCACACTCCCCCACCGCGAGGAAAACGGGCGGGCAGCCGCGCAGCTCGGTGCGCAGCAGCGCGGTATCCGGGGCCGTGGCCCGCTCGGTGGGCGAAGAAAAATAGAGGGAGTCGTAGTAGGCGCGATCCGCGGGGCTCATTCCATCGGCGGTATCACCGCCATCCGCAGTATCAATATCGCTCGTAGTATCCGTATTACATGCGGGCTTGCCCAGCGATTCGCAAGCGGCAGTGGCTGCGGCAGTAGCTGCGGTAGCGGGCAGGCCGTATTCGCCGTAGTACAAAACAAGTGCGCTTATCCGCGCCGCAACCCGCTTCCGGGCTGCGGTCTCGGACGCGTCCGCGTGAGCCACGCCCTCACCAGTCAACCGCTTGAGCCGCCACCAAGTCCCTAAGCTCAGGGTTGCCCCGCAAGAATCCCCCACCAGCACGATAGGACAGTTGGGAAAGCGGCGGGCCAGCTCGATAACCACGTCCTCACATTCCTCGGATATGCGCGGGTAGCGCGCCCCGGGCGCCAAAGTGTAATCCACGCTCACCACCGCGGCACCGGTAGCGGCGGCCAGCTCGCGGGTGAGGCGGTCATGGGTGGCCGGGCTGCCCACGCAGTAGCTCCCGCCGTGCAGATACACGATGATGGGCCGGGTGGCGCCCGCCGGGAGCTGCGTCGTCGTACCTAATTCGGTAGGTGAAAGTGCGCGGCGCCCCGTTGGTGAAAGTGCGCCGCACCCTACGGGCGAAAGCGAACCGCACCCCGCGATCCGCGCATCCCGCAGCGGCGAATAGACCCGCACCGGAACCGGGCCGTGCCGGGTCGGAAGCGTATCCGCACGCCACGCAACCTGCGGCCCGCCCTCATTCCACCAGCGGTGCTCGGCTTCGTAACGCGCCTGCATGGCGGCGGGTTCCCCGTGCCCGTGATGCGGGAGGGCGAGCCGGGCGTCCTGCGCCAGGGCCGCCCGCATCGAGGCCGATAATCTCACGTCCGAGCTAGACATAAAGTCATCATAAAGGCCCGAACCGCCCCGGTACGATGAAGGAATGCCTTGTAGCCCCGCGCTGCTCGCCGTGCCGAGCCAGCTTTCCGCAGTCCTCACGAATAAAACCCTCCTCGCGAATACCTCCCTCCTCACCGGTACCACGTTCACGCCCGTACCCGATGCGGTCGGCGGGCAGCTGTGGCTTTCCGCGCTCCTGGCGGCGCTTCCGCTTCTGGTGTTCTTCGTGCTCCTTGGGGTGTTTTCCATTGCCACGCACTGGTGTTCCCTTATTTCCCTCGGCCTGGCCCTGGTCATCGCCGTGACCGGTTTCGGGATGCCGGCGGACCTGGCCGGACTCTCCGCCCTGCAAGGCGCGGCATTCGGGCTTTTCCCCATCTGCTACATCGTGATTATGGCGGTGTGGCTCTACAACCTCACCGAAAGCTCGGGGCGCAGTAAGGACGTCCAGGCGGTCTTCGCGGCGCTGGGCCGCGGGGATATGCGGGTGCAGACCATCCTCATCGGTTTTATTTTCTGCGGCCTCATCGAAGGGCTGGCCGGATTTGGCGCACCGGTTGCCATTAGCTGCGCCATGCTGCTGGCCATCGGCCTACCTCCGGTCAAGGCAGCGCTGGCCACCATGGTGGGCAACGGCATCAACGTGGCCCTGGGCGCCATGGGTATTCCCCTCACCACCGTGGCCCGCATGGGCGGGGTGGCTGATCCCATGGACGTGGCCGCGGTAGCCGGGCGTATTATCCCGGTGGTGGCCGTGGGCGTGCCCCTCCTCCTCGTTTTTATCGTGGACGGCAAACGCGGGGTGAAAGACACCTGGCCGGTGGCCCTCACCGCCGGCATCGGCATGGTGGCCGGGCATGTGATCGCCTCGAATTTCATTTCTCACGAACTCATCGCTGTGATCGCCTCCCTTCTTTCCTTCGCTCTCACCGCCGTGCTGCTCACCCGCTGGCGCCCGGCCCGCACCCCGACCGAATTCGCCAGCGCCCCCGCGGGTGAGAAAATCTCCGCCAGCCGGGTATTCCTGGGCCTGCTCCCCTACCTGCTGGTTGTGGTGGTCCTCGCGGTCACCAAATTGTGGCGGGTTACCGTTCCGGGCACCTCCGGCCCGGGTGGTGCGAGCGGCCCCGGCAGCCCCACTGGCGCGGCCGGCGCCGGCGCCCCGCGCCGCATCGAATTCCTGGCCCAAACCGATATCAGCTTCGGCTGGCCCGGCCTACACGGGCACCTGGTGGACCAGGCCGGTAACGCCCTGTCCACCACCACCTTTACTTTCAACTGGCTCTCCTCCCCGGGGACGATGCTGTTCCTCACCGGAGTGGTGGTCACCGCGGTGTACGCGCGGTGTTCCTCCGGCGGGCGCTACCCCTATTCCTTCCGCACCGGCCTGGCCACCCTGGGTGCCACCGTGGCGAACCTGGCCGTGACTGTGGGAACGATTGCCACCATTATGGCCCTCGCCTACGTCATGAATTTCTCCGGCCAAACCCAGGCCATCGGTGCTTTCATGGCCCTGGCCGGCACCGCTTTCGCGGCGCTTTCCGCCTTCCTCGGGTGGATCGGCACCGCGGTGACCGGATCGGCTACCTCCTCGGCCGCGCTCTTCGGGAACCTGCAAGCCACCGCGGCCGCCGGGGCCGGCATCGACCCGCATCTCCTCCTGGCCGCCAACCAGCTCGGGGGCGGGCTCGGGAAAATCGTCAGCCCGCAAAACCTCGCGATTGCGGCCACCGCGGTACGCGCCCCGGGCAGCGAACCGGAACTGCTGCGCCGCGGAGCTGCCTATTCGCTCGGGTTGCTCGCGCTGCTGACCCTCGTCGTCGTGCTGGCCGCGAGCGGGGTGCTGAGCTTCATTACCGCGTAAAACGGACGCGCGCTGCGGCTAGCCAACCGGGGCGTCTGCTCTGCAACTAGCCAAGCCGCGCACTCGCTCGGCAACTAGCCAACCGGCACACCCGCCGTACAGCTAGCCAGCCCGGTCGCACTGGCCTACCCTGGAGAGCATGGCTTTTGAACAAATTACCGACGCTGTTGCTTTCCACGCCGAAGGCCCGGTGTGGTCGGAAAGCTGGGGCGGGCTGCGTTTCGTTGATATGCTGGCCGGCGACCTGCTCACCCTGCGTAGTGATGGCGGAGTGGATCGCCTGGCCACCGGCTCGAAAATCGCGGCATTTGTGCGCCCGCGCACTGGCGGAGGTTACGTCGTCGCCACCGAACGCGGGCTGGCCTTAGCCGATACCGCCACGGCCGCCCCGCGCACGGCCGCAACCCTGTGGAACAGCCCCGCGTACCGCATGAACGAAGGCACCGCGGATCCGTGGGGCTACCTCTACGCCGGCTCCATGCCCTACACCCGCGACGCCACCACCCGCGGCACGGCGCGCCTCTACCGCATCTCCCCCACCCTCGAGGTCAGCGTGGTTTTGAGCGATGTCACCACCTCGAACGGCATCGGTTTTTCGCCCGACCGCACCCGTGCCTACTACATCGACACCTCCACGCGCGCGATTTCTGTTTTTGAGGTCGACGACGCAGGCGCACTTCAGCATCGCAGCGACTTCCACCGCGTGGAAGGTGCGAGCCCGGACGGGCTGACCGTCGACAGCGAAGGGAATGTGTGGGTGGCCCTCAACCGGGCCGGCATCATCCGGGTCCTTGATCTGAGCGGGCAGATCGTGCAGGAATACCAGCTCCCGGTGACCGGGACCACTGCGGTGACCCTGGGCGGTGAGGATGGCAAGGATGTTTTCGTGACCGTCTCACGTGAAAATGATGATTCGCGGGGCGCGGGGGCGCTGTGGTGGATGGACGGGCCGGTGGCCGGCCAACCTACCTTGCCTTTTGCGGGGTGACACCGCCGGTATGGGCAAGCACCGCGCCCGCGTCCACCCCGAGCCGGGCCTGGCGTGCCCGCTGTAAGGCGCGCAGTGCCTCCCAGGCACTCTCCTGCCCCAGCAACACCGCGTCAATGAGCCGATCCTGCGCTTGCTCCAGCACACTATCTGCGCGGCCGGCATCGGAGCGGACTGCCCCAGTGCGGCTGGCATTAGAGCGGCTAGCATCAGCACCGCGGGCCTCCGCCCGGCTGGCCGCGTACAGCATGGTGTGGAAGGTGAGCGGGCGGTGGAGTGCTTCCAGGCGCTTCGAACCGGAAACTTCCACGAGGGTGTGCAGCACCCGGCTGGGCTGCTCCCCGCGGGCCGCGCGCAGCGGGCGCAAGTCCGGGTGGCCGGCCATAATCCGCGCCAGCGCTAGGGATTCACTAATCTCCAGCAGCGCCACGATCTCAGGAATCTCGAAGCCGTCCACGGTAACTACCCGCGGGTGTTTACGTGCTTCGCGCTCGACCAAACCGTCCGCAATCAAGGATTCGACCGCGATGCGGGCGGTGGAACGGGCCACCGAATATTCCTCCGCAATCGCGGCTTCGGCCAGGCGCTCCCCCGGCGCGATATTTCCGGAAAGGATGCGTTCACGCAGGTGGTCAGCCAGATCATCGGCAAGCCGGCGAGCCATCAGCACTCCTTTCCTCCGCGGGATAACGAGCTGGGTGAGTACCCGCTCCCGCCTTATCCTAGGTAAACTGACTGTCAGTTTCCACTGTGATTTTACGCCCGCGCGCCGCACGCACGAAAGGAGGGATCATGGCCGCCACGCGGTTCCCACCGGGCTCTACCTCAGCCCCGGATTACTACCGCTGGCGCGCCCACGTCTTCCTCGTTGTCTATATCGGCTATGTATTCGCCTACACCACCCGCAATAACCTCAAAGTGGTCTCCGCCCGCTTCGTGGAAGAAGAAGGCTGGTCCCTCTACCAGGTCGGTTTCGTGCTCAGCGCCTTCACCCTCGCCTACGGGTTCGGGAAAATCATTTTCGGCATGGTGGCCGACCGCGTCTCGCTGCGCCGGCTCTTCGGCGGGGCGCTCATTATTTCCGGAACCCTGTGCATCCTCACCGGTTTCCCCAGCTCCCCCCACGCTATCGCGGCCCTGACCTTCGCGAACGGACTGGTGCAATCGGCCCTCGCCCCGGCCGCCCTGGTCCTCCTGGGGGCCTGGTACCCCAATTCTTCGCGCGGTTCGCGGGTGGCGATCTGGAATACCTCCCAAAACCTGGGCGCCGCGCTCCTCCCGCTGCTGGCCGGGGCGCTCACCGGCTGGAGCCTGGCCCATTTCCATATTTTCCTCATCCCGGGCCTGTTCACTATCGCGGTGGGCATCTGGGCCTACCGCACCGGCGCGGACCGCCCCTGGCGCCAGGGCCTACCCACCCTCACCATGCTGTTCGGCCCGGCCGGCACCCCGCAGCTGAGCACCCGCGCGGACGGCTACTGGCCCACGGTGGTGCGGGCGGTGCTCACCAACCGCTGGATCCTCACCCTGGTCGGCATTAATACGCTGCTGTATTGCATCCGTTTCGGGGTCATCAACTGGGTGGTTATTTTCGCGGCCGCCCACACCACCGGGCGCGACGGCGAAATCGCACTGGCCGGCGCGGAACTGGCGGCGATTCCGGCTTCCTTCGCTTTCGGGGCCTACGCGGCGCGCTACCCTAACCGGGCTTCGTCGGCCGCCATGAAAGCGATGCTGGCCCTGGCCGTGGCACTCGCCGCCTGGCCCCACCTGGCTTTTAGCAGTTCTTCGGCGGCCGGCGCGCTGCTGCTCGGTGCCCTCATTTACGGACCTCAGGTGAGTATTAATATGCTCACCCTCTCCCTGGTTCCCGATAATGTGGCGGGGGCTGCCACCGGGGTGGTGGGCGCGGCCGGCTACCTGGCCGGCGAAACCCTCGCGAATTTCCTCATCCCCCACCTGGTGACCGGCTACGGCTGGACGGTGGCCTACACCAGCCTCGCCCTCACCGCCCTCATCTGCGCGGCCGGTTACGCGAGCTTGCGCGGCCCGGAAATGCGCAGCCTGCGGTATTAAGTACGACGGCGCAGCTAGCTGGCCGCCAGCACACCCGCGCGGGGCCCGAATCCTCGGGCCCCGCGCCGGCGTCGTCGTACATTATGCAGAGTTAGGCCTGCACCACGGCCTGTTCGCGCCGCGAGAGCGAAAGGTACATAACCCCGGCCGCCACCGCGATGCCGGCGAGCAGCGTGAAGGAGGCCGCCCAGGAGAAGCGTTCGGCGAGGATCGGCATAATGAGGTTCGCGCCCATTTCGCCCACGATATATCCGAAGAGCCCCACGAAACCGACCGCCACCCCGGCCGCCTTGAGCGGCACGAAGTTGAGAGTGAGGATATTGACGATGAGCTGCGGGCCGTAAATCAGCGCGCCCATAAGCCCAGAAACGATGAGGAGCACCACGTAATTGTCGTTGCCCATGTAGACCCAGATGAGGCCGGCCAGGCACAGCAAACCGAGGAAGCCCACCACCGACTGGCGGTTGGGGAGCTTGACGGAAATCCACGCAAAGAGGAAGGAACCGGGAATCGCGATCCATTCCAGCACCGAGAAAGCCGTGGAGTACTGCGCTTCCGTGAAGCCCATTTCGGTGCCGAGGAAGGCCGGCATCCAGTTGAGCACCCCGAAACGCAGGAAGTAGAGCGCGGCGTTGATGAAGGCCACGGTGAGGACCAGCGGGGAGGTGAAAACGAAACGCACCAGGATATGCCAGTAGCTTTCGTCGGGGGTTTCGTCGGTATTCGGTTCGCCGGCCTTCCCGTAGATCTGGCGCAGAGTGGGCATGCCTTCAGCTTCGGGGCGGTCCCCGCCGTACTTCCAGAAGAAGATCGAGAGGCCGAAGACCACCAGGCCCGGGCCCCAGAAGGCAATCGCGCCGCCGCTGGGTCCGCCCAGGGCCAGCAGCCAGGTGATCATGAGGGGCAGCAGCGCCCCGCCCAGGTTCTGCGAGGTATTCCAGATCGCGATACCGGAACCGCGGGTTTTATTCGGGTACCAATTCGCGATCATCGCCATGGACGAAGGCGCGAGCGCCCCCTGCGCGCAGCCGAGCAGGAACATGAGCACCGCGAGCAGGTAGAAGTTCGTGGTAAAACCGATGGCAACGCAGAGCACCGCGGAAAGCCCCAGGCAGCCGGCGAAAATGCGGCGCAGGGAAACACGGTCGGAAAGCATCCCCATGAAGAATTTCCCGAAGCCGTAGGTGATGGTGAACATGGTGAGCACCAGGCCGATTTGCGGCAGGCTCCAGTCGTTCTCCAGGCGCAGGGCTTCGGAGCGGAGTTTGAAATTATTGCGGACCAGGTACGCGCATACGTAGCCGAGGTAGGCCACGAAGAACACCATGCCGCGCCGCCTGAGGTACTGCGCGAAAGTGTCCGGGTGCGCGGCGGCGAATTGCGCGCTGGTGTCCTCGGATTCCGCGGCGGGCGTGGCCGGCCGCTTATCGTCACTCGATGACATCACTACTCCTCCTTGAGCTGAACTGTATGTCAGTTTAAGGAGTGTAGCGCACTATTGCCGCCGAGTGGTAGTCCCGGGCGGTTGGTTGAGTGCGGAATCGCGGCCGCTAGAGGCTTCGTTCCGCGCTTAGGCTTCGCGGTTGATAAACTCCCCTCCGTCGCGCAGCGCCCGCACATTGGCGAGGATAAGCTCTTCGGCACCCACGGGCCGCCCGCCGGCGGTATGCGGGGTAATAATCGTGGCCAGGTCCCACAGCGGTGAATCCGCGGGGAGCGGCTCGGTGGCGGTTACGTCCAGGCCGGCGCCCGCGATTTTTCCTTCGCGCAGCGCGGTGGCCAGGTCTTCTTCGTTCACCGTTTTTCCGCGCCCCACATTAACGACGACGGCGCGACTGGGCAGGGCCGAAAAGACGCTCGCATCCACCACGTTGGCGGTGGCCTCGGTGGCGGGGAGGATGAGAATGAGGACATCGGTATCAGCCAGGAGCTCATCGCGCTGGGCGAGGTTGGCGCCGTCGTACACCTCAATATCACCTTCGGTGCGCCGAGAGGTGGCCAGGCCGCGCACCTGCGCCCCGAAAACTTTGAGCATCCCGGCCAGGTGGCGCCCGATATGCCCGTAGCCCCAGATAGTTACCTTCGCGCCGAGCAGGCTGGTGAGGCGCCCGCCGGGGCGCAGCTCGGTGAAGAAGATGCGATCGCGCGACCAGCGGTGGTTGTGCTGTTCTTCGGTGGCGATGCGCAGGTCGCGCACCAGGTAGAGCGCGAGTGCGATGGCGTGTTCGGATACGGTGGCGTCATGCAAGCCGTTCGCGGTGGCGAGGATGACTCCGGCGGGCGGGTTAGTGGCGTGCAGGCTTTCCGCGCCGGCCATCATGCCCTGGATGAGTTTGAGTTGGGGAAGCTGGGCCACGTGTTCGGTCGCATTCGGATCGAGCCAGACCACGAGGGCTTCGGCATCGCGGTGTTCTTCCGGGATGGGTGCGTTCACATCGAAGATCACCCAGGTGACGCCCGCTTCGGGCGGGAGGGAGAGGTCAAAGCTATTGGGGAGCAGTACTTTCATGGCTTTAGCCTAGTCCGGTGCAGGCGCGCATAACAGGGCGAATGCGCCCGCGCGGTAAGAAAAACTCCCCGCGCGGTTGTGCGAATTTCTGCGCGCTCCTGCCTAGAAGCGGATGGCATCAATCGGTTTGATGCGCAGCGCCATGGTGGCCGGGATAATTCCGCAGAGCGCTCCCACTCCGGCGGAGATCGCCAGGCCAATAAAGGCGGCCAATACCGGGTATCCCACGCTATCCACCGAGAAGGGCAGGTCGAGCCACCGGGCTAGGGGCGCGGTACGGATGGTGATAATCGAGGCGATGACCCCGATGAAACCGGCTGCCGTCGTCGCCACCACGGATTCCAGGAATACCGAGGTGAAGATACGGCGCGCGGAGGCGCCCATAGCGCGGCGGATCCCCATTTCCCGCACCCGTTGCTTCATCGTGACGATGGAAACGGTCAGCAGGCCCAGGGCGCCCACCAGGATCACGATCCCGCCGATGGCCGCGATAATCGCAGTGACCTGGCGTTCGGTTGATTCCTGGCCGCGCATCTGACTTTCGATGAACTGGCCTTCCACCTGGTAGTTCTTCCCCAGGCGGCCCTGGAGTACGGAGACGAGGACCTTCTGGGCTTCCGCTTCTTCCCCGCGCGGCACCAGCACCGAAACGGTGGAGGAATTCATGGGGGAAAGCTGAGCCATCGCGGCGGCGGCCATGCTCTGGTAGGGCACGTGCAGGCGCGGGCTATCCCAGCGCGAGCGGTCCGCAACCACCCCGACTACCGTCATCCGCACCCCGGTGGGTCCGGATAGCGCGATCTGCGGGTAGCTGGCCAGCGAAGGCTCGCCCATCTCCTTGTAGAGCATTTCATTGACGACGGCGGGGTTCATGAGGCGCTCGCCATCCGCTTCGGTGAGCCACCGCCCGCGGGTGAGCTGCACATCGAAGAGCGGGCCGTAGGCCGGGTCCACGGCGAGCATTTCGTAATTCGGTTCCATCATCCCGAACCCGGGGCGGCCACCTTCACCGAACTCGGTGCTGGCAGAACCATCTCCCACGGGTTCGGCGCCTTCTACCGCGCCGCCGCTTTCCAGCTCTCCGCCGCCGCTTTCCAGCTCTCCGCCGGATTCCGCCCCGGCCATGCTTTCGGATTCCCAACCCTCCAGGTCCTGAATATCACCGGTGCCGCCAGCCCCGGCCAGCACCGGCGGGAAGGCGAGGGACACATAGGAAGTGCGCGAGCGCGTCCAATAATTCGCCCCGGCCTTCTCCATGTATTCGGCCACGGTGGTGCCAAAAACATCCTCGCTGGCTTGGGAGCCGGCTAGGGTGCCGAGCTGCGCGCCGGTGGGCGGAGCCACGGGATTCGCGTACGGATTGGCGTAAGGATCGGCATAAGGGTTGGCGTACGGATCAGCGCCGCCCTCCCCGCCGGTGTTATACACCCCGATATTGACGGTGCCGGGTTTGCCCTCCCACTGGGCGAGCTGGTGTTCCCCGGCGGCGCTAATGAGCTGGCCCAGGGCGAGCACGGTTGCCATCGCCCACACCGCGGCCGCCACCCCAACGAGGGAGAGGATAACTCGCCCGCGATCCACTCGAATTTCTTCCCAGGCTTCGAGAACGGCCCCGAAAATGCGTGTCATTTTTCCTCCGGCCAGACGAGCCCATCGTGGATGGTGAAACGGCGATCCGCGCGGGCGGCCACTTTCGGATCGTGGGTGATCATAATGAAAGTGGCGTTATTTTCCCGCGCCATGCTTTCCATAAGATCCATGACCCGCCCCGCGGTATCCACGTCGAGGGCGCCGGTTGGTTCATCCGCGAGGAGCACCTGGGGGCGGCGCACGAGCGCCCGGGCGAGGGCCACCCGCTGCTGTTCCCCGCCCGAGAGCTGGGAGGGCATCGCATCCAGGCGGTCCCCTAATCCCACCCGATCTAGCATCTGGGCAGCTAAGCTGCGGCGTCGAAAAATAGTAGCGGTATCCGAATACAGCAGGGGCACTTCCACGTTTTGCACGGCGGTGCGGCCACGGAACAGATTGAACTGCTGGAAAACGAAACCGAAAAGGGAGCCGCGCAGGTGGGCGCGCGCCGATTCGCTCAAGTCCGCCACATCGCGGCCCTCAAAACGGTAGGAGCCGGTATCGGGCAGGTCGAGCATCCCGATGATATTGAGGAGGGTGGATTTCCCCGTTCCGGACTGGCCCATAATCGCCACGTACTCCCCGCGCTCGATGCGCAGGTCCACCCCGCGCAGAATCGGCAGCGGGCGGCCGTTCGGGAGGGTGACGGTGCGGGTCACCTGCTCAAGCTCTAACATCACATCCCCATCATCGGGTCGGGCGTGGGCTGCGCGCTCGGCACGTACTGGAGGATTTCTTCGCCTTCTTCCAGCCCGCCGGTGATTTGGATTTGGCGCCCGTCCGTGACCCCGAGTTGCACGGTGCGTTTGGTGGGTTGCCCGCCGTCCGCCGCGGGCAGGTAGACCACGCCCTCGCGGAAGCGCCCTTCCACCGCGCTCACCGGTACCGTGAGCACCCCGGTGGTATTGCTCCCCGGGATGGTGAGTTTCGCGGCCGAACCGTCGTAGACCTGCTGTTCGGCGGGAATATCGCAGATAAGGGCGGGTTGCACGCTTCCAGACGCCCCATCCAGACCGCGCGCCTCGGCTTCTTTAGCGCCCAGGCCAGCTCCCGCGCCGGTTTTTTCCGTGACCGTGCGCAGATTGGTGCAATCGAAAGGCGCCGGGCCGTTCGTGACCGCGAGCTGCCCGGCCGGCGGCAGCGAAGCGAGCGAATAGAGCTGTTCGGGTTTCACGCTCACCCGAGCGTGGTAGGTGGCCGGGGTGATCGAACCGATGCTTTCCCCGATGGAAACCGGCTGGCCCACGAGCACATCCACCGCCACGGTGCCGCTCACCGGGGCGAGCACATTTACGTAACTCACTTCGATATAGGGTTCGCCGGGCACTTCCACTTCGGTGCCGTCCTCAAAAGTTTCCACGGTGGCGGCGGTGGTTTTTTCTTCTTCGTGGCGGATCCGCAGCAGCCGGTCACCTTCATTGACGACGGCGCCCGCTTTGACATCGACCACGTCCACGGTGCCGTTGGCGGTGGCCCGCACGGGAGTGGCCGGATTGCGCATGACGGTGGCATCGAGCGTGAGGGAATTATCGATATCCCCCGGCATGGCCACCACCGTGGGGATGGTGAAATCCCCCTGGGCCACGAGTTCCGTGGAGGTGCGTTGGCTCGGGAAAAATGCGAACTTGACGAGCGCTGCGGCGATGACGAGGCCGAGCAGGAGCTTGATGACCTGGAAAATGGTGTCAGTTTTCTTCATGGACGGGCACCTTTGCACACGGGAAATAGGATTCGGGAAGCCGGGCGTGGCACCGAACTACTTGGAAGATTACCGTGACGAGGCCGAAAAATAAATAGGAAAATTCATCACGTTTCTTTTAGTGAGCAACTTACCTTCCGCCGGATACGCCACCGCGCCGCGGGGGCTGGGCCTCCGCGGCGCGGGCGTCGTCGTACCGAAAAATTACTTTCGAGCCGGAGTACTTCCTGAAGCGACCGGGTTATTTCCCCAGCGCGCCAGGTCATTTCCCCGGCCGGCCGGGTTACTTCCCGGGTTTAATGAAGGGGAAGGTGATCGTTTCACGGATCCCCAGGCCGGTCATGGCGGTGAGGAGGCGGTCGATACCCATGCCCATGCCGCCGGTGGGCGGGAAGCCCTGTTCCATGGCGGCGAGGAAGTCTTCGTCCAGCTGCATGGCTTCCGGGTCACCGTTGGCGGCTTCGATGGATTGCTGGGTGAGGCGTTCGCGCTGGATAACCGGGTCGGCCAGCTCGGAGTAGGCAGTGCCCAGTTCCATGCCCCGCACGTACAGGTCCCACTTTTCGGTCAGGCCCTTCTTGGTGCGGTGCGGGCGGGTGAGCGGGGAGGTGTCCTCGGGGAAGTCGTACACGAAGGTGGGTGCGTAGAGCTGGTCCCCGCACAGTTCTTCGAAGAGTTCTTCCACGATTTTGCCGTTCACCCAGAAGGGCGCGATCGCGATATCGCGGGCTTCCGCGAGGGCTTCGAGGCGTTCACGCGGGGTATCCACGGTGATTTCTTCACCCACGGCCGCGGAAACCGATTCGTACAGATCGAGTTTCTGCCATTCGCCGCCCAGATCATATTCGGTGCCGTCATTCAGGGTGACGGTGGTGGTGCCCAGGGTATCCAGGCAGGCCTGCTGGACGAGGTCCCGGGTAAGTTCGGCCATCGTATCGTAGGTGGCGTAGGCCTGGTAGGCCTCCAGTGCGGTGAATTCCGGGGAGTGGGTGGAGTCGGCGCCTTCGTTGCGGAAGTTCCGCCCGATTTCGAAGACGCGATCCACGCCGCCCACCACCGCGCGCTTGAGGTAGAGCTCGGTGGCAATGCGCAGATAGAGGTCCTCATCGTAGGCGTTAATATGCGTTTGGAAGGGCCGGGCTGCAGCGCCGCCGTGGATGGGCTGGAGGATCGGGGTTTCAATTTCCACGTAACTGCGGCGGTCAAAATTGGCGCGCAGCGATTTCATGACCCCGGCGCGCAGCCGCACCATATCACGGGCTGCCGGGCGGGTGATGAGGTCGAGGTGGCGCATCCGCACCCGTGATTCTTCGTTGAGGGCAACGTCTTCGCCGGCTTCGTTCTGGTAAATCTTAGGCAGCGGGCGCAGGGCCTTGGAGGCCATCTGCCATTCGTGGGCGAAAACGGAAAGTTCGCCGCGCTTGGAGGCCCCCACGTGCCCGGACACGAAAATGAAATCGCCCAGGTCAACATCCTGTTTGTAGGCGGCCAGGCGTTCTTCGCCCACGTGCGCGAGGGAGAGAATCACCTGGAGGCGATTGCCGCGCCCGTCTTGGAGGGTGGCGAAAGCAATTTTGCCGCCGGTGCGGGAGAGCATGACACGCCCGGCGATGCCCACCGAGGTCTCGGTTAGTTCTTCGCCGGCTTCAATATCGCTGTATTGTTCCCGGATCTCCGGGATGGTGGCGGTGATAGGAAGTTCGGCCGGGTAGGCTTCGGTTCCTTCCGCGAGCAGGCGGGCGCGCTTGTCCAGCCGGATACGCATCTGTTCCGGGGTTTCACTATCAAGAAATTCACTCACATGGTCATGGTAGACGACGCCGCGCCGCCCGGTCACGTGACGCGGCCCGTATCACCCGATAGACAGGCGGAATATCCGGATAATTTCCGGTTGCTGCCAGGGCTTCGACCGCGGTGATATCGTCCGGGGTGCTATCGCTTGCGGCGGGTGCGTCTTCATTTTTTTCGGCGACGACGCCGCTAGCTGGCGGATCAATAAGTTCGATACCGGCGTCGGCCATGGCGAGTGCTTGTTCTTGGAGTCCGCGGGCGTAGGTGCTGTCCAGTCCGGCGGCGGCGAGCATGCGCTGAACTTGGCCGGCGAGGAGTGCGGTGTGCCGGGAGGCGTGGGTGAGGGCGGCGGCGTAGAGTCCGCGGTTTTCTTCGGCGAGGACGGAAGGTTCTCCCCCGAGTTCGCTCACGAGGGCCATGCCGATGGGGAGGAGTGGCGCAGAGCTGGTGACTGCCCAGGTGGCGCCGATGAGTTGGCGCATATCAAGGGAGGTCCCGGTGAACGTCAAGGCCGGATGGAGGGCGAGGGTGAGGGCGCCGGCGGCGGCCGCATCCCGGAGTACGCCCGTGCCAAAGCGCGCGCTGGTGTGGATGACGAGCTGGCCGGGGCGCCACCATCCCTGCCCGGCGGCGTGTTCCACGACGCCGGGCAGGGCGGCGTCGGGCAATGCAAGGAGGATGAGGTCTGCGCGGGCGAGGAGGTCTTTGGTTTCGCGCGCGGGTACTCCGGGGAGGAGGGCGTCGAGGCGTTCGCGGCTGGCGCTGCTGCGGGCCACCGCACCGATGATGGTGTGGCCGGCGGCCCGCAGGGCTGCGCCGAGGACGCTTCCGACTTTTCCGGCCGAGATGATCCCTATGGTCATCCGGCCCGGTGTCACTTGCGGCCCCGCAACCGATCGTCGATAGCGGAGAGCGCGGCGGTGATGGCCGGCGCGGGGACTCCGAGGCGGGCGGCTTCTTCGAGGACCGCGGTGCCCAGGGAGTGGATTTCGGTGCGGTTGCCGTCACGCAGGTCGCGTGAGAGCGAGGAGTGTGCATCGGGTGCGAGGCGGCGCAGCCACGCGTGGATTTCCGCGGGGCGGGTGGGAACTTTCTCCATGGTGGCGATGCGGGCCAGTTCGGTGCACATCGCTTCGGTGAGTTCCGGGGCGCGTTCCATGGCGCGGCCGATGGGCAGCCCGGTGGCGCCGGTCAGGAGGGCCATGGCGCATTGGTTGCGGAGTTTGCGCCACAGTACCTGGTTTTCGGTGCCGCGGAAGAACACGTCAATTCCACCGTTGAGGAGTACGCGCGCGATTTCGCCGTCCATGGCGGTATCGGGCATTTCCACTTTGAGGAATTGGGAGGTGTGTTCGATAACTCCGGGCGCGGTGCGTTCGCTGATGGTGTAGACGGAGCCGGACCAGGATTCCCCTTCGGTGAGGGTGTGGATGGCACGAGCATGATCGAAGCCGTTGAAGAGCGCCCCCACTTCTTTGGGGCGGGCCGAGCGAATCGACTTTTCGATGCTGGGGAGGGTGTATGCCTTGGTGCACAGGAGGATTTCACTGCCGCGGGCCGGGCTGGTTATTGCCGGCACCTGCGCGGTGAAATTACCGAACCGCTTGGATTTAATAACAATTCCGTTGCGGTTAATAACATCTGCGGTGCGCTCGGTAGCAACAACCGCGACTTTTTGACCGTTGTGCGCGAGAACTCCCGCGATGAGCCCACCAATACCACCCGGGCCGTAGATATTAAGCATGGGAATAATCCTAGATGTAGAAAAATGTAAAAGTGCGGCTACGCGACGTGTTTCACTCTTGTATCGGGCCGAAATCACTTTCAGGAACCTAGCTGCGGCCCGACCCGGGACTATTGTCATTCCCTTGGGGGTACGACGGCGCCGTAGGCGCGCCCGGCTGAGTGGGTGCAGCTGGCGGTGCGGCGGGCCGCACAACCGATGGTGCAGCGGGCCCGGCCGGAGGTAATTCGGGGTGCCAGCCGCGCGGGCCGTTCCCGCGTTCGCGGACGGTGGCGGTGAGGACACGGCTGGCGGTAGCAGCATCCATGTGTTTGGCGTGGGCATCTACCGAGAGCCCCACGGTTGCCCAGCGCAGGGTGCCGAGCTGGAAGCGGCGCTCAAGCGGGCCCTGGCTGATAATAGCGGATTGATAGTGTTCGCGCAGCAAAATTGTTACTTTGCGGTACCAGAACCAGCCGTGCCGCATAATAATGACATCCTCCCCCACGAAAATACCCGAGCGTTTCCACCCGATGGGATCCAACCAGCGTGAGGAGCGCGGGTTGGGAATGAATCCGGGGAGGGCACTGTCATCAAGAAGATAACGGCGTAGCTGGACCAGGCTGGGCACCCCGGTGTGAGGTGGGCGCGCCAAAGCATCGGCAGTTCCAGCGGCAGCGGCGCCACTAGCGGCAGCGGCGCCACTAGCGGCAGCGGCGCCACTAGCGGCAGCGGCGCCACTAGCGGCAGCGGCGCCACTAGCGGCAGCGGTAGTAGCCTCGGATGCGGCATCGGCCTCGGGAAGCACGTCAGCGTCGGCGTCTTTCGCGAAGCCGAGTTCACGCGCAACGGCGAGGACATCCTCGACCGTTCCTACCGGGACCAAGGCATCATTTGCGGTCTTGGCTGCTTCCATCGCTTCGGAAATCGAGCCGGAAATAACGCAGCTTTCTACTTTCCACCATCCGGGCCACAAATTCGGTTTTTTGAAGGCCAGCGCGTGGACGCGATAGGAAGGTAACCCGAGGGTACGCCGGGATAACAGCCCTTCTTGTTTTTCCACGCCTTCGGCCGTGGGTGAGATGCGGGCTCCCCAATTGGCTTGCAGGGAGCTCACGGGCTGCCATATCAGCGCGATGATGAGGAAGAGGAGGGCGAAGGAGCCGCCTTCATCGGTAAGCAGATAGGTGGTGACCGACCCGGCCACCGTGATAATAGCGAGGAAGATTCGCGGGGACAGCACGAGGGATGCGAGGAACCGCCGCGCGGACATGGCATACAGGTGCGGGCGTGCTTCTGGAGCGCTGACGGTGGCAAGATCGGGAACTTCCGAGCTATCCCCGCTGCGCATTTTATCCGCGAGCGAGAGCACGAGGGGCCGCAGTTTTTCAGCGTGGGGCAGCGCCAGCCACCCGATCTCTACTTTTTCTCCACCGGAGGTAATAGTGAGGCTGGCTTGGCGCACCAACCGGGCGAGGAGTTTTTGGGTGACATCCACGCTTTGGATACGATCCCAGCGCACGTGGCGGTGCTGTTTGAACAGCACGCCGCTGCGCATATGCACCCCGTCCGCATCGAACATCCAGGCCATATGCCGCCATTGGATGGCCGCGACGATCCCGGTAATGAGGGTGACTACCACCGCGATACCCACCGCGATCAGCCAGAAGGAACGCAGCAGATAAACAACATCACGCCAGACCATTCCGGGCGAATCGGTATCCTCCAAGCGCTGAATAATCAGCCAGCCGCCCGCGACCAGCACGAAGAACCACAACGAGAGCAGCGAACTCCACGGCGTCCATTTCGAGACCGGCTGCCAGGTGCCCGAGATCGCGGTGCTACTCACTCCGGGTGCAACGGGTAGCGCACCGGGAGCTGCGGGTAGCGCGCCCGGCGTACCCACCGCGCCCGCTGTGCCCGCCAGCTCGGCAGGTGCGGCCGGCAGCGCGCCGCTTACTCCCATCGCGCTTCCCGCTTCCGGGGATGTTTCGGTGCCGGCCATTTAGACCCCTTCCATTTCGGCTACGCCGAGGTGAAGGAGGCGTTCGCGCACCTCATCTGCTTCCGCGGTAGGCAGGCCGGTGATGACCGCATCCGTTTCCATGGAGGCGGTGTGGAGGGTGACTTTCGCGAGCCCGAAGCGGCGCAGCAGCGGCCCGGATTGCACATCCACCGTTTGGATACGCCCGTAAGGCACCACGTCAATGCGGCGGAACATAATCCCGCGGCACAGGCGCAGCGCAATATCATCCATGGCGTAACCGAGGTGATTCACCTGCCGGGACACGATGCGCAGGTGAATGAGGAAACCGAGGATGGGCAGCCCCAGCAGGGGCGCATAATAAGCGAGCGGTTCGGGGCGCACAATAAATCCAGCCACCGCGAGCGCGATGAGGAGCACGAGCCAGAAGCACGCGGCGATAATCCACCGCACCGTGAAGAGTTTGCGCGACACCGCGCGGTAATTCCGCCCAGGATCAAGAGGGGTAGTCACCATGGCTTAACGCTACCAAAGGGCTACGACATAAAAATTGGCCCGGAAAAACACCCGCGCTTGCCGCGGCGCAATGAAACCGGCGCCCCGCTACCGCCGTTCAATACGGCACCAGGTATCCACGATCCACCCGACCACCGCGAGCACCAGCGCCGCGGCGGTGAGAATCCCCCAGGCCCGCGCACTCGCCCGGGTAAAGGAGGTGGAGCCCAGCGCACTCATGATCGCGAGCACTCCCCCGGCACCGGCCAGGAGTGCCCCGCTGCGCAGCCCCGCTGCAGCCCCGGCCGCCACCCGCAGCGCGGCCAGGCGCGAAAGTGATTCGGCACGCCCGCGGCGCAGGCGCCGCACCCGCCAGCCGTACCAGAGCAGCACCGCGGCGATGAGGAGTAGCGGCAGACCGGCGAAGGCGGGCACCGCGACCGGTTGCGCGGCGAGGAGGCGCCGCAGCGCTTCACCCGCTAAGGCACCGGCCGCGCCCCACCCAAGGAAGGCTCGTAGATTACGCACAGCGGCCGCCCGTATCTAGGCCGACGCCGCCGCCGGCACCCGCGTGCTCGCTTAGCCGGGCGCGTTCCAGTTTTGCGGTGGCATCCGGATCGATTTCTTGCCAGGGTTCCATCACGAAGGCGCGGGTATGGGCACGCGGGTGGGGCAGGATGAGAAGCGGGTGGGTGCTGCGTACTCCTTCCACCCATTCGATATCGAGGTCGAGGGTGCGTGCTCCCCAGTGGATGCGGCGCTGGCGCCCGGCCCGCGCCTCAATAGCGCGGAGGGCTGCCAGCACCTCAAGGGGAGCCAGCTCGGTGCTTAGGCGCAGTACCGCGTTGAGGTAATCGGGTTGCGGCTCCTGCCCGGGGGCGAGCACGGGCGCGGTGGTATGGAATGAGGAGACCGCGTCAATATGGACGGGCAGCGCGGTTATCTGGGTGAGGGCAGTGCGTAGAGTTTCTTCGCGTTCCCCCAGGTTCGCGCCCATCCCGATCACCATCTCCCGCAGGGTTCCCCCGCGGGCAATATCGGCCAGGCGCCGCACGGTCACCCGGGCGTCCGCGAAGCGGCCCGGCACGGGGGCTTCGGGTTTGTGCACGGTAACTTCCACCGCCAGGGCCCCGCGCGCGAGGACCCGGCTGGCTACCCGCTCCCCCAGTGTTTCAAGCAAGCTCACGGGAGCACTTTCCCCGACCGTGCGGGCGTCCTCTGCCAGATCCGCGTAGGAGATGGTGGCCGCGAGGTCATCTGCGTGGCCTGCCGCGCTGGTGTCCACGAGGGCTGCGACGTCGAAAATAAAAGGGTGATCGGCTTCGCGTTCTTCCGCGTAGACGCCGTGCCGGGCGGATACTTCCACGCCGGTGATGCTCACGGTATCCAGGCAGCATCCGAGCATGGCGAGGGCATCGTGAATACGCGGGGGGAGTCCCATCATGACCGCGCGGCCTCCACAGCTCCCGCGTTTTCGGGGCGGGCCACTCCGGGTTGGGAGGTGGATACCAGCCCGCATTCGCGCAGTTTCGCCACGGTATCCACCGCGATCCGCGATGATGCTACGTCGTGGACCCGCACCGCCCACACGCCCTTTTCGGCGAAATAGGTGCTCAAGGCCGCGGTGGCGCCGTCTCGCCCGCTGGCAGGTAGGCCTTCCGGGGTGACTTCGGCGAGGAAGCGTTTGCGGGAAACTCCGATGAGGACCGGCATGCCGGCCCACAGGAATTCGTCAATATGGGCCGCCAAGTGCCAATCGTCGTCGCCCATTTTTGCGAAGCCGAAGCCCGGGTCGATGATGATCCGGGTGGGGGCAATTCCGGCAGCAACGGCGCCCGCCACGCGCTCAAGGACTTCCGTGCTGACTTCGCGGCCGATAGCGCGATAGCCGGCCAGGGAATTCATGGTTTGTGCGTCGCCGCGCCCGTGCTGGAGCACATAGTAGGCCCCGGATTCGGCCACGGTTTCCCACATGGAGCTGTCCCCACGCCCGCCGGTCACGTCGTTGATAATGCGGGCGCCGGCCGCGCAGGCTCGCGCCGCGGTTTCGGCGTGGTAGGTATCGACCGAGATGGGGATATGCGCGGCTAGTTCGCGTACCACCGGCCCGATGCGCTCCCATTCTTCCGCGGGGCTGAGGAGGGTGGCGCCCGGGCGGGTGGATTCCCCGCCGATGTCGATGATATCTGCCCCGGCGGCGATGAGTTCATGGCCGTGGGCGATGGCGGTATCGACCGTGGCCCAGCGCCCGCCGTCGGAAAAAGAATCGGGGGTGACGTTGAGGATTCCCATGACGCGGGTGCGGGGTCCCCCCAGGAGTTCCGGATCGCGCAGTGGCATAGGTGTTGGCATTTTAGGCTCCCCGTTCGATGAGACTCATGGCTTCGGCGCGGGTGCTTGGTTTGCGCAGCATGCCGCGCACCGCCGAGGTGACGGTACGCGAACCGGAATTGCGCACCCCGCGCATGGTCATGCACATATGTTCGGCTTCCACCACTACGAGCACTCCGGCCGCGCCCAAACGGTCACGCAGCGCATTGGCGATCTGGGTAGTGAGGCGCTCTTGCACCTGGGGGCGACGCGCGTAGCCTTCCACCAGCCGGGCAAGTTTGGATAGGCCGGTGACGTTCCCTTCCGCCCCGGGAATATAGACGATATGGGCCGCCCCAAAGAAGGGCAGCAGGTGATGTTCGCACATGGAATAGAAGGTGATATCCCGTACCACCACCATTTCGTGGAAGTCCTCCGCGAATTGGGCGTCGAGCACCGCGTCGGGATCCTTGCCCACCCCGGAAAAAATTTCGGTGCAGGCGCGGGCTACCCGCGCGGGAGTATCCACCAGGCCGGGGCGGTCCGGGTCCTCACCGATAGCGCTGAGGAGTTCCCGCACGGCCCGCTCCACCCGCGCGGTATCGACCTGCCGCGCGCCGGGGCGCTGCGTGTCCACACCCTGGCAATCCACCTGGCCGTTTCCCGCTGATTCCACTGCGCTCATGCATCCGTCCTTTCCGCGCTCACGCCCCGCATTTTCCGCGCTCATAACCACGAAAGTTTAGGCACCCTCATTTTCCGCGCCGTGCCGACCGCGCGGGCCGAGCGGCCCGGTGGCAGCATCGGGGAGTTCCGGGGCGGCAAGGCGCGAATCGGCTGCCGCTTCCGCCTCGGTTTTCCCTTCCGGGAGCGGGATGGGTGGGCGCTGCGAGACCGGGCGGTCCGGGGCGGAAAGCCACACTTCCCGCTCCGGGGCTTTGACAACGTCTTTGAAAATCTCCGCGAGTTCGTTTTCCAGCACGGTTTCCTTATCGAGGAGCACCGCGGCCAGGTGATCGAGGATATCCCGGTTTTCGGTGATGATCGTCCATGCTTCGGTGAGAGCCTGGTCGAGAAGGGCCCGCACGTTCTCATCCACGGTGGCAGCCAGGGAATCCGAGGTGCGCGAAGCCGCCCCGAAGCTCGCTTCTTCCTGGGCCGTGGGAGCCACCCGCACCGCCCCCACCGCGGTGGTCATCCCGTATTCGGTCACGATCTTGCGCGCGGTTTCGGTGGCTTTCTGGATGTCATTGGAGGCGCCGGTGGAGGGGTCGCGGAAAATGATTTCTTCCGCGGCACGCCCGCCCAGCGCGTAGGTGAGCTGGTCGAGGAGCTGGTTGCGGGTAACCGAATAGCGATCCTCGGTAGGCATAACCATCGTGTAACCCAGGGCCCGCCCGCGCGGCAAAATAGTTACCTTAGTGACCGGATCGGTGTAGCGCAGCGCCGCAGCCGCGAGCGCGTGCCCGCCTTCGTGATAGGCCGTCATGCGCCGGTCCTCCGGGCTCATCACCCGGCTGGAGCGCTGCGGGCCGGCCATCACGCGATCCGAGGCTTCATCCACATCCGCATTGGTGATGACGTGGGCGTGGCGGCGCGCCGCCAAGAGCGCTGCTTCGTTGAGGATATTGGCCAGATCCGCGCCCGTGAAACCGGGGGTGCGCTTGGCGACTCCGGCCAGGTCTACGTCGTCCGCGAGCGGCTTGCCGCGCGCGTGCACCCGCAAAATGGCTTCGCGCCCGCGAATATCTGGGGCATCTACCGCGACCTGCCGGTCGAAACGCCCGGGGCGCAGCAGCGCCGGGTCCAGCACATCCGGGCGGTTGGTGGCGGCAATAAGAACCACCGCTTCGTCAGTGGAGAAGCCGTCCATTTCCACGAGGAGCTGGTTGAGGGTTTGTTCCTGTTCGCCGTGGCTGAGGGCGCCGCTGCTGCGCCCGCGGCCCACCGCGTCAATTTCGTCCACAAAAATAATGGCCGGGGCTTTTTTCTTCGCGGTTTTGAAGAGTTCGCGCACGCGCGAGGCACCCATACCCACGTAAAGCTCCACGAATTCCGAGGCGGCGATGGAGAAGAACGGCACTTGCGCTTCCCCGGCGATGGCCTTAGCCAGCAGGGTTTTACCCGTTCCGGGCGGGCCGTAGAGCAGCACCCCGCGCGGGATGCGGGCCCCGAGGGCCTGGTAGCGGTCCGGGTTCTTGAGGAAGTCCACCACTTCCTTCACTTCTTCCACGGCTTCATCTTCCCCGGCCACGTCGGAGAAGCGCACTTCGGAGACTTCTCCGTCCGCATTGGCATCTTTCGCCCCGAAGCCGCGTCCCATTTGGCTGCGCATGAACCAGATGAACACCGCGAAGATGAGGATCATGGGCAGGAAGGTGAAGAGCATGGACACAAACACGTTCTGGGAGGGAACGATTGAGTTATGCCCACGCTCCGGATTGGCCCGTTCCACCAGGGAGGTGATGTGCTGGCCCTGCGGGTCAGCGTATTGGAAGGTGACCTTCTTCCCGGCGTCGTGCTTATCGCCGTCGCCGTCCATGGTTTTCGTTGGCTCGGTCAGCCACAGGCGCACCCGGTTGGTGCCGTCTGTGATCTGCACGCGTTGCACGGTGGTACCTTCCAGCAGCGCGATACCTTCCGAGGTGGAGATATTCGACCACTGCATGGCCATGAATTGGTTGGTCCCAATAAAAGCAAGAAGCGCCGCGATGACGATGCCGGAAATAACGCGCCAGCGCCGCCGGCTGGTGCGTTCTTCTTCGCTGAGCTTGTGGCCGGAGCCGGAGCCGGAGCCGCGGGATTTCTTATTCTTCCCGGCGCTGCCCGTACCGGTATCACTGCCCGAGTTCTCCGCCTGGGGCGGGTGGGCCCGGCGCGCCCGGCGCTTGCGCTCATACGCGCTGGGTTCGGTGCGGCTCGCTTCGCTACCGCGAGCCTCACTACCGCGAGCCTCACTACCGCGTGCCTCACCGCCACGAGCTTCGCTTCCGCCCGGCGCAGTGCCGCCCGGCGCGGTGCCGCCCGGTTCCGTACCGCGAGGTTCTTGCTGTTCGTCCACTTATCCTCCGTAAACGTGCGGGGCCAGGGTGCCCACAAAAGGCAGATGCCGGAATTGTTCGGCATAGTCGAGTCCGTACCCCACCACGAACTCATCGGGAATATCAAAGCCTAGATAGTCAACCTGAACGTCAACTTTAGCCGCCTCGGGTTTTCGCAGAATAGCCGCGATCCGCACCGATTGCGCCCCGCGATCCAGCAGGTTCTTCTTCAGCCACGCGAGGGTAAGGCCGGAATCGATAATATCTTCCACGATGAGGACGTGCCGGCCGGTCACATCAGCATCCAGGTCCTTCAAAATCCGCACCACGCCGGAGGATTTGGTACCCATCCCGTAGGAGGACACCGCCATCCAATCCATATTCAGCGGAGAGTGGATTTTCCGCACCAGATCCGCCATCACCATGACGGCGCCCTTGAGCACGCCCACCACGAGCAGATCACCATCGTAATCGGCGTCAATCTGGCGCGCCATATCCTCAAGCTTCGCTTGGATTTCCTCATTTGTGACGAGGATTTTTTCCAACTTATCACCCATATCGGTGTGGTCCATCACCATCTCCTTGAGCAGTTCCGCTGTGCATCTAAGCCTAACGCGCGAAGACGACAATATTATCGCGCCGAAGCGCTCGCGCCCCGGGCAGGTCGCAGTGGCGCACGCCGCCCGGCCCGGTCACCAGCGCGTCGAGGGCCTCGATATGCCCCGCGTTCACCTCCCCGCCACGCGCTCCAGCGCGCAGGGCAAGGGCACGCAGAATCCGGGTGCGTACGGCCGTGGGAAGTTCGCGCAGCGGCGCAATAGGTACGACGACGCCGCCAGCTGGCTCCCCCGACTCTGTCACCACACCGTGTTCTTCCCAGGTGGCTAGCTCCCGGGCCGCCCAACTATCGAGCGCCTCATTATCGCGGCGCAGCAGGTAGGCGGTGCGGGCCAGGGCTTCCACCGTGCCCGGCCCGAGCGCCTCTTGCAGGGCCGGCAGGGCGCCGGTGCGCAGCGCCGCGCGGGTGAGAGGCCCGCCGCCCGCCGCCCGCCACGGGCCATCGGGCTCATTGGACGGGTCATCCACCCAGGTAATGCCCTCCTCTTGCAGCGCGGCGCGAAGCGCCGCGCGCCGCAGCCCCAGCAGCGGGCGTAACGCAGTGATCTCCGGGTGGCCTGGCAGCGGACCCGCTTCCGGCATACCCGCCAGGGAACGCGCTCCCGAACCCCGGCCCAGGCCCAGAAGCACGGTTTCGGCCTGGTCGTCCGCGGTGTGGCCCAGCAGCACCGGGCCGCCCGCGCCAGCCGCTTCACCTGCCGCGCCTGCCGCCGCGGCCAGCGCCGCGTACCGGGCCGCCCGCGCCTGCCCTTCCGGGCTCGATCCATCGCCAAGGTCCACGCTGACCGTTGCGGCGTCGTCGTACCCCCACGAACGTAAGCGGCTCGCAACCTGCGCGGCTTCGCGCCCCGCCTCCGGGCGAATCCCGTGATTGACGGTCACCGCGCGCAGCAGGTAGCCGTCGCGGCGCGCCACGAAGAGCGCGATGCGGGCCAGCGCGAGGGAATCCGAACCGCCGGATACCGCCACCGTCAGGCGGGTTCCCGGCCCGTAACCGCAGCTCTTCAGCAGTGCACGCAGGCGGCACCGCCCGGCCGCATACGCGGGATGGGGTCCGGCCATTACAGCTCCGCCACCGCGGTGAGGAAAGCATCCTCGGCGGCCCGCACGTCCAACAACGAAACGTCGTGGTGGGAATCGGTGAGGATGGAGAAGGTCAGCAGCGCCCCCGAACGCGTGCGCAGCACCCCGCTGAGTGAAACCACATCGGCGAGGGTGCCGGTTTTCCCGCGGATCATCCCGGGCGCGGCGCCTTCGGTGAGGCGATCCGCGAGCGTGCCGTTGAGCGCGGCCACCGGCAGCCCCGCGCCCAGCGCCCCCACCGTGCCGTCCGCCAGATTCGCCAGATCCTCCAGGATCGCGAGCTGGAGCACGCAGGTGAGCCGATTCGTTTCACTCAGCCCGGAATTATCGGAAATCACCACGCCCTCCAGCGGGTAGCCGAGCTCCTCCAGAGCCGCGCGCGTGGCCCGCGCCGCCCCCGCAAAATCCGCGCTTTCCCCGCGCTCACGCGCCACCAGGTGCCCGAGGGTTTCGGCCAGGGTGTTATCCGATTCGGTGAGCATGCGGTCCACCAGCTCGCGCACGCTCGCCGAATGCACCGTGGCCAGCGGGTGGGCCGCCGCTTCCTTGGGTGCCTGCCCCGCACGCACCTCCGCCACCTCAACGCCGGCCCCGCGCAGCTGCTCAGCCAGGGCATTCCCGGCGTCGAGGGCGGGCGTAGCGCTGTAGTGGTAGCCCACCGCCCCGCCATTCACGGCAATCGGCGTGATGGGTGCCACGTAGTCGTGATTGATCGGGTCAAGGGTGGGCGCATACTCCGGCCCTGCGAAAAGAGAGGTATCTACGACGACGCTCACCGGGCCGCCCGGGTGCTCGCGCGCGTAGGTGGCGGCGGCCGCGGCCAATTCCGAAAGATCGCCGCGGGCAATGGTGCCCGGGACCTGGGTGGCGGCGGTATCGGGAGCCAGGAATACATCGCCCCCGCCGATGAGGTGAATGGTGGAGCCGGAAGCGGCCACGCTGGTAGCGAAGCGGCGGTCCGGGCCGAGGGTTTCCAGGGCCACCCGGGCGGTCACCAGTTTCATATTGGAGGCCGGTACCCGCGGGACTTTTGCGTCTTTGCTGGCGAGGACCCGCCCGGTGGCAGCCTCGCGAATTTCGTAGGATACCTGGCCCGTGGGGGCCAGGCGGGCGGCGAATTCCTGGCCGAGGGCGGCCACTTTGGCGGCGCTGGCATCCTCGAGTTCCGCGGGCGCGGGAGCAGCCGGAATGGTCACGGCCGGCACAGGGGTGGGATGCGGATACGGCGCGGCGGCATCGGCCCTAGGTCCCAGGGTGAGCAATCCGGGGGTAAGATCAAAGGCATCAGCGAATGCGTACCCGCCCGCAAGAAGGAGCACCAGGGACAAAGCGATCTGAGCTTTTCCTTTCACGGGCCTATTCTTGCACGGAACGCAGCTCGTATTCTTAGGTGTTCTTATGTGCCAGCCGTCAGCGAGGAGAGCTTCACATGATGGAATTCGATGTCACCATCGAAATCCCCAAGGGAAATCGAAATAAGTACGAAGTAGATCACGAAACCGGGCGGATTCGCCTGGACCGCATGCTTTTCACATCCACCCGGTACCCCGATGATTACGGATTTATTGATGACACCCTCGGTGAGGACGGCGATCCGCTGGACGCCCTGGTGCTGCTTGAAGAGCCCACGTTCCCGGGTTGTGTGATTCGGTGCCGCGCGCTGGGCATGTTCCGCATGCGTGATGAAAAGGGCGGCGACGATAAGGTGTTGTGCGTGCCGGCCTCGGATCAGCGGGCCTCCTGGCGTACCGAAATTGAGGATGTTTCGGAATTCCATCGCCTGGAAATCCAGCACTTCTTCGAGGTCTACAAGGATCTGGAGCCGGGCAAGTCCGTGGAAGGCGCCCACTGGGTGGGCCGCGAAGCCGCGGAGGAGGAAATCCGGGCTTCCTTCCAGCGGGCCATTGACGAAGGCTATTACACCGCACACGAAGCACAGCCGCCCAGCCAGCACTAAGCGGGCAGCCGGCCAACAGTAGGCGGGTAGCCGGGCCAATAACCCCAAATAGAAGCGCAAAAAGCGGGAGCTATGCAGATAATGCACAGCTCCCGCTTTTAGGTATCTTGCTGAGCTCCCGCTGAGCTCACACTGAGCTCACGCAGCGCAACCTAGTCAATAATCCGCACGTAGGTGGGACTACCCCAGATCGGGCCTTCGCGGGTGCCGCCTTCCGGATTGGTGGCGGCGATATGCATGCCGTTTCCGGTGTAGATTCCCACGTGCCCGGGCCACCACAGCAGGTCGCCGGGTTGGGCTTGGGAGGGGGAAATCTCGTAGCCGGCCGAGCGCTGCGCCCCGGAGGTACGCGGCAGGGAATACCCGAAGTGCCCGTATACATAGCGGGTGAAACCGGAGCAATCCCAGCCCGAGGGGGTATTGCCACCCCACACATAGGGCACGCCCACGAATTGCCGCGCGAAGCTGACAATCGCCCAGCCATCACCCGAAGGCGCCGGGGCCGGTTCGGGTTCCGGTTCAGGTTCGGGGGCCGGAGCGGGTGCGGGCGCCGGTTCCGGATCAGGTTCCGGTGCGGGAGCAGGGGCGGGTGCCGGCGCGGGGGCGGGCTGAGCTTCAGCCTGGCGCCGAGCCGCTTCTTCCGCGGCCGCCTGGCGGGCCGCGGCTTCCCGAGCCGCTGCCTCACGGGCGGCCTGCTCCTGGGCTGCCGCTTCGGCCGCGATGCGCTGGCGTTCAGCTTCGGCCTGGGCACGCGCCGCGGCTTCTTTCTGTTCTTGCTGGGCGCGTTCCAGTGCCGCCGTCGTACCCTTTTGCCGGGCGAGGGTTTCGAAAAGTTGGTCGCGTTGCGCTTCGATGGAGGCCAGTTGGCTATCCAATTGGGAGGCGGCCGAGCTGGCGTCCTTCGCGGCCCCCTCGGCGCGCGCGGCAATCGTGGCCTGCTCATTGGCCTTGCGATCCGCTTCGCCCTGGAGGGTATCGGCAATATCGCGGGCGGCCTGGTAGCGCTGCAGCTTCTGGTCGGTGGCGTGGCCCGCGGTGCGGAAGGCGCGCTGGCGGTCATCGGCATCGCGCAGGGATTGCGCCCCGAGCAGCGCGTTGGCGGCGGTGAGCGTGGTGGAAGAATCCCGGTACATCGCCGAGGAAATCGAGCCGAGTTCCCCGCGCGCCGCATCGGCTTCCGCCCGGGCACTATTGGCCACCACCTGGGCATCCATCGCGGTATTGACCGAATCTTCCAGGTTGCGCTGGGCGCGCTGGGCTTCGGCCGCCTTAATCACCACATCGGTACGCGCAGCTTCGGCCTGGGAGGCGAGCCCGGCCAGCGAAGCTTCAATCTGCCCGATACTTTGAGCTGTTTGCTTTTCCGCGGCCCGCGAGCGATCAATATCGCGATCAACGTTATCCGCGCGGGCACCGGGTAGCACTGAGAGAGCGAGGGCGCAGGCGGCCAGCACAGCCGTTAGGCGCCGAGAACGATTCTCCACACGACCTCCAGAGGGCGGGCTTTCCCGCGCCCCGGACGGGTGCGCGCAGACTGAGCCCACAATTCGATATAAACACTAAGAACATACCTCACACCAGTCCAAAACGAAACATCTGCCCCAAAATTTCACAGGTGTAATTCTGTTCTTTTTCGTCACACTGGCACCTCCGGTCACTTTTATAAGAATGTGATTCACGTCGTGAACTTGACGAATACCGCCCTCGCCTGCCTATGCTTGCATCATGTTCGTCATGCGAATGCCCAACTAGCGCACGTTCCGCGGCCCAGCCGCCCTAACGTGCGCTATCAGCCCTGCTGATTTTGGAAAAGAACACCAAGTAGAAAAATAAGCGGGCTGGTCAGAGCGCATTCGCCGCATCGCACAATTCCATTCCTGATATTCCACATTTCACACCTCTGGTTTATCCAGAATGGATATTGCTGCGCCTGAGAAAAAGAATATTTTCCTAGGTTTATGCCGGGGCGTTATCTGCCGCCCGCTCCCCATCACATTTTTGAAGGAGAGCACCATGTCAGAAAATCAGAATTCCCAGCACATCGCAGCTACCCCGGAGGCTTTGCACTTCGATACTCTTCAGGTGCATGCCGGCCAGGTCCTCGATTCCGATCACGGCGCCCGGGCGCTGCCGATTTTCCAGACCACGTCCTATGTATTCAAGGATAATGAGCAGGCTCGCGGGCGTTTCGCACTCACCGATCCGGGCATGATTTACACCCGCATCACCAACCCCACCCAGGGTGCTGTCGAAGAACGTATTTCCGCGCTGTACGGCGGCACGGGCGGGCTGCTCCTCGCTTCCGGTTCGGCTGCTATTTTCTACGCGGTCACGAATGTGGCGCAGGCCGGAGATAATATTGTGTCCTCCGATTCGCTCTACGGCGGGACCTACAACCAGTTCAAGCACGTACTCAAGAACTTCGGCATCGAGGCTCGTTTCGTGGAGAATCCTGCGGATCCGGCCAATTGGGAAGCCCTCATTGATGAGAACACCAAGGCCCTCTACGGCGAAACGATCCCGAACCCGAAGCAGGATATTCTCGATATTGAGGCGCTGGCCAAGCTCGCCCATTCCCACGATATTCCGCTCATTGTGGATAATACGATCGGCACTCCCGCCAATGTGAATCCCTTCGATTTCGGGGCGGACGTAGTGGTGGATTCAGCCACCAAGTTCCTGGGCGGGCACGGCACCTCCATTGCCGGTTCCGTGGTGGAACGCGCGGGCTTCAACTGGAAGAACGGCAAGTTCCCCGGTTTCCACGGGGTGGACGAGTCCTACCACGGCATCGTCTGGGGTGATCTTCCCGGCGCTCCTTTCACAACCCGTATCCGCGCTACCTTGCTGCGTGATACCGGCGCCGCCATTTCTCCCTTCAACGCCTTCCTGATCGGGCTGGGCCTGGAGACCCTTTCCCTGCGCATCGACCGCCATCTTTCCAATACCCGCGCAGTGGCGGAATTCTTGGCCGAGCACCCCGGGATTAACTCGGTGAACTGGGCTGGCCTGCCGGATAATCCCTATCACGAGCTGGCCGCCAAGTATGCCCCGAAGGGCCCCGGTTCGGTCTTCACGGTGGAAGTTGCGGGCGGATTTGAGAAGGCCGCGGCTTTCGTGGAGTCCCTCCATCTCTTCTCCAATCTCGCGAATATTGGGGATGCGAAGTCGCTGGTGGTGCACCCGGCTTCGACCACGCATTCGCAGCTGACCGCGGAAGAGCTGGCAGCCAATGGTATTAGCCCGGCCACCGTGCGCCTGTCCATCGGTATTGAAGATCCGCGCGATCTTATTGCCGATATTCGCCAGGGCCTCGAGTCCATCGCCTAGAGCTAGAAGATCAAGGATTATCATGACGCCCAGCCCCCAGTTCCTCGTGGGACACGCTCCCCTAGACCCGGTCACCGATGCCGAACCTATCGGTGATTTCGATACCGGCTACACCCCCGCACCCCGCCTGACCGAGCGCCCTACCGGCGCCTGGCTGGAAGGGGATGACCCGGGTGAGCGCCGCTTCGCGGATCTTGGCCCCCTGGAACTGGAGCTGGGCGGCCGCCTGCCGCAGGTTCGGCTCGCCTACGAAACGTGGGGGCAGCTCAACGCGGACCGCTCCAATGCGGTGCTGCTGTGCCACGCGCTCACCGGGGATTCCCATGCCGCGGCGCGCGATGGGCAGAGCGGCTGGTGGAAAGATATTGTGGGCCCGGGCCTGGCCATTGATACTGATCGGTATTACGTGGTGTGCCCGAATGTGTTGGGTGGTTGCCAGGGAAGTACCGGTCCGGCTTCCCCGGCTCCCGATGGCCAGCCCTGGGGCCCGCGCTTCCCGGAAATTACCATGCGGGATATGGCCGCGGCGGAGGCCCGACTCGCCGATCTGCTCGGGGTGGAGCGCTGGGCCCTGGTGGCAGGGGCCTCCTTCGGCGGCTGCCGCACCATGGAATGGGCGGCTTCTTTCCCGGAGCGGGTGGGTGCTTTTGCGGTGCTCGTGGCGGGCCCGGCCAGCACCGCGGAACATATTGCTTATGCCCATCTACAGAATTTGGCGATTCGCCTGGATCCGCGCTGGCGCGGCGGGCATTATTACGATGCCGAGCCCGATGAGAGCGGGGTGAGCGGCCCGGATGCCGGGCTCGGCCTCGCCCGTGAAATAGCGCATTTAACTTATCGCTGCGCCCCGGAGTTGGCGGCGCGTTTCGGGCGCACCCCGCAGGAGGGTGAAGATCCGCTGCGCGGGGGTCGTTACGCGGTCCAATCTTATTTGGATTATCACGGCGCGAAATTGGTGGCGCGTTTCGATGCGAATTCCTACCTGACGATCAGCCAGGCATTTATTACTCACGATATTGGGCGCGGGCGGGGTGGCACCGCGCAGGTGGTGGCGGGGCTGAAGCAGCCGGCGCTCGTCGTCGCCGTTGATTCGGATCGGCTTTTTTATCCGCAGCATATGGCGGAATTGGCCGCGGCTTTGCCCGGGGCGCGCCCGCTCCAGACCGTGCATTCCGCGCACGGCCACGATGGTTTCCTTATCGAAAATAATGAGGTTTCCGCGATTATTGCGGATTTCCTCGCCGAGGTTGCGCCCGCGAAAATCGCGCCGGTTGCAACCGCCCGGGAGGGCGCTACCCTTTAGCCACCGCGCCGCCCGCCACTCGGCCCGTTACTCGCCGAATTGCGACCAGTCTTCGCCGAGCACGGTGCCGCGCGCGTCGATCATCACGTGCCCGGCTTTGCCGCCGGCGTGCAACCACCCCGTGTAGATGAGGTCTTCGGGCGCGGGGCAGGTGCCTTCGCATTCGGGCAGCTCGGCGGCCGCGGATTTGACTCGCACGAATACTTCCGCGCTTTCCAGCTGCTCGGCGGTCAATCCGATCTGAGCGGCGCGTTCGCGCACGAGGGTGGTGGCGCGGGTGAAGAGCGCGGCTTCGAGCTGGGTGTAGTCGAAGGTGGGGATGCGTTCGAAACGGAAGGGCCGCGAGGCCGCGAAGCCGTAGGGCGTGGTATCGCGCGGAAGCGCCCAGGAGTAGGTGACCGCGGCGTTATTGTGTTCGCCCACGGGAACGTCAATTTCGAGGCGGCGTTCGCGCACGAGGGCCCGGAACGCTTGCGTGGTCCCGGCTTCTTTTTCAATATCGACGACGGCGACACTCAGGTCTTCAGCCCCGCCCGTGAAATAGGAGCGCAGTGGGCCGCCGCCCCAGTCTTTGATTTGGGTGGTGACGATGCGGACGGCTTGGGGTGGGTTGAGGAGGGTGGGCAGGAGGGTGCCGCCCAGGAATAATGCGATGCCCGTGAGCGTGGCGGTGAGGGGGCGGAGTGGGTGGTCGTGCGCGGCGGCGGTGTGGAGGTAGCGGTAGCGTAAATAAATAATGCCGCCCAGCACGGTAAGGGTACCGATCACGATGAGGGCGATGTAGAGGGTGCCGTGCCAGTCGTTCATCCAGAGCAGGGCGAGGGCCCCGAGGATGAGTCCGAAACCGAGCGCGGGGAGCAGCCGGGTGGCTGTTTCCCGCAAGCCGGGCTGGCTTTGTGTTGTGGACACGTGCGGCTCCTCCCTATGTGATGGGCTGTTAGGGGGATTCTACAAAATTCCCCATCCAAAATAACTAATAATTTTATATAACGAAAACCCAAATAGCGAATGCATTTCGCTATTAGCTCAAAAAGACGTAGTTCCCTTGAGGCTGGCGTGCCCGTAGAATCCTAAGTGGGGAAAGATTCCAGCTCTCCCCACCGCGCAACGGAGCGCACGCTACCCAGCCGGGCAAATTCGCTTCATTGGGTGGTAACAACCGAGACGGAGGTTCCATCATGAAACGGAAAACAACAACCCCCAACCGCTCATGAAGTCCCTCGAATCTCGGAGATCATTCTCGGCCCTGCTCATTGCGGCCTTATTGAGCGTCATCGCGGTTTTTTCACTGGCTTCCATAGGTGTTGAGCTCCCGTACCGGAACAAGGTTGTGCAGAAGAGTGGACTTTTATACACCGAAGATAAGTCACAAGCATCTCTCGCCTATCGGCCTGATCATGCGTTCATCGATTCTCACCTTATGAGCGTCCTCTATGTGGAACCCTTAAGGCCAGAGATTCCACCACCCCTGGGGCTTGATACTTGGCCCACAGCGGGGAACACGGCAGTTAATCGTTCTGCTCTCCCCTACCGCGATCTTATTGAGAGCCAATTCGGCCCCATAACAGCAATTATTGACGACTCTGCAACCCTTGAGGGCGAACTACTGGTTATCAGTCGCCCCGCAAACACCGAAGCTTTGCCTGAGCTTGCCCGGGCAGGATCTCAAGCATCGCTCTCCCCGGGATTCACCACAGATCCAAACAATGCGCCCGGTTTCCGTTTCAGCATTGTGATGTACGAGGACTGGGCCAAAAACCTTCTCCCCCTCGCGCTAATTGTTATCGTCCTACCCATTTTCCTCTACATCCTGGCCTGCCGTAAGAATTTTCAGAGCAGCATTGCGCAGGAGCAATTCATTCTTCAATGCGTGGGGGCGCGGCGCAGTCACCTCATTCGGCACGCCAGTACCCGAGTCATTCCGCCAGTATTACTCGGTGGACTAGCGGGCAGCGCCGCGGTCACCATTCTCATGAGCGGTGTTATTCGCCTGCCTTTCACCGGATTCCACTTCCACCCACAGGCATTTCTCCCCCAGCTAGGCTGGATCATCCTCGCCTTGCTAGTCACACTCGCTGCGCTCGCGCTGTTTTTCGCCTGGCCCCGCCTCACACTTTCGATGCGCCCAGCTCGGCAAAAAAGGAAGCATCCTCGGCTTGGCCTAGCTCTCTTCACTATCGGGATTCTCTTGGCAGCAGGATTCCAATGGTATCTCTGGTGGATTCCCTTGGACATTGCTTCTGCCGCCATTCCTATAGGTATTATTCTGGTCCTGCTCGGCCTGCCGGCAACCTTCACGCTGCTTACCCGTGCCGCGGCAAGCCTCGCCACCAGATCCCGCCGGGATCACCTCACTGATCTCACCACCCGCTGGGTTATGCGCCATCCCGAGGTAGCTTCCCGCTCCGGCACCCTCGCGGGCTGTTTCCTCATTATCGGAACCCTGCTAATCGCTTGCTTCAACGCGGTCGCGGATACCGATAAGGAGATGCCGCCACTTCCTGAGAACCTCAGTGCAGTTTATTCTTCCCTTGTGTGCCGCCCCAATACTCCGGGCTGCCTCGAAAATGCCGCTGCTCAGATTCACGCGGCCCGTCCGGATGCCGCCATTATCGCCGCCGGCAACGGAATCGGAGTGGTCCCGCTAGAAGCCGGGCAGGTTGCTCCAGAAAATCTAGAGCTGGTGCTCTCCGATTACCTTGCCCCGTTATATGGCGCACCGAAGAAAGATCTCCCCGAAAACCTAAACCGCGGCGGGCTCGTCACCCTCATCGAATCAGATGGCCCAGATTCTGGAGAAAAGCTCCTCAGCCAAATCCACAGCTTGGACCTGGGCAGCCCGATCCCCGCGCTATCCGCACCGCTAGGTGAAGATAGCCGCGGACTGGCACAAATCTACCGCCAGCATTCCACCTGGCTCAGCCTCTTTACCACCTTCGCTTTCATCTGCGGGCTGCTGGTGGTGTGGCTGAATTTCTCCCGGGAAGCCGAAGCCCAGGCACGCGACGCCGCCGCTATCACGGCACTCACCGGGCAAACCCGCACGGTTGCCCGCATCCTCGCCCGGCGCACCCTCGCCACCAATATCGTGACCGGTATCGCCGCCCTCGCGGTCGGCACCTTCCTGGCACGCCAATTCTTACTGCCCGGAACCGGATTTATCCCCTGGGAGTTCATCCTCACCATCGCCGCGATCTACGGCTGTTTCATCGCCGCGCAATCCATTCTTGTGTATCGCCGGCTAACCGCACGGGCCCGCGCGTGGCGCCCGGGAAAGGATCACCATGAGTATTCTGCACTGTGACAACCTCGTCTGCGGCTACACCCACCCGCTGTTCAGCCCCATCACGTTCACCCTCAACGGCGGGGACACCCTCACCGTCATGGGCCGCTCCGGCGTGGGGAAAACAACCCTCCTCACCACGATTCTGGGAATGCATAAACCCATCTCCGGCACCATCGAGGTGAACGACACCAATATTCACCACCTCCCCTTCAACCGCCTCGCGCGCCTGCGTTCCACAACCATCGGCACCGTTTTCCAGCACGGCGAACTCATAGCCGGATACACCGCCCTCGATAACGTGATGCTTCCGCGCCTGCTGTGGAACCGTCATGATGGCGACGTCGCCACAGAGGCCAGCGAGCTCCTCGGCACCCTAGGTGTCCTCCCCCAAACGATGGCTGAAAACCTCTCCGGCGGGGAACGCCAGCGGGTAGCGCTGGCCCGGGCGCTCATTAATCACCCGCGCCTGCTGGTGGCTGATGAACCGACCGGAGCGCTGGATACCGAGCTGCGCGATGAAGTCCTCAGCCTCATCCTCGATACCGTGCGCGAACGCGATTGCGCCCTGCTGCTCGTCACCCACGACCCAAGCATCGCCGCCCGCACCGACCGCACCCTCGTCCTCCAGCCGATCCTCCCGCCGAACGCCCAGCTAGAGGGCGCCCAACCGGAAGCGGCACGTGCTACCGCTGCCGCGGGGTAATTGGGCGTGATAGGTTGTCCCTGAGAACACCGGGGCTCTCATCACTTTCCTCGAGATTGCGAAGAATCATGAAACTCAACCGTGTTCTTGCGATTATTATCCTCATCGGAATCGCGATTGTTATCGGGACGATTCTCTACGCCTCCCAGCTTTACTGGCCCAAGGTTGCCGATGAATACCCTTCAACGCGGTCCGATCTGATCGCCCTGGTTTTCTTCGGAGGATTCCTCCTGCTTCCGCTGCTCGCCTCGGCGCTGTGGGCAACGATGCCACAAACATCCACGGCAAAGAAAGCACTCGGCGCAATCGGATGCATGGTTCTCGCAATCGTAGGCTTCGTGATTTTCCGGTGGGGGCCGGAATGGATGGATACGCTGCGCGGCTATACCGATTTCCCGGTGTTCTACCGCAGCGTCAATACGATCCCGGAAACAGCTATTGCCCTGGCCCCATTCCTCCTGGTCACACTGGTGACCGCGATCCTGACCTTGCGGAAAACCCGAAAGACCCGAAGAACACCACGCGGGCGGTAAAATCGAGGAAAAGCCGAAAGGATGAACGTGACTCGAGCCGCCGCACCCCACCACCCCGCGCTCGCGTGGGAACCCGACCTCCTCGGCGCCGGTTACGAACGCCTCACCCTTCCTCTTCCCGACGACGACGAAGGCGCCGTCATCGCCACCCTTATCCGCGCACTGCCACCTGCGGGCGCGCCTACCCCGAGCTTCGCTTTCCTCGCCATTCACGGCTGGAATGACATGTTCTACCAGTGGGCCCTTGCCGAAGCGGTCACAGCTGCCGGCGGGGCTTTCTACGCAATCGACCTGCGTAAATATGGCCGCTCCTGGGATCCGCAGCGGCAAAGCTACGGCTACACGGACAGCATGCGGGTGTATTTTGCCGATATTGATGCGGCCCTGGCCGCCATGCGAACCGACCTCCCCGCGCGCTTCGGCCCCGCCGCAGCCCAGCTCCCCACCATCCTGTACGGGCATTCCACCGGCGGCCTCACCGCCACCCTCTACGCCGGCTCACGCCGCGGGAAAGATCTAGCTGGCCTGGTGCTTAATTCACCGTGGTTGGATTTGCAGGTGGGCGCGGCCGGGAGCGCCGTCGTCGTACCTGTGGCGGAGCTGGCGGCGCGTACCGCACCGAAAAAACCGCTGCCCGTACACGACCCCGGCTTTTACGGGATGGTGCTCGACGCGTGGCGTCCGGAAGGAATGACGCGGGTGCCCGGAGCACCGGAAGGCACCAGCGATCCGTTTTGGACCACCGGGTGGACTCCGGCCTGGGATATGCGCCCGGATCCGGCGCCGATTCGCGGCGGCTGGCTGCACGCGGTTATCCGGGCGCAGCGCTACGTGGCGCGGAATGTGCGGCTGCGGCTGCCGGTGCTCATGCTCACCGCGGCGCGCAGCATCGTGGCCACGGCGTGGAGCGAGGAGCTGCGCGGGGCCGATACTGTTTTGGACGTCGAGCAGATGTGGGCCCGGGCCGCGGAAATTGCCAGCGATGTGCATATCCTGAAATTGGATCATGCCGTGCATGACGTGCTGCTCTCCCGCGCGCCGGTACGCGAAGCCGGATTCGCGGAGATTCGGGAGTTTTGCCAGCGGCAGGTGCGGCGGGCGCAGCGGGCGCGCTAAAGGCAGCATAAGAAAAGGGGAGGCTCCGGGAATTCCGGGGCCTCCCCTTTCTCTTGCACTAGGTGCTGCTAGTTGTTAGCGGCGGACGATGGGGGTATCAACACCATCCCCGTCCCAGTCACCAACCAGCATCTGGTCACCAGACCGGCCATAGTAGAGGGTGATATCAGCGTTCCCGCTCTTGAGCGAGTTCGCCACAAACACCTGGTTACCACGGCGAACAGCGAAGGTATCCTTACCATCGCCATCCCAGTCACCAACAAAGATCTGGTCACCGGCTCGCCCGTAGGAGAAGGACGTTTCCGCCTTGCCGCCCGTGAGAGTGTTATTCACGAAGAACACATTCCCACGCTGCACCGCGAAGGTATCCTTGCCATCCCCGTCGAAATCACCGGCGAGCAGCACGTCGGCCTCGCGCCCGAAGCTGAATACCTGGTCGGCATCCCCCGAGCGGATCGAGTTGAGGACGAATACCTGGTTGCCGCGGCGTACCGCGAAGGTGTCTTTACCGTCTCCATCCCAGTCACCAACCACGATGGTGTCATCGGCACGTCCGAAGGAAATCACTTCATCAGCCACGCCTCCGGTGAGGCTGTTCTGAATGAAGATCTGGTTACCGCGGCGCACTGCCAAGGTTTCCTTGCCGTCACCATCCCAGTCACCGATGAGGACCTGATCTGCGGCTCGCCCGTAGGAGAAGACCTGCTGAGCAACCGTGGAGACCCAATCGTTGGACAGGTAGAACACGTTTCCGGTATCACCCGGCTTGCCCGGCGTGCCCGGTTCGGGCGCCGGAGTACCCGGCGTACCAGGCGTACCCGGCGTCGGGTTCGGCGCAGGAGTCGGGTTCGGCACCGGCTGGCCCGGCGTCGGATCCGGAGTACCCGGCGTGCCCGGCTCACCCGGAGTGGGAGACGGCGCCGGAGCACTCTCCTGAGTCACCGTAACCGTGACGGTCTTGGTCACGGCAGCCCCGGCAGCATCGGTGGCAATGAGGGTCACCGTATTCTCGCCCGGGTTGAGCACCGTGCCCGGTGCCAGGGTGAGAGCGGTATCGCCCGCGGCCCCAGCTGCACCGTCGTCCTTCACCGTGTACTTGGCGAGTACCTCGGCGGCCAGGGCCTGCCGGTCAAGAGCGCCGGCGGGCGCCGTGAGTTCCACGGTGTCCGGGCCCTCGATCACGGGCAGGCTGTCCTTCGTGAAGGAGATGGACTGCGCGGTGGAGTTACCGGCCAGGTCGGTACCTTCCACCGTGAGGGTGTAGGTACCGGCCGCCAGCTCCGCGGTTTCCACGGTGTAGTTGAGAGCGGTCGCGGCATCACCGGCGGTATCGCCAGCTGCTGCGTCGTCGGCAACCGGAGCATCGGCCTCAGCCATAAGTCCAGCCGCATCCTTCACGCCCGCAACCACGCGGGCGGCGTCGTCCTTATCCGCCACGCCGTTCGCATCGGTCTTGACGGCCTTCGCGGCATCCGCACCGTTCGCACCGGCATCGTTTCCGCCACCGAAGTAGGTCTTGACGTCCACGAGACTGTCCTCAACGGTCTGGCCGAGCAGACCCGCATCGGTGCTCTGCTCGCTGAGCACGTTCCCGTTGAGGAGAACGCGCGCGGCCTTGAGGTTGGGGTCGGTCACGCTGGTGGCAATGGCAGCGCCGTCGCGAATAACCGCGCCGTCCGTGCCGTTGATGCTCACCGCCGGGCCTTCCTTATCCACCACCACGGGGATGGTGTTGAGCAGGGTATTGCCCATGCTGTCACCGAATTGCACAAGGACCGTATCGCCATCCGCAACGGGGAATGCCTGGTTGAAGCTGCGGGTATTGGTCTTGGTGCCGCCCACGGTGTGGTCGATAATGCTGCGCACCACCGAGCCGTTGATCTTGAGTTCGTAGCCCCAGGCATCATCGGAAGCGGTACCCGCGAAGGTGACCTCATCCGAATTCGCGTAGAGCACGCCGTTGTACAGGGTCGGTTCCGTGAAGGACACCTTGGGGTACCCGGTATCCCAGAACACGCGCAGGATGCTATCCATGCGGACCTTACCCTCGGTATCGGTCACCTTCATGTGGAAGGCGTTAATACCGGTGGTCACCGGCACCGCGGTTTCGAAGGTGCCATCGGCCTGCACGCTCACGTTAATCGGGTCCGGAACCACGTAGGCGCCGGCCTCGTTCACGGTCACGCGCGGCTGGAGCACAAAGGCGGACACGCCCTGCGCCTTACCGCGCAGCACCAGCTTGCCGTCCGCCGTGGTTTCCGCGGTAGACATATCCGGTAGGCACGTGGTGCCGAAGCACTGCACATTCGTGAAGGTGGGTGCTTGGTACGACGACGTATCTTCCGCCACGACCTCCCGGCCTTCGTAGGTGACCGTTTCGGTGGTGGTATTCCCACCATCGGAGGCCACCACGGTGGCGCTGACGGCGTCAGCTTCCGGGGTGAAGGTCGTGGTGAATCCGCCGGTGGCATCCACCGTGACATCCGTGCCATTCACCTTGACGGTGAGGGTGGCACCGGGGCGCTCATCGCGCACATTACCGGTGATCGTGACCGAACCATCCTCGGCCACCGGCTGCTTACCGCCGGCATTGAGGGAGGTAATCGCCACGCTCGGGGCCACCGTATCGTAAGTGACGGTCAGCATCGTGCGGGTGATTTCGCGGCCGTTATCACCGTAGGCAACCACGGGGATCTCCTGGGTACCCGCGGTGAGCGGGACCAGGGCGGCGAAGAATCCGCCACCGAGCTCCGCATCGGTGCCGGCCACGGTGACGCGGGCCACCGCATCGGAAGCCAGACCGAAGACGGTCAGCTTGCCGTCCTTGACGAGGCGGTGATTCGGGGTGAAGACCTGGGTGTTATAGGTGTTCAGGCTCGGGATCTCGATGGCGTTCGCGCCCAGCACCTTGGTGACCATGGTGTTATTCATGCCCTGGTCGGCCACGGTAACAATCACGTAGGAAACGCCTTCGGGAAGCACCACTTCGAAGGAAGAATCGGAATTCTTGGTGACCGGCTTGATCTGGGTGCCCTTATCCGTTTCCACCATCGGCGAGGAGAAAATCCCCGAGCCGGTTTCGGTCACGGTGAAGGGCAGGATCTTCTGGCCGTCACGCTCGAAGGGTTCACCCACGGAAACTTCGGGAGCCACGGTATCCACGCCGAAGGGCATATCGAGGGTCTGCCAGTCGAAGCGATCACCCAGGCGCGCCTTGACGCGGTAGGTGTAACGCCCGTCCGGAATTGCCTTAAAGCTCGCGCTGGACGCATCCCACACCGTGCCATCGAAAGCATGGGTGCGATAGGCCTGCGCAATATTCTTCGTGCCCAGGGCAGTACCGGCGATCTGGCGGGAAAGTTCCTGTTCCTCACCCACGCGCGTCACGAGCTTGCCGGCCGCATCGTAGATTTCGAACTGGGCTTCTTCCGCGTTACGCAGCTGCGTGAGATTCGGGACAACCGCATCAACGTTATTGTCCTTATTGGGCGAGAGCCAGAATTCCCCGAAGATATTGTTCTTCATGGGCAGGGTCATCCCGAAGATCGTGGTGGTCAGCTGGGAGGTGGAGGTATTTCCCTCACCCCAGGTCTGGCCCGGAGCCACGAAAATGGGTTCGGCGTTCCAGTCCCCGGCGAAGCCCAGGTAGGGCACCTTAATATCCGGGGTTTCTTGCACGCCTTCGAGGACCGCCCAGCCTTCCACGAAGTGGTTGCCCTTGCTCGGGGTGAGCGTGAAGGTAACCTGGGTGGTTTCCCCGGGTGCCACGGTGAGGACCTTGCGGTCCGCCGTCAGCGTTTCCTTGGAAATGAAGGTGGAGGTGGTGTCGTTCGCGTTATTCGTTTCGTTAACCACTTCCTGGCGCGGAATCGCGTAGGCCGCTTCCTTATCGCCGTGGTTGGTGAGGGTCACGGTGAAGGACACCGGCCCGTTCACCTGGCCCAGGGCCACCGAATTGGCACCGTCCACGCGGGCGTGCACCTGGGAAGCCAGGGCGTGATCCACGCGCACCAAACCGGCGCCGATCTGGCGCGGGGCGTAAGGAACGCCGTCGTGCCGCGGAATTTCCGCGGTGTTCATAAGCAGCGTTTCCGCAAGGCTGAGGCGATCCGCCCGGGACATATCCGGGAAGCGCTCACCGAGCACCTGAAGCACGCTGGCCATGGAGCCGGCCACGTTCGGAGCGGCCATGGAGGTACCGGACATCGAGCCGTAGGTATTGGAATTCAGGGTGGAGTAGACGTTACCGCCCACACCCGAAATATTCGGCTTGAAGTCCAGGTTGGAGGTCGGGCCCCAGGAGGTGAAGTTGGAGGGCGCGCCGGCCGTGGCCGAGGGCGTGGTCCGGGCTTCATCCGTGAGGGCGATGGTGACCGGGGTCTTAGCTTCGATTGCTTTCACGAGGCGCAGCGCATCGGAGCGGAACATCACGCCACCGGGGAAGGTGTATTCGTCAATACCGCCCATGGAGATCATGGAATCCCCGCCGGCTTCGTGGTTGTAGATAATTACACCGGCCGCACCGGCTTTTTGTGCGTTGCCGAACTTTTCCCCGAAGGTGATGCCGCCGCGCTCAATAAGAGCGTATTTACCGGCGGTATTTTCCGGGAATTCTTCGGGCTTGCCGGTACCGGCGGCTACCGCTTCGCGGGGCTCATTATCCGGCTTACCGGTGGCAAGTTCGTAGAAAATATCCTCGGACTTGTCCCCCACGGTCACGCGGGCGACCGAGCGGGTTTCAAAATTATTATCAATCGAGGCAACCGAAAGCGTGGCATCGTGAGCCGAGGGCGAGCCAATAACGCCGTCGTCCCATTTACCGAACATATCGTCTTCCCCGCCGCTCGGCGAGAAATTGAGCCCGGAGTTACCGGCGGAAATCACCGGGAGCACACCCTTGGCGCGCGCTTCTTCGATGGCCAGGCCCGCACCGTTGGAGTATCCGAAGCCGTTATCGGAGCCCAGCGAGAGGTTAATAACGTCGGCGCCCAGCTTCACGGAATCTTCAATGGCGGCAATAATATCGCCGTCGGCCGCGCCGCGCGAACGCGCCGGGTCATTGGAAAAGACCTTCATTGCCAGCAGCTGGGCATTGGGGGCCATGCCTTCCACCCGGCCGGTGGTTGCGAAGGTCTGGCCTTCATCCAGGCCGTTTGCCGCGGCAATACCCGCCACGTGCATGCCGTGCATGGACGAGGTGGTATCGACGATCTCGAAATTATCATCGGCGTAGTTGTAGCCGTTGGGAACCTTGCACGTGAAGGCGGGATTCGCAGCGGTGTTAATATTCTTAATCTTCGCGGTATCGCAATTGTCGATGCGCATATCGCGGTGAGTCGGGTCGATACCCGTGTCCACAATCGCAATAACCATGCCGGTGCCGTCCGCGCCGGCATCAGCCAGGGCCGCGGGCGCGCCCTGCATATCGCGCGAGGCATCTTCGAGGGGCACATTTTCCTGCGGCTGCGTTGCGAGGGCACCTTGGGCGAGCGCCTGCGTGGTACCCGCGTTCTGGGCGAGCGCGCTTTGGGCGACGGCGCGGGAAATATCGGCAGCGCGTTCGGTCGCGGCCACGTCTGTTGTTTGGTAGACGCGCTCACGCTTGACCGAGGCCACCGCGGCTTCCGCTTCCAGAGCCGCCATCTTATCCGCCGGCATCGTCGCGGCGAAACCATTGACGAGGTAGCCGAACTGGCGCTCAAGCTGCAGACCGTACTTCTCCGACCACTGTGCCACCAGGTCTTCCTGCGTGGCCAGGCTCTGCGCCTCACCGGTATCGCTGCCCAGGCGAGACTGGTCCTTGAGGAGCACAATAACCCGCACCCGCTCATTGGAGCCCTGCAGATCCTGGAAGGCAGCCAGCTCGGGGTTATCGGGAGAGAAGAGACCGGCGAAAGCGCCGGCGGGATTCGACGGCGCTGGCTGGTCCGCAGCGAGCGCCGGAGTAGTGAGTACGCTTAAGGCGAGCGCAGCCGTGACGGATAATCCGCCCAGGCGGCGCCAGTTAAAACCTGTCACACCTTCTCCTAACTTCGTGACGGGAGGGATCCCGTCGGGGAATCCGGTGTTGTCATTCCTGCACGGAGGCCAGGGTTCGGGAGAGGTAGGGCGACGGCGCACGCGGCGCAGCCTCCCCACCCCGCCGCGCATATCTACCAACCAGTGGAGAAGTTATGCACCCCTCCCGCTCAGCCTCTCACCCTTGAGCGATAGACCGGCAGTGCGTGACGCGTGGGAATACCGGATGCGGGCTATCATCGCAAAGAATGGTGCGCATCCGTCCAGAGCGTCCACAACGTGAACACTTCCGTTAGGTCATTGATATTTATGCGCTTAAAATTCGGGGCGCGGAGGCGGGCCGGGCAGCGCCGCGCAGAGCGGGCCGCGCGGAGTATCCCACGCGGCTCACCACCGCGCGCTCACGGCACGCCCGTTACTGGCGCGGCTGCCGGATCAGCGGCCAGGGATCCAGGGTTTCCAGGGCGGCCACAATGGAGAGCAGCAGCTGTTCTTCCCCGAAGCGGGTGGCACCCACGTGCACCCCGAAAGGTAACTCCGTGCCATCGACTTCCGCGCGGTGGATCGGGATGGCTACCGCGGCCGGTCCAAACATATTCCAGGAGCTGGTCCACGGGCTCACAATGCACTGGCGCCGGAAATCTTCAGCCGGATCATCCGGGCAGCACACCCAGGCCGGGTCGGCCGGCGGAGTACCGAGCGCCGGACTCACAATCACGTCATAATCCGCGAAAGCCTCCCCCATGCGCCGAGCAATGGCGTACATTCCCTGCAAGCCGGCCATGAGTTGCGGCGCGGTTGCTTCCCGCCCGCGAGCGCGCAGCCACCGGCTCATCGGGGTGAGGAGTTCCTCGCGTTCGGGCGGGAGCGGGATAGCAGCCGCGCCCGCCTGCCAGATCGGCATAAAGGATTGCCAGGCTTCCGGCCCGAAGGGCCGCGCGATCTGCTCCACCCGCGCACCCATAGCACGGAAATCTTCCGCGGCCCGCGCCACCGCCTCCAGGCAGGCGGGGTGGATCTCGGTATCAACATTGAGCGGTTCGGTGAGCACCCCCACCCGCAGGTCAGCCAAGGCGAGGGCGCGGCTGCGCGATTGCGGCCCGCACCCGAATTCCGCATCCAGGGTGGCCAGGTAGTCCCCCGCTCCCGGGTAGGGGCTCCAATCCCCGGGCCGGCGCCGCGCAATAATATCGAGTCCGGCCGCCAAATCGCGGGCAGTCCGGGCCAGCACCCCGGCGGTGGCCAGCCCGCTATCGGAGAAGAAGGAGGATCCGGGTCCGGGTGAGACCAACCCGTGGCTGGGTTTGATGCCGAGTACCCCGCAGTGCGCGGCGGGAATGCGGACCGAGCCGCCGCCGTCGTTCCCGTGCGCGATGGGGACCACGCCGGCCGCAACCGCCGCGGCCGCTCCCCCGGAGGATCCGCCGGCGCTGCGGGCCAGGTCCCAGGGGGTGCGCGCGGGGGTGAGGCCGTCCGGTTCGGTGTAGCCGACGAAACCGAATTCCGGGGTGGTGGTTTTTCCGATGGTCACGGTGCCGGCGTCCAGGATGGACTGGGCTACTCCGCCGGTGGTGGTGGCGATATTTCCGCGCATGGCCCGCGAGCCGTATTCGGTGGGCAGGCCGGCCACGTCGTCGAGGTCTTTGATGGGGAAAGGCACCCCGGTGAGCGGCCCTCCCCTGCCCTCTTTCAGTTGCGCGGCGGCGGCGTGTGCCTGCCGCAGCGAGAATTCTTCTGCGATATGTGTGAATGCACCCACCGCGGCGCCGCGGCTGCGGGCCCGTTCCAGCACCCGTTCGGTATGCGCAACGGGGTCCACACGGCCGGTGCGCATGCGCCGCGCCAGCTGCATGGCAGAAAGATCCAGGGGGTCGACGTTCTCCTCAAGAAATTCCATGTTCACAGTGTACGTGAGATAGGGCACGTTTGCCGCGAGCGATGGCATATTAAGTTTCGGTGCGTTTCCCTTCGGTTTCCGTGCCGGCGCGGGCGGCCCAGGGCCCGTGTTTCGCCCGTTCCACGGCTTTTTCGCGCGCCGCAGCGGTGGGGATGGCCAGGTTTTCCATTAGCTCGGCTATCTGCGTGGCAGCATTTTTTTCACGACGACGCCGCAAGCTGGCTGCGGTGGCGGCAATCTCCTCCGTTGATAAGTTCTGGGACAGCTTGGCCTTGCCAATAATCTCCGTGACTTTAATATCCACGCCCACGATGGCGCGCAGCATGCGGCGCAGCTGGTCAGGCCGCGCGTGGGTATCGGGGCGCCAGGTGCCACCGTGGTGGGCAATTTCGTGGGCGTCTACTAATTCTCGCAGGGTGGGGATGAGCCAGGCGGGATCCTCGTGGATAGTGAGCTCGCCGCGCAGGTGCACGGTGAGGTAATTCCAGGTGGGAACCCGGGCCAGCGGCGCATCTGCCGGGCCGGGTGGCATATCGGAGGGTGATATATAGGTATTTGGCCCGGTAACCACCATAAGGCAGGGCCCGCTATCGCTCGCCTGGGGATTAATACGTGCCATATGGCTGTGGAGGTGGAGAGTGCCGGCGTCGTCGTACTTAATATTAAAAGGAAGGAGGGTGGCGTCCAGGCCGCGCGGGCCGGCCGTTATTAATTCTCCCACCCCGATTTGGGCAGCTAGTTCCACCGCGCGTTCCGGTTCCAACGCAAAACGACTCGCCACGTACATGACAGCCAGTGTAATGCGCGCGGCTACGGCGTGCGCATGACCTCCACCGGGTCACGGTAGGCCGCAAAAATCGCCGGGGGAATGCAGGCGAGCAGCGCCACGAGCACCGCGAGCACCCCCACCGCCACCGAGAAATCGAGGGCGACCGGATTACCGCTCAGCCGGCAATAACCCCAGGCCGCGGCGATGCCCAGCGCGGTGCCGCCCACCGCCGGGTAGGCAATGCGCGCGATCACCAAGGCCACCAGCCCGCCGCGGGTAATGCCGAGGGTACGGCGCCGGCCCAGGTCGCGGCGGCGGATAAGCACGTCGGCCAGGACCACCGCGGCGATAAAGAGCGCCCCCACCCCGAGAATGAGAATGAGGAGGGCGCGACCCATGCCCGCGACCTGCCCGGTCACGGCCACGCCCTGTTTCGCCTGGCTGACGGAGCTGCGGATAATGAGCTTGGCGGGATCGAAATCCCCAATGGCGGCGAGCGCAACATCGGTCACCGCAGCAATATTTTCGGCGTCGTTGGCCAGCGCGGTCACCCGCACGTAGGCACCCGAGCCACCCCCGGCCAGGAGGTAATTATCGAGGTCCTCGAATCCGCCGCTGGGGGTGAAGGAGCCGACCACGGCCCACTGCCGCCCACCGCGCGATTCCACGTACCCACTGGGGAAGGCCAGGCGCAGCTGCGGCAGCATGGCTTCGGGCACGATAGCTTCTCCCGGACCGGGATAACGCCCGGCTGTTAATGTAATTATTTTGGAGATGTCGCCACCGGTTTCCACCAGGGCGAACAGCTGGGAGGCCGGGCCGAGCGATCCATTGACCACGTCCACCGTGCTCCGGTATCCCACTACCCCGGCCACCCCGGAGGTGCCGTGCAGGGTTTCCAAGAATGCTTCGGGGAGCAGCCCGGCGTTTTTTTGATCTATGAGGGTGAGCTGGCGGGCTTGCGGGCCGGTGAGCTGGCGGTGCAGCTCGGCTTCGGTGGCGGCCTGACGGCCCACCGTCACGAGCGACGCCGCGCACATCACCCCGAGCACCAGGGCCACCAAGATGGTGGTGACCAGGGCCCCGAGCGCATTTTTCGCGCCTTCGCGTAGCAAAACAGCGAATTTCATAGTCGCACCACCTCATCTGCCGCATTGACCACCGTGGGATCGTGGGTGGCAATAATGACACTGCATCCGGATTCCGCGGCTTCGCGCAGGGCGCCGAGCACAAGGTTGGCATTATCCGGGTCGAGGTTTCCGGTTGGTTCGTCGGCCAGGATAAAGGTGGGGGAATTGACGAGGGCGCGGCAGACCGCCACGCGCTGGGCCTGCCCGCCGGAGATTTGCCCGGGCCGGTGGTCGGCGCGGTGCTCCAGGCCCAGGCCGGCCAGGAGTTCACGGGCACGGGTGCGGGTGGCTGCCAGCGAATGTCCCGCGTAAAGCCCGGGTTCCATCACGGAATCGAGGACGGGCCGGGTGGGGTCAAGTTCGGAATCTTGGAAAACGAAGCCGATCCGGCGGGCACGCAGGCGCGAGCGCTCCCGGTCGGTGAGCTCGCTGGCGGCGGCGCCGTCAATAAGGACCTGCCCGGAGCTGGGCGTGAGCGTGAGCCCGAGGAGGTAGAGCAGGGTGGATTTGCCGCGCCCCGAGGCCCCGGTCACCGCGGTAATGGCGGCGGGGGCGAAAACGTGGGTGAGGCCGTCGAAGAGTTCTTCGGCGCCTTTCCGGTAACGGAAGCGCAGCTCACGGGTGGCGATGCCGGGCGCGTCCATTACTTCGTGCTTTCCGGGCTCGGGGTGGCTTCGGTTTCTGCATCTGCGCTGGAGTCGGTTTCCGCGCCTTCGCTCGTGTCCGTGCCTTCGCTAGTTCCCGTGCCTGAATCTGCGCCGGGGCCGGTTTCTGCGCCTTCGCGGGAGCCGGTATCAGCGCCGGATCCGCCGGGCGCACCCGGGGCGCCGGCCTTCTTCGCGTCGGCCAGCGCATACACGCTTTCTCCGGCCCGCACGCCCTCGACTACCGCCAGGCCGCCGGCCACGGTCTGAACTGTGACGGTGCGAGGCGCGGCCTCCCCCGCGACCCTCACGCTCACGGTCCCATCCGGCATGGTGGATAGCGCGGAGATCGGCACGGTAGGCCCGGTCACCGCGGGCACAATCTCAATATCGGTAAGAAGATAGGCTTTTTGGCTCGCCGGCAATTCCCCGCACCGAGTGCCGCACAGCAAACCGCCGTCTTCCGCGGTAACAGGGACCTTGACCTGGCCCCCTTCTGTTTCCTCCGGCTCACCGGTAATACCGATGAGGGGCTGTTCGCCCAGCTTCACGCGGATCCCCATTCCCGGCTGAATCATAGCCTGCTGTTCGCGCGTGATTTCCATATAAAAACTGGGCGTTCCGGACACCGAGTTAATAATATTTTCACTTCCGTTCAGGGTCGCTCCGGGCCAAGCAATACTGCGGTCCAGGGTGAGCGCAGCTGGTAGTTGCGGCACTGCCACAAGTTCTCCCAGGCCGACGACGCCGCTCTGTTCCTGCCCGCGCGCTTTTTGCCACGCTTTCGTTGCCGCGGTGGTGGCGGGGCCAAATTTCCCATCTGCCACGGTGCGTGAGTAGCCGAGGGCGGCAAGGAGCCGCTGGTATTGGGAGACATCCTCACCTTCGGTTCCTTCGGCGAGGGGCCGCCAGAAGGGGGTGGAACCTTCTGCCGCGATTACCTCGGTATTTCCGACGGTGTAGAGGGTGTCGCCGGCGTGGAATTCTCCGTCTGCGGCAACGGAGGTGATGGTGCCGTTGAGCTGGTTCACGGCAACCGGTTGTGCCGCGCGTTCTACCGTGGTGGAGAGTGTGAGGGTGCGGCCAATATTTTGCTCGGTTACGGTGACGGTCATTGTCTCCGCTCCCGTTTGGGTGATCCGCTCCGGGGGTTTCAGGGTGGTGCGGCCCGCCCAGAATGCCAGTGCCGCCACGAGGAGGAGTGTTATCACACCTGCGAGGATCTGAGTTATTTTCTTGTTCATGGCAGCACGCCTTTCGTGGTAGCCACGCGGTTACACGTGAATGGTAAATATCATGGGGTTATTTTATGCCATAGAATTCTGTGGCGGGAGGAGTCTCCGGGCAGACTTTCCAGACCTCTACCGGGATTCGGAATCCAAGAGAACCGCCGTTATCCGGCCACCAGCGGTGCTCCGGATCGGTATGGAACTTAGCAACATAGGTTTCCCGAGCGGGACGTTTGGAGATATCAACCTTATAACCATGCGCTTCCAAGCAGGGAATATAGTATTCATCCCAGTAGTCCCACTGCACCCGCAGCTGATCCTCCGATAAATCAGTGATAAACTCCGGATCGGTAAAATACATCGATATGCACTCATAAGTGGCCAAGTTGTACGCCTTTTCTTGTGATTCCGGTATGGCACCATCAGAACCGATGCCCCCTTTGGGATTAGCATGAGACGCAAACCCCTTGCTGGTTAGGCACTCGGCTCTTTTAATATCCGATTCCTCTGATGGTGTCCGCCATTCAACCAAAGGAACATCGGGCGCGTCTTCAATCTCCCAGTAGTCCGCGTGCCGTTTCAACCACTTCTCGCGAAAAGCAAGCTTCTGTTCCTCGGTGGTGTAGCGCGGCGAGATTTTAATCTTCGCTTTCCAGGTATTCGGATCCCATTCGGATGCTTGAGCAACAGCGGTTTCGCTTGCGGTTTCGTTAACACTCTCGGAATCGGAACTCCCGCTCGCGCAACCATCCACCGCCACGAGTAGGAGACTCAGGGCACATACAATTCTGTTTCTCATTTCTTAGACCTCATTCCAATCCGTAAAACTGGGAAGCAGGAGGAGTATTCGGGCAGGTTTTCCATACCTCAAGAGGAATCTGGAATAAGAGCGATCCGTCGTTACTGGGGAACCATCGATGTTCCGCATCGGTGTGGAATGTCGCGACGTATGTCTCCCGGGCAGGCCGCTCAGAAGTATCGACGGTGAACCCGTGAGCCGCCAAGCAGGGAATATAGTACTCGTCCCAGTAATCCCATATCACTCGCAATTGATCTTCCGACCAGTCGGTAAGAAATTCTGGATTGAGGAAATACATCGCATAGCATTCGTAACTAGCCAAGTTATATGCCGCCTCTTGCGATTCTGGAATACTCCCATTGGAAGCGACCCCACCTTTGGGATTGACATGGGATCCAAAACCCTTGCCGGTCAAACACTCAGCCATTTTGATATTCGACTGTTCCAATGATTCTTGCCACTCCACGAGCGGAACATCCGGCGGATCCTCAATTTCCAAAAACTCCGCATCACGTTTCAGCCACTGCGCGCGGAATGCGAGTTTCTCTTCCTCCGTGTGATAGCGCGGCGAGATTTTAATCTTCGCTTTCCAGGTATTCGGATCCCATTCGGATGCTGAAGCCGCGGCGGTGCCGTGACTGGTTGCACCGGCACTTCCAGGATCGGAACCACCCGCGGCGCAACCGCCCACCACTATGAGTAACGAACTAAAAACCGGTAGAACTCTATGCTTCATGCAACACCCCTATCGCCAGCAGATCAGTCAATCCCATAAAACTCTGTAATTGGCGGCGCTTCCGGGCACACCTTCATAACTTCCGGCGTGATTCGGAAAGAAAGCTCACCCTTATTATCCGGCCACCACCGATGCTCAGCATCAGAGTAAAACGTCGTCGTGTAAGCTTCCCGCCCCGGACGCTCGGAAGTATCAACTGTGAAGCCATGTGCCGCAAGGCAGGGGATATAGTATTCATCCCAGTAATCCCACTGCACCCGCAACTGATCCTCTGTCAAATTCGCAAGAAACTCTGGGTTAAGGAAGTACATCGATTTACATTCATAGGCTGCCATACCTAAAGCCTCCTGCTGCGATTCAGGGATCGGAGGATCAAACAGAATTCCCCCCTGCGGGGGAACCTCAGCGGAGAACCCTTTACTCCGCAAACACTCCGCATTCTTTTCATTGTCCGCGCGCGGAGAATCCATCCACTCAACTAAAGCAATATCAGGTGGGTTCATAACTCCGATCGTCTCGGCATTACGCTCCAGCCAGCGTTTCCGGAAAGCTAACTTCTCTTCCTCACTTGTAAACTTAGGAGAAATCTCTATATCAGTTTTCCAAGAATCCGGATCCCATTCAGATGCAGCGGACGCTGCCAATTCACTGTCAGCATTGCCAGCAGTTCCGGAATCAGAACCGCCAGCAGCACAGCCAGTCAGCACTGTAAGGACAAACCAGAGAGTAGATCCAATCTTATGTTTCATGGCCGTACCTCATTCCACGCCATAAAACTGGGAAGCTGGAGGAATCTCCGGACAAACCTTTAACACCTCTGGAGGGATTTCGAATTCAAGAGATCCTCCATTGTTTGGCCACCACCGATGCTCAGCATCACTGTAAAACGTCGTGGCATAGGTTTCCCGAACCGGGCGCTTGGAAGTATCTACTTTGAATCCATGCGCGGCCAAACAAGGAATGTAATACTCATCCCAGTAATCCCATATCACCCTCAATTGATCTTCTGACCAATTGGTGAGAAATTCCGGATTCGGAAAATACTTCGCATAACACTCGTACCAGGCAAGGTCGTACGCCTCTTCTTGCGATTCTGGAATACCCGGGTCAAAAGCGACTCCGCCCTGAGGTGGCACATAGGCACTAAAACCCTTTTCTCTGTAACATTCGGCGTGCTTGGTATCCATCAATTCCACAGAGTTTTGCCATTCAACAAGAGCGACATCCGGAGGAGCTTCAATCCCAGAATATTCTGCATTACGTTTCAGCCACTGCGCGCGGAATGCTAGTTTCTCTTCCTCCGTGTGATAGCGCGGCGAAATCTTGATTTTCGCTTTCCAGGTATTCGGATCCCATTCGGACGGTGAAGCTACAGCTGTTTCACTTCCAGTTTCGCCGGCGCTTCCCGAGTCAGAATTACCGCTTGCACAACCACCCACCGCAATAAATAAGGAACTTAAGGTACATAGAATCCTGTTTCTCATCTCTCACGCCTCATTCCAAGCCGTAAAGCTCTGATTCTGGAGGGATATTAGGGCACTTTTTCCATACCTCAGAAGGAATTTGAAGTAGTAATGATCCTCCGTTATCAGGCCACCAGCGGTGTTCCGGATCGGTGTTGAAGCCGGCAACATAGGTTTCCCGCGCGGGACGCTCGGAAGTATCAACAGTAAGGCCGTGAGCCGCCAAGCAAGGAATATAATACTCGTCCCAGTAATCCCACTGCACCCGCAACTGATCCTCCGTCAAATTCTCAAGGAATTCCGGATTAGGGAAATACATCGCTTGACACTCATACAGGGATAAATCAAATGCTTGCCGCTGCGCTGCTGGCACTGCCGGGTCATAAGTGATGCCGCCCTGGGGAGCAGCGTGCGCCCCAAAACCCTTACCCCTCAAACATTCTGCAGTTTTATTATCGAAGAGCTCCAGAGATTTTTGCCATTCAACAAGAGACACACTAGGAGGGGCTTTCAATTCCATAAATTCTGCATTGCGTTGTAACCACCGGTCTCGAAAAGCTAACTTCTCCTCCTCCGTAGTGAATTTAGGAGAAATCTCTATATCAGATGTCCAAGAATCCGGATTCCATCCTGCCGAGAGAGCGTCAGTAGAATGCGAACTCGCGGTCTTAGTGGAATTATCAGCAACCGCACATCCCGCAAGAAGCAGCACAAGAATGCAGCCGAAATACCCAAGGCAGCATTGTCTACGCTCTACCCGTCCCACGAAATTCTCCACGACGACACCTCATTATCCACAGCGGATCAATCGATCCCATAAAACTCTGTCGTCGGCGGCGTTTCCGGACATACCTTCATAACTTCCGGCGTGATTCGGAAAGAAAGCTCACCCTTATTATCCGGCCACCACCGATGCTCAGCATCAGAGTAAAACGTCGTCGCGTAAGCTTCCCGCCCCGGACGCTCGGAAGTATCAACTGTGAAGCCATGCGCCGCCAGGCAGGGGATATAGTATTCATCCCAATAATCCCACTGCACCCGCAACTGATCCTCTGTCAAATTCGCAAGAAACTCTGGGTCAAGGAAGTACATCGAATGGCACTCATAGAGAGCCATACCGAAAGCCTCCTGCTGCGATTCAGGGATCGGAGGGTCATACATGATTCCCCCTTGCGGAGCAACCTCAGCGGAAAACCCTTTACTCCGCAAACATTCCGCCTGCTTTTCATCGGCCGCATGCGGAGAATCCATCCACTCAACTAAAGCAATATCAGGTGGATCCACCACACCCATCGTCCGAGTATTACGCTCCAGCCAGCGTTTCCGGAAAGCTAGCTTATCTTCCTCACTTGTAAACTTAGGAGAAATCTCTATATCAGACTTCCAAGACTTCGGATCCCATTCGGAGGAAGCCGATGTTTGAGCATTTTCGGCTCCTCCGGAGCCTTCACCTGTGCAGCCGCTAATCGGGATCACCACAGCAACCACTAAACAAAGAAAAAATCTCTTCATTGAGCTTCCCCCCCCCGCTAAATCGAGTGGGTGGCGAGGGGACCTCCCCCGCCACCCACTACAGGATTCAGAACCATCTACCAGTCAATCGGGGTACAGGTAGCATGGGTAGGCGCACGAAGTAGTTCTTCCGCCGAGGCCCTCCAGTTCCCATCGAAATAACGCGAAACGACGCTGGCCCTCAATCTATCGCTCCGAGAATAAAGCGTCTCCCCACGCACCGCAATCGTCATCAATTCATACGTCTGCTGTTGCGCATATACGCCAACATGAGCCTGGTTGAAGTTGCATTTCTTGTAGCCACCCACCTGGATAGCACTGGCTGATGGCATAAACGCCACGATTGATAGCAGTGTTGCCGCGAATGCAGCACCTACTTTTCGGATAGTCTTCATGATCTGCCTCCTGTTCATCGTTGAACGGTTGGGACTTGTGACCCCTGACGACGCTCGGATGAGCACCGTTAAGGCTACGCTAAAGGACGCGTTAATGATCTGTCAATACCTTGACACCACTTAATTTCGGCAACCACATCGAGTGCACCGGCATCGCATTTAACGGCATACCTGTCGCAATATCTCGCTCAGGGCGTCACCGCTATCGCGCTTCACAGAAAAGAACGTCCGGGGTGTGCCGCGTCGGCACACCCCGGACGTAGATAGGGCAATTTAGTTATTAGGATTCAGTGCTGAGCCGCAGGGCATAGCTACGGCCCGAAGTCCCACCACTAGCCGTGGCATTTTCCTGGGTATCCACCCGGATGGTATCCCCGTCATGAGCGTCACCTGCGAGGATCATGCGGGCCAGCTGGTCGCCGATTTCCCGCTGGATAAGCCGGCGTAGCGGGCGAGCCCCGTAGGCCGGATCGTATCCGTCCATCGTCAGGTAATCGCGCGCCGCCGGGCTCACATCCAGATGCATCCGCCGCTCACCCAGCCGCTGCTCCAACTGCGTGATTTGCAGATCCACGATCTTGCCAATTTCCTCCATGCTCAGCGGATGGAAAACAATGACGTCATCCAAGCGGTTCAGGAACTCCGGCTTGAAGTGCGCCCGCACCGCAGCCATGACCGTGTCATATTGGGCCGCCGCATCCATAGTGGGATCAGCCAAAGCCTGAGAACCCAAATTCGAGGTCAAGATAAGGAGGGTATTGCGGAAGTCCACGGTACGGCCCTGGCCGTCCGTGAGGCGCCCGTCGTCCAAAACCTGGAGCAGAATATCGAACACATCCGGGTGGGCCTTTTCCACTTCGTCAAGCAGAATCACCGAGTAAGGCCGCCGCCGCACCGCTTCGGTGAGCTGGCCACCTTCCTCATAACCCACGTATCCCGGAGGTGCCCCGACCAGCCGCGAAACCGAGTGCTTTTCGGCGTACTCCGACATATCGATACGCACCATGGCGCGCTCGTCGTCGAACATAAAGTCCGCCAGCGACTTCGCCAATTCCGTTTTCCCCACACCTGTAGGCCCGAGGAAGAGGAAGGAACCATCGGGCCGGTTCGGATCCTGCACCCCGGCACGCGAACGGCGCACCGCATCAGAAACCGCCCGCACCGCATCCTGCTGGCCAATAAGGCGATGCCCGATCTCCTCCTCCATATGGAGGAGTTTCTCCGTTTCGCCCTGCATGAGTTTACCCACCGGCACGCCCGTCCAGGCCGCCACCACTTCAGCAACTTCCTCAGAATCCACCCGCTCAGCAATCATCGGTTCATGATCGCGAGCCTGGCCATCCGCTTCAGCAGCTTCCGCCGCGGCAATCTGGCGTTCTACATCAGGAATATCACCGTTTTGGAGCCGCCCGGCATCCTCATACCGGCCCTCGCGAACCGCTAACTCAAACTCGGTGCGCAACTCATCAAGCTTGACCCGCAAATCACCCACCCGGTTGCGCCCGGCCTTCTCATTTTCCCACCGAGCCGTCAAGGCAGCTAATTCTTCTTTGCGATCCGCCAATTCCGCACGGATGGTTTCTAGGCGGTCGGCGGTAGCTGCGTCGTCGTCCTGAGTTTCAGAAAGATAGGACTCCTCCATCGTGAGGCGATCCACCTGGCGCTGCAACACGTCGATTTCCTCCGGGGAAGAATCCAATTCCATGCGCAGGCGCGAGGCCGCTTCGTCAATAAGATCAATGGCCTTATCGGGAAGCTGACGGCCGGTAATATACCGATTCGAGAGCTGCGCCGCGGCAACAAGAGCACCGTCCGTAATTGTTACTTTATGGTGTGCTTCGTATTTCGGGGCGATGCCACGCAAAATTGTGATGGTATCTTCCACCGAGGGTTCACCCACGAAAATCTGCTGGAAACGGCGCTCCAAAGCCGGGTCCTTCTCAATATTTTCGCGGTACTCATCCAGGGTGGTAGCACCAATGAGCCGCAATTCCCCGCGCGCGAGCATCGGCTTGAGCATATTTCCGGCATCCATGGCGCCTTCGGAACCGCCACCGGCCCCCACGATGGTATGGATCTCATCAATAAAGGTAACGATTTCACCCGCTGCCTCCCTGATTTCATTCAGGACAGCCTTGAAGCGTTCCTCGAATTCACCGCGGTATTTTGCACCGGCCACCATTGCGGCCACATCCAATTGAATGAGCCGCTTACCGCGCAAAGATTCCGGCACATCGCCATTGACCATGCGCTGCGCCAAACCCTCCACAACGGCGGTTTTCCCAACACCCGGTTCCCCGATGAGCACCGGATTATTCTTGGTACGCCGAGAAAGGACCTGGACCACGCGGCGAATTTCGCTATCGCGGCCGATCACCGGATCCATTTTCCCTTCCCGAGCCATCGCGGTGAGATCCTGACCGTATTTCTCCAGGGCCTGGAACGTGCCTTCCGGATCCGCGCTATCCACCTTCGAGGTGCGCACGCGCGGCAGGGTAGCCCGCAGCGCCTCATGCGAGGCGCCCGCGTTCCGGAGGATCTCCCCCGCCTGGGACTGCGAAGCTGCAATCGCCATGAGGAGATGCTCGGTAGAAATATAGGCATCGCCCAAACTGGTTGCTTCCTTGCCGGCCTCCGAAATCACCCGCGAGAGCGGGCGCGAAGCCCCGGGATTTTGCACCGAATCCCCCGCCGAGCGCGGCAGCGAAGCCAGCGCCCCGGATACTCGCTCCGCGATCTCCACCCGATTAGCCCCCACCGCTTCGAGCAGGGCAAGAGCAATCCCACCTTCCTGGGCGAGCAGTGCGCTGAGAAGATGCACCGGCTCCACCTGGGGATTGCCCGCATCCGTCGCCGTGCGAATGGCCTGCGCCAAAGCTTCCTGCGACTTCGTTGTTAGTTTATCCATGACAACTCCTTACATCGGCGGCGGCTACCTGTTCACCACTTCGCCGATCCACTCATAGCAACGCAAGCTTTCTTGAGTCTATTCCACTCACGTTAGAAGATGTGGCAGTTGCGGGCACCAAGCCACGGAAACGCGGGCGCTAGCCTAATTCTCGGGCGCCGCGATAGATCAACTCCGCAATCGGCCCGATGTCACGGCTCAAGAAAAGCTCGCGCAGCGCATCCTGATACTCCTCGAAATACGCGGCCGGAATAGCTATGGCATCGTATCCGTGGGTCATGAGATACCCGGAAGCCATGAGCCGTGCGGTGCGCTTATTTCCGTCGAAGTAATACTGCGCGAGCGTAGAGGTAGCGAAAAATTGCACCGCGCTCCGCAGTGGATCGCTATCATCCAGACGCGCCAGCGAAGCCGTGAAAATCGCGTGCAGCGCAGCCGGATCCTGGGGTGCTTGGTAGTGCGTACCCGCCACGTCCACATTCCCGTGCTCCCCGCGGACCGCGCCTTCTCCCCGAAATACGCCGGAATCAATAAGCGAGTGGTAGGTGAGGGTGCGATGGATGCGGTTCTGGGTGTCCTCATCCATCCGGAACAAACCTGCCCGCACTAGATTTGCGACCAACTCATGGGCGGAAACCATCGCCGCCACATCCTCATCGCTGCGCTTCTGGCCGGGTAGCGGGCGTTCTTCGATCAGGGTCACGATCTCGGGGAGGATCATAGTTTTACCTTCCAGCGTGGCCATAGACCACACGTGTCCCGAAGTGAGATAGGCAAAGCGCTCGACCGCTTTTTCCGGCGTGCGGGGTGCAATCGCGGGTGCGGCAGGAGCGGGCAGTAGAAAAACGGCACTATCATCGCCTACAGAGTCCGACTGCCCGGTGGCGGCGTCGTCGTACCCTCGATACTGCCGCGACCCGAGGCTATACCGCGACATCATCTTCTTTTTCCTTAATCCAGGTGAGCGCCGCCGGCACGTCACCAACCGCGTACGTATCTACAACCGCGCGCCCGACCCCCACGTAATGTTTGAAGAAATCGATCCACTGCGCTCCCGCGCTCACATCCTCGTCAATCGGGAGCACCCACAGGGGCTGCATGCCGCCCCAGGTGGCAGCCGTTTTATCCAGACGATCAATATCGGCTTGCGGAATATAAAAAATAGGTGTGCCGCTCACCGCGTGATCCAGGCTCGCCGACAGCGCAAGAGCCCCAGAAATCCAATAAGTTTTTGTGATGAGCGCGAGGTTACGCAATAAATCTTTGCCGGTTTTATCGCTGTAGAGCAGCTGCCCGCCCCGTTCTCGCAGCGGCGCGGCCGGCGCACACGCGGCCAGCAACGACGCGCGATCATGGACGCGCCCGGTTTCCTCCAGCCGAGCCAGCTCGCCCTCATCGGTGGCGGTCAGGCGCCCCTCGATTGCGCGAGAGAAAAGACGTACTGCTGCGTTCGGCTCCATACCCGCTATCCTAGCGGCCGCGTGCCGCGTCGCATATTGCGGGGCCGCGCGGAGCCGCCCCGCGGGGCGCACCCGAACCCGCCCGCCTATACTGGATGAATTGCATACCGAATGGAGGAGGAGCGGTGCCGGAAGGTCACGCTATTCATCGTCACGGACGTATTCTCACGGCGCTTTTTGGCGGGGACGCCGTGGCTGCCAGTTCCCCGCAGGGGCGTTTCGCTGAAGGTGCGGCCCTGCTGGACGGATTGCGCGCCGGGCGGGCCCACGCCTGGGGCAAGCATCTTTTCTGGCCTTTCCTTTCCACTTCCGAACAAGCCGCGGCGGATGGTATTCCTACCGTTGAGCTCGGTGACCCGCAGGCCACCTGGCTCCATATTCATCTGGGGCTTTACGGAAAATGGGCTTTTGCGGGGCCGGGGGTGGCCGGTTTGCACGGTGCCGGGATTCGGGTGAGCCCCACCGAAGATTCGGGCATGCGCAAAACCATTGACGGCGGGCAAGATGGCACCACGCGCCTGGTAGAGGCCGCGCCTGCGGGTGGTCGCGATGGTCTACCGGAAGACAATATTCAAGTCCTGGGAGAATTGGCGACGACGCCGACAACTCGCTTGCGCCTCGCCGGGCCGGAGGCGGTTGCCCAGCTCACCGGCCCGGCCCGCTGTGAGATTCTCAGCGGGGAGGAAGTCCTGGGGGTGATTGCGCGGCTCGGCCCCGATCCTATTCGTAATGAGGAGGGTGACCGGCAGCGATTCGTGGCCGGGGCGCGCCGCCGGAAAATCCCGGCCGGCCAGGTGGTGATGGACCAGGCTGTTGTGGCGGGCCCGGGCAATATTTATCGGGCTGATTGTTTGTGGCGCACCGGGATTTCCCCGCTGCGGCCGGCCAATAAAGTTTCCGAATCCCGCTACCGCGAGCTGTGGGATGACCTGGTGCTGTGCATGGGCCGCGATGTGGATTCCGGGATTATTGTGACGATCCCGCCCGAATTCCAGCCCGACCCGATTCCCGAAGGCGATCCAGAGCTCTCACGCTTCGCGGTGTATCACCGCACCGGCCGCCCGTGCGTGCGCTGCGGCGCAATTATCCGGGAGGAACTCATGGCGGGGCGGCGCCTCTTCTGGTGCCCGGGCTGCCAGCGTTAACCCGCGGGTTTTCTGGGCGGGCGGGGACCACGCGATCTGCACGGTATCTGCTGCCGGGCCAATAATAAGCTGGGCTCGGCCCGGAATATCGCGGCGGGCACTCACGCCGCGATAGCGAAAATCTCCGGAGAGCAGGAATACTGCGGGGGAGATAGCCAGGAGTCGCCGCCACAGCGGGAGATGGCTGAGGTGTGCTGGCTCCGCGGTGGCGAGGATCAGGTGCCACCCGAGTTCTGCGGCATCTACGAGTACCTCGGCGAGGGGCGCGAGCGGAGAACTCTGCGGATCAAGAAGTTCGGCATCATCCACCATGACAATAATCGGTGCGGGTGACGGGGATGGCGGCGGGGCTGGTGACGAGGCTGGCTCGGTGTGGCCGGTTGCATCTGGAGTGTGGGGACGGTCAGCCGTGCTGTGCATTTGGGTGCGGCGGGCGGCGAGCACCTGGGCGAGGGCTTCCATATCCGCCCGGGCCTGCGTGGCGCTTCGGTAACTTCCCGCGATGAGTTCCGGCGGGAGGCACGTGCGCAGGTAGCCGTGCGGGTCAATAAGGAAGAGCCGCGGGAGCGGGGATATGTGCGCGAATTGCTGGGCGAGGAGGCGCAGCGCCGCGGTTTTCCCCGAACCCGCCTCCCCAATAATAAGAGCATGCCCGGTAGCGGCAAGATCAAGAGTGGCCGGCCCGCGGTTGCGGGCGCTCACTCCCACGCGCAGCGAATGTAGCGAAGGCTTGTGGAGGCCGTATCCCGCTTGTAGTTCCTGGTAGTCGAGGTGGGTGGGAAGTTCCCACAACTGGGGCGCGGGTGGCCCGGACCAGGCCACGCGAATCTCGGCGAGGAGATCACCCTGGCCGACGCCGGGTGAATCCGGGTGCGGGCCGAGTGAATCCGGGCGCGGCCGGGTGGTGGCGAGCAAAAAATGCTCCCCTGCCGGAGTTATCCCCCGGCCCGGGCAACCCACCGGCACAGTGGCCGCGCGCCGGTGCGGGGCATGGGAATCATAGGGATCAGCCAGGCGCAGCTCCAAGCGGGTGGTGAAAAAATCGCGCAGGTGCGCGGGAATCTCGGTGGGGCGGGCAGCCGTGGTAATAATGTGGATGCCGCTGGCCGGGCCGCGCTCAATAAGTTCCGTTAGTGGCTCATCCAGCTCGGGGCGTGCCCGCAGTGCCGACCAACCGCGCAGAAAAATAAATATTTCTCCGAAGGGATCGGGGCTCGGTGATTCCCCGCTGCGCGCGGCTTCGCGAGCGCGGAGCACGTTCCTCAGCTCGACCAATCCGGCGCGCATCCGCTCCGGCTCGGAATGATCGACCCGGAAACATATATGCGGAATATTAATAAGCTCGGCGAGCTCAGATCCCGAAGCATCACACAGCGCGTACTGTGCTTCGGCCGGGGTATATCCCAACGCCAGAACCCCTGCAACAGTCTGCAATGCTTCATCGCATCCGGCTCCCGGAGCACCGAGCACCAGAAGATGAGAATCCGCGAGATCAATATGGAGTGCTTCGCGGCGTTGCAGCAGCGGAAGATCGCGCTCGCCGAGCGTGAGCCGGAGCGGGGTGGCGCGCTGGCTCGGCGCATATATCCCAAACCGGGCTGAGGTATGCACCGCGATGAGCTCGGTGAGGTGGCGCGGGCGGGTGAGCGGCTCCAACCAGATCGGGTGGGCCCGCGGCCCGGCCCCGCGCAGCGGTGCGAGTGCCGCGGTGAGTGTGGATGGCCCGGTCTGAACCGTGCCCGCCCCGGAAGCTGCATGAGTGAGCGGGGCGGCTGGTGGCCCGGAGCTGCGTCGTCGTACCGAGGGGACTTGAGCCGGGCGGGCCGCGAGCGGCGCAGAAACATAAAACCCGGTGAAGCGATGCGGCACACCGCCGCAGGCAAGGAAACCGCAACCGGGCTGGGGTGGGAGGTGGGCGGCCTGCGGGGTGCCGATGACCGCGCGAGATTCGTGCTCGGAAAAAGTGCGCAGCGCGATGCGGTAGGACAGGTGGGAATCCAGGCCGCGCAACCGGCCTTCGTCCAGGCGCTGGGTGGCGAGCAGCAGGTGGATGCCGAGCGAGCGGCCCAGGCGGCCGATAGCGACGATGGTGTCGATGAGATCGGGGTGGTCGGTCAGGAGCTCGGCGAATTCGTCAATAATAATAAGGAGTGGTGCGAGAAGCGGGCCGCCATGGGCGCCGCGAGCGCGCGCTGCCTCGTATTCTCCCAGGTGAGAGTGCTGGCCGTGCTCGGCGAGCAGGTGTTGGCGGCGGTTCATTTCCCCGCGCAGGGTTTCCTCCATGCGCTCGCTCAGGGAGCTATCGCGTTCCAGGTTGGTGACCAGGGCCGCGGTGTGGGGCAGCTCGGCGAAAGGATGGAAACTCGCCCCGCCCTTGTAATCGATCAGGACCAGGTTGAGCTGTTCGGGCGAATGGGTGAGGCAGAGCCCGAGGAGGAGCGTGCGCAGCAGCTCCGATTTCCCGGAGCCGGTTGCGCCCACGAGCAGGCCGTGCGGGCCCATCCCGCCGGCCGCGGCCTCGTTGAGATCGAGCCACACCGGGGCGCCTTGCGGATCGAGCCCGAGGGGCACGCGCAAGGTGGCGGCCGGGCGGTGAGTTGGAGAAGGCGAGCCGGGGAGCTGCTGAGCGGGCGACGTGGCGTGCGGCGAAGCGAGTTGCGGCGTGAGGGATGGCAATCCGAGCAACTTCGCAAAACCCTGCACGCTGGTGGAATCCTGGGCCGCCGAGCCGCGAGCCCGGTAGAGCGCCCGGGCACAATAAGCCGCTCCGTCCAGGTCAAGCAGATCGGGAATCCCCGAGCGTACCCCGGTACTATCGGCGAGGCTGAGATGTGCGGGCTCGGCACCCTCCGAATAATCCACAAGTGCGACGAGGCTGCCGGGTTCGGGAAGCGGGCCCGCTTCATGCTGGGCAGGCCAGTCGCGTGCGAGCACGCAGGGTTGATCAGCCGGGCCAGCTTCTTCCGGATGCGATTTTTCGCGCTCTGGTTTGTCCCGGACATGCAAAGTGAGGTGGGACGAGGAACCTGGGCAATCACGCTCCCCGAAAGGCCCCTTAATAATAAGGTGTATGGCCTTTCCGAGCCCCGCCTCCGAGACGGCGTACGGGGGCAGCCAACTGAGCCAGTCCGACTCGGCCGCAGGCACATGATCGCCCGAGATAATAGCGAGATCACCAGGCGGAACGCTCGCCGCGAGCTGGCAGAGGAGGGCCCGCACCCAGGCCCAGGCCGCCTCCCCGCTCACCGTCACGGTGGAATACGAGGGCAGGTCGAGGAGTGCGGGGCCGGGGATCGGGCGCTGCACCTCCGTGGCACAGCGGTCCCGCGCCCGGCGGGCGGCGTCGTCGCGCTCCCCCGGAGGGTCCTCCGCAAGCGTAACGGTATACGGCGGCGCGAGCAGCGCCTGCCCCACCCGGATCGGGCCCGGTGGCGGTGGCATGCCGCGGGCCAGGCGCAACGGGAGCACGAGCGGGGCCGGATAACGTTGCGCTTCTTCGCGAGCACAGGCCTCCAGTATGCGGGCAGCTTCGGCTTCGCACCTGGTCAGGGCGGCGAGGTAGTCGCGCCGCGCGCCGTCGCGTTCCCCGGCGTTGCGCCGCAGCCCCAGGCCCACGTTGAGCAGCGTGAGCGCGAGCATGAGAACCCCCAGCGTTCCCATGAGGAGAAGCAGGTTGAGAGAGCGCCGGGTAGTGGACGTGAGAATCACGAGCATCACCACGGACAGCAGCGCGGGAAGGAACATGACGGCGCTCATTTTCTGCCCGCTGCCGCGATAACACGCGGGCGGCGCGGGAATGCTCAGGCCTTCCATGGCTCCTCCTTTCGCGAGCGCGCTCTCCTTGCGGCACACCCTAGCGGGGGTCCGGATTCTTGGCGAACCGTTATCCACAGCTTCGGTACGACGACGCATTTCTCTCGCAAAGAGCCAGCTGGGCTTGTGGATAACTCTCTGGCCTGTGGATGAGCCCTGGTCAGGTTGCGGCCTTCTTGATACCGTGCCCTCACCCCGCGGCTGCGGCGACATGAGCGGGCGGGTATGCCGAGCGGTATGCCGCGCGCCGGGCGGACGAGTGCTCGGGTAAGCGAGTGCTCGGGTAGGCGGGCGCGGTCACCTAAGAACGCAGAAAGGAGGGCATATGGCCGAAGAACTAGCAGAATCGCGCGGCGCGCAGCCGGCGGATATTGCGATTCCCGTCTGCGTGCATTGCGCGGGGCAGCGCGGCGAATTCGAGCTGGCCAGTTCGCTCTCACTAACGGCGCTTATTCCCGAGGTGCTGCGCCTCCTCGCCCCGGATTTTGCGGCTCCCACCTGGACGGTTCGTACCGCCACCGGGCAACGGCTAGATCCAAGCCTGCCGGCAGGCGGCCAGCTCTCCCCCGGAATCTGCCTTTTTATTGACAGACCTGCACCGCCCACGCCCCCGCGCAGCGACCCGGTTCTCAGCCGCATCCGCCATTCCACCCTGCAGGAGCGCGGCGAACTTTCCTCAGCCACACTCCGCAACTGTGCCACGGTACTGGTGGTGGTATGCGGGCTGGGCCTGGCCGGATATACCGCGCGGGCCGCGCTCCCCCACATGCTCGCCCTTCCCGTACTGGCCGGGCTCGCGCTTGTTTTCCTCGGTCTTGCCCGCGTGAATTGGGCGCACGCTCGCCGGCAGGGAAGCTCAGGTGCGAGCGTGCAGGTGCAGCTGGTGGTGTTAGCGCTACTCGCGGCCAGCGGCTGGACGGGGGCAGCCTGCGGATGGCGCGCGGCCCCGCTGGTTGTGCCAGGTGCGGGACCGCGTGGGATTGCAGCCGGGAGCCTTCTCCTTATCATCGCGCTGCTAGCCCGGGCGATAGTTCCCGTGCCGGGCGGCCGCAGTATGCTGCTGAGCTGGGCACTTTGTTTGGCGGGCTGGGGCGGCAGCACCCTGCTTCACGCCCGGCTTACCGAGCCGGCTGCCCTCGTGATCGTGGTGGCCCTGGTGTGCACGACCCGCCTGATTGCGCCGATTATCTTGCGGTTGAGCGCGCCCCCGCCGGAGGTGTCCGCCGCCGAAATAGCGGATTTACCGGCGGAGCACAGCCCGGAAAACTGGGCCCGCATTCTCATCCTCCGCGCCCTGGGCGGCGAAGCCGGCACGGTCTTCGTGATCGCCGCGCTGCTACCGCTGGCCTACCGCCCGGATATCCTCAGCGCGGCCATATGCGGCACGGCAGTAACTGTGCTCGGGCTGCGTGCCATAAGTATGCACGCCGACGCCGCGTTTGTACTTCGGCTTGTCTTCTTCCTTCTTCTTGATGTGGAGCTCTGCGTGCTGGCCATGCGGAATCCGGCAGCGCACGCAGCACTGTACCTTCTTGCTTGCCTGGTGGCTCCCGCACTGGTGAGTATTCCCGCTCTGTTCCTCGGGTATCGGAGCCCTCGGGAAGCCCCGGAAACCCTGGAGACCCTGGGTGCTGCCGAGCATCGGGGCCGCGGTGAGCGCTCCGAAGCCCAGCTTCTTCTCATCCGGCGGGTAGAGATCGCCGAGCAGATTCTTACCGCGCTGCTTGGAGCCGGGATAGTTATCGCGGTCAGCCCATGGTAAACGCACGCACGATTATGAGCTCCCGCCGTTTTCGGCGCCGCAGCATGGCGGGCGCGTTGTGGTGGGGGATGCCGGCTCATGAGGAAGCTCCCCGCCCGGGATTAGCCGGGCTGGCCGGAGCTCTTGGGCTTGCCCTGGTGGCCGCGGCTGGTACCGGGGCAGCGCGAGCGATCTCACCGCAACTTCCCGACGGCTGGGAAGATGGCGCTGTTCTCATCGCTGCGGAGAGCGGGGCGCGCTATCTCAGTTCCGGGGGAATTCTCCATCCCCTCACTACCTTGGCTGGCGCTTATCTTTTGTATCCGGAAGGCGTGGCGACACATGTGCTCCCGGCTGCCCGGCTCGCAGATGTACCGCGCGGGGCGCCCGTGGGAATTCCGGGTGCTCCCGATTCTTTACCGAACGCAGCGGAGCTGCGTGACCCGTGGCTGGTGGCCTGCCCCGCGACTGTTACAGATTCACGGGAAGCCAACAGAGAAAATACGCAGGGCACGGCCGCGCCGTTATCCCTGGCGGCCTCAGCCCCACTCCCTGAATTCGGTGGCGCGGTACTGGTGCGAACAACAAGCGGTTTGTGGCTGATTGCTGCCGGCCAACGCTACCGGGTGGATATACCGGAAGCCGCTTTCCGTAGTGAATTTCCAGATGTGCCGGTGCTTGAGGCGCCGCCGGCGTGGGTGGAACTCTGGGCTGAAGGCCGGGCTCTCACGCCGCTCAGCGTTCCCACTGCTGGCGAGCCGGTCGGTTATTTTCCCGGTATCGGGGAGGCACGGGTTGGTGACCTGGTTGTTTTTGGCGGAAGTGACGGCACCCGCACCTGGTTCCAGATCAGTTCGGGCGGGGTGCTCGAACCGCTCTCCCCCACCGCTTTCCATCTGTATCGGCTCTCCGAGCACAGTGCCCGGGCGCGGGTATACGCTCTTGATCCGGCAGCTCGCGCCCATCTCACCTTTCGCGAAACCGGCCCCGGGGACGGCTGGCCCGCTGATCTCGGCGCGCTCACCGCTCCGGTTTCCGAACACGATTCCGCTATCGCTTCGGGCCCAACTCCCGTTGCCACACAGCCCGGCACCGCGCGGGTATGCGCGGCTTTCCACGCGGGACGCTCGTTCCTGGTGTACGCACCTGATTCCCCGCTGCTACCCAGCGGAGCTGCGCTCGTGGCCGGCACGGATGCGGGGAGTGCCACCCTTTTGCAGGGAAGCACCCTCGTAGATATCGCCGATCTTGACCAGCTGCGCCGGGCCGCGAATTGGGAAAACATCACTCCGCTTGAGATTCCGCCCGCCTGGCGCGCACTCCTTCCAGAGCCGGCCGCGGTTCTTTCCGGCGATGCGCTCTGCACCGGTCCTGGCGGTACCGCCCGGACCGATATTGCTGCCTGCACCCGGAACCGGCCGTGAATGACCAGACCCACAAGCCCGGGCCGGGGAGAGGATTTTTCCTCCCCGGCCCGGGCGGTGAGTGACATACGTTGGAGATAGTTAGTGGCTGGTTATCCCGGATTTAGCGGGTAGCGCTGGAACGGGAATTAGCCCGGTAGCGCAGGGTCAAGCCGCCGGCGAGCGCGGTGAGCCCGGCCAGGAGCCAGCCCGCGAGCGCCGCACCGGTGCGTTGCAGCTCCGGAGGCGCAGGCGGCGTAACCGGAGGAGTAGCGGGTGGCGTAGCCGGCGGAGTGGTGGGCGGAGTGGCCGGTGGCGTAGCGGGCGGCGTCGTCGGAGGTACCGGTGGTTCTTCGAAACGAACGGTCTGTTCGCTATCGAGCGGATCGGTGTGCTCGGAAATGAGCCGGTCGCCCAGGTACACCCATTCGAAAAGAACCACCTCGCGGCCAGCTAAAGCACTCGCATCAAAGTCCAATTTAATGCGGGCGCATTCGCTGGGAGAACCGGGAACGAAGTCGCTGACTTTGCGTACCGGGGTGCCATCCTTCCCGAGCACCGGCGTCCCATCGGGGAACATGGCGGCCGTTTCGATCCGGTAGGTTTCCCCGGGGATAAGTGCTCCGCTGAGCTCGCATACCTCATCGGTGATCACCGCGTCCGCGGTGGCGCTCAGAATCTGATCGCCGCCGGCACCATTTGTTCCCTCGGTACCATCGATGCCCGCCGAACCATCTTTGCCGCTGGCATGATCAGCAGCACTCGGAGCGCCATCCCGGGCGCGGGTGGCCAGGCGCGTGAAGGTCACCGTCTGGTTGGTATCCTTCAGGTCAGCATGCACGGCAATATCCCGGCCGTCCTGGCGCAGAGTTTCTGTTGCTACCACCTTGGTGCCGGCCAGAGTTGCGGCGTCGACCTCAAAAACCACCTCCACGCTACCGTTGGGGTGCTCGGGCACGAAACGGCTGGTGCTGGTGAGCTCGCTGCCACTGGTATCGCGCAGCGGCTGACCGCTAGCCGGATCCAGGAGCGCCCCGTGGACCTCGTATTCCTTACCGGGAATCAGGTGCTGATAAGAAACAGTATCCACCAGGGTGACGGTGCCGGTATTGGGTGCGATATGAGTGTCCTCGTGGTGCATGGTGGTGTGGAGGGACGGTTCGCGGGTCACCGTGAACTGCTCGGTCACATCGGTGACGCTGGTGGCCAGCGGCGCCGCCCGGTCATCGCCCGCGAAATCAGACACCACTACGTAGGTGCCCGGCAGGTTCTCCCCGGCCTCATCCTGTTCCATAATCCACGACGGATCACCCACGCTCGGATAGAAACCGTTGCGGGCGGGAAGTACCACCGGCTGCCCGATTTGGCGGGCGGCCGCGCGGTTCTCATCGGTGACCGCCTGGCCTTCCGGGAAGAACAGTAGGGTGTGGGTTAGCGTCTGAGTATCCGCCCCAAATCCAGCCCCGCCGGTGAAATCAGGATGGTTCGCGGGTAGGCCGCTCACCCACACATCATCGACCAGGTAGGTGCCGGACTTCGTTTGGCGAATAGAGAGAGCCGAATCGATCTTCCCGGGGTAGCGCACCGACGTTGTTTCATCGGCCAGCCCGAACGTATCCGACCAGCCGGCCTCGATCCAGGGCAAGAACTCGGCCGGTTGGTCCTCCGCGAGGACTTCCCACACCCAGGTGTACATTCCGGGCTTGCTCACCGGTTCGCTCAATTCTGCCCGGATCGGGCCCGGGCCTTCGGCCACCACCGTTACCGACCCGATTTTTTCCGAGCTGGCCGGGACCACGCCCGGCTCGGGAACGGCCGTGGGTGAGACATACCAGGCGGTGGCCCGGTAAGTAACCGGAATAAAGGGGCCATCCTCAAAAGAACCGTTGGTTCCCGGGCGGCGGCTCCATTCCCCATCCCGGAAATTCTCATCCGCGCGGGCCACGAAAGTATCGCTGAGGACCGTGCCGGTATCTACCACTTTCGCATCAGCCACATGGGACACCCCGAGAGGCCGGAAGGGGAATTCTTCCCGAGAAGTTTCCTCCGGAAGCCCGTAATGATCAGCCCAATCGGCGTGAATATAGCGGGAGTTCTCCCCCTGCTCGTTTTTGCGGACCTCCCATACCCAGGTGACGAAACCGCGTTTGGGGGTGGAAAGTTCCGCGGTGAGGGTCTGCCCCGGGCCGTTGGCCTGGACCGTGACCGAGCCCAGGACCTCGGCTCCTTCAGGAACGATATCGCTGCGCTGCGGGGAGGTGCGACCCGCCCAATAGGCGGTAGCCCGGTAGGTAACGGGCACATTTTCCCCCTTTACCTGGCTCCATTTTCCGTCCCCGTAATCCTCCTTGACGGCGGTGGTGAGAGTATCGCGAATAACGCCGTCGGTATTAATAGGACGGGTGCTGACCTTCGAGGTGCCAAGCGGCTGGAAATCATAAATAACTTCCCAGGTGCGCCCCGGAACCTTGCGAGTGAGAGGATCGCTGACCGGGCGGTGGCCGTAGGTGATGGTGTCTTGGACAGTGCCATCAGCCCCGAAAATAGTCAGGGTGGTACGAACCGGGGTATCGAAAACGGCTGTGTAGCTCACCTGGCCATTCCCGGTGGCCGACCACGCCAGCTCCAGCGGCTTACTATCAGTCACCCCGCTCCAGGTTGTGCTTCCGCTCGCATCAAAAACTGCCGGGCCGGTGAGGGTAATAACCACGGGAATTCCGGGCAGCCACGCCTCGGAATCATCCGGGTGCACGCCGATACCGCGGATGGCACCGCTGCGCTCCCCTTCGCCTTCCACGATTCCGCTCACGTAGCCGACGGCGGCGCTGGCGCGCGCTTCTCGCACGTAGCTCTGGGCCCGCTCCTCAATATCAGGACGCTGGGTGCGCACCGCCTGCACCAGTTCGTTCACGGTCTCTTGGGCCCGCCCCGGACGCCCCGGGTATTCCTTTTCGAAATTAACGTGGATGAGGTAGCTCAACGCAGCAAGGTTGAGGTCATCCGTGGTATTTCCTTCATAGCGGTTGAGCAGCCAGGCCATTTGCGGGGTGCTCAGCTGCAATTCCCCCGGCCCGAGCGCCCGGGATTCGGTAAGAGTCGTAATATCGACCATTTCCCCGGGGCCAGGATCGGCATATTTCGCTTGGATACACCAGATGGGATAGCCTTCCACCGCCACCCCGTTAATTGATTGTGTTTCCGCGTAATGCGGGCCGAGGCGGAGGTGGCCAACAATGTTCACACCTTTAATTTCGATGCCGCGGCCAACAGAATGATCCCAATCGGCGCGCGCTCCGGCGCCGCCGAACAGACCGGCGCCCGCCAGAGCGAACACCATGAGAAAAGCAAGAAATACCCGAATCACATGTGGGGTGGATTTCGGGCCCGTGGTTATTGCCATGGTGGATACGAGTCCTTTCACAATATTATTTTTTGCATGACGAAATAGAGCCATGATGAAGCTGCATGCACGGCGAATGCGCATGCGTAACGAACATGGTGCGGGCAGAAAATGCGGGCGGGAAAATACCGCCGCTAACAGCCACTAACCGCCGCGCGCTACCCGAAGAGGCGAGCCACCGCCCGGTCAGCCGCGCGATAGTTCTGCGAAGCGCATTCCACCTGCTGGCCAATACGCGCGTAAATGTCATTCAGGGAGCGGGCCGCGGCATGCCAGCGCGTTTGCGCGGCTTCGTAGGCTGCCTGCGACTGCCCGTCCCAATCCGCCATCGCGGTGCGTATTCGCGCATCAAGCTGCGCGAGCACCCCCTCGATGCGGGAAGCGTGGGCAGTCATATCAGCCGCCCCCGCGGAGAGTTCCCCAAAATGAGCACGAAGCTCGGTCATAACAATCCTTTCTTTAAGTGTGCGGATATCCCGGGTGTGGGCGCTATTACGCCGCCGGCAGATCCCCGACTAGCGCGGCCATGCGGGAAAAATCCGCGCGGGTGGCCGCGTCTGTTTCAGCGACGGTGGCATCCGCGCGGCCCAGGCGCGCCCCGTAATCAGCCAGCAGAGCAAGCAGTTTTTCGCTGGCCGCGCGGTATTCCTCCAGCGCAGCGGCGAAAGCTACCGGAGCGGTACCCCGCCAGCCGGCATGCCAGGCGGCAATGCGGTCCATAGTTGAGTGCAGGTGGGCGCGCAACTCCTCCTGAGCCTGGGTAACGAGCGCGCGAACGGTGAGAATCGAATCATGAGCGACCCGCAATTGTGCGGTGGATACAGCCATACATCCCCCTGAGGTACGTAGGTGGTGGCGCGCGGGTGGTGAGAGTTCCGCGCTTCGGACGCCGGCCGGTGAGGACCGGTGTTCCCATAGTGGCTGATAAAAGTGGTGCTTGTCGAGAGGGAGAAAATGTTATCCACAGGCGCGAGCCCGGCGGGCGTGTCACCCACAGGCAGGCCGGATTTCACCGGCCTAGCGACCCCGTGCCCGGCAGCGCCGTCGTACCTCACTACCCTGTTTCAGGGCGACGACGCCGCGCCGCTTCCGCGGCGCCCTATCCGGCGCTACAGGAAATAAGCCACCAAAGCGACCATCGAAATAACGAAAGCGATGCCGATAATGGTGGCGCGTTGCCAGAAGAGGCGACGGCGCGGGTAGTAGCTCTGCCCGGGCTGGTAGCCGCCGAAATCATAGCCGCCGCTCAGTTCTTCTTCGGATTCGATAGCGGGATCTTCCCCGGTGGCACTGCCGCGCTGCTGGTCATCATGCCGGCGGCCGAATTGGCGTTTCCTCACGGTTTCCTCCGTCTCCGGGTGGCTGGCTCCCGGTAGGAATATGGTAGTGCATCCATATGAACATGAGGGCTACTATCCTGGACGTATGTCGTCGAAGAAAAATAAGCCGGCCGGGACTCCGGCCCTCCTCGCCCTGGAGAAATCCGGCGTGGAGTTCACGATTCTTGAGTACGAACAAAGTTTGCATCACGAGCACGGATTCGCCCTCGATTCCGCCGCTGAGCTGGGGATGGATCCCCGTGTTATTTTCAAAACCCTGCTGGCGCGGGTGGATGGGAAGGCGGTGTGCGCGGTGGTGCCGGCTGCCGCCATGCTCAATCTCAAGTCTCTGGCGAAGGCCGCGGGCGGCAAAAAGGCCGCAATGATGGATCCGCATGATGCCGAGAAACTCACCGGCTACGTGACCGGGGGTATTTCGCCGCTGGGTCAAAAACACCGCAGCCCAATTTTTATTGATGCCTCGGCACGCGAACTGGAGGCGATGGTGGTGTCGGGCGGGAAACGCGGACTCTCGGTGCGGCTAGCTCCCGCGGATCTAGCGGCCGCGGCCCGCGCGACGTTCGCGCCGGTCGCTGATTTTAGCCGGCATACTTAGGCCGGCCCAGCTTCGAGAGCCGCCACGTCCACATACCAGGGCCCGCGGCGCAGCGCCTGAATATCCAGCTGCTCCGCGAAGTCCGCGGCCGTGCGCACCTCCAACCCCAGCGAACGCCCGATGAGCGCCAGCACATCAGCTGCGCTCCAGCCGTATTCGGCGAGCGCCCGCATGGTCACGGCCCCGTCGCGTTTGGCCAGGCGCGCGCCGGCCTGGTTGAGCACCATGGGAACATGCCAATATTCCGGGGTGGGCGCCCCGAGCAAACGCTGCAAATACACCTGCCGGGGCGTGGAGGGCGCCAAATCCGCCCCGCGCGTGACCTGGGTAATATGCTCAAGCGCATCATCCACCACGGAGGCAAAATTGTAGGCGTACCGACCATCGCCACGCCGAATCACAAAATCATCGACGACGCCGCTCACTTCCCCGCACACCTCATCGTGAATACTCAGTTCTTTCACCTCGGTGCGCAGCCGCAGGGCCGGCTGGCGGCCCACCGCCGCAAGCTTGGCGCGCCCGGCCCGACGGCCGGCCGCGCTCAGGTCCCGGCAGGTGCCCGGGTATACCCCGGGCGCCCCGTGGGGCGCCCGGGCGGCGTCGGCTAAATCACGCCGGGTGCAATAGCACTCGTAGAGCAGTCCACGTTCCCACAGGGACGCGAAGGCGGCGTCGTACCCCGCGGTGCGTTGGGATTGGATCTGGACCGGGCCGTCCCAGGTGATGCCAAGGGCGCGCAGGTCCGCGAGCTGGCGCTCCTGGAACTGCGGGCGGGACCGTTCGTCCATATCCTCCACGCGCATGAGGAAACCGCGCCCGCTGCGCCGGGCCAGAGCCCAGGCGAGGAGCGCGGTGCGGAGATTCCCGAGGTGCAGGTCTCCGCTCGGCGAGGGTGCGTACCGGCCGTACTCCACGGTTTAGGCCAGCGAACCCATCGGATCCCAGGCGGGCAGCACTTCCGGTTCGGTTTCCAGCGCGGCCAGCAGCTCGGCGGAAAGGCGATCCTTGGTGACCGCAACTTCGAAAACGTGCTGGTCGAACCAGGAATCGTTCATGGTCCAGAAGCCCTTATCGGCGTGCTCATCGCCCCAGGAGTTTTCGATGCGCCAGCGGCGCGGGCTGCCATCTTCACGCAGGTCAACGCCGGTGAACACCATGGCGTGCGTCATCATCGCTTCGCCGTAGTAGAGCTCATCGGCCTTCGAGAGCGCCAGGTCAATCCCGTAGGTGCCTTCGTAATCGTAGAGCTGGCCGTCCCAAATACCGCGTTCGCGATCCGACTGCTTGCCGGTATCGCACCCCATCCACACGGGCTGGCCGTCCTTGAGGGTGGCGATGGTGGCTTCGCGGATGACCTCGATGGGAACATTGAGGTAGGTGACCGGCTTGGCGCCCACCACATTGCCGAGGCGATCCACGGTGTAGAGCTTGCCGTACTCATTACGCGGATCGTTGACGATGCACACGTACTGATCCAGATCCGGCAGGTACTTCTGCGCGAATTCCACCGGGGTCATCTTCCCTTCGCGGTGGAAGTTCCCCTCCTCATCTTCGTACTGCCACACAAAGCTTTCCGGCGGGGTGCCCAGGTGAATCGCGAGCACCCGGTAGACCTGCCCCATGAACTTTTCGCGCACGGCTTCGCGCTGGCCGGCTTCAGCCTCGCGAATATCGTGGGCGGCGCGGCGTAGCAGCATTTCCAGGGTGCGGTTCATGAGCTGGGTATTGGAGGAGGATTCCGTTTCCGGCATCGCGAACTTCGGGCAGGCCCCGTACTTGTCCACCAGGGCCACGAACATATTCCACTGCCCGCCGTCCCCGATGGGATCGGACAGCAGGTAGTGCACGGTGCGGTCATCGACCGGGCGGTCCGCCAGCTCAATCATGGAGGTGAGGAAATAATTGGCTTTCTCCAGCTTGTCGTAGAAATGCTGGAAGGACTGGGAGAACTCGAAGTTCTTCAGGCCGGTGGCGCGATTGACGAGCATCTTCAGCGAGCTGAGCCCGGAGAAAAGCCAGCAGCGCCCGGACTTCTTCTGGTTATTCACCTTCCAGGTGTCCACCTTCACCGACATGGACGGATCAATCGCGTTAATAACATCGCGATCCTGGGCGACCTTCGTGATCGAGGTCTGGGTGACGGCGTTCTGGACGATGCGAGCGGTGCGATCCGCCGCGAAATCCTCCGCAAACTTCTTCACCATATCGGTCTCAAGTGCCTGGGCCATTCATAACTCCTTCATTGTCGTAACTGTGCCAAGGTCCCTCACTATGCTACCTTGCAGGCGCAGGCCCGCCACGGGCATGTGTCCCGAAAGGTTATGTATGCGTTTTTCGATTGGTCGTTTCGGTGCGCCTCATCGTTCCGGTGCATCTGGGAACCGCGGCCGCGCATCCGGTGCTCCCGGTGCTTCCGAGCGCGCATCCGGCGCAGCTTCCCCTTCGCCGCACCGGCGCATGTGGAACGTGATTGCCGCGCTGCTGGTGGTCCTCGCGGTGGCGCTCATCCAGTTGTGGCGCGCTGATTCGGATTCCGCTCCGGCTCCTGGTGGTGCTGGCAGCGCGAGTGGCGCGGCGGGCAGCGCGAGCGATGCGAGCAACGGCGAACTCACCGCGTCCGAGGCACTTTCCGCACTCAAGCTGCTGCCCGGGGGCCGCCCCGATTCCGGGCACGGGTATTCGCGCGCCGAGTTCTGCCTGGGAGATGGCTGGCCCGATACCGACGGAGACGGCTGCACGGTGCGTAACGAAGTGCTGCGCCGCGATCTCGCGGGAGTCACATTTTGGTCGGGGAAGTCCACGCCGCCGGGCTGCGTCGTCGCCACCGGAACCCTCCGCGACCCGTATAGCGGAACGGTGATTTCTTTCGACCGCGCCCGCGCGCCCGAGGCGGTAACGATTGATCATGTTGTCGCGCTTTACGATGCGTGGCGGGCCGGGGCGCAGGATTGGGACGCGGATACGCGCGCGCAATTCGCCACCGACCCACTCAATTTGCTCGCGGTCTCTGGGGCGGCGAATAAGGAGAAGGGGCACGCCACCGCCGCGCAGTGGTTGCCGGATAACCCGGCTTTTGTGTGCGAATACGCCGCGCGGCAGGTGGCGGTCAAGCGTGCGTACGGGCTTCGGGTCGACGACGACGAACGTCACGCCCTGCACGAGGTGCTATCCGATTGCGTCCGGTAAGCCGAGGTTGCGGGTGGGGCTGTGTTCCGAGGCCAGAACCCCGCTACCGTACCCGATTACGCGCTCTGCAAGGGTTGAATATTTTCTAGCTCATCCCCTAGCGCATCTAACTCCTTCTCCAGGTCATAGTGGGTTTGCAGATTGATCCAAAACTGAGCACTGGTCCCAAAGAAACGCCCCAACCGCAACGCGGTATCCGCGGTGATCCGACGCTTCCCATGCACAATTTCATTGATTCGACGCGGAGGAACCTCAATGGCAATCGCAAGTTTGTGCTGCGTAATATCCAACGGTGCCAGGAATTCCTCTTCAAGGATTTCTCCCGGATGAATCGGGGGAATCTTGCTAGTCATGATACCTCCCTAGTGATAATCAACTATTTCAACTTCGCTTGGACCTTGTGGCGTCCAAAGAAAACAGATACGCCATTGATGGTTAATTCTGATGCTGTACTGACCAGCACGATTACCCTTAAGAGCCTCCAAACGGTTACCTGGCGGTACCCGCAGCTCATCGAGTTCCGTTGCCGCGTCGAGCAGCATCAGTTTCATGAGCGCCTTCCGTGCTATTCGAGAGTCGAGTCCCTTAACACGCTCTCGCCAATAGAGACGCTCTGTGTCCCGATCTGCGAACGAAGCAATCACAAAATAAGAATATAACGCCACACGTTATTAACGCAAGGCGTTATATCCTGAGAATTTCTCCCATACAACGCGGGTGGGTGCTGGAACTCGCGGTCCCGGCACCCACCCGTGTTGGTAGCAATATGGAGGTTAGCGGCGCACCGTTGGGGTGTCGGTACCGTTACCGTCCCAGTCTCCGATGAAGAGCTCATCGCTTACCCGCCCGTACGGGAGGGTGTGATCAGCGTTTCCGCTCACCAGGGAGTTATTGACGTGGATGGTATTGCCGCGGCGAATCGAGAGGGTGTCCCGGCCATCGCCGTCGAAATCTCCCGCGAGGGTGGCATCCCCGGCCCGGCCGTAGGAGAAGGAGGTATCTGCCGCGCCGCTGGCCAGGGAATTCTTCACATAGAAGACATTCCCACGCCGCACCGCAAACGTATCAACACCATCACCATCCCAATCACCGACCAGGACCTCATCACCGGCCCGGCCATAAGAAAACACGCTATCCGCTTCGCCACTGGCCAGGGAATTCTTCACGTAAAAGACATTCCCACGCCGCACCGCAAACGTATCAACACCATCACCATCCCAATCACCGACCAGGACCTCATCACCGGCCCGGCCGTAGGAAAACACGCTATCCGCTTCGCCACTGGCCAGGGAATTCTTCACGTAAAAGACATTCCCACGCCGCACCGCAAACGTATCAACACCATCACCATCCCAATCACCGACCAGGACCTCATCGCCGGCCCGGCCGTAGCTGAAGACGAGGTCGGCCACGGTGGCTTGCCAGGTATTGGATAGGTAGAACATATTGCCAGTTGTCGGTGCGGGCGCAGGTACCGTCGGTTCCGGCGCGGGCGTGGTTGGTTCAGGCGCCGTCGGTTCCGGCGCGGGCTTCGTGGGTTCCGGCTGAGTAGGCTCCGGCTGCGTCGGTTCCGGTGCAGGCTGAGTAGGTTCAGGCGCGGTCGGTTCCGGCGAAGTGGGAGTCGGCTCCGGCGCAGGAGCCGGATCTTCCTTCTCCGGAATCACCTTGAGCCCGACCTTGAAGGGGTCGTGGTCCGAGGAGCGGAAAGCGCTCTCATCCCACAGATTCTTGATGTTGTAGTTGTAACGGGAGTACTCCAGGGCCACCGACTCGGGGGAATTGATATTCCACACCTGCCCGCCGGTGGCGAGCTTCGCGGCGGCGGGATTGGCCAGCACGTGATCGAGCGAGCCCACCAACCCGGAGAATTGGTAGGTGTAGGAATCCGGCTGGAAATGCCCGTGCAGATTGGTGTAGCCGGCCTTCTCAAAGACCCGGATCGGGTCCTCCTTCGAATAGGAGTTGAGATCCCCCACCACAAACACCGGCTTATCGGCAAACTCCGCAGCGATCCAATCGCGCAGCGTCTCGGCCTGCTTGGTGCGCAGGAGGTTGTTATTGCCCTGGTACACATCCTCGTCATTCGCGATCTTCTTGGATAGCGAACCTTTGGACTTGAAGTGATTGGTAATCACCACGAACTCCGGGCCCACGCCTTCGCCATCCACAATCGCCTGGAAGCTTTGCGCCAGCGGCTGGCGCGCGGTCCCGGTATACCACTCGCTATTGAGAATCTGCGAGGGACCCACCGCCCGCACCTTATCTTTCTGGTAGATAAAGGCAAGGCGAATATAGTCCTCGTTCTCCCCCACTTTCGCCGGGGAAGGCACATAAGCCCAGCGCTCGGCCTGCGCGTCCGCATTGAGGGCCGCCACCAGGGCCCGCACCGCAGTATCGCGATCCCCGCCGGAGACCCGGGCGGTATTCTCAATTTCTTGCAACCCCAGCACGGTGGCATCTAGCTCGTTAATGGCCCGCACAATCTTGCTTTGCTGGCGCGCGAAAGACTCCGGGGTATAGGCCCCGCGCACCTTGCACCGATTCGCCGCGATGGGATTACCTTCGCGGTCGGTATAGGCCCGGCAGCCCTTCTCATTTTCGCCGAGGCTGGTGAAGTAGTTGAGCACGTTGAAGGAGGCGAGAGAAATATCCCCGCCCAAATTCCCGGGGGCCGCCGCGCGGGTGTTCTCAAAAGTGACCACCTCGGTGGAGCGATCCGTGCCATCTTCCAGCGTCACCGGGAAGCGCGGTTGCAGCTTCCAGGAATTATTGCGGAAGTCCATAATGAGCCCGCCCTGGAGAGTCGCAGCGGCGCCCACTCGCACCGGCGCGGCCTGCGCAGCATCGCCGGCCGCATTATCCGCGAACAGATAGGGCACCGGCACATTCGTTTGGGCATTGCGCCCAAAGTAGGCCCGCGAGCGCCCATCATCCACAACCAGCACATTCGCCGCGTTATAGGCATCCAGGGCCTGTATCTGCTCGGGGTTCTCGCTCGGGTTGAAGCGTTCGCTGGGCTGCCACAGCGGCTGGGTGCCGCAGGCCAGGCCCACCTCACCGTACTGGTTGGTGGCATAGTTATTAGTCACCGTGAGCGGCCCGGTCACGCGCACGAGCATGCCCTCCACCGCTTCGCGCTGCGCCGCCGTGGCATTGCAGGCAATCTCAACCGGCTCAATCGCCGCCGGCTTTTCCTCCAGCGCGGTAATAGCAGCAGCATTAATTTCGGTCAGCCCGTAAAATTCGGTGACCGTGCCGCGCACCTCCACATAGGCGCCGGCCTCCAGCTGGGCGGCCGCTGCCCCGTACACGAAAATACCGTGGGATGCATCAGCATGTTCCACCCCGGGCGTTTGGATATAGGCCCCGTTGAGTCCGCCTTCCGGGTAGGCCGCGGTCACGACGCCGCGCGTGGTCACCTCCTGCCCGGCGAGCGGACTTGCCTGCCCGCTTCCCTGAATTTGCGCGATAGTGACGAGCGCGGCCGGATCGCTTGTGCTTCCCGTGCCCGGCTCCGTTGTTGGCTCGGTGCCGGGGCCGGTGCTTGGCCCGGGTTGCGGCTGGGTGCCGGGATCCGGTTGGCCCGGGGTTGCGTCGTCGTTCGCACGTCCCGGCGTAGCCGGAACAACACTAAAATCGGCCGCATTATTATTCGTATCCGCGCCGTTGGGGATGCGGGAGGCGGAGTTCGCGGCCATCTGGGAATTGGAGCCGACGCGCGCCGCCTCACCTTCCGCCACGCTCGCGTTCCCGTATCCGACCAGGTCAATAGCGGTGGCGGGATCGGCTAGGGCCGCGTCAATACGCGACGACGGCGCCAGCACCACAATCCCGCCCTTGGCTCCGAGGTTGATCGGGGAGGTGGCCGCCTCCGGGAGCTGAACACCGTTGGACCCGTTCGATCCGGCGCTGACCACCAGATAAGCCCCGGCGTCCAGGCTGCCACTCAGGGCCACCTTGGAAGAAATGTTCTTCCCGTGGCTTGCCGAATAGCCCAACGTCAGATCGCTCAGGTCAATCGCCGCCGAGCTCGGGTTATACAGCTCAACGTATTTATGAGTGTAGGTGGATCCGGAGGACCCGCCCCGGGTGTAAATCTCATTAATGACAATTCCGGAACCGTCCGGCGCGGCGAACGCCGGGAGGAGGGAGACGCCGGGAACCATCAAAGCCGTGGCTGATAGTACCGCAACGCCCGCGAGGGCACGTTTTTTCACGTTGCGACCTTTCTGTGTGGTCCGCGCGTGGCGGGCGCGGAAAGTGCTTCACGCCTCCTCCACGTTAGCCCGGCCGCATCGCCAACTCTTAAACACCAGGTAAACGGGCGGTGACCAGGGCTCGCGGCGCTACACAGGCTCGTCGTCGAGCAACCCGGCGCGCGTCATATCCACCGCGACCCCGATACGCCCTTCCACCCCCATTTTCGCCACGATGGCGGAGAGGTGCGTTTTCACCGTGGATTCGGACAGGTGCAATTTCTCGCCAATATCGCGATTCGAGAGCCCCCGGGAAACCTGCCGGGCCACCTCGAGTTCGCGGGCGGTGAGCCGCGCGATTTTTTCCTGGGCGCGCCGGCGCGCGCTCACGGTGCGGGTCGCCGCCAAATATTCGTACACCTGCTTGGCCGCGCGCGGGGAGAGAGCGCCATCCCCGGCCGCCACATTGCGGATCGCCTGGAGGAGAACCTGGGGATCTTCCGATTTGAGAATAAACCCGGAGGCGCCGGCTTCCGCGGCGCGCACCGCTTCATCATCGGCATCCAGAGTGGTCACCACAATCACCTGGGGTGGATGCGGGAAACTCCGCAGTTGGCGCGTGGCCTCGATGCCGTCCATACCCCCGGGCATCGCCACGTCCATGAGCACGACGTCGACCTTCACCGCGGTGAGAGTTTCCAAAGCTTCGCGGGCCGTGCCCGCCTGCGCCACCACCTCACTATCGCGCTCCGGACTCAGGTTAATAATCTGTACCAGGAGACGGCGAACCATCGGGTCGTCATCAACGACCATAACGCGAATGGGTGAGGAAATCGGCACCGCGCTATTTTACCATTCCAGGATTGCCACCCCGGGCACTCCCGTCCCAGGGAAGGTGCACATCAACTGCGAAAACGCCGCCCGCGGTAGTGAAGCTGGCTCGCCCGCCCAGGGCCTGGGCTCGGGCCTGCACCCCGCGCAATCCCGAACCCGCCCCGTGCTCGCTTTCGCGTTGCTCCCCATCATGCGGAGCGGGCATAGCGTTGCGCACCGCAATATCGAGGCCCTGATCCGGCCCACCGCTCACCCGCACCCGGGTGGTTTCTTCCGGGGCGTATTTCACCGCGTTGGTGAGCAGTTCCTGGACGATACGGTAGCAGGCCGTGGTAAGCGCGGCCGGGGCACGTTCGGCATCCGTAATAAAAACATTGGCGACGACGGGATGCCCGGCCGCCAGCACCTTATCAATATGATCCGCTAATTCAGTGAGGGAACGCGGCGGGCGGTAGGCCGAGGAACTCGGATCACGCATGACCCGCACCAGGGAACGCAAATCATCGGTAGCCTGGCGGGAAGATTCCCGCAGCGACCGCGCCGCTTCCTCTAAGTCCGCATCCCCGCGCGCCAGCAATTCCAAGGAGCCGGCCTGCAGGCTCATAATGGCCAGCTGAGAGCCGATGGAATCATGAATTTCCCGAGCCAGGGCATCGCGTTCTTCTTTGCGGGTGAGCTGGGTTTCCAGCTCTTCGGAAGTGGCGGCGGAGGCTTGGAGTTCCTCGCTGGTGGCATCCAGGCGATGGTGGGTTTCCTGGAGTTCCGCGGTGGCGCTGCGCCACAGCCCCCAACCGATAGGGAGGAGCACCGCCACCGCGTAGAGCACCAGGAGCGGCACAATATTATTCGGGAAATCCTCCAGCGGATTCTGGTGGTTGAGGAAACCCATCACCCAGGAGGAGTTGTAATCTTTCCCGGTCAGTTCGCGGGCGAATTGCCAGGCGGTAATGAGGGCATACATGAGGCACACGCCCAAGGCGCGGCGTCGTCGCCCCCATGCACGCGCCCCCGCAAGATAGCGCGGCAGCAAAAACCCGACCACCGGTCCGATCGCACCCAAAGTAGAACACACGGCCGCAACCGCGAGCGCGCGGCGCGGGTAGCGTTCCCGGCGCGCCACCCACACGCCCGCCATAATGCAGCAGCACATCGATACGAAGATCCCGACTTCGTCGAGGGTGCCGAGCCAGCCAGGCAGCGCGCGGATTTTCGCGCGTTCAATCTGGTAGCCGACCCCCACGACCATGACGATATATATGGCGGCAGTTTTGAGATAGAAGGGGAGGGCGGCGAGCCCGCGCCGGCGCGCCGGACTCTGCCCCGCACGCGCCGCCGCACCGCTGCGTTTCTTCGGCGCGTAATCTGTCATGCCTGTGATTGTACGGCGCGCCCGCGCGCTTCAGAACCGCCGTTCGGCCCGCGAATGCCACCCGAAGGGATGAGGCGGGTCTGCCCAGGTGGAGGATGTGCGCGCCGCGCCGCGCTTCTACCCTGGAGGCGATACGTGAGCGACTCCGGCCGCGGCCTCCTGCCTGGCCGGGGCGGCGCCCACCGCTGTAGATAAGAAAGGTTCTCGCATGTCAGCATCCACGCCGCCGGTGTACGGCGCAGTACCCGCTCCGGAACAGAAAAAGAATTGGTTTGCGCGCCATAAGCTCCTCACCGCGCTGCTCGTTATTGTGGTGCTCGCGATTGTGGGCACCGCGCTGTCCAAGCAATCCGATGGCAAACCCGCCGCCACGTCCAGCTCCCAGGCCGCCGATAGCGCCGCATCCGGGAACGCCGCGGAGGGCGCGGATAAGAAGGCCGAGGCTGAGGGCGATAAAGGCGATAAGAAAGATAAGAACGACGACGCAACCGTGGGCATCGGCACCCCGGTCGTTCTCGGTGATTTTGAAGTGACCGTGACCAATGTGGAGAAGGGCGTGAGCCATATCGGCAATGATGTGCTGGGCAAGGATGCCACCGGCCAGTACGTCATTGTGGATGTGACCGTGAAGAATACCGGGAAGGAAGCGGCTGGCTTCGCCGAATCGGAGCAGAAGCTCGTGGATACCGAGGGGCGCCAGCATTCGGTTTCCGGGGATTCCCTGTACTTGGGCGATGCGTCGATGATCTACGAGAAGGTCAATCCGGGCAATACCGTGACGGGCAAGCTGCTCTACGATGTGCCGGCCGATGCAGTTCCAGCCAAGCTGGAACTGGAGACCGGGTGGATTCATAACGCCACTGTTAACTTGCAGTAAACGCCGCTTATTTCGCTTGGCGGTTTTCGCGCGGCGTGTTTTCTGCGCCTGGCGTTTGGTTTCGCTAGTTTCGCTGGGCGCTGTGTTACGCGGCGTTTCTCTTCGCGGCCCTTCGCTCTAGAATCGAGAGCGAGGGGCCGCGGCGCATTCACCCAGCTGAGCGCGCTCCGCGGCGGCGCTCGTAGCGGCGATCCACCCGGTATCGCACCTACCGCGGCGGCGATCGTAGCGGCACACAAGCGATCAAACGAATAAGCGAATAAGCAACCAAGCGCTCAAGCGAAGAAAGGCAGCTCGTAGCTATGTCACAGCTCGACACCATCTGGTGGCAAGTTTTTGCCCTGGGAGCCTGCGGGGCGCCCATTCGCGAGGGGCATAGCCCCCTGACCGCAACCGGGGAACTTCCCGATGCCGCCCCCGGTGAACACCGCTTACGAGCTTTGGATCCGTGGCTGGATTATCTTATTGAGCTCGGTGCCAATGGCCTGCTCCTCACCCCGATTTTCGCTTCGGTTTCCCACGGCTATGACACCCTCGATCATTTCCGCCTCGATCCGCGCCTGGGCGATAACGCGGATATTACCCACCTTATTGAGGAAGCGCACCGCCGCGGCATCCGGGTGCTTTTCGACGGCGTCTTCAACCATATTTCCCGCTCCCACCCGCAGCTCGAAGAGCTGGGCCTACGCACCGAGAGCGGTGATTTCCACACCTGGGAAGGGCACGGGGATCTCATTACCCTCGACCATTCTTCGCCGCGGGTGCGTGAGCTGGTCCGCGAGGTCATGGAATTCTGGCTGGAGCGCGGTATCGATGGCTGGCGCCTGGACGTGGCCTACGCGGTCCCGACCGATTTTTGGGCGGAAGTGCTCGGGAAAGTCCGCGAGCGCTTCCCCGAGGCGCTGTTCCTGGGCGAAGTTATCCACGGCGATTACCCCGATTTCGTGGCGCGCTCCAGCGTGGATACCCTCACCCAATACGAGCTCTGGGCCTCGATCCGCCAGTCGATTGCCGCGCGTAATTTCTGGGAGCTGGACTGGAATCTGGGGCGGCACGCGCAATTCTGCGAGCATTTCATTCCCAATACGTTTATCGGCAATCACGATGTGGAACGCATCGCCACGGCGGTGGGCCCGGCCGGCGCGGTGCTGGCCGCCGCGGTACTCTTCACGGTTCCCGGGATGCCTTCGATTTATTACGGAGACGAACAGGGCTTCACGGGAACCAAACTCGAAGGCTTTTCCGCCGACGACCAACTACGCCCGCCCCTGCCCGAACGCCCCGAACAGCTCTCCGACCTGGGCGCCGGGATGTACCGCGCCTACCGCGCCCTCATCGCGCTGCGCCGCACCCACCCGTGGCTCACCCGCGCCCGCCTCGAGGTGACCGGCAAGGATAATACCTGGATCGAGTACCGCGTGTGGGAGCGTCAGCACGACGACGCAGCTCCGGCCAGTGCGGACTCTGGCCAGCCCGCTGAGCTGCGGGTGCGCCTCGAACTCGAGCCACACCCGAGCGCTCGTGTCATAGGCGTTGATCCTGCCAGAAGCGACGTTGAACTCTTCTCCTGGCACGCGGGCGCAGAAAGTGGGGAGTAAACAGTGCTTATCCTCCTACCTCCTTCGGAAGGGAAAACCGCACCGACCAGCGGCCCCACCCTTGACCTGAGCGCCCTGAGCGTCCCGGAATTCACGGCCTTGCGCACCGAGCTGGTGGCGGAGCTGGAAGAAGTATCCAGGCGCCCGGATGCCCTCGATATTCTCGGGGTGGGTCCGAGTATTGCTGATGAGGTCGCCACGCAGATCACGCTGCGCGAGCAGCCCTGCGCCCCGGCCTGGCAGGTGTATACCGGGGTGCTCTACCAGGCCCTCGATATGGGGAGCTTCTCGGCCGCTCAGCTCACCCGCGCCGGGGAGCACACCCTGATTTTCTCGGGGCTCTTCGGGGCTACCTCGCCCCTTGACCCCATCCCTTCCTACCGATTGGGAATGAACGTGGAGCTGGGCGGCGCGAAAATCTCGGCACGCTGGGCACCCCTGTGGCCGGTTCTCAACAGCCGGGCCTCCGGATTGGTCATTGACGCGAGGTCCGGTGCCTATGCGGGATGGAAGGTGCCGGCTAGCTGCGACGTCGTAAAAATAACCGCGACTCGCATCACGGGCGCAACGTCCCGCACGATCTCGCACGCCGCGAAATATTTCCGCGGGCGGGTGGCGCGCCTGGCGCTCCTGGCCGATACTCTGCCGCGCGAAGCCGAAGAATTGGCGGAATTGTGCCAGCAATTAGTGGGCGAGGAAACCGCGGCCGGGGCGATCACCGGGGTGGAATTGGGGCCGGCGCGGCGCGGGGTGCGCGAGCTCGCGGTGGTGGAGACCGTGGATGCGGGGCGCGCCCACTAAGCTGGGACCGTGCGTTGTTCGTATTTTGAGGCGGGGACCTGCCGTTCGTGTACTCGGATGGGTGAGGCCTACCCCGCTCAGGTGGCGGACAAGGAGGAACGCCTGGCCGAATTGCTGGCGCCTTTCGCGCCGGAGTGGTTGCCGCCAGCACTCTCCCCGGAATCGCATTTTCGTAATAAAGCGAAGCTCGCCGTGGGCGGAAGCACGCAGGCGCCGACGCTGGGAATTTTGGATCGGGATATGCGCGGGGTGGACCTGCGCGAATGCGGACTTTACGAGGAGCCCATTACCGCGGCGCTCCCGGCGCTGACCGAGTTCATCGGGCGGGCGCGGCTCACGCCTTTCGACGTGCCGAGCGGGCGCGGGGAACTCAAAAATATTCTCCTCACCGCGGCGCCGAGCGGTGAGCTGCTACTACGTTTTGTGCTGCGCTCGACCGAGTCGGTGGTGCGGATTCGCAAGCATCTACCCTGGTTGCGCGCGCAGCTCCCGAACGCTCGGGTTATTTCCGTTAATTTGCTGCCGCAGCGTGCCGCCCTCGTGGAGGGTGAGGAGGAGATTGTGCTGACCGGGGAGGATACGCTGCCGTTCCCGCTCGGCGCGGTGACGCTTTATCTCACCCCGCGTTCCTTCTTCCAGACGAATACCACGATTGCCCGGGCGATGTACGCACAGGCGCGCGAATGGGCCGCGGGTTTAGATGGGGTGCGCACAGTCTGGGATTTGTATTGCGGGGTGGGTGGTTTCGCGCTGCACGTGGCCGGCCCGGGGCGGCGCGTAACCGGCGTGGAGATTTCCGAGGCCGCGGTGGATTCCGCGCGCCGCGCCGCCGCGAAGGCCGGCAGTTCCGCGCAGTTTTTTGCCGGCGACGCCGCACGTGCCGCCGGCAAGCTCGGCGGCACGCCCGATCTGCTCATCGTCAATCCACCGCGGCGTGGCCTGACAGATCTCACCGAGTGGATTGCAGCCAATCCCCCGCGCTGGCTCATCTATTCATCGTGCAATCCCACCACGCTGGCCAAGGACTTGCAGCTGCTGGATGGCTTTACCGTGCACGAAGCACGCCTCATGGATATGTTCCCGCAGACCGGGCATATGGAGTGCATGGTGCTGGCGGAGCGGGTGAATTAGGCGGGCGGCAGCGAAGTTTCGGAGCGGTATGCCGCCATATTTATCCCGGGCGTTTCGCGAAGGATAAGTGCTTGCGCCTGCCACTACATTGGCGCAGACTGTTCAACAGGCGATAAGGAGGTCACCCATGGCAAAGACAGCGAATGTATACGTCCGCATTGATCCGGAACTCAAGGAACGGGCAGAACACATTTTGAGCTTATTGGGTATCTCCCCGTCAACTCTTATTACCCTGCTTTATAAGCAAGTGATCCTGCACCGCGGCATCCCCTTTGAAGTGAAGCTCCCGTATGCCAGGCCGGTTGATATTAGCTCGCTGACCAAAGAGGAGTTAATTGCCGAATTGGACAAAGGCCTCCGGTCCATCGAATCTGGCGCCACCCGACCCGCAGACGAAGTATTTAAATCACTGAGTTTAGAGTTCGGCGAATGGGATTCCGCGATAGGTACCGAAACCCAGCCACTTTGATTCATTTAGAGCTCTTGTGGCTCTGAGCTGATGGTTGCAGCTCGCGTATGTGGAGCATCCTCGACATTTAGGGCTTCAAAAAGCTCCTTGACGGAGCACAACAAGGATCGCACTACGGGAGTTAAGCAGCCGGCGCAGGTTGCGGATAGGTAGCGAGCAAGTGCGCCGCCGACTGGGCTGCAAAGTTTTTCCCTTGGTACGATTCTTCACCCTGGTATATAACCGCGCGATTTTCGGCCGGGATTCCCAGGAGTTCACCGATCTGGGAAAGCTGGTGGCCGAATTTATCGCGCATCGTAATCGAGGATTTAATCTCGAAAATGCGCGGGTGACTACGCACAGTGCAATCAAGGAGATCAACCTCGCGCTTGGAGTCATCACGATAAAAATAGAGCTCCGGCTCCGTTCCCATATGGAGATATTGTTTCCGCATCTCCGCGATCACGAAATTCTCGAATACCGCCCCTCGTTTCGGATGGGTCAGAAGTTCAGCAGCACTTCGGATTCCCAAAAGATGACACAGCAAACCCGTATCGTAAAAGAACAGCTTCGGAGTCTTCGTCACTCGTTTCACACCGCTGGACATATACGGCTGCAGCGTAAACGTGATGTAGGAGAAATTGAGAATCGACGCCCACTCTTTAACGGTCCGATAGGTGGAGCTGATATCGCGCGCCAAGCCGCTGTAGTTAATGAGGCTTCCGCTCGACTCTGCGCACAACCTCAGGAAAGCACGGAACACGTCAATATTTCGGACACCGAGATAATCCGCGACATCTCTTTCAAGGTAAGTCCGCACGTAATTAGGCATAAAAACGTGGGCCGGGATACCTGCGTCGTAAATACGCGGATAACCTCCGGCAACTTGCGCTTCGCTGAGTGTGGGCACAGGATCAAGTGCTTGAAGTTCCTGCCAGCTCAAGGGCAGCAGCTGAAGCATTCCAACTCTGCCGGCCAAGGATTGGCGAATGCTCCGCAGCAGCGAAAAGTTTTGCGAACCGGTCAAAATGTACTGGCCCGCCTCACCACGCTCATCTGATCGCACCTGAATGGTAGAAAAAAGATCCGGAGCGTATTGCGCCTCATCAACGATAAGCGGCGCGGGGTGCGCGGCAAGAAAACCAACTGGATCCTGGGTAGCTGCCGCACGGAGATTCGGATTTTCGAGGTTGACGTATTCATACGTGGGAAAAGCCGTCCGAACCAGGGTTGATTTCCCGCTTTGGCGCGGGCCGGTAACGAAAACTACCGGAAACCATTGCGCTAATTGTGCGATATAACCACTCGCACTGCGAGGAATCACCGTGCCACCCTCTCCCCTCATTGCGATAGCAGAGCCACCGCATGTATGCACCAGAACTCACCAAATCATTGCAGTAGATCCTACCAAATCATTGCAGTAGAACCCACCAAATCATTGCAGTAGAACCCACCAAATCATTGCAGTAGAACCCACCAAATCATTGCAGTAGAACCCACCAAATCATTGCAGTAGGAACTGACGGATCGGCACAATAGCAACGAAAAACCCCGCTCGCACCGCTATCGTAGACCGGCACAGTCGCACATGGCTCGCTCGCGGCTTACACACTCACCGCAAGCCGTAGCGTTTGAGGTGGCGTTGAGCGCGCGCGGAGTTGTCATTCTGCAAGGCGAGCAGCTCGGCGTAGATACCTCCGGACTCGGCAAGCTCTGCCGGGCTACCCACCTCATCAATACGCCCGGCGCGCAGAGTAATAATGCGGTCCACGCTGGCAATAGTCGAGAGCCGGTGCGCAATAATAATCGAGGTGCGGTCTTTCATAAGTTCTTCCAGACCGGCCTGCACCCACCGCTCGGAGCGGGTATCCAGCGCGGAGGTTGCTTCGTCCAGCACCAAAACCGGGGCAGCTTTGAGCATGGCGCGAGCCACGGCGATGCGCTGGCGTTGCCCACCGGAAAGCTTGAGCCCGCGCTCCCCGATGACGGTGTCATACCCCTGGGCAAAACGCCGGATAAAACGATCCGCGTGTGCGCGGGTCGCGGCATCGAGGATTTCGTCCTCAGTAGCATCCGGGCGCCCGTAAGCAATATTTTCCCGAATTGTTCCCGAGAAAAGCGCTGGGTCCTGGAAAACTACCCCGATGGCGGCCCGAACCTGCCCGAGTGGCAGACCCGCGATATCGCTGCCGAAGAGCTCAATATGCCCGGCCCGCGGTTCGTATAGCCCCAGGAGAAGCGAGGTCAGGGTGGTTTTCCCACCCCCGGATTCTGAAACGAAAGCGACCCGCTCCCCCGGCTCGATAGCGAAACTAACATCGCGTAAAACATCCGGATCGGTGCCGTATCCAAAAGTTACGTTCTCGAAGCGAATCGCCGGTACATCAGGCTCAATTTCCACCACGTTCTGGTGGAGCGCGCGGGCCGTAAGTGGGCGGGCCGGTGCGGCGTCGTCGTTAGGAGTAAGGACGGCGCCGTTAGGAGTAACGGCAGTGCTGCTGGAAAGAGTCGCGCTGCCGGTCAATACGGGGCGTTGGCCGCGTTCGGTTTCGGTGAGTTCCATGACCTCGAAGTAATCGCGCGAGCCGGCGATGGCGTGCTGGGTGGTGTCCACGATCCAGCTCATGGACATGACCGGGCGGCGTGCCATCCCCACGAGCTGCACCAGGATAACCATGTCGCCCACGGAGAATTGGCCGCGTGCGGTGCGCAGGAAAATAATGGCGTAAATCGCGAAGAAAATAACGGCCATAACCATGCGGCGCAGGAAGTCCATGGTGTGCCAGTGACGGGATTGATTGGCGGTGAGGCGCTCGGCGTGTTCGTAGTGACGGGCGAAATGCGCGAGTTCGCCGCGTTCGCGGGTGAAGGATTTGACCACGCGGATCTGGCCGATTACTTCGTTGAAGCGCCCGCCGGCCACGTCGATGTCTTCGTTTTTCTGTGCTTCCAGGCCCTGCCAGCGCCGCGAGGTGAGGGCGGTCAGCCACATGTAAATCGGGAAAATAATAAGCAGGAGGAGGCAGAGCAGCGGGGAATAAATGAAGGAAATAATCAGTACGGCGATCACCGTGAGCAGCGTGGTGAAGAAGGAGTTTGCGAAGTTCTTGACGAAATTCGTGACCTCCATAATGGAGCGGTTGAGGCGCGAGGTGATGGTGCCGGTGAGTTCGCGGTCGAAATAATCTTGCGGGAGGGTGAGGAGTTTATCGAAGTAGCGCACGGAGAGGATGGAGCGCATTTTTTGGCTCATGAGGTCGCCGGCATAGCCACCCAGCGAGTCGATGGTGGTGGAGAAAAAATCGATGGCGAGGAAGGCGCCGGCCAGCAGGATAACCCGCCGCACCGCCACATCAACGTCAAGACTGCCGCTCACGGCAGCAACCGCGGTATCGGTGGCGGCGCCGAGCACGAAGGGAACAATGATGGTTCCGGCGGTCACGAGGATGGAGGCGAGGGCCACCGCCACGTAGTAGCGGGACAGCGCGGAGGTGAAACGAAAAATTCTTAGCAGTGCGTGCACATAGTGACCCTAGCAGTACTGCGCGCTGTTCCCGGGGCGTTCGCGTGCCGCGCCGCGCTGGAAGTCACGGTCGCGTTCCTGGATGCGGTCGCGTTCCTAGGCGCGGTCACGTGCGTGGCTGCGGTCGCGGCTGCGTTCGTGGCTGTGGTCGCGGCTGGGGACGCGCCCGTGTTCACGGTCGCGTTCGCGGTTGCGATCCCAATCCATCTGCACCGCGAGCGCGGAGAGGAGTAGATCCAGGGTGTGGGGTTGGTAGCGGGTCAGTTCGGAGCCGGGGTGGCGCGCGGCACCGGCTGCGGAACTTGCCGCCGAACTTCCGGCGGCCCCCGCGCGGGAAGGCCCGGCGCCTTCTTGTGCGCGTAGCTGTGCGAGGCGCTGCGCGGCCTGGTGGCGCAGGTACTCGCGTAGGTCTTTATGACCACGAGTAAGAACGACGTCGCCATCCGCTCCGGCAGCGAAAATCCGGCGAGCATGGGCGCGCCGTTCGTTGGCGCGTTCCCGCTCTGCCGCGAGTTCTTGTTCCGCGTGCTGGAGGGAGCGGGTGAGCTGGTCAATGCGCTCTTGCATCTGGAGGATGCGGGCAATGCCGGCCAGGTTGATGCCATCCTCCTGGGACATGCGTTGAATTTCTTGGAGGCGTTCCACATCCTCCAGGGAGTAGCGCCGCCCGCCTCCGCGGGTGCGCCGGGCGGACACCAGCCCCAGGCGGTCATATTGGCGCAGCGTCTGGGCGTGCATGCCCGCGAGTTCGGCCGCTACTGACACCGTGAGTAACGGTGCGCGTCGATTCGCCATACCTCCTCAACCTCCTTTGTTGGGGTTCCGGGCCCGGCCCCGCGTGGGGCCGGGCTAGCCGGGTTTTTCGTTCCTCGTGTCGCTTCGTTAGAGCTTCGCGCTAGCTTGGTTATCCGTTCGCATGAGCTTCGCTAGCACTTCGCCTAGACCTTGGCCATGCGGATGAAATCCGCGCGCGGATCGGCATCGCCTGTGGCTTTGGCGAAGAGTTCCACGGTTTTGCGGGCATCATCCGACAGCCGGGTGGGAACCACGACCTTGAGACGCACGTACATATCCCCGGCCGTACCCTTGGCCGTGAGACCCTTGCCGCGCACCCGCAGAATTTTATCCGTGGAGGAACCGGCCGGGATTTTCACCCGGACGGTGTGCCCTGCCAGCGTTGGTACTTCTACGGTAGCCCCGAGAGCGGCTTCCGGGAAGGACACCGGGACATTGACGTAAACATCCTTGCCCTGCACCTCGAAAACCGGGTGGGGCTCCACGTGGACGGTGACGATAATATCGCCAGCCGGCCCGCCGTTGAGGCCCGGATGCCCCTTCCCGGCGATCCGAATTTTCTGGCCGTCACTCACGCCGGCCGGGACTTTCGCGGTCACGGACTTGCCGGAGGCGGTTTGGATTTTCACGGTGGCCCCGTCCACAGCCTGGCGGAGCGGGAGCGAGACCGTGGCGGTCATATCCGCACCCTTCTGGGCCCGGCGCTGGGAGCCGAATCCGGCGAAACCTCCACCTCCCTGTCCGCCCCCGAAAAGTCCGCCTAGCACGTCCTCGAAGTTACCGCTGAAGCCGCCTGCGCGGGTGCCGCCCGTGGAGGATGAGGCGTGGTAGGTTCCGCCGCGGCCGCCGGAGAACATGGAGAAGATGTCCTCAAAACCACCGCTGCCTTGCCCACCGGCCCGGAAGCGGGGCCCGCCGGCCCCGAGCGCCCGGATCGCATCGTATTGTTTGCGATCCTCCGGGTTGGAGAGAACCTGGTAGGCCTCCCCCACCCTCTTGAACTTTTCTTCGGCGTCCTTCGAGCCGCCATTCCGATCGGGGTGGTAACGGCGGGATAGCTTCCGGTAGGCCTTTTTAATATCCTCCTGGGTGGCGTCTTTTTTCACGCCGAGTTCCTGGTAGAAATCCTTATCGAGCCAATCTTGGCTTGCCCCTGCCATATGCTCACCTCCCCTTTCTTATCCTGCTGTGTGTATTGCGTGAAGCCTGCCCCCACTATTCCGGTGAGACCACTCCCACCCGGGCCGGGCGGAGAACCTTATCCGCCACGGTGTATCCGGGTTGGATAAGCGTCTCAATAGTTTGAGCGGTGGCTTCCGCCGAGGATCGATTCATGAGTGCCTCGTGGTACTCCGGATCGAACTCATCACCAACCGCACCGAAACGCGCCACCTTGAAGGTGGAGAAGAGAATCTGCTCCACCTTCTCCGCGATCAAGCCAGTGGGGCCTTCCAGGTCCCCGTGCTGGCGAGCCAGCTCCACATCATCAAGAACCGGAAGCAAGGCCTCAATCACCTTGAGAGTGCCCGAATCGCGGTGCGCTCCGGCTTCCTGCTTGGAGCGGCGCACGTAATTCGTGTACTCCGTTTCGGTGTTGTACAGCGATGCCTGGGCGCGTTTGAGCTGATCCTCCAGGGTGCTGATGGTCGCCATTGCTTCGCTGAGCGGATCGGCCGCGACGGCCTCCGTATCGCCTGCGCCGGCCTCAGCACCGGAAGCTTCAGTATCGGATTCGTGAGTATCCGATGCCTGGGCAGCGCCAGCCGCGCCAGCTTCTCCAGCGTCAGCCGCGCCCACCTCGGGTTCCTGAGCCGTGCCCGTGCCAGATTCACCCGCATTTGCCGGCGAGGCCGCGGCGGTAGCTGCGTCGTCGTTCCCAGAAACAGCGCCCGCACCGGAACCGCCCGCGCCGTTACCGGCACCCGCGCTTTCCGGGCCGTTGCGCTTCAGATCGTCCTCACTCATTACTTATTCTCCTCATCGTCCACGACTTCGGCGTCGACGATATTGTCGTCAGAAGAACCGGACGCACCGGAACCACCCGCGGCACCGGACGCATTCGCGCCGCCATTCTGCTCAGCAGCCTGGGCCTGCGCGTAAATTTCCTGCCCGATCTTCTGCGATTTCTCGTTGAGTTCGGCCAGGGCGCTCTTGACATCCTCCACGTTGCCGGTGCCCTTGAGGGTTTCGCGCACCTTGGCGATGGCCTCCTCCACTTCGGTGACGGTGGCATCGGTGAGCTTGTCCTTATTGTCCTTGATCAGGCGCTCAATGGAGTACGCGGTCTGCTCCGCCTGGTTGCGGGTATCGGTTTCTTCCTTGGCCTTGGCATCTTCCGCGGCGTGCTCCTCAGCTTCCTTGACCATGCGGTTGATTTCCTCTTCGGATAGGGCCGAACCGCCGGTAATGGTCATGGACTGTTCCTTGCCGGTGGACTTATCACGCGCGGACACATGCACGATGCCGTTGGCATCGATATCGAAAGTCACCTCAATCTGCGGCACCCCGGACGGAGCCGGCGCGATCCCGGTCAGATCGAAGGTGCCCAGCGGCTTGTTATCGCGCGTGAACTCACGTTCACCCTGGAACACCTGGATGGATACCGAAGGCTGGTTATCTTCCGCGGTGGAGAAGGTTTCCGAATGCTTGGTGGGAATAGCGGTATTGCGCTGGATGAGCTTGGTCATCACGCCGCCCTTGGTTTCAATACCGAGGGAGAGCGGGGTGACGTCGATAAGCAAAACATCCTTGCGGTCCCCGGTAATCACACCGGATTGCAGCGCCGCACCCACGGCCACGACCTCATCAGGATTGACACCCTTATTGGGTTCGCGCCCGTTGGTGAGCTCCTTGACCACTTCGGTCACAGCCGGCATACGGGTGGATCCACCCACCAGCACCACGTGATCAATATCGGAAATCTGGATGCCCGCATCGCGAATCACGTTCATGAACGGGGTCTTGGTGCGATCCAGCAGATCCTTGGTCATATCCTCAAACTTGGCGCGGCTGAGGGTTTCGTCCACGTGGATCGGCCCGGATTCGCTCATGGAAATATAGGGCAGCGAAATCTGGGTGGAGGTCGCGGCAGACAGCTCAATCTTCGCCTTTTCCGCGGCTTCCTTGAGGCGCTGCAGCGCGATCTTATCCTTGGACAGATCCACACCGGAGGCGTTCTTCACCTGGTCAACCAGCCAGTTGACGATGCGCTGATCCCAATCATCCCCACCGAGCTTGTTATCCCCGGAGGTGGCCTTCACCTGGATGAAGGAGAAATCATCCTCATCCTTGCCCACTTCCAGGAGGGAAACATCAAAGGTGCCACCGCCCAGGTCGAAGACCAGAATCGTTTCATCTTCCTTACCCTTTTCCAGGCCGTAGGCCAGCGCCGCGGCCGTGGGTTCGTTGACGATACGCTGCACATTCAGACCGGCGATGGTGCCGGCATCCTTGGTGGCCTGGCGCTGTGCGTCATTGAAGTAGGCCGGCACGGTGATAACCGCATCGGTGACGGTATCGCCCAGGTAGGCTTCCGCATCCTTCTTCAGCTTCTGGAGAATAAACGCGGAAATCTGCTGCGCGTTGTAATCCTTACCGTCAATATCAACCTTCCAGTCATCGCCCATATGGCGCTTGACGGAAGAAATCGTGCGATCAACATTGGTGACAGCCTGGCGCTTGGCCACTTCACCCACGAGCACTTCTCCGCTCTTAGAGAAGCCCACGACGGACGGGGTGGTGCGCGCACCTTCCGCATTCGCGATCACCGTGGGTTCCCCGCCTTCGAGGACGGCCACCACGGAGTTGGTTGTTCCCAAGTCAATACCTACTGCACGTGCCATGATTGCTCCTTCTGCATTCGTGCCGCAGATCCGCACGCCGGCGGTACCGGCCGCGGACCCTTCGACAAAGTTTCCTTCCAAGTCTGAACGATCCGAGAACCTATGTCCAATCGGCTCGCCCTTTCTTGAGTCCACCTAACTCAACCTTAGGGGCGTGGTTTTTATTCCCGCCCACTTTTCGCGAGCTACGTCACGTCCTTGCGCACCCTCTTTTTTCGGTACGACGACGCCGCTGCGCCATCCCGGAATCCGGCTGGCCACGCCAGGTAGACTTGCACCATGACTCTGAGCATCGGTGTGGATGTTGGCGGCACGAAGGTGGCCGCCGGCGTCGTCAATGAACAAGGTGAAATTTTGCAGCGGGTCCGGCGCCCCACGCCGCGCCAGGATTCCGAGGCCTTTATCGCAACTATCGCCGCCTGCGTCAATGACCTCAAATCCTCGGGGGCTACCACCGTTGGAATCGGGCAGGCCGGCTATATCGCCGCGGATCGCGATACGTTGATCTACGGCACGAATGTGCCCCTACAGAACGGACGGCTCGGTTCACGTATCGCTGAGCTCACCGGCATGCCCGTCGTCGTTGAAAATGACGCCAACGCTGCCGCCTGGGCCGAATACCGTTTCGGTGCCGCCGCTGATGCGGAATCTGCCGTTGTGGTAACACTCGGCACCGGGCTGGGCGGCGGCATCATCATGAACGGGAATCTGCTACGCGGCGCTTTCGGTTTCGGCGCGGAAATCGGCCATATCCACATGGTTCCGAACGGGCCGCTGTGCGGGTGTGGATCGCGCGGCTGCTGGGAAGTGATGGGCTCGGGTAGTGCACTGGTGCGTTTCGCCACCGAACGGGCCGCGAATTACCCGAGCGGAGCCGCTCGCATCCTGGAATTGGGCGAAGGGCGCGTGACCGGCCCGGCCGTGACCGCGGCCGCCCAGGAAGGCGATGAGATGGCCCTCGATGTTTTCAATGAGCTCGCTCATTGGAACGCCATCGGTTTGGCGGATATGGCCACCATTTTCGATCCGGAAATCTTCGTGATTGCCGGCGGGGTAAGCGAGGCCGGTTCGCTCGTGCTTGATCCGCTGGTACGCGAATTCCCCGAAGTTCTCCCCGTGGCGAAATACCGGACGCTGCCGGAGATTCGCCTCGCGCGGCTCGGGAACGACGCCGGGATTATTGGCGCCGCGGATCTGTCCACGATTGAGTAACGTGGCTGGCTAGCCAACGTGCGTGAGCTGTGCGCCGGTCGATTTGGCGCGCATAGAGCCGCCAGCAACCGCGTGAGCTGCGCGCCCCGCGAACACTAACACCATCCAGGCTGCGCGCCGGAATACGCTTCCCGGTTTCCACCGCTAGCGAGCATTTCCGGCGCGCAGCTGATTTTTGTTTCGAGGGCGGTTTTTCTGTCATAGGCCACCTTTAGGATGAGCCTATGAATGAAAACATAACTACTGGCGCGTCCGCCACCGCGCGCGCCGCTGAACAAAGTGCCGCGGATTACCGCACCATTACGGAAGTTTCTGATTACCGGCAGGCCGAACGCCTGGTAGATGCGCTCTCGGATGCCGGGTTCCCGGTAGAAAATGTGCGTATCGTCGGCGTGAATCTGGAAAGCGTGGAGCAGGTGACCGGGCGCCTGACCACCGGGAAGGCCGCGCTCTACGGCGCGGCGGGCGGAGCCTCCTGGGGCCTCTTCTTCTCCTTCTTCTTTATCCTTTTCGCGCCGGCCGTGGTGCTCTGGCAGGTGCTCCTCTTCGGGCTCGCCTGCGGGGCGGTGCTCGGTGCCATTATGGGTGCGATCTCGCACGGGTTTACCGGTGGGCGGCGTGATTTCGCTTCGGTGCGGGCCACCACCGCCAATTCATATGAGGTGCAGGTGCGTAGAGCCTTCGTCAATGAAGCTTATGCAACTTTGGCGCAGGCCGGGTATTCGGTGAGCTAAGAATTCAGCTTCACCGTGCTCGCAGCGGAGCTACCCACTACTATGGTGGGTGGCTCTGCCGCCGAACGTGAGGGGAACTTATGGTTGTACGCCACGAAATCCGCCCGCCCATTACCCGGCTTCCGGACGGGACCATCAAACAGATCAACCCGTTTTCCGGTACCGAAGTGTGGACCCAGCCGGGCCGCGCTAACCGACCCCTCAAGGCCGAAGTTCCCATCGCGGAACCGCTGAGTGCCGATCACCCGGAAAACTTCTGTTCTTTCTGCGCGGATCGGGTGCTGGAAACACCGCCGGAAAAGGCGCGCATCGTTGGCAACCCCGCCACGGGTGAAGCCCGGATCACCTATGATGCCCCGGTGGATTCCCTGGCGGACCCGTGGGATTTCCGGCGAGTTCCTAATCTTTTTGAGATTGTTCCTTTCCAGTACTGGACCACCAACTACCAGTACGAGCTCACCACCCGCCGCCAGGATGCTTTTGAGCGCTACACCTCGGATGCGGCCGGGCGGGCCCACGTGCTTTCCGTGGCGCATAACAAGGCCATTGCCTCGGGCATGGATGAGGATGCCTGGAATGCGCTTCCGGAGCGGGAGCGCCTCTTGAGCGCGCTGCCGTTCTACGGGGGCGGGCATGATCTCATTATCGGGCGCCACCACTATGTGCCGGGTTCGGATTCCACCGCGAATCGGGCCGGCTCGGGTACCCTCACCCCGGCTGAGCACTACTGGTACTTCCTGCTTACCGCGGATGCCATGCGCGATTTGTACGAGCAGAACCGCTACGTCAAATACGTGCAGGTCTTCCAGAATTGGTTGCGGCCGGCCGGGGCCTCCTTCGAACACCTCCATAAGCAGCTGGTGTCCATTGATGAGCGCACCGTCAATCACCGCTACGAAGTGGACCGGGTGCGCGATAACCCCAATATTTTCAACGAGTACGGGGTGGATTACGCCGGCTACCACAATCTCGTTATCGCGGAGAACAAGTACGCGGTGGCCTACGCCGGGTTCGGGCATCGCTACCCCACGCTCGAAGTGTGGTCGCGTTCGGAAGCCTCCCAACCCTTCGAGCACACCCGCCACGAATTGCGCGCCGTTTCGGATCTGGTGCATGCCATGCACGCGGCCACCGGCCCAGATATTCCCACAAATGAGGAATGGTACGCACCTTCGCGGGATATGGAAGTAGCAACCCCGTGGCGGGTGCTCCTCAAGTGGCGCACCTCCACCCTCGCCGGTTTTGAAGGCGGCACCAAGATCTACGTCAATACCATTGACCCGTGGTCCTTGCGGGATCGGGTTGTTCCCCGCCTGCTGGAGCTGCGCGCCGAAGGTGCGATTGCTTCCACGATCAATATCGCCACCGAATGCAGCTGCGAAGTCAATTCGTTGCGTTACGGAATGGGTGAATCAGGAGTGCGCGGCAGGTAGTTTGGGCCGCGGCCGGAGCCATCTTCACTCGAGGCCGCACCCGCCCCGGCCTGGCGCGTAGAAAGGAGACCCTATGTCTCGGATTGCTGAAACCGCCCTCGTTTTCGAGGGCGGTGGTATGCGCGCGAGCGCCACGGCCCCGGTGGTGATCAAGCTCATCGAGGCCGGCCTGGAGTTCCCGCACGTTTCGGGGATTTCGGCGGGTTCCAGTCACGTGGCGAATTATCTCAGCCGTGACCCGCTGCGGGCCCGACGGTCTTTCGTGGAATTTGGGGCGGATCCGAATATCGGAAACTGGCGGACCTTCCTCAGCGGCAAGGGCGCCTTCAACTCGGATTACATTTACCTTCACACGTCACGCCCGGGCCAGGCCCTTCCCTTCGATTTCGAGACTTTCCAGTCCACGCCCGGCGATTTTGACATCAGTGCTTTTCGTTTGAGCGACGGCGCCGCCGTGCACTGGCACCGCGGCGATATTAAGGTTCTTGACGACCTGTTGGTGCGGGTGCAGGCATCCTCAACGATGCCCGGCATCATGCCTTTCGTAACGCTCGACGGTGAGCTTTATGCCGACGGCGCGCTCGGGCCATCCGGGGGTATACCTATTGATGCCGCTGAGGCTGCTGGCTTCGAGCGCGCCGTCGTTATTATGACGAAACCGCGCGATTACGTGCGCCCGGCACCTTCCCGAAAGGCAAGTGCGCTGATCCGGGCGGCTTTCCGCAAATACCCCCACCTCGTTACCGCGCTGGAGGAACGCGCAGCCAAGTACAACGCCACCCGGGTCCATCTTTTCGATCTGGAAGCACGGGGGCGGGCCTACCTCTACTTCCCGCGCCACCAGCTAACTTCCAACCGGGAGACCAATGTGGCGAAACTGGAAGCCTCTTTCGCGGCCGGCACCGCCCAGATCAACGAGGACTTCCCTGCGATCCTGCGCTTCCTCGGGGTTTAGCTGCACTGTTCAGGAATATTAGTTAACCTGCGGCAACCAGCCGCCCGCTATCCATGCGCACCACCCGGTCGGCAACGGTCGCCGCTTCGGCATCATTGTGGGTCACGTAGACCGCCGTCGTGCCTGCCTTTTGCAGCACCCGGCGTAGGAATACCGCCAGGTCCTCCCGCAGGCGGGTATCGAGGGCGGAAAGCGGTTCGTCCAGGAGCAGCACCCGCGGGCGCGCCGCCAGGGAACGCGCCAAAGCCACCCGCTGAGCTTGCCCACCCGAAAGAGTCGTGACCGCCCGCTTGGTATAACCGCTCAGTTCCACCAGCTCCAGCCAGCGCTCCACCTCTGCCTCGACCTCGGCGCGCGAACGGCCTTTCTCAATCCCGTAGGCAATATTTCCACCCACGCTGCGATTCGGGAAAAGCTGCCCGTCCTGAAAAACCATGCCCACCCCGCGCCGATGGGTAGGAACCGCCGTCATATCAGCGCCGTCGATCAGCACCTGCCCGCGCAAAGCCTCCAGCCCGGCGATCCCGCGCAACAGCGAGGATTTCCCCGAACCGGACGCCCCCAGCAACGCCACGGTCGTGCCCGACTCCACGCTAAGATTCACGCCGCGCACCGCCTCGAAACCGTCCGGGTAACGCACCGATACCTCACGAAGTTCTAACACGAAGCTTTCCTTTCTGCTGCGTTAATAACGACGACGCAGCCCCGGCAGGCGCCGCCATTTCACTCAGCGCCATCAGCCCCCCGGTGACCGTACCGAGCACCACCGCCCCCGCCATCGCGGTCCCGTAATTTTCCGCCCCGGGCCTCCCCAGGAGCTGGCCGATCAGCACCGGGAGCGTGGTGGAATCACTGGTGGCCAGGAAGGATGTGGCACCGTATTCCCCTAAGGAAATGGCCAGGCCGAAACCGGCTGCCACCGCGAGCGCCCGGGCGGCGAGCGGCAGGTCAATACTTCTCCAGATCCTCCCCGGGCCGGCCCCCAGGGTGGCGGCGGCCTCGCGCAAGCGTGGGTCAATGGCCCGCACCACCGGGAGGATCACCCGGGCCACGAGGGGAAGGGCCACCACCGCTTGCGCCACCGGGACGAGCACCTGCGCGGAGGGAACAAGCATGCGAATGGTGAGGAATAATCCGAAACCTACCGTCACCGCGGAAACTCCCAGCGGCAGCAGGGCGATCCCTTCCGCGGCCGCGCTCACCGGCCGCGGCGGGGCCCACGGGGAAGCCAGCGCGAAAGCCAGCAGCGCCCCGAGGAGCAGGGCAAGTGCGGCAGCGCTCAGGCCCGTTGTCAAAGAATTCCGGAGCGCATCGGAAGCCGAGACCCCCGCAAATCCGGAAGAACCGATGAGATTGCGGTAGTTCTCCAGCGTCCAGGTACCCGAACGCTGGAAGGAGCGCGCCACCAGGGTGAGGAGCGGAGCTCCGATCAGGAAAATAACGGTGGCCGCGCTGATGAGCAGCGCGGGAATATCACTCCGGCTCACCTTCCTCCGGGCGGCCGGGCGCAGGCGCAAGGCTGCCGAGGTACGCCGGGTGGCCCGGGCAGCCACCGCGGTGGCAATCCCGACGATCACCACTTGTAGAAGCGAGAGCACCGCCGCGGCCCGTAAATCAAGGAAGGTGGTGGTCTGCACCCAGATTTCAGTTTCGAGGGTCCCGTAGCCAGGCGCACCTAAGGTTTGCACGATTCCGAACGACGTCGAACAAAATAAAAAGACTATAGCCGCGCCGGAGGTAATAGCCGGGGCCAATTCCACAAGGGTGACGGTACGGAAAGCCCGCCACGGGGAGGCGCCGAGGGTACGGGCAGCCTCCGCGTGCGGGGGCAGCGCCGCCCACAGTGGCCCCACCGTCCGCGAAATCACGGCGGTATTGAAGAAAACCATGGCCGCGACCACCGCCCACGGGCTGGAATCCCAGCCGAGGAAACCGTAGGGGCCGTCCGCGCGCAGCAGCGCCCGGAACGCGGTTCCCACCACCACGGTGGGGAGCACGAAAGGTACCACCACGAAGGCTCGCACCACCCGCACTCCGGGCAGGCGCAGTCGGTAAAGCACATAGGCGAGGGGAAGCCCGAGCAGTACCGAGAAAGCGGTACTGGCCGCTGCCATCCACAGGGTTTGCCCGGCGACTTTCCAGGTGCGCGGGCGGGTAAGTTCGGCGGCGAAACCCGCGGTATCCACCCCGGCCGGGGTGACGAGCCCGCGCGCGAGCATCGCCACCACCGGCCACAGGAAGAAGACCGCGAGGAAAAATAGCGGGACCGCGAGCGCGAGGGCAACCACCAGGGAAGCTCCGCGCGGGCGCGGGATACGGAATGCGTTACTCACATTCCCGCGGTGTCACGCCAGGCGCGGATCCATTCGGCGCGCTGGGCGCCCACTTCTTTAGCGTCTAGCACGATGGGGTCCTTCACACGCGGGGCGTGCTGCTGCCAGCTCGCGGGCAGCTCCACATCGGCCACCGGGTACACGTACATCGACTCCGGGATGGCTTTCTGCACGTCCTCGGAAAGTAGGAAATCGATAAAAGCCTGCGCGCCTTCCGGGTTCTCTGCCCCGCGCAGCACCCCGGCGTATTCCACCTGGCGCACGCAGGTCGATTCGATCACGCCGGTGCGCCCGTCTTCAGCGGCCGGGGAGGAAGAATAGGAAACCACCAGGGGGTAATTTCCCTTGCCTTCCGAACCGGAAAAATCGGTGTAGTAGGCATCCGTCCACGAACCGGAAATGCGGGTGCCGGCCCCGAGCAGCTGGCCCCACAGCTGGGAAAGCCCCTCCGTTCCCCCGGCAACGTGGGCGGTAGCGGCCAGGAAAGCCAGGCCCGGTGAGGAAAGCGCCGGGTTTTCCACCGCGAGCAGCCCGGCGTATTCGGGGCGGGAAAGATCGGCGAAACTCAGGGGCGGAATCATATTTTTCTGGGTGAACCACTCGCGGTCGTAATTCACGCAGACTTCGCCCTGGTCGATGGGATTGAGTTTCCCTTCCAGGGCGGTCACTCCCGCGGGGAGTTTCGGGGAAGAATAATCGGCGATGGTGTTACCATCAAGCGCCTGGTAGGCGGTATAGGTATCCACCCCGAACACCATATCCGCACCGGGTTTGCCATCCGCCAAGACCAATTGGTTAACAACCTGGCCGGTATCCCCGGGTGCTGATTTCACGATGGTGTACCCGGATTCTTTCTCGAAGCGGGCGATGAGCTCATCGGGAAGGTTGAATGATTCGTGGCTGACCACCCGAACTGTGGTGGGCTGATCGCTCGCTGCCGGAGAGGCGGCGTCGTCGTTCTTTGAGCAGCCGGCCAGGGCCAGTGCCGCAACCATCACGGCGGCCGCAAGAACGCGGGCGCCGTGCCTATTTTTCTGGACCATGCATCCTCCTCAGGATATAAGGAGGGTCTCCGCGGTGCGGAGGAGAGATCTCGACTCCCTTCGCCGGTACTAACCGGAGCAGGTTCGAGGGTCTGCGTGCCGCGTGCCGGCCGCACTCTCAGCGCTGCTGCGCTCCCCTGTCGTGCCGTCCAGTCTAGTACGGAGGTCCCGTATTTTCACGCCTGCGGTCCCGAGCCGGAACCGGATCGGCGCCGCGCGAACCTTAGGCCCGGGCGCGTGCCTGCGAATCGATCACTTCGCCCTTGCCGTACCATTTGGCGGCCTGGCGCTGGGTCAGCTGGGAAACGGCCGCGGCCACCCCGGCAGACACCACCGCGAAAATCACCGCGTCCACGAGCGGCGCGTTCGGATCCTCCGAATCGGGAATCTCCCGCCCGGAAATTCCCTTCCACACCACGTCCACGATTTTATTGGCGACGATCCCCGAGAGCACCCCAACGCCCGCGCTCACAACTTTCCACCCGATATCCATAGCGTCCCTTTCTTCGCGCGGCGCGGCTCCGGCCAGATGCGGCCGGTACCCGGCACCGCCCTCGATCATTAGTGCGTGGAGGTGCTCCCCCGCGCGGAATTCTTATCCTGTCCAGAACTATTATGACTCAGCCCACGCCCGAAGCGCAGGTCCTCGCGCAATTCGTCCACAACCATGGCATCCGAATCGATGCGGCCGGTGCGGTATCCGGCGCGCGAGAGCATATGCGCGGAGATGGGCGAGGTGATGAGCTGGCAGCCGATCACGAGGAGCAGCGTCCACGTCATCGAGGGGTCACGCACCAGGCAGGCCGCGCCCAGGCAGCCCATGATCAGGGAGAGGACCTGCGGTTTTGTGGCTACGTGCAGGCGGGTCATGAGGTCCGGGTATCGGAACATGCCGATGGCGGCCACGAAAGTGAGGGTTGCGCTGGCCAGCATGAGCGCGGCGCCGATAATATCCCAGGGGCTCACGGCCGGGCTCCTTCCTGCGCGCCCGCGGTATCCGGTTGCGGAAGGCGAGCGGTATCCGGTTGCGCACGGCCCGCGGCGGGCGGCTCGCGGTCCGGATCGTGGGCGGGGCTTTCGTCTTCTTCTTCGTCGGTTGTTTCGCGTTCGTTCGCCTTTTCGAGGCGCCGCATTTCCTTCGGGTCGTTTTGGTCCACGGGCCGGATGAAACGCGCCACGGCCACGGATCCGAGGAAACCAACAATGGCGACGACGACGAATACCGCCAGCAAATCCGCTCGCCGAGTCACCGCCGCGAGCAGGCAGAGCGCCCCCACCATAATCGAAGTGATGACATCGAGCGCCCCCACCCGGTCAAGGACCGTGGGGCCTTTGACGATGCGAACCGTCACCAGCAGCGCGGAGATGGTCAGCAGCACCCCGCAGATCACCATCACAATAATCACCGTTCACCTCCGGAACTATCGGGAGCGAAGGGAACGGGCAAACGCCCGGCCTTGGGGCTGGAGCCGGGCACGAATCCGGCCTGCACCAGCTCGCTGCGGGAGGCGAAAGCGCGCAGCACCCGCTCCTCCAGGTCGAGTACCGATTGGTGCGCCGCGCTCACTCCCCCGGCCATGCCCACGTCAAAGACATGCACATAGAGGGTGCCCGTGGCGGCGTCGGTATCGATGACGAGCGAGCCGGGCACCAGGGTGGACATCCCGGCGGTAATCGCCAGGTAGGCATCGGAGTGGGAGCGCAGTCGCACGCGGATCACCGCGCCGCGGGGGGTGGCGCGCCGCAGAATAAACCAGGCTTGCTGCCAGGAGGCATGCACGAGGTCACGCACGAAAATCGCAACCAGCCGGATCACGCCCCAGATCCGGAACCGCCCGTCGAAAGACGCGGTGGGGAAAGGCGCCACTTCAGTCACGAGGAGGGCGAGGGCAAAACCGGCCACAATATTGGCGGCGCTCACCTGCCCCCACAGCAGCACCCACACAATGGTCAGCCACACCAGCACCCCCAGGGAGGCGCTCGGGAAACGGCCTTCGCGCCGGGTGACCAGGCGGATTGCTTCACTATCGCGACTCATTGCTCACCTCCGGAAACTGTGGGAACGGGCGTGGGACCTTGCGCGGGAACCGCCGCGGGCGCAGGTGTGTGGAACGACGGCGCACCGCTCGGCACGGGTGCACCGGTCGGCACCAGTGTGGCCGCGGGCGTGGGGCTCGGGGAGCGCAGCAGGCGCGGACTCTCCTTCGGTTCGGGGGTTTGGGTGAAGGTGCCGGTATCCGGGGTGGAATCCTCGTGGGGTACCACGGTTTCTTCATCCACCTCCGGGGAAATCCCGGTACCGCGATCCCAGTCGGGAAGCACCGCGCTGATATAGGGGGTGCGGGCTTCCAGCTCGGCGGCGGCACCGTCGGTAAACGAGCGCAGCGGCGCGGCCGCGAAGGTAATACCCAGCATGACCGCGATGAGCCCGGAGGCGGAAATCACCATGCCGCTCGGGTAGGTGGTGGAGGGCAGCTCCGCCGGAGCCTCCTGCCAGAAAGCCATATTCCAGGCGCGGATCACGGCGTAAAGCGTGAGGAGCGAGGTGACCAGGCCGGCCGCAATAAGCACCCAGTCAATCGGGGTTCCGCGCGCGGCACTCGCTTCCAGCAGCCCCACTTTGCCGAGGAATCCGGATAGCGGCGGGATACCGCCCAGGGAGAGCGCGGGAAGGAAATAGAGAATCGCAACCACGGGGGCCGCGCGCATAATGGAGCCGAGCCGCACGAGCGACGTCGTTCCTGCCACCCAACCGATGAGGCCCACCACCAAGAAGAGCGCGGTTTGCACCACGATATGGTGCACGGCGTAGAAAATCGTGGAAGAAAGCCCGGCTTCGGTGGAGATGGCGATACCCCAGATGAGGTAGCCGATATGGCTGACCAGGGTGAAGGAAAGCAGGCGTTTAATATTTTCCTGCGCGATCGCGCCGAGGATACCGATGAGCATGGTGGCCACCGCGAAGCCGGCGAGGATATCGTCCAGGCGCCCGCCCGGGAAGAGCAGCACCTGGGTGCGGATAATCGCGTACACGCCCACTTTGGTGAGCAGGCCGGCGAATACCGCCGTGACCGGGCCGGATGCGGTGGGATAGGAGTCGGGTAGCCAGGCGGCCAGCGGGAAAATCGCGGCTTTCAGGCCGAAGGCCACGAGGAAGAGGATCTGGAGGACCATGCGCATTCCCGGATCCACCTGCGGGAGTTTAACGGCCAGGTCAGCCAGGTTCACGCTGCCCACCGCGGCGTAGGTGAGGCCGAGCGCGGTGAGGAAGATGAGGGAGGAGACCATGGAGACGATCACGTAAACCGAGCCGGAGCGCATGCGTTCGGCCGTGCCGCCCATGGTGAGGAGCACGAAGGAGGCGGCCAGCAGAATCTCAAAGCCGACGTACATATTGAACAGATCGCCGGTGAGGAAGGCATCGGAGACCCCGGCGGAGAGGATCATGAAGGCCGGGTAGTACACCGAGGTGGGCGCGCCGCGTTCGCCGTCTGCTACGCCCTGGAAAACCGAATACACCAGCACGATGAGGGTCACCGTAACCGAGGTGGTGAGCATGATGGTGGAGAGCCGGTCGGCCACCAGGGAAATACCCACGGGCGCCGCCCAATTGCCCACGTCCAGGGTGATGGGGCCGCGCGCGGAAACAAAGAGCAGAATGACCGCCACCACGAGGACGATGGAGAGCATCCCCACCGCGGTCCAGGCCTGCACGCGGCGCCGGCGCGGAATCGCCAGGAGCACCCCGGCGGCCAGCAGAGGCAGCACAATGGGAACGGCCAGCAGCCAGGAAATCATCGCCGCGCACCTCCCGCATTGCCGTTGCGCCCCGCGGTTCCGGTGCCGCGCGGGTGCCCGTTGCGCCCCGCGTTCCTACCGTTCGCACCGTTCACGCCGTTCCCCAGCGAGCCGTCCACGCCGTGGGTGGCATTCGGGTTGGCCACGTAGCGGTGCCGGCGGCGCTTGGGATGCCGGCGGTTCCAGCGGCCCAGGCGCCCGAAACGCGGGGCCGGGGTATCGGTTTCGTCGCGGAATTCCGCGGAGGTTTCCTGCAAGTCTGTTCCCACTTCGGATCGCTGGCTGCTTTCTTCCAGTTGCTGGCGTACGGCGACGGCGCGATCCTCCACGTCGTCGCGCACTTCGTCATCATCGCGCAGCTGCCAGGTGCGGTAGGCCATGGCCAGCAGGAAGCCGGTGGTGGCCAAGGTAATCACGATGGCGGTGAGCATCATGGCCATGACCAGCGGATCCGCCCACAGTTCCGGCGAGCCGTTGCCGATAAAGGGCGGGTTGCCGGTGCGGCCGCCCGCGATGAGGAAAAGAATATTGACGCCATTGGAAAGGCAACCCAGCCCGAGGATGACCCGCGAGAGGGAGCGCTCCAAAATAAGGTAGACGCCTACCGCAACGAAAACCCCGCACATGAGGATGAGGGCGAGAGATACGCTCATTGCTGCTCTCCTTCCGTTGCTGCATCGCGCTGTTCGGCGGCCATAGCCAGGCGCTCGGCTTCCTGTTGCGGGGAGGTGCGCTCGCTGAGGCCGGCCTGGGATTCCATTTCTTCGCGCAGATTCTGGCGGGCGTCGTGGGAGGGCTCGATGCGAATATCGGCATCCCACACGCCTTCTTCCATTTCCCCGTGCCGGTCAATTTCCGCGCCGAGGGACCGCAGAATCTCGGCGACCAGGCCAACAACCGCGATATAGACGCCGGTGTCAAAGATGAGCGCCGTCGTAAAATGAACGTCCCCAAAAATCGGAAGTACCATATCGATTTTCGCGGTTTGCAGCGGGCTACCACCCAAGAGGATCGGGGCGAGCGAGGAAAGAGTGGCCAGGCCCAACCCGGTTCCCAGCAGGTGGGCAGGGAGGATGGGGAGGGTGGCGCCCAGTTCGAAACGCCCGCCGGCCAGGTAGCGCAAGGTCAACGCGATGCCGGCCAGCAGCCCGCCGGCGAAGCCCCCGCCCGGCATATTGTGCCCGGCGAAGAGGAAGAAGAGCGAAATAATGAGGATAGTGTGGAAGACCAGGCGGGTGCCGATTTGCAGCATCATCGGGCGGGAGGCCACGCCCGGGCGGTTCGCGGAGGCGAGCCAGACCCGGTTGCGCCCCGAACGCCGCGCTTCTTCTTCCGCGCGCACCGAGTTGCGCACGTATTCCGCCGGGTCCTCGCCCAGGCGGCGCCAGCGTTGCGCCCGTTCGCTTTTCGCGCCGAGGATATTGCGCAGCCGGTCTGTGCCGCCGAAACGGTCGCGTACGAAGAGGAGGGAGGCGATGCCGACGGCGCAGACCACCAGCACGGAGGTCTCGCCCATGGTGTCCCACGCCCGGATATCCACGAGGGTGACATTGACGATATTGCGCCCGTACCCGAAGCGGAAACCTTCGTCGGCGAAGAGCTCCGAAATCGGGGCGTGGGTGCGCACCCCGGCCGCCAGGTAGGCGAGCCCCGCGAAAAGCAGCCCCATGATGGCCGCGAAAACAATGCGGAAGCGCTGGGTGCCTTTGGTGCGGCGGGAAGAGAAGTAGGAGGGCAGGCGGCGCAGCACCAGCACGAAGACAACGAGGGTGAGAGTTTCGGAAAGCACCTGGGTGAGAGCCAAGTCCGGCGCCCCGTAGATCTCGTAGGTGAGGGCCACGGCGTAGCCGCCGATTCCCATGAGAATCACGGCTTTGAGGCGGTGGCGGGAAGCCGCAGCGAGCAGCACGCCCAGGCAGCCAACCACGGCCACCGCGGCCTGCGCCCAGCTATCGAAGAGCCGCGGCACCACCAGGGTGCCCACCGGGTTGGTGAGCAGCGCGATTCCCACGGTAATGAGCAGGAACCAGAAAATGGTGAGGAGGTAGGTGGGAAGCGAACCGGATTGGGTGCGGGCGGTGACGGTCATGGAGAAACGTTCGGTGCCCGAAACGATGCGCTGGTAGGCTTCCTCGGCGCTGGTGCGGATGGCGTGGCGCTGGGTGAAGGCGGAAATGCGGTGGCGCTGCCAGAAGAGGAGGCAGCCGGCCGCGAGGATGGCGAGGGTCACCAGGAAGGGCCCGTTGAAGCCGGACCACAGGTGCAGGTGGCCCTGGTAGGGGGCTAGTACCGGGTATTGGGCCAGGTACTGCTCCAGGAAGGTGCTGATGGGCGTGGTTGCGAGCCCGGCCACCAGGCCCGCCGTCGCCAAAATACCCACGGGCCAGATCATGACCGCGGAAACGTCACGCACCTCGGTATCTTCCACGCGCGGTTTGCGCATGAACGCACCCCACCAGAAACGCAGGCCGTAAGCCACCGTGAGCGCCGAACCCACCGCGATGAGCACGAGCACCGCAATATCGGTGGCGCTCCCGCCCCACAGCGCACCAAGTGCCCCTTCTTTCGCCACGAAAGCCGCGAAGGGCGGGAAGCCCATCATGGAGGCATCCGCCATCCCCGCAAAAGTGGCAACCGCGGGCATATTGCGGCCCACATTGGATAGTTCGCGCAGGTCACGGGTGCCGGTGCACACGTCCACGATGCCCACGGAAAGGAAGAGCGCGGATTTGAAGAGGGAGTGGGCCAGCAGCAGCATGAGCCCGGCCAGCAGCATCGCGGAATCCCCGTAGCCAACGAACAGAATAATGAGCCCGAGCTGGGAAACCGTGCCGAAAGCGGTCACCAATTTGATATCGGTTTGTTTGAGGGCCCGGTAGCCGCCTAGCAGCACCGTGTAGGAGGCGAGGATGATCACCATCCAGTGCCAGGCCGGGTTATGCGCGAAACCGGGGGCCAGGCGCGCCACCAGGTACACCCCGGCTTTGACCATCGCCGCGGCGTGCAGGTAGGCGGAGACCGGCGTGGGCGCGGCCATGGCGGCCGGCAGCCAGAAATGGAAAGGCACCAGGGCGGATTTGGAGAACGCCCCGATAAGTACAAGTACGACGGCGCTCGTAAGCAGCGCGGAATTCCCCGGGGAGATTGTTGCTTCGTGGGAAGCCACCACGAGCTCGTGCAGCGAGAAGGACCCCCCGGTCATGACGCCGAGCATGGTAATTCCGCCCAGCATGGCCAGCCCTCCGGCCGTGGTCACAATAATGGCCTGGAAGGCCGCGCGCCGCGAGGATTGGCGGTCGGAATAGTGGCCGATGAGGAGGAAGGAAAAGACTGTGGTGAGTTCCCAGTAAATATAGAGGGCGATGGTGTTATCCGTGGTGACCAGGCCGAGCATCGCGCCGGCGAAAGCCACGAAGATCGCGCCGAAGCGGCCCAGGTAGGAGGCATCGCGTTTGAAATACCGGGCCGAGTAGAAGAGCACCGCCGCGCCCACGCCGGTGGCGATGAGGGCGAGGAGCAGGCCGAGGGCATCGATGCGGATATCGAGGTCCATGCCCAGTTGGGGTACCCAGGTGAGGGACTGCTGGTAAACATCACCGCGGAGGATGCGGGGAATGAAGCTGAGAAGCCAGAGGAAGGTGCCAGCCGGGAGGAGGGCGAGGATTGCGAAGCCGAAACGCCCGCGCTGCATCACGAGCGGTGCACACAGTGCCCCCACCGCAAATAGCAGGAGCACATATGCCACGGCAGCCTCCGTCCCTTCGACCTTTGCCATGCACGCGGGGTGCGCTACGTGTTCTACGTGCGCCGCGTGCCGAACATACGCCACGGAGCCCCTCCGCGGGTGACCTGGCGCGATGCAGCTGGTAGGTGCGGGCGCCGGTTTCTTAGGCGGTGGAGCTCGTTGTTAACGCATGGAACATCATTACAGTAGCGAAAATATGCGGGAGTGTCCCGTGTTTCCGCTCTCGATGAGACCGCGCGGCCGGGCTTGCTTTGGGAGCGCGAGCCTTGCTAAGGCTGGCGCGCTTCGGGCACGGTTTGCTGGGTGCGGGGCGCTCCGGGCGGTGCGCCAGGTGCGTTGTACTAAGGCTGGAGTTTAGTTACCGGCTTCCGGGTAGTGGGTCACGTCGATACGGTGGAAGTTAAGGTGGGAGCGCGAGGCCGTGGGGCCGCGCTGGCCCTGGTAGCGCGAACCGCTTGCGCCAGCGCCGTAGGGGTTATTGGCCGCCGAGGAAAGCTGGAAGAAGCAGAACTGGCCCACTTTCATGCCCGGGTAGAGCTTGATCGGCATCGTTGCCGTATTGGACAGCTCGAGGGTCACATGCCCGGAGAAGCCCGGGTCGATGAATCCGGCGGTGGAATGGGTGAGGAGTCCCAGGCGCCCGAGGGAGGATTTTCCTTCCAGGCGAGCTGCGACGTCGTTCCCCAAGGTGACCTGCTCAAAAGTGGAGCCGAGCACGAACTCTCCCGGGTGTAAAACGAATTCGCCGTCGGCCGGGACTTCTACCAGGCGCGTGAGGTCGGATTGGTCCGCGGCCGGGTCGATGACCGGGTATTTGTGGTTATCGAAGAGACGGAAGAAGCGGTCGAGGTGAATATCGATGGAGGAGGGTTGCACCATCGCCGGATCCCAGGGGTGCAGGGCGATGCGGCCCTCGCTCACGGAGCGCAAAATATCAACATCGGAAAGTAACACGCCTAGATTCTGACACGCGCGCGCGGGTGGGCGCTACCCGCGCGGCGGTCTGTGGAGGAATTCGCGGGCGCTGCCGTGCCGCAAGCACTAAGCCGCGGGCGCGCTTTGCGCTGGCGGGGATGGCACGCTAGGATAATCACCTAGTGATTCTTTCGCGCCTGCGGTTCCGCCGCTTGCGTGAGGTTTCACCGCTCTCGCGGGCGTAGTTCATCGGTAGAATGGCAGCTTCCCAAGCTGCAGAGGCGGGTTCGATTCCCGTCGCCCGCTCCAGTTTTCGGGCAGCGAGTCCGGCCACACATCAATATCTCACCCACTAAAATCGCAACCATCAGCACTACACCCACATCCAAGGAGGGATGACGGTGACTAATGAATTCGCAGAATCTGCCAAAGTGAAGGCGAAGGGACGCGTAACCATCCCGAAGTCGGTGCGCAAGCGGCTGGGCATCAACAAAGGAGACCGCATTGCCTTCGTCGTAGACGGCAGCGACGTGCGCGTGATCAACTCCGCCCGCTATGCATTGTCAGTGCTCCAAACTGGGTTAGCGGGCGAAGCGAAACGTTTGAGCCTCGATTCCGAAGAAGCCGTGAACGATCTGGTAGCGAGTATTAGAAACAGTTAGTCAGGCGGGCTAACTCTCGCCAAAACCGACACCCAACCCCCTTCAAATTAGGCTATATTCAACCTAGGATATGTTGTATATTCTTCTTGGAAGGGGAGGTAAGCCATGAATGTCAATACGAATACCTTGGTACCAATTTCGGAAGCGAATCAGAATTTCTCGAAGGTTGCGCGATTGGTAGACGAGTATGGCTCAGCCGTTATTTTGAAAAATAATCGCCCTCGTTACATCATCACAGAATTCGCTAAGGCGGATGAAATCACAGAGCCGGACGATGCCGAGCTCGCGAAGGTCTCAGCCGCGCTCATCAGAAAAAATGCGCGCGTATATGAGGAACTGGCGAAGTGAAGTACCTCGGCGTGCCCGCCAAAGACCTTTCTCACCACAACCCCAACCGCTAAAATTCATCGGTGGCCGCGCACTGCGGGCCCACGCTGCGGGCCCGAGCTGCACGGCGCCGGCGTCAGTCACGCCAAGCGCGGCAACGATTCGAAAACAGGCAGAAAAGGGACAAGCGTATGGATGAGGAGAAGGCCATCGGCACTGAACAGCCGCGCGGGAAGCGGCGCGGCTGGCTGCCGCTATCCGAAACGCTCTCGCTGATTTCGGTGGTTATCGCGGTGGCCGTGCTCGGCTTGAATATTTACGACCGCCACGAAGCGATCAAAGCCGAGCAATTCTCCCAGGCCAACCAGGCTTTCACCCAAAATAAGATCACCGTGGAGGAACACCGCACCGACACCGGGAAAATCGGCCGGCAGATCACCTCGAGTTTCCATAACGCCTCCCCCAACCCGGTTTTCGACCTCACGCTCGCACTGCCGGCCCCGCTCGACGGCCTCACCGTCTCCGCCGACCACTATCACGAATTCCGGCAAACCGCCGCCGGGTACGAAATCACGTTCCCCACGCTCCCGCCAAAAGAAAAAGCCGAATACGTGGACACCTACGGCGACGCCCTTTTCGGCGACCGGCCCCCGCGCACCGTCATCAACGAAAACTTCCGTTTCTGTTTCACGGACGTCAACGACCAGCGTTGGCTCGCCGACCATCGCGGCGCCCAGCGCATTTCGTCAACAACACAGTGCATTCCCGATAAGAACGACGACGCCGCCTAGCCCGCCGCCAGTACACGCGGCTGTGGGAGGCCGGCCCACGCGGCCGGCTAACCAGCAACTCTGGAAGACTCTTCTATCTTGAGCGTGTACATCGTCGAAAAAACGGTGAGCGACAGCACCAGCAGCACGATCAGGCACACCCCGGCCACCGGCAGCAGAATCATGCGGTCTACGGACTTCACCACGAAAGGCAGGGCCGCCACCGCTCCGAATAATACAATGAGGCCAATAATGGCTCCTTTCTTGAGGCGATAGCTGAGATAGATATCGCTCCCCGCCGCCGCGGAGAAAGATACGGGATTGCTCTTGAGGGGAACCAACGTTCGCACCTGAGCAACGCAGGCGCCGTCGCCCACCTCAAAAACATTATCGCGTTCAGGAAGTAGTACCTCCGGGCATTTCTTTCCATTCACACTCAAATAATGGCGGCTCCTATCATCGAAGAAGGACCACCGCCTTTTCACATGTAGCCGTGCCATAACCCGCACCTCCTCGTGCCTACATAACCTCGCTCCTACATAACGCTGTTACGCATAATTTTATCGCATTTATTCCGCGCGGCGTTCAATTTAATTGCTCCACTGTGGCCGGCGGCGCTCTTCCCCTCTAGGATGGAGGAAGAACCGGGAAGGAGGCCACATGCGCGATATTGCACCGTATTCACAACGCAAGCATTATGAACTGCCCTCTTCTCTGGATGTGCTTCGCGGCCCCGGCATGGGCGGCACGCTTTATCTCGACCACTCGATCATCTGGGCACCGAATTCCCAGACGATCCATCTTGAAAGCAACGGCCTCATCAAGCGCGGTTATACAGCATTGATCAACGAGGGCACCACAGAACAGCAGGAACGCTGGCTAAATCGGGAACTCCTCCTGCAGGTCTGGCCAACACTTAGCTTGCCGTGGCGCGTCTACGAGATGTGGGAATCAAAATTCCCGGAACTGCCCGAGAATCGGATCTTCCATGGAAAATCTCGAATTTCAGCGTAAACTCACCCGCCTCATCCTCTCGAAGATCGAAAAGTACGGCTTCGTTCTGTGCGGCTCGGGAGCACTACGCGAGCACGGAGTCATTACGCGCCCCACCGAAGATATTGACCTTTTTACCGTCCAGAAGCATGCGGATACGTTCCCGCTGGCGTACCAGAAGGTAGTGGAAACGTGTATCGAATACGGCTTCAAGGTTGCGACGACGCACGCAAGCGGCCAGTACGCCAACCTGGTCATCTCCGACGGAGATAACGTTTTATCCATCGATATGGGTGTTGATTGGCGTGGCTTCCCTCCAGCCACGTTAAACATCGGTCCAGTTCTGGCGGAGGAAGACGCCGCGGGCAGCAAAGTCGCCGCACTGTATTCCCGCGCAGAATCTCGTGATTATTTGGATGTGGATTCACTTCGCCGCAGCGGCCGCTATACCGACGATCAGCTCATCACCCTCGCCAAGGAAAGCGATCTCGGATTCGACATGGGATTCTTTATTCAGCGCTTAGAAGCCTGCGCTTACGTGGACTTCGACGAGGTAGCCCAGTACGGCATCTCCGAAGAAGAATTTCCGCTGTCCAGGAACGCTACGCCCAGTGGTATACAACCCTGAACAGGTAAAGCGGCACCCACCCCTCCCCGTTACCCACACATTCACCAGCAAGAAAAGACCTGGTCATACGTCACAGGGAATCGGTTTTCAACCCTCTGACCTGCGGATTAGAATAATGATACGAATTCCCTATTCAAATCAATGTTGTATTCATTGTTCAACGATTGGGAAATAAGGAAGGGATCTCGTGACCTCTTTTCGTAAGATAGCGGGTGCCACCCTGGCGGCCACCCTTATATTCTTCGGCGGCACTCCCGCGCTCGCCGACCCAGCTTCCCCCGCGGGAGCTCCAAGCTCCGAACAAGCCAATTCCGCAAAGTTCGGCGGCGCCATCGCAAAGAACTTCTTCTTAGTCAATGGACTGACCGAGGCTGAGGTGATTGACTCCGTCAAGGCTCAGCTCACCAAGAACAACCTGAACCCCGATGAGTACGAGTTCACGGTAAAGAACCTCAACGAAGCCAACGCTAACTCGTACGGCCCGAAGCGTAAAGATCGCGTTAAGGACGTACCGGTTATCGTGGCCAAGAAGGGGACTCCGGAAACCTTCGACACCTACAACGTCAAGGTTTTCTACTACGCTCCGCCTTTCGCGTTCCGGGAGGAAAACCCGGATCCCCAAAAGGGCGCCCCTCAAAATCAAAGCACCCATAATGCGGGCAAAGTAACTGTTGCCGACCCGAATAGCTACACCCTGTCCGCGGATCAGCAGACAAAGATCGTTGACGCTTTCCTCAAGAACAACCCAGCTCTCGGACTCACCCGTGATCAGGTCACCGTGGATGATCAAGGAAAGCTCACTATTGCCAACAAAGCCGGTGAAGACGGGTTTAGCGTCGTCGTTCCCAGCAGCGAATCCGTGAGCGTTATCGGGAAGGTTCCCAATATTCTGGTCTTCTTGGATCCGTCCACGAATACAAACCAGAACAAACTGAAGTCCACTCCCGTTCCTCCGGTAACAGTTACGCTGAAAGCCGATGACTACAGCAAGGGTAAGCTCTGGGGAACTAACGCCCCGGGCCAGGGCGAGGCGTGGTCAGCCGCGAAACAGCTTTCCGGGTTCGACCTCAAGCTCGCCGGTAATACCGCCGTTATCTCCGGTCAGTATGACGCTGGTATCTCCAACTCGATTGGCGGTAAGCGTTTTATCGGAATCCGTACGGACAAAGCCGAAGATATGCGCTACACCCAGTCCTTCTCGAACCTGTTCAAGGTCCGCGTTCTCCCCACGAAGCAGGACACTCTCATCCGCAGCTTGGATACCGACGCGCCTTTCACCCCTGAGGATGTGAAGGGGCTTATCGATGTGGATTACGGCAAGCTCGGAATTCTTAAGTACGGCGACGACGCGGGACTTTCTAAGCAGGATGTTCACAACGAGGTCAAGGGTAAAATCACCAAGAATATTGAGGTTCCCGGGATCAGTCACGAACCCGGCACCCAGGAATTCCCCGGCACGCTCACAACCGACCTTGGCGCGGTCTCCCCGAAGCTGACCGCTACCATCATTTACTACACGTCCAAGATTTCTGAGACAGCAGTAACTGACCCGAATAACCTGACGCCCGGCGAACAGGATGCCATCAAGGCTAAGGTCAAGGAACTCAACCAGCTCAAGGACACGGACAAAGTCACGGTGGACAAGGAAGGCAATGTCACGATTGTCTTCAACCGCAACGGCAAGGATCTCGGCACCAAGACCTTCAAGGCGCCGCTCGTCACGCCTTCATATCCGGATTCCAGTGGCAAGTCCGGTTCCACGGTTGAGGTTCCGATCTCCACGCCGGAAGGCTTCACTTTCCCGGACGGTTCCACGTTTAAGGTCGACGGCGAAGCTCCTGCTGGACTCACCGTTGGCAACGACGGCAAGATTACCTACCAGATCCCCGAGGATAAGGAGACCGGCGATGTGACGGGCACTGTGCTCGTGACGATTCCCGGCCAGCCCGATCCGGTGAAGGTTCCCTTCAAGATCACTGTCACCAAGCCGAAGATGGCAGAGAAGATTACCTTGAAGGATCCCGATATCACCGGAGTCGTTGACCTCAATAAACTCACGCCCGAGGAAAAAACCAAGGTTAGCGATGCCATCAAGGCCAAGAACCCGGATCTGCCTACGGATGCTGAGATCACTGTCTCCGACAATGGAACTGCGACCGTGACCTACAAGGACGGTTCCTCAACTACCTTCACTCCGGACAAGACGGTTCGCCAGCTCAAGGACAACGAAAAGACCAAGATCAACGACCCCGAAATCACCGGCGTCGTTGACGTCAATAAGCTGACCGATCCCGAACGCGAGCAAGTCAAGAAGGCCGTCGAGAAGAAGAACCCGGATCTTCCTACTGGCACTACGATCACCGTCTCAGAAAACGGCACGGTCACCGTGACCTTCCCTGATGATTCCACGACGCAGATTCCTGCTGAGAAGACGGTTCGTCAGCTCAAGGACAACGAGAAGATCACTCTCAAGGATCCTGAAGTAACCGGCGTGGTTGACCCGAATAACCTCACCCCCGAGGAACAGGACCAGGTGAAGGACAAGGCTAAGAAGGCCAACCCGGATCTCCCGGAGAACACCCAGGTCACCGTCGGCAAGGACGGCACCGTAACAGTCACGTTCCCGGACGGTTCCGAGACCCAAATCCCGGCCGACAAGACTGTCCGCAAGCTCAAGGACAACGAGAAGATCACTCTCGAGGATCCTGAGCTCACCGGAGTTGTCGATGTCAATAAGCTGACCGATCCCGAACGCGAGCAGGTCAAGAAGGCCGTCGAAAAGGAGAACCCGAACCTCCCTGAAGGAACCACGATCACCGTCTCCGAAAACGGCACGGTCACCGTGACCTTCCCGGACAAGTCGACGACCACGATCACTCCGGACAAGACGGTTCGCCAGCTCAAGGACAACGAGAAGATCACCCTCAAGGATCCCGAGCTCACTGGAGTTGTGGACCTGACCAACCTCACCGATCCGGAACGTGAGCAGGTCAAGGACAAGGTCAAGAAGGCCAACCCGGATCTCCCGGAGAACACCCAGGTCACCGTCGGCAAGGACGGCACCGTGACCGTCACCTTCCCGGATGGCTCCGAGACCCAGATCCCGGCCGACAAGACAGTCCGTAAACTCAAGGACAACGAGAAGATCAAGATCAATGACCCTGAGCTCACCGGAGTTGTGGACCTGACCAACCTCACCCCCGAGGAACAGGACCAGGTGAAGGATAAGGTCAAGAAGGCCAACCCGGATCTCCCGGAGAACACCCAGGTGACAGTTGGTAAGGACGGTACCGTGACCGTCACCTTCCCCGACGGCTCTACGAGCCAAATCCCGGCTGACAAGACCGTCAAGCTGCTCACCCCGGCCGGTAACGGTGATGCCGACAAGGGCAATAAGGGTGACAAGCCGGACGCTTCCAAGCCCGTCAAGGTCAAGAAGGTCAAGAAGCTGCAGCACACCGGTGCTGATGTGACGCTTGGGCTCTTGGCTGCGGCCGCCGCGGTGGCTGCCGGTGGGGCCCTGGCTGCTGGGCGTCGTCGCCGCTAAAAGAGTTTCGGGAACGTGATCTCGCACGATCACGCCGAAACAACAACTAATGCTCCCCGGGAGTGGCCGAAACATCGACCGTTCTCGGGGAGCGTTGCATTCACACCCGTCTCCGCACCCGCACCCGCATCGACAAAATATCTCAATGAGGAGGTTTCGCTACCATGCATATCGTGGCTCGCTACGGATCGCTCGCCAGTTCTTTCGTTTTGCTCGCAATGTGCCTCGGGGCCCTGGTTCTCAACCTGACGGACACCTGGCACTTCACGCCCGGGACCGCCACGCCCGCGGTTTTTGTGGCTGCCACGGTGGTGCTGGCCACCGCTGGCATCGGCTGCACGTACCGGCTTGCCGGCTGGACTCGGGCAAGCATCGCCTACGCATTATGCGCGGCCGTGCTCTCCGTGGGCGTTATTTCGTTGTGGCTCGCCAGCGGGACCGAAACTCTTAACCTCATCGGCGCCGTAGCCTGGATAGGCGGCTCCCTGGGAATATGCGCTGCCGCGCTCCGCGTCTGCCAGTCCGCTCAGCCCGGCAACTCCGCATCGCAGGCGTAATGCCACCTTGCCCACAGATGCACGTCAGCATATACTGACGATGTGATGACGAAGAAGCAGCAAGCGAGGCTAGATCCAGCGGTGATCGCGGAGAAACTGCGCGCCGCCCATTCCATGCGCGTGGAGGCTGATCGCATCACGAAGTACTACGTCGAGGAAGCGGTGCGCGCGGGCATGTTCTGGAGCGATATCGGCCGTTGCCTGGAGGTAACCAAGCAATCAGCCCATCGCAAATACGCGGCGGGGCTGCCGCGCGACCTAAGGAACCCGTCATGAAACTGCCTTCCCGAGCCGCTCTCCGGCTCATCCAGAATTCCGACTTCGAAGCGCGCCGCGCCTGGCGGGAAGAGATCAGCCTCGTCGATGTTTTCCTTGCGATACTCTCCTGCGGGGGCAGCGCCAGCCGCGTCTGCGCCCGCGCCGGCCTCACGCTACGCGTTGCACGTGAGCACGCTAACCAGCTCCACGCGGAACGCCTCGAAGAATTTGGGTTACCGCCCGTGCCCTTGCGTGAACGCACCTACGCTGAGGTTCATGATGACACCACCGAGATCTCCACGCCCGGGGATCTGCAAAAATTCCTCAGTGGGAAATTCCCAGGCAATGATTACCACTGCGGCGTGGCCGTCCGTTTGCTCCGCGATGAGGCTTCCTGCCGCGCGATTGTGGAACGTGCTGGAATCAACATTGAGCAGCTCATCGCCACGCTTGAGATAGCCGAACCCCTCACCCAGCCACGCCGTATCAAGCGCACTGCACAGCTGCGGATCTACCTACCCACCAACGCCCGTAAAATCCGTGAATGCGCAGCTTCTGCGGAATTCGCCGTCGAGAATTTCAACAATGCCGCCCGTCCCCGCTGGAGGCTGCGCTACATGGGGTCAGAAGGCCAGCCCACAGTATGGGAGCTTTCTGAACTGCCCCGACTGTCCGGGGCGCGTAAACCGGCACAAGATGATAGTCGTTTCATGCCGCAATTCCACCGTTTCACTCTGCTCGCAGAAGACGATCCGGAAGCCGCATCTAGTGCTACCGGCGAAGGCTGCTTTGTCACGCTCACACAGAGCATTGGTAAATCCGGCCTATTATCACGAATTTTCTTCCGGATTCTTCTGGGTGCGGTAATTATCGCTTTTCCGGCTAATTACCTCGCCGATTGGGTAGCTCAGTCCGAGTAACGCACCAATGAGAATGATTACGTTAGTGCCAGGCCCCTACCCGGATGGGCAGCGTAATATCGCCGTCGAACCACGTCTCCTCGCCTTTCCGCGCGGGTACGGGGATCACTTCACCACCGGGACTCAGTTGGAGCCCTAAGAGCTGCTGCTCGCCAGCATCCCCGGAGTTACTTACCCGCCACTCAATCTCCATCGTGGCACTGTCCCCCGGAGGAAGCTCAACTCCACGTTCATAGGCGCTGGAGTCCGCTCCGGTGATTTCCGTGGTTCTGAGCTCGGTGGTCGTAAGCTCGGTGCCGGGAAGGCTATCGCTCTGGCTTCCCGCATCAGAGAGCCACACCCCGGCCATGCCCCGCACCGAGCACGCGGTCGCGCCGCGATTGGTGAGCGTGATTCGCACCTGCCGCGCACCAAGAGCACCATCCACCGAGCTCCGGCTCATATCCACCTGCTCGGACGTACACGGCGCCGAAATTGCGCCCGAGCGCGGATCTCGTGTAGACCTGGACGGCACTCCAGAAACAGGCGAAGGTTCCGGCACGGGCGAAACCTCCCCCGTAGGCGTAGTTTGCGGTACGGACGCCCCAGAAGAATCCCGGGAATCTTCCACTTCTCGCGGGAACGTTACCGACTCGCCCTTCATAAAGCTGCGATCCGCCGGCGAAGGAAGCAGCCACCAGCCTAAAGCGGAAAGCACCACCGCCGCGGCGGTGACGCCCAAGCTAAGTTTCAGGAGAAAACCCGGTGATCCGCCAGCATCTCCGGCCGCATTTTCGGCTGCCTTACCGACTTCTGTCCGGCAGTTTTCACGCGCAAAAACAAGACCACCCAGCATCACCCCACAAGAAACGATAACCACAATGATCAAGCCCAGGGGCCCCGCGGTGACCAGGCTAGGAGCCATCAACACGCCCGCGCCAGCCCCGGCCACAGCCACCGCTCCGCCGTTCATCCACGCCGCGCGGCAGGCACCTGTTCCCACCGCGAGGGTAAGGGAAAAGAGCATTCCCGTTCCGAACCCGAGCAGCCCCACCCCGGCCACGGCTCCCTCAGGCACACCACCGAAGAGCGCGGCCAGGCTTCCGAGTATTGCCACCGCCACGACCGCGAGCGTGCCCAGCACTTCCACCGCTATCGCCAGGTAACGTACCTGCTTGCGCGGGCCGCGGGCACCGCCAAACTTACTCGAAGCTCGCGGCAGTGAACGCCCCAGAGCAATCCAAGCACCTATCCCCGCCGCGATCCCGGCCAGGATAATAAGCAAATAATCCCAAGGAAAAGGAGCTACCCGGCACTGCCGTGTCGCATTCCAGCTACACCACGCGCCATCTGCGTACGAGTTCAGCACCAGGGACTGACGCACAGTCCACACAACAGCCACCCAGGAAAGCACCAGAACGGCAGCCGCGCCGAGCCCGCGAGCTCGCCATAGTGGCCGCTCAGGCGTGGGGAGCTGCGCGGGTGCAGACGCGTCGTTAGTCATGCCGCGATTCTAGTGCGCGTCGTCGTACCACGATAAGGGTACGACGACGCAGCTACCGGCAACGCGCGAGGAAATTCTTCATGATCGTGCGCCCGCAGGGGGTGAGGATCGATTCGGGATGGAATTGCACCCCGAAGACGGGGAAGCGGCGGTGCTCCACCGCCATGACCTCCCCATCCCCCACGCAGCGCGAAGTCACCGCCAGATCATCGCCCAGGGTATCGTCGCGCACCGCGAGGGAATGGTAGCGGGCCACCATTTCTTCATCCGCGCATCCCGCGAAGAGGGTGCTGGAGGTATCCATGCGGGCCGGGCGGGCGATGCCGTGCACCACCTCCGCCGCGTAGGTCACGGTAGCGCCGAAGGCCTCGCAGATCGCCTGGTGGCCCAGGCACACCCCGAGGATGGGGGATTTTCCGGCCAGCTGCTCCACCAGCGGCATGGACACACCGGCGTCGCGGGGGAAGCCCGGGCCGGGGGAAATAATAATGCCATCCGGGGCCAGCGCATCAATCTCCGCCACGCTCAGGGCATCATTACGAACCACCTTGACATCCGGGCGGAAAGATCCGACCAGCTGCACCAGGTTGTAGGTGAAAGAATCGTAGTTATCAATGATGAGGATCATGAGCATTCCTCCAACTGGGCGGCGTCGTGCAAAGCTTCCAGGACGGCCGCGGCCTTATTTAGGGTTTCTTGGTATTCGGTGGCGGCAACGGAATCTTGGACGATACCCGCGCCGCTGCGCGCGTAGACCGTGTTCCCGATCTTGTAGGCGATGCGGATACCGATGCAGGTATCGAGGTTCCCGGAAAAATCGAGGTAGCCGATGGCCCCGCCATAAATACCACGTTTATTGCCTTCAAGATCGTTAATGAGCTGGCAGGCGCGAATCTTCGGCGCCCCGCTCAAGGTACCCGCGGGCAGAATCGAAGCAACGGCATCCAGGGCATCGCACTCGGGGCGAATTTTCCCACTCACCGTGGAACCAATATGCATGACGTGGGAGAAACGCACCACGTCATGGAAACGATCCACATTCACGGTGCCGAATTGCGCCAGGCGGCCAATATCATTACGCCCCAAATCCACGAGCATATTATGTTCGGCCAACTCCTTCGGGTCGGCCAGCAGCTCTTCTTCCAGGCGAGCATCCTCCACGGGAGTGGCCCCGCGCGGCCGCGTGCCGGCCAGCGGGAAGGTGAAGAGGGTGCCATCCTCCAATTTCACCAGGGTTTCCGGGGAGGCCCCCGCCACCTCAATATTATGCCCGCTGAAATAGAACATATGCGGGGAAGGATTAATAGTACGTAACACCCGATAAGTATCAATAAGAGACCCGGTGAATTCCGCTCGCAAGCAATTAGAGAGCACGATCTGGAAAATATCACCCTCGTGAATATAGTGCTTGGCGCGCTCCACCATCGCCACGAATTCCGCCTCGTTGAGGACCGGGGTAATTGGGCCGGTCAAGCGCCCGGTAGTATCCGCCACCGGCTCCCCGTGGAGCAGCAACTGGGCCAGTTCGCGTAATTCTTCCGTAGCCCGCGGGTATTCTTCCTCCAGGTTATCGAGACCCACCACCTTGATTAATATGATTTTTTGGCGGAAGTTATCGAAGGCAATAACGGTGTCGAAAAGCATAAGATCGACATCATTAAATCCCTCCTCGTTCGGGGCATCGAGGCGCAGGGTGGGTTCGGCATATTTCACGTAGTCATAGGAAAAATATCCCACCAGCCCGCCGGCGAAGGGCGGCATCCCCGGGATTTTCGGGCTGCGGTAGCGGGCGAGCACCTCGCGGATAGCATCCGAAGGGGAATCATAGGCGGCCGGCTGATCATTAATCCGCACCTGCCCGTCCACGGCGGTAATTTCGAGTTTCGGATCGTAGCCGAGGAACGTGTAACGCCCCCAGGTCTGATCCTGGCCGGCCGATTCGAGCATATAGACGTGATCGGAAACGTTTTTGAGGATTTTCAGAGCGGTGACGGGCGTGAGGGAATCGGAAAGAATTTCGGTGGCGACGGGAGCGGCGCGATACTCGGGCGCAACGCAGTGCTCGGTTCTGAAGGCGCTCAGCTCAGCGAGGGCAGGGTAAAACTGCATAATTATCCTTTGTGATAACAGTGCGGGGGTCTTGATTATGGGGTGACGTTGATCCCTGAGGGCACGTACGCGCGAAGCACGCGCGTGCGGGGAAGAAAAATTAGGCGCGCCATCGACGCCAGCCGGCGCCCAGCGCCGCAAGCTTTGCACAACCCGTATCCATACCCGTCACTTTAGCAGGCCGAATAGTTCGGCGCGCTGCGTTCCACTTTCCGGATCCCGCGGCTCCAGATGCAGCTCATTATCGGCCACCTCGTTAATGAATTCCGGATCGTGGCTGATCACCAGGACCGTGGCTCCGCGCGCTGCAAGCGCGCGGATGTGAGTGGAGATGGAGTGGAGGTGCCGATAATCCACCCCGGAGGTCGGTTCGTCAAAGACATAAAAGTCGGCGTGTGCCACCGTTGCATTGGCGACGACGAGGCGCTGCTTCTGCCCGCCCGATAGAGTAGCCGGATGCCGGTCCGCTACCTCGCCTAATCCGAGGTCGGCCAAGACCTGCTCGATCCGGTCCGCGCTCACCCCGGCATTCCCCAGCGCCACTTCCCCGCGCACGGTTTCCGCGAACAGCTGGCGGGTGACATCCTGCATGACCAAGCTGGAATGGCGCAGCCGCTCGCGCCCCCGGCACACTTTCCCGCCGAAGGAAATTCGCGCACCAGATTCCGGATGCGCCAGCCCGATGAGCACCCGGGCCAGGGTGGTTTTCCCCGCCCCGTTGGGCCCCGTCACCGCGGTGACCTGCCCGGCCGGGATCTCCACCCGCTCCAGATTAAGCACCTCGTGGGGCCCGTAGGCAAAGCGCACCGCCTCGGCCACCACGCCCGGGGTGGTGGGCGCGCTGGCCGGGGTGCCGGCGTCGTCGCCCTTATGCGCGGTGGCGGAAACGCGCGCCGCACGTTCGGGTACCCGCAAGGTCCGCAGGCCCAGACCGATGCGTTCGGTTTCGTCCATCGCAAAGAAATCCGCAGCGGCGTAGCGCCCGGTGATGCGCCCGCCGTGCATCACGACGACGCGATCCGCTACGCCACGCAGCGGGTAGAGGCGGTGCTCGGCGATGATCGTGGTCCAGCCGCGGGCTTTGAGGGCGCGTACGACCTGCGCGAAATGCCCGACCATCTCGGGGCTGAGGTTGGAGGTTGGCTCGTCGAAGAGGAGGATGCGGTGCGGGCCGACCAGCGCGGCAGCGCTCGCCACCAATTGCAATTCGCCCCCGGAAAGCTGGGCGAGGCGGCGCGGGAGGAAACGCTCAATATTCCAGGTGGTGGCAGCGTGGGCGATGCGTTCGGCGATGAGCTCAGGGGCGTCCCCGGCGTTTTCGCCGGCGAAGGCGAGTTCCTCGAGGACTTTCGCGGTGAAGAATTGCGCGCGCGGGTTTTGGAACACGGTGCCGGCCGCGCGCCCGAGCTCCTGAATCGGGGTGGCGGTGGTGCTAAGCCCGGCCAGGCGGACCTCGCCGTGCAGCTCGCCGGGGTAGAGCTCGGGGATGAGGCCGTTGAGGAGTTTGAGGATCGTGGACTTCCCGGAGCCGGACGGCCCGGTGATGAGGGTGCACGAGCCTTCCGGGAAGTCGAGGTCAATATCGCGCACGCCGCACTCGGTGGCGGGTAGCTCGGGATCGCTCTGGTAGGTGAAGGTAACGCCGCGCAGGTAAGTGGCGGAATCCGCGGTTGCAGAAGCAGACGCTGCGGTGCCCGCGGTTTCGGGAGCCACGGAACTCTGGGCATCGGGGGCTTGCTGATCGGGCGCGCTCATCGCACTCCTCCCGGGGTGAAGCTGATATTGGCGAGGTAGTAGCGCGCCACAATGAGGGCCGCGATGACCGCGAGCCACAGCGCATCCACCCAGGAGAAACGCAGGCGATGCAGCGAGGTGGGGCGGGTGCGCGAGCCGAGGCCGCGCAGGGTTCCCGCCGCCGTCATATCATCGGCAATGCGGGCGCAGGAGGACAGCAGCGGGACCAGGATAAATTCCAGGTAGCGCAAGGGATGGAACACGGCGCTCCAGCCCATGGCCAGGCCGCGTAGCGCCATTGCCTCGCGCACCGCCCGGTATTCGGAAACCACGATCGGCAGGAAACGCAGCAGCACGGTGATCGGTGCGGTGACCGCCACCGGGATACGCAGGGCGCGCAGCGCGGCCACCAGCTCGCCGGGCACCAGCACCGTGAGGGCATACCCGGCCAGGGCGGCCGCCGCGCATAATTTGAACATCCAGAACCCGAAAGCCACGAAAAAGGCACCCAAGGCGGAGGCCCCGGTGAGGCTCGGGAGGAAAATAAGGAACATCCAGAAGGATTCCACCACGATAATGCCGAGGGCCAGTTTCACCCGCCCGTTACTCACGAGCGCGAGCGCGGCCACCAGCACCACGATGACCGCGAGCAGGAAACTGCCGCGCGTCATGACCAGCGCATTGCCCACCAGCACCAGGAGGAGGACGGTGCGCGGGTCCGGGCGCCAGCGCCGGCGCTCATCCAAGCTCAGAATCCCGCCGGCATCAAGAACCGCGGGCGCGCCACTGTCGGGCTGAGCTGGCACACCGGTAGCGGAAGCGAGCGGGCCGCGAGCACGCGGGCCCGCGGCGTCGTCGTTAAAAATTGTGGAATCCACCGGAACCTCGCAGCTAGCGGGCGATACCGGACGTGCGGAAATGGCGGCGCAGCACCGAATCACCGAAGAAACCGCCGATAATTCCGAGCACGAACACGGCCACGCCCCAGATGGCAATCATGGTTGGGGAGAGGAACCAGCGCAGGCCGTCGGCGTACTCGGTGCCCATGGAGCCGGCGATGTACTGGTAGTAGCCTTCCGCGTCGGTGAGAACCGGGAACCACGGGGCGACGTACCACAGCGACATCAGCGCATAGCCGAGGATCTTGAGGTAACGCTTGCCGCGGGTGAAGAGATAATCGCCTAACAGCCCCAGGCCGAAGGTGAGCAGCACGGTCACCCACGGATGCCCGGTGAGCACCATAAGTGCGCCCACGAGCAGCGCCATAAGCCCGAGGGTGCCGAATTTCGGGGCGCGTGCTTTGAAGAGGAAAACGACGACGCCGTTGGCGATAATCCCCAGCGCGTAGCCCACGAACATCATCGCCGGGTTGATGACGCCCAGCATTCCGAAGCCGAAAAGAACAACGAAGTAGATGGCGGTAAAAACGCCAATGTTAATAAAGTCTTTAGTTTTCACGGTGAGTCACTCCTGAACGAAGTAGTGAGAACGAATCAGGGGCGGATTAGGGCACCCTAACTTGAACTTTCGGGGATTAACTGTAGCGCGATCTGAGCGTGCGTCAATAGGACGTGTGAAATACGGGCGAAATGCGGGGGTGGTGGGGTGGATTCACGGCCATTGCGGAAGCCTGCGCCGGGCGGCACGCGAGGCGAAAATGCGCCGAGCCGCGAAACGGAAATGCACCGAGCCGCGAAGCGCGCCACAGCGTCTGCACAAGCGCCGTGAAACGGGTAGCCTAAATCTGTATCGATTTTCAATCGCTCGCGCCAATGGTGGTGTTGCGCCACAATCGTACCGAAGGAGGAACCTGTGACCAGAAAAATCTCCGGCGCCCTCATCGCTCTTATTTTTGGCTTGCTCGCGGCCATCGCGCCCTTGCCGACCGCGCTCGGGGAGCCAAATCCGCCGGGCGAAACCACCGCATCCACGTGGGACGAGCTCATCACCACCGCTTCCCAATCGGGTGATATAAGCGCGACTCTTTCCCATAAGTTGGGTCTCAGTGCGGATGCGCCGGTACTGCGGGTTCCGGCCGGCACCCAGCTCACCCTCACCGGCAGCGGTGAAATCACCGGCGCGGATCTACCCGCGATCCAGGTGGACAAGGGTGGTTCTCTCACCCTGGCCGGCCCTTCGTTTACCCGCACGCAATTCGTGGTGGAGGGCACACTCACGGTGAGTGCCGGCTCGATTCACGATACGGCCCTCACCGGCCCGGTTATTTTCGTTAAGGGCGGGGAACTCAATATCAGCGGCACCGCTGATTTCTCGCGTAATTCCAGTGCGCCGCAGGGTGGCACGCTCGGGCCGAGCGGCGTCGTCGCCAAAAAATATGCACCGATTACCGCCTACGGCGGAACCATCAACGTGAGTGGCGGCACCCTCACCGAGAATTCCGGCCTGCAACTGGGCGGCGCTATTGGGGTGTGGGGCAGCGCGGAGCAGCCCGCAAAACTCGCGATCAGCGGGGGTACGCTCAGCAAAAATACGGTGAGCCACCCGGAGTTCAACGGTCTCGGTGGAGCGGTCTTTACCGAAGGTGCCACCGTGGAGCTCAGTGGCGGCACCCTGAGCGAAAATGCCACCGAAATCGGCGGGGCTATGGCGCTTATGCACTCCCCCTTCACCATGAGCGGCGGCGAAGTCCGCGGGAACTCCAATGGCATATTCAGGGGCCAGGGTGGCGGTATTCATATCACCGGTGGTGAGGCGAAGTTCACCGGTGGAATCATCACCGGAAATGAGTCCACCGTAGCCGGCGGAGGTCTGCATACATCTCAAGCCACTGTCACTTTGGCCGGGACCTCGTTCACGAATAACATCTCCGGCGAATCCGGTGGTGCGCTCGCCTTCCGGTCGAATAGCCAGGTCACTCTCACCGCCGGGCTTATTAGCGGAAATACGTCCCGCGGATTCTGGGGCGGTGCCGGTATTTACAACGAGAAAGGCTCCACTCTCACCATCCACAACGCGGTTATCCGCAATAATGAGATCGCGGAAATGCGGCTGGTCGGAGCTGGCAACCGCCCGCCGAGCCCTCAGGGCGGCGGGGTGTGGAACTGCCCCACCGGCCGGACCACTATGAATATCACCCGAGGCGTGGCTATTTTCGATAATTCCGCGCCCGATGCTGGAACAGAGAAGCAATACAAGGGCGCCGGCGATGACTTCTTCAGCGTTGCCAAACACGAATTCGATAACCCGACGCCCGTTGCGGGCCAGCCGGTTGTGGTAAGCGAGCGGATGCTCGGCGGTTCCCCGCGCGCCTGGTTCCAGGATGGCTCCGCCTACGGCATTCACACTAATTGGCCCGCGGAGAAACAGCTGCTGCGTTACCAGGAAGGCGGGCAAAATACCCCGGTTCCCTTCGGCCAACCCATTAATGACAATAAGGCTTTCAAGTCGGTGCCGAGCGCGGAGGCAAAAGCCCTGGCTGGGCAGCTAGCTAGCGTTATTATCGAAAACAATCACGCCACCGGCATTGGCATTAGCGGCGGCGGCATCGCCAATAACGGCGAGCTGATTTTCGGCGAGGATGACATCTGGACCCTGCGCGTCACGAAGGCCTGGGAGGGCGACGACGCCGCCACCCGCCCCGAGTCCATCACGCTGGACGTGCTGGTCGGCGGGCACAAACTCCAGGAAATCACCCTCACGGCCGCACAGCAGTGGACGGCCGAGATCGCGAACTTCCCCAACCCGGCCACGCTCATCGACGCGGCCACCGGCAAGCAACTCCCCATCGAGTTCCGCGAACACGGCGCGGAAAATTCCCCGTACACGCTGCGCACCACCGCCACCACGGCGGACGACGGCGCGAAGCTCTACACGGTGGCACTCACCAACACCATGTCCACCGAGGTTTCGGTGGCGAAGAAATGGAACGACGACGCCGCGCCTGCCGGGCTGCGCCCCGATAAGGTCACGGTGGAACTCCTGGATGCGGGCCAGCCGGTGGGTCAGAGCTTGGAGCTGAGCGCCGCGGGTGGATGGACCGGGAAGTTCACGGATCTCCCGGTGTACCGCGAGGGCCGCAAGGCGGTGTACTCAGTACGCGAAGTGCAGGTTCCTGGATACACAAGCGTGATCAGCGGGGATGCGGCCAGCGGGTACGTCATCACGAATACTCATACACCGCCGCCACCCACCACGGAGCCGCCGGCGCCGCCAACAACTCCGCCGGCGCCACCAACGACGGAGCCTCCGACTCCGCCAACCACGCCGCCTACTCCGAGCGTGCCGCCGACGACGGAACCGCCCGCTCCGCCGACCACTCCCCCGGTGCCGCCCACGGTGCCGCCGAGCACGCCTCCGGTAACTCCACCGGCCAGCACCCCGCCGAGCACCCCTCCGGCGAATCCGCCGCGGATTGTGCGCACCGGTAGCGACGCTCGTTCCGGAGCGGCCCTCGCAGCCACCGCGCTCGTGGCGGGCCTCGGAATCCTGGCCTGGCGCCGCATCCGCATCGAGCGCTAAGCGCGCCCTGCGCCAGCTCACGGGGGTGGTACATCGCACTGCGATGTACCACCCCCGCCGTCGTCGTACCTCTTAATGGGCATTATCCGACTGAGACCCGTTTCACGCCGAAAAAATTTCCCTCCGCCCCGGGAGAGGAATATGCTATTGGCAATTTGAGCCAAAATCAGGCAGGCTCAGGAAAATTCGGAGGCACACTCACTCATGTCCGTGACGGAAACGAAAATCCCGACCGCCACTCAACCGATTGATCACCCTATCGATGGGAATCTCACCATTCCCGCCAGTTCCGGAATTCCCGATAATCCCGGCCTTTCCGGTATTCCTGATTCCGCAGGAGTTAACAACCGGCCGGACGAGGATTTCTCATTCGGAGTTGTTCCCACTTCAAGCCGACGTTCCTTTTGGGCCGTCGGCTTTGTTATGCTCGGCTTCACTTTCTTCTCCGCGTCCATGTCCGTCGGAGCGAAGCTCGGCATCGGCCTAGACCTGGGCGGCTTCATCGCCGCGGTCTCCATCGGCGGCGCGATCCTGGCCACCTTCACCGGGGCGCTGGCCTACGTGGGCGCGAAAACCGGGATGGGCGTGGACGAACTCGCCCGCCACTCCTTCGGCCGCTTCGGCTCCTTCCTCCCCTCCTTCCTCATCGCCTTCACCCAAATGGGCTGGTTCGGCGTGGGCGTGGCCATGTTCGCCATCCCGACCGCGGAAATCCTCAATATTAACCCCTGGCCGATTGTGCTCATCGCCGGCGGCCTCATGACCGCCTCGGCCTACTACGGCATCAAGGCCATCGAAATCGTGTCCTTCATCTCCGTGCCGCTTATCGCGGGCCTCGGTACCTACTCGATGGTGACCGCCACGGTGGACGGCGGCGGGCTCACCCGCATCTTCGCGAACACCAACGGCATGCCGGTCATGGTGGGAGTTGGCCTGGTGGTCGGCTCGTTTATCTCCGGCGGCTCGGCCACCCCGAACTTCACCCGCTTCGCCGGCTCCGCGAAATCCGCGGTTATTACCACCGTCATCGCCTTCCTGCTGGGCAATACCCTCATGTTCTCCTTCGGCGCGGTGGGCGGGGCCTTCACCGGCAAGGACGACATCTTCTACGTCATGATCGCCCAGGGCCTGGCCATCCCCGCCCTCATCGTGCTGGGCGCGAATATTTGGACCACGAATAACAACGCCCTCTACACCACCGGCCTGGGCTTCGCGAATATGACGAAGCGCCCCAAGAAGCCGCTGGTCATCATCGCCGGCATCCTCGGCACCCTGTGCGCGCTGTGGCTCTACGACAACTTCGTGGGCTGGCTGAGCTTCCTCAACGCCACCCTGCCCCCGATTGGCACCGTGCTGGTGGCCGACTACTTCGCCAACCGCCGCGCCTACCAGGCCATCGTGGAGGCCGTGGAAACCGGGCGAATTTCCGCCGCGGATACCTCGAATACCTCGGCGACCCGCGCGGTGGCCTGGCCCGCGGTGATCGCGGTGGCGGCCGGGGCGCTGGTGGGCTGGACCATCCCGGTGGGGATTGCCTCGCTCAACGCTATCGTGGCCACGCTGGCCGTGTTCTTCGCTGGCCGCGGCGTCGTCGCAAAAATGAAGTAAGCGCCCGCGCGCTGCACCGTAACGTATCGCACGCACCCGAAAGGAGCACCCGTGAGCACCCAGATTTTCCGAAATCTGCGCGTCGAAAACGCTGAGCACCTCTCCGATATCACCGTGACCGACGGCGTCATTACCGCGATCACGCCCGCCGGGCCGGTTGCCGGTTCCGCCGCAAGTCCCGCCGGGACCGGTTCGCGTGACGGCGCCGGTTCGCCCGCCCCCGTTTCCGGCACCCCCGTTTCCGGTACGACGGCGCAGCCGAGCCACGCGCCGGCCGCCACCGTCCGCGACTTTGGCGGGCGCCTGGCCCTGCCGCCCATCGTGGAATCCCACGTGCACCTGGACACCACAATGACCGAAGGTGACCCGCACCCCAACGAATCGGGCACCCTCTTCGAGGGCATCGAAATTTGGTCGCAACGCAAGGCGAAGCTCACGGTGGAGGACGTCAAGGAGCGCGCCATGCGGGCGATCCGCCAGCAGGTACGTTTCGGCATCCAGTACATCCGCTCCCACGTGGATATCAACGACCCGAACCTCACCGCGCTGCGCGCCCTGCTCGAACTGCGCGAGGAACTACGCGACCGCGTCACCTTGCAGCTGGTGGCCTTCCCGCAGGAGGGCATCGAATCCTATCCGCACGGGCGCGAACTGCTGCGCACCGCCGCCGAGCTGGGCGTAGACGCCATCGGCGCCATCCCGCATTACGAATTCACGCGCGAATACTCGGTGAGCTCGCTGAATTACGCGGTGGGCCTCGCGCAGGAATTCAACCTCCTCATGGACGTGCATTGTGATGAGATCGACGACGGCGCTTCGCGCGGCCTGGAAACCCTGGCGACTCGGGCCTACGAGGCGGGTATCGGGGAGAAGGTCACGGCCTCGCATACCACGGCGATGCATTCGTATAACAATGCCTATTTCATTCGGCTGCTGCGACTGCTCAAGATGAGCGGAATCAATTTTGTATCCAATCCGATGGTCAATACCCACCTGCAGGGGCGCACGGATACCTATCCGAAGCGCCGCGGGGTGACCCGGGTCAAGGAGCTGACGGAGGCGGGTATCAACGTGTCTTTCGGGCAGGACGATATCGTCGATCCGTGGAATCCGCTGGGCACGGGCTCGCTGCGCGACGTGACCCTCATCGGGCTGTACGTGACCCAGATGATGGGGGCCTCGCAGATCGATCATTCCTATCGCTTCATCACCCATAACGGCGCGCGCACCCTCCACCTGCCCGATTACGGCATCAAGGTGGGTAATCCCGCGAACTTCATCGTGCTGGGGGCGCAGTCCTGGCGCGAGGCCCTGGCTTTCCACGCCCCGGTGCTGGCTTCCTACCGGCGCGGCGAGCTGCTTTTCGAGTCCACTGAGCCGGAGCGCGCCTGGCATTTGTAGGCGGTTGGTTGTGCGCCGCGCGCGGCGCGCGCTTCGCGCGGGCACGGCGGCGCGCGGGCCTTTTTCTCCCGGACCCTCGGCCGAGTGACAGGCCGGGGGTTCGGTGAATTTAAGCCGGTGGGCGGGCCTGCGAACGACAGGCACCGACCGCCCACCATCACGCCGGCTTACAAAGTGGTACTGGAGCTACAGCCAACACCCGGTTTTCTGTCGTGGAGTACCACTCTGTCAGGCCCGATGCTCTCCAGTACCACTCTGTCACCGCACCGCGGGCCTGGTGGCCAGCCACCACCCGGAGCCGATCTGGCAACTGGCGGCCCAGGCCCGTCCAGCCCGGGCCCGTCCAGCCCGCCCCGAAAACAAAGTGCGCATAAGAGCACCGTTTCGGAGCGATTTCGTGTCTCTTACGCGCTGTGAGACTTGTGTGTAGCTGATCTGGGATCGGCTGGCAGGATAGATCATAGCCACGGTGGCGTGCCCCGCTTACGCGCTGACCTGCCCGCACCAGGCCTAAACAGCCTGGAAAACACGCGGGAGTGTCTTGGAAGTGACATGGCCGCCACCATGGCTATGGCCTGTCCCGGCCGGTTCATACTGGCCTGATTAGAAGCACGTCCACCAAGAGTGTGACTCTCCACAGTGATGCCGATGAACCAACCCTGAAAAGGAAAACGAACTCCCGCCAGGGCGCCGGGACAGACACCCGATAGACACAACCAAGAAAGGGCTGTATCCACATGGCAATTGTCGCACACCACTACACATACGTCATCGGGGTGGACACCCACGCGAAAAAACACGTGTTCTCCATCCTGGAATGCCCCACCGGCATCGAGGTCATCAACCAGGCCTTCGCGAACACCACGCCCGGGCATACCCGAGCCGCCACCTGGATCACGAAACACGCCACTAAGGACACCGCTAATGTGCTTATCGTGGTGGAAGGCACTGCCTCGTATGGGGCCACCCTCACCCGTTTCCTTCAAGGCAAGGGCTATACCGTGGTGGAAGCACCCCGCCCGGACGGGAAGGGCCGCTACCAACCTAAAACCGATAAGATCGATGCCTACCACATCGCCTGGCGGGCCTTGAAACTCGAGGAAAACGCCCTGACCATCCCCAGGCAAGGCACAGAGCGTGAAGCCTTACGTATCCTCATGGCAAGCCGGCGCCAACTCACACGCACGAAAACCGCGCAAATAAACGCCCTAACCGCACTCGTGCGGACAATCGATGTGGGGGTGGATGCCCGCCGGCCTCTCACTACCGCCCAGATTAGCGGCCTGGCTAGGTTAGAGAATGTTCCTGGTGAGGATATCCAGATGGTGATCGCTAAGCAAGAAGCCCGGCGTTGGGCTCAAAGTATCCTCGACCTTGGAAAGTGTCTGGAGGAGAATTTGGGGCAGATCAAGATGATTGTCCAGCTAGTGGCCCCGCTTTTACTTGATTTACCGGGAATAGGGCCTTTTGCTGCCGGGCAGATCATTGTCTCGTTTTCCCATGCTGGGCGTGTTCGTAGTGAGGCGGCTTTCGCTTCCCTAGCGGGTGTGTGTCCGATTCCGGCGTGTTCGGGTAACACGGTACGTTATCGGCTTAGTCGGGGTGGGGATCGGGCGTTGAATTATGCTTTACATATGGCGGTGTTAGTGCGTATGAGGTCGGATGAGGAAACCCGGGCGTATGTGGAAAAGCGCCTTGGTGAGGGGAAAACGAAACGCGAGGTTATACGTGTGCTTAAACGCTACCTGGCCCGGCGGGTGTATCGCCTCTTGACCAGGCATATGCGTGCCGAGGAAACCGTACTTGCCTCTTGACAACATATAGAAGCGTCACTTGACGAGGGTGATGGTCCGAAATGCGCACTTGAGGAGGAGGGAGACCAGGCCGACTCACAAAATGTACATGGGTGACTGTTTTTCCGAGATGCACTTCGCATGTACGACATCTGCACTACAGCTCGGAAAACACCTACCACCCCGCCTCCCCTTGCGCCGCCTATTTTACATGTGTAAATTAGGCGGCATGAGAGAGGTACACACAGACGCTCCCAACGGCGGCACGAGCGGAATGCCGAACGCAGATCAGCACAGCATCCTTGGCCCCGCCGCAAACCAGCACAGCCCCCTCGGCCCTGCCGCAGACGATCCGCGGGCCCGGCGCTCCTACGATGCGCTGGTGCACGCTGCTGGCGCGCTCATTGATAGCGGCGCGGCGATTGATGATCTCACCGTCTCTTGGATCACGCGGGAAGCCGGGGTCACCCGCCCCACTTTCTACCAGCATTTTTCTGGGATTAGCCAACTGGTGCGCGCCGTCGTTCTTACACGGCTCCACGCAATTTTTGACGCCACCCCGGTGCCAACCTCAGAAGAACCGTCGCTCGACGTACAGCTGCAGGTGCTGCTCCCCATGCTCACCACTCTGTTGGAGCACCGCCACCTCATTGCCGCGGCTCTCACCAGTTCCGCGGCTCTCGGGAGCGCAGCCCCGATTATCGCGGCGATTCGTGATCGCCTGCTCAGTGCCCCGGCCATTCGCGCCCGTGGCCGTGTCATGTTCGGTACGCCGACACCCGAAAAACAAACTTCGGGCGACGGCGCGCCTGCGCCTGCGACCGCTAAATCAAGCATGCCCGCCGGGGCGAACGGCGCCTATCCCCCGCCCTCGAAAGCGGAGATGGACTTCGCTTCCATGGTGGCGGCCGGCCTGCTCTGGCGCGTGCTCCACTGGATGACCGAGGAACCCGCCGACCCCGATGATCTTCCCCGCCTCGCTACCGAAGTGGGCAGTTTTACCCGCGCCGCCTATGGAGAACACTCATGAGCGAATCACGAAACACCGCCCCGCAGCCGGATACGACGCCGCGCACCACCGCGGAAACCGGGCAGGCCGCGCCAGCCGCGCATACCGCGCCGCGCACCGCGGAAACCGGGCCGGCCGCGCCGTCCGCGCAGCCGGCTCCCGCCCGCAGCTGGCGGGAGCGCATCCGCCCCGCGATTATTATGTTTGGGCTCGCCATTATCCCGATGATCTACGCGCTGATTCTCACCGGCGCCTACGATGACCCCCTCGGCAACCTCAATGAGATCCCGGCCGCGATTGTGAACGAGGATCGCGGCACGCAGCTGGACGGCTCCGAGGTGAACCTGGGCGCAAGCATCACCACCAAGCTCTTGGAAACCGAGGAACGCCAGAACTTCCAGTGGCGGGAATACTCCGCCGCGGAGGCCCAGCAGAAACTGGCTAACGGCGATATTTACGCGGTGCTCAGCATCCCGGCGTCGTTTTCCAGCGATGCCACTTCCGTGGCGCGCGGCCCCGGGGCCGCCACCCGCGCCCGGCTCTCCTTCGTCACCGACGATGCCCTCAACTATATTGTCGGCAATGTGGGACGCGTCATCGCCTCCACCGCCACCGCGGCGGTTTCGGAGAAGGTGTCGGCCGAGTACCTTGATGGCATCTACCTTTCCTTCGGGACGCTGAGCGAGCAGCTGAGCGCCGCGGCGGGCGGGGCCGGAGAGCTGGGCGCTGGGCTGCGTGACGCGGCCGGCGGCGCAACTCGGCTCGCGGAGGGTGCCGGCCAACTGGCCGAGGGCACCGGGAGCCTCGCCACCGGAACGGAAACTTTAGCTTCCGGTGCGGGGCGTATGAACGACGGCGCAGCTCAGCTCGCGGCCGGTGCAGGCGATGCCGCGGGCGGGGCCAGCACCCTCAGCGAGGGGGTTTCCCAGGTAGCCGGTGGGGCCAATGCCGCGAGCCTTGCGGCCGGCCAGCTCCGAGATGGTGCGGAGCGCAGCGCCGCGGGCCTGGATACCTTGGCGGCCGCCAGCCAGGATGTGGCGGCGGGCAGCCAGAAAGTAGCGGAGGGGAATGCCGCGCTGGCGGAGGGAGCCAACCGCGCCCTTGCCGGTGCGCAGCAGCTGGGCACCGGCGCGGAGAAACTCAGCGGCGGGCTCGGCAGCCTCAATGACGGATTGAGCACCCTCATCGCGATGTACGATGTGCTGCCCCCGGAGGTGGTTAAGGCGAAGCTCGCTGAGGCACAGGCTGGCACCGCGCAACTTCTTGAGGGATCTACCCAGCTCCAGGGCGGGATAGCTGCCCTCGTCGGTGAGGAAACTGGAACGGCGAGCGGGTCCGGTGCGAATAGCGATAACGGAACAGGGAGCGGACCTGGCGCGGGCGCCGCCACCGGCGCGAGCGGCGAGCCTGGCGCGGGTGCCGAAAACGGCGGGTTGAGCGCGCTCGCCAGCGGGGCGCAGGCCGCGAGCGCCGGGGCGGCACAGCTCAAGGACGGTGCCGCCCAGGTGGCCGCGGGTGCGCAGCGTGCCGCCGCGGGAGGCCAGCAAGCCCTGGCCGCCACCACGGAATTCGGCAGTCAGCTCGATATCCTCGCCTCTGGTAGCAGCCGCGCCGCAACCGGTGCCACCCAGCTCGCAGAAGGCACCGCGCTCCTCGCTACTGGAAGCGGCGAACTGGCCGCCCGCGCCCCCGAACTCGCCGCCGGGGCACGCGCCGCCCACACCGGTGCCACCCAGGTAAGCAGCGGCGCCACCGCCCTCGCGACCAACCAGGAGACCCTGCGCGACGGCCTGCACACCCTGCGCGCGGGCGCCGCAACCCTGGAAGTGAAGCTCTCCGAAGGTGCGGAGAAAATCCCGGTCTACACCCCGGGCGAATCGGAAACGATGCAGCGAGTGGGGGCCACCCCGGTGGAATTGAGCACCACCCGCGCCCATCCCGTCGGTGATTTCGGTGCGGCAGTGGCCTGCTACTTCATCGCGCTGGCGATGTGGGTGGGCGCTATCGGCCTCTATCTCATGAAGCCACCTCTCTCGCGCCGCCTGGCGGCGGCGCGCGTATCCGGGCTGCGGCTCGGGCTCGGTTCGGTTGCTAGCGGGGCGCTCATGGGAATCGTGCAGGCGGGCCTGCTGGTCGGGATACTCCACCTCTTCGGGAATGTGGATCTCATCAACCCGGGCGCCACCCTGGCCATCTGCGTCACCTCCTCGATTGTGTATATCGCGATCAATCAGGCACTCATTGCGCTTTTCGGCGCCCCGGGTCGTTTCATCGCGCTCCTCATGATCGTGATCCAGCTGGGCGCGGCCGGCGGCATCTACCCGGTGGAAACAGCGCCGGGCTTCTTCCAGGCTGTCCACCCGCTGCTGCCCGTCACCCACACGGTTAACGCCCTGCGCGCCGCGATTGCCGGTGGCCCGATTGACAGCGCGACCTACGCCGGCGCGCTCGGGATATGGTTCGCCGCTTCGGTGCTGGCCACCGTCCTTGCTGCCATCATCAAAATACGCCGCGATGGCCACGCCGGCGCGTCCCGGCCCCGCGAGGCGAAAGCCGGTAGCGGCGTCGTCGTACCAAAAAATGAGGAGGCGCCCGCCGCGGCGCGGTAAAGCGCAGGAGCACCGCGGCGCGGTAAAACGCTACGGCACAGTAAAGCGCGGGAGCGCACGCCGGGCCCGCACCCCCCCGTACCGTAATTTCTGAGTCCTATTTACCACGAAGTAAGGGAAGCCTAATATGGAGGTGCTCCGCAGATCGCCCGCGGGGCACCTCTCCTACTGTTCGCGGAGGAATGGGATGACGGCTCAACTCACCCACGCAGATGCCGGCACCGCCCCGAACGGCGGCGTCGCCACGCGTGTCGATACGTATAAAGAAAAACGCGCGCAAGGACAGCGCGCCCTCAAAGAACTCATGGCGCCGATTGCCCCGCGCCTGGCGCTCGGCCGCTTCGTGGCGGTGTGCTCCTCGCTCGTGGCCGTGGCGCCGTTTATTGCGCTGGTGCGCATCGGCGATATTCTGCTGCCGGCCTGGCGCGCGGGAACACCGATAGATACCGCGGCGCTCAGCTGGAATGTGAAACTACTTGCCGGGGCTTTTTGCACCCAGCTGCTCCTCTACTTCCTGGCGCTCACCATCACGCATTTCGCGGATCTCACATTGCGCGGCCTGCTCCAAGAGCGCATTATCGCGCAGATTTCGCGCGCGCCGCTCTCGTGGTTCTCCCGGGCGCGCTCCGGGCAGATCCGCAAAGCCATCCAGGCCGATACCACCACGCTGCACACCCTGGTGGCACACGCCCCGGTGGAAACCACGGCCGCGGTAGCCACCCCGCTCGCCCTCGTTATTTTCGCTTTTACCGTGAATTGGCGCCTGGGGCTCCTCACCATCATCCCGCTGCCCTTCTATTTCGCGGCGCAAATGTTCATGATGCGCGATATGGGCGAAAAAACCGCGGAGATGGACGACCGGCTCGGCTACCTCGCCGCGCGCGGGGTGGAATTCGTGGAAGGCATCCAGGTGGTCAAAAGCTTCGGGAAAGTCGGTCACGCGCATCGCGCTTTCGCGCGCGCCGCCGATGATTTCGGGAATTTCTACTGGGACTGGTGCGGGCCGCTGCTCAAAGGCTCCGCGCTGGCGATGTCCTTCATTTCCGCGCCGGTGGTACTGCTCGTCAATATGGGGCTCGGCTCGCTGATCCTGGCCGCCGGCGGCGCCACCCTCCCCGAGGTCATCGCCTGCTCCCTCATCGGCCTCATCGTGCCGCTCACCTTCGACACCCTCTCCACCAGCATGTGGTCCTACCAGCTGGCCGGGAATTCCGCGCTGCGGATTATCGAGGTGACGAGCGTGGAACAGTTGCCGCAGCTGGAAGCCCCCGCGGAAAATCCCGCAGCCCCCGCGGCCGCGGGCACCGGGGAAGCCGCGGGCGGCGTCGTACCCGCGCATGTGGTTTTCGAGAACGTGAGCTACTCCTATCCGCGCGCCGGGCGCACCATCCAGGCGCTCGACGGCGTGTCTCTCACGCTGCGCCGCGGCACCGTGACCGCGCTGCTCGGGCCCTCCGGTTCGGGCAAATCCACGCTGGCGACCATGCTCGCGCGCTTCCGCGATCCGGATAGCGGGCGGGTGCTCCTCGACGGGCGCGACCTGCGCACCCTCCCCGAAAAAGACCTCTACGCGCGGGTCGCTTTCGTGCTCCAAGACGCGCAAATGCTGCGCATGTCCGTGCGCGATAATATTCGCCTCGCGCGCCCCCATGCCGACGACGCCGCCATCGAGCAGGCGGCCCGCGCCGCCAATATTTGGGAAGATATCTGCGCCCTCCCCAAGGGGCTGGACACGGTGCTCGGGGAAGATACCACGATGTCCGGGGGTCAAAACCAGCGCCTGGCCATCGCGCGGGCGCTGTTGGCCGACGCCGATCTGCTTATTTTGGACGAGGCGACCGTGGCCACCGATCCCCAATGCGAAGCGGAAATCCAAAGCGCCCTCAACCGTTTGGTGGCCGGGCGCACCGTGCTCGTAATCGCGCACCACGCCGAATCGGTGCTCGGGGTGGATCAGGTCTGCATTTTGGAACAGGGGCGGATTTCCGCCCTGGGCACCCCGGACGAGGTAGCCACGCATCCCTTCTGGGTGCGGCTCATGGAAGGACGCGAACATGCCTAAGAACTCTGAGGCCACGAATACCTACGGCGGGCGCGCGGGCGGCGGGCACACGAACACCGCGAGCGCACCCACCACGTACGGCGGGCACACGCATACCGGGCGTTTCTCCGATCCGCTCCTCGTGCACGCCTACGGCTCGGTCCTCACCGAGAAAGGCCACGGCTACTACCGCCGCTCGATTATCCTGGTCATCCTTTCCGGGATGATCGAGGGCCTGGCGCTGCTCACCGTGGTGCCCCTGGCGCTGACCTGGTCCACCGGCACCCCGACCCTTGGGCTCGGCGTGGGCGGCTGGATGAGCGTGCTTGCCGGACTCGCGGTGACCGGCCTGCTCACCGCCTACGTTCAGGCGGTCATGGCCTACACCGCCGCCATGGACGTGATCCGCCACAGCCTCAGCCTGCTGGGCGACCAGCTTTCCCGCCTGCCGCTGGGATGGTTCCGCTCCGGCTGGGCCGGCACCCTCTCGCGCCTGGTCACCGACGGCCTCATGGCCATCGGCCAGGGCATCGCCCATTTCACTACCCCGATTATCCGCAACGCCACCGCAGCTCTGGTGCTGCTGGTGGGGATGTGGATCTGGCAGTGGCAGCTGGGGCTTGCCCTTACGGTTGCGTTCCCGCTGCTGTGCGCGCTGGCCGGCGCGGCCCGGGTTTTACGACGCCGCTCCGAGCTAGCCACCAGTGCTACCGAAAGCGATCTGGCTGACCGGATCGTGGAATACGCCCGGTGCCAGCCGATCCTGCGGGCCACCGGCCAGGCCGCCACGTTCGCGCCGCTCCACACCGCAGTGAACGCGAACCTCGCCGCCCAGCGCCGTTCGCTGTGGCTGGGCATCGGCGCGAATCTACTTTCCGGGGTGGGCGCGCAGCTGCTGGTGGTCAGCCTCATCGCGCTAGCGGTGCACCTGTGCACCGGCGGGCTGCTCAACCCGGCCGCTACCCTCGCCTTCCTCGGGGTGGCGCTGCGTTTCATGCGGAACCTGGAGGATTTCACCGCTTTCGTGATGGCGACCGAGGTGGCTCGCACCCCGCTCGACTCCATGCGCGAGGTGCTCGATGCACCTGTCCCGAGCGAGCCCGCCAGCGACGTCGCCCTTCCTACGCCCGGCGAAGTTGCCCTCCGCGACGTTCGTTTCGGGTATCGCGCGGATACCCCGGTGCTGAACGGCGTGAGTTTCACGGCCCGCCCGGGCACCCTCACCGCGATTGTGGGGCCATCGGGGGCCGGCAAATCGACCCTGTTCCGGCTCATGTGCCGGTTCTGGGACGTGGACGGCGGCAGCGTGAGCATCGGTGGCGTGGATGTGCGTGATCAAACGACGGCGCAGCTCATGGCGCAGTTGTCCATGGTGTTCCAGGATGTTTATCTGTACGACGACACCCTCGAAGCGAATATTCGGGTGGGGCGCGAGGGCGCCACGGATGCCGAAGTGCGGGCGGCCGCGGATATGGCCGGGGTGAGCGATATTGCCGCGCGGTTGCCGGGCGGTTGGGAGAGCCCGGTGGGCGAACGCGGCGGGATGCTATCGGGCGGGGAACGCCAGCGGGTATCCATCGCGCGGGCCCTGCTCAAGCACGCTCCTATCGTGCTTTTCGATGAGGCCACCTCGGCCCTCGACCCGGAAAATACCGCCGCTATCCGCGCCTGCATTCAGCAGCTGCGCCAGGAGGCAACGGTGCTGGTGATCGCCCACAAGCTGGAAACGGTGCAGGGTGCGGACCAGATCGTGGTACTCGACGCAGGCGGGACCGTGCGCGAAGTGGGTACGCACGCCGAGCTGCTGGCAAACGGCGGGCTGTACCGGAAGTTCTGGGAGGATCGACGGCGCGCGGCCGGCTGGCAGCTGGGAGCCGCGGCGGATTAGTACCGGCCTGGCGGAATGCCGCCGCCTCGGCGAAATAGCGCCGCTTCGGCGGCGGAGTGCCGCTCTTCGCGCGCATATCGCGGGCCCGCCGGTGCGTTTCAAAACGCCCGGCGGGCCCAATCCTATATTTTGCAACCTACCAGGGCTACATTTTGCAACGTAGCGAGCCTACAAAATGCAACGTAAGAACTCTACATTTTGCAACCCACCTTCTAGACTAGGGTTATGGACACGGAAGCAGTTGCAGGAATCCCCTATCTTCCCCGGGCTCTGGACCGCCTGGTCACGCGGGCTCTCGCCTCGTCAGGCGCGCTAGCCATTGAAGGTCCGCGCGGCTGCGGAAAGACGATGACTGCACTGCGTCACTGCGAATCCGCCATTTTCTTGGACACTCCGCAGGCGCAGCAACTCGCGCAGATAGCTCCGGATGCTCTTCTGGAAGGCGAACGCCCGCGACTCCTCGACGAGTGGCAGCTCAATCCAGACCTGTGGAATATGGTGCGCCGGGCGGTGGATTTCTCCCCGGGCTTCGGGGATTTCATTCTCACCGGCTCTTCTGTTCCGGCAGATGACATCACACGCCATACCGGGGCCGGGCGTTTCACCCGCATCCGCCAGCGCACGATGACCTGGCAGGAAAAGGGGCGCAGCTCGGGCGCGGTATCCCTCGACAAGCTCCTCGCCGGGGAGCCCGTTTCCACGAACCTCAGCACGCCCCCTCTCGATTCCGTGATTGAGGCCCTGCTACACCCAGGCTTCCCCGGAATGCTTGAGCTGGAAGGCGAGGCGGCGTCCTTCGCGCTCACCAGCTACCTCCAGGAGATTGCGCGTGCGGATATTCCTAGGATTATTACCTTGCGTCAAGACCCGCAGCTCATCTTGCATCTGCTTCGGGCCCTGGCTCGCTCGGTGGCAACCGAGGTCTCCATCGCCACTCTCAAAAAGGATCTGGACGCGGTTTTCCCCGCATCAAGTCGGCAAACGGTATCCACTCTTCTGGATACCCTCCAGCGGCTTTTCGTTGTTGAGGCGGTTCCAGCCTGGTCGGTTCGACTTCGTTCCAAAGCCCAGTTGCGGCTGTCACCCAAGTATCACCTGGCCGATCCGGCGCTCGCCTGCGCGGCACTTGCCGCGGATAGCTCGGCACTGCAGCGAGATCTAGAAACTCTCGGATTTATTTTCGAGTCCGCGGTTGTGCACGATCTCAGCGTTTTTGCCGAGACGCTGGGCGGGCACGTGCGGCATTATCGCGATTCCTACGGCCATGAAATCGATGCGGTGCTGGAATTCCCCGGAGGTGTGTGGGCGGGCATCAAAGTCAAACTCGGAGGCGGGCAGATCACCCAGGGCGCGCACGGTCTCAAAAAAGCAGTTGATCAGATCGCGCCGGAACGCGGCGAACCCGCTTTCCTTGCCGTCATTACCGGCACGGGAATAACCGGGCCCGCAGCCGAGGGCGTTATCACTTTCCCGCTCAGCGCACTGGGCCAGTAACGCTACGCATACTCATACCCACCCCCGGATTTTCAAGCATTTACAAGGATTTTCACGCCACATAACGGTTGACACCCCGCGCTCCAGTCCATAAAGTTAGGGCCACCTAACCGCTAGGTCGGGAGCCGGTTTCACGCCCCGGCCGCTAACGAAGGAGCATTGGTGAAACGCCGTGTCATGACCGTTGCCCTGAGCGCGCTCTGCGCCGGGTTACTGGCGAGCTGTTCTGCATCTTCCACCTCTACCGAATCACCTACCAGCTCGAGTAGCGCCAGCGCAGCTGCGTCGTCGGCCTCCCCTGCAACGGGCGATGCCGCAAGCGGCCCCATCACCGTGACCGATCAGCGCGGCCACCAGGTGGAAGTCACGCGCCCGGTGCAAAAAATTGCCTCCGCGGTGATCCCCGCGCCCACCATTATTGCCGCGGTGGACGGCTCCTGGGACCGCATTGTTGGTATTAATGAGTCGCTGCTAGTCGCCAATAAGCAGGGCATTATTTCGAAGATTTTCCCGGCGTCGGTGACCACCCCGGTGATCGCGGATCGCCAATTCACCCCGAATATGGAAACCATTCTGGCGCAGGATCCGGACGTATTTATTCAGTGGGGTGACCGCAGCGAGGATCTTATTACTCCGATTGAGTCGGCCGGCATTCCGGTGCTCGGGCTCAAGTACGGCACCCAGGAAAATCTGGAAACCTGGATCAAGCTTTTCGGGGAAATCCTCGGCAAGGAAGACCGCGCCGCGCAGCTTATCGACTATATGCACAGCGAACAGGAATCGATATCCAAGCAGGTTGCAGCCCTGGGCAAGCCCAAGCCGCGGGGGCTGCAGCTGAGCTACTCGGCGGAGAAAATGTCCGCGAATACGGAAAAGAGCTACGGGCAGCACGTATTTGACGTGGCCGGGATTCAGAATATGGCCACCTCGGATGTGGTGCAGGATGGCATTGTTTCCCCGGAGCAGATCCTGGCCTGGGATCCGGAAATTATTTTCCTTTCCGCTTTCGACAAGGCCGTTCCCGATGACCTTTACAATGATCCGCGCCTGGCCGAAGTAAGTGCGATTAAGAATAAGCGCGTCTACCGCGCCCCGCTGGGCGTGTACCGCTGGCAGGTTCCGTGCGCGGAATCGCCGCTGTACTGGAATTACGTGGCGGCCCTCGCCTACCCGGGCGAGTTTAAGGTCGATATGCCCGCGCTCATGCGCGAGAAGACGAAGTGGGTCTACAACTACGATCTCACCAACGAAGATATCGATCTGGTTCTGCGCACCGATATTAATGCCGGCAGCGCTAATTATGACGTTGTCCGCTAAATCCGCAGATGCAGCGGCCGCATCCGGTGCGCCCGGTGCAGTGCCGGGAACGATGAGTACGACGACGGCGGGGGCTACCGCCCCCGCACCCGCGGCCAGTGCGCCAACAACAGCCGTCAGTACCATCGCCCGGCGCCGCACCGCGGCTTTCGCGGTGCTGCTCATCACCACCATCGCGCTGCTCGGCGCGATGGTGGTGGCGATGGGCATGGGCCAGCTCTCCATTAGTGCTCCGGACGTGGTGCGCATCCTCTTCTCGAGTCCGGATGATGTAGATCGCTCCGCGCTGGTGGCCATTAACCAAATTCGGGCCCCGCGGGTCATTCTTGCCGTGGTGCTCGGTGGGTGCCTGGCGGTTTCCGGCGCGGTGCTCCAGTCCCTGTTCCGTAACCCGCTGGTCTCCCCCGATATTGTGGGGGTTTCTTCCGCGGCTGCCTTCGGCGGGGTGTTGGCGATCCTCGTGGGTACCTCGAGTTTTATTCTCATGGGATCCACTTTCATTTTCGGGCTCTCCGCGGTGGTCTGCGTCATGCTTATCGGGCGGATTCGCTCCCACTCGGCCACCCTCACGATTGTGCTGGCCGGCGTGGTCGTGTCCGCGTTCTTTAATGCGATGGTTTCCCTCATGACCTATGTGGCTGACCCGTACAGTAAACTTCCCTCGATTACTTTCTGGCTTATGGGCTCGCTAGCTGCGGCGTCGTGGGCAAAAGTCACCACTATTATTATTCCCGTTATTATTGGGCTGATCGTGGTGGTGGCGCTGCGCTGGCGTATTAATGTGCTCTCGCTGGGCGATGAGGATGCCCGGGCTCTCGGCATTAATCCGAATGCGATGCGCTGGGTGTGTATTTTCGCCGTCGCCCTTCTTACCGCGGCTTCGGTGGCCGCAGCTGGCATTATTGGCTGGGTGGGCCTGGTGATTCCACACCTGGTGCGCCTGCTGGTGGGGCACGATAATCGCGTGGTTATCCCGGAGTCTTTCCTCATGGGCGGGATGTATCTCCTTATTATTGACACGATTGCGCGCAATGCGACCTCGGTGGAAATTCCGGTGGGGATTTTGACCGCCACTATCGGCGCCCCGGTATTTATTGGGCTGCTTATTCGGCGTGCGCGGAAGGGACGGGCTCTTGCTTAAAGCAGATAATCTTGGGCATCACTATCGCGGCGGCCCGTGGCTGTTCCGCGGGGTGGAGCTGGAGGCCCGCCCCGGCGAAGTGCTGACCGTGCTCGGGCCGAATGCGCGCGGGAAAACTACCCTGCTGACCTGCTTGGCCGGGGTGCGCACCCCGGTGGAAGGCAGCGTCCATTCCGACGGGCCCATCGGCTACGTGCCGCAATCCCACGCGGCAAACCACCAGTTCACCGTGCATGACATGGTCCTCATGGGCCGGGCCCGCACCATGCGAGTTTTCGCCAGCCCTTCGGCCGTCGATAGCGAGGCCGCCTGGGAGGCGCTCGAACGGGTTGGCATCGCGCATTTAGGCGGGGCCACCTATGCTGAGCTTTCCGGCGGGCAACGCCAGCTCACGCTCATTGCCCGCGCCCTGGTCGCCACCCCGAGCACCCTCATTTTGGACGAACCGACATCCGCCCTGGACCTGCGCAATCAGCGCCGCGTCCTCACGATTATTCGCACGCTCGCAGCCGAGGGCCTGGCCATAATTATGACCACGCACGACCCGGCGCACGCCTTCCTCACCTCGCGCACCACCCTCGTCATGGATGCCGACGACCTCTCCATCGGGGAAACCGCGCGCCAACTCACCGAAGCGCGGCTGAGCACCCTTTATCGCACTCCGATTCGGGTCCGTGATGTTCCGGTTGATCGTGGCTCGCAGTGCGTCGTCGTACCGGATTTTAGTGCGAACGACGACGCCGCCTCTTCCGCTTCCACACCACCCTCGCAAAGAAAGGACCACGATGGGTAATATCCTCACGATTATGAATACGGTGCGCGATGCGAGCACGCCACCTGATCTTATTGATACCTACGAGCTGCCCGGCACCCAGCTGGCCGATTACCGCGGAATTGTGGTGTCGATGGGCGCCGATCAGCTTTTCCTGGAAACTCAGCGCGAGCGCCTGAGCGCGTGGGTGCGCGCGGGCGGGAAACTGCTGGCCAATGGCCTGCCGATGCGGCGCTGGGTGGATGGGCTGCCGAGCCACCGAAAAATGGAATTTCACGGGCTGGATGATGTGTGGCTGAGCGCGGTGGAGCCGCATCCGATCTGGGAGGGTGTGGAGCGGCGCGATATGCTGCTGCGCACCGGCGTGCCCGGCCAGCATTCCTTCGAGGAATTACGCGAGATCGGGGTGGCCGGCTTTTACGCGCGGTCTTTCCTGGCTGAGCTGCCCGAAGGCGCGCGGGTGATCACCGGAATCGGCCCGGGTAAGCTGCCGGTGGACGTCAGCTACCGGCTGGGCGAAGGCGAAGTGATCGTCCACAACGGTAATGATCTCAGCGGTTTCGCTTTCCCGGGGACCTCCGCCGCCGGGCTGCGCCGCGCCATCACCGAGTACCTGGAGAAGTAGCGATGAAGAAAATAGCATTTGTGCATACCGGTTCGTTTTTCCACCTCGCGACCGTGAAAGATCCGGCCGTGCGGGCGCGCCCGGTCACCCCCGTGTACTGGCCGGATTATTCGGGAGATTTTTCGGAGTTCGACGCCGTCTATCTGGCGGCGCGTAATCACCCGGGTGTGGTGGCCGCGAAATACGGCCAGGTGTTGGATTTCCTGGGGCAGGCCGGTAAAAAAGTATTTATCGATGGCATTAACCAGGTGGATAGTTGGCTGCCGGGCACGTCTGAGACTCCACGCGGCACGAATTTCTGGTCCTGGCGTACCGGTGAGGATCTGGGGCGGCGCTCGGTGAACACTGATCACCCGCTCTGGGAGTATCTTTCCGACGAGGCCGTCCACTGGCATTATCACGGGGTGCTCGCGCCTCCGGCGGGGGCGACGCCGCTGGTGGTGCTCACGCAGGTGGAGCAGACCGGGCCGGGCGTGGATCCCTGGGGCGGGCATTATTTGGCGCTTCCCGATCACCCGAATATGCTGCTCTACCACGATAATGTGACTTTCCCGGCCGAGCTGGTGGTTTCCACGATGGACGCGACCTACCATCACGGGGCCGGTTTCATGCCCGGCGCCACCCAGTTGCTCTACCGCATGCTGGAGTGGCTCGGGGATTAGCGCTGGCGCGTGGCGTGGGCCGGTGGCGCGGGCTTCGGCGTGGCCGGGGCGACCGGGGCGGCCGGTGCCCGCCGGCGTGCAGCGTTGGCTGTACGCGAGCGCGGCTCTTAGCAGAGAACGCAATCGGGTGGGCGTGCGAGATGTCGCGCGCCCACCCACTGCACCTAAAGCGCTACTGCGCAGCGCCGTTAATCCGACGAGATTCGAAGTACTCCCAAGGGAATTCGTCATCATCTAAGATGTCGTTGGGATCGTAATACTCTGATTCATTAGTAATCATGATTTTCTCCGTTGTGGCTTGAAACTTCAGCGCTCTCACGGGGAAGGGGAAGCCCCCAACCATCACTGCCTTATGAAGAAAAATGCGGATTGCTTCGGTCATGGACAACCCAAAACCTCGGAAAACAGATTCGGCCTCGAATTTCAATTCGGGATCAATCCGTATGGTGATCGTCGGTGTATATGCCACGGGAACCACCCTTTCTTTCTATACGCGTACTTGAGATGTGGTGAGTTTGTACAGCGCCCCGCGGGCACTGTTGCCATGAATCTTACGTGGCAACTACGACAACTTTCCAGGGCTGCGCGGGAGGCACTATGTGTTTTCCGAGATGTACTGCGCCTGTACGACAAACGCAGTACACCAGAGAAAACACATGCCCCCTCGGGAGAGGCTTGCAACTTCGGCTATTTTTCAATCATTGGTTCTGGGCTACTTTTCGACCGTCGCTCACATTATTTTCGACCGTCGCTCACAGTCGTGCCGCTCGACTATTTCGAAGCGGGTACAGGCGCGCCCGCTTCGTCCGCGCTCGCGGCGAGAATCTCCTTCGCAACCTTCTGAGCGCGGTGTGCACCGGCAAATACGCAGGCGAGCAGCACCACCATGCTGAGGATGATGATCGTGGCGATCACCCCGTCGGAGAGCGGGAGCAATACCGCGAAACCGCTGAAGACTAGGCATGCTGTGGCGGCGGCCGTCCACGGCCAAGCTGCGGCGTGCGCTTCCTGCCACGTTTCCTGGTTCGTCATGATGATGTCAGTGCGGTACCCGACGAGTTCGTTAAGCTTGAGGGTCTTTTTGCGCGAGGCGTAGGCAAACCAACCGCTAACCACCGCAGATCCCCATAAGATAACCACTATAACTACCGCGATCTGCCAGGTCATTGACTCCTCCCATCTGCCAGCTTCGTTGCTGGTGGCGCTCTTCTCAGTGAACGGTGTTTTCCCAGGGGCCAGTTTACTGAGTGGCAGCGTCGTCGTACCAGTACCCACATCAAATTCGTAAGCGATAGAACCTGTCGGAAATACCGACAGCTTGCTTCCCACTGGGCGCGCTGCGCTACCGAATATACGCAGGTTCAGCGTGCCATGAGCTGCGAAAAATCGATGACCTGGTCTGCCCACGCAATTGTGGAGGGACGGTGAGCAACCATAAGTACCGTGCGGCCTGCGGCGAGGCGCCGTATCGCTTCGCCGATGACTGCCTCGGTGATGCTGTCCAGCGCGGAGGTGATTTCGTCGAGAAGGAGGATCGGGCTGTCCTTGAGGAAAGCTCGGGCGATGGCAACGCGTTGTTTCTCCCCGCCGGAGAGCGCATTTCCGCCCGGACCTACTTGGGTGTCCAGTCCGGCGGGCAGCCGCTCGATAACCGGATCCAGCCCAGCCTGGCTTACCGCGGTGAGGATTTCTTCCTCCGTGGCATCCGGCTTGGCCAACGTCAGGTTTTCTCGGATGGACCCGCTGAAGAGGTAGACATCCTGGAACACCATCGCGATGTGGCGCATGGGCTGGCATTCGCGGATATCGCGCCCGCCGAGCGTGATGGTTCCGCTCTGTGGCTGCCAAAAGCCGGCTACCAGCGCCAGCGCGGTGGTTTTTCCTGCCCCGGAGGGGCCGACCAAAGCGGTCACTTTACCTGCCGGGGCTTTCAAGTTGAGATCACGCAGCACGGGGCAGCGCGGATCGTAGCCGAAGGTTACTCCGGAAAACTCGATGGTGCTATCCGCGAGCGCACCCAGATCCGTGTTCGTAGGCTCGGCGACAGTCGAGATATCGGGCTGTTCCTCGGCGGCCGCGATAATTTCGCGCACCCGTTCGAGGGCTTGCATGGAATCCGTGAGCGCGGTGGAGTATAAAACTGATTGCGAGAGCGGCAGATTAATACGGGTGAGAACGACGGCGATGGCCAGGAAGCTCAGGAAGTCCAGGCCGCCACCAACCACCAGAGCTCCGCCCCAGCCCAGGCATACGGCGAAAGCCAGCTCGACCAGCAGGAGGAACGCGGAGGCCGGACGGCTTTGGCTGCGCAGCGTCCGCAGGATTCCGGTGGACTCGGCCGCGAGAGCCTCATCCAGGGGCTGCCATTGGGTTTGCCCGCTGCCGCGCAGGACTTGCTGGAGTTTCGCGAATTCGATAATCCGCCCGGCTACTCGGCGTGAGAGCCGGGCTTCGCTAGCTTGAGCTTCGCGCACTGCTCGGTGCATCCATCCCCAGATGAACCACAATCCGATACTGGTCACCGCGAGGACCACCCCGAGGCGCCATTCAACCACCGTGACCACCACGGCCATAACGAAGGGAACCACCACCCCTGAGATCACCGCAGGGAAGACCAGGGAAGCCAGGTGGGAGAGGGTGTTAACGTCTTTCGAAGTGGCATTTATAACCGTTGTGCGGCGGGACGGTGTAAACCACCCGACCGGGAGGCGCACTACCGCCGCACCGATTTTCTTCATGAGCTCGTCGCAGATCGCGTACACGCTCACCCGATAAGACCAGCTCATCGTGACCACGTAGAGGAAAAATGTGATGGCTCCGCTGATGCATATCGCAATGAGCCAGGAGGATAGCTGCCCATCGGCCGGCGCGCCGCCGCCTGCTCCGATCCCGGAAGCGTCGAGAATTCCGGCACCGCCGCCAACGCCGCCTTCGGTGAGCAGGGCCCGGAGGAACCCGATGAGCATCGCTAAGGTGATGCCCTGGGCCACCGCGGCCGCGGTGTAGGCCCCTATCAAGATTTTTATTTGGCGCACGTGTAGTACGGTACGCATCGCCGTGAGCATTTTCAGCATGGGATTCCCTGCTCTTTCAGCATGTCGCGGTACAGGCCCGCGGTGGCCGCAAGTTCGTCGTGGCAGCCTGATTGTACGATCCGCCCGCCCGCAATCACCAGAATCTGGTCGGCTTGGGCGAGCCCGCTCAGCCGGTGAGCGATCACCAAGGTGGAGCTATGCCCACGCCGCGCCGCGATGACCTGGTGCAGCGCCTGCGCAGTATGGGTATCTTGGTGTGCGCTCGCTTCATCCAGGATGAGGAGCGGCGGATCTGCCAACAGCGTGCGGGCAATACTCAAGCGCTGCGCTTCACCACCGGAAAGCACAGCGGCCTCCCCCAGGATCGTGTCATACCCGTACGGGAGTGCGGCGATCCGTGCGGCGATATGCGCGCGGGCCGCAGCTGCCTGTATCTGTGCATCGGTAGCCTCCCGGTTGCCGAGCAGGAGGTTATCCCGCACACTCACCGCCGCTAAGGACACATCCTGAAATACTGTCCCGACCTGGCTGTAGAGCCCCGCACGGCTGTATTCGCGCAGGTCGTGCCCGCCGAGGGTAATGCAGCCACTTTCCGGATCCCAAAAACGTGCCGCGAGCGCGCCGATGGTCGTTTTCCCCGCTCCCGAGGGCCCGACCACGGCGGTCAGAGTTCCGGGTGGGAGGGTGAAACTAATATCGTGCAGGGCCGGGCGGCCCGGAGCATAACCGAAGGACACATTCTGGAAACGTAGTTCCGGGGCGGAAGCCGACGGGGCGGCCGAATCCGTAGCGCACGCAGCCGTAGTGGCCGAAGGCGTGGCGCGCGCAGCCGGGGCAGGAACCTGGTAATCCCCTACTTCCTGCGGTTTTTCCGCCAGCAGCGCTGCTGTATCTTCGCCGGCCCGCAGTGAGCCTTGCAGGTTCTGGGTGAGCGTCATGAGTTGCCCCAAGCCCGCGGGTAACCCGAGCCAAATAGTGAAGAACGCCAGGCTACTCGCGGGTGTGATCCAGCCGCTCCACACGAACCAGCAGATGATCGGGGCGCTCCACGCGAGGATCACGCCCGGCTGGCTCAATGCGGATACCACCGCGATTCCTTTACCGGCCCCGGCCAGCCAACGGAAGGAGGCGTCGGAATTTTCTTCCCGCGCCGTGGTGAAGCGCCCGCCGACTCCGGTGGCGGGGAGTTGGTAGTTTTTGATTTCTTTTATGCCATCGACGAGCTCCACGGTTGCGTCCGCGAGTTTCCGTTGGGCGACGTCGTAATCTTTAACGGCTTGATCCCCACCACGGAAAGCAATCCCCATGGCCAGGCCAACGGCAACAACAAATACTCCGCCCAGGAGCAGCGCCAGCCGCCAGTCGAGCACGCACAGGTAGATGCCGCCCACCAGCGGCGCCACGAGCGCGCTGGCGAGTTCGGCGCTGGCATGGGCAACCAGAGTGTGGATGGCGCTGGTGTCATCCACCACGATTTTCCGGATTTCACCCGGGCCCAGCCGCCGCACGCGCCCCAAAGGCAAAGCGCCTAAGTGTGTGATGATACGACGGCGCAGCCGATGCCGCAGCCCTGCTTCGCTGATATGGGTGATACCAACTGCCCAGTTGTAACAGATGTGGTGTACCAGTAAGCCCACCAGGGTGAGCCCCAACCACCACCAGATACGTGCCGTGCCGCGGCCGCCGAGCCAGTCATCAGCCAGGCCAACTAATGCGATATACGGAATGACCGAAGCGCCGGATCCGATCCCGGCAATAACGAAGGAGACCAGCATTGACGTGCGCACGGGTGCGACCAACTGCCACGTAGTCGCTTTCGGATCCTGCTTCGCGTTTTTCCCCTGATGGTGAGACATGGGATCTTCTTTCTACCCGAGCGCATGCGTGCCGGAAGGTACCGGGGCTTCCAGGACACTCCGCCATCCGGCTTCCCGGAAGTTTTGAAGTAAGCCTAGGTATTTTTTGGCGTTCTCACGGTTGAGGCCTTGCCTGAGGGCACCGAAGAAGCCGTACCAGCCGGTTTCGCACATGACCTGCGCGAACGCTGGCCATACCGTATCTTCCGGGCCGAGCTCGATATATAGGCGGGCTTCATATTCGGCTAGATCAGCTACGAAGCTCTGATAGGGAGTACCCGCGGATCCCCACAGAACTAACTGAAATACGGTGAGGTGGTCATAGACGTAATCGATCATCCAATCCGTAATACTGCTACCGAGCTCCTCACCGGCGCTGCTACCACCCTGCCGCGATTCTTCCACGCGAGCCTTTTCGGCAAGCGGATTTTCCGTGAGCGACTTTTCCGTGAGGGCAAGACCACGCATAATACCTTCGCGGTGCCGCTGGCGGAATTCCTGGCAACAGGGTTCCACAAGAGCCGCAAACAAAGCTTGTTTATTATCAAAATGGGTATAGAGGGCGCCGGTGGTGACATTGGCTTCTTTGGCAATCACACGCAAGCTGGCAGCTTCATAGCCGTGCTCGGAAAAATTCCGCAAAGCCGCAGCAAGGATTCGTTCCTGCGTTGAGCTATTTCCACGTGCCGCCATCGCAACCCCACCTCACATAACACTGTTATGCGATAAGGATAGCCCGGCAGAGGCAGGGCAGCAAGGGGCTATTTCGGAGTATCGGAATCGGCGTTGCCGTGACTGGTAACTTGAACCATTATCTTGGTCGGTAACTTAGACGCTATCTTGGTCGGTATCTTGGTCGGTCAACCGACCAAGTACATCGACTTTGGCTAAAGCATCACGGATTACCTCCAGCATGAGCTCAACGAAGCTTGAGCTTTCCCCTTCTTTACCCGATACCGCGAAAGCTCGGCAATAGTCCTGCTGACGTGACCGGATGAGTTCCTCCACGGGAAGCCACAAGAAGATCTCCTTCCAGCGGCCAAGGAGCAGGGAATGCCAGAGCCGGCCCGTACGTCCGTTGCCGTCGGCGAAGGGGTGAATGAACTCGAATTCGTAATAGAAAACCGCGCTTTTTATAAGCGGGTGCAACGTGGATTCCTGATACCACGCGAGCAAATGGGACATGTGTTGCGGAACCAGATCCGCCGGTGGGGCCGCGTGCACAACCACATTCCCCGCAAAGACCCCACACCGCCAGACCGGAAACGCCCACTCTCGGGAACCAGCCCGCTCATCATGGTTCCGTGCGCGCGCAGCACATTCCGCACTGACATCGGATCAAGTTCGGGAAGCAGGTCATATGCGCGGCCGGCGTTGTACACCTCGAGAACCTGAGCGGTCACGTCCGCGGTATATTCACCGCCAAGAATGGCCCGGACAGAATCCAGCGGCAAGGTATTCCCCTCAATGGCGAGGGTGGCGTGAATTGCGCGAATACGGTTCTCGCGCCGCCCAAGCTCTCCCAAAGAATCCAGCCAGAATTTCCCGTCTTCCCCCGGGCGTTCCAGTTTTTCAACAAGGTTGCAGACCTGGCCGACCAGTGCGTCGCAGGCAGGTGTTATGCGCAGTGGTGGTTCGTAACCGCTCATCTCCCGATGCTATCCAAGCAGCATTCCCGCCACCGATCCACACGCCGAGAAACCGCATAGCAGGACTACGCCCCGCGCAAGCAAAGGGGCCGCCCCTGATATTTCAGGAGCGGCCCCTTGCGTTAGCCGTGCGGCTGCTTCCGTAACCCATTGGAAACTTCCGCAGCCACGCGGCTGCTTGGGTAGCTTTAGCTACCTCAGCAACATTGTGTTACTTCTTGCGCCGGCGAATCGCCACGCTACCCGCACCGGCAGCCAGCAGAGCGAAGACTGCCAGCGATGCCACATCGGCACCGGTCGCGGTCAGGCCCTTGGCCTTCTTGACCTTCTTGGTCTTCGGTGCGGCCTTGCCCGGGTCGTTCGGGTTCAACGGGTCGGTGCCGTTCTTAATTTCGTCACCGTCGTTGATACCGTCACCATCGGTATCGGCCTTATTCGGGTTGGTTGCCTTGCCACCGTTCTTAGCACCGGTCACTTCGTCACCATCAGTGAGACCATCACCATCGGTGTCCGGGTTGAGCGGGTCAGTGTTACCGGGCTTGCCGTCCTTATTGAACTTATCGTCCTTGAACGGGTTCTTGGTGCCATTAACCTCATCCCCATCCGTGAGCCCGTCACCATCGGTGTCCGGGTTCTTCGGGTCAGTACCGATCACCTTTTCTTCACCATCCGTCAGACCGTCACCATCGGTATCACCCTTATTCGGATCGGTACCATTATTGATTTCGTCGCCATCATTGACGCCGTCACCATCAGTATCGGCCTTATTCGGGTTAGTCGGAGTGCCACCATTCTTAGCGCCCGTCACCTCGTCACCATCATTCACGCCGTCACCATCGGTATCCGGGTTGAGCGGATCAGTGTTACCAGGCTTACCGTCCTTATTGAACTTGTCATCCTGGAACGGGTTCTTGGTGCCATTGACCTCGTCACCGTCCGTGAGCCCGTCACCATCGGTATCCGGGTTCAATGGGTCAGTCCCGATCTTCTTTTCCTCACCATCAGTGAGTCCGTCACCATCGGTATCCGGGTTCTTCGGGTCGGTCTTGGTGGCCTTGGAGTCATCAACCTTCGGGGTGCCATCCTCATTACGAGCAGGCTTACCGTTCTCGTCGATATCCGTGCCAACTTCCTCACCATCGGTCAGGCCATCACCATCAGTATCAGGATTCTTCGGATCGGTGCCCAGGTCCTTTTCACGACCATCAGTCACACCATCACCGTCAGTATCCGGATTCTTCGGATCAGTCCCGTCCTTCTTTTCGTCCCCGTCCGTCACGCCGTCACCATCGGTGTCAGCATTGTTCGGGTCCGTGCCGTCCTTGATTTCGTCAGCGTCGGTCACGCCATCGCCATCGGTATCGGCCTTGTTCGGGTTGGTCGGCTTGCCACCGTTGTTCTTGCCGGTAACTTCGTCGCCGTCATTCACCCCGTCACCATCGGTATCCGGGTTGAGCGGGTTGGTGTTACCAGGCTTGCCGTCCTTATTGAACTTATCGTCCTTGAACGGGTTCTTGGTGCCATTGACTTCGTCGCCGTCGTTGATACCGTCACCATCAGTATCCGGATTCTTCGGATCAGTCCCGATCTTTTCCTCTTCGGAATCGGTCAGGCCATCGCCGTCGGTATCCGGATCCTTGACGGTCACCTTGGAGGTATCGAGGACCTTGTCACCATCCTTGATGGTCACAGTGATCTCGGACTTGTCCTTAGCACCCGCGGGTACCTTGACCACAACATTGCCATCGGTGCCGATGGTGCAGGTTGCACCGCCGGTCGCTTCGCAGGTCGCGGTCGTCGGGATCGGGCCGTTCGCCGGGTCCTTCGTGAGCGTCACGTCCGCACCGGGCTTACCTTCGCCGTCGTTCCACGCCGGGCAACCATTGTTGGAAGCCGGGCCGGCGATGGTGGGGCACTGATCCTGAGCATCGGGCACGCCGTCGTTATCGCCATCCGGGTTCGGAACCGGAGCGGGGGCCGTGACGGTCACCTTGGACTTGTCGAGGACCTTGTCACCATCCTTGATGGTCACCGCAATCTCGGTACCGGGAGTTGCACCCGCCGGAATCTTGACGACGACGTTGCCATCCCCGCCAATAGTGCACGTGGCACCACCGGTTGCTTCACACGTGGCCGAGGACGGGATCGGGCCATTGGCCGGGTCCTTCGTGAGCGTCACATCGGTGCCGGGCTTGCCTTCGCCGTCGTTCCACGCCGGGCAACCATTATTGGAAGCCGGCCCGGCGATGGTCGGGCACTGATCGGCATCCCCGGAGACCCCGTCCTTATCGGGATCAGGGTCAGCAATGGTCACGGTCGCTGTATCCAGGTCCTTGCCGTTGGGGTCCTTGACCTTAACAACGATCTGGTCCTTATCCTTCGCATTCGCGTTCGGAGTGACCGTGATCGAGCCATCCTGGTTGAGCTTGGCGGTACCCGGACCAGTCACCTCAACGGTGGAACCGTCCGGAACCGGGCCACCCGCGTTAGGCAGCTGCGCCGGCTCGCTCGGCTTGGTGGTCGTGTCATTCCAGGCCGGGTTATTCGGAGCAAGCACGGTCACCTTGGAGGTGTCCAGGTCCTTGCCGTCGTTCTTGACGGTCACCGGGATCTCGGTACCGGGGGTCGCGCCGTCCGGAACCTTCACGGTGATATTGCCGTCGGTGCCGATGGTGCAGGTAGCACCGTTACCCGCCACGCACGTGGCAGACGCCGGGATCTCGCCGTTAGCGGGATCCTTCGCCAGGGTCACGTCCGCACCGGGCTTACCCTCGCCGTCGCTCCAGGCCGGGCACCCGTTATTGGTGGCCGGGCCGGCGATGGTGGGGCACTTGTCTGCGTCGTCGTTCACGCCATCATTATCGGTATCCGGGTTCGGAACCGGATCCGGGGCCGTAACCGTCACCTTGGGTGTGTGGAGGGTCTTGCCCTCGTTCTTAATGGTCACCGGAATTTCGGTGCCGGGGGCGGTGCCTTCCGGAACCTTGACGACGACGTTGCCATCGGTGCCGATGGTGCACGTGGCACCATTGCCGGCCTCGCAGGTCGCGGTGCTCGGGATCGGGCCGTTCTTCGGGTCCTTCGTGAGCGTCACGTCAGTGCCGGGCTTGCCCTCGCCGTTGTTCCACGCCGGGCAACCATTATTGGAAGCCGGGCCGGCGATGGTGGGGCACTTGTCTGCGTCGTCGTTCACGCCGTCATTATCGGTATCCACCGGAGCCGGAACGGTCACGGTTACCGGAACCTTGACGGTATCGGTGCTGCCATCCGGGTAGGTGACAACAACGGGAACCTCGTAGGGGCCAGCGGCGGTGCCCGCGGCCGGAGTCACCGTAATGGCGCCGGTTTCGGGGTTAACCGTGGCGGTAATCGGGGAGTTCTCGCCGAGCTTGAAGGTGGTCTTCTTACCCTTCTCCGTCGGAGCGGGGTCGGTTTCGACCTTCTTGGTAGCGAGCTTATCGAAGGTGGGGGCCGGAACCTCAATGGTCTGCCCCGCTTCTACCGTATTGTCCTGCTTGTAATTCGGATCGTAGGTATCGGTGAGCTGCGCGAGCACCTTGACCGGAACCCAGGTCTTGAGCTTGAGCTTGTTCTTGGCGTTGAGCGGATCGGTCACGGTAGCAACCACCGGGATGCGGTAGTCACAGGGAGCCACGTCCGCGCCGGGCTTGACGGTCACCACGCCGGTGGCCGGATCAACAGTAGCCCAGGCCTTCGCACCTTCGCCCAGCTCGTAGGTAGCATCGGCGGGCAGCTGGTACTTGTTATTACCGGCCTGCGTGAAGCCCTTGGCTTCGCGGGTCGCGTAAGGAGCCTTGCTCTTCTCAGTTTGGGTCTTCTTCACCTGGACGGCGTCGTACTTGACGGGAATCGCGCGCACGATGAAGGAATCGGAAGAAACAGCGTTTTCAGCGGCATACAGAGTTGCCGTGTAGATTTCGCCGTCCTTCGCGTTATCCGGAACCTTGAAGTATGCCTTGCTGGCATCGCTCAGCTTCTTCAGGCCGCCGTTGGTCTGCACAACCTTGCCCTTGGAATCGGTCCACTCGATGCGGTTGGGCAGCGGGGAGAGATCCTTACCGGTCAGCTTGACTTCAGCGGTCTGCCCGGGGAGGGCGTAGTTTTCCTGCGCGTCGAAGTTCGTGATATCCAGTTCCACCTGCACGCTGAGCACCAGCGCCAGATTGACGTTGTACCAGTTATTGGTAATCAGATTGACAGCCGCGGAGGTTTGCGGAGTCCACGAAGCATTCGAGTTGAACATGTTGAAGGTCTGGCGCATGAAGGAGGAGTAGTTCGGGACTACTCGCCCGTTCGGGTCCAGGACGTACATGTAAATACGGTCCACGTCCGCGCCGGCATTCTTCGGCAGGCGGATGGTGTACATGCCCTTTTCGTTCGTGGTGGCCGTGTAGGTACCCTCGATGTAATCGGGGTGCTCGGTGAGCATGTCACGGACCTTGACCTCGCGGTCATTCACGGACGGGGTGGCATTACGCAGTTCCTGGAGCGCAGCCTTGCCCGCGGGGGTCAGCTGCGAAAGCACCACGGTGTAGCCGGAGGCCACCACATCACCCGAGGTATTGAAGTTCGGGCCGGTGGCGGAGTTGGCAAGATCGCCAGCACCGGATTCGAACCACACCTTGCCGGAAACGGAGTCCCGGGTAGAAAGAGTCACGGCCGGGTCGGTCAGGGGACCCTTGTCATCATTGACCCATTCGTTCTTGGGGCGGGTGAGGTAATCATTCGGATCGGTGTACATGAACACCGCGGTCCGCTGCATATTGGTGCCGATAAGCGGGAACTGGCCCAGGTTATTGGCCGTCACGCTATTGACGAAGGCACCCGGGAAGAAGCCGCCGGCCTGGCGCACCATGGTGACGGGATTGCCGGCCGGGTTGGTGAAATCATTAATCCACAGGCGGTAGTACTGGCCAGCAACAGCCTTGTAGAGGTGCTGCTTGCCGGTGTTATCCACCCAGGGCACGCGCAGATCAAAAGCGTAGGCGCCGGGGCCGATCTGGCTTCCGTCGCTCTCGTCAATCGTCTTGACGGTGGTGGAGTAAATCGGGGAGGCCGCGCCGTCGGTATCACGCCACTGGAGGTACACCTTGGTTCCGTCCGGAACCGGGGTTGCACCATTGGAGGTGGTTGCCGGCGTGCCAACGCCGCCGAAGAACGCACGCCCCGAGAGCGTGTTCTTGGCGTTACTGGCATCGGTGGTGCTCTTAATCCAGCCGGTCTTGAAAGCATCGGCTTCGATAATGGCATCTTGCTTGAAAGGAATATCCGGTCGGTTAGCGCCAGCTTGGTTCGCGCCTGCTTCGACAGCGGTGTCACCGACATACGTCGGACACTGCGCCGTGGGAGCAGTCGGCGCCGCACCGGAATTACCTTGGGGTGCAGCGTAGGCGATTCCCGAAGCAAACGTCGTCATGAGCGCCGCGGCGGTGAGACCGGCCCACACTTTCGTGCGACGACGATGCCCACCCTTGCGGGACACAGACGCGGAGACTCCGGGCGCCGACTGAGTCGACTCCGTGTGTTGGGACATTATTTCTCCATTAGTAGGTTTATGGATCGTTAGGGTGAAGCATGAGGAGAGCGTCAATTGTGGGAGGGTAGCGCTGGAGTGCACCCCCCCCCCGCAATTCAACCGACCCCGTCAGCTAAATCGCCTAAACAATTCATGAGCCTAGCACAAAGAGCCGTATTCAATTATTCAGTACCAAAGGTTATATAAACCGCGTAGCAACACGGCTCCCCTCGCGGAGATAACTAACTTTTTATCAGGCCGTTTCAGAATTATTTACTAAGTATTAACCCGCGGCGCCGCGCGGTTTTGAGACGGGCGCTTCGTTGCGCTCGGGCCTGCCTGGCCGCTTTTTCGACGGCGCGGCCGCGCGTCCACCTCGCCATTATGCCGCCCGCACCGGCGTGAATAATAATACTTTTCCGTGACAGTGCGGGCCTTCGCTCACCACCCACACCGCCCGGGCGGTACTAAAGTCCCGTGCCGGCGCGGCGAAAGGGCGGGCATGCGCGCGGTACATTCCCCGATTCACACCGCGCCCCGCCACGTGAATACTTATGTGCCGCCACGGTCCCTACCTGGGGCATCGCTCCGGTAAATGTACCCAATCTCTCGTTTTCTCGGGGCGGCCACCCGCACGCATCACCCGCGCAGTCAGCCGCCCCGATCATCGCACCACAGGTCAGGACCTTTGGGCTACTCGCCTGTGGATTATTTACCTTGGGCTACTCACCTTCTGATACTCAGCTTCGGGCTACTTTAGAAATCCCAATCGTCGTCGGTGGTATCTTCCGATTCCCCAATAATGTAGGAGGAGCCCGAACCGGAGAAGAAATCATGGTTTTCATCGGCTGCCGGGGAAAGCGCGGTAAGGATCTCCGGGCTCACCCGCGTTTCTTCACCGCTGAAGCGTGCCTGGTAGCCAAGGTTCATGAGCGCCTTATTGGCGTTATAGCGGACGAAAATTGCGACGTCGTCCATCAAACCCACGGGCTCGTAAAGTTCACCGGAGTACTCGAGTTCCATCTGGTAGAGCTTTTCGAGCAACCCGTAGGTGAATTCTTCCATTTCCGCGCGCCGCGCCTCGCCGCATTCTTCCAGGCCGCGCTGGTACTTGTACCCGGAGTAGTACCCGTGCACCGCCTTATCGCGCAGGATGAGGCGAATAAGATCCGCGGTATTCATGAGCTTGCCGCGGCAGGACAGGTAGAGGGGCAGGAAGAACCCGGCGTAGAGCAGCAGCGAGGAGAGCAGGGTGGAGGAGACCTTGCGCTTGAGGGGGTCATCGCCCACGTAGTGTTCCAGCACCGCCTTGGCTCGCTGCTGGAGTAGCGGATTATCCACCGCCCAGGTGTAGGCTTCCTCGATCTGGGCGCTCGAGGCCAGGGTGGAGAAAATCGAGGAATACGAGCGCGCGTGCACCGCCTGCATGAAGGCGATATTGGCGTAGACGGCCTGCTCGTGTTCGGTGTGCGCGTCCTGGATCTGGCTAATTTCACCGATGCTGGCCTGCACGGTATCCAGCAGGGTCAGGCCGGTGAAGACCCGCATCACGAGGGTCTGCTCCACCTCGCTCATGCGCTGCCAGGAAGGCAGGTCATTGGAGAGCGGCACCTTTTCCGGCAACCAGAAATTCGCGGTGAGCCGGCGCCACACCTCCAAATCCTTCTCCTCCGGGACGTAATTCCAGTTGATCGGCCGGAAGGGCCCCTCGGGATGCTGGATGTACTGCGGCGGCATAAAGGAACGCAGGGTGTAATGCCGTCCATCAGGTGCGCTCATGACTTCTCCAATTTTCATCAAAACACTAGATATTGTGGTCACTTCAATTTAGACCACTAGATATAGTGTCGCATTGTGGGCACCTAGGACTTAAGGCTCGCCGCAGTGGTGTACGTCATAACGACGACGCCGCACCTTTCCCACCAGCGTTCTGGCCACGAAAAAACACCCCCGAGCCGGCCGGAGCCAACTCGGGGGTGCGCTACGCGATGAGCGAGATTTACTTCTTCTCGACCAGGGCCACGAAGCGGTCAATATAGCCGCGCACGAAGTCCGCGGTATCGGCCTTCAGCTTGCCGGACTCATCGAAGAGTTCCGGGGAACGGCCCAGGAACACTTCGGGCTGCCCGGGCATGGGCATATCGAAGTAGGAAAGCGCCAGGCGCAGGTTCTTCTGCGAGCTGTAGCCGCCCATGCGCCCCACCGAATGGCTGATAATGCCGGCCGGCTTGTTCTTCCAGGCCACATCGCTATTGGGCTTGGAGCCGATGTCCACGGCGTTCTTCAGGCAAGCCGGCACGGTGCGGTTATTTTCCGGCGTGACGAAGAGGATGCCATCGCTGGCCTTAATGGTTTCCCGGAAGCTGGTGTAGCTTTCGGGCAGGGGTACGTCCGTCACAGCTGCGTCGTCGTAATCGAAATTGTAAAGCGGCAGGTGACCGATCTCCACAATCTCCACCTGGTACCCTTCGGGGAAATAGCCGGCCACTTCGCTCGCGATTTTGCGCGCGTAGGAACCGCGCCGCAAACTACCCACCAGAATTGAAATCTTCATAAGTATCCCGCGCTTTTCACTCGTGTATTGACTGGGTGTGCCGCGCCCGGCCGCCGCCACAGGCGCCGAAGCGGACGCTGCCACCATCATAGGCTAGGCCCGCTTGCGGGTGTACAGCACCACCCCACCCACGCAGAGGAGGGCCAGGGTGACCGAGAGCGGGTCGATAACCTCGGAGCCGGAATGGGCGAGGTTATTGCCGAGCTTCTTGCCTTCGCGTTCCAGCTGGGCGATTTGCTCGGCGGAAAGTTCGCAAGGTTGGCCATCCGCGGTGCGGCCTTCCCACACCGTTTCGGTGCCGCCGCCGCTCGAACCGAACCACTGCTGGCCCACCAGCTGCCCGAAGGTACCCGATTCGAATACAGCCATCTTGCCGGGGCCGGACACGCTGGTGACACTCAGGGTGAGCTCGCCGGTGGTCGCTTCGCGGAAGCTGGGATGCTGGGTATTCGCGCCGAGCCACGGCACACCGGAGACCTGGCTGGAGGAAATCATGTAGATGCGCTCGCCGGCGCTCGCCACGAAATCGATGCCGGCCGGGGCGGTGGTGGCCGCGGCCTCCCCCAGCCCGAAGCTCAGGGAAGCCGGGTCAACCCACTGCCCGGAATTATCGTCCTTGACGGCGGCGCGCAGCTGGCCGCCGTCCACCACCGCGCCCAGGTCGTAATGGCCGCTATTGGCGGTGCCACTTCCCCCGACGTTGAAGGTGAGGGTGGTGGTGCTGGACAGGCGGGTGCCGTCCGTTGCGGTGGCGTTGAGAGCCAGGCCCACCGTGTAGGTGCCCGGCTGGGTGAAGACCCAATTGGGGTGCACGTGGGTATTGGCCGGGATTGTATGCGAACCGCTGGCGCCGCCGCTGGCGGCGCGCTCCACCGGGGTGGGGATGCACACCGGCGCGGCGGGCGCTTGCGGGGCTTGGCCGGCCGGAGCTTGAGGCGCTTGAGCCGAGGGTGCCTGCGTAGCGCCGCCGTTCGGCGCCGGGGTGCCGGGCACGCCGTTGGCCCCGCCGTTAGCGCCGTTCCCGCCGTTGGCACCATTGGCACCGTTCGCGCCACTTCCCCCATTGTCAGCTCCCGAGGTGGTTCCGCCGCCCGGAGTAGATGAATCGCCCGGCACGCCAGCGGCGCCGTCGTTCCCACTACCGGAACCACTACCGGAACCACTACCGGAACCACTACCGGAGCCATCGTTATCGTGACCCTGCGCGGCCGCAATCGCCGCGTCGCCCACCGCCCAGGTGTAGGTGCGGGCGGGCGCGGTGAGGGTGCCGGCGGGAGTATCCACTTCGGCGCGGACCGTCATGCGGTAGGTGCCGGGCGCGGAGAAGAGCCAATTGGCGTGCTGGTGCGCGGGTTCAGGCTGGGCGATCACGCTACCCGGCCCCATCTGGAAGCTCGGGGCGCCGCCGGCGTCGCGCAGAATCGGGTTGAGGGTAGCGAAATTCGTTTCCCACAGGAAGACCTTGCCGGGACCTTCGAGCTGCTCCACTACGAAACGCGCCGCGGTGCCGCCGAGCTGGCGTGCCGCACCGGAATCCCAGCCGGGCCATACAATTCCGGGCTGCTGCACCTGGTCGAGCAAAAAGCCGGGCGTACCCAGCTGCGGAACCTCGGCAGATTTGCTAATGAACGTTCGCTCCACTACCCCGATCACGGTTTCTTCGGGGGCGCGCTCCACCCCGGTACCGGTGGCATCTTCCTTGAGATTGAGGGAGATGGTGCCATCCGCCCCGGCGGTGATATTGAAGAGGTCCATATGCCCGGAGGTGAGAACGGTGGGCTGCCCGGCCCCCGCCCCCGCGGGCGCTGCCGGCGCCGGTGCGGCCTGGGCGGCAGGAAGGAATGCTCCCCACCCGGCCAGGAGCGCCGCCATGGCGCCCGCCAGCCCCGCCGCAGCACGCCGTGTGAGTGCTGTCATGACTTTCCTTTCCTTGCGGTACTTGCGCCACCTAGCCTATTTGATAACAATAATGATTATCAATAAGGGGTGATGTGGTTGTCTCTCACCCGGACTGCCGCACACCGAAACGGAAAGAGACAGAATGGCACGACGCCTCCTCGCGGCCCTGGCCGCCGCCGCACTCACCGCCGGGATAGCTCCGGCCGCCGCGGCCGCCCCGGATGACGGAAAGATTGTCACAACGACGGCGCACGTTGACGCCCCCAAGGTTTTTTGGGAAAACGGTACGTTCGTGCTGAAAAACGAAGCCTATGACGAGCTGTATCCGCTGGAGAAGACCGTCAATTGGGTGGGGCGCGGCTACGCGCGCTCCGGCTCGAATCAGGGCGGGCAGCAGTACATTTTCCTGCCCCCGGATAACGAGGCTTACGGGCATCTGCGCAAGGTGGCCGAGCGCTGGTATTCCGCGCCGGGCATGCCCAGCGGCCCCTTCCCTATCTGGGCCGGTTTCGGTGCGGATGCCGCCATTCCGGTGGAGCAATTCCGCAACGGCACCTTCGCGCTAGAGCTGACCAAGTTCGACGGCCCGGGGCGCATGGAAGCCTTCATGACCAATATGGACCTCTACCTCCCGCTGTTCTCCAGCCACGAGACGGGGCGGCGAGTCTCCTACCTGGTGCCCGGCAGCCACACCCATAACGAGACCGCTTTTACCAAGCCGGGGCGCTACACCCTGACCTACCGCGCCATCGCGCGCGGGGTGGACGGCAAGATTATCGCCTCGCAGGAGATTCCGTTTGTATGGCAGGTGGGTGGCACCCGCCCGGCCAAAGAGGCGGGCCCCGATCTGGCTACCGCGTTCAATGCTGCCCCCACCGGGGATACCTCCGGTTACCGTTTCTCCCTCGCCCCGTACGAGGGCCGCGAGCATGACGCGGATGACCAGCTCACCGAACTGCGTTTCGATGCCGGTTCGGAAACGGTAGCGGGGAAGGTGCAGTTCTTCCTGGATGGTTACTTCTTGGCTGAAGTCCCGGTGGAGAAGGGGAAGGCGCGCTGGGCGGAGATGATCGGCTCGGGCGCCTCGAATTTCCAGGCGGTTTTCGTGCCCGCCGCCCCGGGAACGCAGGGCGCGGCCGGCGCGCCCAAGGCCGACGACGCAGCCAATTCGGCTCCCGGCGCTCAGGCCACCACCGGGGCCCGCTGGATATCCGCCCCGGTCTCCTACACCTTCGGGGCGGCCGAGGCCGGCACCTCGGAGAGCGCCGCGCAGCTGCCTGAACCCCATTCGCAGGACCCGGCGCCGGCCATGGAGGGCGGGGAGTATACGCCGTCGTCCTTCGATTACACGGTACGCACGGAAAAGACGGCCACCGGAAACGTGACCACCTCGGTTGCTTTCGCGGATCCGAAGGTGCGCGCGTACGTGCACGGCGGCTACTACGCGAAACCGGAGGATAAGTACCCCGATTGCGAAGTGAATATGGTGACGGATTCGCGCGGCGTGGCCACCGTGACCCAGGGCGATTCCTGGTGCGAGGGCTACCATCTCAAGCTCAGCATCGACCCGCATCCGGAAGTGAATATGAGCGCGGCGGCGGACGTGCGTTTTGGCACCATGGATTTGAGCGCCCCGCAAAGCTATTCCGGGCGGCTCGCCGCGGCTCCCGCGATTGGTACCGGTACCCAGCCAGCCCCCGCACCGCAACCTGAACCGGCGCCGGGGCCAGGACCAAATCCCGCGCCGAACCCGGGTCCGAATCCTGCGCCAAACCCGAACCCGGGACCAAACCCCGGCCCGAATCCGCCTGCGCCGGCGCCCACACCTTCTGTGTCGCCTAGCGCTCCCGCACCAGCTCCCGCACCGCAGCCTGCCCCGTCGCGCACCATTTTGCGCCGCGGCCACGTGGATCTGCAGGCGGTGCCGGGTGAGGGCGGCCCGGGTGTCACCCTCAAGGACGATACCCTCGAGCACGCCACCACCTCGGTGCAGCGCGATGTGAGCACGGTGGCGCTGGCGGTTCCTGATTCGGCGAAGTCCCCGCGGGCGAAGGGCGCGGCTTTTGATTTCCTCGGCGCGGAGGGCGAGCGGATCTACCAGCTGCCCCAGAACTGGGATCGTTCGCATATTTGGCCCGGGTGGTCCACAGAGAGCTACCGCAAGCCCACGCGTTTCCACGTGGAGCCGGAGTCGATTCCGGCGGGCGCGCAGTATCACGCCTACGCGCTGAGCGGCTTCGGGAACGTGGATCGGCTTTTCGACGCCTCGAGCACAGCCCTTGACCTGCCCGATCCCACGCACCAGCACGCCGGTTGGGCCTTCACGCAGCCGGGCGTGTACGTGCTGCGGGTGTGGTACGACGACGCCGCAGCCGCGCCGGAAGCTTCCGGCGCGGGCGGGGCCAATCGGGCGGGCCGCCTAGTGTTCTTGGTCGGGGATGAGACGATCGCCGGTTACGAGCAGGGCACCGTGAGCATCCCCGGCGATCCCGCCGCTCCCGAACCGGGCGGTGCGGATCATCCCTCCGCGGATCCGAATCCGGGCGGCAACCCCGGCGGCACGCCGAATCCGGGCGGCAACCCCGGAGGTAACCCTGGTGGCAACCCGGGCGGCACCGTTAATCCGGGTGGTGCGCCCACGCCGGGCGCCACTCCCGCACCGCAACCGTCGGCCACACCTGGAACCCCGGGGGATATTAGCACGCAGAAACCAACTTCGCAGCCGGGTATCCCCGGCATGGGAAATAATCCCGGAAATAAGCCGCTAACCCCGGCCGGGCCGCCCGCGCCCGCCCCACTTCCGGAGAATCCCGGGGCAAAGGTGCTGCCGCCGAGCGGCAACGCACCGCTCGGCCCCGGTGGCGGAGCCACCCTCACGGGTACCCAGGTAGTTGGCGCACCGCAGTCCGGTGGCGGCGGGGCACCGCGCCCCCTTTCCCCCGCTCCGGCGAAGGCCGGTGGGCCGGCAGCCAGGAAAGCGGCGGCCCCCTCCGCTACGCCGTCGGCGAGTGCCACGCCCGGTGCTGGCACGCCCTCCGGTTCCGCCTTCGTTGGCATGCCCAATGGCGTGGCGGGCCAGGGTAACCAGGCGGCTGCCGGTGCGAATGCGGACGCTTCGGCGAGCGGCTGGGATCGGAGCATTAAGCTGAGCACCCTGGCGAAGATCATGGGCGTGATCGCTTTGTGTGCCCTGTGCCTGGGCGGCGGCGTCGCCCTGGAACGCCACCGGCGCAAGTAACGCACCTATGAACGGACCGGGCCACTAAGGCTCGCCCCTACACCCCGGCGCACCCGAGACCGGATGCGCCGGGGTGTAGTCTGTTTTTGGCTGGGCAAAGGCGTCGGCCATACGTGAAGGAGATGATCTCAGGTGAGTGAGAAGATTACCCAAACCGCGGGCCGTGACCAGCTGGGAGATTTTGCCCCGCTTTTTGCCGAGCTCAATGACGATGTTCTTTTTGGGCGGGTGTGGAATCAACCCGCGCTATCTCTCAAAATGAAGTGCGTGGTCACGGTGGTGGCTCTCATGGCCTCCGGGATCACGGATTCTTCGCTGCGCTATCACCTGGAGAACGCCAAGAATCACGGGGTGACCCGGGAGGAGATCGCTGCGATTATCACGCATGCGGCCATGTATGTGGGTTGGCCGAAGGCCTGGGCGGTTTTCAATCTGGCGAAGGACGTGTGGAGTATTGACACCGAGGTTGCGGGTGCGGATGGTAGTGATGGCGCCAATCCTGGCACGGATACGCTAAGTGCCAAGGAACGCCACGCGCGCGAATGCCTCTTCCCCATCGGTGCACCCAATGACGGTTTCGCCCAGTATTTCATCGGGCAGAGCTACCTCGCGCCGGTTTCCACCAGCCAGGTTCCCATGTACAACGTGACGTTCGAGCCGGGTTGCCGCAATAACTGGCATATTCACCACGCCTCCAGCGGCGGCGGCCAGATCCTTATCTGCGTGGCCGGCCGCGGATTCCACCAAGCCTGGGGCCAGCCGGTGGAAGAAATGCTGCCCGGGGATGTGATCAACGTTCCGGCGGGCACCAAGCACTGGCACGGGGCCGCGCCCGATAGCTGGTTCTCCCACCTCGCTGTGGAAGTTCCCGGCACGGATACCTCCAACGAGTGGCTTGAGCCGGTGAGCAATGCGGAGTATGCGCGGCTGACTGCGCGAGGCTGACCGCCCAAAATTCACACCTCATCCATCGAAGATTACCGGGCGGGTGGTATTTTTCTGAGCTGTACTTCGCATGTACGACATATGCATTACAGCTCTGAAAACACATGCCTCCCCCGCAGGGTGTGATGTGATTATTGAGGTCAGTGGGAAAATACCATCATCGGGATTGCCACGTGAGGAATCTGGACCGCTTCGAAAGCACATCAGCATTAACGGGGTGTGGGTGCGCACCGCAGAGATCTGCAATACGCACCCACACCTATGTAAATATGCCTACGCGTGCGGCAGTCACACCCGCCGCCCGCGCACCCGCTCCGCGAGCGCGCCGCGCGAAGAACTACGCCTTCTGCTTCTCCACCAGGGCCTGCAAAGCCTTGGTGTCCAAGCCGGAGAGTTCGTCCACGAGCAGCTGGCGCTCCAAGCGCTGGAGATCGCGCAGCGGCAGCTCGGACAGGCGCGCGATAATCTCCTGGCGCTCGTCGTCCGGGGCGAGCTGCGGGGCCGGAGCCGCGCTGGGAGCCGAAGCACCCGCGGTGGCAGAGCCCCCACCCTTGGGTACCGTCGTCGTAATAGAAACAATGGCGAGCAGCAAGAACACCAAAGAAACACCCAAGGCGACCATCGCGGCCAGGCGAATCGAGGAGTTATCCGTACGCCCGGACATCGCGATCACGTCCGGCACCGGGGCGCCCTGCAGCCCGTAGAAGACCGCCAGCGAAATCGCGGTACCGATCGCCCCACCCAGCGAGGAGGCCATCTTGTAGATACCCGAACCGGAACCGGCCTGGGACGCCGGCAGGTTCGAGAGCGCCGCGTCCGTGGACGGGGTGGCGTAGAAGGCCAGGCCCAGACCGAAGAGGCAGTAGGCGATTACCGCCATGAGCACGTACTGGCCGATAAGCAGGTGCGTGGTCATGAGCAGCCCGCAGGCCACGATGGTAATGAGGCAGCCCCAGATCATCGGCTTGCGCGGCCCGAAACGCTGGAGGAGTTTCTCGCCGATACGGATGAAGGCGATAATGCACACGCCGTAGCCCAGCGACAGCAGGCCGGCATCGAACGCGGTGTAGAGCGAGCCGTCCGCCTTGTGCCCGGCCAGCTGGATGACCTGCTGGCTAATAATGAGCATGCCGATGGTGCCGTTCACCAGGAAGTTGGAGATCGTGGCACCCGTGAAGGTGGTGTTCTTGAAAAGCGCGAAATCAATGAAGGGGTTCGCCTGCTTGCGTTCCCACCCGAAGAAGAGCGCGTAAGAAACCACCGCGAGCGCGGTGAGCAGGAGCGTTGCCGCGCTGCCCCAGCCGAGTTTCGAGCCGTAGAGCAGCACGATCATGAGCCCGAGGGTACCGGCGATGAAGAGCACCAGGCCGATGGCGTCGAAGCTCTTGCGCGGGCCGGTGCTTTCCACCCGGTTTTCCGGGGTGCCCAGGATCATGAGGAAGGCGAGCACGGAAATAATAATCGAGGCGATGAAGATTCCGCGCCAGCCCACGAATTGCACCACGGTGCCCCCGAAGATCGCGGCCAGGCCGGAGCCACCCCAGGAACCAATCGACCACATGGACACCGCGCGCTGGCGGGCCGGGCCATCCCAGTAGGCCTTCACGAGGGCCATCGAGGCCGGCATAATGCAGGCCGCGCCCAGGCCCTGGATCGCGCGCCCGGTCAGCAGCAGCGGCAGCGCCACGCCCCCGGCCGCGAAAATGAGCAGCAGCGAACCGGCTGCGTTGAGCACAATCCCGAGGAGGGTAATACGTACGCGCCCGATTTTATCGGCCAGGCCGCCCATGAGCACCATGAAGAGGCCGGAGAACAGGCCGGTAATGGACACCGCGAGGTTCATCCCGGCCGCGTCCACGTTACCGAGGTCCTCCATAATATTGGGTGCCACGGTGGCGGCAGTTCCGGCAAACAGCCAGAAGGTCACCACCGCGAGGACGATGCCCCACAGCAGTTTTTCGGTGCCGCGGTAGCCGGTTTCTTGCGGCGGGTTACCGGCCGGCGCCGTGCCAGCCTGCGCCGTACCGGCCGGCGCCTTTGCGCCATTGGTGGTAGCCATAGTTTTATCCTTTGTCATCGTGGAAATGTGGTCCCGCTAGTCCCGCGCCAGCCAGGCGAGCGCGGCAACGGCCGCGGCTTCGGTGCCGGTGGCGAGGGTGGGTTGGAGAACCGGCCCGAAGGCGGGGTTGTGATTGGGGTAGGTGGGCGCGCCTTCCGCGAAACCACCGAAGCCCCAGTAGGTGTAGGGAATCCCGAAGGCGTCCGGGATCACGCTGAAATCTTCGGAAGCCGATACTTCGCCGCAGTCCATCACGCGCTCTTCCCCGAAGTGTGCCAGGAATGCCTGGGTGACCTTGGCGGTAGTTGCGTCGTCGTTATTAGTAAGCGGGTAGGAATCGTAGATCTCAAATTCCGGTGCCTGCGGGGCGCGGGCCGCTTCGCATTCGGCCGTGACGGTGCGCTTAATGCCATCGAGGAGCTGTTCGCGCACGTCCATGTCGTACGCGCGAATATTAATAAGCAGGGTGGCCGTGTCCGGAATAATATTTGATTTGCTTCCGGCGTGGATGGAACCCACGGTCAGCACCGCCATCTTGAAGGGATTAATTTCGCGCGCCACCACGCTCTGGAGCCGGGTCACCACGGCGGCGGCCAGCACTACCGGGTCGATACTCAGATGCGGCATGGAGCCGTGCGAGCCCTTCCCGTGCAGCGTCACCTTAACGGAAGCGCCGGTGGAAAGAATCGCCCCGGCGTGGGTGCCGACCTGCCCCGCGCGCATCGGCCCGGCCAGCACGTGCTGCCCCAGAGCCACATCCGGCGCCGGAATCTTATCGACCAGGCCGTCGGCCACCATGGAGCGCGCCCCGGCCGCGGTTTCTTCCCCGGGCTGGAACAGCGCGATATAGGTGCCGGCCCAGGCCTCGCGGTTTTCCGCGAAAATACGGGCCGCGCCCAGGGCGCAAGAAATATGGAAATCGTGGCCGCAGGCGTGCATGGCCGGGACTTCATTGCCGTCCGCGTCCGTGCGCGTCTGCGTGGATGCGTATTCGAGCCCGGTCGCTTCCTTGACCGGGAGCCCGTCAATATCGGCGCGGAACAGCACCGCGGGCCCCTCCCCGTTTTCCAGCACACCGACGACGCCGCCGCCGATCCGCTGCGTTGCGTACCCGAGGCGCGTCAGTTCCGCGTCGATAGTGTCACACGTTTCTTTTTCCTGCATAGAAAGTTCGGGATGCTGATGCAGGTGGACATAAAGCTCTTCTTGCCAGGAGGTGAAAGAATCCACCGCCTCTTTAATGTTGATCATGAATCACCTTTCCGCCAGGATAGGGCGGGACCGCCATCGTTGCGAATGCGTGGAAGTAGCGGCCGGCCCTATCTGCGCCTTGTGCCCGGCTCACGCGCCGGGTCTACTTCAGATAGTAGCGGTAAAAGCACCTCGCGTGCCGCGCCGGTACGCTTAATGCATGGCTACTATTTTTGTGCGGTGCGACGACGCAGCCGCGCCCACGCTCACTTTCGATACTCAGGCCGGTGGAGCGAATGCAGCTCCGTTCGGGGAAGGCGATGTTCTCCTCGATATTTCCTGGTCCTCCCTCAACTACAAAGATGCGCTGTGCTTGAAAGGGGATCGGGGTGTGGCTAGGGTCAGCCCGCTTATTCCCGGTATTGACGCGGTGGGGACGGTGCGGGAGGCCGGCCCGGATAGCCCGGTGCGCCCGGGGCAGCTGGTCAGTGTGAACGGGGCGGGCCTGGGTGAATTCCGGCACGGGGGTTACACCCCGCAGCTGCTGGTGCCCGGGGAGGCCTGCGTGCCGGTGCCGGAAGTTTTTAGTGCCGCGCAGGCGGCGGCCCTGGGAACGGCGGGGTATACGGCGGCGCTGTGCGTGCTAGCGCTTAGTGATCACGCGGTGAAGGCCGGCCCCGTTGTGGTAACCGGGGCGAGCGGCGGGGTCGGGAGTATTGCGCTCCACCTCCTCGCGCGACTTGGCTATGAGCCGGTGGCGCTGACCGGGCGGGCGGAGCGCTTCGGGGATTTCTTGCGCGGGCTCGGGGCCAGCGAGGTGCTTGAGCGCTCGGAATTCGAGGAACCTTCCGCCCGGCCGCTACAGAAGGCCCGCTTTGCGGGCGGGGTGGATACCGTGGGCGGGCAGGTGCTCGCGAATCTGCTGGCGCAAATCCGCTGGGGCGGGACGGTGGCCGCCTGCGGCCTGGCCGGCGGAACCGCGCTGCCCACCACGGTGCTGCCTTTTATTTTGCGGGGCGTCACTCTGGCCGGGGTGGATTCGGTACGGGCCCCGCGCGAGCTGCGCCTGCGCGCCTGGGAGCTGCTGGCCGAGCACGTGGATACGGGCGTGCTCGATTCCCTCACCCACGTTATTGAGCTGGAGGAGGTTCCCGCAGCTGGGCGCGAGCTGCTGGCCGGTCAGCGTTACGGGCGCACGGCGGTGCGGGTCAGCTAAGGGCGGGGCAGCTCAGGACGGTGGTGCCGCGGGCCGGCGAACGGCCCGTAGCCCCGGCTTGGCGCATCCCGCACCGGCTAAAATAATGAAATATGATTGACCAGCGCACTGAAGGCTCAAAGGTTTCTATTATTGGCGCCGGGGCGGTGGGCACCTCCCTCGCCTACGCCATGCTCATTAAAGGCGTGGCCCGGCATGTTGTTCTCCAAGATATCAACGCACAAAAAGTGCATGCCGAAGCTCTCGATCTTATGCACGGCGGCCAGTTCATGCCGACCGCCAAAATTGAGGGCACCGATAACGTAGAGGCCACCGCGGATTCCGATGTTATCGTCATTACCGCCGGGGCACGCCAGCGGCCGGGCCAGTCCCGCTTGGACCTTGCGGGCGCGAGTGTGGCGATGATGCGCTCCATTGTTCCCCCACTTGTTGAGCTCTCCCCCAACGCGATTTTCGTCGTCGTCGCCAATCCTGTGGACGTGGTCACCCAAGCCGTCCTCAAAATCTCCGGGCTGCCGCCCGCGCGCGTTTTCGGGACCGGTACCGTGCTGGATTCTTCGCGGCTGCGCCAGCTCATTTCGCAGAAGTTCCACGTGGCGACCTCGAATGTGCACGCCTATATGTGCGGCGAACACGGGGATTCCGAGACTCCCATGTGGTCGATGGCATCGATTTCCACGGTGCCGATCCGCGAATGGGAGCTGCGTTCCGGCCCGGTCACCGATGAACTCCTCGACGGTATCGCCGACCGCGTCATCAACGCCGCCTACGAAGTGATCGAAGGGAAGGGCTCCACGAATTACGCCATCGGGTTGGCGGCCTCCCGGATTATCCAGGCGGTGCTGCGCGACGAACGCGTGGTGCTTTCCGTCTCCCGGCTCATGACCGGGTGGAACGGGATTTCCGGGGTGTGCATGTCCGTGCCCACCATCGTGGGGGCGCGCGGCGCGATCCGGCAGATCGATATGAAGCCCTCGGATGCGGAACTGGAATCCCTGCGGGCCAGCGCCGCGCAGATTCGCGAGGCTCTTTCCAACCTCGAGGGTATGGGCGACGACGCCTAGGAGGCTGCAGGCATCGTGTCAGCAAGCGTCGCGGATCTGAGCCGGCCGGCTGATGAGCTGGCCCCGCTGCTGCTGGGCGCGGTGGTGGGCGACGGCACCGTGGCGGTGCGCCTCACCGAGGTGGAAGCCTACCTCGGGGCGGAGGACCCTGCCTCGCATGCTTTCGCCGGGCCCACCCCGCGCGCCCGGGTCATGTTCGGGCCACCCGCCCACCTCTATGTCTATCTCAGCTACGGCATCCATCGCATCGGCAATATCGTCTGCGGGACGGATGGCCAGGCCAGCGCGGTACTTTTGCGCGCCGGCGAGGTCGTGGCCGGGCTGGAGGAAGCCCTGCGGCGCCGAACCCGGCCCGGGGCCGCTCCGCCCGCGCGCCAGGGCCTGGCGCGCGGGCCGGGCAACTTGGGCCAGGTGCTAGCTTTGGATACCTCCATGAGCGGGCTGCCGCTGACGGTGCGGGATGCGGAGGGCGGGGTGCTCGCTCCCGCCGGATTGGCGGGGCGGGCGCTGTGGCTGGAGTTGCCGCCGGCGCCGCTGCCCTACCGGGCGGGTCCCCGCATCGGGATTTCCCGAAATAAAGAGGCACCGTTGCGCTTCTGGCTGCCCGGGGATCCCACCGTCAGCGGGCGGCATTCAGCAGGAAGACCGCGACGGAGCGCGCTGGCACAGTAACGGTGCCGCTGATAAGCGCGGCGGCGCGAACTGCGTCGTCGTACCCATGAAGCTGAATGGGCGAAAGCTCATAGGTTTCCGTGACGCCCTCGATTTTTTCCGTGATGGGGCGCGGGGAGGCGTTGAAGGCGATGATGATGCCGGCGAGCTGCGGGTCGATATCCGGGCCGGCGGTGTCGTCGATGCGCATGATAATGAGGCCAGGGGTGGCGCCCCGCCCGCCGTTGGGGAAACTCACTTTCGCGCGGATGAGCTCCGCGCTTCCCAGGGTGATGAGCGGGCTGGAATGGCGCAGGCGCAGCAGGTCGCGGGCAATGGCACTCGCGCGGGTGATCTGTTCCGGGCTGGGGCGCAGTTCGGGGCGCGCCAGCAGCGGCCGGATGACCGGCCAGGATGCTTCGTTGCGGCTGGCGGGCGGGAGGCCCACCCCAAAATTATTGCTCTGCCCGGAGAAATCCAGGCGGTTGAAATGGTCCCCGGAATTATAGGAATCCCGATCCAGGGACTTCGAGCGGAGCAGCTCGGTGCCCGCGTGCCAGAAAGCCGGGGCCTGGCCGAGCGCCACCGTAGCCAGGGCGAGCAGCGCCATCCGGATGCGGTCATCGGTGCACAGGGAGAGCGGCAGTTTGTAGGCGCCAATATCCCACAGGGTTTCGTTATCGTGCGCGTCCACGTAGTTGACGGCTTCCTGGGGTTGGGAGGCGAAACCGGCGGGCCGCCCGCCGTAATCCAGCTCAGCGCCGCTTCTCCACTCCCCGGTGTGGGTGCGGAAGCGAAAATCGCGCAGGGCACCGGCCAGGGAGAGTTTAACCAGGTCAGTGGCGTGCCCGAGGCGTGCGCGATTCTCCTCCGGAGAGCACGGGCTGTTGCCATTCGGGTCGGTGAACAGGCCGGTCCCGTAGCCCTGGTGGTGGCGTTTATCGGAATCGAAAGGCCCGCCGCCGTGGACGGCATCGCGCAGGCGATCATTGAAGGCCCCGATCCCGGTGCCGTTCAGCTCCAGCTGGGTGGCCTGGCGGAAACGCGCGTTATCGGCCACCTCCCCGAAATTCCAGCCCTCCCCGTAGAGGTAGATACGCGCGCCGTCGATACCGTCGCGCTCCACCGTGAGGGCATCGAGAGCTGCCCGCACCGCCTCCATATTTGCCCGCGTATGGTGGCCCATGAGGTCGAAACGGAAACCGTCCACGCGATAGTACTTGGCCCACAGCACCACCGCATCGACCATGAGTTTTTCCGCCATGAGATTTTCGGTCGCCACATTCGGGCAGCACGTCGAGGTTGCGACGGTGCCGCGCGCGTCCAGCCGGTAATAGTACCCGGGCACCACTTTATCGAGGACAGAGGCCGGCGCCCCGCCCGCTGCGGCCGTGTGGTTGTAGACCTGATCTAGTACGACGCCGAGGCCAGCCGCATGCAGCCCTCCCACCATGGCACGGAACTCTTCGATGCGCGCCCCGCCATTGGGCTCTACTGCGTAGCTACCTTCCGGTGCCAGGTAGTGGAACGGATCGTAGCCCCAGTTATAGGCATCGGAATCCGCCACCGCGCTCACGGCCTGCTGCTGGGCCGGGGAATCCGGGGCGGCCGGCGGGATCCGCGGGATCTTCTGGTTCTCGGGGCGTTCGGGAATAGTGGCGATATCGAAGGTGGGGAGGAGGTGAACGGTGGTCATCCCGGCCGCCGCCAGGGCGCGCAGGTGGCGCATCCCGGCCGAATCCGGCAGCGTGAACGCACCGTATTTTCCGCGCAGGTGCTCGGGCACGGTGGGATCCGACATTGAAAAATCGCGCACGTGCAGCTCATAAATGGTGTGGGCGGCCGGGTTAGTGAGGGTGCGCTGCGGTGCAGTGCGCCACAGCTCTGGATGGTAGGCCGGGTCTCCTAAATCCACGAAGACGGCGCGCTCGGAATCCACCGTGAGGGCCACCGCGTAGGGGCCGGTCACCCGGTAGGTCACCACGGTGCCCGCCCGGGGTTCCACAACCTCGACCTCGAAAAGATAGCTGGCGTTCTTCCAGGCCGGGGTGCCATGCGCGTGCCAGATACCCAGCCCATCGCGGGTCATGGCGTGCGTGGTGGTGCGCGAGGCGGCGGCGCGGGTGGCGTCGCACGTGGCGGGGCTAGCGGTGCACGCAGCGGCGCCAGTGACGGGGCCAGCGGGCCCCGCACCAGCGCCGTCGCCCGCACCCGTCACCGCAATACGAACCTGGCGGGCGGTGGGCGCCCACAGTGCCACCGCGGGCGCATCCCCGTTCCACGTGACCCCGAGCTTTTCCTTGCGGGCACCCGCGTAAAGATCATCAATCATCCCGGCAATCTGCACCCCGGTCAGAGCGTTCAGTTCACCGGAGCCACTACGACGCGCCACCAGGAGCTGCCCGCGCAGGGCCTCGCGCAGCCGGTGGGAAGGCACGCCGCTCAGGCGCAACGCGGCATAGCCGGCCAGATGGGCGCGCGTGGGAATGGCCGCGGCCGGGATACCGCCCGGGTCCACCGTGAGGGCGCAAAGCCGCTTGACGCCGAGCTGTTCTGCGCTCCTATCGCCACGCGCACTGCCCCCGAGCACCCCAGCCCCATCCGGGCAGGCCCACAGCTCAAAGCTGTCGCCCTCCGCGATCTGCTCCGCGGACCAGGCAATCAACGAGCGGTTAACCGATTGCGCGAGGAACTCCCCGGAGCCGAAAAGCGCCTCAGAACTCCAGTGGTGGGTCATGGTGATCTCCTGTGATCGGCAACATGGGAGCGGTGCGGATACGCGCGGGGACGGTGCGTGAACGGCGCCCGTAGGGAGGGGCAATGCGCGGCCAGTTTATCCGGTGGCAGAACTCACTCACAAGGTGAACGCATATCCGCACCGCCCACCCCAGGAATTAATATGGGCGGCGAGGAGGTATCCGATATGACATCCGAATCCGAATCTGCGCCCCGCCTGGTGGTGGGCGCGGCCCTCGTCGCCGACCTCACCAATCCCAGCGGCGTGCTGGCCACCCAACGTTCCTACCCCGAATGGGCGGACGGCCTGTGGGAATTCCCCGGCGGCAAAGTGGAACCTGGGGAAACCCCGCGCGAGGCCCTGCACCGGGAGATTTCCGAGGAGCTGGGCTGCGGTATTGATATCGGCCGGCAGCTGGCCAATCCCGATAGCCCGGATGGCTCCTGGGACCTCAGTTCCGGGGAGCATAACGCCGGGCTGCGGATGATGGTGTGGCTGGCGCGGCCCTTCGGGGAAATCACCCTCGGCCCGGCGCACCGCGATGCCCGCGTCCTCACCGCCGCGGAGCTCGATAGCGTGGAGTGGCTGCCCGGCGATATCCAGATTCTTCCCGTGCTGCGCGCCGCCCTGGGTGGGCGCTAGCCGAAGGCCACGGCGGGGCCGCGTGGGGCAGGCACTCTAGCTGCGCCGTCGTACCTAAGATGACGCACGGCGCGCGGTGCCGTAACCTAGGAGGACAATCCCCAGCACAAGGAGTACGCATGAAACACGGCGCGCACGGCCCGGCGCGATGGCCGCTGTATTTCTTGCTTTTCGCCGCTGCCGTTCTCGCGGGCGTGCTCGCCCTGGTGGGGGTTTCGTATTTTTCTGGCGACGACGCCGCCGCACCGGTGCCCACCGCCGCCGGTTCCGAACCCGGGCGCAGCGCCTCCGCCGATCTCACCCAGCTGCGCGAACAGGTCCACGACTTGAGCTCGGGCTCCTGCCCGAATCCGGAGAGCGCGGCGGCAACCCTGGCTGATTACGCCACCGCGGCGGCCGCGGGCGGCACCTATACCGCGGAGGCCCCGCTGCTCACCGAGGCCCTGCGGACCCTCTCCTCCAGCTGCGGGGCCGAATACACCCTGAGCTTGAGCACGGCGCTCGGCGATATTGCTGCACCGGCGGATTTCCAATCTTTCGCGGCCTCGCGCCAGTGGTGGAAACTGGTGCGGCCCGCCCCGCCGGAGGCCACCCGCCTGGAATCTTTCACCACCCCGATGAATAACGTGCGCTGCTCCCTCGACGAAAAAGCCGCCAATTGCACGATTTTCACCTATGACTATGTGTCGCCGCCCGGCTGCGAAGGCGAGCCGGCTAATTACACCGTGGGCCTGACGGGCACCACCACCGCCGGGTGTTCCACCCAGGTGAGCACCGCCAAAGAGGTACCCTACGGCAGCGTGGTGGCCGCGCACGGTTTCGCCTGCACCGCCGACCAATACGCCGGGATTTCCTGCTGGTCAGAGCTGACCGGCCACGGGTTTACGGTGCGGCGAGCCGCCGAAGAAGTGTTCTAGCTGGCGCGGCGCTTGTTGGTACGCGGCGCGTGTGGAACGGCCGCACCGTTGGTCTAGCTGGCGCGGCTTTAGCTGCTGCGTTCGCCGAGCGCGCGCACGGCCGCGAGCACCCGCGTGCTGCCTTCCGGCTCGGCCACGCTGATGCGCACGCCCTCGCCGAGTACCCGCACCAGCACCCCGGCATCCATGCAGGCATCTTCGAAACGCGCGGCGCTCACCCCGTGCCGGTCCAGTTCCGCCGCCGAAACCCACAGGAAATTCGCGTGCGAGGTGGGCGTGTGCCAGCCGGCCTGCGCGAGCTGGGCAGCCAGCTCATCGCGGGCGCCGGCGAGCTGCGCGGCGCGTTCCAGCACGGTATCCGCTTCGGTGAGCGCCGCCTGACCGGCCACCTGAGCGAGACGATTCACGCCAAAAGGCGTGGCGATACGGCGCAGCGGCTCGGCCAGCGCGGGGCTGGTGAGCAGGTAACCCAGCCGCAGCCCGGCCAGCGCAAACGCCTTGGAAAACGTGCGCGCCACCGCCACATTCGGGTACTGGCGCGCCAGTTCCTTCCCGTTTTGTACGACGGCGCGGCTCGCCTGGCTTTCGCCCACCGCGGGAGCGAAGTGGATATAGGCTTCGTCGAGAAGCACCGGCATGCGGGCGGGAACCTTGGCGAGGAAGCTCGCTAGCTCGGCGTGCGGAATGGTGGTGCCGGTGGGATTATTGGGCGAACACAGGAGGATGGCGCGGGTATTGTCCGTAATGGCGGCGGCCATGGCGTCCAGGTCGTGGGTGCCATCCGCGCGCAGCGGCACGCCCACGAAGCGCCCGCCCGCGGCAATGGTGGCGATGGGGTATGCCTCGAAGGAGCGCCACGGGCTGACTACGTCGCCACCCGGGGTGACCACGGCTTGCAAGAATTTTTCGATGAGGGCGGTGGAGCCGTTGCCCACCACGATGCCGGCCGGATCCCAGTTCTCGTAGGTCGCGAGCGCGGCGGTGAGCTGCGCGCAGGACATATCGGGATAGCGGTTGAGCTCCCCGCCCTGAGCAACCGCGGCCGCGAGCGCGGCGGCCACCGCCGGGGTGGGCGGGAAAGGAACTTCGTTGCTGGAGAGCTTGACGCTATCGGCGTTGCGGGGGCGTTTCCCGGCGACGTAACTGGGCAGATCGGCTAATTCGGGGCGGAACCATTGCATTCTTCTATTGTGCACCATCACCGCGAGCCACCCCGGGGCCGTTCCGCGCCGCCGCACCGTCGCGCCGTGCACCGTGTCCGCCGCACCGGCGGCTCCATACTGCGCACCGTGTCCGTCCGCGCCATGTCCGCCGCACCGTCCCACCCCGTCCGCCCGCACCGTTTTATCCGGAACGGTGCGCCGCCCGGCACGGGGCGCCGTAGGATGCGGGTATGGAGACCTTTGTGAAAACCGGCGATCCGGCCGAGATCTGGGGTGAGGCGCTCTCGCTGGCGGAGCTGGCCGAGGCCACGCCGCATGGCGGGGCGCCCGTCGTGCCCCTTCTGTCCACCGCCGCGGATCATGACCGCGGTGTTATTCGTGAAGAACGCTTGCGCTCTGTGCGCGCCACCGCGCTGGCCGCGCGGGAATTCGGGGCCCGCCTGGCCCGCACTCACGCCTGGGATCCCTCCGGGCACCGGATTTTCGGGCAGGCTCCCGGCAGCGCGATCCCGGCCAGCAACACGATTTCGCCGGATAGCCCGGCCGAACCCGGAAAAGCAGCCCCATCCACCGCTGACCGATCCCGCCGGATCCGGCTCGGCTCCTGGGATTTGCCGGTGGTTCCCGCCGATTTCCCCACCCGCAGCTTCGGGGAGTTTTACGCCGCGGATCGCATCGAGCCCTACCTGGGCCCCGCCCGCGATAACTGTGCGTTGGATGCGAGCGGCACCCACGCCCTGGAGCGTTTATGCGAGCGCCTGCGCGACGGAACTTTCGATAGCCCTCAGCCGGCTCTGGTGCACAGCCCGGCCGCCCTGCTCCACGGCGATTTATGGAGCGGCAATGTGATGTGGACGGAGCGCGGCGGGATGCTCATCGACCCGGTTTCCCACGGCGGACACGCGGAAACCGACCTGGCCACCCTCACGGTTTTCCGCGCGCCGTTCGCGGAGGAAATCTACGCCGGCTATAACGAGGTATCCCCGCTCGCTTCCGGGTGGCAGCACCGTATCGGCCTGCACAGTCTGCACATCCTCATCCTCCACGCCGCACTTTTCGGCGGTTCCTACGGCGCGGAAACGCTGGCCGCCGCCCGGCCCTACCTCTAGTTCTGCCAGGCGGGCGTGCATTCCCAGCCACCAACGGGCACCGGACGCAGCGGTATGTGCCCGCGCGGTTCTGCCAGCCGGGCGCGGATCTGCCAGAATAGAGCCATGAGTGAGCAGCGCGCGCCAGAATCAGCTTCCGAACCCACCCCCGTCCCGAATATTTCCGGGCCGCTATCCCCCTTAGATGGCCGCTACGCCAGCGCCACCGCCCCGCTCCAGCCCTACCTGTGCGAGGCCGCGCTCAACCGCTACCGGATTCACGTGGAAGTCGAATGGTTGATTTTCCTGTGCGAACGCGCGGTGATTCCCGGGGTGGGGGCGTTGCCCGGCAGCGCCGTCGTATATTTGCGGTCACTTCCTGAAAAGTTCGACGACGCCGCGGCACGCGAGCTGGCCACCATTGAGGCGGAAACACGGCACGATGTCAAGGCTGTCGAATACTTCATCAAGAAGCGCATGGACGCTGGCGGGCTGGGCCACCTGCGCGAAATGGTCCATATTTTCTGCACCTCGGAGGATATTAATAGCCTGGCCTGGGCGCTGGGTGTGCGCGATGCGGTACGCCGCTGCTGGTTGCCGCGCGCCTGGGGCCTGGTTTCGGATCTGAGCGATCTGGCCCGCACGCACGCGGAGCTGCCCATGCTGGCCCATACGCACGGGCAGCCGGCCTCGCCCACCACCGTCGGCAAGGAGCTTGCCGTTTTCGCGCACCGCCTGCACCGTTCCCTGCGCCGGGTGGAAGCCGCGGAATACTACGGGAAATTCTCCGGGGCCACCGGGACTTTCTCCGCGCACGCCACCGCGGTTCCGGAGGCGAACTGGCCGGACCTGGCCCGCGATTTTGTGGAATCCTTAGGGCTGAGCTGGAATCCGCTCACCACCCAGATTGAGTCCTACGATGCGCTCGCCGATCTTTTCGACGATATTGCGCACGTCAATCGCATCGCCCATAATCTCGCCACCGATATGTGGACCTATATTTCCCTGGATTATTTCCATCAGAACCTGGCGGCGCAGGGCTCGACCGGCTCCTCGACGATGCCGCATAAGGTCAACCCCATTCGCTTCGAAAATGCGGAAGCGAATCTGGAGATCAGCTCCGGGCTTTTCGGGGTACTCAGCCAGACGCTGGTGACCTCCCGGATGCAGCGCGATCTCACCGATTCCTCCACGAAACGCAATATCGGGGTGGCGCTCGGGCATTCCTATCTGGCCCTCGATAATTTACGGCGCGGGCTGGCCGGGGTGGATCCCAATCCTGCCAAACTCGCCGCGGATCTGGACGCGAATTGGGAAGTGCTGGGCGAACCGATCCAGCAGGCCATGCGGGCGGCGGCCCTGGGTGGGGCCGAACACCTGGAAGATCCCTACGAACGGCTCAAGGCTCTCACCCGCGGGCGGAAGGTCACCGCGGCAGATATGAGGGAATTTATTTCGGGCTTGGGTTTGCCCGGGGACGTGGAGAAACGTCTTCTTGCTCTCACCCCGGCCGGGTACACCGGCCTGGCTGCCCGCCTCGTGGATTTCCTGGAGGACACGCCCGGGACCGCAGCCAGCTAAGCCTGCTAAGGTAACCGGCAGGCCGCGCGGCAGCGCGGCGGCGTCGTCGTAAAAAATACGGCATATGTGCCGCACTTCGCGGCGTTCGCAACCAGAGGAGAAGCGTGAACGTAGCAGCATGGACGAGCGTCCTGGCGACCGCACCTGCGCCGGGCGGTGACCCGGGCGCGATGGGCGGGATCACAGGCTGGGTGGTCAGTGTGATGGACGCTATCGGCGGGTTCGGGGCGGCGCTTCTTATTGCGCTGGAGAATATTTTCCCGCCGCTGCCCTCCGAGGTGATTTTGCCGCTGGCCGGGTTCACGGCTTCCTCGCCCACCTCGAATATGACGCTGATCGGCGCAATTCTGTGGTGTACCGCCGGTTCGCTGGCGGGGGCGTGGCTGCTGTATGGGCTGGGCGCCTGGCTCGGGCGGGAACGCACTCGCAAAATTCTGCTGTGGTTCCCGCTCACCAAACAATCCGACGTGGATAAAACCGAGGCCTGGTTCGATAAGCACGGCAGTTGGACCGTGTTCTTCGGGCGCATGGTGCCGATTTTCCGCTCCCTTATTTCGCTGCCTGCCGGCGTAACGAATATGGGGATGCTGAAATTTACCGCGCTGACGGCGGTGGGATCGGCGATCTGGAATACGATTCTGATTTACGCCGGTTACCTGCTCGGCGCGAATTGGACCATCGTGGAAGATTACGTGGGGATTTTCGCGAAGATCGTGGCGGTGGTGTGCCTGGTGATCGCGGTGGGGTGGATTATTCACCGCGTGGTTGTGAACCGGCGCGGGCGTTAGGACGTAAAACTCTCAATCAAATCCGGCTCAAGGTAGCGTAGAAGTCCGGCTAAAAGTAGGATAGAAATCCGGCTAATGGTAGCGTAGGGCGCCTGCTAACGGTAGGATAGGGCTATGCGTTACCATGAGCGAGCGATTGATAAGCGGCTAGACGCATTACTTCCCGAAGTTCCCGCAATCGCGATTGACGGCGCGAAAGGCGTAGGGAAAACCGCCACCGCCTTGCAGCGCGCGAATACGGTATGGCTGCTTGACCGCCCCGAAACTCAGTATGTGGCGGCCGCGGACCCAGATTTCACCACCGTCCCGCCCGGCACCCTCTTATTGGACGAATGGCAGAAAGTCCCTGCGGTGTGGGATTCTGTGCGGCGCCAGGTAGACGGGGGTGCACCTGCGGGAAGATTCCTGCTGACCGGATCAGCCATGCCTTTCGATGCCAGCGGGCTGCACAGCGGAGCCGGACGAGTATTCTCTTTACGGCTGCGCCCGATGGCATTATTCGAACGCGAACTTGTTGAACCTAGCGTGAGTTTCGGCGAACTGCTCCGGAACCCGAATCAAGGCATAGCCGGCCATACGGATTTTGCTTTGCCGGATTATTGCCGCGCCATAGCCCGGAGCGGCTTCCCCGGGATCATGACGAAATCCGCTGAAGTAACCCAAGAGTTACTGGATTCGTATCTGCGGTTGATTATCGACCGCGATTTACCCGATTACGGGGCAACGGTGCGCCGCCCGGAAGTATTGCACCGCTGGCTGGCCGCGTACGCGGCGGCAAGTTCCCTCACAACGTCGTACGCGAATTTATTAGATGCCACCACCGGTGGGGATGGCACGCAGCCCGCAAAAAGTACCACGATTACGTATCGGGAACACCTGACCGCACTGTGGATTCTGGATCCCATCCCCGGTTGGGCACCCGCCGGCACTGCTTTGAAGCGGCTGCAGCTCGCCCCGAAACACCAGTTAGCTGATCCGGCACTGGCGCTGCGGCTACTCAATCTGAACGAAACCACATTGCTGGGCGCGCGCGGGCAGAAGTTCTTGGGGCAATTATTCGAGTCCCTAGCCGCGCTGAGCGTGCGAGTCGCAGCCGAAGCCAACCGGGCCCGCGTATTCCATTTACGAACCCGCAACGGAGACCACGAGGTGGACTTGATAGCTGAGGGCCCGAGCGGAGAAATCGCCGGGGTGGAAGTGAAACTCGCCAACGCGATTAGCGAGCATGACGTGCAGCACCTGCTGTGGTTACGCAAGCAAATTCCCGAACACGACCCGCTGCTCATGGTCCTCAACACCGGCGCCCAGGCATACCGCCGCCCCGACGGAATTTACGTTATCCCCCTCGCTCTGTTGGGCGCGTAAATACGGCGACGGCGCACACTCTAGCCGCGCAGCGATCGCGAATTCGAAGCAAGCGATTCCTTGGGCCATACAATGAAACACATGGATAAAAAGCCACTCGAGCAGAAAGATTCGCCGCTGCTGCGGCTGTGGAAAAACGGGGAAGTACAGGAAGCAACAATTCCGTGGCCGGGGCTTGTTGAACTTGCCTCTACGCCCGCCGAGCCGACGCCCGATGGGCCAACAGCAAGCGAGATTCTGCAACAGATGCGCGAAGAAGAACGCTACTAGGTTTCCTGAGCCACAAGCCATGCGGGAATAGCACCGCCAGGATTCGTGTTAAACCGGGTGCACCCCACCTCGGGGCTGAAGAAGGAGGCGCACCATGGCAACAGAAGAATTTGATCGCACTATCGAGCTGAAAGTCACCGGGATGACCTGCGAAAACTGCGTCAAGCACGTGAGCGCGGAACTCGATGCTCTCCCGGATGTCAACAGCGTGCTCGTCACCCTAAACCCGGAAGGCACCTCATCGGTGCTCGTGTACACCCCGCACGATTTTTCCGACGACGACCTCAAAGCCGCGGTATCCGAAGCCGGCGACTACACCGTGACCGAGATCATCCGCTAAACACCACCCGCTCGCACAAATAATGTAGGCACCTGCTGCCTTGACAAACACTGCCGCGGACCACCACCCGCGGCGGCCCATTCAGTGCGCCCACGTAAGGAGATTTTTCGTGTCCGAGCCCTCGCAGGCCGCAGCTGCGCCGTCGTACCCCATCGCACGCAACACCACAAGCACCGCGACCGAAAAACTTGACGCCGTGCCCGTTGCCGAAGTGAACCTGGCGATTTCCGGGATGACCTGCGCTTCCTGCGTGGCGCGTGTGGAAAAGAAACTCAATAAACTGCCCGGAGTACGCGCCTCCGTCAATCTCGCCACCGACGAAGCGCGCCTCGAACTCAGCGAAACCGGGGCGCAGCTGGGCACCGCCGATTTCCTCGCCCAGGTCAGCGCGGCCGGCTACGAAGCCCAGCTCATTTCCCGCACGGACCTCACCCCCACGGCCGGGAGCGCCACTACTACAGGCGCGGGCGCCCGCACGGGCACTACCAATCCGCACGACGACGCACACCCGGCCACCACCAACCCGAGCACGCTCGCCGAATCCGCCCGCGCAGCAGCTACGCGTGAAGCAGCCGACGCCCAAGCAAGCGCCCGCATCGCCTCGCTGCGGCGCCGTTTCTGGATCTCGCTGGCCCTCTCCATCCCCGTGGTGGCACTCTCCATGATCCCGGCCCTGCAATTCCCGTACTGGCAGTGGGTCATCGGTGCGCTCACCCTCCCGATCGCGCTCTGGTGCGGTTGGCCCTTCCACCGTTCGGCCGCCGCCGCGCTGCGCCACGGCTCCACCACCATGGACACGCTCATCTCGCTGGGCACCCTGGCCTCGCTGGGCTGGTCGATCTGGGCGCTACTGTGGGGCGGGGCCGGCGGCGCGGACTACCGCATGTCCATGACCGGCATCCACACGCTCGCCACCGGTGCCACGCACGGCTCCCACGTGTATTTCGAAACCGCGGCCATGATTGTCACCTTCCTCCTGCTGGGGCGCTGGCTGGAGACCCGCTCGCGCCGCAGCGCCGGCGATGCGCTGCGGTCCCTCCTCGCTTTAGGGGCCGACGACGCACGCCGGGTACGCACCGCCTCCGGAGCGGATGTTGATGAAATTATTTCTGCCAGCGACCTGGCCGTCGGCGACGAATTCCTCGTGGCCCCCGGTACGAAAATTGCGACCGACGGGGTGGTGGTCTCCGGGACTACCGCGGTGGACGCCAGCCTCCTCACCGGCGAATCCACCCCCATTGACGTGGGCCCGGGCGATGAGGTGACCGGGGCAACCCTCACCACCGCTGGCGCGATTCGGGTGCGGGCCACCCGGGTGGGCCGCGATACCACCCTGGCGCAGATGGGTCGCCTCCTCACCCGCGCCCAATCCGGGAAAGCCCCGGTGCAGGCGCTGGCGGATCGGGTTTCCGCGGTATTTGTGCCCGCCGTTATCCTCATTGCGCTCGCGACATTCGGGGTGCGCCTGGCGCTCGGTAACCCCCTGGACCTGGCCATCATGACCGCCATTACGGTGCTGGTGGTGGCCTGCCCCTGTGCTCTAGGCTTGGCAACACCCACCGCTCTCATGGTGGGTTCCGGGCGGGCCAGCCAGCGCGGCATCCTTATCCACGGCCCGGAAACCCTGGAAAGCGCCCACAGCGTCAACACCATTATTTTGGATAAAACCGGCACCCTCACCACCGGAACCATGGCCGTGGACCGGGTGATTCTCCCGCCGGCGGGGGCCGATGGCGCGGCTGGCGGCGTCGTCGCTACAAAAGAAGCCACCAAAAAAGAAGCGGCTGAAAAAGAGGCAGCTCACAAAGAAACCGCCCACCAAGAATACGCGCTCAACGAAGCGAAAGAAGCGTTGGCCCTGGCCGCGAGCGTGGAAAACTATTCCGAGCATCCCCTCGCCCGCGCCATTGTGACCCGGGCGCGTGAAGAGGGGCTGCAGCTCGCCCCCGCCACCGATTTTGAGAATCTGGCCGGGCAGGGCGTGCGCGCCACCATCGGCGGGCAGCGCTACTACGCGACGTCCCCGCGGGCACTGCGGGAGGCCGGAGTGGATCTCTCCGAGTGGGAAAACGTTCTGGAAGAAGCCGCGAGCGGCGGGGCGTCCCTGGTGATGCTGGCGCGCCTAGGTGACGACGGCGCGGCGCGCGGGCGTGAGGGGAACGCGCGCGAAGCCGCCGGGCGCGAAACCGAGGCACGCGAAGCCGGTGCATGCGAAGCGCTCGCCCTCGTGACGGTGCGCGATCAGCTGCGCCCCACCTCCGCCGCGGCCGTCGCCGAGCTCAAAGACCTGGGCCTCACCCCGATTCTGGCCTCCGGGGATAACGCGGCCACCACGCGCGCGGTGGCCCGGGCCGCCGGGATCGAGATCGTGCACGCCGAGGTCCTCCCCGAAGAAAAAGTCCGCGTGGTGGAAGCGGCGCGCGCGGAGGGCCGGCGGGTTGCGATGGTCGGGGACGGGGTGAACGACGCCGCAGCTCTGGCCGCCGCGGACCTCTCCATCGCGATGGGCTCGGGCACGGACGTGGCCAAAGCCGCCTCCGATATCACCATCGTCAATTCCGATCTGCGCAATGTGGGAGCAGCGCTGCGCATCTCCGCCGCCACCTTGCGGGTTATCCGCCAGAACCTAGCCTGGGCTTTCGGCTATAACCTCATCGCCATTCCGGCGGCGGTGGCCGGGATTATCCTGCCGGGTTTGGCCGCGGCGGCCATGGCTTCCTCCTCGGTCATCGTGGTGCTCAATTCGCTGCGGCTGCGCCGCGCCGAGTAGTGCCGCTCCGAATCGCTGGGCGCACACCGCCGCACGCACACCGCGACCGGCACCGCGCCCACCGAATAACCGCGCCGGGTCACAGGAGAAACTAATACCTATCAACTAGACTGGGCTGGTGCGCCACAACGAGGAAACAAGCCCGGTCCAGCCGGGGGAGGTAGAAGCCTCCCCGGCTGCGGTAAGCGCGCCCGAAGCACCCGCTTCCGTTTCCACCGCTTCACCGGCGCCTGCGGAAACTTTCCCCGCCGAACCCGCGGAACCTGCCGAACCCGCCGTGCACCGCGTCCTCCTCGTGGACGAAATCGCGCGCTGGACCCGCCGCCCCGCCAACCTGCTGCGCGGCATCCTCTTCACCCTGGCCATCGCCGGGATGCTCCTCATCTCCCGCTTCGGCTACACCACCACCGTGGCCGTCACGCACGACGTCGCCAACGCCGCCCCGGATACCCTCCGCACCATTTTCTCCATGCCCATTAACGTGCTCGAGGGCCTCGTCTCACTCTTCCTCCCCCTCCTGCTTTTCTTCGATATCATCCGCTACCGGCGCTGGCGCACCCTCGTGACCGCGCTGGTGGCCATGGCCGGCGCACTCGCCATCTGTTACGGCTCGCTGTGGCTTTTCGAGCGTTTCATGCCCACCTCCCAAATCACCATCGACCTCTCGGATACCATCCAAGAACAAGCCGCCGTGGGTATGCTCCCCTACGTTTCGATTATCGCCACCATCCTGGTGGTGGCCGCTTCCGAACGCCAGGGCCGGCTGGTGCGCACCGGCTGGTGGGCACTGGGAATCGTGCTGGTGCTGTCCGTGCTCCAGGGCGCCCAAACCCTGACCGGCGCGCTCACCACCGTGTTCGTGGGGATGGCCTGCGGCTATTTCGCGCTCTACGCTTTTGGGGATTCGCCCGACCGCGCCACCGGCGCCGCCGTCGTCACTCTCATTCGCCGCGCCGGCCTGGACGCGCGCAGCATTATCCGCGTGGATGCGGGCGACGACGCCGATATGCACGCGTGGTCCGTTCCCGTAACCGGCCCGCTCGGATATGTGGATACCGCGATTCTCAAAGAACTGCGCGAGGCGCTCACCGGGCATAGCGCGCCGGGCGGCGATACCGGCCACAGCGCGCAGACCAACGCCGCTTTCACCGCCGATGCGGGCGCAGAAAGCGAAGGCGCGCTCCCCGCGAGCGCGGCGGACGCCTACCAGCTGGGCGAACCGGAAGACGATATTAACGTGCGCGCCCTCATCACCCGGGCCCGCCACGAGGTCCGCCCGCTTATCGGGGACGTCAATTCCCGCCACTACGTGGTTACTTTGGCCGACGGCGCCCATTACGTTGCCGCCCTCATTGACTCGGATCGCGCGGTCCTCGGGCGCCTGGCCAGTGCCTGGCAGCGAGCCACCCTCACCCAAGTCACCCAGCGGACCGGGGATAACGTGGAGGAAACTGCCGAACGCACCCTCCTCATGGAAGCCCTCGCGGTGAACGCCGGGGTGGCCCCGCGGCGCGATGCACATTACGCGGCGGCCGGCGCGTCCGCCGTCGTCGCTTTTGCTGATATCGAGGCCGTTCCCCTCACGGATCTGGAGCCGGAAGATATCTCCGACGCGGCGCTGGACTCCATGTGGTCCACGCTCGAACGCGCGCACGCACGCGGGCTCACCCACCACGATATCCGCGCCGGGGTGGTCGCGGTGCGCGGAGACGAAGCCCTCATCACCCATTGGCGCAACGGCAGTTTTTCTTCTAATGAGCTTTCCCGGCATATTGATTTGGCGCAGCTGTACCTGCTCCAGGCGGTGGCGGTGGGCCCGGAACGTGCCGTCGCTTCCGCGTTGCGCTGCATTTCCCGCGACCGGCTCTCCTCGGTGGCCCCGACGATCCAGCGCACCATTATGCCGGCGCAAACCCTGGCCGAACTCGAGGATAAAAAGGGCGTGCAGCGCATGCGCGAGGTGCTCCTGGAGGTCCTCCCGCAGGATATTGGCACCGCCACCCAGACCATCCAGCTGCGCAAATTCTCCGCGAAGACGATTATTACCATCGTCATCGGGGTGCTTGCCATCTTTATTCTGCTCGGCTCCATTAATTTCACCGAGCTGCAAGAAACGATTCGCAACGCCAACCCGTGGTGGATGCTCGCCGCGTTTATCGCCAGTTTCGCAACGTACGTGGGCGCGGCACTGTGCCTGAAGGCCTACACAGCCGAACGCCTGCCGCTGTGGGAAACCAGCGAGGTGCAGATCGCCGCTTCGGTGCTGGGCTTGGTTATGCCGGCCGGCATCGGGCCGCTCGCCCTCAATTTGCGCTACCTGCAACGCAACCAGGTGGCCACCCCGGTTGCGGTGGCCACGGTATCTCTGGTGCAGATCGCCCAGTTTATTACCACGGTGCTGCTGCTGTTGGCCCTCGGGCTGCTCACCGGCGACTTCGGGAATCTTTCCATCCCGAGCACCTCCGTGATGCTCATCGTGGCGACGGTGGCAGCCCTGGGCGCGGCCGTCTACTTCATTCGCCCGCTGCGCCGCAAGGTCATTGAGCTGGTGCGCCCCACCATCGAGCAGGTGTGGCCGCGCGTGGTGTGGCTAGCCACCCACCCGTCCCGGATTCTCGCGGGTTTCGGAGGTTCCCTTCTCATGACGGTGAGTTTCGTGGCGGCTTTCGGTTTCTCCCTGGCGGCCTTCGGGGAGACCCTGCCGGTGGTCACCCTGGCGATCACCTACCTGGTTTCCAATTCGGTGGGCTCCCTGGTGCCCTCCCCCGGTGGTATCGGCCCGGTGGAAGCGGCTCTCACCGGCGGGCTCACCATCGCGGGCCTGCCGTATTCGGTGGCCTTCTCCACCGCGATCCTGTACCGCCTGCTCACCTTCTGGGCGCGGGTGCCCATCGGCTGGTTCGCGCTGCGTCACCTCCAGAAGAAGGACATTATCTAATGCGCGGCGGGCCGGCGCGGGAGCTGGACGCGCGCGGGGCGCGGGCACGTTCACGAACGGCAGCGGTGCGCGCGTGGGCGCCGCGCGCGGTACTCGCGTGGGCGCGCAAGCACTGTGATACGACGGCGCTGCTCCTGGCCGCGGGTGCTTTCGCCGTGTACATGTTCTTCTCCTGGTATACCTGGGTGAACTTCTCCTCCCCGTCGTGGGATCAGGGTATTTTCACCCAACTGGCCGACCAGTACGCCCGCTGGCAATTCCCACCCATCGTGGATATTAAAGGCCCGGGCTTCAACCTGTGGGGCGATCATTTCCATCCCATTTTGCTGCTGACCGGGCCGCTGTTCTGGCTCTGGCCTTCCGGGTTGAGCCTCCTCACCCTCCAAGCGGTACTCTTCGGGATCTCGGTGTATCCCATCGCACGTTTCGCCCGGGCGCGGGTGGGTTCCGTGCCGGGCACCCTCATCGGGGTGGCCTACGCGACCAGCTGGGGGCTCACGTCCGCGCTCGTGGTGCAATTCCACGAAATAGCCTTCGCGGTGCCCCTGCTCGCTTTCGGGCTAACCGCCTGGCTGGAGAGCCGCTACCGGCGCGCCGCCGTGCTCATCTCCCTGCTGGTTTTCGTCAAGGAGGACCTCGGCCTCACGGTAGCCTGCTTCGGGGTGCTGGTGGCGCTGCTCAGCTGGCGCGGGGCGCGCGAACTGGCCGGCATTGGCGCCTTCCTGGCCGCCTGGGGCACCGCCTGGTTCCTGGCCGCCACCCAGGTTATCCTCCCGGCTTTCAATAATTCCGGGCAGTGGGACTACGCCGGGCGGGTGCGCGAAGGCCTCGACCTGGCGAGCATGCTCCTCGAGCCTAACCGCTGGGGCACCCTCTGCTATATCGTGGCTGCCCTGGGAATCGTGGGGCTGCGCAGCCCGTGGGCGGCGCTGCTGCTCCCCACTCTCGCCTGGCGTTTCGTGGGGGATAACCCCTATTACTGGACTATTTTGTGGCACTATTCGGCGGTGCTCGCGCCGATGATCGCCGTAGCGCTGACCGATGGGCTCGCGCGGGCGGGTGCGCGCGGCGGCGTCGTACCACCACCGGAGACGCAAGAATCTGAAGCTCCCGCGGCCGCACCCGCGCAACGCGATGCCCTGGGCGTGCTGGCTCGCCGCCCCCGCCTGGCCGCGGCTGCCCTCGCCCTTGCGCTGAGCTCCAGCGTGCTCGGCACCGCCTCCAACGGCTTCGGCTCCTGGCTCACGGGGCGTTCCAATACCCAGCAATACGTGTATTTTTCCGATTACGGCGCCTCCCAGACCGCCGAGCAGCGCGAAGGTGCCCGCGCGGCGGTGGCGGCGGCCGGCACCGGGCGGCATATCCTCGCCGACGTGGTCATGATGGCCTACGTGGTGCCGGGCAATACCGTGTACTGGGAGCACAGCTACGGGGGCGCGCATATTGACACGGTGGTGTTTTCCAACCGGCTCAACCACGGGGACGGCGCCCAGGTGGTGGCGTGGATTACCGCGAAAGTGGGCGGGCAGTGGCATATTGTCACCGAGGATGCCGGCTATGTGGTGGTGGCTCGCGACGGCACGGACGGAAGGTGAGAAACGGATGATGATGACTCGCCGCACGGCAGTATCGCGCCGCATGCCGGTGCCGCACCGCATGACGCTGGCTCGCACCGCGACCTGGTACCGCCCGCTGCGCACCGACCCGGTTCCCTACCTGGTTGCGCTTCTTAGTTTTATTCTTTTTACCGCTTTTTCGCTGCACCAGTGGGCTTCTATGCAGACGTCCTCCTGGGACCTGGGCATTTTCACGCAGCTCGCCCAGCGTTACGCGCATCTCGAAGCGCCCATCGTGGATATTAAAGGCCCTGGTTTCAACCTGTGGGGCGATCATTTCCATCCCATCCTCGTGGTGCTCGGCCCGATTTTCGCGCTGTGGCCCAGCGGCGCCACCCTGCTAATTGTGCAAAACGCGCTCTTCGCGATCTCCGCGATTCCGCTCACCCGCCTGGCGCGGGCACGCTGCGGGGCAGGGGTGGGGACCGCTTTCGGCCTGCTCTACGCGGTGTCCTGGGGGCTGTCGGCCGCGGTGGCCGCGCAATTCCACGAGATCGCCTTCGCGGTGCCCCTCCTCGCCTACGGGCTGACGGCCTGGGTGGAGGGTCGCTACCGGCGCGCCGCGCTCCCGCTCGGAACGCTCGTTTTCGTCAAAGAAGACCTCGGCCTCACGTTGATCGCTTTCGGCGTAGCCGCGCTACTGGCGGAGTTTTTCGCGCAGAGGCGGGCGGTCTGCGGCGCAACGGAGCAGAACGACGACGGCGCCGCCACGGCGGCGCAAACTCGGAGCGCGCGAGCTCAGGCACTCTGGGCGAGCCCTGCGGGGCGCTGGGCGGTGGGCCTGGCGATATGGGGCGCGGTGTGGTTTGTACTTTCTATCTGGGTGCTGCTGCCGGCTTTCAATCCGGACGGTGCCTGGGATTACACGGATCGCCTCACGGGCGATGCCGGGCTTTTCACCGGCGCGGCTACGAAGCTGATGACCCTGGCGGTGCTGCTGGGCAGCGCCGGAGTGGTGGGCTTGGTCAGCCCGTGGATTCTGCTTATGCTCCCGACCCTGGCCTGGCGTTTCACGGGAAACGTGGAATTCTACTGGGGCCTGGACTGGCATTATTCCGCCGTGCTCATGCCGATTGCCACCATTGCGCTGCTCGATGGGCTGGGGCGGCTGGAGCGTTCTGTATGGCTTCGGGCGCGGCGTGGACATGCCGAGCACGCGACGCATGGCGAGTGCTCCCCGCGCAGCGAATGCGCCACGGGCCGCGAACGCACTACGCGCAGCGAACGTGCGACGCGCAGCGGGCACATCAAGCGCGGCTTGATCACGCTCGCGCTGGCCGCCAGCGTGATTGCCACGCTGGTCGGTACCCGCACCAACGCGGTGGGCTGGTGGATCCAGGGGCGTTACAACGGAGCGAGCGCGGAGGAGCGCGCCGGCGCGCGGGAAGCCCTGGCCGCGGTGCCGGATGGTTCCCACGTGGTTACCGATATTCATATGCTGGCCTACCTGGTGCCGAATAATACGGTGTACTGGGAGGGAACCCGCGGGAATGCCGGGGCGAACGCGGTGGTCTTCGCGCCCCAATCGAAGGCTAACCACGGGGATGCACAGCAGATTCTCGACTGGGCCAGCGCAACCTTCGGGGGCACCTGGCATATTGCTAGCGATAAGGGCGGCTACGTGACCGTGCTACCCGGCGAAGCCCCCGCGCGCGAGGAGGGAAAATAACACGGCTACATCTGGGTCTACTTCTACGGATAAAACGCGCCCACTCTATCGGGACGCGACCGGGCTGCTCCTCGTGTTCCTCGGTGGCGGGGCCGGCACGGTAGCACGCGCGCTCGTCCCGAGCGTGGCGGCGCCGATTATCGTCAATCTCGCGGGGGCTTTCCTCCTCGGCCTCATCACCGGCTTCTTCACCACGGGCGGGCATCGATACGGGGCTCGGTTGCGACTGCTGCTCGGCACCGGTTTCTGCGGTGGTTTCACCACCTATTCGAGCTTCGTGGCGCTCAGCTCCCACCTGGCCACCGGCGAGGTCCTCAGCGGTGCACCAAGCGAGCTGGCGCGCCTGGCCGGGCTGGCTGCGGGAGGCACTCTTTTCGGTGGTTTCCTGCTTGCGTTTGCCGGGATGGCCTGCGGGCGAGCGCTGGGTCGGCACTTCCTCCCGACATGCCGGCGCGCGGGCGGTGATGCGGCATGACGCTCCTGCTTCTTGGTCTAGCGGGCGGGCTGGGTGCCCTGTGCCGCGGGATTCTCGATTCTTTCCTCACCGCGCGGCTCAAGCCGACGTGGCCGGCCGGGATTTTCACGGTGAATGTGATCGGCTGTTTCCTCTTCGGGCTCGTGACCGGCGGCGGGGCGCTTTCCGCCTGGATCGGTCCGTACAGTCTTTACGTCACCACCGGTTTTTTGGGTGGTTTCACTACTTTTTCGACGGCGATGACCGATGCCCTCGGCCTCTTCGAAAAGCGCCGCTACTGGGCCTGCATCAGCCTCCTGCTCGGGAATTTCATCCTCGGCATCGCAGCGTTCTTCGCCGGGCTGGCGCTCGGGTAGAGCCAGGTAGAGCGAGTTCTCATGAAGCGATACGCTAGGGAGCTCACCGGCGGTTCACATTTTCTGCGAAAGGTCGGATTCCCAATCGCAGCGCCGGAAGTACGGCAAGCAACCCCACGAGCGTGAGCGCCCACAACCATCCATAGTCATGCGTCACCGGAGAATACGTGAAGGGCAGGCGGTCCATTGCGGCCAACCGGCCAAGAACAACCCCGGAGCCAAGGCTGAGCACGTAGCTGGTGATCAACGGCGCCACCAAACGCCAACGAGCGCGATTCCCTCCGCCGCCCAGCTCAATGAGCCGGCGTTCCGTCGTTTGTTCAGAGACTACGGCCGTCACTGTTGCTAGCAGCACGACGGGAGCTACCAACAGGGCCAGCAGCTGGCGCACTACCGCTTGTGCCTTCAATTGCCGTATTCCTGGTTCATCTGGATCAACAAGGAACGCGAAGGGCGCTTCCAATAAAACCGTGGAGCGGATACCGTCGCGGACTTCATCAGAAAAGCTTCCGAAGCCAAAAATAATAACCGTGTACGAATATGGTTCCCCCACGCCTAACTGCGTGAGTAGCGGAGAATCGGGTGGGAGAATCAAACCGCTGAGCACGTTGTTTTCCAGGCGCTCATCCGCGATGAGCCCATCAGCCGTAAAGGTCCCGGTTACCTGCCCGTCAGAGAGCGCGATTCCGAGTAGCGTCGTCGCCCCACTTTCGGAAACGAAAGAAGCCGGGGCGTGGTTAACGTACCCACGGTCAAGAAGCCCACCGGAAGCGACCATGACCAAGTCCAGTGCCGCGGTAGGGCAATCACCAAGATCAGATGCGCTTTTAATGCACGGAGCTCCCGCCGAATCCACAATTCTATACATCCGGTCGTGTGTTGCTACGTCACCGAAAATAGCGGCGCGCTCCGAGATTTCTGGGTAGCGCTGCATCAGGTTATCGACCGCGTTTTTATTAGCACCCGTGATGGAGAGATAACTTGTTTCGCCGCTCACCTGACGGCTAGTCCAGTTACTTAGCACCGCCACACTACTCGCGTAGAGGGAAGCGTAATAGGAAAGGACAAAAACCACAGCCATACCCAATAACGCCATTTTCTGCATTCGCTGTGCCAAGCGCGCGGTGACAGGGTAACGCCGGCTTCCAGGCTGAAGTGCGTAGGCGAGACTCGGAATGCTCAAAGCACCCGCAATCATCGCCGCGTAGTGCCCGTAAGGGAAGATATACAGTTGCCGTGCTGCGACGAAAGCTACGGCGAGCACCGTGCCGATAATCCCAATCCCCAATAACAGCCGCCGTGAAAATATCTCACCGTGCAGTTTTCTGCGGTGCCGGCGCGCCTCGAAGAAAACCGTCGTGCCAGCGGCGAGCACACCACCGATAAGCATGAGAAGAAGCACCGCTACCGCTGTTGAGTTAATGGCTCCCCATTCCGGTTCTTCCCAGCGCTGTTCGACATACTCTCCGAGGGCCCCTGCGAAACTCACGTGTACAGCGGCAGCACTACCCCACCCGAGAATCCCTCCGACCAGGGCGGTCACGGTGGCGGATGCACACGTTGTTGCGGAAGCCTTCCACCGGGTATCACCCAGAGAAAGGAGGATCCGGTAGATCTCACGCCTTCGCGACCGGCCCGATCCGTAGAGAGCCACAATCACCACGCTGAGCATCACCAAGCCAATAAACCATGCCAATTGCGGTGGGATAGCCTGATTGCTGAGTGTGTATGCGCCCATTCGTGCCGACGTTACCGCGGCCGTCGTCGCCTGCCCGCCACCGCGGGTAAGCTCAACTTCAATCGGCGCCAACGATTCATTGGTAAGCCACACATCGGCTTGACCGAGTACCTCCGAGCTATCTGTCAATGCAACGCCGCTTAGCTCCCGAATGGAGGCGGGGTTTTCGGTCACGCCGCTCACCCGGAATTCCGCAGCGGTTCCGGTCTTATCCCCTTCTGCGACCTGAGTATCGACGAGTTCAAGAACATCACCCACGCTCAGGTTTAATTGCCGGGCAGCTTCCACGCTGATGGAGATGTCCCCCGGCCGCGCCGGATAACTTCCCTGGCGCAATACTCCGATGTTTGCCGGGCCGCTGGTCATAGTCACATCAGCAACCGTGGCGCTTTGGGTTTGTGCAGAGAGAAGATTCGCCCGGGTTCGGGAAAGGGCCACCGCGCGCCCGCTGCTCCCAAGCTTTTCCATATAGCTTTGCACTGCGGCATTTCCCGTCACTTGCTGGAAATACGAGCCAAACGAAGCCGTAGCACCGCGTTCCACCGCACGTCCATGTGCGGATACGCAGGCGGCCACCGTGGCCGCTAGCGCTACGGCAATAAGCGCCAGGAGTGCGGTTCGCAAGGTAGCGAAAGAACGCTGCCCCGCCATTTTTAGGATGAGGAGGACGCGCTGTTTACCCATGGTCATGACTCCAGAATCAGCTGATGCTCACTGATGCGAACAATGGCATCGGCATGGGCAGCGAACTGGCTATCGTGAGTCCCCGCAATAACAATAAGGCCCTCTTCGTGAGCAAGGTCAGCGAGTAAAAGAGCTATATGTTCAGTGTTGTCACGGTCGAGCGCCCCGGTGGGTTCATCCGCAAGGAGGATTCGTGCCGAGCCCATTAATGCTCGTGCGATAGCGACTCGTTGCTGTTCACCACCGGAGAGTAAATCAACGTTCCTATACGCGTGCTCTATTAGCCCCACGCGGTCTAAAAGCTCAAGGGCACGTTTTTTATCTTCTTTACCTGAGCGGCCCGTGGTGATCTCAGCCGCTAGAAGAAGGTTGTCGAGGGGTGATAAAAACGGAATGAGAAGATAGTCCTGGAAAATCCGGCACATGACTGATGCCCGCAATTCACGCGGTGGAATGCTGGCAAGGTCTTTGCCTGCGATGACTATTTTTCCCGCGTCAGGTTCTAACTCGCGGGCAAGAATGCGGAAGAGTGTGGTTTTGCCGGAACCGGAAGGGCCCATGAGTGCGTAAAAACGGCCCGGTGAAAAGCTCGCCGTGGCGCCCGAAAAAATAATGCGTTGTTCCTGCTGGGCTTTATATGCGAAATCAAGCCCGATCACGTCTACCGTCATTGCCGCAAGTCTCCTCCGTATCGCCTTTGATTCGCGAGTCCCACACTGCATATGCAGTGACTTACATTACTTATATTCTAACCTATACGCTTCACCCGACTTACCGCGCGCGGAGACCTGGCCCCCGCCCACCCAATCTGATATATTCTTCAACGATCAGGGCTCATCAGCAACCGATGCCCCGATCAACACCCAATACTCACCAACGCGCAGGGAGGCGAAATGACCATCGGAGCAACATTTACTCGCCGCGGCGAAGGCTACAGCCGCGACGCTCGCTATATCACCACGCGCGTGAGCCGCGACAGCACCAGCTTCCCCGTGGAGCCGGGGCGTTACCGCCTCATCGCGGCGCGCGCCTGCCCGTGGGCGAATCGCACGCTGATTGTGCGCCGCTTGCTCGGGCTGGAAAATGCTATATCGCTAGGCATCCCCGGCCCCACCCACGATGAGCGGTCCTGGATTTTTGACCGCGATGCGGGCGGAGTGGATCCGGTGCTCGGAATTCATTTCCTGCGCGATGCCTACCTGGCCCGCGACCCGAATTTCTCCTTGGGAATTACTGTTCCAGCCCTGGTGGATCTTGCTAGCGGCGCCGTCGCCACAAATGATTTTGCGCAGATGACGCTCGATTTTTCTACCGAGTGGCGCGATTTTCACCGCGAAGGTGCCCCAGATCTTTACCCCGCGGAACTGCGCCAGCCCATGGACGCGCTCATGCGCTATATCTACACCGAGATTAATAATGGCGTCTACCGTTGTGGTTTCGCCGGCAGTCAGGAGTCCTATAACCGCGCCTACCTGCGCCTTTTTACCGCACTGCGCAATATTTCCGAGCTGCTGGAGCAGCGCCGCTACCTCATGGGCGATCACATCACCGAGGCGGATGTGCACCTCTTTACCACCCTGGTGCGTTTCGACGCCGTCTACCACGGGCATTTTAAATGCAATGAAAAGAAACTGACCGAGATGCCGGTGCTGTGGGCCTACGCACGCGATCTTTTCCAGACCCCCGGCTTCGGGGACACCGTGGATTTTGAGCACATCACTTCGCATTATTACCGGGTTCATCTGGACGTGAACCCCAACCAGATCGTGCCGCTGGGCCCGGATACCTCCGGATGGCTCAGCCCGCACGGCCGCGAAGCCCTGGGTGGTGCGCCTTTCGGCGGGCCGGCCACCCGCGGGAAACGTTCCACCGCGCCCGGGCCGGTCGCTCCCGGCGAGGAAGTTCCACTGGCCGCGCGCGCCGGGCACTGGGGGAATTTCCACGAAGAACTCGCGCGCACCACAGAAGCCGCGGACAGCCGTGCGCAGGGAACCGAACACAGCCGCACGCAGGGCACCGAACACAGCCGTACGCACGGCAGCAACGGCGATGTTATCCACCCGCGGAACAAGTCCCGCGATTGGAGCGCAATTCGTGGGATACTCAATGTATGAACGAACGCGCAGGAACCCCGGCCCGCCCCGAAGATCTCATCAATGTTGATGAGCTGGTGGCGGCATATTACGATATCGAACCCGATCCGACTAACCCCCTCCAGCAGGTGGTTTTCGGAACTTCCGGCCATCGTGGCTCAGCTTTCGATGGCGCCTTTAATGAAGCCCATATCGCGGCAACCACGCAGGCGATCGTGGACTACCGCAATAAGCAAGGCTATGACGGCCCCATTTTCGTGGGCCGTGATACCCACGGGCTGTCCCTCCCGGCGGAAAAAACCGCTATCGAGGTGCTGGTAGCCAACGGCGCTGATGTGCGGGTGGATGCTCGCGGCTCGTGGACTCCCACCCCGGCGGTCTCGCTGGCCATCCTGGAGGCGAACGGCGCCCCGCACGCGCTGCGCCTGGACGGCCCGGGCCTGGCCGACGGCATTGTTATTACGCCGTCCCACAACCCGCCGCGCGATGGTGGCTTCAAGTACAACCCGCCCAATGGCGGCCCGGCGGATACCGATGCCACGAAGTGGATCGCAGCGCGGGCCAATGAGCTCATCGCCGCGGGGTGGAAGAACATCGCCCGCGTGCCCTATGAGGATGCGGCCGCGAAGGTGGGCACCTATGATTTCCGCGATGCGTATGTCACCGCGCTGGATACCATCATTGATTTCGAGGCGATCCGCACGGCGGGCGTGCGCATTGGCGCGGACCCGATGGGCGGCGCCTCGGCCGAATACTGGCAGGAAATCGCAGACCGCTACGGCATTGACCTGACCGTGGTCAATCCCGAAGTGGACCCGGCCTGGCCTTTCATGACTCTGGATTGGGACGGCAAGATCCGCATGGATTGCTCCTCGCCCTACGCGATGGCGGGCCTGCTCCACCGCATGGAACCGGATGCAAGCGGCCGCGCTCCTTACGATCTAGCCACCGGGAACGACGCCGATTCCGACCGGCACGGCATCGTCACCCCGGATGCCGGCCTCATGAACCCCAACCACTACCTCGCAGTGGCCATTGAATACCTCTTCACGCACCGCCCGCAGTGGTCCGAGCGGGTGAACGTCGGGAAAACCCTGGTGTCCTCCTCGCTTATCGACCGGGTGGTGGCCGGCATTGGCCGCACCCTCGTGGAGGTCCCGGTGGGCTTCAAGTGGTTTGTATCCGGCCTGGTGAGCGGCGAGATCGGCTTCGGCGGGGAAGAATCCGCCGGCGCTTCCTTCCTCCGCAAGGACGGTTCGGTGTGGACCACGGATAAGGACGGGCTTGTGCTCGACCTGCTCGCGGCAGAAATCACCGCGGTAACCGGCAAGTCCCCCTCCCAGCTCCACGATGAGCAGGTGGAACGCTACGGCTCCTCGGCTTACGCCCGGATCGACGCCCCCGCCACGAAGGAAGAAAAGGCCAAGCTCGGCAAGCTTTCCCCGGCGGACGTCACGGCCACGGAACTGGCCGGTGAGCCGATTACCGCGAAGCTGGTGGAAGCACCCGGGAACCACGCGGCGATTGGCGGCCTCAAGGTCACCACGGAAAATGCGTGGTTTGCGGCCCGGCCTTCCGGCACGGAGGATGTCTACAAGATTTACGCCGAATCCTTCCGCGGCCCGGAACACCTGGCCCAAGTCCAGGAGGAAGCGCGCGCCGTGGTTGCGGCCGCGTTGGGTAACTAAGAACGTCACTACATAGGAACGATGACGACGCGGGGCGGGTGGCTGTGCCACCCGCCCCGCCCCTTGCCAACATCCCAATATGGCAGGTACTCAAAAAGTTAGGCGCCAAGACCCGCCGCAATTTTTTCGAGTGCATCGCGAATTTCTTGGCCAGTCACGTACATTGTTATCAGGTCGTTTTCCTGGCGTACCGCTGGTTTAAAACCATACTTTTTGCGATAGTACTGAACTAAAGCGTCATCGCCAGTATGCAAGACAAGATACCTGGCGCTAGAAAACCTGATGCTATCCAGGAAACAAGAAAAAACGCCGTACATCATGAGAACACCAAATGGCGGCTTCCCTGCACAAGAAGCATCGAGAGCAAATTTTCCAAGCAAAACAGCCGGATGCATTTTATAGGAGCCAGCGGTCCCGCCATTTTTCGGATCGAAATACTTGTCTCTGCGCCGGACATCATCGCACAATACCGAGTACGAGGAAAGACAAAAATACCCGAGAGGAACGTTGCTGTTTTTCGGAAGTACCACCCACACTCGGCAAAGATCTTCGCTATCCGCGCGCAGAGCATGACGGCGCAGCCAGGTTCCGTGATAGTCGCCATCGCCAAGCGTGGAAAAAGACGAAAGATCATGGCCTGCGCTAATTTGGGTAAGCTCCAGGCCATGCTTCGATAACAGGCTCATGCCCGACACAGCGCCAAAATATCCTCAACGAAGGACCCGTGATCGAAATCGGCAACAGGTTCCTCTTCAAAAACCGTCACCGCTCGCTCAGGCAACTCCAATCCTTCCGGGACTTTTTTAGCTATGAAGTGATCGATAATATCGGAGCTAGGAAGATCGGCCCGCTCGCTTCCTTCTACCCGGTTATTCCAGGCAGTAATCCAGGGCTGTTCTTCGTGAGTCATATCCCGAAGCTCCCACCTATCGTGCGGGCTGTAGTAATCCCACACGGCCTCAAGAATCTCTTTTTCATAAAGAGAAAACTCAGCAGGTGAAAAACCGTGACGCTCCTGGGCACGCGCAAGCGGCTCTTCCGTCACCTCAATGGTTTTAGCATGAGCCGAATAGAGGTCGGATATGACAGGTCCGTGCTTCATCGCGTAAAAATGTTCGCGGAAAAGGGGCCGGGCAGTTTCGTAGGCGTACCACCCGTAAGCATAGAAGCACAACTTCTGCAAGGTAATAGCGGGAATGCTTCGCGTAGGAGATTTCCGAATAAAAAACCGCGCAACATCAAAAACGGTGATCATACCTACCCCCTCACAGCCCTTGAAAACCGACAGAGTCTCTTACTCCAGCCTATTGCAGAAATGTGGCGTCGTATACATTACGCACAGCACACTTTTTACGACGACGCGGGGCGGGTGACTGTGCCACCCGCCCCGGTTGATTCCCCGCTAGCGGACTTCGCTCAGCAGGTCGATATCATCATCCTGACAGCCCGTGAGATCGACGGGAATGTCAATATCCTCCCCGCCGTCCTCGATATCCACCTCAAGATGGGTGGCAGGCTTAGCGGGCGCACACCCGGGCACACTCCCTGGATCGGCCACCGCCACAGTCCAGCTCACGCTGGAACCCGGAGCGATGCTGCCAGCTTGGGAGCTCAGTTCCAGATTCTCGGACACGCCATCCCCGGCGGCGTCTTTCAGCTCGATGTCCACATCCGGATGCAGGGTACAGGCCGCCTGTGAAGAATTCGTGAGGGTGAGAATATACGTGCCGGCCGCGCTCTTGTCCGCACCGCTAGCTGCGCCCCCGCCCGCACCCCCGGGCTCGAATCTGGCTGCCAGATTCGCCGCGCCGCACGCCCCCGCGGCCGGGGCCGCCGCCCCACCAGCAGCCGCGGCAGAGGTGGCGGGAGCGGCGGTGGCGGCGTCGTCGTTCTTCCCACTCTCAGCACCGGAGCCCGGCGCCGTGGCGGTGGCCCGGGGCGTGGAGTCGGTACCCGCGGTGGTGGAAGCGCCATTCGAACAGGCGCTCAAGGTCAGCGCGGTGGCGGCAGCGGTGGCAGCAGCGGCAAAGAGGGCCGTGAATCGTGTTATTTTCATACCGCCACCCTAACAAGCACCCGCGAAACCGACCGTATTTCGAGGAAAAATGACAAGATTCTCATCCGGCTGTCATTTTTCGCGCCCTCGCCTTGGAAGCGAACGGAACACACATCCACGATCTGCGCGCGGGACTCTAGAATAGATGCGTTAGAAACCTCAATCAGGCGTTCTGAGAAGTCGTAGAAGAAGGAGCCGCATGTCTATTCCCACCCCGCCCGTTGGCGTTGCAGATATCGGAGTGACCGGGATGGCGGTGATGGGCTCGAACCTGGCCCGCAACCTCGCCAGCCGCGGCTACAAAGTTGCTATCCACAATCGCACCGCCGCGAAAACCGAGCGGGTGATGGCCGAGCACGGCAGCGAAGGGGAATTCTACCCGAGCGAATCCATGGCGGATTTTGTGGCCTCGCTGGCCCGCCCGCGGGTGGCCATTATTATGGTCAAGGCCGGCAAGCCCACCGATGCGGTGATTGAGGAGCTCGCCGATCTCATGGAGCCGGGCGATATTATCGTGGACTGCGGGAATTCACTCTTCACCGATACCATGCGCCGCGAAGCGGAGATTTCCGCGCGCGGGCTGCATTTTGTGGGCACCGGGGTCTCCGGCGGTGAAGAGGGCGCGCTCAAGGGCCCCTCGATTATGCCCGGCGGCACCCGCGAATCCTATGATCGCCTGGGCCCCATGTTCGAGGCGATTGCCGCGCGCAAGAACGGCGAACCGTGCTGCACCTACGTGGGCCCCAACGGCGCCGGCCATTTCGTAAAAATGGTGCATAACGGCATCGAATATGCGGATATGCAGCTCATCGCGGAAGCTTATGACCTCATGCGCACCGCCCTGGGCATGAGCGCCGCGGAGATTGGCGACGTTTTCGAGCGCTGGAATTCCACCGAGCTGGACTCCTACCTCATTGAGATCACCGCCGAGGTACTGCGCCAGCGCGATGCCACCACCGGCGCCGCGCTCGTGGATGTGATTGCGGACGCCGCCGCCCAGAAGGGCACCGGGGCTTGGACCGTGCAAAACGCCGCCGCTTTCGGGGTGCCCGCCACCGGGATCGCCGAGGCAACCTTCGCGCGCAGCCTGTCCGGGGACGCCGCCGAACGCGCCGCCGGCCGCGCCCTGCCCGGGCACACCACCGAGGTCACGGTGGAGGATCGCGAGCGCTTCATCGAGGATATCCGCCTGGCCCTCTACGCCTCCAAGATGGTGGCCTACTCCCAAGGTTTCGAGCTCATCCGCAAGGGTTCCCTGGAGAATTCCTGGGGTATTGACCTGGGCGCGATGGCGCGGATTTGGCGCGCGGGCTGCATTATCCGCGCGGCTTTCCTCGACCGCATCACCGAGGCCTACACCCGCCAGCCCGATCTTCCGCTCCTCCTGGCCGACCCCTACTTCAGCTCCGAGATTTCCGGGGCGGTCGAGGCCTGGCGCCGGATTGTGGTATTCGCCGCGCAGCGCGGGGTGCCGATCCCGGCCTTCGCTTCCTCGCTGGCCTACTACGACGGCGTGCGCGCCGAACGCCTCCCGGCGAATCTTATCCAGGCCCAGCGCGATTATTTCGGGGCGCATACCTATCACCGTGTCGACACCGAGGGCGTGTTCCACACCGTGTGGCAGGATCCCGCCCGCCCGGAAGAGCACTGGGACTAGGTGCGCTCAGGCCAGGGCGCTGCGTTTAAGAACGCCAGGGCCGGGCGCGCCAGGGCTAGACGCGTTGGAGCCAAACACGCCGGGTCTGGTCAACGTTTGTTGAGTTATCCACAGATGTGACATATCCCGGGGCGCCATTCCCGCCACACTAACCTTCGGTAGCGTAACCTTGAAGAGTAGTACCGCGGGCGTGGGCCTCCCGAATTCTCAACGGGGTGCATAACTATCCCTCGCCAGTGGCTATACACCACAGCGACTGCACCTCGGTGGCAAGATCCGTTCCACATCTTGCTGCCGAGGTGCTTCTACCCCGCCGCGACCCGCGGGAACGTTAGTAGCACGACGACGCCGCCGCGCTACCGCGCGGCCTGCCGGCCCGAGGTCCTAAGGGGCCAGCACCGCAGATACCCCAAAACCCTGTTTCGTGACAGTGTCTCCAAAAAATGCCACATTAGTTAAGATCTATACACAGCGCGTAACTGGCACAATGCCGCATTATGCACATAGCCTTGAATTAAGGTGTCCCATATAAGTACACTCATGGATGGGTTAGGACTTCCTTCCCTAACGTATTTTTACTCTACGCAAAGGTAAACGATGAAGAAGACAGTTCGCGGCTTTTTCGCGCTTGTGGCTGCCGGCACCCTCGCTCTGGGTGCTTGCTCCAATGACTCGGCCAAGGATACCTCCTCCCCTTCGGCCGCCGCTTCGGAACCCGCCGCTGAGGCCACTTCGGAGGCCCCCAGCAGCGTTTCGATTACGGATTCGCACGGCACCCAGGAAGTTCCGGTCAATCCGGAGCGCGTGGTTTCCCTGGATAACCGCACTTTCGAAACCCTGCATGAGTGGGGCGTCAAGCTCCTCGCGGCTCCCAAGGATGTGATGCCGAAGGACGATCCGTACGTCAAGGATGACTCGGTCGTGAATATCGGCAACCACCGCGAACCGAATTTCGAGGCGATTACCGCAGCCAACCCCGATCTGGTTATCGTGGGCCAGCGCTTCGCCCAGCATTATGACAAGATCAAGGCCGCCGCCCCGAACGCCGCGATTATTGACTTGAATATCAAGCTGCCCAAGGAAGAACAGGATGCGGATGCCAATAAGTCCGGCGAACTCCTCATGGACGGCATGAAGAAGGACGTCGAGGATCTGGGCAAGATCTTCGGCAAGGAAAAGGAAGCCGCTAAGCTCAACGCGGATCTGGATGCCGCGATTGCCGCCGCGCGCGATGCCTACCCGGCCGGCCAGAAGGTGCTGTCCATCAACACCAACGGTGGCAAGATGGGTTACCTCGCCCCGGGCGTGGGCCGTACCCTCGGGCCGCTCTACCCGCTCCTCAACCTCACCCCGGCCTTCGATCTGGGTGAAGGAACCTCGAACCACAAGGGTGACGAAGTTTCCGACGAAGCTCTGGCGCAGGCCAACCCCGAGTGGATCCTCATTATGGACCGCGATGCCGGCGTGGGCGAAGGCAACGAAGCTCACGGTGCTGATCTGGTAACCAACTCCCCCGCCATGGCCAATGTGCCGGCGGTGCAGAAGAAGCAGATCCTGACCATGCCCGCGGATACCTACGTCAATGAAGGTCCGCAAACCTACATCGAATTCCTCAACGACCTGGCTAAGGCCTTCAAGGCCGCCAAGTAGCTCAGGCTAGAGGCTAACCAACCTGCGGGGGCCGGGAACCCGGCCCCCGCAGCATGTACGCCCATGACAACACCACCGCAGAGTTCTCTTTCCTCACGCAGACCTACCGCGAGCAGGCTGCTGCGCGCCCTGCCCCTGACCCTCGGCATTATTATTCTGGCCGGCCTGGTCTACCTATCCATGACCACCGGCACCTACAATATCGCCGAGCACGAAGGTGGCGAATTCATGTACTTCGCCACCCGCATCCCCCGCACCGCCTCCCTGGTGCTGGCCGGCGCCGCCATGGCCATGTGCGGGCTGGTTATGCAGCTGCTGACCCAAAATAAATTCGTGGAACCCACCACCACGGGCACCACCGAATGGGCCGGCCTCGGGCTGCTCGTCGTAATGTTCCTGGTCCCGCATACCTCGCTTATCGAGCAGATGCTGGCCGCCATCCTTTTCGCTTTTATCGGCACCATTATTTTCTTCCTGGTGCTGCGCCGGGTCACGCTGCGCTCCTCGGTGATTGTGCCGATTGTGGGGATTATGCTCGGCGCGGTTGTCAGCGCCATTTCCACGTTCTTCGCCCTCAAAACTGACACCCTGCAAACCCTAGGGGTGTGGTTCCAGGGCAGTTTCGCTAATGTGGTGGCCGGGCGCTACGAACCGCTGTGGATCGTTCTTATCGCCACGGTGCTTATTTTCATCCTGGCCGACCGCCTCACGGTGGCGGGCCTGGGTGAGGATGTGGCCACCGGCCTGGGCGTGAATTACAACCTCATCGTGCTGCTCGGCACCGGGGTGATCGCCCTGACCACCGGCGTGGTCACCGTGGTGATCGGCCGCATTCCCTTCCTCGGGCTCATCGTCCCCAATATTATTTCGCTGCTGCGCGGGGATGATCTGCGCTCCAACCTCCCCTGGGTGTGCGTTTTCGGGGCCGGGATCCTCACGGTCTGCGACCTGGTATCCCGCACCCTCATCGCTCCCTTTGAAATCCCGGTGTCACTGATCCTCGGCACCCTGGGAGCGGCCGTGTTCATCTTCCTTATTCTGCGGCAGCGCCGGAGGCTCTCATGAGCGTCGTCGTACCACAATCTCCCGAAAAATCTTGTGCCACGGGCGCAGCTCCCCGCCACGCGGGTGCCTTCGCGACCCCGCGGGCGCGGCGGCGCTACTGGCTGCTGCTCATCGGCATCGCGCTACTCGGCGTGGCTTTCACCGCGCTCTATTTTGTGTGGAATATTCCGGTGGCGGTGGGAAGCGAGGGCTTCTGGATTATTACCCGGATGCGAGCCGAGGCGGTGTTTTCGATTCTGCTGGTGGCCTTTTGCCAGTCGCTAGCCACCCTCGCGTTCCAGACGGTGACCACCAACCGGATTCTTACGCCGTCGATTATGGGTTTCGAGTCGCTGTATTCGGTGATTCACACCTCCACGATTTTCTTCTTCGGGGTGGCCGGATTCGTGGCTTTCACCGGGGTGCGGGCCTTCCTCATCCAGGTGGCGATTATGGTGGCGTGTGCGCTGGCGCTGTACGGCTGGCTGCTGCGCGGTAAGCTCGGCAGCCTGCATATTATGCTGCTTATCGGCATTATTATCGGCACTGGCTTGGGCTCACTGTCCGCGTTTATGCAGCGTATGCTCACGCCCTCCGAATTTGATGTGCTGTCCGCGCGCATGTTCGGCACCATCGCGAATGCGCGTTCGGATGTGTTCGTGGCGGCGCTGCCGCTAGCGCTCGGGGCGGGCCTGGCGCTCCTCCTCATTTCGCGTTCCCTCAACGCGATTGCGCTGGGGCGCGATGTGGCGGTGTCGCTGGGCGTCAATCACCTGCGGATGCTGCTCATTTCGCTCACACTTATCGCGGTGCTGGTCTCGGTGTCCACGGCGCTGGTGGGGCCGATGACGTTCTTCGGTTTCCTCGTGGCAACCCTCACCTACCAGGCGGCGGATACCTACGATCACCGTTTCCTCTTCCCCATGGCCGCCGTGATTGGTTACGCGGTGCTCATGGGTGGCTTCTTCGTGATGAAAAATATTTTCTCGGCGGAAGGCGTGGTCTCCATCATTATTGAGCTGGTGGGCGGCCTGACGTTCCTCGTCGTCGTATTGAGAAAGGGGCGGTTGTAATGCGCCACCGCAAGAAAACAGCAGGCACGCATCTTGAGGTTCCCGCGCCGGTGCCGCCGGTGGTCTCCCCGCATCTGCGTGCGGCCGATCTGAGCTGCGCCGATCCGATGATCCGTATGGAGGGCACCCGCCGCGATTACAGTTCGGAGGTGCGGATCGGCCCGGTCACCTTGGATATTCCGCACGGCGGGGTGACGGCCCTGGTGGGTCCGAATGGTGCGGGCAAGTCCACGCTACTCACGATGATTGGGCGGCTTATGCGTATGGACGCGGGCGCGATTGCGGTGGCGGGTCTTGATGTGACGACGACGAAATCCGCCGATCTTGCCAAGATTCTCGCGATTCTGCGCCAGGAAAATCACTTCGTTACCCGCCTGACGGTGCGTCAGCTGGTCGGCTTCGGGCGTTTCCCGTATTCGAATGGGCGCCTGACCGCCGAGGATGAGAAGATCATTTCCCGCTATATTGATTTCCTTGGGCTGACCGAGCTGGAAGGGCGCTACCTGGATGAGCTCTCCGGTGGGCAGCGCCAGCGCGCCTACGTGGCGATGGTCCTCACCCAGGAAACCGATTGCGTGCTGCTGGACGAGCCGCTCAATAACTTGGATATTTCGCATTCGGTGCAGATGATGCGCCACCTGCGCCAGGCCGCGGACGAGCTTCACCGCACCATCGTGCTGGTTATCCACGATATTAATTTCGCGGCACGCTACTCGGATCGCATTATTGCCATGCGCGAAGGCGTGGTCATGGATGCCGGCACCCCGGCGGATATTATGACCCCGGAGCGCCTCTCCGCGATTTTCGACGCGGAGATCGACGTGATCCCCGGCCCCTGCGGCCCGGTCGCGATTTATTAGCCTGAGGCGTGCGTGCTGGGCGCAATGAGAATTGCACGGCCCAGCACGGAGATTATTTTCATTCATGTAGGCCCTGCGTTGACCCTGATACAGAACCTCCCGAGGAGTGAACCTGGTTAATGACAAATTAGCCAGTTCATTCCTCGGGAGGACTTTGATGAAACACAAGGCTACACCATCACGGATGGCGACATAAGAAAACTAGACTTCTTCTAATTGCAAAGCCTTAGTTTCTTTCGCGAACATATAGATGCCCGCGCCGATGAAGAGCAATACCGCGAAGATGACGAAGGGCACCAGAACCACTTCCGGGGTCGGTTTACCTCCTCCGATCATCGCTCCCACCATGTAGGGACCGAATATCTTTGCCGTGGCACCTATCCCGTACCCCAGGCCGAGCCCGGTGGAGCGAGCCTCGTTGGGGAATTGCTCGGCACCGAAGGCGTTCAAGATACCGAAGGCGCCGTCACCAAAGGCCATGGCAATGAGGATGCCGATGAAGAAGATAATCCCGGCTGAGTATCCATCCATTTGGCTGGCAAAGGCCGCAATTAGGCAGCCGATACCGCCAAGGACGCCCCAGATCAGCATGGTTGTGCGCCGCCCGATGCGGTCAGAAATCCACGCTGAGCCCAAGCGTCCGAGCAGATCTGCCAGGGAAACACCCATGAACATGTAGACCACCGTGGAGATATCGAACTTGAAGGATTCGCCGAGGATGGCCTGTCCCCAGGACTGAATGGTGAAGGAACCTAAGATGAAACAGAAGGAGCCAAAGGTAACAATCGCCAACGCTTTGGGATACTTGGTGAAAATAACTCCGTATGATGCCGCTTGCTTTTGTTCATAAACAGGAAGCTCACCCACTTCTTCAACGGGAATCTGGAGTGCCCAGGCATAGGCCTTGCGTGCATCTTCCACCCGACCGCGCGACACCAGGTAGCGCGGCGACTCCGGGACGAAGAAGGCCCACGCCACGAGAACAACGGGTACACACCCCAGGGCAATGAGTCCTTTCCATCCCAAGGGTTCACCGAGGAACTTTGTTGCCAAGGACCCTAAGAAAATACCCAGAGGAATGAAAACCGAGGTCAGACCAGAGAGTAAGCCACGCTGTTTCGCGGGAACGAATTCCTGGACATAGGGGATAGAAGTGATGTTCAGACCCCCAACCCCGATGCACACACCAACGCGGTAGAGAGCCAGTAACAGCCATTGACCGGGCGTGATGGTCAGACACAGAGCCGTGAATACCACCAAAACCACGATGCAACTAATGAAAGCGGTTTTACGTCCGAAGCTGTCGGCGAGGCGGCCCCACATAATCGCTCCGACTACGGTACCCACGCCGGAAGCCGCTCCGATGATGCCGGCTTGCATTCCGGTGAGTTCCCAGCCTGGAGTTTTCATCAACAGGGCGATGACGAAGCCAATGAGGAACAAATCGAAGAACTCCGAAATGTTACCCACCACGGTCATGCCGATCAAACTGCGCTGGTTGCGGGTTAGCGGACGGGAGTCAACTTGCTGCATTGCAGTTACAGAACTACTCATCATTAATTCTCCTTTACACGTCGCCACTTCTAGCGCAAGATGTCAGAGTTGTCGGCAGTTTCCAGTTCGCCGTGGCTGATACGGGTTAAGTCACCGTGATGTGTTAGCGCGATCTTCGCGGTTCGCATCCCAATCCGTACCCCGGCATCGAGATCGCCATTGAGATAGCCATACAAGGTACCGCCTACGAAGGAATCTCCGGCCCCGGGCCGATCCATCACGGGCACACGTTCCACGTCGTAGACCTTCTCGCCTTCAGCGGTAGAAGAATAGGTGCCGTCCAGTTGATCCGTGGAAACAACCACCGGAACCTCGAGGAATTCGCGCAGGTCGTGGCAAACTTGCGGGCCGCTACCCTTGAGCCCGAAAACCGAGCCAGCATCCCTGCGGGAACAGAACACGATGGAAGACTTCCGGGCAATCGGTTCTAGCACCTTACGTGCCTGGGCGCCGTCCCACAGGAGGGATCTGTAGTTGACGTCAAGCGCTACTTTGATTTTCCGCTCATGGGCCTGATCAACGAAGTAGGTCAATACCTTAGCGGTTTTTTCCGTCAAAGCAGCAGTGATACCGGTGACGAACACCATCTTGGTATCTAGCATGTCATCCCAGTTGACATCGTCGATGTCAATGTCCCGAAATGGGGTGTGTAAACGGTCATAGGTGACCTTGCCGGGTAGCGGCATCTCGCCTGGTTCAAGGAAATAGAGTGCCACCCGCCCTTCTTTCCGCATCACTACGTTAGACAGGTCGATCCCGGCCGAACGGAATTCCGAGAGAACCCTTTCGGAAAGGCCGCTTTCGGGCAGTACCGTACACCAAGCCGTTTTCTTGCCTAGCTGGGCCAGTAATCCGGCAACATTCGCTTCAGAACACGCGGCGGTCATCTTTAATCCCCGGGAGGAAACGAGGTGTTCTCCTTTGGGGCAGGTCAGCCGAATCTGACCTTCACCAATGGTGGTTAATTCGTACTTCATTGTCGAACTCCTAAACTTGCATTCATAGTGCCGTACCGATTTTGGTAACGATCATGATTGGCTAATACTTCCTCAGCTGGCAGATCCTCAATCTGCCCGAGGCCGGTGGCGATCGCGACGGTGCGAGCCACATCCTCTACCATCACAGCAGCTTGTAGCGCCTTGGCAATAGACGAACCAATAGTGAACACGCCATGCTGCTTCATCAATATGGCAGGGGAATCCCCGATGGAACGGATGACCTCCGCTCCGATTTCATCGCTGCCGATTCTGGCATACCCTCCACAAGGAATAGGGCCGCCGAATTCATCCGCGATGGCTGTTAGGCAACAGGGGATGGGTTTCCCTACCGCCGCAAATGCGGTGGCGTAGCGGGAATGAGTATGAATGACCGATTTGACATCCTTTTTGTGTTGGTAGATATAGAGATGTGAGCTCGTATCCGAGGACGGTCCGTGTTCCCCTTCCACTACCCGGCCGTCGGGAGCCACGACCACCATGTCCTTGGGTGTCATGTCTTCGTAGCGCATCCCCGAGGGTTTAATGACGATGTAGCCGGTTTCCTCGTCAATGGCGGAAAGGTTCCCGCCTGTCCAGGCAACCAATCCGTGACGTGGTAGTTCTAAGTTGCCGGCACACACTTCTTCGCGTAATTGCTCGAGCATAGTTACGGTTACGTCCTTTCTGGGGGAATGACGATAATGTTTGATTGCCTCAGGAGCACCTCAAGATATTCGCGTGCGGCGATGCACTTCGCGATTGAGTCCGGAGCGTCGTCGTTCCACATTTCGAGCATGATTCTGCCACTCCAGTTCTGACGCGCGAGTTCTCGGAAGGCTGCCGGGAAATCGACACATCCCTCGCCCAGCGGTATCCGTCGAGGTTGTCCGGGAAGTACGTCTTTGACGTGCAAAGCGACCATGCGCCCTTCCCCCGCTGCCAATTCGCTGGTTGCATCCCCGCCGTGTTCGGCAATGTTGCCGATATCGGGGTAGATGCGCAGCCAGGGCGAGGGCAGCTGCTCGAGAACTTTGACCACGTCAGGTATAGCTGCGAGGTCGTTCCCATCCACATTTTCGATAGCGAGGATAATGCCGCGTTGTTCCGCGTAGGGTAAGGCGAGGGCAAGAGTTTCCAGGTAGCGTTGCGCCGCATCGGGGTCGTGAGGTTCGTAGTAGGCGTAGTAACCCGCCACTTGCACGACCGGAATACCCATGTCCACACAGAAATCAATCGCTTTCCGGTACAGTTCAAGGGCTCGCTGGCGCATCTGCGGGTCTTGTGAACCAGGCATGACTGCCCGATGCGCCGAAAGACAGATGCCCCCTAAACGGATATGGGCCTGCCTTGCTGCTTCCCGCACGTTCTGCCGTTGGCGGTAATCCCACTCGAGGCGCTTCATGCGCTCGACGCTTTCATCGATGGAAAGATCCACGAAGGAAAACCCAGCTTCCCTGGCGTTGCGGAAAAATACACCCCAGTCATCTGTGCTAGGCAAGGCTTTTTCGTAGATTCCCAGGGTGACAGTGGATTCTTTTCGCTGCGTCACGCGTTCCACACCTGCCTTATCTTGGTTTGCAGGGCGGTGGCGGCCGCCAGGGGATCTTCGGCCTGGGTGATAGTGCGACCCGCGATGATGATATCCGGGTATTGCCCCGAGAATGCGTCGAGGTCAGCCACGCTCATCCCTCCGGTGATAGTTACCGTGAAACCGAGTTCCTTCAACTGCGCGATGCGTTCGAAGTCATGAGGTCCCCAGGTGAGTTTCCCCGCGGCTTCCAAGTCACGCGAGCGCTTCACGATGGCGTGTTTCACCCCAATATCCGCCCACTTCCGGGCTTTTTCCAGGGTGTAGTGTTCCTCAGCCAGTTCCACTTGCACCTCGCCGTGGAAACCTTCGGCTACCTTGACCACCTGTTCAATAGTGGTCAGCGATGCACCCGCCACGCAGGACACCCACGACGCTCCCGCCTCGAAGCAATTCCGGGCAATGAGGGAACCCGCTTCCGCGATGCGTACATCGGCCAGAATCGGTTTTTCGGGAAACAAAGCGCGGATTTCTCGCACTGCCCGTAGGCCTTCATTGATAATCAAGATGGTGCCGCACTCGATAATGTCAATCTGGGAGTGCGCTTTTTGCAGGGGCGCCAGCGCGTCTTCCATAGTTAAGGTATCGAGGGCAATTTGCAGTTGTGGCCGCATCTTAGCTGTCCTTACGCATGGTGAAGAAGCGCTGCGCGTTGTACATCAGCAGGTCTTCCACGTAAGCGCGATCAAAACCTTCGTCGAGCATGCGAGGTCCATCCACGGCAGGATTGAAGTCAACCCCTGTCACGGAACCGTAGGCTTTCTGATAGGAGGCCTTACCCGAGTCGGTTCCCAGGATAATCCGCTTGCCGTATCCCAGTTTTCCAAGTTCGCGCAGCTCCATGATCCGGTTGGAATCCGGTTGGTACTTGATTCGGTGAGTGCCGTCAATCTCCAGCCAGGCTCCGGTATCGAGGATTTGCTTCAAATACCACACATCGGCATTGCGCTGGATGTGGCCGATGGCAATCTGGTCCGCCGGCACACCGAGCTTAATGAGCTCCCGAGCCTGTTCAATCCCGCAGGTGCCGTACGTGGTGTGCGTGTTAATCGGTGCACCTGTCTCAATGGAAGCAATAGCGCATGCCCGCATGCACTTGTATTCAAAATCGGTAATCATGCCGTAGGAAGTCGCGACTTTGATACACCCGGCCTTCATCTTGGTGCGTTCCACGATAGGCCCGGAGTAGTCGAAACGGTCGATACCTTCTGTAATGTCTTTAATCAACAGGTCGGCAATCTGGTTGACCGTGTAGCGGCTGACCCAGTGCGAACGGGTCTCGAGGTAGACCTTTTCGCGGTGGAAACCGGTGCAGGCAATCACCTGCAGATTCGGCACCCGGTTATTAACTTCCAGCAACTTCTCCAGGTCACGCCCCGAGTTAGCCGGACACATGTCCACAACCGTGCCGCCGTGAGGACTCCACTTCAGCGAAGCCTCGGCAAAGTATGTTCCTTCTTCGACGGCCTTGTCCACATCCGCCAGCAAATGATCGGGGTCAATGTACACTTCCCCGGCTCCCGTACGAATCAAGTGGTCATGCGCATTTACAACCCCGAGGGTCTCCGGCGCCACATCACCTTTGATTGTGCGTGCGTAACTCATTGCATTCTCCTTTGATTGCAACTGACTACCTCTATCTGAGGCCTGGCATTCAGCGTAGATAGAGTTTGTCAAGCAGAAAAGGAGTATTTTGAACATATGTTCCGTGAATTGATGAATGAGCACCAGATTCACGCCGAATAACGGCGATAATCATCACTCCGAAAGTGGTGCTATCAGCTATGCTGAACATATGTCCAAGGAAGCACATACTATTTATGACCGCGAGCACCTCGAATTACTCCTGGAAGTTTCCAAAAGGTACTACCTTGATAATGCCAAGCAAAGCGACATAGCTGCTGAAATTGGCTACTCTCGAGTGACGGTTTCCCGGTTATTGGCACAGGCTCGCGCGGCCGGGATTGTGAAAATAGAAATTTCCCATCCCTCGGCACGTCTCCTTGGTTTGGAGCAACAGCTACTCGATACCTACCAGCTCAAGGAAGTACGAGTGGTCGCCACCAGCGAAGCGGACACTAAATCTGCCATTGGCTCCGCCGCGGCAGATGTGTTGCTGGCACATTGCAACCCTCGTTCTACCGTGGCAATTTCTAATGGTCGCGCGGTGGCCGCTACGGTAGCGAAACTGCCCCGACGCACCTGGACCTCGTCTTGTGTCGTTCCTATTCTGGGAATGACCGGTTCGGGACTCCCCTTCATAGATAGCCCGGATTTATGCCGAGCCGCCTCGAAGAAACTCGGGGGCAACCACTGGGTTCTTCCCGTACCGCTGGTGTTTGAAACCGAGTTAGCTGCGCAGGCGATGAGCCAGGAACCATCGGTGCATCGCACCTTGGATTTAGCCGCTCGTGCCGATGTGGCATTGGTGGGAGTCGGGGCGGTGTCCATAACTGGTTCTAGCCCCTTGCTGCGCAAATGGATCACCCATCCGATTCAACGTGAGCTGGCTCGGAAACACGCGGTGGCGCACCTCAACGGGCACTACCTTAACGCCCAGGGAAAGCATGTTGATGTGTCCTTGTGCCGCCGTACCGTGTGCCTCCACCCCTCTAAACTGCGCGATATCCCTTTTGTGGTGGGGGTGGCTTACGGCACGGAAAAGGTTGCCGCTATAGAAGCAGTGCTGGTGGGTGGCTATCTTGACGCCTTGATTACCGACGATTACACCGCTGCGGCTCTCGTTGAAGAGGTCTAACTCGCCGGTGGCTTATCGATCACCGAGCCGTTCACGGAGCGGAAGTCCCAGACGGTGCGGCAGGCCATATTTTCCTCCCGAGCCTGTCCGTCCGGCCCGCGCACTCCCTGAGTGAAATCGGGGCTTTCCACCATGTAATCCACGTATTCGATCACCCCGGTGCGCCGGTTATATCCCACGCTGCCCGCGAGAATGACCCAGTCGCCATCCTGCGCGCAGGTATCCATGAGCTGGGTACCCAGTGAAGGAAGTTTCGTGCCTTGACGCAGTTCCCCCGATACAACCCCGCGCTCATTTTCGGCGCCGTAATCGGCGCTGCGAATCAGGAACCGCATATCGTCCTTCGAAAGCGGCGCCAGGCTCGCCTTATTGGGAGGCTGCCCGTTGATGGTATATTCGAGCACCTTATCCCCGTCATAGCGCTGCACCAGCTCATTGACGCTGAGTCGCGAAGCCCAATCATCCAGGCCAGAGCTGTTATTGGTGCGCAGCACCCCGACCTCGAACTCCGTCATGCCATCGACCGCACGCAGAGCTTCCGCCATGATCGCCTCCCCCGATGCGGGTTCCGCACCGGGCGAGCCAGCCGCAGCAGGCGAGGGCGCTGCATTGCTTGATGACCCCGCCGCGCCCGCCGTTGGGGTAGCGCTTGCCGAACCGGCCGACGGTGCCGGGGTGCTTGCGGCCTGCTGCGGCGTCGTCGTGCTACTACAGGAAGCGAGGGCCGCAACCGCGCAGATTCCCGCGACGCTGCGGAAAATATTCTTTCGTGCCATACCTCATGCTACCGCCGCACGGCGCGTAAGTGTGACGGGCACCGCAACCCGGCGCGCCCGCACCGTTCGAGCACCGCCCACACCGTTGCGCACCGCCCGCGCCGTTGCGTCACCGCCCGCGCCGTCCCAGCCCCATTGCGCCCCGCACCCAAGAAACATTCACCCGCCGTCCAGCTTCCTTGCCTAGAATCGTTTTTTATGAACGACGCCGCACCCGCGCAGCGGGACTTTGACTCGACCGCGCCCGGCCCGGCGCCCACCGCCCCGGCCCCCGCCGCAAGCAAACCCGCGCAACGGGAACCCGAGTCCCTCGCCCTGACCGATCCCGCCACCGACCCCACCACCGGCAACGAGCACGTGCCCGCGAGCGACCCGGCCCTTGGGCTCAGCGCCGCGCAGGCCGCCCAGCTCGCCGCGGAGGGCAAGGCGAATACCCTCCCGGACCGCTCGGGGCGCTCGGCCGCGCAGATTGTGCGCGATAACGTTTTCACCCGCATTAACTTCATGCTCGGCGTGCTATTTATTGCCGTGATTCTCACCGGTTCGTGGATCAATAGCGCTTTCGGCCTGCTCATTATTGCGAACTCGATTATCGGCATTATTCAGGAGCTGCGCGCCAAGCACACCCTCGATTCCCTGGCGGTTATCGGCGAAGCACATCCGCGAGTGCGCCGCGAGGGCGAGGTGCACGAAATCGCGCGCGAAGAGGTGGTGCTCGGCGATATTATCGTGGTCGCCGCCGGCGAGCAGGTCGTGGTGGACGGCCTCGTCACCGAAGCCGATTACCTCGAGGTGGACGAATCGCTCCTCACCGGCGAATCCGATTCCATCCACAAGGAACCCGGCGCCGCGATGATGTCCGGCTCCTTCGTCTCCTCCGGCTCGGGCAGCTACCGCGCCACCCGCGTGGGCGCCGACGCCTACGCCGCCAAACTCACCTCCGCCGCCTCGAAATTCTCGCTCGTCGATTCCCAGCTGCAAAACGGGATCGACCGCATCCTCAAAGCCATCACCTGGGTGCTGGTGCCCGTGGGGCTGCTGACCATCTGGGGCCAGATCCGCGTGGTGGGCCTGGATTGGGCCGCCATCGGCGCGCACTGGCGCGACATCGTGCTCTCGGTCACCGGCGCGCTGGTGCCGATGATCCCCGAAGGCCTGGTGCTCATCACCTCGACCGCTTTCGCGCTGGGTGTGATCCGGCTCGGACGCCTGAACGTGCTGGTCAATGAGCTGCCGGCCATCGAAGGCCTCGCGCGCGTGGATACCGTCGCCGTGGACAAAACCGGCACTCTTACCGAAAATACCCTGCGTTTCGCGGGGCTCGAGTTGGTGCCCGGCGCGGCTGTGAGCAGCGGTTCTGATTCCGGTTCTGATTCCGGCGGCGCGAGTTCTTGCGCCGGTTCCAGTTCCGGCACCGCGCGGGAACAGCACGACGACGCCGCCACTTCCGCCGCGCGCGCTCAGGCCACCGCCCGGGAAGCCCTGGCCCAGCTGGGCGCGGCCGACCCGGCCCCGAACTCCTCCATGGAAGCCATCCAGGAAGCCCTCGGCGCGCCGGCCCAGCCGTGGGAGGTAGCCGAGCGCCAGCCGTTCACCTCGGCAAAGAAGTGGTCCGGGGTGAGTTTCGCCAATGGCCAGCACTGGATTATGGGCGCCCCGGATGTGCTCCTCGATCTGGCGAGTGCGGACGGCCCGGCGGGCGCCGCCGCCCCAACTAGCGCCGTCGTTCCAACTAGCGACCCCGCCGCAGGCAGCGCCGCCACGTCTAGCAACCCGGCCCTCGCCGCCGCCCGCGAGCGCGCCGCCGCCATCGCCGCCACCGGCCAGCGCGTGCTGCTCCTGGCCCGCAGCGATACGCCGGTCACGGCCGCGAACGCGCCCGGCAACCTCGAGCCGCTCGCTTTTATTCTGCTAGACCAGAAAATCCGCCCGGACGCCTCCGATACTCTGCGCTATTTCGATTCGCAGGGCGTGGCGGTCAAAGTCATATCCGGCGATAATGCCGCGGCGGTCGGTGCGGTGACCACGCAGCTCGGCGTCGATGTGGGCACTCCCGTGGACGCGCGCACCATCCCGGAGGCGAGCTTCGCGGAAACGATCAACGAGAATGCCGTATTCGGGCGGGTGACCCCGGATCAGAAGCGCGCCATGGTCGCGGCGCTGCGCGGGGCGGGACACACTGTCGCGATGACGGGCGATGGCGTCAATGACGTACTCGCCCTCAAGGACGCCGACCTGGGCATCGGCATGGGTTCGGGCACCTCCGCCACTCGCTCGGTCGCGAAAATCGTGCTCCTCGACGATAAATTCGCCTCCCTCCCACATGTGGTGGGCGAAGGCCGGCGCGTGGTCGGAAATATCGAACGCGTGGCGCGGCTTTTCCTCACCAAAACGGTGTATTCGGCGGTGCTCGCCATCGCGGTGCTACTCTTCGCACTGCCCTATCCCTTCGTACCAATTCACGTGACGATCACCGGCTGGTTCACCATCGGCATCCCGGCCTTCCTCCTCTCCCTGCCGCCGAATAACGACGCCGCCCGCCCCGGTTTCGTGCAGCGCGTCATGCGTTTCGGTTTCCCGGCGGGCCTGATCGTGGGGGTTGCGACTTTTATTACCTACGTCATGTTGTACGACGGCGCAGCTAGCTCGGCATATGCGACTCAGGTGTCCACCGCGACGCTCCTGACGATGATTATTGCCTCCTCGTGGGTGCTCGTGGTGGTGGCCCGGCCCTATGTCTGGTGGAAGATTCTTCTTATTTTGCTGCCGCTGGTGGGTTACGGGGTGATTTTCCTGTGGCCCCTCACGCAGCGCGTGTTCATGCTGGATTCCTCTAACTCCGGGGCGATGGCCCTGGGCACGCTGGTGGGTGCGGTTGGCGCGGCGCTAATCGAGGCGCTGTGGTGGTTCTTGGGGCTACGCTTCGGGGAGCCGGCTCGGCTCTGGCAAAGCGCGGAGCAGCGGGCCGCGCAGCGCACCCAGGCTGAGCTGCGTAAGAAGGCGACGGCGGAGCGGCGCGCGGGGGATGGCGCGAGGGTGAGTGTGGCGGCTGCGGTGAAGTAGCACGGGCTGAGCTGCGCGTGAGGCTGGACGCGCGTGACACTGAATGCGAGCGCGAAGTAGCGGATGTTTCTCTGCTGGCCGAAGGCCCCTGAGCTTGGCAAACGCGAAACTTGCTTGCCGCTCCCGGCCGCTCTCTGATTGAATGAATGTGGCTTGGCTCGTGTAACCGGGCGCTCCGGCATATCCGGAGGCGCGCGGAAAGCGGCTAGCCACCTGTCACATCGGGGGCGTTTTCGCCGGTTACCGTACGCGGTCAGCGCGTGGAGTTGCCGGGCGCCGCTCCCGCGCATCGTTAGGATTTATCGTGAGCGAAGAAGACGCAACCCGTTCGCCGCAGGGCGGCGAACCCACCCGAGCTTTCCCTCCGCACGGCTCCGAGAACACCACTCCCGGCACGGGCAGCGCGCCCGAAGCCGCCGGCGCAGCTGATGCTGCCAGCGCGCCCACCCAAGCTTTTTCCACGCCCAGCTCACCTTCGGGCGATTACCCCACTCAGGCCTACGGTGCACCTACCGCCGCTTATCCCGGTCAGGGCCAGTATGGCGCCGCCGGGCAGGGCGGGCAGTACGGAGCCGGACAACCCGGGCAAGCCGGGCACTACGGCGGCCCCGCATATCCGGGAGCTCAGGCCGGCGCCGGCACCGGCACCCAGTATCCCGGCCAGGCTGGCCAAGGCAATCACTACGGCAGCCAGGCTGGTTACCCGCAGCGGGGTAATTATCCGGGTCAGGCCCCGCAATACGGTTCCGGCCAGGGCGGGCAGTACGGCGGCCCGGGCTATCCCGGCGGGCAATATGGCGGCGCCGGCTACCCGGGCGGCTCGGGCAATCAGTACCCCGGCGCAGGTGGCCCGAACGGACCTGGCGGCCCGAATGGTCCGCGCGGGAGTTATCCGGTCGGCTACGGTCAGCAGCCCAAGCAGAGCAAAACCGGCCTGTTTGTTGGTATCGGCGTGGGAATCATCGCGTTGATCGCTCTAGTTGTTGGCCTTATTTTCTTCCTCAACCGGGATAAGGCCAGCGATGATGCGCAGCCCGATCCCAGCTCGGTTCCTTCGGTTAGCGCACCCGCCACCCCGGACGCCACGGCCGCTCCGGAAACCAGCAAGGCACCCATCCTTGATTCGCCTACCACGCCCGCCCCCGCACCCTCCGGTGACTCGGGCGGCTCAACAGGTAAGGACGGCAAAGAAGGGCTGACCTACACCTACCCGCCGGAAAAAATCGCAGCGCTCTTCGATACCTTCCTCAAGGACCCGAGCTTCACCGCAGCATTTGGTAAACCTGCGCGTGACGACGTCGGCACCTGCATCGGCAATGCCGCACAGGGCAAGCTATCCGACCAGTTCATCGATGTCATCGAACGCGCCAGCAAGGGCGACATCATGGCCGGCAACGAAATTGAGGACCCCAAGTTCATGACTGACCTGCTCAACTTCATCCTCGTCATGGACTCCTGCGGAATAGATATCACAATGCAGTAGGGGCGTCGCCCTCATCAGCACCCCCGTGGGCCTATTGCGCATTCATTCACCCGGGCGCCGATTCCTTTCACGGAATTAGCGCCCGGGTGCTTTGCATTCTGGCCCGGGCCGCTACCTCGCCGCCGCGGCTCGCTGGCCCAACCGGCTGGCTCCGCCCGCCGCCTCGCCGGACTTGCTCACCGTCCCGGACTTTCTCACCTCCCCGGCCCACATCACTGCATATTATGCGCGTGGCCACATAGGCGTCGTCGTACATGCCCTGCATCACAGGCCGTACCCTGCCGAAAACACGGGCGGGCAGGTACACTCAGAGCCCCAAGGAGGTTATGTTATGCATAATAATAATTATTATCATTGTGAGCACGGCGACCACGCCGGCGGGCAATGCACCTGCGCTCAGCGCAGTTCTGGCGCCTCCGCCGCATCGGCGTCGGAGGAGAGCACGCCATCCGAGGAGGATGGCGAATCATTTAGCGTGGCCGGCCAAAACGGCGAAAATGGCGAAGTTAGCGAGGATGGCGACAACGCGCACCTATGCCACCTGGCTCGTACGCCCACCGCGGTAGCTCCCGCTGCCGGTCATGATCATGCCAGCGGCCATGAGCACGGGCCCGGGCATGTGCACGGCGCCGGGGCGCAACGCGGGCGCATCGCCTGGGCGCTCGGTATTACTTTCTCGATTCTGATCGCCGAGGTGATCGGGGCGTTCTGGCTCGGCTCGCTGGCCCTCCTTGTGGATGCCGGCCATATGCTCACCGATAGCGCCGGCCTGGTCATGGCGCTGGTGGCCGCTCACCTCACCACCAAACCCGCAACCAACCGCCGCACCTGGGGTTATGCTCGGGCGGAGATTATTTCCGCGTGCTTGCAGGCGACGCTGCTCCTCGGCGTGGGTATTTTCGTGATCATCGAAGCGATCAAACGCCTGACCGACCCGCCGGAGATGCCGGCTGCGCCGCTGCTGATTTTCGGCATTATCGGCCTGCTGGGCAATATCGCTTCCATGCTGATCCTCTTCACCGGGCGCGGCGCCAGCCTCAATATGAAGGCCGCCTTCCTGGAAGTTTGCAATGACGCGCTCGGTTCGGTTGCGGTGATCGTGGCGGCGGCGTCGATCTACTTCACCGGCTGGGGCGGCGCGGACGCGATTGCCGCGATCCTCATCGGAATTCTTATTATTCCGCGTGCGCTGCGGATTCTGTCCACTGCGCTCAACGTGTTGATGGAGGCGACGCCGCAGGGCCTGGACCTGGACGAAGTGCGCCAGCATATGGAGAATCTGCCGCACGTGATTCGGGTGCATGATATGCATGCGACGACGGTCGCCACCGGGCTGCCGGTGCTCAGCGCCCACGTGGTGGTTGAGGATGAGTGCTTCTTCGACGGGCACGCCCCGCGGATCCTCGATCAGCTCCAGCAGTGCGTCGCCGAGCATTTCCCGGTCAAGGTGGAGCATTCCACTTTCCAGCTGGAGCCGGCCGAGCATAGCAAATGTGAGTACGTGCCGCATGGGTAGAGAGTGGCGCTAAGCGCGGGCGGTGAGTAAGCACTGGGCCGCGAGCATCTATACCGCGAGCGTGACCGAAAGCAACCGCAGACCGCTGATAAGAACCGCAGACACGTGTGGGGGCACCCCAATCGGAGGTGCCCCCACACGTGTTTTTGCTAGTGCCTTAGCGGGATAGCGAGCCGGCAGAATAACCGGCAGAATAGAGCACCGGCAATTAGCAAGCAGCCCTAAGAATTCTTGCGGCGAGTAGCCACGAGGGCTCCGCCTGCCAGAACAAGCATGCCACCCAGAGCGAAGGGCGCCGCCGCATCACTACCGGTATGGGCGAGGGAACGGCTGCCCGCCTTGGCTACCGTGCCCTGCTTGCCGGGGGTAGCGGTCGCACCGGTTGTGCCGGGCTGGCTGGGTTCACCAGGAGTTCCGGGAGTTTCAGGCGTGCTGGGCGTCGTACCCGATGCCTGCCCAGGCTGACCGGGGTCACCAGGCTGGCCCGGGTTGCCCGGCTGACCCGGAGTTCCAGGCTCACCCGGCTCCGGAGTTTCCGTTCCAGGCTCAGGCGCAGGTTCCGGTGCCGGCTCGGGCTTCGGCTTGACGGTCAGCTTCGCTGTCCGAGTTACCGTGGCACCCTTCTCATCGGTCACCGTGAAGCTCAAATCATAGGTTCCCGGGGTATTCGGGTCATAGGCATTATCCGGGCTGGGCACCGCGGTGCCGCTGGAGGACACCACCATATCCGCGGGATCGAAAGGATCACCCACGGTGATGGTCATATCCTTGAGGCTCAGCTCCGGAGCAGCTTCGATGATGACCCAAGGTTGCTTGACAACTAGCTGCGCCGTCGCCGTACGTTTCACACCCTGCTCGTTCGTCACCGTAAAGGTGAGAGTGTAGGTACCGGGAGTCTTCGGATCGTATACGTTATCCGGGCTGGGCACGGCCGTGCCGCTGGAAGAAACCACCATATCCACCGGATCGAAAGGCTCACCGGCCTTGATTTCCACGTTCTTGAGCGTGAGCTCCGGGGCGGGAATGAGCGGGGTCCAACGCTTCTTGACGATCAGCTTCGCGGTGCGAGTAACCATACCGCCCTTGCTGTCCTTCGCCGTGAAAGTGATGGGGTATTCGCCAGCAACAGCATTGTCATAATCGCCCGCGGGCGTGACAGAGCCACCGTTGGCCGGATCGGTCAGATCCTTGCCGGCAAAATCCGTGGCGGAGACGACCATATCCGAAGGAGTGAATGCCTCACCCTCCCAAATCTCGATGTTCTTCACCTCGAGGGCCGGCTCCTTGGCCCACGCCGCGGTCAGATTGACCACGTTTTGCCGGCGGTATCCCAGCAGCCGGTTCGGGTCAATTTCGTCGAAACGGTAAGGTTTATCCACTGTGTACACGTTGTACTTGTAGGGCGGCTCGACGGCCGGAATATTGAGAGTGCTCTTCCCAATCCACCCGAGGAAGGTGTAACCCTCGCGCACCGGGTCCGTGGGCTTCTGCACGGTGCCGTGCGGGGTGATGAACATGCTGTAGAACGAGCCATCCTGGGCCTGATGCAGCGGATCGGTCGGAATCTTATCGGTCCAGGTACCGCCGTTGAGGTCATAGGTGGCGTAATTGAACTGTTCGTAGGAGATCTGCTGGAAGTAAATATTTTCGGTCGGTTTCACGTCCTTCACGTGGTACGTGAGGACGGCGTCCTTCCCGATCCCGGTCACGCTCTGCTCGAGGTTATCGGGGTAAAGCAGATCCGAGCCCGTGCTGGTAATCTTCCAGCCCGGCTGCATAACGATCTGACCGTTGAGCACCCAGCCCGCCGGAATTCGCTTGTAGTTGTAACGCTTGGCCGGGTCGCTCGGATAGGTAATACTTTCCGAAGGGTTATCTGGATTGTGAGCGGTGAACTCAAATTTTTGTATCTTCTCACCGATCACGTAGTTAAAATCAACAGACTGAGGCGCCGCCTCCGCCCGCAGGGGTTGCCCAACGACGACCATCGCAATAGCAGCGATCACCGCCAGCACCCTCGAAAGGTTTCGCGTGAGCATGTGGTGTGTCCTTACCTTAGATGAGTGATGAGTAAACTCAACTCAAGTAAATCACAATTGGAGAGTTAATTCTTAAGGTATTCAGCGTTTGCGCAGGTCGCGGCTGTGTGATTGATCATTTTCACAAAAGTTTTATGTTGATTTTACGCCGCGCAGTTTTACGTAACATAAATAATATTTTGCAGATTTTTGGAGCGCTTGCGTTTATGGCGCAGTTTCGTGCGGTACGACGGCGCAGCTGCGGCGACGGCGCAGCTTCGGCCAGCAATGTCACTTCGGCCGACGGCGCAGCTACCGGCCGGGGAAGCTGGGCACCGGGGAATGCCTCAGGATGCAAATTGGGGACCATCGGAGTCGCGTAGTGCAAATCCAGAGCAGAAATCCGGCCAAAATAGTGCGTAGATTTGCACCCTGTTGTGGGCTCGCTGTTGAAGCTTCACCTACGGGGCTAATAGACAAATGGGGCTGCGGACTGTTTATTGGACATTATCGCTTAAAACCGCTTGACGATGCTCCACAATCGTTAAACCATCGAACTTCAAGGTAATACGCTTCTGGTTATAGAAGAACATATACTCGTCTATCGCCTCGCATAACTCATCGGTTGTAGCCCACTTCTTCCCGTGATAAATCTCGGTTTTCATCCGCCCGAAAAACCCCTCACAAGCAGAATTATCCGGACTACACCCCTTCTTCGACATCGACCGCGTCAACCCGTAACGCCGCGTAAGCTCAATCCAGGACACAGACCGGTAGTGGACTCCCCGATCCGAATGGATCACGAGTGGATGCTCACTCTGGCCGGCTTGTAGCTCGTTTAGACGCTGGTGCGGGAGGGTTGCCAGGGCGTTTTCAAGGGAGGAATCAGCCAACACTGAGGTTGGGTGTAATCCCCTCGTATACGCCACGACTTTCCCGTCATAACAGTCAATAATCGGGGAGAGATAAACCTTCCCGTTAGCTGCGTGGAACTCGCTGATATCCGTGAGCCAAAGCCGTCCGGGCTCATCAGCGTGGAAGTCACGCTCGACTAGGTTTTCCGGTGCCGGGCTGATCTCCCCGCCGTAACTAGAGTACTTCCGGCGTGCTTTGGCATACCTGACCGGGATTTCCTCTTCCCGCATCAAGCGCTGGATGACTTTCTCCGAGACCACATACCCAAGCTTTCTAAGCGCTAAACGGATACGCCGATACCCATACGTATACAAGCCCTCGCGCGCGATCTGAGCGATCAACTCACGCAAGCGAGCATGCTTGTCAGGCCGCTCTAGCTGTTTAGCGGTGTAATAGTACGAGCTTGCCGGCAAATCCAAGGTATCTAAGACCATGGCTAGCGGCGTGGTAGAGCGTAGCTGGTTAGCTACCCGTGTTTTCTCTACCGCTTCACTGCGCCCGCCTGTGCGGGCTTTTCCTTTTTTTGCTAGCTCGAGCTGGGCTTTCAAGACGCGTTTCTGCACGATTAAATCGGCTACAAGAGCACGTAATTCTTCCGGGTCTTGGGGTAGCTGGGCTTCCAGTTGGTGGCGGGTTTTCGCTTTGATCTGGTCGCATTCTTTCTCGTTCATGAGTCCTAGACTGCCTTCCGCATCCCACTTTTTAACCCAAGCATAGATGTTTGTGCAGTTCACGATTCCTAGATCCTGGGCGATAGTGTAGGCGTTTTCCCCGCTGCGGAATCGCTTGCAGGCAGTTACTTTCACGTCCGTTGATATTTTCTGGTTAGGGGCGTGTTTCTTCGGTTTTCTCTGCTCTGGTTTCTCGTTGCTATTCCGGATCCATTTGTAGAGCGTGTCTCGGCCTGGGTAGCCCAGTTTACGGACTGTGGCGGTTACCGATTGCGTGCGTTGGTAGGTGGTGAGGGCTTTACGGATCTGCTCTCTCGTGTACGTACGCTTACTCATTGAACGTTCTCCTTAAAAATCTCTAGGAAACCGTCCGCACCCCCTTTTGTCTATTAACCCCACCTACGCGCCTATCGCGCGGTGGGCAGAGACGCGAAAACCCGCATCGCAGGGAAACCTGCAATGCGGGCCATGGCGGTGGCGGCGGGATTTGAACCCGCGGTAGCTATTAACTACACATCATTTCGAGTGATGCACCTTCGGCCGCTCGGACACGCCACCGCAGAATAGATTACACGGCGCACCCCGAATTTACCTAATCAATGCGGAGCACATCACGTTAAAGCTTCGAGGAGCAACGGCCGGCTTCACCACCAACGCGCCGTCACCCGCGGGCCGCGCCAGTTGGCGCCACCGCTCGCCGCCCGCCGCCCACGGGCCGCGCCACCCCGCATCCTCATCCGCGGAAGAATTTCCGCAGCTGAGCGGAGGTTTCTTCTTCCAGAACTCCCCCGATCACCTCGATGCGGTGATTGAGGCGCGGGTCGCGCACCACATCGCGCAGCGAGCCAGCCGCCCCCGCTTTCTCATCCCAGGCACCGAAGATGAGCCGCCGAATCCGGGCACCGACCATCGCCCCGGCGCACATCGTGCACGGTTCCAAGGTGACGTAGATGTCGGCGTCGTCCAAACGCCACCGCCCGAGCGCCGCACCGGCCGCGCGCAGGGCCATAATTTCCGCGTGCCCGGCCGGGTCATGTTCGCATTCGCGGGTATTCCAACCGCGCGCCACCACGGCGCCGTCCACCACCACGAGCGCGCCGACGGGCACATCCCCACCCGCCGCGGCCCGTGCCGCCAGCTCCATCGCTTCGCGCATAAATAGCTTTTCCGCCGCCCGCATATCGCCGCACCTATCCTCAGGCGTGTCCTCGGGCGCATCCGCACTCCCCCGCGAATCGGCTCGCATATCTCCCCGCATGGCTCCATTGTGTCACGAGCCCCACGGCGAGCCGCCTGTGTCACGAGCCTCAAGCCGAGCCGCCCGCGCGCGTCGCCCGCCGGGTACCGCTATCCTTAAAGCATGCACATCCTCGAAATTGACCACCCTCTGGTCGCGCATAAACTCTCTGTCCTCCGTGATGAAACCACCCCGTCGGCAATTTTCCGGCAGCTAACCGAGGAGCTTGTGACTCTCCTCGCTTATGAAGCCACCCGGAATGTGGCGGTGCACGAAGTAACGGTCACCACCCCGGTGGCTACCACAACCGGCGTGAAGCTGGCCCGCCCGGCGCCCATCGTCGTTCCGATTTTGCGGGCCGGCCTGGGCATGCTGGAAGGAATGACGAAGCTCCTTCCCACCGCCGAAGTTGGCTTCCTCGGCCTGCGCCGCGATGAGGAAACTCTCGAGGCCGTCACCTACGCTAACCGCCTCCCGGATGATCTGACCGGGAGGCAGTGTTTTGTTCTTGACCCGATGCTGGCCACCGGCCACACCATCCACGAATCCATCAACTACCTGCTCGAACGCGGCGCGCGGGATGTCACCTGCGTGTGCCTGCTGGCCACCCCGCAGGGCCTGGAGGAAGTGAAATCGCACCTGCCCGAGGATGCGGACGTCAAGATCGTCGTCGCTTCCATCGATGAGGGCCTCAACGAGAAGGCCTACATCGTGCCGGGTCTGGGCGATGCCGGGGACCGCCTGTACGGCGTCGTCGACTAAAACACCAGAACCACGCGGGTGAGCACCGTTTACACGGTGAACAGTGCTCACCCGTTCCGGTTTTAAGAACGACGACGCCGCCTCCTGGCCCACGCCCCACTTAGAGGAGGTCGCTGGCCAGGGTGCCGGCCGCTACCGCGAGAAGCAGCACGCCAAAGAGGATGGTGGCGATGCGATCAGGAATGCGCCGGCCAGCGGCTTCCCCGCCGATGCTTCCCAACGCCGAGCCGGCAGTGAAAAGCGCGACGACCAGCCAGTCCACATCGAGGCCGGCCGCGAATTGCGGGATGCGGCCGAGCCCGGCCACCGCCATATTGATGCTCATGACGAGCAGCGAGGTGGCGCTCGCGTAGCGGGCGGGCATGCGCAGCAGCAAGATGAGGGCGGGGACCACCACGAAGCCGCCGCCCACTCCGAAGAAGCCGGAGAGCGCTCCCGCGCCGAAAGCTCCCAGGACGGTGACGAGGTAGGTGTGCCAGCGCGGGGCAGAGGCGGGAGGGTTTTCCGGCGCGGCTAGCTTTTCCGGAGTGTCCAAATTTTCTGGCGCGGCACCCACACGTGATTCGCTACCCGCACGCGTGCCAGCACCATCGCGAGATTCGCCGTCCGCACCCGATTCGCCGCCCGAACGCGCGGCGCGCCAGAACATGCTCAGCGCCACCACCACGAGCAGAGCGCTCAGCGACCACACCAGGACTTGCCCGGATACCGCGCCGGCGAGGAAAGCTCCCGCCAGAGTTCCCGGGATGCCCACCAGGGCGAATATCAGGCCAGTTCCCCAGCGCACGCGCCGGGCCAGGGCCGCGGAGATCATGCCGACTAACGACGTGACCCCCACGATAATGATGGATTCGGCGGAAGCTTGGTGCGCGCTATGCCCGAAAATGGTGAGGAGAATAGGGATAGTGAGGATGCCGCCGCCAGCCCCAAGCAGGCCAACAACGAAACCGACAGCAATTCCAACTCCGCAGGCAAGCACAGCGTCACTCTATCGCAGCGTCGCGCCGCGCCGGCCTATCGCCGCAGCGCCCCGCGCTCGCGCCGCGCCGGCGCTGGCCTCCGCCGATGCAAAGTCAAGGCGCCCCTAGTCGCGATTCGCCCACCAGCGCCAAATAATGACGGCAACACCCACGGCAACCGCGGCGATTCCCACCCAGCGGATAATGGATACCGCCGTCGGATCCGCGGCGGGCGCGGCAAGGAGCTCGCCCGCCAGGGATGCGGTGAGGGCCGGAGATACGGTGAGGCCGGCAAGCTGCGGCGTCGTCGTTATGAGCAGATCCATAACGCAACTCTAACGTGACCATCGCCCGCGGGCCGCATCTCACGTAGAATCTCGAGGGTAAACGGCATCACCCTGCATAGAAGCGAGAAGACGAGGACTTATGGCTAAGAAGAACCGCAAGAAGGATTCGGCGACCCCGAAGAAGAAGCGCGCGATTATTCCTTTCGTTGAACGGCCTTTTGAGGGGCTGGATGCCGAGGCGGAGCTGGTGGCGATGCGCGATCTGCTGCCGCTGGCGACCATGACCGTCACCCTCACCGAGGAGTACGGCAGCGAAGAGGTTATTTTTGGCACGCTGCTGCCGAATATGGTCGGCGCGCTGCGGCGCACGGACGGCCAGCTCCTGGTCGCGATGCAGACGGTTATGAATTCTGGCGACGCTTCTTTGGATATTGCCACGCGTGTGCTCGCCGGTCTGGAGCTCAAGCCGGGCGAAAGCTACCCGGGTGGCACGCAGCCGGAGGCCGGCTCCCCGCGTTTGCAGGATATTGTGGCCTCGTTCTCCGAGCTGGAACTGCAAGAAGATCCGGCTTTCTGGATGACGGAAGAGGAAGCCGCCACCCCCGAATCGCAGGCGGCTTTGCGTGATGCCCGCGCGGATATGGTTCCCGCCGCGCGCATCGAATCCGTGAACGGTGCTTACTGGTGCCGGATGTCGCGCGAGTTTTTGCGCTGGGTTCGCCCCGAACCGCGCGATGCCGTATTGGACGGTTTGGCGCGTTTGCGCGTTTCCTGCGAGGAGCGTTGGGACGACGACGCCCGCTTCATCGGTGCGTTCCGCGCCTACGGATTGTCGGTCCCGGTGTGGGAATTGGCGCGCGGCACCGAAGCAGAGGAATTGGAAGAGCCGCTGGCGAAGTTCGCGGAAAAGCTGAGTGCGGCTATTGCTTCAACCGAGCCGCTCACCTCGGAAGAAAAGCGAGCTCGCTCCGGGCTGGTTTCCCGCCAGGTGACCTTGCGCTAAGCGGCGCGGGCGCGCGCCGGGCTGGTTTCCCGTCAGGTGACCTTGCGGTCAGCAGCGCCGATGCCCCGGCTTGGGTAGCCTCTCGCTCAGCCGGCCCTCTTTAGTGAACTTCCACTAGTTTATAGAAACGGTAAGCAAAGGCCCCGTTTTTCCCTATACACTTATGCCGTGAGTAAAGTCGGTCAGGTCGCGGTGGTCGTGCCCGCGAAGGACGAGGAGCAGTACGTGGGGCGTACTGTGCGCGCAGCGTATGCGCTTCCGGGTGTGGACCTCGTGGTGGTTGTTGACGACGGGTCGGATGACGAAACCCAGGCTATTGCCCGCGCTTCCGGGGCTACGGTGGTGCGCCATTCGGTGAATCGCGGGAAGGCTTCGGCGATGGAGACCGGGGCGAAGGTGGTCCGCATGCGCGATGTTGAGGGTCGCCCGCCCCGCCATTTACTTTTCCTTGACGCGGATCTGGGCGATTCGGCTATTGAGTGCGCTCCGCTTATCGGGCCGGTTGTGGATGGCCGGGTGGATTGCGCGATTGCAGCTTTGCCTCCGCAGGAGGGGGCGGGCGGTCACGGTTTTGTGACTCGTTTGGGGCGCCGCGCGATTGAGCGGGCTACTGGTTGGTCTCCGCTTCAGCCGCTGTCCGGGCAGCGCTGTATGACGGCGGCGGCTTTTGATGCGGCGCGTCCGCTCGCGAAGGGCTGGGGCGTTGAGGTGGGAATGACCATCGATATGCTGGTGGCTGGCCTGACTCTCCAGGAGATTCCGTGCGATATTCGCCATCGCGCCACCGGGAATGATGTGGCTGGGACTCTACACCGGGCCGGGCAGTACCGTGATGTTTTCCGTGCGGTGTGGTCGCGCCGCTTCCACGGTGTCAAGGTGCCCGCGGAGTCACGCGGCGCTGCCAGTTCCAGCGGCATCGAGCATTTCGCTCCTTATCGCGCGCTGGTGCTGGAGCATTCCTGAGCGCTCATCCCTCCGTCCTCCGCAATCTAATCTCGCTATTTTTCTTTCCGGCTGGCTGCTATCTGCCAGCCGGTTTTTCTTGTGGTTATTGGGGAACTCTACCGATTCGCGTCACACAACTCAGGTAAGGTGGATGGCACAGGAAACCGAAGATTAACCAAAAAGGAGGACCCGATATGGCCATTGATCCGATTCTCGACAAAGCGATAGAACGTCTAGCAAATCTTGCGAGCAACCTAAGTACCGACGATCAGAACGAAGTTGCAGCCAAGGTGAAGGAAATTACCGACGAGTATCTCCGTGCTAAAGAAGAGGAAGAGGCAAAGTCTTCTGACTCAGATTCCTAGGCGTTGCTGGGCGCAGCTGCACCCGGCTTTTGCCCATTAATATCTTCAAGATATTCCGCGCTGCTCGCCCCGGCCCGCATGAGCCCAAGGGCAAAGGTGGGGGCGAGTAGTGCGACTCCGACTCCGAGGATGACCAGGCCGGAGTCGTTAATAAGGGAGGCGTAGCCGAGGGCGAGGAAGCCCGCGGCCGCCGCAGCAGCCAGGTGCGGATGGGCTGTAACGCACGCGTGTACCTGCGCAGTTGCTGGCCGGGCCCGCAGATCCCAGCGCCCCGAGGTCACTAGCCACACCGCCACGCATACTCCCACGAGGAGTGTGGCACCCAGCGCGCCGGCGACTAGGGGCGGCAGGCCAAAGAATGCTTGAGATAGTTTTCGGGCGACGACGGCGCCAGCCCCGCCGTGTTCCACCCTGCCCACGAAGTTACCTAGGTGAGTGGTGGATCCCACAGCGCGGTCAAGCATAGCCAGGCCAGCCGAAACCGCCACCCCGGCGATGGCCGCAAGCGCGGTATTCCACCAGGTCCAGCGTTTTCCCCAGGTGTGCCAGGCGAGGTAGGCGAAGCCGAGGGTGAGGGCCGGCGGGCCGCCGGCATCCGCTCCGAAAACGGGAAGCCCATCCAGGGCGATGGCGCACGCACCCACCGCGAGTACGGCGAAGCCAGCCATACGGGTTGCCCGGTTATTGGGTGTGGCCGAACTGCCGGCGTTGCGTATGCGTGCGGCGAGGGCGGCTGCTGCGGCAAGCGTGCCGACAGCGAAGATAGCGAAGACCGAATTATTGAAGCCGAAGAAGCGCCCGGCAACGGTGGGGAGGGATCCCATAACCGAGGTGTTGGCGAGGGAGTATCCTCCGCCCAAGGTGCTGACGAGGACGTCTACCGCGATCACGGTGGCGCTGAGTGTTCCCAGCCGTGCTAGCGGGGCGGCGATCCAGCGCTCCCCTGCCAGGGCACGGTGGCGCGGCCCGGCTAGCGCCCAGGTGGCGAGGAGCGCGGCAAGAACGGCCAGGCTGCTCCACCAGCCAAGTAGCGGGCGGGAGAAGGTCCACCACGGAATAATTCCGATGAGGAGTGCGCTCACGGGCAGGGCCGCGAGCCAGGCCAAGAGTTGGGCGAAACCGGTGGGGCGGGCACGGCGGGCCTCGGCCCGGGTAGGCTGCGCGGGTGCGGTAACAGCCTGCGAAACTGAAGCCCCGGCAGAACTGTCAGCAGCCGCTGCCACTGTTGCGGGTGGGAAACGATGGAAACGAACCAGGTGGGCGGCAATAACCGCGAAGCAGACCAGCCCGAGGCCGGCGAGCAGGAGGTAGAACTGCGGGCTCAGCTGCGCAGTTAGATCTGCGCGCAGTGCTTGGCCGTGCAGGGTGGCATTGGCCGTGGCTAGTGTGGTTTTTCCACCGTTATCTACCGTGAGCGGCGTGGGGGCGCCGTTGTGCCAGGCGAGCACGCTGGGTGCCAGGTCAATGAGCTGAACGAGGCCAGTGGTGCGGGTGGTTGCGGAACGGGCGAGCGCCGTTGTTTCGCCCGGCTCCAGCAGTGCGAAGAAGCCAAGTTCGGCCCGCTCCGCACGGTCGGCCACAGTGGTGATGATGATGCGGGCCTGCGGTTGGTGCGCGGTAACACGCGCGATGATATCCCCGAGGCGTTCATCCAGGCTGGCGAGGCTCCCAGCAGGAACACTGCCGGCACTGGCGCTTCCGGCCTTAGTATTCCCCGCATCGACAGTTCCCGAATCGGTATTTCCCGCATCAAAACTCCCCGCGTCAATGACGGTGAGGTCCCGCCCGGCGAGTACCGAGCTATCCGCTAGGACATCAGCGAGATCCCGGTAGGCGATGCGTGATTCTGCCTGGCGATTGAGAGCGAGGGCAGCGCCCGGGCCCACCGCGAGCGCCCGCTCCGGAGCCACGGCCTGCGCTAGCGCACCCATAACCACCGGGTAGTGGGCGGCGCTGCTTTCTTCACTTATCTGCGCCGCATCGCGCACCGTACCGTCCTGGGTAACCAGGGATTCCGGCGCTACACAGCCGCTGCCAGCAGGAGTGACCGCCGCGCGGGCACCGGCCCCGAGGCTCACCCAGCCATCCACCGCGCAGGTGGTGGGCGCGGCCGTGCGCACGGAAATATTGGCGAGCGCAGCGCCGTAACCGCCCAAATTTTCCGTGCCCGAACCTGCCAAAGCTGCACTGAGCCGCGGGGTGCTTTTCTCACTGACATCTTCCCAGCGCAACCCGGCCACCCCGATCACCACCGTGGGGCGCGCTTGCTCCGGTGCCGCTTGCCCTGCCGAGCTAAGCTGCATAGCCGGCTCACCCTGCGCTTCCGGCAGGCTCACCGCGCGCGCGGACGCAGGCGCCGCACTCAGCGTGGCCCCGAAAACCAGCATCGCCACAACAGCAAGCACCGCCGCCCAGAGCCCGGCCAGTCGCATCGCGCGCCCGCCGTGACTATTACCGTGAGAATTCCGCATGGAACCAGCCTACTCGGCGCTTACGACACTTTCGGACGCCCCGAACGCCCCACCCCGGGGCGGGATACAATAACCAGGCGACAGCGCGGGCAGGTGCACCGCCGCCCAGCTGCGCCGTCGTACTATTTCTTCACGCAATCTCCACGCACGAAAGGACACCATGCAATCCTCGCCCGCTACCGAACCGGTCCGCTATTCTTTCCTCGGCCCGCGCGGCACGTTTTGCTTTGCCGCATTGCAGCAGGTAGCCAGCGAGGACACCGCCACTTTCGTGCCCGCCGTGGATGTCCCCTCGGCGCTGCGGATGGTACGCGCCGGGCAGACCGACGCCGCCGTGGTCCCCATCGAAAACTCGGTGGAAGGCGGGGTTAATGCCACTCTCGATTCCCTCACCGCCGGCTCGCCGCTGGAAATTCGCGGGGAAATGCTGGTTCCGATTGCGTTCTCGCTGGCGGTGCGGCCCGGCACGCGCGCCGCGGATATTCGCCGGGTCGCCACCCATCCGCATGCGTGGGCGCAGTGCCGCACCTGGATCGCCGAGCACCTGACCGATGCCGTGCACGTGCCGGCTACCTCCACAGCCGCCGCCGCGCGCGAACTGGCCGAGAACCCGGATGCGGATTTTGATGCGGCGATTTGTGCGGTGCCCACCACCGGCGTGTACGGGCTCGTCTCACTGTCCGATGAGATCGCCGATAACCGCAATGCCGTCACGCGCTTCATTAAAGTGAGTAAACCCGGGGAGATTCCCCCGGCGACGGGCTCGGATAAAACAACGCTGATGGTGCGTCTAGCCTCGGAGAAGCCCGGCGCGCTGCTGGAGATGCTGCAACAATTCGCCGCGGTTGGCGTTAATTTATCGCGTATTGAGTCGCGCCCGGCCGGCGATCAGCTGGGCCGTTACGCGTTCTCCCTGGATGCCGAGGGCCATATTCACGACGAGCGGGTGCAGGCGGCGCTGGTCGGGCTGCATCGCATCTGCCCGGAGGTGACGTTCCTGGGTAGTTACGCGCGCGCGGATCGGCAGGCCACGCGCCTGCACGCCGGGACTTCCGACGAAGATTTCGGTGCCGCGCGCACCTGGGTCGCCTCGCTGCTCAGCCGGGTCACCCGCTAACGGAAGCGCTTGCCCGCGATAGTCACCGGTATTCATCGAGGCGCCATGGACCCGCTGCACACACCGCTCACACTGCGAACACTGCTTACCGAGCGGCAGTATGCGGCGTTTACAGCCGCGTGGGCGGAGCTGCGTGGTGGCTTGGCGCCCGGCAGTGGCTCGCTTAGCTGCGGAGCCCTTGGTGACGGGCGTTCCGGCGGCTCGCTTAGCGGCGGCGCGCTGACCAGCCCGGATGCCGTGCGGGTGCGCGATCTTTCCTGGCCCGAACGCGAGAGCACCGTTCTCCACCTCAGCGGCCCCGGGGTGTCCTGGATTCTCAAAACCGCTGGAAACACTGCTTACAGCGTGGGGCGCGAAGCCCGCGCACGCGCGTGGACCGGCCCTTTGGAGGCGCGTGGCACCGTGGCTCGCTTGCTGTGGTACGACGACGCCGCCCCGCTCGCCATCCTCGACTATCTACCCGGATGTGACGTTCTGGGTAGCCCGTGGGAATTATCCCCGCGGGTGCATTACCAGGCCGGAGCCGCCCTCGCGCTACTCCACGGAGCCGGGGCACGCCTTGATCACGGTTTCGCCAAGGGTGCCCTCACCCGCACCCGGGCGCGGATCGCGGAGATTCGCGCCCTCGCTCCGGGCGGCGCACTGCCTGCTACTTTCCCTGGCGAACCGCTGCTCGCCGCTTCCCCGAAGGGTATATCGCCCGCCACTTTCGATGAGAAGCTCGCCGAAGCGGAGGATTTCCTGGCGAGCTACCAGCCGGGCAGCGTCGTCGTACATCCCACGCACGGGGATTGGCAGCCGCGCAATTGGTTGTGGGATGAGCCCGCCGGTCGGCTGCGGGTCATTGATTTTGGGCGCTTCGGGTGGCGCCCGGCTGCCGCGGATCTCCTGGAATTGCGGGCCTTGTGGCAGGTCCATCCGGAATTGGACGAGGCCGCGGCGCGCGGCTACCGCGAGGCTGGAGGGACCTGGCCCGCGGAGAGCGGCACCGGCACTAGCGAGCCCGGTGCCGGCAGCGGAAAGCCCGGTGCCGGAAGCGGCGCATGCGAGGCCGGCGGTGAGAGCAACATTGGGCGGCTGCTGCGAGTGGCACGCGACGTCGGCCATATGTGGCACCGGGCCACCACGGCCCGCCGGATCGCGGGCGCGCCCGCCGCGCGCTAAGCTGGATCCATGCTTGATATGCGTTCTGTTCGCGAGAATCCGGAAGCCATCCGTGAGTCCCAGCGCCGCCGCGGGAATGATCCCGCTACCGTCGATGCCCTGCTCGCCGCCGACGATGCGCGCCGCACCACCCTGCAAGAGTTCGAAGCCGCCCGGGCCGAACAAAAAGAGGTGTCGCGATCCGTGGGGAAAGCCTCCCCGGAGGAGCGCCCCGCCGTGCTCGCCCACGCCAAGGAGCTGGCCGAAAAGGTCAAGGCGTTGGACGCGGCAGCGGCGGAAGCCGAAGAAACCTACCTGGCCGCGAATCGCGCGATTGAGAACCCGGTGCTCGCCGGGGTGCCCGCGGGTGGGGAAGATGATTACGAGGTGCTGGAAGTGATTGGCACCCCGCGTGATTTCGAGGCGGAGGGCTTCACCCCCAAGGATCACCTCGATATTGCGGAGGGCCTGGGGGCCTTGGATATGGACCGCGGTGCGAAGGTCTCCGGATCGCGCTTCTACTACCTCAAGGGTGTGGGCGCGCACCTGGAAATGGCGATGTTCCGCATGGCCATCGATCAGGCAGCCGAACACGGCTTCACGCTCATGACCACGCCCACGATTGTGAACCCGGATATTATGTCCGGCACCGGCTTCCTCGGGGAGCATTCCGATGAGATTTACTACCTGGGTGCCGATGACCAGTACCTGGTAGGCACCTCGGAAGTGCCGCTAGCCGGCTACCACAAGGATGAGATTCTGGAGCTGGACGGCAAGCCACGGCGCTACTGCGGGTATTCGGCCTGCTACCGGCGTGAGGCCGGCTCCTACGGGAAGGACACCCGCGGGATTATTCGCGTGCACCAATTCAATAAGGTGGAAATGTTCTCCTACTGCCCGGTGGAGCAATCCGAGGAAGAACACCGCGCGCTACTCGCGATGGAACGCGAAATGATCGGGAAGATGGAACTGCCCTACCGCATTATTAATGTGGCGGCCGGGGATCTGGGTTCTTCCGCGGCGCAGAAATTCGATTGCGAGGCGTGGCTGCCCACCCAGCACCGCTATATGGAAGTTACCTCAACCTCCAATTGCACCACTTACCAGGCGCGGCGGCTCAATGTGCGCGAGCGCGTGGACGGGAAAACCCGCGCGGTGGCCACCCTCAACGGGACCCTGGCCACCACCCGCTGGTTGGTGGCGCTTTTCGAGAACCACCAGCAGAAGGACGGCTCGCTGTACGTGCCCGATGCACTGCGGCCCTACCTGGGCGCCGGCCTGGCCGGGCGCGAATTCATCGAGCCGGTGAAGTAGCCGGTGCAGTAACCGGTGAACTATCCAGGGCGCGAAGGCTGAACAGCTCGGCGCTCCGAACAGAGCAACGACCAGCGTAACGAAGGCGGCGATGTGAAAATCCAGGAGGAATCGACGGCGGCGCGCTTGCGGGCCGCATTCGATGCCGCCGGGACCCCGCCGGCCGGGCCGGAGCTCATGGTCTGCCTGGATCTGGATGGCACCACGCTCCGCCCGGACGGCATTATTGCCGAGCGGGTAGACGCCGCTTTCCAGGAGCACCTGCGCCGGGGAACCCACCTGGTGGTGGCTACCGGGCGCGGGCGCGAATCTGCCATTCCCGTGCTCGATATGCTGCGGGTGAGCGAAACCATTATGGTGTGCTCGAACGGCAACGAAACGGTGCTGCTCGGTAACGCGCAGCTTCCCGGGGTGCAGGTGCGCACGGTCCGCTCCATGACGGATCGCGGGGATGTGGTGCCGGTGCGCCTCGCCCACCTTTTCACCATGGAGGAAGCCGACCTGGCCCGGGCTCTCAATGCGATGCGCCGCGAATTCCCGGGCGCCTATTTCGCGGTGGAGCCGGTGGAAGGCCCGCGACGGGTGGCGCACGGGTACGCCACCGAACGCCTGGAACCCAATGCCATCTGGGTGAAATTCAAAGACCTCGTGGTCCCGGATGCGCTGCGCCTCATTATGGTGGTCCCGCGCATGGAAGCCGCCGAGCTCATGGCCCGCCTTTCCCGCCTCGACATGCCCGGGGTGGATTGGGCGGCGTCTTCCTCCTCTGGCTCAGGCTGGGTGGATGCCGGACGCGCCGGGATCTCCAAGGCGAGCGCACTCGAGGTACTCCGCCGCGATTTCGGCATCGCGCGGGGTGCCACCGTGGCCGTCGGCGATGGCGGGAACGACATCCACATGCTCGAGTGGGCCGGCGTGGGAGTCGCGATGGGGCAGGCGCTCGATTACGTCCGTGCGCACGCGCGGGCCGTGACCGATCCGGTATGGGACGACGGCGTAGCTACCCTCCTCGAGGTGCTGTTGGCGCGTTAACGCTGGCGCCGTCGTCGTTAAATATCACAAGCATGCCGCACGGCCGCAAGCTGCGATAATAATATTTTCTACGCAATCCAGTTCATTTTCTGATGAATTTCCGCGCGTTTCGCGGTACGGTGGCGGTGAGTAACCCGAGTTTCTCTGGGCTCTCCCGAGCCGCACCACGAAAGGATATCGGATGAAAAAGGGACTCGTTAGCACGGTGGGTGCACTGTGCCCGGCATTAATGATGGGGCTGTCGGCGCTGGTGCCGGCAGCCACCGCCGCTCCCGCTGCCACGTGGGATGCCGCGGATTTCACTATCGAAACCGAGGGAGCTTCCACAACGCTGCGCGGTTTGAGCGATACCGGCCTGCAGAAAATTACGAGCCTCAAGCACGTGGTTATTCCGGAGGGCGTAACCGCGCTGACCGGGCCGAATGGTCGGACGGGGAATATGCACAGCAAGGGAATCACCGGTATTACGCTGCCGGCCACGCTCACGGAGGTGAGTTACGGTTTCCTGGATCGCAATGCAATTTCCGCGGTGGAGTTCCCGGCGGGGATGCAGAAGATTGGGCCGGCGGCTTTCCAGGCCAATGCGCTCACGGAGGTCACGCTGCCTGCCTCAATCACCGAGGTTGCCTGGAGCGCTTTCCAAAATAATCATATTTCCACGGTGCGACTGGCCGGCACGTATAACAACGCCGTTTTCCCGGTGGTGCCCGGCAGCAGCGCCGGCAATAGCAGCCCGGCTTTCGCGCAGCAGGAGCTCGCCGACGCCACGGTACCCGCGCACGGCACGCTCACACTCGCGCGGATTTCCGATGTGAACGGCGATCTCAGCGGTCGCGGGCTCACGTGGGATGCGTATTATTGGGACGACGGCGCAGCCGAGCCCGCCCTCACCAGCTCCATCGTGACCTTTGCCGATGGCACGGTGACCGGGGTGGCCCCGGGTTCCACCCGCGTCATCATGATGGCGAATGACACGGCCACCGGTAAGCCGCTGTATTCCGCGGTGGTCCGGGTGAATGTGACCGAGCCGGCGCCTGAGCCCGATCCGGTTCCTGATCCTGATCCGGCGCCTAATCCGCAGCCGCAACCCGATCCAGATCCGGCGCCCAATCCGCAACCGCAACCCAATCCAGATCCGGCGCCCAATCCGCAACCGCAACCCGCGGATCCAACTTCTCCGTCGCAGCCGCAGGGCCCGAAGCCCCAACCGGCTCCTAAGCCTGCGCCGAAGCCCGAGGCTAACAAGCCAGCTCCTGCCCCGAGCAAGGCACCGACGCGGCAACTTGCCCACACTGGACTGGCAGCTACGGGCGCTCTGGCCGCTATGGCCGTGCTGCTGCCCACCGGCTACGCCCTGCGCCGGCGTGCGAAGTAACCCAGAGTTCTAGGTAACTCAAGGCCAAACGCCACGCACCTGGGGGCCGCGCCGATACCGGCGCGGCCCCCAGGTTTTCTATTCTCCGCACAGATCCCGGGTGACGTTCCGACCGGTTGTCTACACTGAAGGTAAGTGCGAGGCAAAGAGGCCGCCGCGGATCCTTATAATCACACGTAAGGTAAGGAGAAAATACCGTGGACCGAGAAGAGCTGCACAACGACGCTAACCTTCCCTGGTCTCCCGTCGATATTCTCATCGACTGGATCGACGAACACGCGGACCCGGAACTCGTCGCGAAAGATGGCGGTTACTGGCTTGAATGGAAAGGCGGAGGCGGAACTCCGTGGTGCCTCATCTATGCTTTGGATGGTGCGAGCCGTTACGGAGTGAAAATCCCAGACGATAAGCTCATCCCACCGATTGAAGACATCCGCGACGAGCTAACTGTCCACTCCCGGCGCGTCTTGAATATATTCCTTGAGAAGATCGGGTCGTCCCTACGGGTATAGCCTTGTTGGACAAAAGCGGACGCAGATCGGAGACCGGGGCGAACCGATCCCCGCCGTCGTGAAATTTCCGACAAGCTCGCTCGTAAGATTCTCGAAAGGAGCAAGAAGTGACAACACTAAATACCACGGTTGCCCGTGATGGACATTGGTGGGTCGCCGAATTTGCCCTTAACGGAAAGGAATACGGTACGCAGGCGTGCCGACTTGATCAGATTGAAGAAATGGCAAAGGATGCCGCGGCGCTGATTACGGGAGACCCTCTCGATAGTTTCGCCGTTAACGTCACCGTTGACACGCCTGTATTCGCGGAGGATCGGGGCTAATAGACAAAAGGGGCTTATAGGCAAAAACGAACGGCCCCGGGAAATGTTGCAACAACCGCTACAGCAATTGAATCGTATCTCCCGGGCCCGCCCGCCCGTTCAATGAAGATGGAGGTATCCGAAACGGGTAGATCATCATCGAGGCTCGGGATATATTCTCCTGCATAACAATGCAACCGTCAGAACCGTGGATTGATAAGTTCCGCGCGGGAATCACCGAGATCACGTCGCAACCTACTGGGCATAAAAGTTCCCCACATGAGTGCGACCCGCAAGAAATAAAATAAGTGCGATTAGCTCGGAGTAATCTCTACGATGATCGGCTCTTCTTCCTCAGGGATAAGGGGGACACGAAGTGGAGAACCGATCAGTTCAAGTTTTCGGTTAAGCGCCTCTGACGACCCATGAGTCAATTCGTCGAGGATGTCGTCGACAGCTGCTGAAAGTAAGGGCTCTGGCAGAGAGCACTTAGAAAAATGGGCCGCATTAATTGCGTAGATTAGATCCCATGCATCGCCATACATACCAAGGTAGTACCCGTAGCCCTCGCCCTCACCTTCGCCAAAGAGGGATTGTTGATCGCCATGTGCCTGGACGTACTTGACGAGCTCTATTACAGGATAGGTATTCGATTTATCGTTTACACTTCCAGCCACGCTTTATCCTTACTTCTTTTACACCCGCGGTGGGAAAGCCCCAATAAAAGCGATGCCTGAGCTTCGATGGGCAGGATTCCGAGGACCTCAGTCACCTCTATGGATGAAAGGACCCGGTTTCCCGGTTCCGGTTTGTCTCGGCAACCCTACCCATCAAAGATCAGACCCGGCGTTCTTTGCGCTTGAGTCTAATCCACCAGACCCGTGTAATCCAGCCCTCTCCCTAGCGGCAGGAAACTCTTGTACCCTTGATTCACACCACCATCTTCGACGTGAAGGCGCGCCCATGGATATCAGCAAAGCAAGGGAACTGGACCAGCAAGGTAGAGAAATCGACGTTTTAGTCGTTGTTAAAACCGCTCCCATCCCCTCAGAAAAATACAAGGAAACCGTGTGCGTTGCCGGAGTCGCCCTCGATCCGCTTCGCTGGGTAAGGCTCTACCCTATCGCCTTCCGTTATCTTGACGGCACCGACCGCTTCAAGAAATATCAAACTATTCGAGTATCCGTCCGCGCACCTAACGATGATGACCGGGAAGAAAGCTTACGGGTCGAAAAGGATCCTCAACCGCAAGATGCACCTATTACCGGGTGGGACGAGAGAGCTATCTACCTCGACCCTCTTCCTACCAAATCCCTCTGCGAACTACGGGCGGAAGCTATGAGAAATTCGGCCGCGCAATCCCTTGCGCTTATCACGCCCCGCGCAACACCAACTATTAAAGTATCGCTTCACCCGGGCTGGAATGAACAGCAGAAAGCTGCGCTGCGCAAATATAAAGACGAAGATATCTTCGGTAACAAGGGGCTCACGCTCGAAGCCCCGCGGTTTGTTGCACGGCTTGAATTTTATTGCAATTTTCCGAGTTGCTCGCGCCATTCCTTGACAATAACGGACTGGGAAGCGGTGGCGCTGCAACGCCATTGGCCACCAACGGCGTCAATCGAATACGCCCAGCAAGAATTCGAAAAGAAATTCATTAGAGAACGTGAAAAGCCCGGCGTTCCACTGCGGATTATTGTTGGCAACCAAGCCGCTCCGCACAAACGCCACAGCTTCCTGGTGTTGGGAATCTTTGGTTCAAGCCGCGAAGCGCTCGGCCTCTTCTAACACAGCGCGCGTTTCCTCAATCACGAGTTTTCGATGGCACTGCTGGTGATTAGCCTCGAAGCAAAGAACAAGGATTGTGCCGTCATGCGCGAGATCGGCAATCTCGTGGATGGCTACCCGCGCATCCGGAGTCGCAAGTACCTCGTTGCGGAAACGCGCGTGAGCGGCATACGCTTCGGGAGTTCCGGGTTGGGCAAAAGCTGCCCGATTATCTTTAGGATTACCAAGGGATCGCATATGAACATAGCGGGTTCCGGTAGATTCCACCGCTTGGCGCAGCCGCGTTTTTGAAAAACCCTGCTTGCGACTAATGGGAGTAAGCCGAATATCAACAACGGTATGGACTCGGTTAGCTTCCAATGTATCGAGAAGATCGCTGATAGTTTTCCCCTCGTAGCCCCAGCCGAGAATAGTGGTGGCCATCGGTTGCACTCCTTCGTCTTACGTGGCCGGCCCGCGACCCTATAAACCTCATGAAACTTCAGTTACACACAAGCACGATGGCCGCGAAACCACAGGTAAATCTATGGCACGAGCCATCACAGAGCGGAGACGGAGGGATTCGAACCCTCGAGCCGCTATTGCGACTAACACCTTAGCAGGGTGCCACTTTCGGCCACTCAGTCACGTCTCCATGCTCACCGGGGAAGCCTAAGCTCACCCGTGCAAGCCTTACTAGCGTACACGCTCACCGGGGCGTGGTGCCAGTTTTTTCGCGGCGGAATTGGTCACGCGGCGCCGCCCCGCATTGCGTGGCGGCGGGCCGGCACTATTACCGCCAGGCCGGCGCTGCGGCGTCGTACCACACGCGCCGCCGCGGGCCGCACCACCGCGAGCGCGCAAGCACGCTAGAAATCCCAGTCGTCGTCGGTAGTATCTTCCACTTCGCCGATAACGTACGAGGAACCGGAACCGGAGAAGAAATCGTGGTTTTCGTCCGCGTTCGGGGAAAGTGCCGCCAGAATCGCCGGATTGACGGCCGTCTGATCCGGATTGAACAACGCTTCGTAACCGAGGTTCATGAGCGCCTTATTGGCGTTGTAGCGCAGGAATGCCTTGACGTCCTCCGTCAGGCCCATCTCATCGTAAAGGCTGGCGGTGTATTCTTCCTCGTTCTCGTAGAGGTCTTGGAGCAGCTCAAAGGTGTATTCCTTGAGTTCGGCCTTGCGTTCCTTGCTGGCCTTCTCCACCGCGCGCTGGTATTTGTAGCCGATGTAGTAGCCGTGCACGGCTTCGTCGCGAATAATGAGGCGGATGAGATCCGCGGTATTGGTGAGCTTGGCGTGCGCGGACCAGTACATGGGCGCGTAGAAACCGGAATAGAACAGGAAAGATTCCAGCATCGTGGAGGCCACCTTGCGCTTTTCCGGATCATCCCCGCGGTAGTAATCCAGCACGATCTGTGCCTTCTTCTGGAGGAATTCGTTGTTTTCCGACCATTCGAAAGTTTCGTCGATCTCATCGGTGGAAATGAGCGTGGAGAAAATCGAGGAATACGACTTCGCGTGCACGGATTCCATGAAGGCGATATTGGTATACACCGCTTCCTCGTGCGGGGTGACCGCGTCCGGGATGAGCGAAACCGCGCCCACAGTGCCCTGAATGGTATCGAGCAAGGTCAGGCCGGTGAACACCCGGGTGGTCATGAGCTGTTCGTGCGGCTTGAGGGTGTTCCACGACTGAATATCGTTGGACAGCGGCACCTTTTCGGGCAGCCAGAAATTCCCCGTGAGGCGGTCCCACACTTCGAGGTCCTTTTCGTCCTCGATGCGGTTCCAGTTAATGGCTTGCACAGAACTGACAAGTTTCAACTTCGGGGGGATCACAGTAGCTCCTCGTTAGCGCAGGTGATGCGGGATAGATGATGGATAGGAACGACGACGCCGCTCGCGCCGCCACACCCCGCCCATTCTAGACGGTTGAATCGGTAAGCGGTGCGAGCCAGGTCATGAGGTGCGCGGCTTGGGCTGGATACCTTGCTGGGAGATATCCGCATACTGCGTCGTCGTGCCATCGATATTGGTGACGGTGAGGGTGTCATCCGCGATGCTCATCTTGGTCACATTGGTGAATTCGAGGGGAAGATGCGGGTTGAGGTGCTCGGGGTGGCGCAGGCCGAAGAGGCCCGGATCGTGCCAGAGGATGAGGGCGCCATCGCGGCCGAGGGTGAGAATATCGGCCATGCCGGAACCGTCCAGGTCCCCGGCCGCGAGGGTGCGGAGGTTACGTAAACGGCGATCACGCCCGCCGAGGATCCGCACCGAACGGAAACTGCGCGCGGCATCCAACTGGGCGAGCTCGCCGGTTTCTTCCCCGGCCGCCGGCAGAACTTCCGCCCCGCTGCCGGCATCCAGATAGAGCGCAACCGCCCCGGATGGCCACACCGTGAAGGCATCCGCGCGGTCGGGCTGGCCGCCCAGGTAGCCGAGGACTTCATGGGCCGGATTGCCCGGTTCGAGGGTGGCATCCTCCAGGGTGATGCGGGCTTCTTCCAGCAGCTGCGCGATGAGGTTATCCATGGGCACGCCCACAGATTCGTCATCCGTGTAGCCACCGCCGTCCTGCGCGCCGCCGGTGATCGCCACGATGGCCCATTCTCCGTTCTCACCTTGCTGGAGCCAGGGCCCGCCGGAGACCCCGGTGGGCATCCCGGCGCATTCAATATGGAAGTAGTCCACCCCGTTTTCCGTGAACGCTTCGGTGGAGTTACGGCAGTGGCGCGGGTATGCCGAGGTGTAGTTATCGGCCTCGAAAGATTCGGCCACCGGGTAGCCGATCACCTCAATATCGGGTTGTTCCGGGCTCACATCGGCAAGGGGCAGGCCGCCGGTCACGTCCTCGAGGAGGTTGCCGAAGCGGTCCGGGTCCGCGGTGAGGACGGCGGCATCGTACCGATCAGCATCCTCATCATCGCTGTAATACGCATCGTTGATGACCACGGCGTCCGGGTCGATACGCCAAATACCGTGGGGAATATAGGCGGTACCGGCAATAATGGAGAATTGCGGCACGAATACCGTGGCGGCGTAGGCATCTCCGGGCCAGCAGTGCGCGGCGGAAAGAATCTGGGAACGCCCCGGGGTATCGAGGACCACGCCGGTGCAGCCGCGGATCACCTGGGTTGTGCCGGGAACCACGTGGAAGAAGGTACCCACCTGCGGGATTCCCGGGAAGTTGTAGCCCGCCCCGGGCAGGCCCTCCCCCAGCCCCACATCGCTGACCTTCGGGTCCTCATTGAGGGCGGCGTTGAGGGAATCGGGAAGCCCGGCACCGCGGTGGTAGGCGGCGGCCAGGACCCGGCCGTCGACGATGCCAGAGTCGTCAAATTCGGCGTCGAGATCGCGGTGATTGGCATCGTCGTCCCAGACGATGGCCACGGCGTCGTCGCCAAAATTATCGTAGGTGACCGGGCGCGGAACCGGAGCGGCGAGTACCGGGGCTTTGACCAGCGCGCAAGCGCCCAGCAGCCCGGCGACCAGAGCCAGCGTGAGCAGCGCGCCGAGTAACACCGCCAGGGTGCCCGCGCGACGATACCGATTCCTCACCTGCTCCGCCTTCTTTCTCCGCGGGGTGGCTCCGCGGAAGTGGCACCTATCCTACCGCGCCGGCCTGAAGGTGATGCGGCTGGTTCGCAAGCAGGTTCGCCGGCGCGCGGCACGCCCGGAGAAGCCGCAGCGCGCCGGCCCGCAAGCGTGATATACGCAGAACTAGTAGAGTGGTGAACTACCTGGCCGCCCGCTGGCCGGTCCACCATCGCGCGAAATGACGCAGAATGGAGCACCTATGCTGTGGCAAAATATCCTGGCCATTCTTTCCGTTCTTGCCGGTCCGCTGCTATACCTGACCGGCGCGGTGGTGATCGCGGTGGTCGGTATTGCGCTGGCGCGTTTCCTCGGGGCGCTCACGCGCCTGGCGAATGCCCGGGCGGAGAAGCTGGAGCGCACGCAGAAGCTGGAACGGGCGGAGAAGCTGGAACACACGGAGCACACGGAAAACCCGGTGCACACAGAGAATCCTGAACTCCAGGAGCCCGGACTTTCCTCATCCCCGGATGCGTCTTAAACTTAAAGGATGGCTGTCACACTAAGTTCAAAGATTGCGGCACTAACCTCGGATGACTACGAGGTTTATTTCTCACCGCAAACCCGCGCCCGCGCGGAACGTTACGCGGAGGATGGCCATGTACTTGATATCTCCGAGGATTCCGAGGGGATTACGGCCCACGTACTCGGCAATGGGCATACCTACCAGGTCGTTATCGAAGATACTGACCCGCTCCTGGCGTATTGTTCCTGCCCGGTGGCTCAATACTGTAAACATATCCTCGCAACCCTGCTGATATGCGCAGAAAATGCCGCCGATAGATCCTGGCGCACGCTGCTGACACGGGTATTACATCAGGCACAGGCCACCCCGAAAACACGGGGCCTCGGGCTTATTCTCGGCCGTAATTCGGAAAACGGGAAAATTACGGGAATGCTGTATCCCGCGCAGCGTAACCTCAACGGCGAATGGTCGCGGCGAAGTACCGCGTGGTCCACTATCGCGCCGCGGTACGGCTCCCGCGCCAACACCGAAGGCTTTGACCCGCTCCAGCTCAGTGCGCTCCGGAACTTGTACGAGGCAGCCCGGCGGAATCCCTATTCCAACCCGAATATTTCACTCCGGGACCTTGGCGCTGCCGCGATGGCGTACCTGCGTAACGTCCACGATGCCGGCGTTGAGCTTTATTGCGGTGATGTTGATCAGCCCTTGCGCCTGGCTCATGACCCCTGGGGTGTGCAGTTGAGCCTTTCCGCCCGCGAACCTGATAGTAATGACCTGCTTCTGCGGGTGCTTCCGGAAACTCCGAACGGCACCCCCGCCGAAGTTCTTGCGGGCACCACCCCGCCTCTCGCCCTCAGTTACGAGGACGGTGCTTATATCCTGGGCCGCCTGCGCTCCACTATCCCCGATTATCTTTTCCAAGCCGCGGAAGATGCCCATCCTCTCACCATCCCGGCGGCGGATGTTCCTGTTTTTGAACTCAATCTCCTCCCGGAACTCCCGGAAGATATCCCCGTTGTCTCCCCCGATGGCGCGTTCACGCCGCACCGCTTCGCCGAACCGAATCTCCACGCGCTTATTCGCCGCCCTTCCGCTGAGGACGGCGCGCACTATCGGCACAGCGCTTTCCTCCTGGAGTGGTACCTAGGGCGGCGCATGCTGCCGGCCGATGGTAGTGAAAACCCCGCCGAATCCGAAGGCTCGGAGAGCACGTCCCTCTATACGGAACTGACGGTGCACCGCCTCCTCCACGAGGCGCCTCGGGAACAGCTCACCGCGGTGCGTGAAATCTGGACGAAGGCCACGAAGCTGCCACCACTTGACCTTCTAACAACCCAAAGTTTGGATCTCAGCACCTATCAGACCCTGCGCGAAGTCGTTATTCCGGCCTGGCGCGAGGCAGGTATCACCACTACCGTCATGGAGGATGCCAATCTCACTATCGTGACCGACACCCCGGTGTTGAGCACCAGCGTGAGCGAGGAGAACGACTGGCTTGACCTCAATATCACCGTCGACGTCGGCGAGCATCAGATACCACTCAACGTACTCTACGAGGCACTGACCAGCGGGCACGACCACCTCATCCTCGGCGATGTGCTGATCCCGCTGGGCAGCGACTTCGATGCGCTGCGCCAGCTTTTGCACGACGCCGCAGCTCTCGGCACCGTCACCCCCGAGAGCATCTCCGTGCCCCGGGCACGCGCCCATGCCCTGGATCTTTCCGCGCTGGCCAATCCGCAGGCGCTCACCGATGCGCTCACCCAGCTTGATCACCTGGGCGAGCCGGTGCCGGTTCCCGAAACATTCCAGGGCACCCTGCGCTCCTATCAGGAAGCCGGTTATTCCTGGCTCACCCACCTGGCGCGCGCTCATTACGGCGGGATCTTGGCCGATGATATGGGCCTGGGCAAAACCGCGCAGATGCTCGCCATGATCAGCGGCGCACGCGCCGAGGGCAAGTTAGAAGGCCCGGTGCTCGTGGTGGCTCCCACCTCCGTGGTGCCGGTGTGGCGCAGCGAAGCGGAGCGCTTCACCCCGGAGCTGCGGGTACACACCATCACCGGCTCGGGTAAACGCCGTTCACTGGCCCTGGCAAATATTGCCGCGAGCGCGGATATTGTGGTGACCTCCTATACCCTGCTGCGCCTGGAGCGCGCGGAGTACGCGAAGGTTGATTGGGGTGGGGTTATCCTCGATGAGGCCCAGGCGGTGAAGAACCCCAGCACGGTGGGCTATCGCGCCGTCGCCGCGCTCACCCGCCCCTGGACTTTCGCGGTTACGGGCACTCCGGTGGAAAATAGCCTCTCGGATTTGGCGGCGCTGCTGGCCCTCACCAGCCCGGGCCTGCTCCCCGGGCACGCGCGTTTCACCGAGCAGTTCCAGAACCCGATTGAAAAATTTAATGACGAAGAAGCCGCCGCGCTGCTCACGCGCCTGGTGCGGCCCTTTATGTTACGACGCCGCAAAGCCGAGGTGGCCAAGGACCTCCCGGCCCGCACCGTGACCGAGCTGAGCGTGCCCCTCGCGCCCGCCCACGCGCAGCGCTATCGCAAGCAGCTGGAACGCGAGCGCCAGGAAATCCTCGGGCTTATCGATGATCCGAATGCCAATCGCATTTCGATTCTGGCTTCCCTCACCCGGTTGCGGCGCATGGCCATCGACCCGGGCCTGGTGGACGGGCGGATTACCACCCCGCCGGCGAAAACCAATCTGCTCCTCGAGCACCTCCAGCAGATCATCCCGGAGGGCCATCGCGCCCTGGTGTTCTCCCAGTTCACCACCTATTTGGAGCGGATTGCCCACCAGCTGGATCGCGAGGGTATTACCTATAGCTACCTGGATGGTTCCACCCGGGACCGGGCCGGCGCGATTGCAGCGTTCCGCGATGGCAGCGCCCCGGTGTTCCTTATTTCCCTCAAGGCGGGTGGTACCGGGCTTACCCTCACGGAAGCGGATTACGTATACATTATGGATCCGTGGTGGAATCCGGCCGCCGAAGAGCAGGCCATTGACCGGGCCCATCGTATTGGCCAGGATAAGCCGGTCACCGTCTACCGGCTGGCCTCGGCGGATACCATCGAGGAGAAAGTCATCGCCCTGCAGGCGCGCAAGCGTGAGCTGGCCGGCCTGGTTGATGAGGCGGCCCGCGGGCCCATCTCAGGGGCGGATATCCGCTCCCTTCTCGAGCTCACCGGGCCGGAAGGCCGCTAGCTGCGCCGTCGTACCGCGGGCCCGTGCCCCGCACCGCCGCGGCACGGAGCGCGGGGCGCGGCGCCGTCGTCGTACCACAACAAGCATCCGCACTTAAGCCGGACGGGCCGGTCACGTTTTCACGCAACCGGCCCGCTCCGCGCAGGCACACAGCCCGCACCTTCGCTACCGCTCACCCGCACCGCAGGTAAACACCGTTTACCCACGCGGCGCAAGTAAACACCGCATACCTACTACAGCATGCAGGAGACGCAGCCTTCCACTTCGGTGCCCTGGAGGGCGGCCTGGCGGATACGCATGTAGTAGAGCGTCTTGATGCCCTTGCGCCACGCGTAAATGTAATTGCGGTTCACATCGCGGGTAGTCACGGTGTCCGGGTAGAACAGCGTGAGGGAAAGCCCCTGGTCCACGTGCTGGGTGGCTACCGCGTAGGTGTCGATGATCTTCTGCGGGCCGATTTCGTAGGCATCCTGGAAGTATTCCAGGTTGTCATTGGTCATGTACGGCGCCGGGTAGTACACCCGCCCGATCTTGCCTTCCTTGCGGATCTCGATCTTGGAAACGATCGGGTGGATCGAGGAGGTGGAGTGGTTGATATAGGAGATGGAACCGGTGGGCGGAACCGCCTGGAGGTTCTGGTTGTACATCCCGTATTCGGCCACGTCCGCGGCCAGCTGGGCCCAATCTTCCCGGGTGGGGATATGATGCGCGGCGAAAAGTTCGCGCACCCGCTCGGTTTGCGGGACCCACTCCTGCTCGAGGTACTTCGTGAAGTAAGCACCGTTTGCATAGGTAGAATCCTCGAAGCCTTCGAAGCGCTCCCCGCGTTCCTTCGCCAGCAGCATGGAGGAACGGATCGCGTGGTAGGCAACCGTATAGAAGTACATATTGGTGAAGTCGAGGGCTTCCTCGCTCCCGTAGAAGATCCGCTCGCGGCCCAGGTAGCCGTGCAGGTTCATCTGCCCCAGCCCGATCGCGTGGGACATCTCATTCCCACGCTTGACGGAGGGCACCGAATCGATGCTGGTCTGGTCGGAAACAGCCGTGAGAGCACGCACCGCGATCTCCACCGTTTTGCCCAGGTCCTCCGAATCCATGGCCTCGGCGATATTGAGGGAGCCGAGGTTGCAGGAAATATCCTTACCCACGTGCTTGTAGGAAAGATCCGCATTGTATTCGGACGCCTCGGATACCTGGAGGATTTCCGAGCACAGGTTGGACATGGTAATCCGGCCCTTAATCGGGTTGGTGTTATTGACGGTGTCCTCGTACACGATGTAGGGGTAGCCGGATTCGAACTGGATTTCCGCGAGGGTCTGGAAGAACTGGCGCGCGTCGATCTTCGTCTTCTTAATGCGCTTGTCATCAACCATTTCGCGGTACTTTTCACTCACCGAGATCTCGGTGAGCGGCTTGCCGTAGACCCGCTCCACATCGTAGGGGGAGAAGAGGTACATCGGCTCGCGGTTCTTGGCCAGCTCGAAGGTAATATCCGGGATCACCACGCCCAGGGAAAGAGTCTTAATCCGGATCTTTTCGTCCGCGTTTTCCCGCTTGGTATCCAGGAAACGCATAATATCCGGGTGGTGGGCGTGCAGGTACACGGCCCCCGCGCCCTGGCGCGCCCCCAGCTGGTTCGCGTAGGAGAAGGAATCCTCGAGCAGCTTCATAACCGGGTTCACCCCGGAGGACTGGTTTTGAATGCGCTTAATCGGGGCACCCTGCTCGCGCAGATTGGTGAGGTTGAGCGCCACCCCGCCCCCGCGCTTGGAAAGCTGGAGCGCGGAGTTAATCGCGCGGGCGATGGATTCCATATTGTCTTCCACCCGCAGCAGGAAGCAGGAGACCAGTTCCCCGCGGGCCTGCTTGCCGGCATTGAGGAAGGTGGGGGTGGCCGGCTGGAACCGCCCGCTGATCATTTCTTCCATGAGGTTGGTGGCCAACTCGGTATCCCCATCGGCCAGCGCGAGCGCCACGATGCAGACCCGATCCTCGAAACGCTCCAGGTAGCGGGTGCCATCCCAGGTTTTCAGGGTGTAGGAGGTGTAGTACTTGAAGGCCCCCATGAAGGTGGGGAAGCGGAACTTATGCGCGTAGGCCTTCTTGTAGAGCTCCTTAATAAAAGCCATATCGTAGGCGTCGATCACGCGCTTTTCGTAATAGCCTTCGCGCACGAGGTACTCCAGCTTTTCTTCCAGATCGTGGAAGAACACGGTGTTCTTATTGACGTGCTGGAGGAAGTACTGCCGCACGGCTTCGTGATCCTTATCAAACTGGATCTTGCCCTCAGCATCGTACAAATTGAGCTCGGCATTGAGCGAGTGGTAATCCACGAGCGAATCACCCAGGTTTTCCGAACCGGTATCCGTTAGTGTTGCGTTGCCCAAAACTGTTCCAAACCTTCCTTAACCGTGGCGACGTCCGTGGGCGTGCCGAGCAGTTCAAAGCGATACATCATGGGGACGCCGCATTTTTCGGCAATAACATCCCCGGCGAGTCCGTAAACATCGCCAAAATTGGTATTTCCTCCGGCGATCACCCCGCGGATGAGAGCACGGTTGTGTTCGTTATTGAGGAATTTGATGACGGGGCGCGGCACGGCGCCGCGATGGTTCCCGCCACCGTAGGTGGGGCAAATAAGCACGTAGGGTTCATCCACCACGGGCGTTTCGCCATGGATGGGGATCCGCACGGCATCGTAGCCGAGCTTTTCCACGAACCGGTGCGTGTTATTTGTTTGAGAAGAAAAATAGACGATACGTGCCATCGGTTCTTTCCTCAGCGGGCGGCACGCGGCCGCACCGCCAGCTTAGGCAGTCACCAGGGTGGGTTCCGCGGTGGCCTGCGCGCCGGCCTTGAGCGCCTTGATTTCATCGGGGCGGTAGCCGGACCAGTGATGACCGTTCGCGAAAACCACGGGCGCCGACTGGTACCCGAGGGCCTTCACCGCGGCAAGGGCCTCCGCATCCTGGGTGAGATCCACGAGCTCGTACTCCAGCCCCGCCTTATCGAGCGCGCGCTTGGTGGCATTGCACTGCACGCACGCGGGCTTGGTGTAGACGGTAATGCTCATGGGGTCTCCTCGAATTCGGATTGTCACGCTGTGTGCGTGGTGGAACGACTACAAGGCTAAACACTACACCTAGTGGCACCTAGAACAAAAGACCACTAGAACTTGTGGTTTTTACAACGACGCCGCCACTCCCGCTTTGCGCCTATTTACGCGGTTTTAGGACTTTGGACCCGCGCTTTGTGAAGCCGGTAACCACGCCGCCCGGCGTGTCATGCAGGGCGGGCCGCGGGTGAGCCACGCGCGGGCCAGCTACATATCTAGGCACCCGCTCAATACGCCGGATCATTTAGCACATTTACTAAATTTCCGCCAGAGTAAGGAGTCCCTTACCCGCCTATTTGTAACCAATCTCACGCCAATTTTGGCGCTCTCAGTTTTTATCTTGTGACCTACGTCCGTACGATTCTAATCAGACTTAAGCGGATTCGGATTCGACCGCCGTGACCAACGCTGCTCACCGACCCGTATCCGAGCCGACCTCGTGCGATGAAAAGGAGAACATCGTGGAAGCCTTTACACAAACCGCCGCGCCACTGGGGAGTCTCACCCTCTCCGCCCTCGTGGCCCTCCTGCCGCTCCTCACGGTGTTCTTCCTGCTGGGTGTTGTGCATATGAATGCGCACTGGGCGGGGGTATGCGGCGTCGTCGTGGCGCTTGCGGTAGCGATCTTCGCTTTCCGTATGCCCGCCGGAATGGCGCTTTCTGCCGGGCTGGAAGGGGCCGTTTTCGGGATCTTCCCCATTACCTGGATCGTTCTCACCGCGATCATCCTTTTCGAACTCACGGTGGCCTCCGGGCACCATGACACCCTCATGCAGGCCTTCGCGCGGCTCTCCCCCGATCCGCGTGCCCTGGGCATTTTCATCGCCTTCAGTTTCTGCGCCCTCCTCGAAGCGCTGGCCGGATTCGGGGCGCCGGTGGCGATCTGCGGCGTTATGCTCCTCGCCCTCGGCTTCGCGCCCTGGAAGGCGGCGCTCACGGTGCTGGTCGGCAATACCTTCGCGGTGCCCTACGGGGCGATGGCCACGCCCGTGCTCACCGGCGCGAACCTCACCGGCATCGATGCCGCCACTCTCTCCGCCCAGATCAGCGAGCAAACCAGCGTGCTCGTCTGGCTCATCCCCTTCGCGCTGCTCCTCATTATGGACGGCTGGCGCGGCCTGGCGCAGGTGTGGCCCCTGGCCCTGGCGGTGGGCGCCTCCTACGCGCTGAGCACCTGGCTCGCCGCCCGCACCCTGGCCCCCGGCCTGGTCAATATGGTGCCCGCCCTGGTGAGCCTGGCGGTCGGCATCGCGCTGCTGCGCATCTGGCAACCGCGCGGCAGCCGCGCCGCGGCCGAACGCCTCACCGGCGCCGCGCCCCAACCGGCCACCGAACGGATTCGCCCCGCGGCCCTGGCCTGGGCCATCTTCCCCTACGTGCTTATCGTGGCCGTTTTCGTGACCACCCAGATGGTGCCGGCAATCCGCAGCGCGCTGGCTGCCACAAACGTGACCATCCACTGGCCGGCCCTGTGGGCCGGGGGCGAGAATCTGGTGCGCGCCGCCGATGGCACGCCCGCCGCCTCCAGCACCTACACCTTCGCCTGGCTGAGCTCCCCGGGTACTTTGCTGCTCCTGACCGCGCTGGTACTGGCCGCCTGCTACCGGATGCGCCCGGGCGCGGTAGCGCGCCTCATGTTCGCCCAGGTCTACAAGCTGCGCTGGACCTTCCTCACCATTGGTTCGGTGCTCGCCCTCGCCTACGTTATGAACCTTTCCGGGCAGACCCTCACCATCGGCACCTGGATTGCCGGTGCCGGATCCGTCTTCCCCTTCCTCGCCCCGATTCTGGGGTGGATCGGCACCGCGGTGACCGGTTCGGGAACCTCAACGACGGCGCTCTTTGCCAATCTGCAGCACACCGCCGCCACCCAAATCGGGGCGGATCCGGGGCTGCTGGTGGCCTGCAATACCGTGGGCGGGGCCGTGGGCAAGATGATCAGCCCCCAAACTCTGGCGATTGCCACCGGCGGGGTGGATATGGTCGGCGAAGAATCCGTGCTGCTGCGCAAGTCCCTGCCCTGGGCCTGCGGCCTGCTCATCCTGCTGTGCCTACTGGTTGGGTTCCTCGCCTAAATACTTCCGCCCTGCCAGAGGTCCGCGGCTGGCCGGGCACAGCGCCGCGCAGCGGCGGCGTCGTCGTAATAACAACGAAAGAAAAGAGTTGATATGACCCTCATTCCCGGGCCGGAACCGCGCAAGAAAGTTGCGGTTTTCGCCACCTGTATTAACGAGGTGATGTTCCCGAATACCGTGAATAACACCGCGGTGCTGCTCGAGCGGCTCGGGTGTGACGTGGAGTTCCCGCGCGCCCAAACGTGCTGCGGGCAGATGTTCACGAATACCGGGTATTTTGACCGGGCGCTGCCGAGCGTGCGAGCCTTCCTCGAAGCTTTTGAAGAATACGACTACATGGTGGGACCCTCCGGCTCCTGCGTTGGTTCGGTACGCGAACAGCATGAGATGCTGGCCCTCGATGCCGGCGAAGATGAGCTGGCGCGGCGCGTCCACGAAGTGCAAAAACGGGTCTACGACATCAGCGAGTTCATCGTGGACGTGCTGGGGACCGTGGATGTGGGCGCGTACTTCCCGCACACCGTCACCTATCACGCCTCGTGCCATTCGCTGCGGGTGGCCGAGGTGGGCGACCGGCCCATTCGACTGCTGCAAGCGGTGCGCGGGCTGGAATATATTCCGCTCGAAGATATGCGCCAGTGCTGCGGTTTCGGGGGCACGTTCTCCGTGAAGAATTCGGATGTGTCCATCGCGCTGGGGCGGGATAAAGCCCGGCACGTCATCGAAACCGGGGCGGAATACGTGGCCAGCCTCGATAATGCCTGCCTCATGAACTTCGGCGGGATTCTGCACCGCGAGAAGAAACCCGTCCGCCCCATTCACATGGTCAATTTGCTGGTGCAGACCGCGCCGGTTGGCGCCGGCGCCGTGCCGGGTGCCGCCGGCGCCGTGGCCGCAACCACCCCCGCCGGGAGGATCGCATGAAAACTTTGAAATTGGAACGCCTCACCCCGGCCCCGCCCGAAGGGGATCTGCTCGATTCGCCGGCCTTCCCCAAGGCCGCGGTGCGCGAGCTGGGCAACGAAACGCAGGCGAAGAATCTCCATCACGCCACCCACACGATTCGCGCGAAGCGCCAGGCAGTGGTGAGCGAGCTGGATAATTGGCAGGATATTCGCCAGGCCGGTGCCGATATTAAGAACCGGGTGGGCCGCCACCTCGATCATTATCTGGCGGAGTTCGAAAAGAACGCCACCGCCGCCGGGGCGCATGTGCACTGGGCGCGCGACGCGGAGGAAGCCAACCGGATCGTCATCGACCTGGTGCGCGCCACCGGGGAAAGCGAAGTCACCAAGGTCAAGTCCATGGTCAGCCAGGAAATTGACCTGAACGAACACCTGGAAGAAGCGCGGATTGCGGCCTGGGAAACGGATTTGGCCGAGCTCATTGTGCAGCTCGGGCACGACCGGCCCAGCCATATTCTGGTGCCCGCGATTCACCGTAATCGCAGCGAGGTACGCGAGATTTTCCTGCGGGAAATGGGCCAGTACGGCACCCCCTGCCCGCCCGATGTGACCGACGAGCCGGCCGAGCTGGCCGCCGCGGCCCGCGTGCACCTGCGCGAAAAGTTCATGCGCACCAAGGTGGGGATTTCCGGCGCGAATTTCGCGATTGCGGAAACCGGTTCCCTGGTGGTGGTGGAATCCGAAGGCAATGGCCGCATGAACCTTACCCTGCCGGAAACCCTCATCTCCGTGGTGGGTATCGAGAAGATTCTCCCCACCTTCCAGGATCTTGAGGTGTTCTTGCAGCTGCTGCCGCGTTCTTCCACCGGCGAGCGCATGGCTCCCTACGGGACCATTTGGACGGGCGCGCGCGAAGGTGACGGCCCGCGCGATGTTCATATTATTTTGCTGGATAACGGGCGCACCAAGGTGCTCTCTGACCCGATCGGGCGCGCGGCGCTGCGCTGCATTCGCTGCTCGGCCTGCCTGAATATTTGCCCGGTGTATGAGAAGGTGGGCGGGCACGCCTACGGCTCGGTCTACCCCGGGCCCATCGGCGCCATCCTCAACCCGCAGATCCGCGGCCTGGAATCGGTGGTGGATCGCTCCCTGCCCTTCGCTTCCACCCTGTGCGGGGCGTGTAATGAAGTGTGCCCGGTGAAAATTCCGATCTCGAATATCCTCGTGCACCTGCGCCGCAAAGCGGTGGATAAGAAACGCGCGGAGGCCGGGCTGCGCCCGCACGTAGAGCCGATCCTCATGGCCGGCGGCGGCTGGGTTATGGGCAAGGGCTGGCGCCTGGGCGCCGCGGCCCGGCTGGCGAGCGTGGGCGGGCGCGTCATGGGCCTGTTCATGCATCACATCGGGAATTGGCATATTCCCGGCGTGCATCGCTGGACGCGGGCCCGCGACGTCCCCATGCTGCCCAAGCACAGCGCCCGCGCCACGTTCGCGCGGCGCAAGAAACGCGAAGCGCGGCAGCTCAAGCACATGCAGAAGGAGTTGCAAAAGAAGTTGCAGGGTCAGCTCGGTTGCGATCCGAGTGTGATCGACGGCGCAGCCAATTCGCCAACTACCCCTCAGCAGTTACCGCAGCTTCCACCCGCGGCGGGGCAGAGCGCGCCGGGGCAGAACACGCCGGCGAATGCTCCGAAACTGCCGCAGCTGCCGCCGAACCCGACCTGCGCACCTGATATTTTCGGCCGCCCGACCACTGAGGAGCTGTCATGACCTCGGCACGTGATGAGATTTTCGCGCGGATTCGCTCCGCGCTCGGCGATGTTCCCAGCCAGGATCCGGAAGAATCCGCGATCAGCTGGGAATACAACCAGCCCACCGCCATCGAGGGCGACATCGTGGATTATTTCCTCGAGCTCGTGGCCGATTACAAGGCCGAGGTGGAGCGGGTGGAACCGGAAGCGGTCCCGGCGGCTATCGTCGCGCACCTGCACGCGATTGGCGCGCGCTCCGTGGTGCTTCCCGCGGGGCTGGATTCCGCGTGGCGCGCGGCTATTGCGGCGGATGGTTTCCAGATATACGACGACGATAACCTGAGCGCCCGCCAACTCAACGAGATTGATGCAGTGGTGACGGCGGCCGCTGTCGGAGTGGCCAATACCGGCACCTTCGCCATGGATCATCGCGCTGACCAGGGCCGGCGTGCGCTCACTCTGGTACCCGATGCGCATGTGTGCGTGCTGCGTGCCGATCAGGTGGTATCCAATACTCCCGAGGCGATGACTCGGCTCCAGGATTCGGTGCGCGATGGCCAGCCGATTACTTTCGTGGCCGGGCCGTCCGCCACCTCGGATATCGAGCTGAGCCGCGTGGAGGGCGTGCACGGTCCGCGCCAGCTGCACGTGCTGGTCGCCGGCTAAGCAGGCGGCACTGCCGCCAACACGGCGGCCGGGTGGCGGCGAGCGGTGCACCGCGCCGCCACCCGCACACCAGGGCCCGGCCGGGATCACGATCCCGACCGGGCCCTGCGTGCTGTATGCGACTCAGCTGCGTTCCGCCACCTTAATGGTGCGCTTAGCTGGCGTTCTCTCGCCGCCGCAATGCGCTACCTCCAGCCAGGAGGAGAATCGCGAGAACGATGGGCGCTGTGAGCTCAGCACCTGTATGGCTCAGCCGCTTCGTCGATGCTGGGGCGGGTGGAACCTTGATGTCCACGCTCGCCGTGACACCCGTGAGTTTCTCCCCACCCGGAGTCACTGCCGTGACGGTTGCGGTATTGGTTACCGTCGTTCCCTGCATCGGTGCGGTGATCTTCGCCCGGGCGTGTGCTAGAAGCGCTTCTCCCGGAGCCAATACCCCGGACGCACCCGGCCAGCTGTACTCGATGGGGCCCAGCCCGGCCATTGGGTCATTGATGGTGATGCCGGTGAGCGTCGTCGTTCCAGTATTGACCACCTCGAAACGGTAGATGATGACATCCCCATCCACCTTCGCGGTTTTCTCCATCGTCATCCCCGGGTGTTCGGTGATGGTAATGGAACCGTGGCCGCCACTGCCCGGAATTTCCGGGTCGCCCGGCTTATTCGTGATGGTATCCCCGCCCGGGGTCACCCCGGTGGCGCTGGCATCGTTGCGAACGGTACCCGCATCCACCTGCTCCTGGGTGAGCACCGAGGTTGCACTCGCACTGGCCTTCTCACCCGGAGCGAGCACCCCAGCCTCACCCGGCCAGCTGTACTCAATCTCGGACAGTCCCGGGAAGTCATCCTGAATAACAACGTTGCGCAGGGTGGTATTTCCGGTGTTCTCCAGCGCGAAAGACCAGGTGACAATATCACCTGCGCGCGGGTTTTCCTTCTCCACGCTGCCCGTTTTCACCAGGGCGAATGAGGGACTCTGCGGAAGCACCACGGTTTCTGTGGCACTATCGCGCACCTCCAACCCACGCGGCGATGTCGCGCTCACCTCCGCGGTATTCTCCACCACGCCAGCATCAAGCAGCCCCTGAGTGACCGGCGAGGTCGCACTGGCGGTCACCGACTGCCCCGGGGCTAGAACCCCGGCCGCACCGGGCCACGCACCAAAGCTCACCGCGCTCAAGCCAGGAAGCTCATCGCGCAGTGCCACCCCACTTAGCGTGGTGGTGCCGCGGTTCGTGATGGTAAAGGTCCAGGTGACTTCGTCACCGGCGCGCAACATCTCGCCCGCGCGCTCCGGTACGCTCCCCTGCTTGATCACCTGGATCTGGGCGCCGTCCGGGATGCTCACGGTAGCGCTATCACTGGCTGTGACCGCTGTTCCGTGCGGATCCGTACCGGTAGCCGTGGCGGTGTTTTCCAGGCTGCCGCGGTCCACATCCGCTTGCGTCAGCGTATAAGTTCCGGTAACGCGCTGAGAGGCACCGGGTGCCAGCGTTGTGATAGTACCCAGTTCCCCGCCCAGCAACGGATCAGATACGACGACGCCGCTGAGGGTCACGTTGCCGCTATTACTCACCTCAATGGAGTACTCCACGGGTTCGCCGGCACGCAGCTGGGCGGGCGTCGTCGCCGTTTTCACCAGGCGCAACACCGCGGTCCCGGGCAGCGGGGTCGTAATCGTGCCACTACCCTCCACCGCGGTACCGTGCGGGGATGCACCCGCGGCCGTGGCGGTGTTCTCCAGGCTGCCGCAATCAATATCCGCCTGGGTGAGGGTGTAACTGCCGCTCACCGTGCCGATAGTTCCCGGGGCCAGGGTGGTGATGGTGGCGAGTTTCCCGCCGAGCAGCGGATCACTCACAGCAATTCCATGCAGGGTCACATTGCCGGTATTGCGCACTGCAATGCTGTACTGCACCTGCTCACCGGCCGCGATAGTTGCCGGCGACGTAGCGGTTTTGGTGACCGCGAGCGCCGGGGCTTCGGGGAGCTGGACGGTGGCGGTTCCCTGGGCGCTCACCGCTGTTCCGCTCGGGTCGATGCCAGTAGCCGTGGCGATATTATCCACGCCGCCGCGGTCAATATCCGCCTGAGTGAGGATGTAGCTGCCGCTCACCTGCTGGCGTGCCCCTGGTGCGAGCGTGGAAACCGCCCCCACGGTGCCGCCGAGCAGCGGGTCCGTCACCGTCACGTCACTCAGGGTGACATTGCCGGTATTGCTCACCTCAATGGTGTAGCTGACCTGCTCGCCGGCCGCGATAGTTGCCGGCGGCGTAGCCGTCTTGGTCACCGCGAGGGCGCCGGCTGCGGGCAACGGAGTGGTCACCGTAGCCGTGGCCTGCACCGAAGTATTCTGCGGCGAGGTTCCGGTGACTGTCGCGGTATTGTCCACGCGGCCCGCGTCGATATCGGCTTGGGTGAGAGTGGCGTGCGCGGTTCCCGTGGCGACGGCGCCCGGCGCCAACGTGCCCTGCTGAGCGGCATCAGGCCATGTCATAGCAAGGCCGCTTACCTTCGGGTCACTCAGGGTGAGCTGCGAAAGCGGCACGTTCCCGGTATTCGTGACGGTGAAGGTGTAGGTCACGGTATCGCCGGCCGCCGCATTCGCGCCTGCATCACCGGCGGCAAGCGCAGCCGTCTTGGTGAGAGCAAGGGCGGGCTGGGCGTGGAAGAAACCAAAGTCTTGGCCGTCCAACTTAGCTGCCCGCGCCACCGTCACCACGGCACTGGTGGCTGCGTCTTTACCGGCCGGGGAGTAGCTCGGCACGTAGCTCGCGCTGCCTCCCGGGGCAGGCGGGGTGACCGAGATGCGATAGGTTCCGGCTAGTACATTGTCGAAGGAATAGGTGCCGTCGGCTGCCGAGGTTGTTTCTATCGGAGCGCCGCTGGGGCTGAGGACCGGGTCACCTGTGCTGGCATCCAGGAGGCGCACGGTGGCACCTGCCAGCGCGGTGTCATCCGCGCTGGCGCCGTCGTCGTTAATATCCACGGCAATTCGCCCGCTCACAGTTGCGGCAACCACCGTAGCGCTTTGCGGTTCGCCCGCGGTGAGCGGGAGCGGGGAATGCGAGGTGGTGCGCAGCAGGCCGGTCATGGTGTTGGCGATGACCGCGCCGGCTTCCGCCTGCGGTGCGTCCAGGGTAAGGGCGTAGCGCGCGCCGCCGGCCAGCCCGGTAGCGAAATCGTTGATGATGAAACGCAGTGCCGTGACCTGGCTGAGGTCCGCGGAAGCCGTCAGTTCTTGCCAGGTGATGCCCTCCGCCGGAGCGGCCCCGATGGTGCCGTGCGGCGCCGTGGTGTATTCGGCTCGCACATTGGCGGCCTCGCCCTGGAGGCGTTCCACCCCGGTAAGGATCGGGGTCACGGTGGTGCCGCGTCCGTCGCCCACGTAGGGCAGTTCGTCCACGAAAATCGCGTGCCCCATGGAATCCATGGTGGTGTTGTACATTTCCACGAGGTAGGACGCCGGTTCATTGCGCTGGATGTTGGGAGTGCGGAGCGTCTTGAGGTAATTCGCTCCGGCAACCAGGACCATAGTGACATCGGTGGAGGTTTGGGCCTGCCAGCCGGCCTGATCGATCACATCCCTCCAATACCACTTCCGAAGGTCATCCCCGCGGAAATAGGAATCCAGATTGAGCTGGCCGGATTCGGGTAAATAGGGCCCTATGTGCAGATTGATGGGAATCTCGGGCAGCTGCTGGCCCACCGGAAGTTTGCCGCCATTGGCCACGTAATCGAAGAGGTACGGGGTGCGCCCATCCGCGCAGAGATTCGCATCGGAAGCCTTGCTCCCCCTCCACGTGGCGGCGTCCACGGGAGACAGATCCACATCCACTACTTCCGCGGGAATACACATGAGCACCTGAGAGTGTGCGGCAGTCGTTTGCGGAGAGTTGGGGACGAGGAAGGTTTCCGGGCGGACAGTGTAGCGATACTTATTATTTGTTTTCGCTACCGTGACGCGGTTGCCAGCAGATCCGTCCGGATTAATATCGGTGAACAAAGATGACCTAAAACGAGCTTCTCCAACCGCGACGAAAATGCGCCCTCCGGTACCTTTATATTGATTTCTTCCCTGGTACTTCGACCGCATATCCACGGAGAAGCTGATACCGTCATCAACAAAAACCGCGTCCGAGCTTGCCACCGCTTGGACTGTGAAGTACATATGGTAGCGCTCTCGCGCAGCGGATGGGCCTGTGCGCACGGACAGCAGATTGCCATTATTCACTTTGGGGCGGGCTTGCAACGCATAAACGTCGCTAAAATCGCCCGAATACTCGGATAGTGGGCGGAATTCCCGCAGCTCCGGGCTACCTGGGGCACCGGCCCGCACGTACAGGTCATAATCCGATTTTGGAATCTCATAGTAGCCGTTCGCTGTTTCGCCGGGCATGCCCTTGGGGTAGGGGTCCCCGGGGATATCGCTGGTTTTTACGAACAGGCGCGCGGTGCGCGGATCCATGCGTTGGTAAGCCGGATTGCCCGCGTTGAGGGTGACCTGGTTATCGACCGAGCCCACGCTTTCGTACTGACCGCCCAGGCGGGTGTTATCCAGATACTGGTAAGCAACGCCGATGAGTGCATACGGAGTATTCGGCGGCACAACGCCGTTGTGCCCCAAGCTCGGCCTTGCCCGCATCGCGTCCGGGTCGGCTCCCTCTGGATGCCTGCCGTAACGCTGATTGGTATCTGTGAGGAGCCGCCCTTCCGTAGGCCGGTCGATTGTCCACGTGAGGGTTTCAGTATTATTGAGCGGGTTTGTTTCGTGGAGAGGTTGTGAGGGCGACGACGCAGAACTGCCCCGCGGGTTGACCGGAGTGACGGAACTGCTGAAAGTAACCACCGTCTTATTAGCCAATTTCGCAAACTCAGAAGCGGGAATCCACACTCGGTATTGCACATAAGCAGCGGAATTTCGATCCCGGGCTTGGGCTCCCGTGAGAGTGAATTTTCCGAAGGAGTCCCCTTTTTCGGCAGTGATCCCCGACCGCACCGGCGCAACTGCCCACCGCTCCGGAATGAAGGGGCGCGGAGCATTAGCGCCGGGTTCTTGCACCATGATCGTAAATGTGACCGCGGTGGTGAGAGGTTTCTCAAACGTCCACCTATCGGAGAAGGGGAAACTGTACTTCGGCGTGAAACCGAAGAGATTGCCTTTTTCCGTGCCGGAGCCGAAATTATAGGGGCCTTCCCCGCGGTAGGTACCCGTATCATCAACTGGATCACGGCCGTGCCCAAGATCGAAGTCAAGCTGCCCAACAACTTCAACGGAGGTGAGATCACCAGATACCGGAACAGTGCGCTCCCCCTGCGCGTCGGTCACCTTCAGTTCGGGACTGTAGGTGCTGCCCGGGCCCACTCCGGTGCCCGGCCGCGCAATAATCGGTTGGATGACCACAGCAGCGGTGCCGGAACCGCCCTCATTACTCACGGTAGCGGTGAGAGTGCGGCCATCTGCGCTCACGGTGTAGGAGCGTTCCACACCGTTCGCGGTTCCGCCCAGCACGGCGTCAAGCCCGGGGCCAATTTCCCAACTCCACCCTTCCGGGAGAGTCTGTGAGATGGTGGCGGAGGTAGCATCAGATGCTACGAAGGCCCACTGGAATGAGACGCGCGATCCGTACCCAACTTTCCCATTTTTTGCGTTGGTATCGTAATCGCCGTAGGTATCATCCCCGGTAATACCGAGGGAGACATGAGTGAGGGTACCTGCTGCGGGAGCTGCGGAGGCTTGCGGGAGCGCTCCCCATCCCAAACTCAGAAGAAGGGCGGTACACAGCAGCGCAATAAGCGACCGCCGTGACGCCCGTGGCATCGTGAAATGTCGATTCATCGAGCTTCCTTGCGTGAAAATGTGATGGCATATTCCATCATGATGTGACTTGTTGCTATAGCAGCAATGATGAGGACCCCTGCCATAACAATCTGTAATGAATCGTATCGACGTTTTCCAAATTTTTGGCAAACTTTTATTGTCTACTTTGTGGCATCGGGCATATTTTTGCGCATACCTAAGTCCTGAGCGCGAAACTGCTCAAAGTACTAAAATAAATAATAATATTGTTCCGGTTTTCAACTTGAAGTATCGTCGCAGCATCGCAGCTGCTGAGGTCAAGGAGTAACTCATGCCGCGCCGCCTTTTACCCGGCCGAAACCCGCGCCCGCTCTCCACCCGCCAGCCGCGCTCCCGCGCGCTCCTGAGTTTCCTGGCGGTTCTCTTCCTTATTCTTGGCTCGCTGATATGGATCACTCCGGGGCCGGCCCGCGCCGCCGATACCGGCGATACCAGCACCACGGCCAATACCAGCGATACCAGCCCCGCGGCCGATGCGGCGTCGTCGCCGCGCGCCGTCGTGCAATGTTCGCAAGATCCCAATGACTTGACCTGCCCCGAAGCCCTCCTCACCCAACGCATTCGCGAGGCCGGAACCACGCCCACCCGTATTATTTTGGGCGCCACGGACACGATGCTCACGCAACCCCTGAAGATTCCCGCCGGCGCGGATATCGAGCTGGTCAATGGCGCCCGCGCCCCGTGGGGCACCACCACGTCGGGCCTCAACCGCGAGGATGGCTTCACCGGCGTGATGGTGCAGGTGCCGGCCGGCGCCGCGCTCACCTTCGATAATTACGACGGCGGAACTTTCCACCTGCTGAGCCGCGGCGAATGGGTCCCGGGCGGCGGCACCCTTTTGGATGTGCGCGGCAGCCTCACGATTAACGGCGGGGAGTTCTCCGGGGTGCGCGGGGCGAAGCAGACCTACCAGGGCGCGATAACCGTCAGCGGGAAAAACGCCAGTTTCACCCTCAACGGCGGGAAAGTCACCGATAATCATCGTGAGCTGGATAATCCCGGCGCTGTCCAGTACGGCGCGGCTAATATCGCGGTGACCGAGGGCGCCACCTTCGTGATGAACGGCGGGGAGGTCAGCAAGGGCAAAGCTCGCGTTATCGATTCTCAAGGTTACGGTGAAGTCGGCGGGATTGGCCTCTACAAAGGTGGGAAAGTCACCATCAACGGCGGCACCATCACGGAAAATTCCGGTTTCGCGGGCGGGATGGTCGCATTCACGTGGCTGTGGTCTAAATCCGATGCCACCCCCGAAAACTCCGCTCGCACCCGCAGCTATATCACGGTCAATGACGGCACCATTTCGCGTAACCGCGCCTCTTTCTCCGGCGGCGGCATTCTCGCTTTCGGCAACGCGGATGTCACTATGAACGGTGGCACCATCGATTCCAATAACGCCCCCAACGGTGGTGGCGTGGGAACGTTCAACCTCTACACCTGGGGTGCTGATGGCACCTGGCAAGAAATCCCCGGCGACGGCATGAACTGGGGTTTCACCCGTGAACAATGGTCCGAGCTTTCTCCGGGTGGTTTCACCATGAACGCCGGCACCATTTCGAACAATTCCAGCTGGCGCACCGGCGGCGGCGTGAACGTGGTGTCCAACAAGGTGCTACTCAATGGCGGCACGATCAGCGGCAATAGGGCAGGTCAGCAGGGCGGCGGTGTTTACGTTGCTACCGCCAATTACACGCTGCACCTCGCCGATACTCTGGTGACGGAAAACGCCGCTTCGGGAATTGGCGGTGGGATCTGGACCTGCCCCACCGGCAACGTGGAAGTCCACGTGGATAACGGCGCCGCTGTTTTCGGCAATACAGCCAAGCGCTACGGCGCCGACCTCGCGCACGATAACCTCGGTTCGGTCAGCTCCGCGCCGGTGTGGCTTTCGGATAGCATCATCGGCGGCGGCCTGGTGGATTACTACCAGGACAACGAAGGTGCCCGCTTCGATCCGGCGCAGCTGGGCCTGCCCCCGGACCAGCGGCCCTACCCGCAGCTCGTCAAGGGGCGCCGTATTTCCAACGAGGGCTTCGCCGCCGTGGTTTCCGATCCCGCTAAGAACGCGGCCCGCGGTGCTGCGCGCCTGGTCATTACGGGTAACGCCGCGCCGCGCGGTGCGGGTATCGGCACGAATGGCTCGGTTATTTTCGGCACGTGGGGTCGCGCGCAGGCAACGGTCACGAAACAGTGGTTCTATGAAACGACGACGCCGCCAGCGGGCAACGCGCCCAGTCCGGTACCGGCTCGTCCTTCGGATATTGCCTCATCGAGCGTGTCGATGCGCCTGGTCTCCGATACGTCCGCTGAGCTCCTGAACCCACAGGTGGTGCATGAATTCAGCGTGACGGCTGGCGAGGAGTGGACGAAGAGCTTCACTGATTTGCCGATCCGCAACGATGCCGGGGAGTTTTATGTGTACGCGGTGCAGGAGCTGGACGCGGCCGGCAAGGTGCTGAAAACCAAGGTGTTGGAACCGTCGCAGCTGCTGGTGCAGCGTGGGGAAGAGTTGCCCGCGCGGCCGAAGTTGGAGGAAGGCATGGCCCCGCCCGAGGTGTGGTTCCTCGGGAAGGTGGCTAATGAGGTTCCCGTGCCGGTGGATATTACGGTGACGAAACAGTGGGCCTACCGCGATTCGAGCGATCCGGTGCCGGGCGCGGCACAGCCCGAGCAGGTGGAATTCGAGCTACTGCGCGATACCAGCGCGGAGTTCACCAACCCCGAGGTGGTGCAGAGCTTCACCGTGACGAAGGTCGATAACTGGACGCGCACCCTCACCGGGCTTCCCCGCGCCAATGCGGAAGGCGTGGCCTACGTGTACGGGCTGCGCGAGAAGGGAGCTGGCGAGATTGTGCCGGTGCCGGCTGAGCCCGGCACTCCCGAAGCTCCTGGCGCGGACGGCATTATTCACCGCGCGGTGACGGTGGTCAATACCCTGACCCCGCCCCCGCCTACTACGCCACCCCCGGCGCCGCCCACAACCGAGCCGCCGGTACCGCCGACCACTCCGCCGGCACCGCCCACAACCGAGCCGCCGGTACCGCCGACCACTCCGCCGGCGCCGCCCACGACGCCGCCGGCTCCCCCGACGACTCCGCCCACGGTTCCGCCGAGTACTCCTCCGGTAACTCCGCCGGCCAGCACGCCTCCGGCTACGACTCCGCCGAGTACACCACCAGCTAATCCACCGCGGATTGTGCGCACCGGCAGCGATGCCCGCACCGGAGCAGCCCTCGCGGGCTCAGCGCTCCTCGCCGGCCTCGGAATTCTGGCCTGGCGCCGCATCCGCACCGACCGCTAGGCAAGCCCTGCGCCTAAGCCACGGGGGTGGTACATCGCGCGCGATGTACCACCCCCGTCGTCGTCGTTCAGTAGGTGGCAGTGTGGTTGTGAATCGTATCCTTAGGAATGGCCATAATAACTACGACACAACTACTCGGGTCTGTTTTCCACAAAAGATTCGAGGTGATCAAATATAACTGTGCCGTCAACCGTGATAACGATACGCGCTGAGAGAGTATTGCCGTTAAAGGGGTCTTTTTCGTCTTTACCGAACTCGTCTCCGTACCACGTAACTTTGACATCATCAGCAGTAAGCTCTCGGGGAGACGTTACTTTGTAGCGGTGAGGTTCGTCAGGTTTAACATCCACTTTGGTGTACGTCAAGACATGAACATCGTCCACATCTTGCCATATAGAGACAGTGTCGTAAAAGGATTCAACGGAGCATATAAAATCTCCCGGAATAGGTTCTCCCGGCGAAAGTCGAAATGGACCTTCCTGGGTGGAGCACGAGGCAAGGAGACCAGCGAGGAACATAAAACCTGCGGCAATCAGCCTTCGTTTATATTGCTTCACCGCGGTCTCCTTACCCCTAGCATGTGACACTCAACTCGTTGGTATATTTTTACCCCACCGGCCCGAACGAGGAAATGCCATGAAGAGGATCTTGCTCCTTTTTATATCCGCGGGGGCCGGGGTGCAGGCCGCCGGACCCGGTATGTATTTTCCGAGATGTACTGCCGATGTTGTACATACGAAGTACAGCTCAGCAAACACATAGTGCCACCTCAGGTGCCGGTGTTACTCCTGAGGTTCGACTTACGGATCCTCGGCTTACGGAACCCTCGGAAAGACCGGGGCTAAATGCGCGTTTTAGGAAGCGATTTTATGGGCGTATTTTTGGAAAGTGCCCTGCCGGGAAAGATGGAGATGCCCTCCGATCTGCTCCCATGTAAGACCGTTTTCGCGAGCTTTACACACCGCTTCAAGTGATGCTAACTGCGCTTGCTGAGTTGCTATACGGGCTTTTTCCAGTGCAATAGCAGCCGTATTGGCCTCAACGGTATCGAAGTCTGCCAGCGTGCAGTTCTCAAACCAGTTCGCCATTTCTTCAATGCTCATTTGAGTAGAGTCCATGATTCCTCCTCGCCCTACGTTAACACTTGTTTACGCCAGGGGTCATGGATGGTTTAATCTAGCGGCCGCCACCGCGAAATTATGCCCGCTGGCCGGCCACGTAGAGGCGCAGGGCGCGCTCGGCGGCGTTTTCCAGGTTCGCTGCGCCCTCCGCGAGCGCCTCATCAAGCGTGCAGGGCCGATCAACAATCGGCACCAGACCAACGAAGCCGTGCTCGTACAGGTCCTCGACGCCTTCGCCGAGTTTCCCCGCGAAAGCAATAATCGGCACGCCGGTGGGCTTGGCGCCGCCGGTATGTTTACCGCCGCCACCAGCCGCCGCGGCGAGCCGCGCCACCCCGGAAAGCGTTTTACCCATGAGGGTTTGGCGATCCATGGCGCCCTCCCCGGTCAGGACCAGATCCGCGCCGGCCATCGCCTCGGCCAGCCCCACGGTTTCCATCACCAGATCCACCCCGGATTCCAGGCTGGCACCCAGCAGCAAAAACGCGAAACCGAGGCCGCCGGCCGCCCCCGCGCCCGGTGTCTCCTGCACGTCCATCTTCCCGGCAACGGTCGCAAAATTACGCAGCACTCGGTCCAGGAATTCCACATCCTCCGGTGAAGCGCCCTTCTGCGGCCCGTAAATCGCGGAAGCCCCGCGCTCGCCGAGCAGCGGATTATCCACATCGCATGCCACCCGGATGGTCACGCCGGCCAGGCGCGAATCCAGTCCACTGAAGTCCGCACGCGCCAGCCGCACCATTTCCGCCGGGGTGGTGCCCAGCTCGGTGGCGGCGTCGTCGTAAAAACGTGCGCCGAGTGCGGCGAGCATCCCGGCACCGCCGTCGTTCGTGGCGGAACCGCCCAGGCCCACCAGAATTTCGGTGGCGCCCTCGTCAAGCGCCCGCGCAATAAGCTGCCCCACCCCGGTGCTATCCGAGCGGCGAATATCGCGCTCCTCGGGGCGCAGCTGGTCCAGCCCCACCGCGGCGGCGCTTTCAAAAATGGCACGCTCCCCCGCGAGCGCCAGCTCGGCCGTCACGGTAGCCCCGCGCACCCCGGCCACCGGAAGCGTGATCACCCGCGCGCCCAGCGCATCGGCAATGGCGCGGGCGAAACCTTCGCCGCCGTCCGCCATGGGAACCTCCACGCACTGCGCATCGGGAATAGCCCGCCGCGCCCCGGCCGCGAGCGCCGCGGCCGCCCGGGCCGCCGTCATGGATTCTTTGAAGCTATCGGGGCAGCACACAATTTTCATGGCAGAGCCTTTCACGTTGATGCTAAAGCTATAGAACATACGCGGGGCACGCGAACGCGAGGAAATGGAGAAAACCCGCGCCCGCGCACCCCGCGCGATAGGAACACTGGTTGCTAGGAACTAGCGTATGCGGTCGCCGACTTAGCGCACCAGTGCTGGCTTCTTATTGTCGAACTTCCAGCCGGGGATGAGGTACTGCATGCCGATGGCGTCGTTGCGCGCCCCGCCGCCTTCCACCTTCTCCTTGTAAAGTTCGTGCGCCGCGAGGATCTGGTCCATATCGGGTTCGATGCCCAGGCCCGGGCGCTGCGGGATCGTGAGCTTGCCGTCCACGATCTTCAGCGGTTCCTTGGTGAGGCGCTCCACGCCTTCCTGCCAGATCCAGTGGGTATCCAGCGCGTTGTACTCGCCCGGGGCCGCCGCGCCGCAGTGGGCGATCTGGGCCAGGGAAATATCGAAGTGGTTATTGGAGTGGCAGCCCCAGGTCATGCCCATATCGTGGCAGAGCTGGGCCACGCGCACCGAGCCGCGCATCGTCCAGAAGTGCGGGTCGGCCAGCGGGATGTCCACGGATTGCAGGGTCAGCGAGTGGGTCATCTGGCGCCAGTCGGTATTGACCATATTGGTGGCGGTGGGCAGGCCGGTGGCCTTGCGGAACTCGTTGAGGATCTCACGGCCGGAGAACCCGTTTTCGGCACCGCAGGGATCCTCGGCGTAGGTGAGGATGCCGACCTTGTCCTTGCACAGCTCGATGGCTTCCTTGAGGGACCACGCGCCGTTGGGGTCGAGGGTGATGCGGGCCTCGGGGAAGCGTTCCTTGAGGGCCACAATCGCCTTCATTTCTTCGGCGCCTTCCAGCACGCCGCCCTTGAGCTTGAAGTCCTGGAATCCGTAGAGATCGTGGGTGGCTTCCGCGAATTTCACGATCGCTTCGGGGGTGAGGGCTTCTTCGTGGCGGATGCGGTACCATTCCACATCCGAATCCTTTTCGCGCAGGTAGGGCAGGTCCGTTTTATCCGGGTCGCCCACGTAGAAGAGGTAGCCGAGGGCCCGCACCTGGTCGCGCTGCTGGCCTTCGCCCAGGAGCGCAGCCACCGGCACGTTGAGGAACTGACCGAAGAGGTCCAGGGTGGCTGCTTCCAGCGCGGTGACGGCGTGCACGGTGGTGCGCAGGTCGAAGGTTTGCAGGCCGCGCCCGCCGGCATCGCGATCCGCGAAGCGCTGCCCCACTTCACGCAGGAAATTATTGTAATCGGCGAGGGAACGCCCCAGCACGATATCTTTGGCGTCCTCGATGGTGCGGGTGATCTTCTCACCGCCGGGAACTTCGCCGATACCCACGTTTCCGCTGGAATCTTCCATCACCACCACGTTGCGGGTGAAGTAGGGGCCGTGCGCGCCCGAGAGGTTGAGTTCCATGCAGTCGTGGCCGGCAACCGGGTAAACATCGATTTTCTTAATTGTGGGAACTGACATCGTTGTCTTTCTTGTTTGGGCGCTGCGCGAATTGGGTGCGCGGCGCGGGTGGGTACGTGGGTGGTACGTGTAGTGCGGGTAATACGACGACGCCGCCAGCTGGCCGCCGGCCGGCCGGTCAGGGGAGGTTCCTTTCCGGCCGGGCCGGCGCGGTAGCCAGCCGCATCATGCCGGCCGCGTGGCTAGGAGTCACATACCCGCGGCCGGCGGGTGCTTTACTCGGGCAGGCCCGGGTGCAGCTCGATATTCGCGAGCTTCTCGTAGAAGCGCACGAGGGAGGAGTGGTCCTCACCGGCATGGTCATCGCCCTCGAGTACCGACATCATCTCGCGCACCTGGGCGGTGAGCGGAAGCGCGGAATTGACCCCGCGGCCGGTGTCCATCACGTTATTGAGGTCCTTGATATGCAGGTTGATGCGGAAGCCCGGCTTGAAATTGCGAGCCAGCATCATGGGAACCTTGGCGTCCATCACCGTGGAGCCGGCCAGCCCGCCGCGGATGGCGCGGTACACGGCTTCCGGATCCACCCCGGCCTTCTGGGCCATGGTGAAGGCTTCGGCGCAGGCGGCAATATTGATCGCCACGATGGCCTGGTTGGCCAGCTTGGCAATATTGCCGGCCCCGATGGGCCCCACGTAGGTAACATCCCCGGCCATTACGCCGAGCACGTCCTTGACCTCGTTGAAGAGCTCTTCTTCACCGCCGACCATCACGGACATGGTGCCGTCAATGGCCTTCGGTTCGCCGCCGGACACCGGCGCGTCCAGCATCCGCACGCCGGCCTTTTCCAGGCCCGCGGCCACTTCGCGCGAGGCGAGGGGCGCGATGGAAGACATATCAACGTAGATGAGCCCTTCGCGAGCGCCTTCGATAATGCCGCCTTCGCCCAGGGCCACCGCCTTGACGTGGGGGGAATTCGGAAGCATGGTGATGACCAGTTCGGCCTTCTCCGCCGCTTCCTTACCATTGGCAACGGCGGTCGCTCCGGCTTCCACCACCTCGGCAACAGCTTCGGCATTGTGGTCGTTCACGAAGAGTTCGTGGCCGGCCTTGAGGAGGTTCTTCGCCATGGGCTTGCCCATAATGCCAAGACCGATAAATCCGATCTTCATGGAGTTTTTCCTTCCTTTTTGTATGATCGTCAGGTTGGTGTTTCCAACGGGCGGAGCGTGTCACGTGGGGTGGGGCGCTCCGTTTTTATGCGCCGTTCTTTGCGCCGTTTTCCATGCACACCATTCCTCGCGAGGGTGGGGCGCGGCCAAGCTGCGCCGTCGTACCCCCTATTTCTCCAGCGTTAAGCCGGAACCACGAGGCTCAGCAACAGGCAGGCGCCCAGGCCGAGCACAGAGAGCAGGGAGGTGTAGGTGGTGCGGACCTTGATGGTTTCCGCCACCGAGAGCCCGAGGAATTCCTTGAACATCCAGAACCCGGGGTCGTTCACGTGCGAGGCCATAATGGAACCGCACGCGGTTGCCAGGGTCATGATTTCGGGGCTCACCCCGCCGCCGGCGATCATCGGCACCGCGATACCGGCCGCGGCCACCACGGCCACCGAAGCCGAACCGAGGGCCACGCGCATAAGCGCGGCAATAAGCCAGGCGATAATAATCGGGGAGAGGCTGAGGTTTTCGGTAATGGAAAGAATGTAATCGGAAATGCCGCCGTTCTTGAGCACGGCCGCGAAGGCACCGCCACCGCCGATGATGAAGACGATCATCGCGATGGACTTCACCGAAGCCGCGCAGGACGCCATGATCTTATCCATCGCCACCTTGCGGACCAGGCCGAAGTAGGCCACCGCCACCAGCAGGGAGATCATGAGGGCGAACCAGTCGTGACCGATGAAGGCCATCACCTTGGTGACCGCGTGCTCGTGGCCCAGGGTCACCTCGAGGATGGCGTGCCCGCCGATGAGGATAACCGGGAGGGCGGTGATGCACAGGGAGGCCCAGAAGCCCGGCATTTCTTCGTCGGTCCATTCCTTTTCGTTGACCAGGCCGGCCGGCGGGCGGGCGGTCACGGACTTGACGAAGGGCAGGCGCGGCCACATGATCGCGACCACGGCGCCCAGCGGAATGGCGAAGATAAGGCCGTAAAGCATGGTCAGGCCGATGGAGGCGTCGTACATATTCGCCACGGCCGAGGGGCCCGGGTGGGGCGGAAGGAAGGAGTGCATCGTGGACAGCGCGATCGCCATAGGCATCGCCAGCCACATGACCGGGATCTTGTAGGCCCGGCACACGGCGAAGACGATGGGAATAATGATCACGAAGGCGGTCTCGTAGAAGAGCACAACACCCACGAGGAAGGACACGATAACAATCGCGAGCTGGGAATGCTTGATTCCGAACTTGTTAATCATGGTGGTGGCAAGGCGGTTCGCCGCGCCCATATCCGCCATGAAAACGCCGAGCATGGCGCCGAAGCCGAGGAGCAGCACGAGTTTACCGGTCTGCCCGCCCACGCCCGATTGGATGATGTCAAGGAGTCCCTTGACCTTCTCACCCTTATCATCGACGGTTGCCAGGAGAGGCATACCCTGCGCCATGCCCACCACGACCGAGACGATGACGAGGGCAATAAAGCCATTCATCTTCAGCACGATCATGAGGAACAGGAGAAGAGCAATGCCAAGTGCGAGGATTACTAGTGGCATGGTTTTTCCTTAGTTTCCAATCTCATCACTGAGAGAGCCGGATGCGGCGCTGCGGTAGCCGCGCGGCGAGGCGTGCCACAGGCACAGCTACGCCGCAGGTACCGGCAGAACCGCGCGGCATGTTGAGCCGCGAGCGGCTTAGATATTGGTGACCGCTTCGACGGCCTTTTCGAGCGCCGGGCGGAATTCGGGGGCGAGTTCGCGGGCCGGTGCGAAGCAGTAGCCCGCTTCCACACCCGCCATGCGCAGGCCTTCTTTGAGGACCACCGGGAAGGTGGCCACGTCCACGAGGTTGCGCAGCGGCGAGAGCGCATTTTGCAATTCGAGGGCGCGTTCGCGGTTGCCGGCGCGGTATTCGTTGTAAATGCTGGAAACGAGCTTGGGCGCAATATTCGCGGTGGAGGCGATGGCGCCGGCGGCTCCCAGGCACAGAGCCGGGTAAATGAGGGTATCGCGGCCCATAATCACATCGAAGTCATCGGGGAGTTCGCGGATATAGTCCCCGGTCAGGGTCAGGTTCCCGGCGGAATCCTTGATGCCGATGATATTGGGGACGTCCACCAGTTCGAGCATGGTTGTGAGTGCCACCGGGACCTGGGTGCGGCCCGGGTTGGAGTACACCAGAATGGGCAGATCGGTTTCCGCCGCGATGTTCTTGTAGTGTTCGACCAGTTCGGACTGGGTGGGGGTCATGAAGTAGGGGGTGAGGACCGAAAGAGCGGATACCCCGCCCACTTCTTGGACCATATGCGCGGTTTTAATGCAATCGCGCGTGGTAATTTCCGAGGCGCCGGCGTAGACCGGGACCCGGCCATTGGCTTGCTCCACGGCGATTTCAACAACGCGGCGCTTTTGGGCATTATCGAGGCCGTAGATTTCGCCGGAGCTGCCGAGCACGAAAATGCCGTGCACGCCGTTGGTAATCGTGTAGTCAATGACGTCGCGCAGACCCTGCTCCAGCAAGTTTCCTTCGCGATCTAAGGGAGTGACGAGAGCGGGAATCACGCCTTCTGCATGGAACTCCATAGTTCTCCTTGGTTGCGGCTTCAGTTTCGACTTCAGCAACGAAGTTCGAAACTTTGTGGACAGTCAGCTACGTATGTAGACGCCAGTATTAAAACGCGATTGCGGTACTACAGGCTGGGACTAACGTCTGAGGTATGCGGAGCGACACAGGTGTGCAGCGGCGCAGTTCCGGGGAACTTGTTGCGCTGTCCTTTACTATGGAACCTAGAGAAATGGAAGAAATCATCGTGGTACCGTGGCATCCCTGAGGTACCCCACAGCGCGTGGCGTCTCACCGCTCGCCGTGGTACCGCGGCTACGAAGGTGTTGGATTCGTTTGAGAGCTACAAGCACACATAGTGGCGGTGTTCGCCCCGTAAAATCTGCCTCGCGCACGGTTGACCTGCTCGAATTCCTCGGCAGGCGCATTGCCGACCCGCCGCGTCTGGCGGAAATCTGCACGGAGTTAGATGCGCCACGCTCCTCCACCTACGCGCTGCTGCGCACCCTCATCGACGCCGAATGGGTGCAGGCTACCTCCACGGATCGCTATATGCTGGGCATTCGCGCACTCACCGTGGGCACGGCCTATATTGATGCGGATCCTTACGTGCGGATTGTGCGCCCGATTCTGGTGGACCTGGCGAAGGAGCACGGGGAAACCTTCCATATGGGCCGTTTCGACAATGCGGAAATCGTGTATCTGCTTACTCAGCAATCTGATCGGTCCACCCGCACCTATTCGCGCGTGGGGCGCCGCCTGCCCGCCGCAGCCACCGGGCTGGGCAAAGCCGTGTTGGCCCACCGCCCCGAGGACATTCCGGAGGAACTGGTGGAGCTGACCGCGCGGACGATCACCTCGCCGGCGCAGCTGCGCAAGAACCTCAAGGAAACCGCCGCGCGCGGGTACGCCATTGATAACGAGGAAAATACCCTCGGCCTGCATTGCGTGGCATTTTCCCTCCCTTACGAAAGCCCGGTGCGCGACGCCATTTCCTGCTCGGTTCCTAGCGTGCGCTGGAGTGCCGAACGCGAAGCGGAGCTCGCGGCTGCCATGCGCACGGCCGTCAATCGGATTCTCGATTCCGCGCCGATTGCATAGCGGGGGTTCCGCGGCGCGGGCGCTGCGGCGTTTGCGTAGCGGGGGTTCCGCGCCGATTGCATAGCGCAGATTCAGCGGCGCGGTAGTGTTGTGGCGCGCGTTAGCCGTTTGCTCACGCTCGTAGTCGCGTTCATACAGCAGAGAGAAGAATGGATGGGTGGTTCACTCTTCGAGAGCTTCGAGTGCGACGGCGCGGTCATGACGCACCGCGACGCGTAACTGGATCTTCTCCCATTCCCGGATTCCTCGATGGAGTGCATCGCGTGCTTGCGGTGTGCATGCTGCTCCGAACTCATCGATCACGAAAAGAAGAATCTCTTCGAGGCAGGGCCGGAACCTGCTCCTGCCTACCGGGAGATGAACATTAGCAATACGAGGAGTGCGGGCCTCGTTCTTGATGCGCCGGCGTGCCCGGCGGGAGTCATGACCGCTCAGGAGCAAAGCATGTGTCCATTCATCGCCGTGCGAATGTATCTGGATATGCGCGCAAGGAATATTCGAACGTGGTGAGCGAATGTAATCCCAGCGCACCAGAGGCTCCCGCCCTTCGTGTCCGCGGATCACTGAAAATGTTGATTGATCGACCGTGAGAAAACCACTCTCCGGATCGAGAAAAACTCGATAGTCAAATAGCACAAGCGGGTTGCGTGGGAAAGCTATGCGGCCACTGATTCGTTTTCCAGGCGCTTCGCTCAGCACCACCGACTCGATACTTACTGAAGAATTTTCATCTAGAAAACTGCTTATCTTTCCGAGGTGGTCAGCAAATCTTTCGGCCTGGAACTCCAGGCTCTCACTTGGATGATCACGGTTCACGGCCATAGCGAGCCAACTTCTCGAAGTAATCTAATCCGTCCAATTCGAAATAGAGCTTTGCTTCTTTTTCGCCGAGCAGGTAATTATCAGCGCGTAGGTCGAATTCTTCCCGGGTCATTCTGACCTCGCGCAGAATCTCTTCTTTCCGCTCCAGAATTTCTTCCAGCGAGGTGTAGGTTCGCCCGATAATGACTGTCATGTGGTTACCTCCGTCCTTTTCCGTCATTCTCGCATGGCGTGGAAGCGTAAAAAAGACCTATGCGCAGCCCTGTGGATAAGGGTGACGTTTGAGGATTCTGTGGATAACTTCTATACCGTTGCCACTACCTATCCCGGGCGATCTCGCTGTTCTCATCAGCCAGTTTCGAAAACTTGACTAACGTGAACCAACTCAGGCCTAACGACGACGCCGCCACCACCTGGATATCTCCCTATTGGCCGCGAAAGTGCACCGCCTGGGGACTTATGTCACATTTACACCGGTCTACATGTGTAGATACTTGTACTGCCGGTAAATATGATGGCGTCGTGTGTATACCACTACACGGGCGTCTTTCCGGCATATCTCAGGCAGACCCCAAGGCAAAGGAGCATATTGTGAGCCGGGATACCATCGCACACGTGAAGCTTTCCCACGTTATTTTGCCACTGAACAACCCGATTTCTGACGCGAAGGTGTTCACCGGGCGGCAAAAGCCCATGACGGAGGTGAATTTCCTTTTCTGCGAGATTGAAACAACCGACGGTCATTCCGGAGTTGGTTTTTCGTATTCGAAGCGGGCGGGTGGGCCGGCCCAATTCGCCCACGCTTCCGAGGTTGCCGATAACCTCATCGGCGAAGATCCCAATGATATTGACCGGCTGCGCGTGAAGTTGCTGTGGGCCGGGGCTTCGGTGGGGCGTAGCGGGGTGGCGGTGCAAGCCATTGCCGCCATTGATGTGGCCCTGTGGGATTTGAAGGCAAAGCGGGCCGGGCTGCCACTATCCAAGCTTATTGGCGCCCACCGGGATTCCATCCGTACCTACAACACCTCCGGCGGCTTCCTTTCCTCGCCGCTGGAAGAAGTGATTGAGAATGCGCTGGCGTCCAAAGAGAAGGGTATTGGTGGCATCAAGATCAAGGTGGGCCACCCGGATCACCAGGTGGATTACACCCGCGTCAAGGCGGTGCGCGAGGCGCTGGGCGATGACTTCCCGCTCATGGTGGACGCGAATCAGCAGTGGGATCGCCCCACCGCAAACCGCATGTGCGAGTGGCTGGAAGAATTCAATCTGGTGTGGATTGAGGAACCGCTGGATGCCTACGATTACGAAGGCCACGCGGAGCTTGCGCGGCGTTTCATCACCCCGATTGCTACCGGTGAGATGCTCGCTTCGGTGGCCGAGCACGTCAAGCTTATCGAGAATCACTCCTGCGATTTCATTCAGCCGGATGCTCCGCGCGTGGGTGGCGTTTCGGAGTTCCTCAAGCTGACGAAGCTGGCCGAGCATGCCGGCCTGCAGCTCGCCCCGCATTTCGCCATGGAGATCCATTCCCATCTGGCGGCCACCTATTCCCTGGAGCCGTGGGTGGAGCACTTCACCTGGCTCGATCCGCTCTTCAATGAGCACATGGAAATCAAGGACGGCCGCATGATTGTTTCTGACCGGCCCGGCCTCGGCGTGACACTTTCCGATCAGCTACGCGCCTGGACGGTTAATACCTTCGAAGTCGGTAAGCGGCCCTAACGGGAACGCACCCCTCAACCGTTCGGCAACTGCGAGCCGCATCGAGATGAACAACAGTTCATCTCGCAGTCGAACCTAGAGAAAACTGGGGCGTGATTGACGGCTATACGCTGACAATCACGCCCCAAGGGTACTAATTTTCGCTTCCTATAGCGAGGTTTTCCCTCCGATATTTATAGCCGACCGCATAGCCCACTACGAGGATAACGACGGCGAATCGCGTCCATGACGAATTCTGTATTACGAGCAGTGCTATTGCACTTGCCATATAGAATCCCGCGTGGAGGATTTCCGTGAGACCTTCCCGCCGCCGCCAAGAAAAACTCCACAGCGTTACAGGAACCAGAAGAACGGCCTCAAGAATAACCGGGATGCCAGTCCATCCCCCCTGCTCAAGATTGGCAGCGAGGGCTACCAGGATTCCAGCCCACAACCCCTCTGGAAATAGACGCCACCACATTGGCTCACCTCCTTATCTCACGGCGCTTCAATTCTTGCCACATTCGGAGTTCCGTCATCAGCGACGCAACTTGGCGAAATTCTTGCGGAGAAGGGTATCTCATATTAGATACATTATTAACATACACGTCAGTGCAGTATTTAAGCAATGTTTCAATCGGAGGGCGGGCTATTTTTCGACCGTCGATTCTGCGTTTTTGCGACAGTCGCCGATGACTGCGAAACACCCGAGCAACGGTGTGGGCAAGGAACACAATGGCCGGCTGGCCCCGGGGTGGGCGGACTTTCCGCCCGCCCCGGGCGTCGTCGTATTTAATGCGCGGCATTCAGCGCGCTATATTTAGCGAGCAGTACCTAATGCGCGTTTATTTATGCGCGTACGTCGCGCAGCAGCGTCGCGATTTTCTCCGAATCCTCCGCGCTCAACGGGACCTGCGGGGCACGCATCAACGGCGAGCACTCCACCCCGCACAAACGCACCCCCTCCTTAATCGCAGCAATGAAAATATCACCGATCTCATACACCGCAGCCAAACGCGTAATCTTCCCCAACTCCGTGGCCGCGCGCGTAACATCCCCGGCCTCATAAGCCGCATGCATCGCCGCAAACACCTCAGGAATCAAATTCGTCAGGCCAGAGAGCACCCCGGCCCCGCCACATACCCGATTCCCAATGTAATACTCATCAAAACCAGAAAGCACCGCGAAATCCGGGCGCACCTTCCGCACCTCACGAATCACCCGCCGGGTATGGCTCTGGGTATCCACCGTATCCTTGAGCGCCACAATATTTTCGTGCCGGGCGGCCAGCTCAGCCACCAACTCCGGACTCAAATCCGCACCCGTACGCTCCGGGAAGTTATAAAGCATCACAGGAAGCTGCGTGGCGCCCGCAACCGCGTCATAAAAATCAAGGGCCCGCCCGTGCGAATGCCCGAAATAGAAGGGCGGGAGGGCCACCACGCCATCCACACCAGCCACCTCAGCAGCCGCGATATTCTCCAGCACCTCACCCAAACGCGCCGCGCTCACCCCGGCCAGCACCTGGAAACGCCCCGCGGCCTGCTTGACCGCGAACTTCAAGAACTCGGCCTTCTCCTCGGTAGAGAAAGAGAAAAACTCCCCAATCGAGCCGAAGAAGAGCACCCCGTTGAGCCCGGACTCGGCAAGACGATCAATATGGGCAGCCATCGCCGGATAATCAATCGCGCCCGAATCGTCGATCAACGTGACCGACGGGCAATACACACCAGAAAACATTCCAACCCCTTGTCAGTGGCGCGCGGCCGGCCACCCCGAATGGGCGGCATGCCGCGGCAGTCGTTCATACATCTATTATGGAACTAAGTTCCACCTAATGGGACTGGACGGGGCTTGCGCTACGTCACATTTCGGAGATGCCGCACGGTACGGCTAGCACTCCACCACATTGACCGCGAGCCCGCCCTCCGAGGTTTCCTTGTATTTCGAGAGCATATCCATCCCGGTTTGGCGCATGGTTTCCACCACGGTATCAAAGGAGACGGTGTGGGAGCCGTCGCCCCACAGCGCGATATAGGCAGCATTAATGGATTTCACCGCGGCCATGGCATTGCGTTCGATGCACGGGATTTGCACCAGGCCACCCACCGGATCGCAGGTGAGGCCAAGAGAATGCTCCATAGCAATTTCCGCGGCATTTTCCACTTGGGCCGGGGTGCCGCCCAGGGCTTCCGCGAAACCGGCAGCCGCCATTGCTGATGCTGAACCGACTTCACCCTGGCAGCCCACTTCCGCCCCGGCAATGGACGCATTTGTCTTAATAATTCCGCCGATGGCCGCCCCGGCGAGCAAAAAATTATACATTCCCTCGCGGGTGGCCCCGGGCACGAAACGTTCATAATACGTGAGGACCGCGGGAACGACGCCGGCCGCGCCGTTCGTCGGCGCGGTGACAATCCGGTGGCCGGCCGCATTTTCTTCGTTGATCGCCAGGGCGAAAAGATTCACCCACCCGAGGGCTTCCAGCTGGTCCGCCCGGTGCCCCGCCGCGGTTTTTTCCTCCAGCTCGCGGGCCAGCCCGGGGGCGCGCCGCTTCACGCGCAGCCCGCCCGGAAGCGTGCCCTCCGTGGCAATCCCGGCTTTAATGGCCTCGTCCATGACCGCGTGCACCCGATCCATATGGGCGATAACCGCCGGCTGCGGGCGCAGCGCGGTTTCGTTAGCGAGCGCGAGTTCAGAAATGCGCATGCCAGTTTCGGAACAGAGCTCCAGCAGCCGAGCGGCGGTGAAAAATGGGTAGGGGACCGCGGTCTGTGCGGCGTCGGCCTGTTCTTCGGTGGCGAGCGGCGCCACCCGCGGTTCGGCCGGATCGCCCAGCTCTTCCATCACGAAACCGCCGCCCACTGAATAATACGTATGTTCAGCGAGGAGCTCCTCGCCCGCCCAGGCGCGCAAAGTTAACGCATTTACGTGGTAGGGCAAAATATCACGCGGGCGAAAAATAATATCGCGCTCGCGTACGAACGGTGTGGGTTCGAAACCGGGCACGGTGAGGGTTCCGGAAGAATCGATAGCGGCTTCCATGCCGTCCACCACCGCGATGGACACATTTTCCGGGCTGTAGCCGGACAGTCCGAGGAGAACCGCGCGGTCGGTATTATGCCCGCGCCCGGTGGCGGCGAGGGAACCGAAAAGATCCACGCGCAGGCTCGTGATGCGGGCGCCCGGGGCGCGGGCGGCCAGCAGCGTTGCGAAATGCAGCCCGGCGCGCATGGGCCCCACCGTATGCGACGACGACGGGCCTATCCCCACCCGGAACATATCGCATACCCCCAGGGGATTTGCGCGGGTCTCCTCCTTCCCGGATTCGCCGGTGGTCCCGGTTACTTGCGTTTCGCCGGCGAGGATGGCGGCGGGCAGGGCGGTGTGCGGGGTGCCGGGGTGACGTTCGCTGAGGGAGACCGGGACGGTATGTGCGGCGTCGTCGAAATCAGGATTGAGCCTTAAACGCGAGGTCATACATGTCCTTCCGGTTGCTGGTCACGCACCGTTTGTGATCATACGGCAAGCGGCCGGGAGCTGCGCGCCCCCGGCCACTTTTGTGCTTGCCTGTGTGGCTATCTGGCTACTGCCCTCAGGCTACTTACCCGCCGGGCCTTCCCAGCCGGGAACCAGCTGGTTCGGGCAGGTCTGCAAGTACTGGGCGAAAGCATCGTGTTCGGCCTGGGTGACGGTCAGCCCGTAGGTGGCCTTCACACCGATCTGCCGCGCGACGTACTGGCAGGTGAAGTTCTTGTTCGCGGGGACCCATTCGGCGGCGGAACGCCCGGCCTTCTCCTTGGCCTGGTCCGCGGAGACGGCCTGCATATTGCGCGGGTCGCTGGCGAAAGCGGCGCGCTGCTCGTCCGTGAACTGGTTGGCGCCCGAAGCCCAGGCGTTATCGAGGCTGACGATGCGGTCCACCACCACGGTCTTGGTGCCGGCTTCCGGGCGCGCGTAATCAACCATATTGCCGGTGTAGCTATCCACCAGGGTGCCGTAAGCGATGCCGCAGCCGGAGGTGCCGGGCTGCACGCCCACGTTCACGAGGTCGCGGCGCAGAATGTCCGTGTAGACGTTACATTCGTCTTCGTTCAGATCGGCCGCATTAGGACCGAACTTCGCCGGATCAGCCTTATCGGTGGCGGAAGGTTCGGCAACTGTGAGGGTGCTCAGAAGTTCGGTTGCGCTTTGCGGGTGGGCCGGGTTCGGGATGACTGCCGGGAGCTTTTCCGGCGGGGTTTCCGAAGCGCCGGGAGTGACGACGGCGGAGCTAGCGGCAGGTGAGGTAGCGGGAGCGGAGGTGGCGGCAGCCTCATCACTACTCTTGGTGCATGCCCCCATCATCCCCGCGAGAATAGCCAAGGACCCCATGGCGGCGGCGCACTTCGCAAGCGAGGTGCGGGCGGTGGTGGATGCGCCGTGGCCGGCGCTGCCAAAACTAGTGCGTGGCATGACTTCCTTCTCTTTTCGTTCTCTTCTCGAATAGATAAAACTGCACGACGCCGAAACGCCGCGTGACAATGGTAGACAAGCAACCGCGCGGATTCAAAGGCGGGGCGCATGGTGGAATACCAGGTGGACGCGGTGGCTGAGGTGCGGGCCAGTGGTGGTATGCTGCGGGCTGGTTTGCGGCGCGGGGTGTGTGTGAGCGGCGCAGCGGGGCAGGCGCGGCCCCAGGCCGGGCATGCGTGTGGCACGACGACGCATTCACGACGCCAGGCCGGGGCCGGGGCCATCATTCAGCACCACAATCCGTTCCACCTAGCAAATATCTATTGCTACCACAATTCATTTATTGTAAATTCAAGATATACATGTAGGACCGCGACGGTGAAACAGCCTGTATGAACCGATACATACGTGGCTCCGCCACCGGTTTCTAACACAGTGAAAGAAGTGAGCAATGCGGCTTACAAGATCGTTCGGTTCATTAATTGTAATGTGTCCAGCTCGGCCACCTTCGTGATGCGGTCATCCGAAAACAAGCACTGGTAGTTTTCTATAGAACGGAGAGAAAAATGGCCGGCCCACATATCAAAGAGTCACGTTTCTGGCGATATTCCTTGTATGCCATGCCGATTATCCTGCCCTTGGCATTTTGGGCATCGTGGGACATGATTACCGGACCGAAGTCACGAGTACTTCAAATCGCACTCGGGATCGGCTTCGCCATTTTCATCTACATCGATGGCGCGATTCTCTTCTGGTGGAACGCGTGGTGGCAAAATCATTGGAAGACTAAGAAATAATGCCTTCCTCAAGCTCCGCGAAAACCTCTGCTATCGGATAAGAATCTCCGTTGATGGCTTGTGCGTAGCCACGTGCCATCATTGAGTTGAAGGCCTGGTCGTCCATATTTTCCCTCACGGGCAAGCCCTCGGGGAGCGTGAGAAAGAACGGATCATTCTCCATAGCGCTACCTCCCACGCAATCAAATACCCACGTACCGTTTTATTGTGGCACACCGCCGCGAGCGCTGGGAGTGCGGCGGGGGTTAGCACGCGACGCGGCGCAGCGGGGCGTGCGCGTGGTACGACAACGCATTCACGACGCCAGGCCGGGCTGAATCCGGCGCGGGCGGGCATATATAAGTTTCGAGCTGTACTGCATCCGTAACGCAAACGAAGTACAGCCCTGAAAACAAGGTGCCCCACCCGGAGCCAGAACGATACTGACCGAGCGGGGCACCTATTCGCAACACGTGGTTTCAGGCACCACTACCTAACTCCAGCGCACCGCTACTTCACCGCATGCCGCGCGCGGGAACGCCCAAGAACAACCGCGCCGCCGGCCAGCATGAGAAGCGTTGCCGCACCAATAGCGCCGCTCATATCGCTTCCGGTCTCGGGAAGCTTCTGGGTGGGAGCTGCATTCTTCGCCGCTGCTCGCTTCACGGTAGTCGTTTTATTTTCTGCCGCGGAGTGCTTCGCTGCCGGCTTGCCGGCCGGCTGGGAGGGCGACGGCGCGGCGGGTGACTGCCCCGGATTCTCGGGAACCGCAGGGTTCTCCGGCTTCCCGGGCTTCGAACCGGGTTTCTGACCCGGCTTCTGCTCCGGAGTCGGGGCCTGCTGACGCGCCAGTTCCAGATCCCGCTGAGCCACCTTCAAGGCAAGCTCCGCCGCGGTCAGCTCCCGCTGTGCTTCACCCTGGGCTTTCAGGGCGGACTCCTCCGCTTCACGAGCGGCCGCAAGCGCAAGCGTCGTCTTAGCGTGAGCATCCTGAGCCGCGCGCAGCTCCGCCTCGGCTGCCTGCGCCTTCTCAGTAGCTAGGCGAACATTCCACTGGCGTTCGTCATAGGTATTCGACGCATCGGCGAGCCGGGTCAATTCGGCTTGCTTCTGGGCAGCAGTCGCACGCGCAGCCTCAAGGGTACGCACAGCTTCCGCCGCTGCCTCACGAGCTGTCTCCGCAGCAGCCTTCGCCTTAGTGGCTGCTTCCTTGGCGGCATCCGCGGCGGCCTGTGCAGCGGTCATATCCTTTTCGGCCTTTGCGAGTCTCTCCGTGGCCTGCGCCCAGGTGGGTTCAAGTCCCGCGACGCGTTCCTTGAGCGAACGCACCTTCTCGGTAGCATCGCTGGCTGTCTTATTAGCCGCATCGCGCTTACCCTCCGCCTCACGTACCGGAGCTTCGGCTTGCTCAAGTGCTTGTTTCTGAGCGGCAACGGCGGCGTTCATTTTATCTTCCGCCGCTACCAGCGTATCCCGCGCATCGGCAACCGCTTTCGCTGCATCCCTTGCTTTTTCAGTAGCCTTTTCGGACTCAGCCTTCGCAGTTACGAGTTCCTCTGCCCGCTGCTCCGCTGCGGCCGTCGCCAGCTGTACTTGCCGCTCCGCTTCTTCCTTTGCGGTTACGGCCTTCTGATGCTCATCTTTTTTCTGCTGCGTTTTGTTACGCGCGGCTTCTAGTGCAGCCACCGCATCTGCATGAGCCGTCTTTGCGTCCTCAAAAGCCTGCTGCTTTTGAGCGGTTATCTTCTCAGCTTCCTCGACCTTTTGTTTCTGTTGATCTACCAAGGACTGCAGCTCGGTATCCTTCTTCGCCAACTCCTCAAGATTTTTGAGCTGTTCGCGCTTCATCTTCTCGATCTTTTGCGCATCTGCTAGCGCAGCCTCGGCATCTTTCTCGGCAGCTTGCTTTTCGGTCACCTGAACACTAAGAGGTCCCTCAGCCTGCTCAAGCTTCTTGGCCTCGGCGTCCAATTCCGCAGCCGCGCGCTCAGCTTCCGCCTTAACCGCCTCTGCTTCGGTCACGGCTTTCTTCGCAGCCTGATCCGCTTCGGTAGCAGTGACCATCGCATCTTCTGCCTTGCGAGCCTCCGCTGCCGCGGCATTCTTCTCCGCTTCCTTTTGCTTGACAGCATCCTGCGCGGCCCGGACCGCATCCGATTCCTTGCGGACCTTCGCAACTTCAGCCTCAAGCACCTCCTCGTGCTTAGCCTTCGCCTGTTCCAACTCCGTCTCAGCCTGCACCAGCGCCTCCAGCGCCGCGGATTTCTGCTGCTCGAGCTGCGCGACTTCCTTGCCCAGCCGCTCCTTATCCGCCCGCGCCGCCGCGGCCACCTCGCGCGCCGTCGTCAGCTCGGCACCGGCCGCCTGCGCAGCCGCGGCCTTTTCTTTAAGCTCGGCTTCTTTTGCGGCGACGACGCCCGCGGCTTCCCGCGCGCTCGCCTCCGCTTTCTCATGGGCAATCTGCGCGGCCGCCGCTTGGTCAGCAGACTCTTTGGCCTGCTCAGCCGCCTGCGGGAGCTGGCCCTTCGCGGCCTTCCCCGCCCCACTGACCGCATCCGCAGCCCTCTGTGCTGCATCCACTGCCTTCGTGGCATCCGCGTGCTTCTGTTCGCTCTGCGTTACCGCAGCTTGAGTTTGTTCCGCGGCTTTTTCGGCTTCCGCAGCCTTGGCTTTCGCTTCCGCGGCGGCCGCGGTGAGTCGGTCCACGTCAGCCTGGCGTGCCGCCACTGTTTCTTGGGCAGCTGCCACGTTCTTTTCTGCTTCGGCAAGGCTGGGTACGGTTCGCGCGGCGGTAGCCGCGCCGGCGTCGTCGTTATTCTGCACCGGCTGCGCAACGGCGGCGCCGGCGGGGAGCAGCGCGACGGCGACCCCCGCGGTGAGGGCGGCGGCGAGGGCGCGGTGAGTGTGGGTCCTCATGGTTATCCTTTGGTCTTGGAGTTAATTGTGATTTTTTATGAGTGGGCGCGCCGGCCGCGAGCGCGAACGGCCATCGCGGCACCGCCGGCCAGCAGCAAGAGCGAGGCCGCGCCGATGGCACCGCTGGCGTCACTGCCGGTTTCGGGGAGTTTCTGGGCCGGCGCGGTTTTTGCGGAGGTCGCGTTCTTGACCGCGGCCGGGTTCTTCGCGGCGGGCTTGGCCGCCGGAGCTTCGGGTTTGGCCGGCGCTTCGGGTTTCGGCGCGCCTTGCGTCGAAGCACCGGGCTTCGAGGCGCCCGGCTGCGGGGCCGGGGCCTGCCGACGAGCCGCGGCGAGTTCCTGTTCGGCCGCGTGCAAAGCCACACTCGCCGCGCCGAGCTTCTGCTGCGCCGCCGCCTGTGCGGCCTGGGCCTGCCGCAACGCCTCCTGCGCGCCCGCAACCGCGGAACTCGCTTTCTCGTGCGCGGCCCGCGCGGCTTCCGCTTCCTCGCCGGCGAGCCGAGCCGCCTCGGCAGCCTGCTGCAACTGCGCCACGCGCTCATCGTATTTTTGCGCCGCGACGGTCAAGCGCTCCAGCTCAGCCTGCTGGTGGGCGGCTGCCTTCTGAGCATTATCCGCGGCTTTCGCCTTTTCCGCTTCCGCGGTTCGCGCGGCTTCCAGCTGCTTATTCGCAGCCTGCACGCCCTGTTCGGCCTGCGCCTTCGCTTCCTGAGCCGCCGCGAGATCCCGCTTCGCCTCGGCATGCTTGGCCGCCGCCTCCGTGTGACGCGCCTGCGCCTGCGTGGCCTGGTCTTTCGCCCCGGCGAGCTGCGTGGTCGCGTCCGCGTGACGCCCCTGCGCCGCGTCCCGCTCCGTCTTGGCGCCCGCGGCAATCTCCTTGAGACCAGCGGCTGCCGCATCCGCATCCGCCTGCACCGCGGCGAGCTTCTCCTGCGCCTCACGCACGGTCTGCTCCGCCTGGGCGGCCTCCGTGGCCGCGTTCTGCGCCGCCGCCTCCTTGCGCTGGAGCTCCGCCTTCGCGCGAGTTTCAGCCTCGGTGCGCTGCGCGGTCGCCTCCTGTGCCTCCTGTAGCTTTTGCTCAGCCTTATTCTTTTCGACGACGGCGCCATCGTGCTCCGCCTTCTTTAAATCGCGCAGGTTGATCGCGGCATCGCGCTCATTTACGGCTACGTCGTGATCCTGTTCGGCCTTGTTGTACTTCTGCTCTTTGACTTTCACGTCTGCCTGGAGGGCTTTGAGTTCCCGACGTTCCTTTTCCAACTTATCTTTGAGGCCCGTCGGATCGAGCTTCGCAGCGCGTTCCACCGCCTGAACCCACAGTTCACGCTCCGCTGCGTCGTTCTTTGCCTTCTCCCACAGTGCCTTAGCCCGCTGCTTGGCTTTATCAAGACGATTCGCCTCGGCGGTCTTGGCCGTTACATTCGCTTCGAGCGGCTCAAGCTCAGCAGCCAGCTGCTCTACTTTCTTGGCAGCGGCACTGACATCTGATTCAGCTGCGGTTTCGGCCTTCTGGGATTCTTGGAGGTCTTTGGCTGCGGCAACCACCGCGTCCTGAGCACGCAGGGCTTCCTGCTGGGTGGTTTCGCGGGTGGCGGTTTTCCCTTCCGCGGCCTGGGTGGCCTGTGCCAGCTGGCTAGCGGCGGCGTCGACCTTCCTCTGCTCACCTTGAACCGCAGCGTCGCGTGCGCCTTCGGCCTTGCGTAGGTTTTCCTCCGCCTCGGCCAGCTTGGCCTTCGCGGCAGCCTCCGCGGCGCTGAGCTGCTCGACTTCCTTGGCGAGGCGAGTCTTATCGGCCTGGGCGGCGGCTTCGGCAGCTTCCGCGCGAGTGAGGGCCTGCGCGGATTTCTCCGCGTCGGCGGTTTTCTCTCGGAGCGTTTCCTGCTGGGCTTTCAGGTTTGCAGCGGCCTGCTGGGTCTGCTTAGCTGCGGCGTCGCGCTCGGCGGCAGCGGTTTTGGCTTGAGCCGCGGAATCCTTCGCGGTTTCCTGGGCCGAGGGGAGCTGGTCCTTGGCGGCGGTACCCGCTTCTTTTGCTTCATCGACAGCGCGCTGCGCGGCCACTTTCTCGGCTTCGGCGGCACTGAGCTTGTCCGCAGCGCTCTTCGAGGCCGTGGCAGCTGTGGCAGCGGCGGTTTCCGCATTTTTCAGGTTGTTGTGTGCGGCGGCGGATTGGGCGGCGAGGCGATCCACCTCAGCCTGCTGGGCCTGGACCGCGGCGCGCGCGTCGGCGACTTTCTGCTCCGCCTGCTCGATATTTCGCTGCGTTTGCGGGGTGCTGGCCGAGGCACCGGAGCCGGAGAGCGGGTGGGCCTGCGCGGCGCCGGCGGGCACGAGGGCGACGGCGACCCCGGCGGTGAGAGCGGTCGCGAGGGCGCGGTGAGTCTGGGACCTCATCGTGATCCTTTCGGAATATGTGTAGGTGAGCCTGGCGCGCGGGCCAGATTGAGGACGTACGGGACTAGTTAAGAGCAGAAAATCCGGATCGGGCTTGGATTTTTCTGGGATTTCCTCAGGAGCGCTGCCCCGTGTCTGCCAGTGCGGGGCAGCGCTCCTACGGTCGCGCGAGGCTCTGTGTTATTTCGGGTTTTTGCAGTTATTTCGCGGCGTGCCGGGCGCGGGAGCGGCCCATAACCACCGCCCCGCCGGCGAGCAGCAGGAGCGTGGCCGCGCCGATGGAACCGAGTGCCTCGCTGCCGGAGGCGGCCAGAGTCGGTTTGGCGGGTGCCTGAGCAGGCGCAGAAGTGTCCTGGCGCGCGGCCGGGGCAGCAGCGGCCTGCGGCTGTGCCGAAGGTGCAGCGGGCTTCGCAGCGGGAGCCGTGGGAGATTCGGGCTGCGCCGGGGTGCTCGGCTTCGTATCGGGCTTGGTCTCCGGCTTCACGCCAGGCTTGACTTCGGGTTTCACCTCGGGCTGGCCGGGCTTCACCTCCGGAGCGCCGGGCGTGGGTACATCCGGCTGCGGAGCCGGCTTCACACCCGGAACATCAGGCTTGGGTGCGTCCGGCTTTGGCACATCGGGCTTCGGGGCCGGGGCCTGCTGGCGCGCCAAGGTGAGCTGCTGCTCGGCGGCATGCAAGGCGACCGTCGCCGCGCCAAGCTTCTTCTTCGCTTCAGCCTGCGCGGACTGCGCTTGCTGCGCTGCTTCGCGCGCCGCCGCGACAGCCTGGGTTGCTTTTTCATGCGCAGCCCGGGCCTGCTCTGCTTTTTCACCGGCAAGCCGAGCCGCCTCGGCAGCCTGCTGCAGGTGCTTCGCGCGCTCGTCGTATTTCTGCGCGTCGGCGATCAAGCGCTCCAGCTGAGCTTGCTGCTGGGCAGCAGCCTTCTGCGCATTCTCCAGGTTGCGAGCGGTTTCCTTCTCAGCTTCGCGCGCGGCTTCTAGCTTCACGTTTGCATCGCCGAGATCCTTCGTAGCTTGGAGGGCCGCCTCGCGCGCGGTGCTCGCATCCGACTTGGCCGCGGCGAGCTTCTTTTCTGCATCAGCCCAGCCTTGCTTCAGCCCGTCTACCTGGCCCTTGACGTCAGCCAGCTTCTTCGCGGCTTCCGTATGCTTATCACGCGCGTCATTATGCGGACCCTGGGCAGCCGCCACCTTTTCATCCTGCGCAGTTTTGTTCTGCTCCGCCGCGGCGTTCGCCTCAGTCAATTTCTGCTGGGCTTTTTGCAAGTCGACGTTCGCCTGCGTTACTGCTGCATCTGCTTCCTGCGCGGCGGTTTTCGCCTGAGCAGCCGCCTCCTTTTTGCGAGCAACCTCCGTGGTGAGATCCTTGGCCACCTGCTGAGCATCCTTCAACTTCTGCCCAGTCTCGTCCTTTTTAAGGATGGCCCCAGAGCGTTCTTCCCGCTTCTTCTCGAACTTTGCGAGCGTTTCATCGCGCTGAGCGGCCGATGCCTCATAGGCTTTCTTAGCGTCGGCATGCAACTTCTGCTTTTCAGTAACCTGTGCTTCCAGTTTTTGCAGATCGGCGCGGTGTTCTTCGAGACGCGCTCGCAAAACCTTCTTCACATCATCACTCGGAGCGGTTCTAATCGCTTGTTCTACGTTTTTAATTTCTCCCCGTTTTGACGCTACCTTGCTTTGCGCTTCATCAAGCTCCTTTTTCGCATTATCCATCGGAGTCTTGAGCTTGCCAGCAGCCTCGACCTTCTGCGCTGACTCTTGCTGTAACGCTTCAAGCTCGGTAGCCAGCCGAGCTTCTTCCTGCTTCGCCTTTTCAGCCGCAGCCCCGGCTTCCGCCTGGGTTTTCTTGGCCGCCTCCAGCTTCAGCTCGGCAGCTTCGTGCTCTTTCTGGGTACGTTCCATTTCTTGCTGAGCAGCTACCCGCTCCGCAGCCTTCTCCTCAGCGAGCTTCATGGCCGCGGCTACCGCGCCGGTTTCGGCATCGACCTTGGCCTTGTCCTGCTTGAGCGCCTCGTCGCGCTCGGCTTCGGCCTTGCTCAGCTTCTCCTGCGCTTCGTCCAACTTAGCCTGAGCAGCCTTTTCCGCTTCGGTCAGTTGCTTGACTTCCTCATCCAGGCGCTTCTCCACGGCCTTAGCGGCAGCTTCGGCTTCTTCGGCCTTCGCTAACGCTTGATTGGCGGCTTCCACATCCGCGGCCTTCTGCTGCGCCAGCTTCTGCTGCTCGCCGAGTTTCTCCGTTGCCCGCTCCAGATCGGCAGTCGCTTCGTCATGCTTGGTTTTCGCGGCATCGGCGCGCTCGGCCGAGTCCTGCGCCTGAGCGCTGGCCTCCTGCAGCTGATCCTTGGCGGCCTGGCCCGCTTCTTTTACCTCTTCAACAGCCTGCTGCGCGGCATCGCGCTCTTTCTGGGCGGCACCAAGTTTCCCTTCAGCTTCCCGGGTAGCAGTAGCAGCGGTGGCCGCCTCATTTTCCGCTTTCTTGAGGTCATCCTGCGCGGCGGAATTCTTCTTGGATGCCTGATCGAGTTCCGCCTGGCGATTCTGGACTTCCACCTGCGCCGCGGCCACATTGCGCTCGGCTTCCTCCACGCTCAGCACGGGACGCGCGGCATCGGCCACGGGTACCTCGCCAGCTCCGGAAACCGGCTGGGCCTGTGCGGTGCCGGCCGGAACAAGTGCAACGGCTACCCCAGCGGTGAGAGCGGTAGCGACGACGCGGTGAGTCTGGGACCTCATCGTTATCCTTTCAAGGAATATACATCTAGGTGAGAGTGGCACCCTTTGCCTGGGCCACGATTTTACGGGGAACAGTTAATGGCAGAAAAGCCAGATTCGGCTTGGAATTTTCTGGGATTTTCTCGGGAATGCCACCGCATTTTCGCCATTCAACGCCCACAAGCCCGCAAATAAGCGGATTATTGGTTAATTGCTATTATTTACATATACCCGCATGATTATTCCTTTAACTAGCGATCGGGCCTTCCGGCCCATGCGGCCCCACCCCACATCACCCCATTTTGTGGCGCAGGTTACTGGAGCGACGTAGACTGGCGGTGGTGCAGGTTCACTCGCAGGCCTGGTGGCGCCCCGCTGCTGCGGCGTCGTCGTACCAACAACCACGCGGGTACGCACGCCTGCATGAAGGAGGTAACCATGAAACGTTTCGCGCTTGTGCCCGTGGCCTGTGCCGCGGCGCTACTCTTCAGCGCGTGTTCGGGCAGCGCCACGCAATCCGCGCCGCCGGATGCCGCGAGCGCACCCACACAGGCGCCGGCAGAGACCGCGAGCACGGATTCACCCTCGCGCTGCGCACCCGCGGAAATGGCGACCACGCTGGAGTATCAGGACGGCGGCGCCGGGCATAGGTATTACGTGCTGCGGGTGGAAAATACCGGCCGGGTGCCGTGCTTCATTCCGGCGCAGCTCGAGGTCACTCCCATCAGCGCCAACGGGAATATGTTTACCGAGCCGGCGCCGGCGACCAGCGCGACCGGGGCGGATGTGGTGCTGGGGCCGGGCGAGCGGATCGCCATGGAGGTGGACGCTATTAATCCCGGCGCGCTGTGCCCGGGGAAAGAGGTGCCGGACCTTGATCTTGCGGTGGGGTACACGGGCACCAGCGTGTATTCCGTTTCCCACGGGGAGCAGATGAATTCGTGTTCGTCCGGGGAAGCCACGGTGAAGGTTGGGGATTTTGAGGTGGAGTGAGCGCGGTTGCGACGAGGCTGCGGCGCGGGAACTGGAGCGAAACCGGCGCGTGGGAAACGGCGCGAAACTACTTGGCAACCTCGCACAGTGGATGGTCGGTTCCCCCGCCCGCCTCAATTTGTTCCATCGCATCAAGCAAGCGCCGAGCATTGCGCGGCGAACGCATGAGGTAGACCGTTTCGCGCAGGGAGGTGTACTCGTCCAGCGCGAGGATCACCACGGGCGGCTGGCCGCTGCGGGTGATGACCACCGGTTCGTGGTCGTCTACCGCGGATCGCAGAACGTCCGCGTAGTTCGCCAGCGACTCTGAAGACGTCATTGTTTTCATTGCGCACCCCCGGGTATATGCGTGCTATCTACCCGTAGAATAACAGCTGTGCAGCGTTGCACACGCGGGCGCCGCCCGCCGATCCGCGAAGGAGAACCCATGAAACGATTCGCTCCCCCAGCCCTGGCCCTCGCGAGCGCCTTCGCGCTCACGCTCGCCGGATGCACGAATTCTGGCGGTTCGGCCGCGTCACCCGATTCCAGCGCGCCTGCCGCGAGCGCCACCGGCCCCGGCGGTTCGAGCGGCGCCGCCACCGCCGCCGCTCCCGCGCCGGAATTCGCGGCGCTGGCCAGCTCCGAACTCGCCCTCCCCGATTACCTGGCGCGGGCGGTGCGCGACGGAGACGGCACCTACCCCGGCAAAGAACCCGCCCAGGTCACCGTGCCCTTCACCAACGGCACCGCCCTCCTCCACGACACCGAGCGCGGCACCCCCGCGCGCACACCCGTCACCGCCGGCGCCACCCCGAGCACAAACCTTTTCGAAATCCGGATGGACGATCTGGGCGCCACCACCCTGGGCGGGGTGCCCGTACGCGGCGTTATTTTCACGAGCAGTATCCGCCGCGCCGGGCCCGAAGCGGCGCCGGAAACTCCGTCGGTCACCTTCGCGTGGTACGACGGCGCCAACCGGCCCATCGCCCAGATCATGCCCGAGGATTACCGGCATGGCAGCGCGCGTGCTCCCCGAGTCGACGTGGTGGATATGCAGGCGGACCAGATCTCCCTGAGCTGGGCGCCGCTGGATAGTTTCGGTGGGCAGGCCAGCGTGCGTGGGCGTTTCACGTGGAACGGAAGCGCGTGGGTCCAGGATCAGGTCGAGTACACGCTGGCCGATGGCAGCGTCGTCGTGCAACCAAAAAACGCCGAGCTGGAAGCGCTCGCAACGGCGGAGAAGGCGCGGGAGACCGGGATGTCCGGCGAGCTGGCCGGGCGTGTATTCACGTCGGATACTCGGATCGCCGGGTGTTCGCTGCGCGGGCCGGACTCGATCACGCACTTCCCCTACGCCTCGTTTATTGCGGATAACCGGGCGGATGTGCCGGCGGGTGGCGCCGCGCAAGCTGCGAGCGGCGAGCGTGGGCGCTCCTACTGGATCGGGGAGCCCGCGGAAACCAAGCCGGCGGCATCCACCGATATTCTGTGTGCGCTGGATGGAAACGAGTTCGCCATTTTGGGCGGCAACCGGCGCGAGGCCGCGCAGCTGGTCCCCGAAACCCCGACCAAGCGTTTCGATTCCTACCTGGTGTTGGAAGGCAACCCAGCCGGCGAGGCGCGGCTGAAGGAAATAGTTGCTGCGGAGAATCCGCGATAGGCCGACGCTCCAACAAAGTGGTACTCCAGAACAGAAAATTGGCCATTGATTGTAGCTCCAGTACCACTTTGTTCGCCCCACACCAGTAACGGGCTCGGCAGACATGGCGAAGGCCGGGGGTCCACGCTCCCCCGGCCTTCTGAAGACTCTCGCGCTAGAACAGCGGATGGAATGGGAACCATCCGGGTTCATCTTGGCTGCGACTGAGCCTGTCCCCAGGAGATAACCAGTCTCCCGGCAGCGGAACGGGTCCACGCCTCCCGTTGCTTTCCGCTGACATGTTCTATATAACCCGAGGTTCCCTAAAATACCATGCACCAAGGCTGGAATTTTCCTGGGAATCTGAGACCGCTTCACCGCACTTGTTAAAGCTAGATACAATAGCCGTTGTTTGTAATACGCCGGGCGGACCCGGCCAGGCCAGCAGAGCCCGGCGAAGCCTCGCCAGGCTCACGCGGGCCCAGCCAGGCCCAGCCGAACCGCGCGAGCCCAGCACAACCGGGCCCGCACCCCGGCCACACATATCGCGTTCCAAAGAAGGGAAGAGCCGTGCCGCATATGAACGTCGAGTCCTTCAACCTCGACCACCGGAAAGTTTCCGCACCTTACGTGCGGGTTGCCGATATCAAACACCTGCCGCACGGGGACGTCCTCACCAAATACGACATCCGCTTCTGCCAGCCCAATAAAGAACACCTGACCATGCCGGTCATCCACTCCATCGAGCATTCCTTCGCCGAATACTCCCGCAATCACAGCGACGCCGTGGTCGATTTCTCCCCGATGGGCTGCCAAACCGGCTTCTACCTGCTGCTGGCCGCCGAACCGAACGTACCCGCCACCTGCGACCTAGTGGAACAAACATTCCGCGATATCCTGGCCGCCACCGAAGTTCCGGCCGCGAACGAAGTCCAATGCGGCTGGGGCGCCAACCACAACCTCAAAGCCGCCCAGGAAGCGGTAGCCGCCATGCTCGCCGGGCGTGAAACCTGGGAACAGGTGATGGCCAAGTGAGCCCTACCCGCACCCGCTCCCTCGCCCCCGGCAAGACCCGGGCACGCGCCCTCATTATCGCAGCTCAAGACGAAGAAATCGTGCCGGTCCTCGCCGCCCTGCGCGCCGAACCTTTCTACGCCACCACCCCGGCCACCGCCGAATCCCTCCAGCCCATCTTCCCCACCGAACTGCGCGGGGCATCCGGCGTGAACGTCCCGACCGCCCTCGGCCCGATTCTCTGCATGCGCACCGGCGTCGGCCTGGTCGCCACCGCCTGCGCGCTCGGCTGGGCACTCTTCCGCTACCGCCCCGAAGTCATTATCTCGGCCGGGTCCGCCGGTGGCCTGGCTGCTGATATCCGGGTGGGCGACGTCGTCGCCGGAACCCGCTACCGCTACGGCCGCGCGGACGCAACCGTCTTCGGATACGCACTCGGGCAGGTCCCCGGCGCCCCCGAATTCTTCGAAGGCGATGCCACCCTGCTCGCCGCCGTCCCCGAGAACATCCGCCGCGGCGAAGTCCTCTCCTCCGACGCCTTCGTCACGGCCGCGAACGTAGAAGACACCCGCACCCGCTTCCCCGACGCTCTCCTCACCGATATGGAATCGACCGCCGCCGCGCACACCGCCGCGCTCGCGGGAATTCCCTTCCTCACGATCCGTTCCGCCTCCGACCTGTGCGGCCCGCAGGCCGGGATCGACTACCACATCGGCATCGACGAAGCCGCCGACCTCTCCGCCCGCGCGGTCACGGCCACGCTCGCGCGCCTCGCGGAAATCACGCCGTGGCTCGGCACCTCCGCGGGTGGCTCGCGCGCCCGCCGCCTCACGCCGCGTTTTTCGCACCTCGCGCTCGAAGCCGCGATTCTCTACATTTTCGGCCGTATCCACACCCCTGAGGGCGACGACGCCGCGGCGCCCGCCGCCTCACTTGACGCGGAGATGGTTGCGGATGTGCGCACAGCGCTCGAAGATTCTGAGCTGGACGTGGACGAGGTGCTCGCCTGCATTGCCCGGGCCCAGGGCGCGATTGCGGCCGACCCGCACCTCACCCTCACGGCGAAGCAGTACGACGCCGAACGCCTGGCCGTCACGGAACTCGCGGGAGCGGAATCCGGGCGCGGGAAACTGACCTGGCCGCCCACCTCGCAAACCGTCATTAAGCGTTTCTCCGGGTATTGGAACGAGGCACTCCAGGCGGTTGGCCTGGCGGTCAGCAACGGGCGCAAGCGCGGGGCCTTGAAATTTGACCGGGAGGACTACGTGGATGCGCTGCGCAGCCACGCCATCGCGGCGCGGCGGAACGGCAAAACCGTCAGCTACAACGGGTACGTGGAGTGGCTTGCCGATTCGGGCAACCAGGGCACCTATCCCTCCGGGGCCGCCATCCGCCAGCGCTTTGGTTCGTGGTCCGCGGCGCTGGCGGAAGCAGGGATTAGCTAGCCGGCGCGGCCGCGCGCGTTGTGCGGCAGCCTGGCCCGGCCGTTGCCGGAACTGACCGGGCCGTACGCGCGCGGGCCGCTCGCGTTATGCGGCGGCCGCGCGGCGCGGCGCGCTTAGTACACCTCGGTTGCGCCCACTTGGTCCAGCATCCACGCCACTTCCTCGGCGCGCTCGCGCCAGGCGTCGTAGCGCCCGGTTTTCCCGGCGTGCCCGGCCACCATCTCGATACGCTCCAGGATGGGGCGCTCCGGGTTGGGCTTCGTTTTCTCGCGCAGCACCTGAACCCACTTGGTGGGCTCCACGTACAGCACCCGAATATCGTTAAGCGACGTGGTGGCCAGCACCGCCGGGTACTCCACCCCTTCGCGTACATTCTCCACCGGGCTGTACTCCTTCATATAGGCGTACACCTCCGGGGAAGCCACCGGGTTGCCCCATTCTTCCCATTCACCCACCGTGAGCGGGAGTTCCGGCTTGAGGATCGTGGTCAGCGCATCCACGAAAGGCACCGCGGCATGCACGGCCCGGAATAGCTCGGGGGCCTGGTTGATCGCCGCGCCGATGAGCAGGCCCCCGGCGCTCCCGCCTTCGGCCACAAGCCGGTCAGGTGCCACCCAGCCGGAGTCGATAAGCCACCGTGCCGAATCCACGAAATCGTTAAATGTGTTTTTCTTGCGGAGGAGTTTTCCGTCGTCGTACCACTGGCGCCCCAGTTCACCGCCGCCGCGGATATGCGACCACCCGATAACGACGCCGCGATCCAGCAAACTCAGGCGGTAAATCGAGAAATAGGGCTCGTTGGACACTTCGTAACTACCGTAACCGTAGAGGTAGCCGGGGTTGGTGCCGTCCGGGTGGATATCGGCGCGGCGCACCACCGTGAGCGGGATTTCCACGCCATCGCGGGCGGTCACCCACACCGCGTCCTGGGTGTAGAGCGAGGGGTCGTAGCCCGGGATGTCGAGGGTGCGCAGGACTTCAATATCGCCGGTGCGCGGGTCGAAGGCCTTTTGGGTGGGCGGTTCCAGAATGGACTGCTCGGTGAACACCACCCGGGAGGTGAACCAATTGCCCTCCGGGTAGGTTTCCACGAAGCTGCCCTCGCCGGTGGGGATGGCCACCGGGGCGGACCAGCCATGATTGGCGGCCGGCGCGCCCGGCGCAGGCGCGGCCGGCGCAGCGTTCGCCGCATCGGGAGCGGGCGCGCCCAGCGCGGCCGGCATGTCCGCGGCCGGTTGGGCGGGCGCCAACGTGGCGGCGTCGTCGTTCCCGGAAACGGTCCCGGAATCGGAAGTGACCGCTAAGGGCGGCGTCGAACCGATGGCGCTGGCGGCAGAAAGCGGCCGTTCCCGGCGCATGACCCGCAGCTGCGTTTGGCCTTCGGAGCGCATCGAGATGACGGCGTGGCCGGCGTAAGCCTCCACGTAATCGACGCGCTCGCCTTCCTCGGGCACGAAAATGGGATCCCATTCTTCCGGGGTGGAAGTGCGCAGCGGCGCGGAAGCCACCTCGAAATCGGGGCGGTTGGCGTTGTGGACGATGAGGACCTGGTCGCCGGCCGGTTCGGCGGTGTATTCCAGGCCCTCGCGGCGGTCGAGGATCTTGACGCGCTGCTCGATATTCTCCGTGGAAATAAACCGCACATCCGAGGAGGTCACCGAGGCGGAGCGGATAATAATCCACTTGCCGTTGCGGGATTGTTCGTGATCGACGGAGAAGCGCTCGTCGTTTTCCTGGAAGAGGATCGTGTCGTTGAAATCGCCGATGCGGTGGAGGTTGACCTGCCACTGGCGCCACGAATCGTCCACGCGGGAATAGGCAACCGCGCTGGAATCGGCCGTCCAGGCCAGGCCGTAGCCGATATTGCGCACCGAATCGTCCACGATCTGGCCGGTTTCGATATCGAAAATGCGCAGGGTGAAATGCTCATCGCCGGTGAAATCCACGCTCATCGCGCCGAGCTTGCCGTCCGGGGAGGGCATGAAGCCGCCGCAGAGGAAGAATTCTTCCCCGAGGGCGAGCTCGTTGCCGTCCCACACCGGGAATTCCGGGAAAGACGTGTTGAGGTCCGGGCGGGCGGCGCCGCGCGCGGGGGTGCGGAACATCGCCGGGTACTGCCGGTCCTGGAAAGTGCGCCGGTAATACCACCAGTCCCCCACGCGGTAGGGCAGGGCGCGGTCGGCTTCCTTGGTGCGCGCCTTGAATTCGGCCACGAGGTTATCGCGCAGATCGCCCAGCCCCGCGGTTTGCTCCCGGAAATAGGCGTTTTCGGCGTCGAGGAGCGCGCGGACATCCGGATCGGATTTATCGCGCAGCCACTCGTAGTTATCGACGTAGGTGTCGCCGTGGAAAGTACGTTCGGTAGGGATCTTCTTCGCAATCGGGCCGATAGTCATGGAGGGATTCTACTGGAGATGCGGGGGTTGTTGCGTGGGGGGCGGTTGGTGGGCGTGGGCGTTTGGCGAGCGCGGGCGGGCGCTATTGCGCGGCATCGTACGCGCGGGTCTGTGTGGTACGACGGCGCAGTTTAGGCCGACGGCGCAGCCGCCGGCCAGCGCGGACCCCGCCACGTTAGCGGGCGGAAGAGAGTGGGGACCTCACAAACCTCAGCAGTCACACCAGCACCTGGGGAGGGAGCATGTGTTGTCCGAGGTGTACTTCGCATGTACGACATCCGAAGTACACCTCGGAAAAACAACCCGTGCCCAGCGGAGAAAACGGAGAAAATGAGGACCGGCCCTGGACTACTCCGGGGAGCAGCGGAACCGGTCTTGATAAGGTACATCCTAGCAAATTTAATTTGGAAAAACCAGAATCTTGGATCAGAAAGAAAGGAGAACCTAGCGGCGCTTACGTCCGCTAGACCCTCCTTGGACATGATGGGAGACCTTGTTCCCACCTTCTGCGCGTTCAATATTACCCAAGAATCCAGCAAATATCTCCTAGATTTTGCTGTAGTGGAACCTTCCCTACCACCACGTCAATTCCGGCATTCCCGTGAAGAACTCAAGGTGCTTTCACTGTGAGTAATTCAGCGCTCCACCTATTCATCAATCCCATCATCTAGGAACGTCATCATTGCCGCCATAACGTGAGTTCCTGCCATTTGTTCGGTGCCCCCATATGGCTTATAGGTACGGTGACCACATCGGGATACGTTGCTAATACAGCTGGTAAAAGGTCTCTATCTCCAATATTGAGCACCCCCAGCAAGTACTGAATCAAGGTGAGCTGACCGAAGCAGCGACTGGCCGCTGCCCGAACAACATCCAGTTCAGGGTGCACTCCAACCTTTGGAAAACGCGGTTTGAGGGTAAAGACGCGATTGAAAATACGCGCATGGTGAGCGGAATAGTTGCGCATGATATTCAGCGTTTTAATCCATGATGTGAATTGGACTAATGTCAGTCCGGCTCGGGCCGCAATAAGATTACGCACGGTAATCGGCGAGAGTTCGTACAGGTGAGTAAGCAATCCCCACCCCATGATCTCCACACCAGCCCAAATGGGAAGCTCACCGCCGTACTTGCGTCGGTGATGTTCGACAAAATCTTCACGCGATCCCGATAGCTCTTTGTCATATCTGGCACGCCACGCCAAATACTGGCCGGAAGGTGCTGTACGCGAATTTTTCTGGTGGGCCAACGGGCCTAACAGTTCAGGATGTAAATGAATAAGTGGGTCGATGCGGCCCAGTTCGTGACCAAGCATTGATCGCAATGCAAGCTCAATGGTGGTGAGACAAGAGAAAACGGCAGATCGTAAACGTTCGTCAAAGTTGTAAACCTCCACGACATCATGGAAGCTAGTACCAGGAACGAAATCATCTAGGCGTTGATTCTTTTTATCGGACGGTTGCCTGAATGAATACCAATAGCCCGATAAACGATAATAATTCACCCGTTCCAAAACAAAACGCGCGTATGCAGGATCGTCAATACGCATGCCACGAGAGCACAATAGGGCTATCTGGTCGCCATGCGTTTTGAATACTTTCGTTGCCTGAGTCATGTTCGCTCCTGTGCTTCCATGCTCGGTGAAGAAAACGAGGACCGGCCCTGGACTGCTCCGGGGAGCAGCGGTACCGGTCTTGGTGAGATAACTCTACCAGATCATCAAGAAAACGCAAGCCCGGATTCCGAACGGAAACTACGCGCGGTTAGCCGCGGCGGGAGAATTCGCGGGAGCGGGCGACGGCGAGGGAGTCCACCAGCTCGTTGGCGGCGTCGCCGGCGTGGCCCTTGACCCACTCCACTTCGGTGCGGCCGGTGCGGGCCTCGTAAAGATTAAGGAGGCGCTCAACGAGATCGCGGTTCTTCACCGGTTTGCCGTCCGCCTTCTTCCAGCCCTTCGCGCGCCAGCCGCGCGCCCATTTCGTCATCACATTAATGACGTATTGCGAATCAGCGCGAATAAGCAGCGGCGCCTGGGCACCGTGCTGGGCCGCCACATATTCCAAGCCCTCGATAAGCGCCGTCAGCTCCATAATATTATTCGTGGTGCGGGCCGCGCCTCCACTGTTCCGCGCCCCGCTGAGCTGCTCCACCCAGGCCCAGCCGCCCGGCCCCGGATTACCCGAGCACGCCCCATCGGTGGCGAGCACCGCGGCAAAACCCGGGCGGGGGCTGCCGACCGGGCTACCGCCACCGGCCGGCTGGGCCGGAGCGGGGCTGGCTGCGGCGTCGTCGTACCCCTCAACCTCTTCATCCACGCCCGCGAGCGGCAACACACCCTGCACCTCGTTATCCACAGGCTCCGCAGCGCCGGTGCCGCTCGCATCGGTATCCACAACCGCGCGCAGCAAGCGCTCAGAATCCGCGTGCCACAGCGCCCCGCTTTCGCGCCCCACATCAGCTAAACCGTGGCGGGAAGCGAGCGGCGAGGGCGCGGCGCCGTCGGCCAAACCTAAAAGTTCGAGGGCGGCGAGGGTAGTGAAGGTATCCGTGCCGCAACGTTCGGCCAATTCAGCGGTTGTTAACCAGGTTGTCATAGCTTTAGGTTAGCGTGCCGGGCGGCGCGGCCACGCATTCCCCGGGGATACCGCGAAGTTATCCACAGGGGCGGGCGCGGGCGCACGCGGCCACGGGCCCTGTGCATACGCGCACGAAAACCGTTTCTGCCCGGTACCCTTGTACTAGGGAACCCTGTTCGGACCCAGAATAAGGAGAATAATGCTCAACCTAGCTGAATATCGCGACGCCCTGAAGCTCGACGACGAGTGGCCCGCGCCCGCCGCCTCGAAGCGCACCGACCGGGAACTTTTTGAGATTGCCTTCGGCGGCCTGGAAGGCAACCTGGCGAAAATGACCGACCGGGAGCTCTTCACCGAACTCAACCACCGCCTCATCCAGCGCGATCCTGAAGAAGTCAGCGAGGAGGTCTCGCGCGCGATTGACGTGCTGCTGTACCGGCTGTCCGGCTACCTGGGGCGCACCGAGGCCCGCCACCTGGCTCGTATTTCTGACATGATGCCGGAATCCGAATACCCCGCCCGCGACAAGACCGTGATGTGGCGCGGGGATGCGCGGGAACTCGTGGTGGACGCGGTGATCAACGGGGCGCGCCCCAATCTGCTGGGCTACCGCGATTACAATAAGCCCTCCATTGACCAGGCGATTCACGGCCAGGCCGGACCGTGGCTGCGCAATGATTGCGCCACGCTGTACTCGATGTCGGATCGCGAACTGGAACCGGGCGAAGCGGCGCTCACTCGCGGGTATCGCCTGCCGGCGCGCTACGTGCTCCACACCCTGCCGCCCACGGTGGAAGGTGAGGTCACGGATGCGGATCGCGCGGCGCTGGCCAGCTGCTACACTCGCTGCCTCGACCTGGCGTCAGAAAAGGGCGATATTACTTCGGTGTCCTTCTGCTCGCTGGCCACCGGCCATTCGCATTTCCCCTTCGCGGAAGCCACGCGGATCGCGCTGGATACCGTGGCGCAGTGGCTGCACCAGAATCCGCGCTCGAATGTGAATCTGGTGGTCTTTGATATCTTCGCTGATGAAGATGCGGAACATTTCGTGCGCACGATTGAGCGCTGGGTGGAGGAATAATGAGCCAGGGAACTCCTGACTCCGTGGATCGCGGCCAATCTGGGTTCCAGGGTCAGTACGGTACGCCCGCAGCGGCGGGTTCGGGTGCGGGCGTGGGCCCGGATCCGAGCGTCGGCGCAGCCGCGGGCGCTGGTACCGGCCCGGCTTCTGGCACGGGCGCTGCTACCGGCGCCGCCCCGGCGTGGCCGCCTTCCACACCTCCCGCACCTGCTGGGGAAGAAGAACAGCATCCCAGCAGCCGCGGGTTCTGGGTGATGATCACCGTGCTGGCGATTATTGCCCTGGTGGTTTTCGCGGTGCTGCTTACCCTCGGTTCGTCCAACGGGCGTTTCGGGGGCAGCGCCGCACCGCATCCCACCGCAACCGCCACCGCGCCGGCCGCCCCCGGCGCAGGGCAAGGCACTCCGGGCCAGGGCGGACTGAACACCACGCCCGGCCCCGTTGAGACGCGCTACACCCAGCTCGCCACGGATCGCGGTTGGGTGGCCGGGCAGGATTACATTCCCACCCAGCCCGATGAGATTCGCACCCAGCTCCAGGCCCTGCCGCAGCTGGAAACTGCCTCCGGGCAAACCGCCGGGGACCCGAAGGCCCCCGTGCACGTGACGATCTACTCCGATTACGCCTGCAGTTTCTGCAATAAACTCCACGCCGAATCCGTGCCGCAGCTCCTGGAGCTGGCCAATAAGGGCGATATTTACCTCGCGTACGTGCAGGTCCCGATTTTCAAGGACACCGTGTCCAGTGATCGCGCAGCCGCCGCCGCGCACGCGGCTGGATTGCAAGGCAAGTTCTGGGAGTATTCTTCTCTTCTTTTCGACGGCGCAGCTGCCGCCGGCCACGACCCTGACAAAGCACCGTCGATGTTCTCCGATGAAAACCTCGATGCTTACGCCACCCAACTGGGCTTGGACGTGGAAGCTTTCCGGGCCGCGCGTGACAGCGCGGAAACCACCAGCTTCATTGCCGCCCAGGAATCCTTGGGGCTAGAAACCCTCGGCCTGCGCGGCACCCCCGCGATTATTATCAACGGCACCGCGAGCACCGGCTACCAGCCGCTCACCGCGATCACCAATACGATTGAGCTGGAAAAAGCGCTGGTAGACGCGGCGAGTTAACGGGTTCCGCGGAGCTAATAGCTTCGGCGGGCTAAACTGCACAACCGGCCGAAGCGCCTCGGCGGGCTAAACCAAGCTACACTTAACGAACGCATCATAAACAACTGATAGAAAACGGAGTATCCGTGGTACGTGCCCGACGCTAAGCCCTCCCTTTCCGGCGAGGCCGCGCTCTAGTAATACACGGCGTCTTGGTGACTAACCGAGACGCTCCGTTTGGGCACCTTTATTCCTGGTATCCCAGTATCTCATTATCGAGCACCGCTATATTCGCGCCCCGCACCGGCGCCACTTGCGCCCGGCGCCTCTGCGCTCTGCGGACTCGGCCTCTCCGGTATGCACATTCACTAAGGCAGTCTTTGCATATTTTGGAGGTAAGCGTTCATGGATACCCCTATCCTCAAAGCTATCGGGGTAGAAAAAATCTACCCGAAGAAATCAACACCGGCCCTGACCGGGGTGAATCTTGCCCTGCACCCGGGCGAACTGGTCGCCGTTATCGGCCATAACGGAGCGGGAAAATCCACGCTCTTCGATATTCTGGGCGGGCTCATCAAGCCCACCCGCGGCACGGTCACCAATTCGGTGGCCGAAAGCGCTATCGGCTGGTGCCCGCAGCGCGAAATTATCGACTGGTCCCTCACCGTGACGCAGAATATTCTGCTGGGCCTCGACCTACGGGTAGGCCGCTGGCATCGCCGCGCTGATATTGAGGGCGTTGCGGAGGTTCTGGGCCTCTCGCAGCTCCTTGACCGCACCGCGGAAACCCTCTCCGGCGGGGAATTGCGCCGCACCCAAATCGCCCGCGCAATTATCGGTAACCCCAGCCTCATGATTCTGGACGAGCCAACCACCGGCCTGGATCCCGCCGGCATCGACACCGTGTTCAGCTACCTGCGCTCCCGGGTGACGGAAGGGCGAACCGTGCTGGTGAGCACGCACGAAACCTCGAAGTTTTCCGAGTACTGCACCCGCGTTATCGCTCTGCGCGGCGGTCGCATTATTGCCGATATGCCGGCCGCGCGGTTCATGGCCCACTGCCCCGGAAGCACCGACCTCTGGGAAGCCCTCAAAGCATACGAAGAAGGAACCCCGCTCCCATGAAAAAATCACTTATTCTCACGAAGTACCATATTGCTTCCCTGTGGAATTGGCGCGGCGTTTACCTCGGCCGCATTGTCGAGCCGCTGGCATATTTCGTTTTTCTGGTTGTCGGCATTTCCGGGATGCTCGGTAACGCCCAGAGCGGGAGCTACCTCAGCTACGCCTTCACGGGCATCGTCTGCCTGCTCACGTTCCGCGCTTTCGGCTACGCCTCTTCCGACGTCGCCAATGACAGAAAGTGGGGCGTCTACGCGATTTTCATGATGCAGGGCGGGAAGGTGTGGACCTATCTCGCCTCGATTTTCGCGGTGATTTCCCTCGTGTTCCTCGTGCAAGTCGCCGCGGTCACGCTAGCTTACCTGGGTCTTTCGTTCGCGGGCGGAACTAGCGTAAACGCCACCGCGCTCCTTTCGGGAACGTTCATCGCGCTCCTCGTTGTGTGGGGCTGGGTGAGCCTCGGCGCGGCGGTAGGTGCCCTGGTGAATAGCTACGCGGCGCGCGATATGCTCGCCACATTCACCACGCTGCCGGTGGTCCTCTCCGCCCCGCTGTTCTACGAGCTCAGCTCCGCGCCCACGTACCTCCAGGTCATCGCGCGCTGCAACCCGCTCACGTATCACGTGCAGTGGATGCGCGCACCGGCGGCTGCGGATGTTGTGTACGCACTTCTCTGGGTTGGAACGACGACGGCGCTAGCCCGCTACGCCCTCAGCCGCGCAGATAGGCTCAGCTCCGAGCGGTAACCTCCCCGGCCCGGCGGCGCGGGCATTCACGAATGCGCACTAGACCACGCGCCTCGCGCAGCGAGCGCTGCGCCGCCGGGCTACCCCTTCCGTACTGGATCGTGCTTCCGCACAGCCCAATGCAGCGCGGGCAACGCGAAGAGGATACTGACCAACACAACTATCCACAGCAAACCATAATCGTGGTGCACGATAGCGGGAGTGAATGGCAATCGGTCCATAACCACCAGCCTGCCCATGACCGCAGCTGCCGCGACCGTCACAACATAGGATCCCAATAGCGGAGCGATAAGCCTGACTCGGGCGCGGATACCGCCTCCGCCCAAGTCAATCAAACGCCGCTCAATTGCTTGATCAGAGACAATAGCAATCGTCATGCTGCAGAGCACGATTCCCGCTGTAAGGAGTGCTACGAGGACCCGAGTTATCGCCTCTGCTCGCAGCTGTCTGTCCTCCGGAGCATCCGGATCGGTAACAAAGGCGAAAGGCGCCTGCGTCAAAATCGTTGAACGGACACCGTCCCGAATGTCATCAGATAGCTCGCCAAAGCCAAAAATTGTGATGCGGAAAAGGCTGGGATCCGTGAGCCCGATCTGACTGACTAACGGATCATCGGGAGCCAAAATAAGCCCGCGGAAAACGTTGTTACTCAGCTTCTCGTCTGGAATAACGTTATCCACAACCCACATGTTGGTGACCGTTGGATCAGATGCGCTGAATTCAACGACAACCACTTTTCCGTCCGGGCTGACCATATGCGCCGGCGCGTGATTGACAAAATCGCGGTCTTTCATATTTCCGGAAGCGAGAAAAACACCGTCCATATCGATCCGGTTACATTTATCCAAGCGTGCGCCAATATCGAGGCAATCCGCACCGTCCAAGGTCACCAAGCGGTACATTCGTTCCCCATTTTCAGGTTCGCCAAAAATACTTGTCTGGGTCGCGATCTCCGGGAAACGCGACTTCAGACTCACCACCGAGGCTTTCGAGGCATAGGCTACTTGCAAATAGCTGTCTTCACCGGCAATCTCCCGTGTGATCCAGTTATTTTGGAGGGCGACGGCGCTACTGAAAAGCGCGGCCGAGTAACTCGTAACAAAAACTAATCCGAGGGCAACCAGCGCAACCTTATGCAAGCGCGCACTGAGCTTCGCGAAAATGGTGCGCCGCTGGAAAGCGAGCGCAAGATAATAGCCCAATGCCGGGATGGATAATGCTCCCGACACCAGCGCGAGCTGATGCCCCCAGGGCAGAATATAAAGCTGCCGGCAGGCGATGAAAACCGCGGTTACCGCCAGTCCGCACACCCCTAAGATCCCGAGCTTTCGGTAGGAGAGTTCTTCGTAGTAGTCACGCCGCTGCCACCTGTGAGCAAATAGCGTTGCGGCCGCACTCACGAATGTGGCAAGAACAAAGAGCAGCAATAAAACAACGGACCCTTGCGCGACATCTGCGGTAAATGGTCCGGTCCATCTTTCTTCATAAAAAACGCCAACCCGTTCCGCACTACCAGCAACAATCAGTTGGGTTACCGTCCACCCGATCATCCCACCGATCACCATGGTGAGCCCGGTCGATAATGATGCATGGAAGGCCGCATTGAACGGGGATTCGCCAAGCGACCGAAGAACATTATGGACAGAACGGCGCCGCTGCCTATCAGCTGCAAAAACCGCGAAAACAACAGCGCACACAACAAATACCCCGACAAACCACGCGACATAGGCCGGGATGACCTGGTAGGCTATCGCGTTCTCGGAAGCGCGATGCGCTACCCTATCAGGCGTTGCCACCTGCGCCTGGCCTTGCCCGAGTTCGTCCGCAAGCGGCATGAGCGGATCATCCGTCAGCCACGAATCCGCTCTTCCCAAAATCTCCGTGCTATCAGTGACCGCTATGACGGTGTGGTCGCGAATAGAAGCCGGATTTTCGATTATCCCAACCACGCGAAATGTTGCAGGAGAATTTTTCCCTTCTCCTTCAAGATCCGCGAGGGCGATATCTCCGCCTAGCTCTATGTCGAGAAGACGGGCAACCTCGCTACTCACTGCAACCTCGCCCGCAGAAGCCGGGTGGTTTCCCGCGATTAACATGCCCATGTCCCCCTGACCGCTCAGGTAAGTAACATCGGCCGTTGTTGCGGCATCATCAGTTTGGCCCTGTCGGGCCAAGATATTTGCGCGAGAGTGGATAACAGCAACGGCTTTTCCGTTGCTTTCGAGCTCTCTTAGATAATCTTTGACATTTTCATTTCCGGAAACTCGCTGCGCATACGAACCAAATGATGCCCGCGCTTGGCGGATCTGAACCTGATTGTGCGCATTGAAGAATGTACCCAGACTTGCTGCAATCATCGTAAGAAGAATCGCCACAATAAGGGTATACAAAGCGCGCCGCGGTTGATCAACCAGCATTTTCCAGACGAGGCGAACGCGTTGCTTTCCCATGGTCACCTCTCTACGACAAGCCGATGATCCCGAATACGCACCACGTGATCGGTGTGCCGGGCGAAAGCCTCGTCGTGGGTACCCGCTATGACCGTTAAGCCTTCAGAGTGCGCAAGATCGGAGAGTAACGTAGCTATGCTCGCAGTGTTATCAGCATCGAGGGCACCGGTGGGTTCATCGGCAAGAAGAAGCAGTGGCTGCCCACTAACAGCGCGCGCGATGGCGACGCGTTGTTGTTCGCCCCCGGAAAGCGTGTCTACCCGGCGGTTTTTGGAGGTTTCCAATCCAATCCGGGCAAGAAGTTCTTGTGCGTGTGTGCGATCTGCAGGAGTAGCTTTACCGGCAGCTATTTCTCTTGCTAATAAGATATTCTCGATCGGGCTTAGGAATGGCACCAGCAGATAATCTTGGAAAATTTGCCCAATCAATCGTGAGCGCAGTTCTGGAATATCAATGTTTTCCAGGTTTCCTTCCCCGATGCTTATCGTTCCTGCTCCAGGAACCAGCTGCTTAGAGAGTAAGCGAAATAATGTTGTTTTCCCAGAGCCGGACGGCCCCATGAGGCTATAAAATTTACCCTTCTCAAAAGCCACGGACGCATTCTGGAAAATAACCCGGGTTTCGTTCCGAGAAGTGTAGGAAAAACTCAGATCCTCAATGCGAATTCCCATATTCCCTCCCCGATTGGTAGGAAGAATATCCCGGTGGGCGAAGTAAACATAACGCCCACCGGGATCATCTACTGAATTTTATCGACGTGCGTAATCAACACGGGCGTCACGGGGCCACCCCTTCATTGTCGATGACCATCCGAGAGTACGATAAACGGTGTTAGTAGCGGTAAACCATTTCGAATGAAAATCCGGAGCGATAGCAATATCAAGGGTTACACGAGCTTTTGTGTCGGCATTCAACGAATAGCACTTGCCCGCACCGAGAGTATACCCAACCCCATTTTCAAGCCATGCCTGGCAGTTTCCTCCCAACGCTTGAGCGCCAGTGCTCGGCAGCGATAGCACTCCGGCAATCGCAATGATGCCAGCGATAAGCACCCGCTTAGTTTTACTTTTTCGAATCGGCTGATGTTCCATAAGGTTTGACATGTTTCCTCCTCCAAGTACCTCATTGAACTTGTAGCATCCCATCACATCTTCATCGAATTATGATGTTATTTACAGCTTAACAAATACGGTCCATTAAATGCAACACTCGGAATTAGTGCTACTAACTTTAACCCGGCGACCCAAGCAATAGGATAAGCCGAGAGGCACGGAAAGCAGGCTCATGCGCCACACATAAGCCTCTCCTAGGTTGAATTGGTCGAAGCTTCGGCGGAGTCCGCACCCATTCAGCGTATACAGCAGGAGCCGCCCGCGTAGCGAACGGCCCCAGATACTCCTTCAACATCGTGGTTGATGAGTGATGTCAATCTACCATGCGAAAGGCTGCCCGGGCTGTTTCTACGAATACCTCACCAGCCCGCCCCAGGCGTGCTTGCTTGCTCCACGCCAACACACACCGCAAACCAACAAGCCAATCAAGGGGCACAAACACCAAACCAGAACCACCACCAGAATTCGCGGCCCCGATCATACCCGCGTTCTCCGCAACGGCATTCTCCAAGACGATAGCCTCACCAACCCCAGCCTCAACCAGCCGGCAAGCCACCCGCCCAGACCCATACCGGCCCACCACATCCAACTGGTTTTCCTTATCCAACCAATACCCCAACTCCCGACTACCCTCGCTCGGTAACACCAACGCCCGCTTCGTAATATCCGCACGCCGCACAGACTCGCGCCCCGCCACATCACTACCAGCCCTAACCAGGAGTCCCCACCGGTCCTCACCCGGCAACGCCAGTGTCTCCCACGACTCACACTCCCACGAGGCATCCAACACCGCGAAAGACGCCCCGCCCTCGGCAAGCATGCGAGCCGCTTGCTCCCGCCCACAAGCCCGCAACTCAAAACTAATCCCCGGATACTCCTGCCTCACCCGCCCCATCACAGTCGCGAGACTCTCCAGAGCACTAGACTCGCGTCCCACAATCACAATCCTGCCCTGTGGGTCATCCACCGCATCCCTTATCTCGCTCACGGTTTTATCCACAAGCCCAAGAATCTGGATAGAACGCTCAACCAAGAGCCAGCCCGCAGCCGTGAGCTCGCTACCCCGCCCGGCCCTCTGGGTGAGCCGGTAACCGACTTCTTCTTCTAATAACTGGATACGTTTCACAACCGCCGCGGTGGTACACCCACACTGGCGGGCTACCGCGTCCATTGTCCCAAGCCTCGAATACGATACGAGGGTTTCTAATAACTCAAGCCTCACCACAACACCCGTCTTCTAACACCACAAAAGCCACCCGCCCACACGACCTACACGCGTTCACTACAAAATGGGGAAACTACGCCGTCCCCACCCGCCCCAGCGCAAGCAAAACTGCACACCCCGCGCAATGGAAATAAGTAGGGGTGGTAGGTAAACCAGTTTCGTACATTCACCTACCACCCCCAGCCCCTACACATTGGCGGGGCTAGCCGATATGGCTCTTATTTTGTTTAGTTACGACGACGCCGCCAAACACTCAGCCCACCAGCCAACACAAGCAGACCAGCCAGGCCAGCCAGGCCCGTCGTATGAGCACCAGTCACCGGCAGGGCCTTAGTGCTGGTTTTGGGTTTGCCGATCTTCACGGTAAACGAATCCAATTCTTTACCCTCACCATCGCTGACCGTGATGGTGATCTTCTCACCAGGCTTCGCCCCTTCATTCGGGGTAACCGTGATAGACCCATCCGGGTTCAAGACCGCGCTGCCCGGGCCGTTCACGGTAACCGTACTACCGGGCGGTACATCCCCGCCCTTATTCGGCACGTCAACCTTCTTACCCGGGCCAGTCAGGCTATCGTCCCAATCCGGGGCCGGGGCCGGCTCCGTAATCGTCACGGTGATGTTATCGAGGGGGTTGCCTACCTTATCGACAACCTTGACCGTGATCTTTTCACCAGGTACCGCACCCTCATTCGGGGTGACAGTAATCGAGCCGTCAGGGTTCAACACCGCGGTACCCGGACCAGTAACCTGGGTTGTCGTGCCCTCAGGAACCTCACCCTTCTTCTTTTCAACAGTTACCGGGGTGCCTGGGGTCGTGGTCGTATCATCCCAATCGGGTGTATCAATCACCTTCACAGGCACAGTAACCACCGGCTTATCGGGGGTGGGGTATTTAGGTGTCGCCTCGATAGGCGGGGTCAGCAGACCGGGCGTCTTGCCCTCAGGGATAGTGATGGTGACCTTGCAATCCTTATCCACCGTAATGGTCACTCCGTCAGCGCGGGTTACCGGGCCGGTGGGTTCGCATTGGGCGGGGTTATCGGGCCCGTTAATCGGATCAATAGTCACGCTACCGTTCGGGGGAACAGGTGTCGGATCCGGATACGTGGGTACGCCGGTACCGGCCATACACACCTTTACCTCGTCCTCGTTCATATCCCGAACCTGAGACTCAGTCTTAGTAGTAGCATTCTCCGGATCCAGAACCCACTTCTTCGAGACACTGTCCCACTTATACGGCGTGGTTGTCACAGTCCTGGTCTGAGTGACTTTACGGGTAGTGCAGTCTTTTGCACCATCCTCGGCCGAGTCAGTCCATTCGGTTTCTTCAACCTTGAGGCCGGGGTTTACGGTGCATTCTTGCAGCTCGCTATCTGTCATATCCCGAACCTGAGACTCAGTGCTAGTTACAGCCTTCTCAGTATCAGCCACCCACTCCTTGCTAGTGGCATCCCACTTATACGGGGTTGTGGTGACCGTGCGAGACTGCTTGACCTTACCGGTCTGGCAGTCCTTAGCGCCCTCATCAGTCGAGTCGACCCATTCGGTGGTCTTTACATCATCGGCGGGTGCGGGCGTGCATACCTGAAGCTCACTGTCGGTCATATCCCGGGTCTGGGTTTCCGTGCCGGTCACGGCCTTGTCGGTATCCGCAACCCACGTCTTGGTAGCCGCATCCCACTTATAGGGCGTGGTCGTCACGCTGCGTGACTGCTTGACCTTACCAGCCGCGCAGTCCTTAGCACCCTCATCAGTCGAGTCGGTCCACTCACCGTTGTCGATCTTGTCGGCAGGCTTGGGGGTACAGACCTGAAGCTCAGCGTCACTCATGTCACGAGTCTGGGTCTCAGTCACGGTTACCGCGTTCTCAGTGTCCAGCACATACTCATGAGCCACGGTATCCCACTTGTAGGGAGTGGTCGTCTTCGAGCGAGTCTGAGTCACCTTACCCGTAGCGCAATCCTTCGCACCCTCATCGGTAGAATCCACCCACTGGGTGGTATCGACTTTGTCGGCGGGGCGAATCGCACACGCCATAAGCTCCACGTCAGTCATGGGCCGGGTTTGAGTCTCAGACTCAACCTTCACCTTATCCGCATCCAAAACCCAGGTCTTGGTAGCGGTGTCCCACTTATACGGGGTTGTGGTCTTGGTACGGGTCTGAGTCACCTGTTTGGTCGCGCAGTTCTTCGCATCGCTACCGGTCCCGTCCACCCACTCGGCCGTATCTACCTTATCGGCGGGCTTGGGGGTACAAACCTGAAGCTCACTATCGGTCATAGCACGCGTCTGAGTTTGGGTTTCAACCTTCGCGTTGTCCGGGTCGGCAACCCATTGCTTTCCGGCCGGATCCCACTTGTGCGGGGTCGTGGTCACGGTGCGAGTCTGCGTCACCTGCTTCGTGTCACAATTCTTGGCATTCTGATCGGTTGCATCCTCCCAGGCGACCTCAGTCACTACAGGTTCCGGGGCGGGTGTACGTACATACACGCTAATCGGGGTAGCCTCACTGAACTCAACTTGTCCGTTACCGGCCGTGTTGAAGACACCCGCGGTAAACGACGTATTCACGTCACCCACGCTATTGGCAATGACGCTCACGGGCAGGGTGCCGGTCGCAGTCGAAGCCAGCGTACCGGTAGAAACCTTCAACCCAGTCACGCCCGCAAGAGCGGCGGTCTCGGTCGGGCACGCAGCCCAAGTCAGGGTATTACCGGACTTGTCCGCCTCAAGGGCAGTCGCTACCGCAGTACGGTCTTGGGTCGTGCATTGGGCGCTCGCGCCTTCAGACGGGGCACCAACCGATACCAGGGTTACGTTACCCGGCACCTGCCACACCAGCTCACCCGTGGCATCACCGGTGGTGGCGTTACCCCACGAGAGCGTCAACGGAATACTCGCGGCACCGTTCTCCAGCGTCACGACGTTGTCAGGGGCACTGGTTGAGACAGACGCGGTGGCCTGCTCAACCAGACCCGTGGTGAAGGAGATCCTCTTAGAGCGACGTACCTCGCTCAGCGGCTGTTGAGGCGAATCCAGGATGACCTTCGTGGTCCCGGTCTGCGGGGACTTAGCCATGACCTGGGCCTGCACTACATAGTTCGGGGCACCATCCACCACCGGGAAGGTGACAGTATCCCCAGGAACCGAGCAATCCTCACGGTTCACACCATCAGCCGCGGCGGTCAGGGTGCCGGCGCCGGGATTGGTGACTTTCAAACACGCCGGAAGGGGGCTGCGGACTGTTTATTGGACATTATCGCTTAAAACCGCTTGACGATGCTCCACAATCGTTAAACCATCGAACTTCAAGGTAATACGCTTCTGGTTATAGAAGAACATATACTCGTCTATCGCCTCGCATAACTCATCGGTTGTAGCCCACTTCTTCCCGTGATAAATCTCGGTTTTCATCCGCCCGAAAAACCCCTCACAAGCAGAATTATCCGGACTACACCCCTTCTTCGACATCGACCGCGTCAACCCGTAACGCCGCGTAAGCTCAATCCAGGACACAGACCGGTAGTGGACTCCCCGATCCGAATGGATCACGAGTGGATGCTCACTCTGGCCGGCTTGTAGCTCGTTTAGACGCTGGTGCGGGAGGGTTGCCAGGGCGTTTTCAAGGGAGGAATCAGCCAACACTGAGGTTGGGTGTAATCCCCTCGTATACGCCACGACTTTCCCGTCATAACAGTCAATAATCGGGGAGAGATAAACCTTCCCGTTAGCTGCGTGGAACTCGCTGATATCCGTGAGCCAAAGCCGTCCGGGCTCATCAGCGTGGAAGTCACGCTCGACTAGGTTTTCCGGTGCCGGGCTGATCTCCCCGCCGTAACTAGAGTACTTCCGGCGTGCTTTGGCATACCTGACCGGGATTTCCTCTTCCCGCATCAAGCGCTGGATGACTTTCTCCGAGACCACATACCCAAGCTTTCTAAGCGCTAAACGGATACGCCGATACCCATACGTATACAAGCCCTCGCGCGCGATCTGAGCGATCAACTCACGCAAGCGAGCATGCTTGTCAGGCCGCTCTAGCTGTTTAGCGGTGTAATAGTACGAGCTTGCCGGCAAATCCAAGGTATCTAAGACCATGGCTAGCGGCGTGGTAGAGCGTAGCTGGTTAGCTACCCGTGTTTTCTCTACCGCTTCACTGCGCCCGCCTGTGCGGGCTTTTCCTTTTTTTGCTAGCTCGAGCTGGGCTTTCAAGACGCGTTTCTGCACGATTAAATCGGCTACAAGAGCACGTAATTCTTCCGGGTCTTGGGGTAGCTGGGCTTCCAGTTGGTGGCGGGTTTTCGCTTTGATCTGGTCGCATTCTTTCTCGTTCATGAGTCCTAGACTGCCTTCCGCATCCCACTTTTTAACCCAAGCATAGATGTTTGTGCAGTTCACGATTCCTAGATCCTGGGCGATAGTGTAGGCGTTTTCCCCGCTGCGGAATCGCTTGCAGGCAGTTACTTTCACGTCCGTTGATATTTTCTGGTTAGGGGCGTGTTTCTTCGGTTTTCTCTGCTCTGGTTTCTCGTTGCTATTCCGGATCCATTTGTAGAGCGTGTCTCGGCCTGGGTAGCCCAGTTTACGGACTGTGGCGGTTACCGATTGCGTGCGTTGGTAGGTGGTGAGGGCTTTACGGATCTGCTCTCTCGTGTACGTACGCTTACTCATTGAACGTTCTCCTTAAAAATCTCTAGGAAACCGTCCGCACCCCCAATGGTGGGTCTTATACCCGGACTTTTCCTTGCTGTAGCAACGAAAAGTCGGCCTTATTGAGGTCGAGCACCTCAATAAGCCTGCTTCCTTGACATCCGTTGCGTGACATGCCTCGACGGAAAACTCGTTCCGTCCGCGTTGCCACGCGACACAGCCACGGGGCGGGCAGAGGTACAGAGTGCGCATTCTGGGCCGTGTAGGCGCCATAGTGCGCGTTAGAGACACGAAATCGGGTGCAAACGGTACTCTCCCTCGCACTTTGTCTGCGTACCCAGTTCGTACGGATCCGAACCGGATCCAAGCCAACGACACGCCGCCATTAGACCCACTTTTGTCTATTAACCCGCCGTCCAGAGTTGAAATCAGGGACCCCGGCGGAGTAAGCGCCGGGGTCCCTGATCGAAAGGAGGTTCCGATGAAAAAGGAACTATCCGATAGCAACTGTACGGCACAACACTGTAGAGCGCAATGGAAAATTGGGGGTAATGCCGGGTAATGTCATTTAGGGCGATATCGCCAAAACCGATATGAGCAAAGCCAGCGGCGCTCATATCAACTGTGGTGCTCAAGGGGGGAGTTGAACCCCCACGCCCTCACGGGCACACGGACCTGAACCGTGCGCGTCTGCCTATTCCGCCACTTGAGCAAGTGCACGTATGAGCTTATCGTCTCATCCCCGATTAGTCCAAGTTTTTGCAGCCCGAATTTACGTGAGACGCGTCGCAGCACCGCGCCGCCAGCTGGGCGTCGTCGCCCCACCGAACGGAACCGCGCACGGCCCGCGCGCTCACGCCATCGCTCCACACCCGCCCGGCCGAACGCACACCACCCGCTCCGCTCACGGCGCGGAAGGTAGCGGCGCACCGGCGCGGGCGATTACAGTCGCCTATAGAAGCCGCGGAAGCTTAACAAGTTGCAGAAGCTTGAGAACCCGCACAGGCTCACGAAGCTTCAGCGGCCGCCGAAGCTTGACGAGCTACAAAGGCTGAGAAGCTACAGAAGCGAACAGGAATAGGGAAGGGGCAGGGCCATGGGCGCCCTCGGGAAGTTTGAAAAGGGAGTGGAGAACGCCGTTGCCGGGGCGTTCCGCGTTTTCCAGTCCGAACTGAAGCCGGTGGAAATCCTCACCGACATCAAAAAGGCCATGACGCGCGATGCCGCGGAGCTTTCCCGCGACCGCACCGTCGCCCCAAATGTGTTCACCGTTGCGCTCGTCCCGGCGGATCTGGCCCGGGTGGATTCCTGGGGCCAGGAAGCCCTCCGCGAGGAACTCGCCCGCTCCGCGGTGGAATACGCCACCGAACAGGACTATCTTTTCGTCGGCCCGATTGAGATCACATTCGAGGAGGATCCCCAGTTGCGCGAAGGAACAGCACGCACCCGGACAACCACGCAGCGCGGCGCCATCGCCCCGGCCACTCGCAGCGCCGGCACGGAGGAAAACCCGCTCATCCAGGTGGGGCGGGATCGCTACCTCCTCACCGGCACCACCGCAATCATCGGCCGCGGCTCCGATTGCGATATCAGCGTGGACGATTCTGGCATCTCCCGCCACCACCTCGAACTCCAGGTCACCCCGAACGGCGTGATCGCCACGGACCTCAACTCCACGAACGGCACCTTCGTGGAAGGCCACCGCATTAGCGCGGCCACCCTGGTCGACGGCAATACCATCACCATCGGCCGCACCCACATTATGTTTTGGACCGGAACGGCGTCCGCCTCATGAATCTCGCAATAACTTTATTGCGCTTCGGTTTTCTAGCGCTGCTGTGGCTGTTCATTTTCGCCGTCGTGCTGACGGTGCGCCGCGATGTGCTGGGAACGGACGTGCGCCGTCGTTCTTCTCTTCTTTCGGCACGACGCCGCAGCATCCACGCGCCCGCCCCCGCGGAAAACGACTCTCCCGCGGCGCCTGCCGCGCCCGTCGAACGGCCCGTCTACCTGGTGGTGACCGGCGGTCCGCTACTGGGAACCGCGGTGCCGCTCAGCTCGCAACCGGTCTATATCGGGCGAGCCCCGGATAATACGCTCGTCTTGGATGACACCTACGCTTCCGGGCATCACGCCCGTATTTTCGCGGCGGAGGGCCGGCGCTGGGTGGAGGATCTGGGCTCAACAAACGGTACCCTGGTAGGGGGGATCCGCATTAACGGCTCGGCCGCGCTGGACCCCGGCGTTGTTATTCAGGTGGGGGAAACCACGATGGAGCTACAAGTTTGAGTATTCAGCTACGCTACGCGGCGTTTTCCGATGTCGGCCTGGTTCGTTCCAATAACCAGGACGGTGGCTACGCCTCGCCTCATTTGCTCGTGGTGGCAGATGGGATGGGCGGGGCGGCCGCCGGGGATATCGCCTCATCGGTGACGGTGGGTCATTTGGTGGCGGTGGATGATGTGCACGCCGCCGATGATTTGCTGCCGCTGCTGCGCCGCGCGGTGGAGGCCGCGCATGACGATATGCTCGCGCTCGTTGCCGAGAACCCGAAAATGGCGGGCATGGGCACCACCTGCATCGCGATGCTGCGCGCCTCGAATAAGCTCGCGATGGTGCATATTGGTGATTCGCGGGCGTATTTGTTGCGGGACGGGAAGCTCGGACAGGTCACGCATGACCACACCCTGGTCCAGTACCTCGTGGATCACGGCCGGCTCACCCCGGAGGAAGCCGAACACCACCCGCAGCGCAATGTGATTATGCGGGCGCTCGGGGATACTCCCGGCGAGGTGGAGCTGGATGAATCCGTGCGGGAAGCCCGGGTGGGGGACCGCTGGCTGCTGTGCTCGGACGGCCTGTTCGGCGTGGTCGCGCATGACACCATCGAACACGCGATGTACGCGATCCCGGACCTGCACCAGCTGGGCGAACACCTTATTGATTTAGCGCTGGCGGCCGGCGCGCCCGATAACGTCACGGTTATTCTTGCGGATGTTATTGACGACGCCGCAATTACCAGCCCGCTGCCCTCTCAGCCGATCGTGGTGGGTTCGGCGGCGCGCGATTACCGGCGGCCCACCCGCGGGGGGAATTCCGCGGCCGCGAAAGCGGCGACGCTGACGCGGAATGCGAATGCCGGGGCTGGCGGCACTAGTGCCGGTACCCACAACGATGCCGGCAATAGTGAAACTCCCGGGGCGGCCAACAGCTCAAGCGATTCCACCGCTGCGCCCGGAAGTGCCCACCCGAAGGGAAGCGCCAAGAAAAACGCGAAAAGTAGCTCCGCGACTGATACCGGTAACGCAGGCCGCGGATCCGGTGCCGGCTGCGGGAACTCGGGCGCGGAGGGCGCTCCCCGCGCGCGCTGGGGGGCTCGGCTGGCTGTTATTCTGACCGTCCTGGCCCTGGCGGTGGCCGGCCTATTTGGTGCTTACCGCTGGACCCAAAGCCGCTACTACGTGGCTAATAACAATGGCATCGTCACGATTTACCAGGGAATCCCGCAGCGGCTCGGCCCACTGGAGTTCTCCCACGCGGCGGAAGCTACTGATCTTCAGGTCCGTGACCTCACCCCGGTGGCCCAAGATCGGCTAGCCACGCCCATCACGCGCGCTTCGCTGCGCGAAGCGCGCGCCGTCGTCGCCGCCCTTCGTGAACAAAAAGCACAGAACAACGAACCTACGCCAGCGCCCGCGAGTGCGAGTCCCGCGCCCAGCGCTCCGGCCGCGCCGGCATCGGGAGCGCCCGCCCCGGCACCCGGGCAGAGCACGCCCGCGCCAGAACAGCCGGCGCCTGCCGCAAACGCCCCCGCCCCCGCGAACCCGGGAGAGAACCGATGAGCACGGTGGTTCCCCCGCGCACGCGCCGCGGCCGCTGGCCCGAGATCACCCTGTTGCTCCTGGCCGGAGCCATCGGGGTGGGCGCCTATTACCTGGTGTGGACCGGGTTGGGTAATGCCGGCGCGCCTACTACAGGAGCGGATGCTGCCGGAGCGGGTACTGCCGCGCTGCCACCGAGCTTCGCGCTGGTGGTAGGGGCCGGCGCCGCCCTGGTTTTCGCCTGCCACCTGCTCATTCGCGCGCTGTGCCCCTACGCCGACCCGGTGCTCTTCCCCTGCGCCATCGCGCTCAACGGGCTGGGCCTGGCCATGATTTACCGGGTGGACGCGGCGGCGGAAACGGATCACGCCCGCAGCCAGCTCATCCTCACCGCCGGGGCGCTGGTGTTCTTCGCCATCACCATCCTCGCGGTGCGTAATTACCGGGTGCTGCAAAATTACATGTGGACCTCCCTCATCGCCGGGGTGGTGCTGCTCCTGCTGCCGCTCAGCCCGCTGGGCCGCACCCTCAACGGCTCACGCCTGTGGATCGCGGTGGGCGGGATGTCCTTCCAGCCGGCGGAGGTCGCGAAAATCTGTTTCGCGGTGTTCTTCGCGGCCTACCTCGTGGCCGAACGCGATAACCTGGCGCTGGCCGGCCCGAAAATCCTGGGGATTCGCCTGCCCAAAGCCCGCCATATCCTCCCGGTGCTCATCGCCTGGGCGCTGTGCATGGGCGTGCTCGTTTTTGAACGCGATTTCGGCACCGCACTGCTGTTCTTCGGGCTCTTCGTGGCGATGCTGTGGGTGGCCACCGAGCAGGTCTCCTGGCTGGCCATCGGCGGGATCCTCACCGTGGGCGGCGTGTGGTTCATTTCCACCACGGTTTCCCACGTGCAGGCGCGCTTCGCCATCTGGCTCAACCCCTTCGACCCCGAACTTTATGACGCCGTCGGCGGCTCCTACCAGGTAGTGCAGGGCCTCTTCGGTATGGCCTCCGGCGGGCTTTTCGGCGCGGGGCTCGGGCGCGGCTACCCGAACCTGGTGTACGCGGCGCATTCCGATTTCATTTACGCATCCTTCGCCGAGGAACTCGGGCTGGTGGGCGTGGGCGCCATCCTGTGCATCTACCTGCTCCTCATCAGCCGCGGCATGCGGGTCGCCCTGGAATCGCGCGACGGCTTCGGCAAACTCCTCGCCTCCGGGCTCTCCTTTGTGCTCGGGTTGCAATGCTTCATCGTCATCGGCGGGGTGACGCGCATCATCCCGCTGACCGGCCTGGCCCTGCCCTTCCTCGCGCACGGCGGCTCGGCGCTGCTCACGAATTGGATTATTATCGCGCTGCTCATCCGCATGTCGCACACCGCGCGCCGCCCCGAAGAAGCCCGCCCGCTGCCCACCACCGACGAACTCGCGATCCTGCGTGGGAACGCTGACGGCGGGAACGATGAGGGCGACGACGACGCGCGACGCGCCCCGCGCGGCGCGGGGAGCTCGGCCGGTGGCGTGCATTCGGCCAACGCAGCTAACTCGCCTACCGGGGAATCCCGGAACTCAACGGCCGGCGGCGCTCGCACGGAGGTGGTGCGCCCGTGAATCGCCCTATCCGCCAGCTCGTCGCGGTCCTCGCGGTCATGTTCTTAGGCTTGGCCGGCTCGACCACCGCGATCCAGTTCTTCCAGGCCGCCAGCCTGAATGCCAACGCGTGGAATGTACGCACGCTCTACCGCGAATACGGCACCCAGCGCGGTCCCATTATCGTGGCCGGGGAATCCATCGTCTCCTCCCAGCCCATCGACGATGCCTACAATTACCTGCGCGTCTACGAGCGCCCGGAGATCTACTCGAACCTCACCGGCTACTACTCCATCGCCCATAACTCGATGACGGGCTTGGAACGCGCCATGAACCCCGTGCTGGGCGGCTCGGATTCCTCCCTGGCAGGTCAGCGTATCGAAGAACTCATCACCGGTTCCCAACCCCAGGGCGGGGGCGTTGAGCTCACTATCGACCCCCAGCTCCAGGAGGCCGCAGCCGCCGCGCTGGGTAACCAGCGCGGCGCCGTCGTCGTACTTAATTCCCGCACCGGAGATATTCTGGCGCAGGTCTCCACGCCCGGATTTGACCCGAACGGCGTAGCCACGCACGATACCGCGGCCGCGCGCGAGAACTATCAGGCCCTCGAAGCAGACCCCACCACGCCGCTCATCGACCGGGCCACCGGAGGCGACCAATACGCGCCCGGATCCTCCTTCAAACTCCTCACCGCCACCGCGATGATTGAAAACCTCGGGCTCACCCCCGATTCGCTGGTCGAGGCCCCGCGCACGTTCGTGCCACCGGGAACCACGCACGATATGTGGAATCCCGGGCAGGCCGCCTGCGGGGACGGCTCCGGGCAGGTGAAACTCACCGAGGCTTTCGCGCAATCGTGCAATACCCCGTTCGCGATTGGCGGGATCAAGGTGGGCCCGGAAAAAATGGTGGCGCAGGCTGAAAAATTCGGCTTCAATAGCGAACTGGCCACCCCGCTACCTGTGTCCGCCTCGCGCTTCCCCGCGCCGGAAGATGCCGCCGCGCTCGCCATGGACTCCATCGGGCAGCGCGATATTCGGGTCACGCCGATGCAGATGGCGATGGTCGGGGCGGCGATCGCTAATGATGGCGTGGTCATGAAACCGAATCTGGTGCGCCGCACCCTCACCGCGGACCTTGAGCCCGTGAGCGAAACCGAACCGGAAGAGCTCTCCCGGGCGATGAGCCAGCAAACCGCGGGCTATATGCACCAGATGATGGTTGATGAGGTCAAGCACGGCACCGGGTACCTCTTCACCCTCCCCGGGATTGAAACTTCCGGGAAAACCGGGACCGCGGAAATCACGAACGATATTCCCCCGCACGCGTGGTTCGTGGGGAATGCGACCATTGGGGACACGGCCTATACCGTGGCCGTGATCGTGGAAAATTCTGGCAATGCGGTGTGGAATGGCGACGGCGGCTCCGTTGCCGCACCCCTTGCCCGCACAGTACTTGAAGCTAAGGTGAACTAAGCAGATGCTCAGCAGAAAGGTGACGCGACGTGAATGATATCCCCCGCGTACTCGGCAACCGCTACCAGGTGGGCGACATCATCGGTCGAGGCGGTATGGCCGAAGTACATCTCGGCTACGATACCCGGCTCTCACGCACGGTAGCGATTAAGATCCTGCGCACCGACCTGGCGCAGGATGCCACCTTCCTGGCCCGTTTCCGGCGCGAAGCCCAATCCGCGGCCGCGCTCAACCATCCCTCCATCGTGTCCGTGTACGACACCGGCGAGGAAACCGTGACCTCCGCGGGCGGCACCGAGCTGGCGCTGCCCTATATCGTGATGGAGTACGTCAAGGGCCGCACCGTGGCCTCCCTGCTGCACGGCGGGGACCCGGTGCCCATCGGCGAGGCCGTGCAGATCGTGGTGGGTGTGCTCTCCGCGCTGGAATACTCCCATCACGAAGGCATCATTCACCGCGATATCAAGCCGGGCAATATTATGCTCACCACCGGCGGCAAGGTGAAGGTCATGGACTTCGGGATCGCGCGCGCCATCGCCGATTCCGCCGCCACCATGACGCAGACCAATTCCGTGGTGGGCACCGCCCAGTACCTCTCCCCCGAGCAGGCGCGCGGAGAAGTGGTGGACGCGCGCTCGGACCTGTACTCCACCGGCTGCGTGCTCTACGAACTCCTCACCGGGCGCCCGCCTTTCGTGGGCGATAGCGCGGTGGCGGTGGCCTACCAGCATGTTTCGGAAACTCCGAAGCCGGCTTCCCAGATCGCTTCCGATATTCCCGATGCCATCGACCGCGTGGTCATGAAATCCCTGGCGAAGAGCCGCGAGGACCGCTACCAGGACGCCGCCGAATTCCGCGCGGACCTGCTGGCGGCGGCGCGCGGGGAAGGCGTGGACGCCCCGGCGGTTTCCTCGTGGAACGCGTACGGGGCGGGGGCGAATGCCGCGACGGCCGCAACCGCAGCCACGCAAGCTTATTCGCCCGCTAACGCACGCCCCGCTTCCACTACTGCTTATCCCACCGCGACTGCCGGAAGCCCCGGCGGTGCCGCGGGCGGTGCGGGTGCCGGCGCCGGTGCCGGTGCAATTTCTAGTACGACGACGCAGCCGGGCGGCGCGCCCACCTACCCAGGCGGGTACCCGACGGGCGCCTATCCCGGGGCTTACCCCACGGGCAGCTACCCCACCGGGAGCTATCCGGGCTACGACCCATCGGCAACCGGAGCGCAACCGCCGGTGAAGAAGAAGTCCAGCGCGCCCTTCATTTGGGGCGGGGTAGCTTTGCTTGTTATCGCGCTGGGGATTCTGGGCTGGTTCTTCCTCTCCGGCCGCGGTGATTCCGCCGAGCCGCAGCCCACCGAGACCGCGGTGGCGCAGGTGACGATTCCCGATATGACGGGGTGGACCGAGGTGCAGGCCAGCCAGCAGCTAACCAGCTTGGGCCTGGAATTCGTGCGCGGCACGGATGTGTCCAGCGATACCGTGGACAAGGGGCTGGTTGTATCCTCCAACCCGGCGATGCGGAGCACCGTGGATGTGGGCAGCCGGGTGACCTTGCACTTCTCCTCCGGGCCCTCGGCCGTGCAGGTTCCCGATGTGGTGGGGATGAGCACGGATCAGGCTTCCCAGGCGCTGCGGGCGGCCGGGCTGACCGTGGGCGGTATGGAGCAGGTCAATGATCCGAGCGAGGACCGCGACCGGGTGGTGTCCACCAGCCCGAATGTGGGTGAAAGCGTGAAGCCGGGCAGCACCGTCAAGCTGCAAGTGGCCAGCGGCAATGTGGCGGTTCCGGATGTGCGCGGAATGAGCGTGGATGAGGCGCGGGCGGCGCTGCGCGATGCTCGCCTCACGGTGGTGGGCCAAGGCGAGCAGGAAGTCAGCGACCCGGCCAAGGTTGGCAAGGTTGTGGACGCGAGCATCGCCCCGGGCACCGTGGTGCAGCGCGATACCGAAATGCGCATTACCGTGGGCATCGCCCCGGCGCCCACTCCCACCCCGAGCGCTCCGCCGGCCGGCTCAGGTTCCGGCGGCTCCGGCTCGGGCGGATCGGGTGGCTCCGGCGGTTCGGGCGGTGCCCATCCCAATCCCGCGCCCACCGGCCAGGGAAACGGGTAAGTAGCTAGCTACCGGCCGGCCGGGGACCGGGTCACTCGCGGCTGGCGGATCTGGGCGCTGGTGACCGGGGCCCGGTCCTGCCGGCTGGGGATCGAGGCGCTTGTGCCGGGGACCGAGCCGTATTGATGAAGGTTCAACAGCACGCCCGTAACAGGGTGCACATCTACGCACCATTTTGGCCCGATTTCTGCTCTGAGTTTGCACTACGCGCCCCCGACCGTCCGGAATTTGCACTATGTTTACCCCGGACTCGGTGACGAGCCTCCATCGCGAACAAAGTGTACGTAGGTGACAGTTTTTCCCTGTTTTATTGTCAGGGATGTACATTCTGTGGCCTATACGGTTCAGAATGCACGGTTTGTGCCCTGCTTAGGCCGCCGGCTCGGCCCGGAAAACAAAGTGGGTGTAAGAGCACCGTTTTCAGCCGGTTTTATGTTCCTTATGCCCATTCTGTGGGAGACAGTGTCCGGAATGCCCATTTTGTTGCCCTGCTGGAGCATCGCTGCCCCGCGGCCGGCGGTGCGGGGTATGTTTTCCGGCATGTACTGCAAATGTTGTACGAGCGAAGTACAGCTATGAAAACACATGGCCCCTCCGCAGGGGCTGGTGAGGCGCCCGAGGCAGATGTGACTTTTGCCGAACAAAGTGGTACTCCAGAACAGAAAACCGGCCGTTGGTTGTAGCTCCAGTACCACTTTGTTTCCATAGGTGGCCCGACGCCGAGTTGAGCCGGCTTAGCAACGGCTTAGCACCGACTTGGAGCCAGACTCGCGCGAGCTACTGGCTGATGGTGGTGTCCTGCGGGCGGAACACGGCATTCACCCAGGGGAAGACCCACTCGAACAGCGCGAAAACAATCGCGGCGATGATGATGAGGGCCTCGATGACCTTCAGCCACGTCGGGCCAGGCAGGTGCCGCCAAATAAATCCGTACATTACGTGCTCCGTTTCTCTGCTCTTAACGAGGACGATTCTTGATGGGCGCGGGCCCCGTGCGGTTTGGGCACCCGCGGGACTTCGTGCGGGCGAGTGGCCACTTCGCGAGGGAAGCGAAAGGGCGCCCGCGCGCCGCGCCACCGGCGCGCCATCCCAACCCCGCACCGCACCGGCCGCCTACTTCACCAGCTCCGCCGGGGCTCCCTCGGCGGCGTCGACCCAATGATCGAGGGTGGCGTAGGTGATCCAACGGTCGCTGGACACAAAGGGCGGATGGCAGGTGGTGATGGTGAGGATGCGCTGCGTGGGTGCCTCTTCCGGATGATTCGGCACCGGGGCCAGCACGCCGACCTGCGTGGGCGGCACCACCTCGTGCTCGCCCACCTTGTACACGTAGTAGGCGTTCTTGGTTTGCACGATGATCGGGTCGCCGGGCTGGAGTTCGGGCACGTCGCGCATGGCCGCGCCGTAGGTCTGGCGGTGCGCGGTGATCGCGTAATTGCCGACCTCACCCACGTACTGGGTATCCGGGTAATGCCCGAAGCTCCCGGTATCCACCACGGCTTCCAGGTCCACGCCGTATTTGACAGTGTAGCGCCAGTCGGTGCCGAAGCGCGGGATATAAATAATGCCTTCCAGGTCCCCTGTGCGATTCACGTGGTCCGCGGCCGGCGGGGCATCCGTGCGCGGGGTCCCCACCTTGGTGGCCCCCCGCGGATCGCCCCATTGCTTATTGACGTTCTCGATCTGCTGGGCCTGATCGCGGTTCGCGCCCAGGTCAGTCCAGTACACCTGCCACACAATAAAGAGGCCCACCACGATTCCCGCGGTAATGAGCAGCTCACCAATCACGCCGATAATGGCGTTGAGGATGCCGCCGCGGCGCCGCGCGGGTGCGGCCGGCCGGGTTGCGGTGAGGGTGGCGGTGGCGGCCTGGGCGGGAAGCTGCGCCGTCGTACCAACACCGGTTGCACCTAAACCGGACGTACCTGCACCGGCGGTAGCCGGACGGTAGCGCCCCACAGCTTCGTGCCGCGGAGCGCGAGCAGCGTTTCCTTCCGCCGCACGCCGCCCCGCACGGCGCCCTCGTTCGGGCTGCTGTTCGCGCATAGTATCACCTTCCACTGCCACCGGATTCGTACTAGAAACAGAATAGTGGTTCCGGCTCGAAAAATGCGGTGAGATAACTCCCCTCATTTTTTACGACGACGCCGCCCCGCGCCCGCGCGCCACTCGCGAGCGCCCGCGCACATGGCCACGCGCCGGCTTTTGTGAAAAAATACCAGAGGAATCGGGCGATATGGTGCGCCACCGGGCGCGCTACTTCGTTAGGCTTAGGGGCGGAAGGATCCGCGGAAGGTAGAACATGACAGATCAACAGTACGACGAACCCGAACTTTCGGAAGCCGCCGGCAGCGCTGCCCCGGCTCGGAAGTCGCGCAAGAGCGCTGCGCCCTCGGCGAAGGATGTGCGCCGCCCCGGCACCAAGCGCGATATTGAGGCGCAGGCCAGCCGGGAAAAGGAAGCGGCCAAGCGCTCCCATAAGGTCGCGCAGAAGGATCGCCGCTCGCCGAGCTGGTGGGCGCCGGTGATGTGCACGCTCATGATTATCGGGCTCATCGTGGTGGTGCTGGCCTACGTGACCGGCGGCCGTTTCCCCATTCCGGGGTGGAATAACGGCAATCTTTTCCTCGGCTTCGGGTTCATGATCGTGGGCTTCCTCATGACAATGGGGTGGAAGTAGCCGATGGGGAAAGCAGTGAAGCGGGTCGGTATCCTCACTGCCGGCGGTGACGCCCCCGGGCTCAATGCCGCCATCCGCGGTTTCGGGAAAGCCGCGATGGGTAAATACGGCATGGAGCTGGTGGGATACCGCAACGGTATTACCGGGCTTGTCAATAACCGCTATATGCCGCTCGATTCAGATTCCCTGGCTGGGATTTTGACGCAGGGCGGCACCATGCTGGGCACCTCGCGCGATAAGGTCCATAAGTTCCCGGACGGTAACGGCGGGTATGTGGATATGATCCCGCAGATCGCCCAGAACCTCGAAGATGAGCATATCGACGCGCTGGTGTGCATCGGCGGGGGCGGAACCGCGAAGAACGCGAACCGGCTGGCGCAGGCCGGGCTGCCGGTGATCCACCTGCCGAAGACCATCGATAACGACATCATGCACACGGACACCAGCTTCGGTTTTTCGACGGCGCTGTCCATCGCCACCGATGCTATCGACCGGCTTCATTCCACCGCCCACTCCCATCACCGCATTATCGTGGTGGAGCTGATGGGGCATCGCGCCGGGTGGCTGACGCTAGGCGCCGGGATCGCCGGAGGTGCAGATATTATTCTCATCCCCGAGATTCCGTATTCGATTGAGTCCTGCGCGGCGTCGATCCGGCGGCGGGCGGAGAACGGCCGGCCTTTCTCCGTGGTGGCCGTGGCCGAGGGCGCGCATTCGATTCCGGTGGCGGCGCAGCTGGCTGCCGCGAATGACCTGGTGCGCCACGCCCCGACCCCGGAGGCGAAGGAGGCGGCGAAGAGCCACCGGCGTTCCATTGAGGAAAACGAGCGTGAATCGACGTTCCTGGTGGCGCAGCAACTGGAGGAAGCCACCGGGCTGGAAGCGCGCGTGACGATCCTCGGCTACGTGCAGCGCGGGGGTATTCCCGACGCCGCGGACCGGCTGCTGGGAACCGTGCTGGGAAGTGCGGCAGCCGATGTGGTGGCGCACGGGAAATCTGGCGTGATGATCGCCTCCCAGAACGGGCAGGCCGTGCCGGTGCCGCTGGAGGACGTGGCCGGGAAGGACAAGCTGGTCCCGGTGGATCACCCCTGGGTGGCCGCGGCGCGCGCCGTCGGCACGAGCCTGGGTGAGGCGCTCTAAGCGGCGCCCCTTGCGTGGCTGACCACGCCGGCGTGACTTACTTTCTGGCGTGGCTGATCGCCGAATTGGCGTGATTCGACATAAACGTGGGCCGGAAGTTCGGGAATTATCCGAGCTTTCGGCCCACGTTGCATTGTGCGAGGCGGTGGCTAGCCGCTAGCGCCAGCCGGCGCTACGCGGGCGAACTTAGCGCCGCACATTCGTGCCTAGCGCCGCACCGCCGGGGTATCGGTTCCGTTGCCGTCCCAATCACCCACGTACAGCTCGTCACTCACGCGCCCGTAGGTGAGAACGGAATCGGCGTTCCCGGCACCCAGCGAGTTCTTGACGTAAATGGTGTTGCCGCGGCGCACCGCAAAGGTATCGCGGCCATCGCCATCGAAATCACCCAGGATGGTGGCATCGCCAGCCCGGCCGTAGGCGAATACATGGTCCGCGATGCCCGAAGCGATGTGGTTCTTCACGAAGTAAGTGCTCCCGCGGCGCACGGCGAAGGTATCGATGCCGTCGCCGTTGAAGTCACCGGCGTACACGGTGTCTCCGTAGCGGCCGTAGTTAATAACCTGGTCCGCGTTCCCGCTGTGGAGGGAATTGAGCACGTAGAAGGTGTTGCCGCGGCGCACCGCGAAGGTATCGCGTCCATCGCCGTCGAAATCACCCACGAGGATCTCATCGCCCACGCGCCCGTAGCTGAAGGCAATATCAGCGGCGCCGCCATCCACGGAGTTCTTCACGTAGATCATGTTCCCGCGGCGCACCGCGAAGGTATCCGTGCCATCCCCGTTCCAATCGCCGACGAGCACTTCATCGCGCGCCCGGCCGTAGGAGAACACCGAGGATGCCTGCGTGGATGTCCAGTCGTTCGACACGTAGAAAACATTGCCGGTATCGGCCGGGCGCACCGGGGTACTGATCTGGTTCACCCGCTCCTGGGCGCGCAGCACCTCAGCTTCGGCCTTCGCGAGCTTGGCGATGAGATCGCCAGCTTCGGCCATCTTGGCATCAACTTCCTTGAAACGCGCCACGGCCTTTTCCCATGCCTTTTTGGTTTCCGGGAGATTCTTCTTTGCCTTGACCGCGCCGTCATATTCGGGCTTCACAACGACATAAACGAGGCGAGCGGTTTCAAGTTGAGAACGAGCGGCATCGAGCTTGGCCTGGGCTGCCGGGTCTTCCTTGCCGGCGTTCGCGCGCTGGAAAGCGTCCTGCGCTTCCACCACCGCGCGGCGGGCTTCAGGGGTCCCATGGGTCATATTTTCCCGCGCGCTGCCGATGTATCCGTCCAGGCGAGCCAGGTACTCCGCGGTGGTGTATCCGGGCAGGTAGCTCTGGCTAAACCGATCTCCACGCCCGAATGTATTGCCAAAGAAGTACGTGGGATGCGCATCGTAATCCGCGATGGCGAAGCCGGTCACCACATATTCCGACTGAATAATATTGAGGTAGTGCCCAATCTTCGGATAATCGCGCACGCCCCGGTCATACTCCGCTTTCTCCTGGTCGTACCACATGGTGAAGGGGTCCCCGCTGCGGCTGGGCATGGCAGCGATATTCTCGCCGTAGTTGAAACCACCCACGTGATCGAAGAAGCCGCCGTGCACATTCACATTGGCATTGACCTGGGCGCGAGCCATAAGAGCGGAGGAGATCTTGAGCGGGGCGAGCCCGTGGCGTGCCCGCAGCTCATTGAGCTTATTCACGCGCTGAATCGAGTCCCGCATGAGGTCCAGATTGGTGGCATCCCCGGGCTGCCCGAAGCGGGTGTATTGCGGAATCGGAACGTCGTTGATGGTATCCGTTTCAGAAAACACTTCGACCGCGGCTTTATCCCCCATGGCCTCGAAGAATCCGAGCGATCCGCGATTCCAGCGGGCCTGGGCTTCCTTCTTGGATGCTTCGAGCGCAGCGTTGGCATTATCCATCTGCTGCTTTGCCGCGGCCACGGCCGCCGGATCGGGCTGGGTAGCTGCATCGTATTCTGCCTGGGCCTGGTCAAATGCACGCTGCGCTGCCGCCAGTTGGGCCACGGCGTCATCGTATTTCTTCTTGATTTTTTCAAAGTCTTCGACCGCACGCTTTTCTGGGACATAGCGCGCTTCCCAGGTGCTGCGCTCCATATCAGCCTTGGCCCATTCCTGCGCGAGCTCGCGCGCTTCGGCCACGTCAATTCCCTTGGCTTCCAATTCAGCGACGACCGCATCGCGATCTTCAATAGCTTTCGCCAGGCACGCCCGCAGCTGGTCCGGTGACATCATCCCCGCGTTGCAGACCAACCGGGCTGGCTCGTTCGGGGTGGCAGCCGGCAGGGCGTGGACTGCCAGCGGGGCGAGAAGCGTTCCCGCCAACATGAGTGCTGTTGTGCGCATATATGTCTCCTTCGATCAGCGCTATGCTCCCAGGTAATTTTCAGAATATATGCATACACATTCAAAAATAAGTGACCCTGCGCACTGTCGCAAAGTCGCCGGGGCACGGCCCAGTGCACCACCCGGCCTACTCGCCGGCACGCGCTTGCGCCCGGGCCAGCACAGCTCGGCGCACACACCCAGCTCAGCGCCCCGTTATCCCCAACCGGGGATAACCCTGTGGATAATTACATCGGTGTTATTTGGGTGCGGATTGCGAAGTGGCGGCGTCGTCGTAAAAAGAAAGAACGACGGCGCAGCTTGGCGTGCCCCTACCGGTACCCGAAGAAAATCGCGGCCACCAGGAATGCCGCGCCGAGCAGCAACACCGCAATATCGCGGGCGGTGAGCGCGCGGGAGACGTGGCGCCGGCGCGAAATAATCGCCATGAGCAGTGCGCCCATGAGGAGCCCGCCCACGTGAGACTGCCAGGAAATATTGGTGCCGGGCAGGAAACTGATCGCGAGGTTGATGGCGATGACCACCGCCATTTGGGTGAAGCTGCCGCCGAAGCGCCGCAGCACCACGAACATCGCCGCGAAAATGCCGAAGACAGCGCCGGATGCGCCGACGGTGCCGGTGTAGTAGTCGATGTCGGTGGAGACGGTGTAAAGGACCATGACGTTGCCGGCCACAGCGCTGAGCAGGTACAACCCCAGGAAACGCCACCAGCCGATCATGCGCTCGAGCACCGAACCGATCAGCCACAGCGCATACATATTGAAAAGCAGATGCGTGAAGCCGGCGTGCATGAAGGTGGAGGAGATGAAGCGGTAGGGCTCCTCGTGGGCGATGCCGGGGGCGAAAATGAGGACTTGCCCCACGCGGGCGTCGAGCCATTGGGCCAGCAAAACCGCCACGTTAACCACGATCAGCGTGATGGTGACATAGGGGACGGGTTTGCGGATCTGAAGACGGCGCTTCTTGGGAACGTTGTGCACTTTCGGCCTCTCTGCGCGGTCATCCCGCTCGACAACTCTGAATCAAGCGTACCGGACGGCGCGCGGGTGTGACCGGGTGGACGGGACCGGATAGGGGCGGAACCGGGCGTACCCCGCGAGCTCTCAACTCAACACTCAACTCAACACTCATGTATGTGAGTGTTAAGTTGAGTGTTGGGATGAGTGTTGAGTGAGTGTTCCGGTTAGCTAGGCCGCGAGCGCAACTAAGCACCAGGTTGAGCGAGGCGGTAACGCTGCTTTGGACTTGTCTTAGGCTCGGTGCGCTGCACCTGCCCCTCGGTCACCAGGGTATTGAGCACCGCCCGGGTGCCGCCCAGGCTGATCCCGGCAGCGCCCGCGAGTTCGCGGCTGGTAGCGCTGGCGTGGGTGCGCAGATATTCAAGAACGCGCTCACGCGAGGACGTTCCCGCCGCGGCACCCTGCTCCGCGGGGGTCATGCGGCGGCGCTCGAAGGTGAGGCTGAAACTATCCAGCCGGTCGACAGGCCGCGCCGGCGGAAGCATTTCCCGCTCCAGCTGAGTCATGATTTCCTGGTAGCCACTTCCCCGGTTTTCCGCCACAAAACCGCCCTCCTCGAAAGGCGTGGATTCCAGCAGCCGCGCCAGGAATTGGTTGCGCGTGGAAGACAGCCCGGTTGTACCCAGGGAATCAATGGTGACCGTGCCGAACAGGCCGCCCGGATTGATCACTTCCAAACGATCCGCGTAAAGGTTCAACTGCACCTGGGTGCCGCGCGCCACCGGCGAATAATCGCGATGCATAAGCGCATTCGTGAGCGCTTCGCGCACCGCAACGAGCGGATAATCCACCAGGTCATGGCGGAAAGCACCGCGCACCACGCCACCCACCCGCATATTTTTTGCGACGACGCCGACACCGTCGGCCACCAGGGCGGGAATGGGACCCGCCAGCGTCCCCGAGTCTAGATGCCGCTGCCCGGAAAGCGACGAAGCTTTGGTTGATCCCGGGTATACCGCGTAGGTGACCGTGAGGCGGGGGAAGAATTCCTGGGGATACGTGCCTAAGCAGAGCAGGCCAGCCAGAGTGGGATGGCGCTGCCCATCCGGGCCGGTGCCGATAATGCGCAGCTGCTCCATCGCGGTTTCATCCGGGAGTTTCCCGAAAATGCGCGGGTGGTTGAGGCGTTCGCGTTCCAGAACCGCGTGGAGGAGGTCCGGGTCTAGGGAATCAAGGCTGGCTTCTTCCACCAGGTCGGTATCCCAATGCGGCTGCGTTTTGTTTTCCAGCAGGCGATCAATTTCGTAAGCGGAAAGTTTGCGGTCCCCATCGCCGGTGCGGATATAGGAGCCCCCGTAGACATTGCGGGCGGTGACATAGCAGGGTTTATCGCGCGGCTGGAGGCGCATAGCGCCATCCTACGAGCTCTCAACTTAACACTCAACTCAACACTCATGAATGTGAGTGTTAAGTTGAGTGTTGAGTGAGTGTTCCGGTGCGTGGCCGGCAGCGCGGCCCGCAGCGCAGCCGGAAGTATGGCCCGCAGAGCGGCCGGCAGAGCACACAAAAGCGGGGCGGTACCTGCGTACCACCCCGCTCATCACGTATGCGGAATTTTGCGTATTGCTTAGTCAATAACCTCGACGGAGGAAATCACCACGTCATTGAGCGGGCGATCATTCCCGCCGGTGGGAACCGCGGCGATCTTGTCCACAACCTTGACGGATTCCTCATCGGCAACCTTCCCGAAGATGGTGTGCTTGCCGAGCAGCCACGGGGTGGGAGCCACGGTGATGAAGAACTGCGAACCGTTGGTGCCCTTACCGAAGCGGGTCCCGGCATTGGCCATGGCCAGCACGTAGGGGGCGTCAAAGTTGAGGCCGGGAGCGATTTCGTCGTCGAACGTATAACCGGGACCACCGGTGCCGTTACCGAGCGGATCCCCGCCCTGAATCATGAAACCGGAGATCACGCGGTGGAAGATCGTTCCGTTGTACAGCGGATCGGTCGAAGCCTGACCGGTGGCGGGATTGGTCCATTCGCGTTCACCGCGAGCTAGTCCGGTGAAATTAGCGACCGTTTCGGGCGCTTCGTTCGGGAAGAGTTCGACGCGAATATCGCCTTCGCTTGTGTGAAAAATTGCTTCCATGCGCTCAAGTCTCGCACACCTCATGGTTTTATGCCACGCGAAAAGCAAACGTGATTCACGTGACAAATGGGGGGCGAAAAGTGAAACAATAGAGGGGTACTCAATCGCAGGAGAATTCTGTGGTTCAACGGTAGGAGGTCAACGATGGCTTGTGGACGAAGCCGCGCGGACAAGCGGGCCAAGAAAGCGCAGCGGGAGGTTGATGCCATTATGGCGAAGATCGATGAGCTGCGCGGCCAGGCCGAACGCACCGCAAAGAAAGCCCAGCTCAAGGGGAAGCGGAATCAGAAGAAGTGGGAGCACAAGGCAAAGAGCGCCGCGTCTGATTTCCAGGATTACGCCAAGCAGGCTGGCGAACGCCTGAGCGATTACGCCAATCAGGGTTACGAATGGGCGGCACCACGCGCCCAGGAGCTGGCCGAAAAGGCGAAGCCGTACGTGGAGCAGGCGAAGGCCGTGGGCAACGATCTTGCGGAGAAGGCCAAGCCCTACGTGGAGCAGGCCCGCGATAATGCTTCGGAGTTCGTGGAGAACGTCCGCAATGATTACCTCCCGCGCGCCCAGCGTGCCCTGCATGCCGCGGCGGAGGCAGCCAAGGGTGAAGGTACCGTGGCCGAACGCGGTCAGAAGATCGCTCGGGTGGCCTCGCGTGAGATTCAGACTCCCGAACCGGTGAAGAAGTCCCGCGGGAAGGGCCGGGTTTTCGGTACCATCGCGCTGGTTGGCGGCCTCGGGGTTGCGGTCTACTACCTGTGGAAGCGCTCGCAGCCCACGGAGGATCCCTGGGCGGAGGCCTACTGGGAGGACGTGGACGGCGTGAAGGCTCCCGCGGAAGATGCGAAAGATGCCGCGCAGGCCGGTGCTGAGGAAGTTGCGGAAACTGCGGAAGATGTTGTGAACGACGCCGCAAGCGCAGCCGGCGACGTGGCCGATAAGGCCAAGCGTGCTGGCTCCCGGGCTGAAGATGCCGTCAAGGACGGCGCGCATGAAGCCAAGGAGGCGGCCGAAGATGTTGCCGATAAGGCCAAGGAAGCCGCGCAGCACGCGGCTGACCAGGCCAAGGACATCGTCGAAGATATCGCGGAGAAGTAGAGTTTTCGGGGAGGGCTCATACCTCCTGGAGGGCTCACGCCTTTGCGGAAACTAGAGCGGCAATAGCGGCCGGCGGTAGCCGCAGTAGCGAGCGCGGCTCGGGCATCGAACGGCCCGGGCCGCGCTGCTTTATATCTGCTTTGTGTTCGCAGGTGCTGCGAGTCAGCTACTCCGCGGCCCAGCTATTCTCCGGCCAGCAGCTCCTTGACCCGCGGGATCACCTCGGTGCCGAAGAGCTCGATGGAGGAGAGGTTCTGCTCGTGGGGCTGCGAGCCGTAGGAGACCTTGAGGTCGTAGCGGGTGGCGCCCAGTTCGCGCATGCCGGTGGCGATTTTGCGGGCCACCGTTTCCGGTGAACCCACCGCCAGCGCCCCGTTTTTCACCTCGTAAAGGTATGCCTCCCGCGACGGCGGGCGCCAGCCGCGCTCCCGCCCGATCCGGGAATTTGTTTCCACGTAGAAGTCGAAGAAGTCAGCCACGGCTTCCTCATCGGTGCGAGCAACATAACCGTAGGAGTGGTAGCCGACCTCAGCTGCGCCGTCGTTCCCGAACTGCTCCCAGGCGCGCCGGTACAGATCCGTGAACGGAACAAAACGCGAGGTGGGGCCGCCAATAATGGCGAGCATCAGCGGGAGTTTGTAATGCGCGGCGCGCACCACCGATTCCGGGCTACCGCCCACGGCGACCCAGGTGGGCAGCGGACCGTGTTCGAGCGGCGGGTAGAGGGTGACGGCGCGCAGCGCCTGCGTGTGCGGGCCGCCTTTCCAGGTGACGGGTTGGCCGTTGCGGGCGAGGAGTTCGGTGAGCAGGGAGAGTTTTTCGTTGAAGAGATCTTCGTAATCGGCCAGGTCGTAGCCGTACAGCGGGAAGGATTCGGTGAAGGAGCCGCGGCCCACCATGAGTTCGGCGCGGCCGTTGGAGAGGGCGTCTACGGTGGCAAAGCGTTCGACCACGCGGACCGGATCGTCCGAGCTGAGGACGGTGACGGCGGAGGAGAGGCGGATGCGCTGGGTGCGCGCGGCAATCGCTGCGAGGACCACATCGGGGGCGGGGATCGCGTAATCGTCGCGATGGTGTTCACCGATATTGAAGATGTCGACGCCGACCTCTTCGGCGCGCACCGCTTCGGCCACCACATTGCGGACCACCTGGGCGTGGCTGAGCTTGGTGCCGGAGGCATCGGCGGTGACGTCACCAAAAGTATCGATTCCGAAGGTGTAGGTCATATCAGGTCCTTTCGAGGGCCGGGTGAGAGCCGGTGGCGCGTGGGGTATCGGGCCGTACCCCCACAGGTATCCGGAGCGCATAGGGCCGCGCTGCCGGTGACGCACAGGTACCCGGAACGCGCTGGGCCCGTTGCGCGGGGCCGGTGGCACGCGACTAACCAGTAGCGCAAGCCACCGGTCTGAGCTTAACCACAGAACGAGCCGGAGTCACCCACTGATTGAACTCTACACTACTTGACCGAAGAGCGCTCCGATACCGAAGGTGAGGGCGAGGCCGAGGGTGCCGCCTACGGCGGTGCGGATGGTGGGGCGCAGCGGTGGGACTTGGCCGATCCAGGCGGCGATCCAGCCGGTCAGTGCCAGCGCGGCCACGGTGACCACGAAGCAGATCGGGGCGATGGCGCCGAGTGGGGCGAGCAAGCTGGCCGCGAAGGGAACCGCGCCGCCGGCGAGGAAGGAAAAGAAGGAGGAGAAGGCGGCGCCGAAAGGAGAGACGATGTTGTTTTCTATGGCAGGTTCACTCACCCCGGCACTCCGGCATACCACATCCGCACGGCGTGCCACATCTACCCGGCGCCGCAGTGCGTCGAGTTCGGCATCGCGTTGTGATGAGACGGAGATGTATTCGCCCAAGGCCATGGATACTGCTCCGCCGATAAGGGCGGCGAGCCCGGCCAGCAAAATCGCGGTACTTGAGGCCCGCGCACCGCCCATGGCGATGACCACCGCGGCCACGGAGACGATGCCGTCATTCGCGCCGAGCACCCCGGCCCGCAGCCGGTTCATGGCCTCAGCTCCCAGCACTCCCGGGATACCGGGAGCGGTATCGCTGGCATCTGCGCGACACGTGTCGCTATGCTTCAATTCACATGCTTCAATAACACACTTCCCCATAATAATTCCCTCCGTTGGTTGCGTTGCTATTCCTATTGTTATGCGGGAATTGTGGAAAAGATAGGAAGGTCAGGCTACGCTCACGTGGCTATAATGCATTTCATTTTCGGGCGATCTGGGGTGTGCCTCGCTGCCGGATTTCGACTGGGCTCGCTATTCCCGGGAATACTTCGCCGCGCGCTTTCCGTTCTTTTTTCATGAACACCACTGCGCAGAACGACCGCGACCTGATCGGCCTGCTGGGCGCGGGCAAGCTCGGCACTGCTATCGGGCGCTTGGCCGCGGAGGCGGGTTTCCCGCTGGCGGTGAGCGTGCGTCCGGGTAATCCGCTCTACGATCTCACCTTGCCGACCTTGCTGCCCACCGCTCGCCTAGTTTCTTTCGAGGAGCTGGCTCGCACCGCGGATATTCTTATTCTGGCGTTGCCGCAGCCCGCGCTTGCCTCGATTGATTTGAGTGGGGTGCGCGGCATCGTTGTTGATGCCACGAATGCTTGGGCGGCGACTGATGGCACACATGCCGACAACCTCTCTGCTAGCGGAACCTCAGCTACCAGCACCGCACCTGACCACGCCGCCGCGAATACCAGCACCACGCCCACCCAAAACACCACCGCCGCGCTGCAAGCGCGTTATCCGGAGCTGGCTATTGTCAAGAGTCTCAATCATGCGGGTTATACGGAGTTGAGCGCGGAGGCCCGCCCGCATGGAGCGCCGGGGCGGCGCACGGTGGCCGTTGCGGGGGACGACGCCGCCGCGCGTTCCCGGGTGGCCGCTTTTATTGATGCGATTGGTTTTGATCCGGTGGAGCTTAGCTCCGAGCACGCGCCGCTGCTGGAGCCAGGTGGCGTGGCTTTCGGGCAACGCCTGGAGCTGGCCGATTGGCCGGCGAATATCGTGGCAACCCGCCGCTAGACCTACCGCGAAGCCCGCCGCCACGGATACGACCGAACTCCTCCGGCGAATCCCGGAGCTCAGCGCGCCTAAGGGCGCACGCCTACGTTGATAAGGGGCGGGGTGCCGGTAGCTGCGCCGTCGTACACAAGGTAGTAGGTGTAGGTCGCTGCGCCATTCTCAACGGCCGGGTTGTCCGCGGAAAAGACGCACAGGATGTCGGTGGGGCGCGGTTCGCTATCGCCTTCGCCGGGCACTTTTCCACTAAAGCGATCGGTTTCTCTTATGTACCCGCCGGTGTCTTTCACGTGCCCGCCGCTCACGGTGGTGCTCAACGGTTCGCGCGCGTTACACCCGCGGAAAACAGGGTGTGCGGCGGCGGAGGCAGTGCGCCGTTCTTCATCCGCGAGGCGCGGATCGCTGGTGAGTTCGGGGAGCAGATCTTCCCACTCTGAGCCGGCCGCGGCGAGGGTTTGCCGGTCAGCCTGCGCGCGCTCTTCGGTGGGAGCGGTCACGGAATGCCCGCCGTCGAACTGGAAGGACACCTCCCCGGTCTGCACGAATTCGGAACCGTTCCACACGAAATTCACGGTGGTGGAATGCGGCGGATACGCGCGTTCCATTGCCCGCGTTACGCCGCCGACCGGCGTATAGGAGGTGTACGTGATGCGCGCCTGGCCGGCCTCAAATTCCATGGAACTCACGTTGAAGGACCACAGGCCGTCGTCATCTTGGGCGATGCGGGTGCCGCGAATTTTTTCGGCATCATCGTGGGTGCGGTTCCCGATGGCGGAAACGAGCCTGAGGTTCGCGTCGTAAATCCCGATGGTACCGATGGCCGGGTCCCCCACCCCGCAGGACATCGCGACCGCGCGATATTCCACACCTTCGAGCACGAGCGGCTCGGTGAGGTGAATGGTTCCCGGCTGCATCCCCGTTTCGCGATCCGGAAGAATCTTCCCGTGCGCCACGGTTACGGGCGCGGGCGGGTTGCGTTTGCTGTAACACACATCCGGAAGGATGTACGTGCCGTTGCGCATTTCTTTATCCGTGGGGCCGGGCACCGGCGCGGGGCTAGTTTCCGCCGCGGTACCGGGCGACGACGCCGCACCTGCCGCTCCGCCCGCCTGAGCTGATGCCGTTGCGGTAGCCGCGGGGCCAGCCGCCGGGGTTGAGGAAGTTCGCCCGTTGAACCACCACCAGAGCCCACCAGCCACGCCAAGTACAAGCACCAGAAATGCCGCAATCAGGGACGTGCGGGTGGCAAGGCTGCGGGGTTCTTGCCGAGTTAGGGCTCCGTTGTCGCTCATGCCATCAGTTTACCGGGCGGCTACGACACGATTTTTGGCGGGAACGGTTGAGACCCGTTCACTGCAGAGTCTCCGACTACATCGGCTCTGGCACGGGTGCGGTTGTGCCATGGCGAGGTCTTTTTCGCGTAAGTGTTTCGTGGTGATGTGGAAGGCGCCGCCCGTAAAGAAACTCGCCTAGGATGGCTAATATTACCGTTCCAATTCCGAGGAGGACACGTGACTCGACGTCCCAGTATCCGCGAGGTGTCACAATTAGCCGGGGTGTCATTAGGAACTGCCTCCAACGTTCTCAATCATCCGGAACGGGTTTCCGACCACACACGCAAAAAAGTCGAAGCAGCTATTGAGAAACTCGGTTTCATTCCCTCCGAAGCCGGGCGCCGCTTACGTAAAGTCGATTCCAAATTGGTGGGAGTCCTAGTTCTTGACGTCGCCAATCCATTTTTCGCCGCTGCCGCAAGCGCAATTGAAGCCCGTTTGGCAGAAGAATCATGTTTTCCCGTTATCGGCTCAACCGGGGGAGATCCTGATCGCGAGGCCGGCCTGCTTCGTCTCTTGCTCGGGCAAGAGGTTCGCGGAATTATTTTGACGCCATCTTCCGGTGCCGAAAAAAGCTTGCATCTGCTCGAGACTCGCAGAATACCCCTCGTTCTGCTTGATCATCCGGCTCTCAAGGACGGAATGAACGCGGTTTCAGTTGACGACACCAGGGGAGCTGAAATTGCCATTGAGCATCTTCGAAGCCTCGGCCACCACCACATTGGCTTTATCAACGGCTCAGCTAAAGTACGGCAAGCTCAGGCGCGACGAATCGGGGTGCGCCAGACCGTCATGAAATCCGATGACCTGCTGACCTTGGTGGAAATCAGCGCCGAGCGTTTTGATGCGGCAAGCGGGGAACGCGCCATGACGAAGCTCCTGTCCTCCCACCCGGAAGTTACCGCTGTTTTTTGCGCCAACGACTCCCTTGCCATCGGTGCAATGCGTGCTGCCAGGCGGCATCATCTTTCTATACCGCGCGATATGTCCATCATTGGCTTTGATGATATTGACGTTGCCCGTGAACTCATCACTCCGCTCACAACGGTTCGGCAGCCGATGGAGCAACTGGGAGAAACCGCAGCTCGCCTTCTTCTGGAGCAACCCGCTGAAGCTCGAGACATTGCTTTTATTCCTGAGCTGGTAGTTCGAGAATCGACGGCACCTCCGCGCCAGCCCGCTAATTGATACTCGAAAGTGGTGTTATTGCGCCCTTACTGCTCCCTTTCTTTGGGTAGCGCAGCCGCGCGAATAAGCAACCAAACTGCGTTTGCTCAGAAGCAAACAACGTTTGCCACTTGACGTTGAAACGTATCAAACGTAGTATTTCATTACGGATTGAAACCTTTCAATCCTTCAACGAAGGAGTTGACTTATGGTTAGCACCCCGACTGTTGACCAGATTTTGAATGACACGACGCAGAAGTCTGATTCAAGATGTGGCTTTGTTTTACGAGTCCGCGAAGACAAGTTGGATGAATACCTCCAAGCGCACTGCCATGTATGGGAAGAGATGCGCGACGCCTTGTCACGTTCCGGCTGGCGGAACTACTCACTCTTCGTCGATCCGGAAACCGCCGTCGTTTTTGGCTATTTCGAAGCTGATGACGTGTGGCAAGCGATGAACTGCATGGAGAACGAGGAGATTAACACCAAGTGGCAAGCCGAAATGGCCCAGTACTTTGTACAGCCCGACGGCGGCACGAACTACTTCTTGTCCCAGTATTTCTATCTTCAGTGACATCTGATTTCAACGGAGAGAACATGTCAAAAAAGCCATTAACCGGATGGAAGGCAACGATTGCCGTTTCCATGTCCAATTACATCGACTCAGGGTCCATTATTGCGATTGCAACCTCACTTGGTTTTTGGGGTGCCGCATACTTCCCTGATGACAACGGCAGAATCGCGGGATTGCTCGCTGCTTTCAGTTCCAATGCTTTCGGTGCCGCCATCGGTGCTCTTATTGGCGGACCGCTCTGTGACAAATACGGGCGAAAAGTTATCTACACCTACGACCTCCTCGTCTACGCGCTGGGTGGACTTATTGTGGTCTTCGCCGGTAACCTCCCGATGCTCTTCATAGGCTTCGTCATAATCGGACTCGCGGTAGGTGCATCAGTTCCAGCAGGATGGACATATATTGCGGAATTTGCGCCAACCGAGAGTAGAGGCAGACATATTGGGGCAACCCAATTGGCCTGGTCATTCGGACCGTTCATCGGTTTCGGTCTCGCGAGCGCCGTGACACCCCTGGGGTTGCTCGGGTCCCGACTCGTTTTCGCCCACCTCGTGGTTATCGCTCTAATTACCTGGTATATCCGCCGAAATCTGGAAGAATCGGAGGCTTGGCAGCAAGCCAAGGGTGGCTCCGAAACCAAACCGCCGTCGATGTTCCAGTCCTTCAAGGCACTGTTCTCCTGGAAGTGCAATATCCGCGCACTGGTCTTCCTCGCGGTTATCTACACCTGCTGGAACCAGGCCGCTTCGCAAAACGGTATTTTCCTCCCGACCATCCTCAATAGCGTTGGCTACGACCAGCTGGCCTCGAACCTCTTCTCTATGCTCTCGTGGGGCGTGGTCATCATCGGCACGGTCTTCTTCATGTACTTCGTGGACACGATGCCCTACCGCACCCACTTCTTTATCGGTGCCGTTCTGGCAATCGTTGCCTGGCTGATCCTCATCTTCGGTCCTTCCGATTCCGCCTTCACCGCTTTCGGTTACGCGATCATCTGGGGTATTTCGGCTGGTCCTTCCGCCCAGGCCTTCTACTCGGTGTGGGCACCGGAACTCTTCGCCACTCCGTACCGCGCCGGTGCGCAGGGAATCATCTTCTTCCTGGTGCGAGTCGCATCCGGCCTTATTTCCCTTATCTTCCCGGTCATCCTCCAGTGGGAGAACGGACTCATGATCGACGGACTGATCCTTATCGGATTCCTCTCGATTTCTCTCATTGTTGGCACCCTTGGTGCACCGAAGACCCAGGGCAAGTCGCTCGAGGACATCGAGATTGAGCGGTACGGGCGAGTTGTTTCAGCTGCGTCGTCGAAATAAAACCGCAAAGAAATATTGAGAAAGGAACAGACAATGGTGAAACTCAGTGATCTCAGCGCGAAGAACCGCGAGATCCTCGAACGTCAAGATGTTGAACTCCCCTCGTGGGCTTTCGGAAATTCCGGCACGCGTTTCCGTGTTTTCACAACGCCCGGCGTCCCGCGCGATCCCTTCGAGAAGGTCTCCGATGCGGCGCAGGTGAATGCCTATACTCACGCTGCCTCGAAAGTTTCCCTCCACATCCCGTGGGATCTCACCGATGATTACGATGCCTTGCGTAAGCATGCGGAGGACCTGGGTGTAACAATCGGGACGATTAACTCGAATGTTTTCCAGGACGAAGATTACAAGTTCGGCTCCTTGTGTAACGTAAACCCGAAGATCCGCCAGAAGGCCATCGATCATCACAAGCAATGCATCGATATTATGCGCAAGACCGGGTCGAAGGACCTGAAGATTTGGCTGGCTGATGGCACCAACTACCCCGGTCAAGATTCCATTCGGGAGCGTCAGGATCGGCTGGCGGAATCGCTTGCGGAGATTTACGCCGAACTCGATGACGATATGCGGCTGGTCCTGGAATACAAGTTCTTCGAGCCGGCTTTCTACCACACCGATGTTCCCGACTGGGGCACGTCGCTTGTTCAGTGCCAGGCGCTGGGCGAACGCGCCATGGTGGTTCTTGATACCGGCCACCATGCTCCCGGCACCAATATCGAATTCATCGTGGCCCAGCTGCTCCGAGTAGGACGCCTTGGTGCATTTGATTTCAATTCTCGGTTCTATGCCGACGACGACCTTATCGTCGGGGCTGCCGATCCGTTCCAGCTCTTCCGCATTCTCAATGAGATCGTCGCGGCCGGTGCCCTGGATGAAGGATCGCCCGTGAACTTCATGCTTGATCAGTGCCATAACTTGGAAGAAAAGATCCCGGCTGAAATCCGCTCCGTGACCAACGTGCAGGAAATGACCGCGAAGGCTCTGCTCGTGGATCGCGATGCTCTCAAGGAAAAGCAGGTAGCCGGGGATGTTCTCGGGGCGAATGACATTCTCATGGATGCCTTCTACACGGATGTGCGCGGCCTCCTGGGCGAATTGCGCGAGTCCCAAGGTATCGATCCGGATCCGATGCGGGCCTTTATGGAATCCGGCTATCTGGAGAAGATTCGGAAGGAACGGGTTGGCGGAACTCAGGCAAGCTGGGGCGCCTAATTCTCCCGCTTCCCTGCGGAGCCTCACTAACCATCCAGCGCTGAATTAGTGAAACTATTGAGCGCCAAACCAGCTTCGGGCCGAGCTCGTACGGGCCCGGCCCGAAGCTCCAATGAGGAATGTGGGTAATGAAAACTTTTGTTGCTATCGATTTAGGTGCTTCCTCCGGCAGAGTCATGACCGGCTCCATTGCTGACGGAAAACTAAAGTCGACAAGCGAAATCACTAGATTCCCAAACGGACCTATCTGTGTTCCAGGAGCCGACAGGAATAATCTTTTCTGGCCACTGCTCCAGGTGTGGGAGCATATTTGCGCCTCGCTCAAGACTTTACGCGAAACGCCTATCGAATCAATTGGCGTGGATAGCTGGGCGGTTGATTACGGCCTGCTCGGCGCGGAAGGCGGACTCATCAGTCCCCCCTTTAGCTATCGCGATAGCAGGACTCAGGGCGTTCCTGAAACACTGTATTCCCGCTACTCTGCAACGGATATTTACACCCATAACGGCCTGCAAAACATCGATATCAACACAATTTTCCAATTGCTCGCAGCTGCTCAAAGCGCAGACTATCGGCCGGCCGTAGAACAAGCAGAATCACTCCTGCTCCTGCCAGACCTCGTCAATTATTGGCTTACCGGAAAAAAATATGCGGAGATAACAAATGCTTCTTCAACGGGCTTCGTCAATCCCCGCACGAGGTCCTGGTCGCCCGAGATCACTGGCATATATGAGGAGATATCCGGCATTGATATCTCCGCGAAACTACCCGAACTCATCGAGCCCGGAACTCGAATCGGTGCTATTCGGCCTGAGATGTGCGATCTACGTACTCAGAACGGAGAAATCACTCCGGTGGTGGCGGTGGGTAGTCATGACACCGCGTCAGCGGTAGCAGCCGTGCCCGCTAGTGAACACAAAAACTTCGCTTTCATTTCGTGTGGGACGTGGTCATTGGCTGGACTTGAGTTAGATTCGCCGATTCTCAGTGAAGAATCGCGGCAAGCTAACTTCACTAATGAGCTCGGTGTTGATGGGACCATCCGCTATTTGAAGAACATTATGGGTATGTGGATCTTCAACGGTTGCGTGGCCCGATGGAGAGAAACCGATCCCAGCCTTTCGATTGCTCAGGTCATTTCCCTTGCGGCCGCAGCACCGTCCCTTCGCACGGTTATCGATGTCAATAACCCGATCTTCGCAACACCGGGAGATATGATCGCGCGAATTGATTGCCTGGCTGAAGCAAGTGGACAACCGCGCCCCCGGGATATTGGGGAATATGCCCGTTGCATCACCGATTCCCTAGCTCTTGCACATGCCCACACCATCGAGCAGGCTGCCCGCCTTGCGCAGGTGGATATAGATGTCATCCATATCGTCGGAGGAGGATCTCAGAACAAATTACTGTGTCAGCTAACTGCCGATGCGTGCGGACTTCCCGTCGTCGCAGGCCCCACGGAAGCAACGGCGCTTGGAAATCTTTTACTCCAGGCACGAACGGCTGGTTCGATATCGGATTCACTTACCTCGCTGCGTGAGGTTGTGCGTGCATCGACCGAACTCACCAGCTATACACCCCAGAACAATCACAGCGTTTGGCAAGAAGCCCGACGTCGAGTTTTCTAATAAGGATGGAGAGACCATGACTTCTCAATTAACTGTTGACGCCCTCCTGGAACAAATGGGAGTGACCGGACGTCGTCTTGACCACCTGCACGCCGCGGAAGCTGGCGCCGGAAATATCTCTATTTCCGTTGATTGGGATACCGATCTCGAATCAGTTTTCCCGGAGAAACAGGCCAACGTGAAGCTTCCCTGGAAGGTACCTGCTCTGGCGGGACGAACGGTGTTCGTGACCGGATCAGGATGCCGTTTACGTGAAGTAGCTGACGCACCCGAAAAGAATGTTTCGGCCTTCATTGTGGACGAAGGCGGGGAAACCGGTACCTGGTACACGCATCCGAACAAGGCGTATCAGCGCCCCACGAGCGAATTCAATTCGCATCTTGCAGTGCATAACGACCAGGTGGCTCAGCGCGGCGTGAGTTTCCAGGCTATTGTGCACGCGCAGCCTCCGTACCTCGTTGCCCTCTCACATATTCCCGAGACTCTGAACAACAAGGATTTCAATCGCATGATCTTCCGGTGGGAGCCGGAAACCATCGTTCAGGTTCCCGAAGGGATCGCCGTGCTCGAATTCATGGTTCCCGGTAGCGATGAACTTATGGAGAACAATGTGATCGGACTTCGCGATCATCGCATCGCACTCTGGGCCAAGCACGGAATTATGGTTCGTTCGGATTCCTCCGCGCTTTCTGCGGTCGATACCATCGAATACCTCGAAACCGGCGCCATGTACGAACACATGAACGCCGCAAGCGGTGGAAAGGGAACCGGCCTCAGTGATGACGAAATCCACCGGGTCGTATCCGCATTCAATGTGAAAACAGATATGTACTAAAAGGTACGAAATCCGAGAGCATTAGCTCTCTTCTTCCTCCCGGACGCTGGGCCGCGGCGGCGCGGGGATGTGCCGCTCATCCCGCGCGCCCTGGCTCAGCGTCCCGCTGAGGAGGAGCACCGTGATGCCGGCGAAAGGCACCACGCACAGGCCGGTGCGCAGCCCAAACGTATCGGCCACCATCCCCACAATCGGCGGAGACACCAGGAAACCGATGCGCATAAGCCAGGAAATCGCGGTCAGGCCCGTGCCCGGCTTGAGGCCAGGAAGTTCGTCGGCTTGCTGGATCGCGGCCGGCACCAGCGTGGCCGAACCAAAACCGGCCACCGCGAAACCGGCAATCGTGCCAAGCACGCTCGGGAACAGCAGCGCCAGCCCCATCCCCGCGGTAATGAGCGCCGCCCCGCCCTGGGCCACGGTGCGCCGCCCGAAGCGATCCACCAGCCCATCGCCCAGCAGCCGCCCCACAAATTGCGAGCCGACCAAACCCACATAACCCGCGGCAGCCAACCCGCCCGCAGCACCGAGCTGCCCCACATACAACGTCGCCCAACTCGACCCAGCGTCCTCAATCAGCCCGCCCATCGTGGCAATGAGCACCAGCGCACCCAGCATCGCCACGGTCCGAAGCGTGAGAGGCCCCGAAGTCCCGGACGACTCGCTTGACCCGGTGGGCTCGGCTTCTTGCGTGGCCGCATTAAGGGCCGACGACGACGCCACTTCCCCCGCATCGCCTGCCCCGCCACCAACGTGACCTGCAGAAGTACCGCTTGGCCCGGGGTCTGCGGCGTCGTTCCCAGGTAAACAGAAGCGCCGGGCCACCAACGCAACCACGGCCCACAGTATTCCGGACAGCACCATATGCGTGGGCACCGATAATCCGATCCCGATCGCGGCAGCGGACATGAGGCCGCCGCTCATCGCGCCCACGGACCAGGTGGCGTGGAAGGTGTTAATAATTGAGCGCCCGTAGTGGCGCTGGACCCGCAGGCCGTGCGCGTTTTGGCCAACGTCCGTGGCGGCATCGCAGGCGCCGCCGAGAAACATGCCGGCCGCGAAGAAGATTCCCGTGGGGCCCACGCCCGCCATAATAAGGCCGAGCGCGGTGAGCAGCGTGCCGGCCACCGCCACCGGCGCGGAACCGAATTTTCGGATGAGCGGCGCGGCAAATACACCTGCGATGATGCCGCCGGCCGGGAAGGCCGCGAGCGCGAGGCCGTACACGGCGTTGTCGAGCTCGTGGATCCGCTTGATTTCGGGGAAGCGTGGCACGATATTGGCGAAAATGGCGCCGTTGGTGAAGAAGAGCGCGCTCACCGCCAGGCGGGCATGGTGCAATTGGGTGGCGGTGTAGTGGCGTGAACTCGGCGGGCGCCGGCGCCGGGAAACGTGCTGCGTTGTCACAACTATCCTTTGCGTGCGGATCTTATGCATGCGGTGTTAACGCTTCCACCCTACCGAGAAAAGCGGGGCCGCGGGCTCGCTGCAACGTGCATAACTGCACGGCAGAAAAACCCGCGGGCAGCGCTCAGGAAGAACGCCACCCGCGGGTTTACTACCCGGCCGCAGCCCGGTTTAGATCTTCTGCCCTACTCGTGGCTTGAGCACAAATGCCGTTAGCAATCCGAGGATGGCTATCCCGACCGAGATGAGCACGGCTGTCCTGAATCCTTCGAAGGTTCCAACAAAGGGAGCGACGATGGAAATACCCAAACTCGCACCAATGCCGAAGGCTGCGCCGTTGAATCCTGGAAGTGAACCCGGAGCCTCTGGCGGAGCAAGGAGTACGCCAAGCCCATTTACCATTGTGAGAATCATGCCGTTGTAACTCACACCCAGCAGGAAGATCATGGCACAAACCACCCACCGCGAGTCGAGATACAAATAGATCACTACCATCGCGGCAATTGATATAGCCATGCCCACGCGAAGTACGGTGAGCCATCCGATTTTCCCTGCCAACCGTCCTGATATAGGCGCCGCAATGAGACCTACCATTGCCGGCGGCATGAGGAAAAGCAATGCGGCAGTACCCGCATCCAGCCCGTAACCAACGTCAGTACTCTGAGCAAAAATCGCGACCGTAAAGTTAATGACGGCGAATACTGAGGATAGCGCGAACAACGTGGTCAGAATCAACGGCCACACGTGGCGCGATCCGAGATGCTCCATCGCAAACAAGGGTGATTCGCTGCGGACCTCGATAATGTAGAAGGCTGCCGCTGACACCACAGTTCCGGCGAAGAAGCCAATAGCTGGAACGGAGAGCCAACCGTGCGATCCTCCGAATGTGACAAAATATGTCAGCATAATCAGTGTGATCGACATCGCTGCCGAACCGCCCCAATCCATTTTGCCGCTGCCTGCCCTCTCATGTTCAGTAGAAATTCCCCGATTGATAAGGATCGCAGCAAGCACTACCAAAACGGCAATGAGGATGAATAGAGACCGGAAGCCCCACTTCTCCACCATCACTCCACCGAGCCAGCCATCCAGCCCACCGACGCCACCGTTGATCGCAGTAATAAAACCCATCATCGTGCCGAAGGTCTTTGCGGTCACGGATTCACTCAGAATCATGTACGTCAGCTGGAATGTTGCACCCGAGGCACCCTGCAAAACGCGCCCGACCATAAATATTGTAAAGTTCGGTGCAACCGCGCAGATGATTGTGCCTACAAGTAAAACAAGCAGCACATAGATGAGCATCTTCTTCCTGCCAATAAAATCACTCCAGCGGGTAAGAACCACACCGGCAATTGATCCGGCAAGAAAGAACAGGGACGAGACTAAGCCAACAGTCGATTCACTGATCGCATAGCTCTCACCGATATTCGGCAAAGCCGGAGTGATCATGCTCGCGTTAAGTTGATAAGACAACACCGCCGTAATGAGCGTGACCATAAGCGCAAAAAGTGCTTTTCCTGAATACAGATCGGTACTTGGCGATACCGATGCGCCTTCGGCGGGTTTGTTCTCTCGTTCGTCCATGCTGACCTCACTTATTAGATGGATTGGCTCTACCTGAGCGAGTTCAAGATCGTCTGGAAGAATGCTTCCTGGTCGATCTCGTGGACAACACGGGCGTTAGGTTGCTTACCGGATCGATTGACAACATCGACAAACATGTATCCCCGCGTAAGTTCGGAATCAGCCTCAACATCGACGAAATATTCTTCGGCGCGAGTAATGATGTCCGGATTTACGGCGACGGCGGCCGCGAGAGAATCTGGATGCGTTGATCCCTCAACTCCGTGCGTCTTCTCTACGTATTTAACAGATACAGCATTTGCCTTCGTGAAGAATTCCGATTGCGGAGTCTTCAGATCCTCAATTTCTTTTAGCTGCTTACGGGAGAGCCGGCCTTGGCGCATCGTGAGATCCCAGGTCAAGATCGTTATCTTGAAACCAGCCTGGAGCACGAGCTTGGCAGCCTCAGGATCATGCCAGAAATTCGCTTCTGCTGCTGCGGTGACGTTACCCGGACCATACGGGCTCTGGCCACCCATGATGTACAAATGCTTGACCTTCTCCGGAAGAGAACGATCCATGGAAACAGCCGTGGCGATATTAGTCAGAGGAGCCTGCGCAACAATGCTGATCTCTCCCGGGTTCTCATTAATAATTCGGATGAGGGCATCCACGGCATGTTCGGATTCTGGTTGTTGCTGCGGGTCGGGGAAACCAACATCCCCAAAACCGTCTTTTCCGTGTACGTATGACGAATCGTCATGCGGGACAATCAGGGGCAACCTGCATCCCTTGTAGACCGGAACTTTGTAGTCAAGGTCTGCCACTTCGATGGTATAGAGGGCGTTTTTGACCATCTGATCGAATTCGATATTGCCGTAGTTGATAGTGACAGCTTCAACCCGAGTTTCCGGGTGACGCAGGCCAATCATGAGTGCAAAGGCATCATCTTGGGCAGTATCGGTGTCATGAATGAGTCGTATCATTTTATTTCTCCCTGTTTTACAACGTCGTAAGGGGGCGGACTGCGCATCATTGCGCAGGAATACAGATTTTTATCTGTATGGACAAGTGTATACAACTTGTTGCGAATCTACAATATGGGTGTTATGAGCAGAGTTCGAAGGTGTGTTGATTCCCGACAAACGCCGGTTCGAATTTCTTGGCAGCAGTCAACCTACACTAGTAACTTTCGTGGCCGTTTTCCCCGGTCACAATGGCAACCGAGTTCGAGGATCCCACCAGGGCCGCTCCGGCCCGGATCAACGATAGTGCGTGGTCAAAGGTGGAGATGCCGCCCGACCCCTTGATGAGAACGCCCGCGGGCGCCAGGCTTTTCAGGAATTTAATCGATTCAACGCTCGCCTTTTCCACCGAACCGGAAGACGCATTTTTGAGGTATTTCGCGCCGGCTTCCACGGAGAGTTCCACCGCGGCGCGGCGTTCGGCCTCGGTGAGGAGCGGCAGTTCGAGCATCACTTTAACGGGCACACCCGCGGCGACGACGCCGGCAATATCCTCGCGGAACTTGTCATATTCGCCGTCCTTGAGCCACCCGATCTGCACCCCGATATCAATTTGGGTGGCGCCGGCCTTCACCAGCGCTTCGGCTTCCGCGGCTTTCCCGGCCGAGGTCATCACCCCGGTGGTCGGGAAATCGAGCGCGGAGGCCACCTCGATCCCGGTACCTTCCAGCACCTTCGCGGTAATGGGCACCTGGGATCCGGCAACCATCGCCGCGTTGAATCCATATTCAATGGCCTGCTCCGCGTGCCGGATCGATTCGGCCCGCGTGGTTCCGATCTTAATGAGTGTGTGTTGAATATACGGGGCTAAATCGCGCGGATTCGTCATAGCTTCCGGCGCGATACGCGTGGGTTTTTCCATTATTTATCCTTCCGTTCGGATTGTTATGAGTTACGTGGAAGTACGACGGCGCAGCGTTCGGCACCGAAGCGGGTGTGAAGATCATCAATGCTGGGTATACCCGGCAGCACTCCTTCCGCTTCTACGGTAACAGAGCCAGCGCAATTCGCGAAGCGAGCCGCCTCCGCGGGCTTTGCCCCGCAGGTGAGGGCCGCCGCGAGCGCCGCGTTCGTAGCATCGCCAGCCCCGGTGGTATCCACAACAGCGCGGGGCGTCTCAGCTGGGATTTTCTGCGGCTGGCCCCCGCTTTCGCACACATAGCAGCCCTCCGCTCCGTGGGTGAGCACCACGGTGCACTCCAGGGCTTGGGCGATGCGGGCGGTTTTTTCTTGGGGCGGAAGGGCCGCGAGCGTGGTGGCGGCGTCGTCGTTCCCCAACATCTGCAAGAGAGCGAGCGCTTCCGTTTCGTTCGGCGTGATGACGTCGACCTGGCGTAACACGTGTTCGGGCAGGCGCGGCACCGGGGCCGGGTTGAGGATGACGCGCGCCCCGGCCGCGCGCCCGAAGGTAATCGCGCGCGCTACGCTAGGCGCGGGAATTTCGCAGGAAATAAGGACGGTATCCGCGCTTTCAAATATGGCGGCGTGCGCGCCGATATCTGCCGGGCTGAGCTGGTCTAAAACCCCGTTGGCGAGGATAATGCGATTTTCTCCGGTGGCGTCCGTGATAATCGCACCGACCATGGTGACGCCTTCTTTGGTGACGACGGCGGAGGCGTCCACGCCCTCGGCCGCCCACATCTCGCGCGCGGCGTGGGCGTACCAATCCGAGCCGACGGCGGTGAGTAAGCTAACCGGGATTCCCAGCCGAGCCACCCCGACTGCCTGGTTGGATGCTTTGCCGCCGTGTTCCTGGCTGAAGCGCGCCCCGGAGATGGTTTCTCCATCCGCGGGCGGGCGCTCGGTGAAAAATGACAGGCCGACGCCGTAGCCGCCGACAACAAGTATTCGCATTGCTCCCCCTTGAACTCGTGCGTTAAGGCGAGGGTAGCAGTGTGAACAAGTATATACAAGTAGGTACAGCTAGTGGACAGGTTTAGGACGGCGCGCGGGCGGCCGGCCGTGGGTTCGGGGGTGACCACGCGACAACGGGACGTGCCGCAACGGGACGCCCGCCGCAACGGGCACCCCGGAAAGCGCGCAGCCTTTACGACGGCAGCGGGGTGCGGTGCACGATGGAGTGAATCCGCAGGCGGTCCGGGCGGATCCAGATGCGCGAGGTTTCTACCGGGCGGTCGGAGGCGTCGTAGGTGACCTGTTTCATGTCGATGAGTGGGAAGCCGTGTGGAACGGCGAGGATGAGCGCGAGGTTGCGGTCGGCCCCGACGGCGGAGATGGTGCGGCTGCCGTGGGAGAGGGCGATGCCGAGGCCGTTTTCCAGGGTGCCGAAAAGGGAATTCGCCTCGTAATCCTGTTTGACGAGGACGGCGCGTTCCGCGCAGAGCGGGGGGAGGATCACCCAATTATCGAGGAGGGTGATGGAGCCTTCGGCATCGCCACGCATGCGGCGCAGGTGGAAAATATTGCCGTCTACTCCCAGAGCGGCGGCAATCGGGGGCGGGGCGGGGATAACTTCCTGGGCGAGCACCCGGGTGGTGTAGTCGATGCCGCGCTGCTCAAGTTCTTCGGCGAGGGTGGTGAGGGAGGAGGTGAGCGGGGAGCGCACAATATCGTGGGCGATGAAGGTGCCGCGCCCGCGCACCCGCACCAGCAGACCTTCGTCGATGAGCTGGTCCACGGCTTTGCGCAGGGTCCCCCGGGCCACATTGAGCTGTTCGGCGAGGGTGATTTCCATGGGGAGCTGGTCGCCGCGGCGCCACGCGCCGGTGCTCACTTGTTCACGCATCCAGGTGGCGAGCTGCCGAAAAATCGGAGTGGGGGCATTGCGGTCAAGGCCCGGGGACTCGGTGTGCATGGTTCCTCACCATCGCTTCCTGGACGTCTATGTTCGGATACATGTTCGGATCCGGGCTGCTTTGCCCGGCATCTCTAGGGTACCGCGCGGCCTGGGAGGGCGCTGGAAAGCGCCTGATGGTGGGCTGGCGGGGCGGGAGGCGCGGGTGGCACGCGCGCGAGGTGCGGGCGTACGTTTCCCGTCACCGCCACTATCGCTCAGGTGTGGGGTGCGAAGCGCGGCGCTCACGCCAGTCATGATCACTCAGGCGCCGAGGTTTCCGAAGGCCACCACGTGCACGCCATCGGGGCGGGTGTAACTCAGGCCTGATCCGGTCACCACCACGAGCAGCGGATCCGGACTTTTCACATACCGCTGCGCGAACCGCTGTAGATTCGCGGCTGCCCCATCAATAATGCTCGGGACCGAGCCGAGTTTTACTTCGACCAGCACCGTTCGCCCACCAATATCCAGGATGGCATCCACTTCCAGCCCATCAGCGCTGCGGCCATGATAAATATCGGTACGAGCCAGGTAGCGCAGATCGTGCACAACCTGGGATTCGAAAAGCTGCCCGAGAAACTCCAGGTCGTCCAGGAGTTCGCGCTCGCTCGCGTGCAATGCGGCAGCGGCAAGCGCCGGATCGGTCAGGTGGTGCTTGGGCGCTTCTCGGAGCGGAGCTGCGGAGCGAAGATGCGCGCGCCAGGCTGGCTGCGGCGTCGTAATAAAAATTCGCTGCAAAGAATCGAGGTAATCACGCACCGAATCGCGCGCCAGGCCGGTATCGCGCGCCAGGGCGCTGACGGACATTTCCGTTGCGGTTCCGCGCGCGAGGGAGGTGAGGAGGGCCGCGACGCGCTGCGGGTCGCGATATGTATTGTCCGGGATTCTAATGTCGACGGCGCAGACGGTCTCCAGATAATCACGATTATTAGCACGAGCTTGTTCCGTGTTGAGCTCAAGGTTGCCCGGCCAACCCCCGTGCGCGATGCGCTGGGCAATATCCGGGACGGTGAGGGATGAGGAGGCCGGAGTAATCGCAGCTCCGGGCGGTAATTGCACAAGCTCACGCAGGGAGACGGCGCTGTCGCTATGCCCGGTTTCCGCGAAGGTCATGGTCCCCATCACGAGGCGCGCGAACCGCCCCGCGCCGCTATGGCGGGCGGCGCCCTCGCCGGGAGCGGTGGAGCCAGTAAAAATGAACTGGCCCGGACGGTGGCGCCGATCAATTTCATGCCGGGCCAAATCCCATAGCACCGGGAAAACCTGCCATTCGTCCACGAGCCGCGGGGTATCGCCCTCAAGGACAAGCTGCGGGAGCACCGCCAATTGCTGTTCGAGCTGCGGATCGATATCCGCCTGGATCGCGCTCTTGGCATACCGGCGAGCCGTTTCCGTTTTCCCGCATCCCTTGGGCCCGGTCACGAGCACACCGCCGGCGCGCGCCAGGGCCTCCTCCAGCTCGCTATCGGCCAGCCGAGGGCGGTAGGAGATACTTTCCTGAGCCATATCGCCTGCTTTCATTTTCCCTGATATCTCGCGCTTTTGGGGCGGAGTCGTCAGTTCATGGACCATATAGTCGTCAGTTTATCGGAAATTGAGTCGTCAGTTTGTGGGGATTCCAGTCGTCAGTTTGTGGGCGATGCAGTAGACAGTTTGTAGCGCGCGAGCGACTTCGTTGAAGAAATTATTGATACGGAACTCTATCGGCAGGCGCGGGAGCAAGACGACGGAATTCGGTATTCCATGGACGAGGTCATGCGTATAGCCGCAGAGGATTGAACCGATACCGTCTGACTAAATGAGCCAAGTCAGGAAGGGGCAGATAAGCGGACTAATGGTGTAACTATGCCCTCAGCTTATGGTCAACTATTCACTATCGGCTGGAAAATATGTCAAGCGTGGATGTCACCACCTCAAACAATTCCCGCAGTCTTTCCTAATTGCGCTCTACGACAATCCGCCATATCATTTGAATCAGGATAGATTTTTCGCTTGAATCCATAGGGAACTCCTATCCATCAGAGACACCCGGTGTTAGCCCACCGGGTGTCTCGCATGTAGCGCGGGTTAAGGGTTAATAGACAAAGTAGTTGCTAATGGCGGCGTGTCGTTGGCTTGGATCCAGCCTGGACCCGCACGAACCTGGTTCGCAAACGAAGTGCGAGGGAGAGCACCGTTTGCACCCGATTTCGTGTCTCTAACCTGACTTGGCTCATTTTGGCGTGATAGGTTTCATATTGACGTTGTGGCCTGGGGTTTTGTCTCGTTCGTGGGTGAAATGTCGTACTAACGGGTTGGGGGTAGGCTATGTGGTATGCCACGACCCCGGATTCGTACCGTGATAACCAAGTCGGGCGCTACCGCGGTACAAGTCGTGTGGCGTTACGTGGATCGCAAGCCCGTACTCGAGCACATTGGTTCAGCCCACACGCCCGGTGAACTCGCGCTCTTAAAAGCCCAGGCCCAGCGCTTGATCGACGGGGACCAGCTCTCTTTAGACCTGGAGACGGGCGTTGAGACAGCGCCGACGCGCGTGGCTAGTGGTTCGGTGGATAATCCCTTGACCGTGGCCAGCTCGCGTGCCGGCTACCTCCTCGACGCGATCCGTGGGGCTTTTGATTTCCTGGAACTAGGCCCGCCAACCAATCATGACCCGGTGTTCTACGATCTGGTGGCCGCCAGGATTATCCACCCGGGCTCCAAGTTTGATTCCATCGAAACTCTCGCCGAAGTCGGGGCAGGCTCGGCTTCGTATTCCACGATTAAACGCCACCTGCCCCGTTACGCGGAAGAAGAATTCCGTGACAGAATCACGGCCACGCTAGCAAGGCATGCGGGTATCGGGCCAGGCGTTCTCGTCCTTTACGATGTAACAACCTTATATTTCGAGACGGATAAAGAAGACGAGTTACGTAAACCTGGCTATTCGAAAGAACGCCGTATTGACCCGCAGATCACGGTCGGGATGCTCACCGACGCCTGCGGGTTGCCGTTGGCGATTGGTGGGTTTGAAGGAAACCGGGCCAAGACCCACACGATGCTACCCATGATTGAACGCCTCAGGCGTGTCTACCGGCTTACCGATATCACGGTTGTGGCTGATGCGGGAATGTTCTCAGCTTCTAACAAGCAAGAGATTATCGGGGCTGGTCTGGGCTATATTCTGGGCACGAAAGAACGTGATATCCCTGTCCCTATCGCAAAGTGGCGTGAAGAGAATCCGGGTAAAGACTATGTGGATGGTCAGGTCTGGCGCCAAGAAAACCATGCTAGCAAAGCCGCTGGCCAGGGTGTGGGTGTGGTGGAGTCGGTTGTTTATTATCAGTACTCGAAGGATCGGGCTCGGCGCACGCGGCGGGGTGTGAAAGAACAGTTAGACAAGGCCAGGCGTGCGGTGGAAGGGAAAATACCGGTCAAGCGTAACCGGTATGTTGACTTGCAAGCTCCCAATAAGCGCGTGAACCAGGCATTAGCGGATAAGCATCTTGCGTTGGCTGGGATTAAGGGATATGAGACGAATCGGTTGGATTTGGATGCTGGTGCGGTGATCGGGTTTTATCGCCAGTTATTCCGTATCGAGAAGTCTTTCCGGATGGCGAAGTCGGATTTACGGGCGCGTCCGATCTTTCACCGTAAAGAAGACTCGATCCAGGCGCATTTAACGATTGTGATGGTAGCGATGGCGTGCGGGCATGTTCTTGAGCAGGCCACGGGTGTGTCGTTGAAACGGTTGGTGCGGACGTTGAAGAAGTACCGCTCGTTCACGCTTGAGGTCGGCGGGCAGGTCGTTCATGCTCGCACCCCGCTGCCGGCGGATGTGGCCGTGCTTATCGAGTCACTGCCAAAGTCGCACTAAATGAGCCAAGTCAGGAACGAAGTGCGAGGGAGAGCACCGTTTGCACCCGATTTCGTGTCTCTAACGCGCACTTGACGGGGACGATGGATGGTTCGAAATACGCACTTTGGCGCCTCTGCCCACCCCGCGGCTGTGGCGCGTGGCCACGACCAGGAGCAGCACCAGCCCGGCCCTTTACGTGCGTCGATACACTGTTGACTTTGTTCGGATTTCCCGTAGGATTACTCGCGAAGACCCCGGAACGATCACCAGCCTCGGCTGAATCGCCGGGGTTACGTTTATCCTGAATGGGCCTCGGCTTCCGGCTTCACAGAATGTACATTTCGGACCGGACGGGCCACAAAATGTACGTCAGGAACATAAAACCAGCGGAAAACTGTCACCCACGTACATTTTGCTGACGGGACTGGCAAGGCCATCAGGCCGGCAGGCTCTGGTAGGCCGCCGCCTTCCAGCACCAGCGGCGCGGGCGCACCAAAGTGTGCATAAGACACCCAATAATGGGAGAAAACGGTGCTCATACGCACACTTTACGGCGGGCTAATGGCCAAGTATCAAAGAAAATCTGGTGGAGCTAAGGGGACTCGAACCCCTAACCCCCTGCTTGCAAAGCAGGTGCGCTACCAATTGCGCCATAGCCCCTAAGATTCCGGCGCGGGATCCGGAACGTGGTGCCAACGAGAATGCTCATCCATCACGTGCACCAGGGCAGCGACAGCACAACATCCAGCAGCAAGCGAGCCGAGGAAGAAACCAACCCGTTTCATAACCCTCCTCGTAACCGTGGGCCTAGATGGACTCGAACCATCGACCTCAGTCTTATCAGGACTGCGCTCTAACCAACTGAGCTATAGGCCCGGTGACCACATGAGTTTACACCGGCGAGCCGCCGTTTCCAAATCGTTTCGCTTGCGGTTCGCGTCACACCGGCCCGATGGCGTGCGTAAACACCGCTTTTACGCCCAGGAACCCGCACCTGCGCGCGCATTTTTTACGACGACGCCGGCGCCGGCGAAGCCGGCGCGCCCAGCCGGCTGATGGCTAGGCGAGCCGCAGCAGCCGGCGCAGCGGCACCCCGAGCCAGGGAGTCACCAAGCGGATGGCCGGGCCGGTGAGCACGGCCGCCGCGAGGGTGCCTTCGCGCACGCCCACGAGCTCCCCGAGCACCGCGAACGACAATGCGGTGGCCAGAGCAACCAGGGCGGCGTCGTTATAGACCTTGATGGCGCCGAAATTAGTCCAGCGATGCACACCGAAGCGGCGCACTGTTTTTCGGTAGATCGCGATGACCACGCCTTCACCGGCGTTGACGACCGCCCCGGAGCTCACCTCCACGCAGATTCCCACCGCGAGCACCGCCACCCCGCCCAGGCACAGCAGCCACTGGTGGGTGTAACTCGAGTAGGTGATCGGGCCGAGGATCGCGCCGGCCGCGTCGATGCCGGTGGCCATGAGCAGGGCCATCGGTAATTGCAGAAATTCCAGCGGCGGGAATTCGCGGCGCAGCAAAGCCAGCTGAATCACGATGAAGACCACGTGCATGCACCCGGTCAGGGTGCCCACCGAGATTGGCGTCATACGCGAAACCACGTAAGGGAGCGAAGAAATCGGGGAGGTACCCAGGTCGGAGGCAATAGCCAGCTGGATACCGAAGCCCATAATGAACAGGCCCAGGGCCAGCACAAGGTAGCGGATAACCCACAGCCACCACGGGGCGCGCGCCCTACTCATCGGTGACTGTCAAGCGCAGTCCTCCCACCAGAGCCGCGAAGAGGTTATAGATCAGCGCCGCGATCGCGGAGAGCGCGGTCAGAAGCACAATATGAATAATCCCCACCAGCACCGCAAAAGCCATCCAGCGGCCAAATTCCATGTATTCGCCCACCCGCAGCAATTCTTCATTGCCGAGGGTCTCAAATAGATCCGACATCTGCGAGAACACGTGCATGCCATCCAGCACGAACCAGATAAGCATCATCGCGATCACGATCATCACGCCAATCGCCACGGACAGCAGGAAGCCGATTTTCATGGCGGACATCGGCTCCACCTTGGCGATAGTCATCCGGATCCGACGAATGCCCACGGTCTGCTTCGCGGGAGCAGCACCTTCCGGGGCGGAAACCCGCGGGTAGGCGCTGGCCCGATGCCCGGTAGCTGCCCCGCCCACGGCCGGGCCAGCTGATCCGCTGGCGGCCCGCGCCGGGGCGCCAGCGGCGCCGTCGTACTGCATAGCTGAATGCGCCGGCGCGGAAGCAGTGGAAGCAGCCGGACCGGTGTGGCCCTCCGCCGCCACGGGCATGGCCCCGCGCACCCGGGTGGCCTCCAGCCCCGCGCCCTCACGCCCGCGGCCGGGCCCGCTTTCCGGAGTGTGTTGTGTATCTGTCATCTCAGTTCTCCAAGGTTTCAGCGGCCGGTTCTGTAGATTCCGCATCTTCCGCAGCTGCCGTGGGTTCCGTCACCTCAGCAGCTTCCGAAGATTCCGCGGATGCCTCCGCTGCCGGCTGCTCGCCTGCGGCGGGGACCTCTTCTTCGATCTCCACCTCAGCATTACGCGCGACAGCAATAATTCTGTCACCCTTATCGGGCCGCACGAAAGTAACGCCCTGGGTGTTGCGGCCGGTGAGCGACACTTCATCAACCGCGGCGCGCATCACCTTGCCCGATTCCATAATAGCGAGCACCTCGTCACCGCTGGACACCATGAGCGCGCCCACCAGATCCCCGCGGGCCTCGGTCAGCTTTGCCACCTTAATACCCATGCCGGCACGCCCCTGCACCCGGTATTCATCCGCGCTGGTGCGCTTGGCAAAGCCCTGCTCGGTCATCACGAACACCTGGGAATCATCATGCACAACGTCCATGGTCAGCAACGAATCATCCCCGCGGAATTTCATACCCGTCACCCCGGAAGCCGCCCGGCCCATCGGCCGCAGCGCTTCCGCATCCGCGGTGAACCGCAAGGACATCCCGTGGCGGGAGACGAGCAGCAGGTCATCGGCCTCATCCACGAGGGAAGCGGCCACCACCTCATCGCTGGACCCATCCGCGAGCTCGCGCAGCTTAATCGCAATCAAACCGCCCGAGCGCGGGGAATCGTAATCCTGGAGCGGGGTCTTCTTCACCAGCCCGGACTTCGTGGCGAGCACCAGGTACTTTGCGTCGTCGTAACTGCGAATCGAACGCACCGCCGCGATCGTTTCCCCAGGCTGGAAGGCCAGCAGATTCGCCACGTGCTGGCCCTTGGCATCGCGCCCACCCTCGGGAAGCTCGTAACCCTTGAGGCGGTACACCCGCCCGAGGTTCGTGAAGAACAAATGCCAATCGTGGGTGGAGGCAATCCCGAAGTGATCGACCACATCATCCACGCGCAGCGAGGCCCCGCGAATCCCCTTGCCGCCGCGGTGCTGGGCGCGGTATTCGCTCACCTTGGTGCGCTTGACGTAACCCGAGCGCGTGACCGTGACCACCACGTCCTCTTCGGGGATGAGGTCTTCCACGCTCATCTCCCCGTCGTAGGGAAGGATGGTGGTGCGCCGCTCATCACCGTACTTATCGGTAATGGCCTGGAGTTCTTCGGAAATAATGGAGCGCTGGCGATCCTCAGAAGCCAGAATCCCGCGGTAATCCTCCACGAGGGCCCGCTTTTCTTCGTATTCGTCCAGGATCTTCTGGCGTTCCAGGGCGGCCAGGCGGCGCAGCTGCATTTCCAGAATCGCATTGGCCTGGTCCTCATCAATATCGAGGAGTTCCATAAGGCCGGTGCGGGCCACGTCCACGGTGGCCGACGCCCGAATCAGCGCAATAACTTCATCGAGAGCATCGAGGGCCTTGAGGTAGCCCTCCAGAATATGCATGCGCTTGAGCGCCTCATTGAGGCGGTATTCGGTGCGCCGGCGGATCACGTCCATCTGGTGTGCGACCCAGTGCCGCACGAAACCGTCCAGGGAAAGCGTGCGCGGCACCCCGTCCACCAGCGCCAACATATTCGCCGGGAAATTATTTTGCAGTTGCGTATGCTTGTAAAGATTATTGAGGACCACCTTCGGTACCGCGTCGCGTTTAAGAACGACGACGATCCGCTGGCCGGCCCGCCCGGAGGTCTCATCGCGAATATCAGCAATGCCCGGGAGGCGGCCATCCTTGATGCCCTCCACCATTTTGTCCAGCAGCCGATCCGGATTGACCTGGTAGGGCAGATCGGTGATGACCAGGCAGGTACGGCCCCCGATCTCATCGACTTCCACCACGGCGCGCTGGGTGATGGACCCGCGCCCGGTCCGGTAGGCATCCTCGATACCGCGGGTTCCCAGGATCGTTGCCCCGGTGGGGAAATCCGGGCCCTTGATACGGCGCATGAGCTCGCCCAGGAGTTCTTCCCGGGAAGTATCCGGGTGGGCGAGGTACCACTGCACGCCGTCATTCACTTCGCGCAGGTTATGCGGGGGGATGCGGGTCGCCATACCCACCGCGATACCTTCGGAGCCATTGACCAGCAGGTTCGGGAAGCGGGAGGTGAGGATGGTCGGTTCCATAAGCGAGCCATCGTAATTCGGCTCGAAATCAACCGTATTTTCCTTGATATCCCGCACCATTTCCAGGGCGAGGGGAGCCATGCGCGCTTCCGTGTACCGCGGCGCGGCCGCCCCCAGATCACCGGAGGTACCGAAGTTTCCCTGGCCCGATACTAGCGGGTAGCGCATGGACCAGGGTTGGGCCAGGCGCACCATCGTGTCATAAATCGCGGCGTCGCCGTGGGGGTGGTAATGCCCCATAACATCGCCCACGATTTTCGCTGACTTGGAGAAGGAGGAATCTGGCCGGTATCCGCCGTCGTACATCGCGTAGATAACGCGCCGATGCACGGGCTTGAGGCCATCGCGCACGTCCGGCAGCGCGCGACCCACAATAACGGACATGGCGTAATCGAGGTAGGAACTCTCCATTTCGCGCTGGAGATCCACCTCCATAATCGCGCCGTGATTATACGTGGACGTCGTTTCGCTTTCGCTCATAATGATGACAAATCCTAGATATCGAGGAAGCGCACGTCGTGCGCATTACGTTGAATGAAGCCGCGGCGAGAATCCACATCTTCGCCCATAAGAACACTGAAGGTTTCGTCGGTTGCGGCGGCCTCCCCGATGGAGACCTGCTTAAGGGTGCGGAATTCCGGATTCATGGTGGTATCCCACAGTTCCTCCGCGTTCATTTCACCCAGACCCTTGTAACGCTGGATGCGCTGGGATTCTTCGCGAGGCAGCCGCCAGCCCTTGACCTTGCCTTCTTCGAGCACCTCATCGCGTTCCCGATCCGAGAACACGTAAGAATGCGGGGCGTTCGTCCACTTGATGCGGTAGAGCGGGGGCATGGCCAGGAAGACGTGCCCGGCTTCGATCAGCGGGCGCATATAGCGGTACACCAGGGTGAGCAGGAGGGTCGCGATATGCGAGCCATCCACATCCGCATCGGCCATGAAAATGATCTTGTGGTAGCGCAGCTTATCGATATCGAATTCATCGCCGATGCCGGTGCCGAAAGCGGTGATGAGCGATTGGATGGTATCCGAGGAAAGCGCCCGATCCAGGCGGGCCTTTTCCACATTGAGGATCTTGCCGCGGATGGGCATAATCGCCTGGTGTTCCGGATCGCGGCCGTTCACCGCGCTACCGCCGGCGGAATCACCCTCGACGATGAAAATTTCGCATTCCTCGGGTTTATTCGAGGTGCAATCCTTGAGCTTGCCGGGCATGGAAGCTGATTCCAGCACGGATTTGCGGCGGGTGGCTTCCCGGGCTTTGCGGGCCGCGGCGCGCGCGGCAAAAGCCTGGGTGCCCTTGCGGATAATTTCTTTGGCATCCGCCGGGTGAGAATCAAGCCAGTCGTTGAGCTGGGTGTACATCTGCTGCTGCACGAAGGTGCGCGCTTCGGTATTCCCGAGCTTGGTTTTGGTCTGGCCTTCAAACTGGGGGTTGCCCAATTTCACGGAGATCACGGCGGTGAGGCCTTCGCGCACATCATCACCGGAAAGATTCGGGTCTTTATCTTTGAGGAGCCCATGTTCGCGCGCGTACTTATTGATTACCGAGGTGAGGGCGGAGCGGAAGCCTTCTTCGTGCATCCCGCCTTCGGTGGTGTTAATGGTATTCGCGAAGGTATTGACCGATTCGGAGTAGGCCGAGGTCCACTGCATGGCCACTTCCACTTCGATCTGCTTCTCATCATCTTCGGCTTCGAAGTAGATGATGTCGTTATTGATGATGTCCGATTTCTTCATCGAGTTGAGGAACTTGACGTAGTCAAGCAGCCCGCCGGAATAGCAATAGGACACTTCGCGCTTGGCCGGGACCTCCGCGGCGGCTTCCCCTTCCGCCCCGGTGACTTCATCACCTTCCGAAGTAGCGGAGCGGCGCTCATCAATAAGGTTGATACGCAGGTTCTTATTGAGGAAGGCCATCTGGTGGAAACGCTTGCGCAGTGTTTCGAAATCATAATCCGTGGTTTCGAAAATATCCGGATTGGCCCAGAAGGTTTGGGTGGTTCCCGTTTCGGTAGTTTCTTCCCCGCGTTCCAGTTCCCGGGTGGGCACCCCGTTTTCGTACGCGATCCGCCATACATAACCATCGCGCTTGACGATGGTTTCCATCCGGGTGGAGAGCGCATTCACCACGGATACACCCACGCCGTGCAGGCCGCCGGACACCGCGTAGCCGCCCTGGCCGAATTTCCCGCCGGCGTGCAGCACGGTCATCACAACTTCCACCGCGGGGCGCCCTTCGGTGGGATGCATATCCACCGGGATGCCGCGCCCGTTATCTTCCACGCGCACCCCGCCATCTTCGCGCAGGGTCACCGTGATGGTATCCGCGTAGCCGGCCAGCGCCTCGTCAACCGAATTATCTACAACTTCGTAGACCAGGTGGTGCAGGCCGCGCTCCCCGGTGGAGCCGATATACATACCGGGGCGCTTGCGCACCGCCTCCAGGCCCTCGAGGACGGTAATATTCGATGCGTCATAGGACTGATCGGGGGATACTTCGCCGACGTGATGCGCAGGGCCCTGCGGGGCCGGATTCTGCGGGGCCGAATTCTGCTCCGGCTGCGAGGCCGGGTTTTGTTCCGGCTGCTGCACCGGTTCGGGATGACTCGTTGTTTCCGACACGCGCGGAACACTCCTTCAGGCTAACTCTCAAAAATGGGCCTCTCCCGCATTGACCGCCGTTCTGGTAGGTACCTACGCTGGAGAGTCCCTCGTCTATTCTAGCCTATAAGCAGCTACGAAACTGAGACGGAGGACCGCTGTGCTGGAGATGTCCGAGCAAGAATTCGAGGAGGCGGTGGCCGATGCCATCGATCTGCTGCCCGAAGCTTTCCTCACCTCCCTTCCCAATGTGGTGTTTTTGGTGGAGGAGGAGCCCGAACCCGATATGCTCCGCCCGGAAGATTACGATGAGGACGGCCTGCCCGCGGTACTCGGTTTTTACGACGGGGTAGCGCTCACCGAGCGCGGCGATGATGCCGGCTTACTTCCCGACCGCATCTTTATTTTCCGCGGCCCGCTCATGCGCTGGTGCGAAACGCGCGAAGAATTGGTGGAGGAAATCGGGGTCACCATTATCCACGAGGTCGGGCATTTTTACGGTTTAGACGACGACGCCCTGCACGCCCTGGGCTGGGAATAGCCAGTATAGGTAGGGCTGGCTAGCCGTAGGTATCGCGGGGTCCGCGGCCGGGAACCGAGAGTGGCCCGTGCTTCCAACTGGGCCGATGCGGGCCCAAAATCACAATCTCCTTGACGATCCCCTCCCCTATTTCCGCGGCTATCCGCCCGGAAAGGGTAGCGAGGAGCGCGCGCATCTGAGTTTTCCACGAGGTAGAGGAGGCGCGCAGGGTGAGGACGCCGTCGTCGGAAAAATCTTCAATACGGCAGTGCCGCGCTACATTCGGTCCCACAATCGCATCCCAGCGCGCGGAGACGGAGGCGATATCGAGGTGACTTTGCCAGCCGCGGTCGCGGATGGTGCGGGCCAGGAGTTCACCGACCGGATGCGGGTCGCGCCAGGAGGGCCGAGCCCCGGAACCCACATCGCCCCAGCCCGGGCCGGGGCTGGCCACCGGGTCACCGATGCGATCAGCGGTGCCAGATTCGCCGGGCGCGCCCGCACCGCTCGCCGCGAGGTAGCGGGGGGCGGCAGCGGGGCGGCGAGTGCGCACATCCCCGCGCCGAAACGCCGCTTCCCGGGCGGCATCCAGGGCGTGGAGCGCGAAAAGATCGCCGGCATCACGCACCATCGCGAACCTCCCCGGTAATGCTGCCGGCCGCGATATGGAGGCGGTCCCCGCGCAGGCTGTCGGGCAGGTCATCACCCACCGCGGCGGTCACAATCACCTGCTCGGCGCCGGCCACCAGCTCGGCCAGGCGCTCCCGGCGCCGGGCATCGAGTTCGGCAAAAACATCGTCGAGGAGGAGGATAGGTTCGCCGTCCTCACTCAGTAATTTCCAGCAGGCCAGGCGCAGCGCGAGGGCAAAACTCCAGCTTTCCCCGTGGCTGGCATAGCCTTTGGCCGGCAAGGTTCCCAAAGATAAGCGCAGGTCATCGCGGTGCGGGCCCACCAGGTTCACACCCCGCTCAATTTCTTGATCCCGGCGTTCATCCAGTTGGGAGCGCAGCAAAGCCCGGGCGGTTTCCACATCCCGCAGTGCATCTTCCTGGGAGGTGACAGCGTGGCAGCTGGCGTCGTCGTCGTTTAAAAGCGCGGCGGCATCGGGCAGGGTGAAGGTGCCGCGCCACGCGTTTGCCGCGTAATCGAGACGGGCGTGCCCGCGGTTGCCGGAGACCACGTTGTACATCTCCGTGACGTACGGGCGCAGCCGCGCCACCAATTCGGCGCGGGCGGCCACGATCTGGGCGGCGAGGGCGGCCAGCTGTTCATCCCACACATCAATCGCGGCGTGATCCACGGCTTTCCCGCGGCGGCGCGCGGCTCCGGCTGTTTTGAGGAGTGCGGCGCGCTGGCGGATCACGCGCTCGTATTCGCTTTTCACGGAAGCGAGCCGCGGGCGCAGCTGCACCATGAGGTCGTCCAGAAAAGCGCGCCGGACCGCGGGTTCGCCGCGCACAAGCGCCAAATCTTCGGGCGCGAAAAGCACCGCGCGGATTGTGCCAAGAATTTCTATCGGGCGCACGTTCCCGCGATTGAGGCGGGCCCGGTTGGCGCGCCCGGCATAAATTTCCACTTCTACGGTGGTGGGCGATTCGCCGCGCAGCACCCGGGCCTGCACCACGCCGGCGGCCGCACCTTGGCGGATCAGCGCATTATCGGAGGAGACCCGGTGGGAGGTGAGGGTGGCCAGGTAGCCGATGGCCTCCACCAGATTGGTTTTTCCCTGGCCGTTTTCGCCCACGAGGATGGTCACCCCGGGGCGGAAACGCGCCACTTCACGCCGGTAATTACGAAAATCCGCCAGCGCTAAGTCAGAGATGTACACTCACACCCGCGCCTTAGGAGTAGGTGCGAATCGGCATGAGGAGGAGGCGGAACTCATCCGTATCTGAGCCGGTTTCTTCGGGCTGGCCGGTAATAACCGCCGGTTTCGTGGGGCTGGTGAAGGACAGGCGCACGAAAGGCGTATCCACCGCGGTCAGGCCGTCTTGCAGGTAAGCCGGGTTGAAAGCCATCGCAATATCTTCCCCGGTGAGGGTAGCCGGCAGGGCTTCACTGGTTTGTGCCGAATCATTTTGACCGGCGTCCAAAACCACGCTGCCTTCGCTGAAGCTCAGGCGCACCGCACTATTTTTTTCGACGACGAGCCGCGCACGCTTGATGGCATCGAGCAGCATAAGGCGATCAATCACGGCGTACCCATTGACGGTATCCGGGAAGAGGGCCCGCACCTGCGGGTAATCCCCGTCGATGAGGCGGGCCACGTTCTGGCGGTCCGCGGCCCGGAAACCGATGAGGCCGGTACGGCCGGTGGTATCCAGGGTCATGCGCACATTACCCACCGAGCCGAGGGACTTAGCGATATCGGACAGGCGGCTGGCCCGCACCAGGATGCGCGCGGAAATCTGCGGATCTTCCGGTTCCCAGGTGAGGTTGGCGATGGCCAGGCGGTAGCGGTCCGTTGCCATGAGCGCAATATTTTCACCGTTGATTTCGATGCAGACCGAGACGAGAAGCGGGAGGGTGTCATCGGTGGAGGCGGCGGTGACGGCCTGGGCCACCGCGTGCTGCCAGGCCGCGCCGTCCACCACGCCGGAAACCCCATCGAGAGGCGGGGCAGCCGGGTAATCTTCCAGCGGCATCGAGGTCATCACCATGCGCGAGGAACCGCATTGCAGATCGAGTTTGGTTCCTTCAACCGTGAGGTCAATGGGCTTATTGGGCAGGGCGCGGGCGTATTCGGCTAGCAGGCGCCCATGCACCAAAATGGTTCCGGCTTCTTCCACATCCCCCGTGATTTCGGCATAGGAAGAAATATCGGGATCGTAGGAGGAAAGCGCAATGACGCCGGTGTCTTTGGCTTCGATTTTGATCCCGGAGAGGATGGGCAGCGAAGGGCGGGTGGGGATAGTGCGTGCCGTCCACGAGACGGCGTCCGCGAAGACATCGTGTTCAATCCGCAATTTCACAGCGAACCTTCCTCCCAATAACAAGAAACGTCTAGGGCTACTTTACGCGAGGGAGGGCCCGGAAGGAAAAGAATTTAGCGGCTTTGTAATTACACCAGTGTAATTTACGGTGCGCGGGTGCACCGACCCTCGGCGACCGTTTGTTGTTCATGCGGGTGTTAATAGGTAGTGGTAGTAGTAGGTGCTGTGGACACTGTGGAAATGTGTTCGAAACGGCGCGAGCATGCGGATCTGGGCTGTGGATGAGCCTGTGGACGGCGCTGTGGATAATATCGGCTTTCGGGGGATGAGACACTTTGGGCTTTCGGCTATCCACCGCTAGATCTCGCCGATCCGCTTAATTTACGCCCGTGTCCACAGCTTATCCGCAAGCCCTGTGGATAGTGTTCGCGCAGGTAGTGTGGGTGAGGAAATAGGGCGGTTTGTGAAGCGGGCTGTGAGCCAGGCGTGACATAGACGTGCCGGACTTGAAACATGACTTGGCTCATTTAGTCAGGTTTTTGGGAGCGGGCGTGCTGGAGCGGTGGAGGAAAACGCGGGAAAGCGCTGGAATAAGCCGAAAAGTCGCTTCGATAGTGGAGTCCGCTTAGTCAGGTGGCTGCGTCGTCGTACTAAAGTCGCACTACACGTGCCGTACTACATGTGCCGCACGGACGAAACGCGAGTTACAAAGTTACAGAGCTACTCCGCCTGGCTGGCGGCCTGCTTAATACGCACGGAGAGCTCGGAGACCTGGTTATAGGTGGTCTGCCGCTCGGCCATCTGCTTATCGATTTTGCGATACGCGTGCATAACGGTGGTGTGATCGCGCCCGCCGAAAAGCGAACCGATCTTCGGGAGGGACAGATCCGTCATTTCCCGGCACAGGTACATGGCGATTTGCCGCGCGGTCACCGGGATCCGGGAACGATCCGCGCTGGTCAGGTCATCAATCGTGATGGAGAAGTAATTCGCGGTTTGCGCCATGATGAGGCTCGGCTTAATATCCACCGAGTCAGGATTGGTAATGAGATCCTTGAGAACCATCTCGGACAGCGTAAGCGAAACCGGCTGTTTAGATAGATCCGCGAAGGCGGTGACCCGCCGCAGCGCCCCTTCCATTTCGCGCACATTCGTGGTCATATGCGTGGCGATATATTCATGCACCTCGCGCGGCACACTAATGCCATCCACATGCGCTTTCTTTTCCAGAATGGCGATACGAGTTTCCAGATTTGGGCGGTCAATACTGGCCACCACCCCGGAATTGAAACGCGAGAGCATCCGCTCTTCAAAACCGTTGAGCAGATTGGGCGCCACATCGGAGGTAATAACAATCTGCTTATTGGAATTCGTCAGGGCGTTGAACGTGTGGAAGAACTCCTCCACGGTGGTATCACGCCCGCCAATGAACTGGATATCGTCGATCAGCAAAATATCGACTTTGCGGAAAGAATCCTTGAATTCACTCTGCCGCCCGTCACGCACTGCGTTAATAAAAGCGTTGGTGAACTCTTCGGCGCTGATATAGCGCACGTGAATATTCGGGTAGAGTGAAATCGCATAATTCCCAATCGCGTGCATAAGATGCGTTTTCCCCATCCCGGAATCCGAGTAGAGAAACAGCGGATTATAGGTAGTCCCGGGCGCTTCCGAGACCGCTAGCGAGGTCGCAGTCGGAAAACGATTCGAATCCCCAATCACGAAATTATCGAAAGTGTATTTCGGGTTGAGCCCGGCGGCCGTGGACATCGCCGCAAACGACGGATCGGCGGAATTCCCGTAAATTTTTTCTTCCCCGGAAGCCATCATTTGGGTAGCGAGCGAGGTCGGCTCGGTTGTTTCGACCGGCGCGGTTGCATGTGGTGCCGGCACGTGCGGTGCCGGTGTATGTGGCGCGCTTGCGTGGCTGGTATTGAGGGCCGACGGCGCAGCTGGAGCCACCGGCTCGCCCGGCGCATCAGGGAAAGCTCCCGGTTCCTCCAAGGTGAAATCACGGTAGGTCGCGGACTTATTCCATTCCGAATCCGGGGAGAGCGCGGTGGGAGTTTCCGCCCGGCGCGGAGCCGGAGCGGCCTCAACCGGGCGGGTTTCGCGGCGCTCAGTAGCCGGGAGCGGGGATTCATTCACGCTCGGATCAATGGAAATCACCAGGCGAATGCTGTGGCCCAGAATATTGGAGAGCGCCCCGGTCATGAGATCGGCAACGTGTTCCTCGATCCAGTTCTTCACGAACTCGGATCCCACCACGATCATAAAAATGTCCTCCGCGGTGGCCAGCGGGTGGGCCATGCGCACAAAAGCGGATTGCGAATCGGAGAGATCGCCCTGCATACGCAGCAATTCCAAGGCAGCAAGCCAAGCATCGCGCGCGGGGTTCATCTCCGCCATGACATCCTCCTGAGGACTCTTTCAAGAAAAAAGGGGGCGAGCCTCGCAGCCAGGTGATCCGAGCGCCGTTGATGATCACGACTGTAAGTTTCACGGTATCTGGTGAGGCCATGCCCTATCTGTCTGCCTATCGTAGGTGAATGACGCGCAACACGCTAACGAGTTATCCACAGGCTTCTCCACACCTGTGGAAATTACATCTCTGTTATTCACAGGTCACTTGCGCGCTGTGGAGCCTTAAAAACCTATCCTCAGATTTTTCCACAGATGTGTATAGGCCGAAAAAATTGCTTTGGTACGTGTTTTCTCACAGTGATCATCCTTGAGATAACGGTCACCGCACGCTAAAAACCTTTGACTCACCGGCCTGATCTCGCGTAAAGTCATCTAGTCCATGCGTGGTTCAGCCGCGCGTTATTTGTCAAGAAGGGCCGCCACCACTTGTGGATAAGCCCGTCAATATCTAGTGGAGGGGATCACCGTGGTTAAGCGGACTTTCCAGCCGAATAATCGCCGTCGCGCTAAGGTACACGGTTTCCGCAAGCGCATGTCGACCCGCGCGGGTCGCGCTGTTCTGGCAGCTCGCCGTCGCAAGGGTCGCGCCAAGATTTCGGCTCAGTAAATGCTTCCAGCCGTTCACCGCATGCGGAGTTCGGCGGATTTCGACTCGGCCTTTTCCGGAGCGCGCGGCTCTGCCCGGCGCGTCCAAGTCATCCTCGGCTCCCAGTCGGAATCGACCCTAACCGGCCCTCACCCTGTGCGGGTCGGTTTTGTCGTATCCAAAGCTGTGGGAAATTCCGTGGTGCGGCATCGGGTATACCGGCAACTGCGCCATCTCATGCGTGCGCGCCTACATTTTTTCGACGACGGCGATCTCGTCGTCGTTCGAGCTTTTCCGGCCGCGGCGGGAAGCAGCAGCGCGCAACTCGGTGAAGACCTGGACCGCGCGCTTGCCAAGGCGCGGGCGCAAGCAGCGCGTACGCACGAAACACGCGAATACCAAAGTGTGGATCTAGCAGGGCATACGCAAACAGCAGGCAAGCAAGAAACGCGGGCGGTGAACGCTTCATGACGCAAACGCCGGCAAGCGCGCAACCGGAACGGCAAGGCAAAGAAAGCATGCTGGTACGGGCGGTGCGCTGGTACCAACGCACAATCTCAGCCGCGCGCCCCCCGCGATGCCGCTACGCACCGAGCTGTTCGGCCTATGCGATACAAGCCATACAGATTCACGGGACCGGCAAAGGTACACTTTTAACCGTGTGGCGCTTGCTACGGTGCAACCCGCTGACGAAGGGCGGCGTAGACAGAGTGCCACCGCCGGGTCAGTGGCCAAGCAAACCATTGGACCAAGATGAGCTTCTCGAGCTTTACGCCAAAGAAGACGCCTTAGACGATACGAACAACGCTACGGGCAATCCCAAGCGGGAACACCCAGCAGCGTGAGGAGAAACTAAGTGGATACAATTCTCGCTCCGTTTATGTGGGCGGTCTCGTGGGTGATGTACGGCATCCACGAAGGACTCGTACTCCTGGGAATGAACCAGGGCGCCGGGCCGGCGTGGGTCTGCGCCATTATCGGCTTGACCATTGTGGTTCGTCTGCTCATCTTGCCGCTGTATAACCGGCAGATTCGCGCTTCGCGGGCAATGCAGGTGCTGCAACCCGATATTCAGAAGCTGCAGAAGAAGTACAAGGGGAAGCGCGACCAGGTGTCCATGCAACGCCAGCAGGAAGAACTCCAGGCGCTTTACCGCAAACACGGGGCCTCCCCCATGGCATCCTGCTGGCCGATGCTGGTGCAGATGCCGATTCTCTTCTCTCTGTACCGGGTGCTCATTAACTTCCCCTCTATAGCTAACGGCAAGCGCGGGCCCATTGGGCCGATCACCCAGCCGGTGGCGCAGTCCTTCGAGGACACCACCTTCTTTGGCGCCCCGATGTCCGCCACTATTTCAACCGCGGGCCAATTTGCCAATGCCACGCAGGTACGGATTGTCGCCGTCGTTCTGGTGATCATCATGATCCTCAGCATGTTCTGGACGCAGCGTCAGCTCATGACGAAGAATATGCCGGAACAGAAGGACCCGAATAACGCGGCCCTGCGCATGCAGCGCATGATGCTTTACGGCATGCCGCTGATCTATGTGTTCTCCGGCGCGGTGTTCCCGGTGGGCGTACTCATTTACTGGTGCGCCGGTAACCTGTGGAATATGGGTCAGCAGAGCTGGTTCATTCGCCATAATCCCACGCCTGGTTCGCGTGCCTATATTGAGCGTGAGAAGCGGATCCTGGAAAAGCGCAAGCGCAAGGGTCTCACCGAGGAGGAAATTGCCGAACTGGAAGAGCAGGAGCAGAAGGGCGGCCAGCGCTACCAGCCGATGAGCAAGGAACGCGCGAAGAAAGCCGGGCTGAGTCCGGATGCTTATATGCCGCGCCCCGCGGATGAGGACGAGGATGATAAGCCCGCCGTCGGCAAAGATGGTTTGACGGATGAAGAACGTGCCCGCAAGCGCTACGAACGCCGCCAGGCCGAACGGGCTCGGGCCCGCGCCAAAAAGAATAAGAAAAACCGCGGGAAATAACACCCGGCTACCGGCGTAGAACAAGCTAAACTTAGTCAAAGAAAAGGAACGGACGGGTTGCGCAAAATCTTGGCAGCCCCAGAAGGGGATCCCCCGGATACCAGGAGAAAGAATGAGCGAAACGTCTGAGGATATTAAGAAGCTTGATCGCGAAGGCGATATTGCGGCTGACTACCTCGAAGAACTGCTGGATATTGCTGATCTCGACGGCGATATTGATATCTCGATTGACGAAGATCGTGCCACGATCGCCATTGTCACCGAGGGTGAAGCCGATGAGCGGCTGCGCCGCCTGGTGGGCCGGCACGGTGCCACTCTCAACGCGCTCCAGGATCTGACCCGCCTCGCGGTTCAGGAAAAGACCGGGGAACGCTCGCGGCTCATGCTGGATATTGCGGGTTATCGCGATGAACGGCGCGCCAAGATTGAGGAAATCGCCGCGGAAGCCATCCGCGAGGTGCAGGAAACCGGCGATGAAATCGAGCTGGATCCCATGAATCCCTTCGAGCGCAAGGTTGTGCACGACGCCGCTGCCGCCGCCGGGCTCGTTTCCGATTCCGAAGGTGTGGGCGCCGGGCGTCACGTAGTCATCAAGCCCGCGGACGAAGACTAAGGCGAGGATTAATACGCATATATGGCGGAAGAACATCCTGTGATCGAGGTTCCTCCTGCCGCCGGTGCCGAGCATTTCGGCACGGCGACATGGGGAACCTTGCTTCATTTTGCGCGCCTGCTCGAAGAAGAAGGCGAGGTGCGCGGGCTTGTGGGGCCGCGCGAACTGGGCCGCTTGTGGTCCCGGCACCTGCTCAATTCCCTCGCTATTGAGGAGTTTATTCCGGCGGATGCCACGGTGGGCGACGTGGGTTCCGGTGCCGGTTTTCCCGGAATTGTGCTGGCAATTGTGCGGCCGGACGTGACCGTCACGTTGATTGAGTCCATGGAGCGGCGTACCGAATGGCTGCGCTACGTGGTGGGCGAGCTGGATTTGCGTAATGTGAAGGTCCGGACTGCCCGCGCGGAGCAACTCAAAGGCCGATTCGCGGCGGATATTGTGACCGCCCGTGCCGTCGCGGCACTCAAGAAATTACTGCCGTGGACGATGCCGCTGGTCAAACCTGGCGGACGCCTGGTCGCCCTTAAGGGCGAGCGTGCCGCCCAAGAAATTAACGACGCCGCAGCGCAGTTGCAGCGCTACGGCGCTGCGGAGGTTGCGGTTTATACCGTGGTGCCCGTCGGAACAGACGAGGCTACTCGAGTGGTCGAGGTGGTCAAGAAGGTTTCGTAGGTCAGGCGGGCGTGTTGCTGGGTTGATGGCTTACCGGGCTTGAGAACTTGGTTGTTTGCTACTTAGTTTTCCACGGCTTAGTTGTGAGGCCCGGTTTTATAAGGGACGTATGCTGGATTTATACGGGACGTGTTCCGGTTCGGCCAGGTCTATCGAACATACGTTCGGGATGTGTGGCGCTTGTGGATAACGTCCGTGATGCAGATGACGGCGGCACAGGGACGGCCTGATACCGGCTAGAATGTTCTGAGGTAAGGAGGGCGTTATTTATGAGTGATCCCCGTAAAAAAGTTGGACGTCGTGCTGCGCCGAGTTCGGCACCTTCGCCTGCACCACAGGATCGGGACACTCCGATCGCCCGCGAGCTTCGCGAGGATTTTAAGCGTCTCAAGAAGGTCAAGGCGAGTAAATTCCAGAAGCCTGAACACACTCGCGTTGTTGCGGTGACAAATCAAAAGGGCGGCGTCGGCAAAACCACCACTGCTGTGAATATGGCTGCTGCCCTTGCTCTCAACGGAATGCGGGTCTTGCTGGTCGATGCGGATGCGCAGGGGAATGCCTCCACTGGCTTAGGTATTAGCCCACAGGAAGAACGCAACGACGTTTATGAAGTTTTTAAAGGCGAAGCACGGCTCGAGGATGTCCTTATTCAGCTCGAGGATATTCCGAATCTCTACGTGGCTCCGTCGAGGATTACTTTGGCAGCCGTTGACTTTGAATTAGGCCAGGTGCCAGGGCGTTATTCTATTTTGCGCGACGCGATCCGGGAAACAATGGATAGTTTCGCGGCGCAGGGCAAGGCTTTTGACTTTGTATTTATTGATTGCCCGCCGAGTATGGCGCTGTTGCCAGTGAGTGCGCTGGTGGCTGCTGATGAGGTGCTGGTACCGATTCAGGCGGAATTTTATGCGCTCCAGGGTGTGGCTCAATTAGTGCAGACGGTTGAGGATGTGCGCTCATCTCGCAATGAGAAGCTACATATCTCGGCGTTTATTGTGACGATGGTGGATACCCGCACAAATCTGGCGAAGGATGTATCCGAGGAAGTGCGTTCGCACTTCGGTGACCGGGTGCTTCATACGGAGATTCCTCGGTCCGTGGCCGCTGCGGAAGCGCCGTCCTTCGGGAAGAGTGTACTCACCCACGATCCCCGAAATCGTGCCGCTATTGCCTATCTAGCGGCAGCAAAAGAATTTTCAGCTCTCTCATAGTTAGGATCCATCGTGGCAACTCGCAAACGGCGTGGTTTAGGCAGTGGACTCGGTGCCCTCATTCCACCGGAACAGGCAGAGAATACCGAAAGTCCTATCGATATCTTTTTCGGTACCGCGAAGAAGAAGGACTCGGGTTCGCGGGAGGCTGCGGGCTCACGGCAGCGTGACTCTCAACAGGACGAGGCTAATCCCCTCGATCTTGGATATGGCTCGGCGGACGAGAATGTTTCACGTGAAACATCGGGCGGTTCCAAGCGCACAGCTTCGAAACCGTCAGCTGCTGCATCTAAGAAGAAGGTGGCTAGTAAGAAGACTCAGGGCGGTAGTGGTGCGGCCGGGACACCGGATGGTGTAGTCGAATCGCAGGGCGTGATAACTGGAGCGAAGGCTGTTGGAGCTGAGGGTACTAACGTAATCGAGGAAGCTCCCGTTGTTGAGGTTGGCGCTGTTGCGGCGGGGACTCACGGTGTCGCGGGGACTGACGCAACAGAGCCGAACAATGTTTCACGTGAAACATCGGAAGATGACCTCGTTGCCGTGCCGGGTGCCACCTACGGAGAGATTGATGTCAATGTTATCGTTCCCAATCGAGCACAGCCTCGTACTAATTTCGATGATGACGATTTAGAGGAACTCGCACAGTCGATTAAAGAAGTGGGCGTTCTTCAACCCATTGTTATTCGCCCACTTAGTGACCCTTTGGATAACCATCCGGAAGCTCGATACGAACTCATTATGGGCGAGCGGCGCTGGCGTGCTACCCAACGGGCGGGCTTGACTCATATTCCCGCCATTATTCGGCGTACTTCTGATGAAGATTTGCTCCGTGATGCACTTCTAGAGAATCTACACAGAGCTAATCTCAACCCGTTGGAAGAAGCAGCTGCCTATCAGCAGTTACTTGAGGACTTCCAGTGCACCCAAGACGAACTCGCGAAACGAATCGCACGTTCGCGCCCTCAGATCACTAACACCTTGCGACTTTTGAAACTTCCGGCGTTGGTGCAACGGCGGGTTGCGGCAGGTGTGCTGTCGTCCGGGCATGCGCGTGCTCTTCTTGGTCTTGCCGACGCGGGAGCGATGGAACGATTGGCGCAGCGAATCGTGGCAGAAGGATTGTCCGTCCGCGCGGTTGAGGAGATCGTTGCGCTCGGGGATGAATCGACCCCAGCTTCGGTTCGCCGAGGTCGCGTGAAACGATACGAGAACGAACTGAGCTCGGTTGCAACACAATTGGGTGACCGACTCAATACTCGCGTGAAGGTCGATATGGGCCGCACGAAGGGGACTATGCGCATTGATTTCGGGTCGCTCGAGGATCTCAATCGTATTTTGGCGGTGCTGGCGCCGGATGTCGCTGGTGTAGATATTCCGGATGAGGAAAGTGGCAAGGAATAGACTGCGAGTCTTTCGATTGCGGGGCAATGTTTCACGTGAAACGTTGCCCCGCTTCCTTATTCAAACACCGCTCCTTTATGCGGGGTTGATATTGTTAGCCCTGGCTGGAAAGTAATCGAGAAACTACGCACGACTCATGCAACTTTAGTGACCCAGTATGCGTAGGTTTATATAGGTTTGTGGAGTGATCTGAGCGCCGGTACGGTGCTGTTACAAATATTGGCGACGCTGTTGACGACGGTCGAAAAGTAGCCCAGGACCAACGGTCGAAAAGTAGCCCGATGGAGAAGGACTGGATAGAGGAATTCAACTGCAGGATGTTTCACGTGAAACATCCTGGCCAACAAATTAGCTAGCTCGACTCATTGAGTTTTGAGCGAGTGCTGCAGCGAGACTGCATTGCGTGGAGGGTAGAAGTAGCATATGTATTTTCGCCGGAGGCAACGCATTATTACTACCGCGCTAATCGAGCAATTGAACAGTGTTCGTGGCATTGTGGAAACGAAAGCGGGCAATGTTTCACGTGAAACATTGCCCGCTGCTTGGAGACTTGCCTGGAGTTCCTATGTCACTACTTCGCCATTTCAGGGAGGTCTTCCGGCTCGCTGATATCCCGATCTGCTGCGCGGTGCAGGATTTGCAGGTAGAGCGATTCGGGGCTAGTCCCATTCTCTCGCGCATATGCTTCGACTGCTTGGGGAAGCAGTGAAGTCTCCGTCATCCCCGGTGCAATATTGACATCGATGACATACGGAGTACCTTCTTTGACGATGAGGTCAATCCGGGAAACATCGCGAAGTCGGAGGGTGGTATGCGCCGTGAGCGCGGCTTCGGTAACCCGTGCCTTTTCCTCATCAGAGAGACGAGCAGGTACATAGTACTTAGCGCGGCCAGCGAAGTAGCGCGCGTCGTAATCATAAGGTCCGTCGGTCTCAATTTCGACCGGAGGAAGCGCGATAGGCCCTTCCGGCCCGTCAATAACCGAAACAGAAACTTCCGTTCCGTCGATAAACGTTTCGACATGTGCTTCTTCCCCGTAGGCGAAGCAATCGACCATCGCCCGGGGGAGGTCCCCTGGTTTATCAACAATAGTTACTCCCAGTGCTGACCCGCCCAAATTCGGCTTCACCACCAGCGGGAATTCATAGCGTTCCCCGAGAAGATCAAAAATAGGTGCAACCCCAACCTCGCGGAAAAGAGCTTCTGGGAAGCTGACCGACCACGGTACGGCAAGCCCGGCGTGGCGCAAAAGCGATTGTGCGACCGTTTTATTAGAGGCGATTCGGGCGGCGTTCGCCGTCGACCCTACAAAACGGTACCCGCTGAGAGAAAGCAGATCTTGAAGAGCTCCGTCTTCCCCGGTCGCGCCGTGCACCAACGGCCACACCACCGTAGGGTTCATGGAGCTGAGGCGCTGAAGCAGGGTTGCATCAACATCGAGAACCTTGACCTGCGCGCCTGCTTCCCGCAGGAGTGTGGCGACCCGACGCCCCGAACTCAGCGACACATCGCGTTCGTGCGTGAGACCACCGGCAAGAATAGCAACGGTAAGAATATTGTCCATTTTCCCTCCGGACTTCACTCTACTCATCACTGATGAGAACCGATAGCAATCGAATTACTTCGTTGCCTGTGGCGAGGAATCATCCACGCCGAACATCTGGACCAAGTCATTTTCTTGGCTAATAACTTCGCCAAGCCTGCGCACGCCCTCGGTAATGCGTTCCGGGGTGGGGTAGCAGAAGGACAGCCGCATATGATCAGTACCCTGGCCGTCGGCGAAGAAAGCAGTTCCGGAAACATACGCCACGAGGTTCTTCACCGCGCGGGGAAGCATCTCATGCGCATTGAGGCCGCCAGGCAGTTTGACCCAGGTATAGAAGCCACCGCGCGGCTTATTCCACGTGCACATGGGCATGTACTTTTCGAGCGCGGCCTGCATGGCCTGCCCACGCTCGGCGTACATACCGCGGTATTCCTTCACCTGCTGATACCAGTCATAGGTGCGCAGATATTCTGCGATAGCGAGCTGGCCGAAGGTGGTCGGGCACAGGATCGCATTTTCCGCGGCGAGGGTGAGACGCGCGCTCAGTGCGGCCGGGGCCAACGCCCAGCCCACCCGGAACCCAGGCGCGAAGGTCTTAGAAAAGGATCCCAGGTACACAACGCCGTCCGGGTTGAAGGTCTGGATGGCGGGAATGGGATCGCCGTCGAAACCGAGCAGACCATAGGGATTATCTTCCACGATAAGAACATGGTGTTCATCGCAGATCTCGGCAATGCGCCGGCGGCGTTCCTCGGATTGGCTCACGCCGGCCGGGTTGTGGAAATTAGGGATGGTGTACAGGAACTTGATTGGCTTCCCGACGGCTTCCAAATCCTTGATGGTTTCCTCAAGTTGTTCAGGAATCAGGCCGTTGGCATCCATCTCCACGTGCACCACATGGGCTTGGTACGCCCGGAAAGTTCCCAGCGCCCCAACATAGGAAGGAGCTTCGGCAATAACAACATCGCCCGGGTTGATGAAGATTTGGGAAACGAGATCGAGGGCTTGCTGGCTGCCGGTCGTAATATTGATATCGTCCGGGTGGGCGCGAATTCCTTCGGGCCGCATCACTTCCACGATCATTTCGCGGAGCTCTTCAGTACCCTGGCCACCGCCGTACTGTAGCATTTTGGCGCCGTTATTACGGATGAGCCGTGCGGTCATCTCCGCGAGGAACTCTAGAGGTAGCCCGCTAATATTAGGCATTCCCCCTGCAAGAGACACAACTTCGGGGCGATTTGCAACTGCGAAAAGCTGACGAACCTCAGATTGCTTCATTCCTAAAGCTCGATCAGCATAGACATTGTACCATGGATCAAGTCTGGTAAATCCGGGACCGGCGTGCTGCTCGCCCATACGTTCTCCTTCTCTTTTAACACACTAAGTGTGCCACGCTCGGGGCCGCGATAAAACAATCTCCGCCGGTGTGCTTTGTGCATCACTCAATCGCGGGGCAACCATAGGATTACCACAAGACAACAGCGGGACTACCGCGGCGCTGCCGCAGAAATATCGCCGGTCCGAGCGTGTGAGTCCTATGGGGTAGTAGCGTACCCGCAAAGAAAGGCCCGTGTCAGCACCACGTTTATTCGGATGCCGCGAGTTTCCCGAGTTTCTCGAGTTTCTCGACTTTCGCGAGGCCAGAGAATTGGGCCAGAAGTTCAGCTCGGATCTCAAGTTTGGGAACCAGCCCCGGAAACCGCGCATATTCTTTGCCCTGGTAGATAAGGAGCAGGGTCGGCAGCCATTCGAGCCGCGGGATAAAAGAAGCGACTTCCTCCCACGGATTCGGCGCGTGCGTTTCTGGAATGGCATCGTTCCTGGGGCCAGAATCCGAAGCGCCAGTATCAGTGGCGCGAGTGTCGCCGGAATCGGTATTTTCGGGGTCGCTAACGATGGGATTACTATTCGCGGGGTCACTATCAGCGAGGCCACCACCGGCCGGCTCATCTTCCAGCGGATCAATACCGCCATAACCCAGAGCGTGCTGGATTTGCGCGGGTTACTTCCGCGGAGAGCTCCGAAAAATCGATCTGATGTTCCGGAGCGCCACCGGGCAGGATGTGCTGGATCTCGGCACCCGCCCCGGCAGCAGCGGTGGTTTCGGAGTTGCGCCGCGGGCCTACGGGTGGCTGAGTGAGGACGTCCAGATTGACGCACCATGCGTCGAAGTTTATGTCCGGCATTAAACGATGAAGGTCGACGACGCTCTCCTCGAAAATCACGCGCATTGGCCGATCATAGGGAACCCACGAAGCTGTGAAGAGCAGCAAAGTTGGAACCTCGGGTCGATACGTGGCCATGGCACCTCCTTCCGGCCGAGCGGGTAGGAACCCTAGCCATCATCCTAAACGCGAAACGGCGAGGCGGATCAGTCATCCACCTCGCCGGTTTTCTAAATAAATAAGCAGCACCCCGCGCTGAGGTACGCGAGACGCTCATCGTGTGAGTGTCCCGTAGCGCTCCCACCAAAGAAGTTACGTAGCGCTAGCCTCACAACCCCAACAGAGCAGTTACGCCACGGTCCCACCTGCGGCAGCCTGCTGAGCCGCGAGGTTTTCAAGGTAACGTTCCGCATCGAGAGCCGCCCGGCACCCGGTGCCAGCTGCGGAAATAGCCTGGCGGTAGTACCGATCCACCACATCCCCACAGGCAAAAACTCCGGGAATCGAGGTTTCGGTGTGCGGATGGTTCACGACGATATAGCCGCCGTCGTCCAATTTAAGCTGTCCCTCAAGAATTTCCGTACGCGGGAGGTGACCGATGGCCACGAAAAGGCCGGTCACATCGAGGTTCGAATCTTCCCCGGTCACGTTGTTATGGAGGGTGAGCGCGTTCATGGAACCGCCGTCTTCCCCGCGAATATTGGTGATTTCGCTGTTCCAGTGCATGACGATCTTGGGGTCGGCGAGGAGGCGATCCGCCATGATCTTCGAGGCGCGCAGCTCATCGCGCCGGTGGATAACATGCACCTTGGTCGCAAAGCGGGTGAGGAAGAGGGCGTCCGTGACGGCGCTATCCCCGCCACCCACCACGGCGATTTCCTGATCCTTGAAGAAGAAGCCATCGCAGGTGGCGCAGTAGGAAACCCCGCGGGAGGCGAACATGGTCTCGCCATCCAGACCGAGCTTCTTGTAGGCCGATCCGAGGGCCAGAATGACCGTGCGGGCCCGGAATTCGGATTCATCGGTGCGCACGATCTTGACATCGCCGTTCAGGTCCATGGAGAGGGCGTCGTCGTACTCCATTTCGGCACCGAATTTTTCGGCCTGCTGCTGCATATTGGCCATGAGGTCGGGCCCGAAAATCCCATCCGGGAAACCGGGGTAGTTTTCCACCTCGGTGGTGGTCATGAGTGCGCCACCGGCATCGATGGCGCCGCCGATCACCAGCGGTTTCAGGCCCGCGCGTGCGGTGTACAGCGCGGCGGTCCAGCCTGCCGGTCCCGATCCGACGATGATGACGTCACGAATATCGCTCTCGGTCATATTTCTCCTGTGTTCTTGTGAGTGAGCGTGCCGCGTTGCGCGAGCACACCGCTCCCCATCGGGCACATCATTGGGTACAACGTCCCGGGGTGCATGGCTATTCCCGGCCGCATATAAGCGCTGCCTGTAAACACTGCCCATAAACGCCGCCTGTAAACACCGTTTACTTCACGGTGATCTCAGAAATCTGCAATTTGAACTGCCCGGCTGCATTCTTCGGTAATTCGGTGAACCACAACACCACGTGATCACTGTTTACTGGTGTTGGTGCAGTAAGCGTTGTTTTCGCGCTCATTGGGCCTTCGGTCACCACAGTGCCACCACTGGGTTGATCCGCGGTGGTATCACGCCACTGCACATTCCCGCCCTGGCCGCTCAGCTGCAAGGTCACTTCCTTGACCGTGGAAGGTTTCGCCAAGCGCAGCTCAATCCCGACTCCGTCTTTGAGCAGGCCGAACTTCGGATTGCGCAGGTATTCCCAACTGGCCCATTCCGTTGCCGGATTCTTGTCGATGGCCAGCGGGAGCGTCTTCGGATAATCCTCATCCGCCTCGCTCTTCTGCGGGTTGAGAAGATTCGCCGAAACGATCTGCGGATCCGCGGAGCTGGGCGAGGGCGCGGCACTCGCACTTGGCTGGGCGCTCTGGCCGTCCGAACCCTGCGCATCGGCCGAGGCAGAAGGCGCGGCGGAAATCACCGGCGGGCGGGTGGACACGTCCGTGGGGCGGAAGAAGGTGGTCACCGCGAAGTACAAAGCCACTGCGACCAGGCCGATTGCGCCCGCAACGATAAGCTTGGAGGAATCGAAAATGCGCGATCCGAGGGCCCGCCCATTTTCCTCATCGGCGATAATCGGCCGCGAAGGAGCGGGCGGCCGAGTGGCCGGCTTGCGATCCCCGCGGGTGCGAGCGGCGACTTTCGCCGGAGCGGCACTCGCGCGCGCGGCCGCCGAAACCGAGTGAATACGTGACGCTGCCTGAGGTGCTGCGGGCGCAGGAGCTGTGGGCACGGGAGTGGCGGCTGCGGGAACGGCCGATGCAGCAGCTCCGGCCGCGGCGGCGGACTTATTCGCTCGCTCAGATTGGCCGGCATCTTCCTCATCGCCGACGTTCATAATAGAACGCCGCTGCGGGCTCGCCCCGCTGTGAACACTGTTTATCGCAACCGTGGGAGCGGAATCGCGCTCGCGTTCCGCTGCGGCGGCTTCACGTTCTGCGCTTTCGTGCCGAGCGGCTTCGCGTTCAGCAGCGGCACGCGCGGCGGCTTCGTGTTCCGCCGCCTCACGTTCGCATTCTTCCAGCTCACGTTCCGCTTCGCGTAGCGAGGGGAAATGCGGCTGGAACCGCGGAGTGGCGGCATCTTGAGCGACGACGCCGCCACCGGCAGCATGACCACTGTGGCTATCGATGTTGATCGCGGAAGTTTCTTCAGTCTTGGTTTCTCCACGATCAGCGTAAACAGTGTTTACTTCCGTTTCCTCGATGGACGAATCCGGCGCTGAAGATTGCTCGGCATGAAGCTCCGATCCGGCCGAGGAGCTGGCCTCGGAATCCCGCTCGGTTTCCTCCTCATCGCGGAATTCCTCCGGGGAGACCCACTGCGGGTGGAGCTCCACTTCCGGAGCTGCGGCAATGCCTAATTCGGTATCAACGTCGCCTTCGAAATTCGCCCCGGATACACCTTCGGGATCCAATTCTTGGGATCCGATAGCGGAGGAGGCCGATGCGGCTGAAGGAGCCGCGGAAGTTTCATCGGGTTCGGACGGCCCGCCGGTTTCGGATCCCTTACCAGTTCCGGATAGCTCGCCGGCCGAGATGTCCTCGCTTTCTGGCACTTCTTCTCCGGCGTGCACGCCATCGCCAACTCCGAGAACGGCAGCGGTTGCGCCCGGCCCGCCGAAGTCACCCGAACCGTCAAAGTCCCCAGCTTCACCAGCCTCGCTCAACTCCGCCGCCTCGCCGGATGCACTGGTGGCAGCTGCGGCGTCGTCGTTCTCAGAATCTTCAGCGCCGAAGGAAACGTGACTAGAACCCAAGGTGACGCGGCCAATCGCGCCCCCGCGCACGTGCCCGCCCAGCGGGTCGAAACCGAAACGCGAATCCCCGCCGCCGGGCAGCTGTGGCGCCACGAGCACCGGATCGGGGAATTCCCGCAGGTCAGGCCGGTTGAAGGGCACGAGGCTGCGCAGCACCTCCCCGGGGGAAAGCAAGCGCTCCGGGGAAAGCGTGCGCCGGAAAACCTCCCGAATATCATCGGGCAGCGAATCGTCGCGCGCTAGCGCCTCGAGGGTGGTCTCATCCGCCTGGGCGCCCTCGAGCAGGGTCGCCAGGAACAGCACCAGGTCCGCGGCTTCGGCGTTATTGAGGCTGGCCGGATCGTATTCATCCGTGCGCGCACCGGCCAGAGCTGCGTCAATGCCGATGCCGTCCAGGTACACATCCCCGGCATCGCCCACCCGCACCCGCGAGGGCGTAATACGCAAATGCCGCATACCGCGCCCGGAAACCTGGGTGAGAATCGCGGCGAGCTCGCACACCACTGCCTTGGCCTGCTCGGGCGCGAAACCCTCCCCGTGCACGTAACCGGTGAGCGAGGTGCCCAACGGAATCTCGCTCACCACGAAATTTTCGCCGACGGAGAGCGTGCGCACGATATGTGCGTCGTCGAGCAGCCCGGTGCGCCGCGCCGCATCCAGCGCATCCGCCCGCGTGGGAATATCCCCGATGAGCAGCACCCGCACCGCGGTGCCGAGCGCGTCATCCACGGCGTACCACTGCTCGGTACCCGCAATATCGAGTTGCTCCTCGTACAAATTCTCCAGGCGGTAGCGACCGGCGAGAGTCATGCCCCTGGTTCCGATGGCGCTCACAGTTCCTCCTTGCCGTGCCTCGCGGCCACATTACTCCTATGGTATTTCGTGTTCCTCGCGCAGTTTATCGACGGCGCGCGGCCCGGCTTCTTCCGCCGCGCTAGCCTCACGTAAATTGTGGAGATGTTTTTCAGGGTCGACGCCGCCCGAACGCCGCCCGCTTCGCAGGCTGCGTGCGATCCCACCGAGCAAGAGCACCCCGAGGAGCATGCCAATAATATATGTCCCCGTGGTTTCCCAGCCGGCGCGCACCCGCACATTAATATCCTGCACCACGCCAATCGCGGTGCCCACCGGGTCGGTCACCGCGGCCGTCACCGTGACATTCCCCGAGCCGGAAGCCTGCACCGGCACCGCCACCGTGACGGAGGTGGCCGGCGGGATCGTTGCCGCAACGGGATCGGAGGGCACAATGCGGAAATCTTCGGCGCGCAATTCCACCACCGCGCCCACCGGAACGGGCAGCGAATTATGCACGTGCACGGGCAAATCCGCGTTTTCCGAAATGATGTTAATCGTGGAGGAGGGCTGCACCGTGACGGCACCGGCCATCTCCTCGGCGAGCTGCGTGAGCTGCGCGGATAGCTCCTCACGCTGCGCGTGGTGGTCGCGGAGCGCCACCCCCGCCAGTTGCGCGGCGTGATGGGTGACCGGCCCGGTGATACTAGCGGGTGCCGGGGTAAGAGCAGCGGTGGTGGAAATTGTGGTGACATGAGCATCACCGCGGGCCAGCATTGCCGCGGAAATCTCCCCGGGCAGTACGCGCTCCTCGGGAAGCTGGGCACACCCGGCCGCGGGCGCGTCAAGAAGATCCCCGGCCGCGGTGGGTGCCAACCACGGCGCACTCGTGAGCGCCCCGAGCGCGGCCCCGATATCGCGATCCGGCAGCGCCCCGCTTTCCGGCCGATCCACCAGCACTACCTGGGCGCGCGGCGCGGCGGGAAGCTCCCGGTAGGTGGCAGCGGAAAGCGCGAGGGCCGTTTGGCGGGCATCGATGGCGGAGAGCCGGCTCCCGGCGGCTTCCGGCAAACCTTCCCCACCCCCGGAGGCCAGCACATTTGCCTCGTCTGAACTGGGTAAATATCCCTGCACCAGGGCGGAGAGCACGCCGTCCGCGCGCAGCGCCGCGGCTTCATCCGCATCGGCGGTTTCGTTTGCATCGCCCGCGGCACTCGCCCCTGAATCCTCCGCATCACCGCGAGCCTCGCTGAGCGAACACGTATCACTTCCGTCCGCGGCGAGCGGAATATTCACCCGCCCGCTCGGACTGAGCCAGGAGGCGTGCGTGGCATCCACATCGGTGGTGATGAGCGCCGCGGCCCCCGCATCGCGCAACGCCCGCGCGGTGACCCGATCCACTCCCAGCGCCGTGACCGCAATATCGGACCGCGCCGCGAATCCGGAAGTCTGCGCCGCCTGCACCGCGTCCTGCCGCGCCAGGGCGAGCTTATCTGCACGCCCCGCATGGGTGAGGGCCGCGGCATCCACGTCCGCCCCCAAACCGAAGAACACGCTGGTCCCGGCCGCGGACGCAAAAGTTTGCAACGCGGCCCGCTCCGGATCACCCGCGATGAGCAACGGATCGACCGCGGCACTCACCCCCGGGTGCGCAAAATAGTTCAAAGTCTGCAAGCGGTGGGGCAACTGCCCGGCGCCCGCCGCGGAACCCGAAGGCGAAGAGGGAGCCGAAGCCGTGGGCGTTTTACTTGGGGCCGACGGCGCAGCTGGGGAACTCGCCCCCTGCGAAACCGACGGCGCGGCTGGCGCGGCGCTCGCCGCCGGGTCGGCAGCGGACGTGGCGCTCGCCGCCGGGTCGGCAGCGGACGTGGCGCTCGGCACCGCGGCCGGCGGCTGCGGGCTAGCCGAGGGCGCGGTGAGGCTGGCGTACACCTGCTCCTCGAGGGCCGGGGCGCTGCCCACATCGCTCAGGGAGCGCGTGACCGGCACAATCGCGCTGATGGGGGCAGGCGCGGCGTCGTCGCCCGGAGCAGTGACAATAAAACTACGGTCCGTGGCAGTTTCCCCGTCCACCACGGCACTCACCTGGACCCCGCGCGGCCCCCACTCGGCGGGAATCCGCTCCCGCGGAATCGAAAAGGTGACGCGGGTGGAGGTGCCCGGCGCAATATCCGCATCCGGGGTGAGGGTGTCATACAGGGCCAGGCCGGCGGGTTCCGCGCGCATGAAGCTGAGCACCGCGCTGCGCGAGGAGGGCACGTAGCGCTGGATATAGAGCGAGACCGAATTGAGATGGCGGGTTTCCGTGGTGGAATTCGTCACGGTGGCGGTGAGGGTGAGGGTGGCGTCCGCGCCGAGCACCGGGGCGCCCACGTCCACGATCTCAACGCTGGGTGCGGCGGCCGGGCGCGCGGGAAGAACCTGACCCGGAAGAGCGTGCACGGGCGAATGTTGCGCGGGAAGCGCCCGCGCGGGCTCTAGTTGCGCGGCTAAACCTTGCGCACCCGCCAACCCAACAGCACCCAGCGGCACCCAGGCCGCCACGGCCCCGGCAAGCGCGCCCCGCCACATCATTCCTCCCCCGCGAGAATCGCGCGGGCCGAGGCCACGATACGGCGTTCATTGGGATAGGCGAGGCGGGAGGCCACCCGATCCAGGCGCACCCATTCGGCCTTTTCCGCTTCGTGATCCGGGTCGTTATCAACGGTGATATGCCCGGACATCCCTTCCAATAAAAAGTGGTGCACAACTTTATGGACGCGGTGGTTGGTGCCGGAGAACCAGTAATCAATAGTGGCCAAATGCATGAGCACCCGCCCGGTAATCCCGGTTTCCTCCGCGATTTCCCGCACGGCGGCTTCTTCGGGTGTTTCATTACCTTCCAGGTGCCCCTTGGGCAGGCACCACTCCAGCCGCCCGCCGCGGTTGCGCCGCGCGATCACCGCCACGTAGGCCTTCCCGCCGCGCACCCCGATCACAATTCCCCCGGCACTCGTTTCGTTCACCACCGGAAGAGAGTGGCGCCGCGCAGAAGCCTGGTGCACGGCAGCGGCGCGCCTCCAGGATCTACGGCCCCCGAACTTGGAGGGCAACGGTGCTGACTTCGACATACCTCTAACACTACAACTAACGGTCAGGGCCCCCAGATGTGGCAACCTTTAAGGGTGACCACTTCTCAACAGACTCCGAAGACTCCAACAACGGACGATATGCCTCCGGGCCAGCGCCGCGCCCTCCTGCTCCTGGCAGGCCAGCGCGCCCTGGCGAATATCCCGGACGACATCTTGCAACTAGCTTCTATCTTCTCAGATCACGGCGAAGAATTGGCCCTCGTGGGCGGCCCGGTTCGCGATGCCTTCCTCGGCGCCCCCATTCACGACTTTGATCTCACCACCTCCGCCCGGCCGGAAACCACCGAAAAACTCCTCGCCCAGTGGGGAACCACCTGGGATATCGGGCGGGAATTTGGCACGGTGGGGGCGCGGCGCGGTGACGTCGTCGTCGAAGTAACAACGTACCGCTCTGATACGTACACCATCGGTTCGCGCAAACCCGATGTGGATTTTGGTGACAACCTCGAAGGTGACCTCACCCGACGCGATTTCACCGTGAACGCGATGGCGGTGCGCCTGCCCAGCCTCGAATTGGTGGATCCGTGCGGCGGGGTGGATGACCTCCTCGCCGGGCAGCTGCGCACGCCGGTGACCGCGGCGCAGTCCTTCGATGATGATCCGCTGCGGATCATGCGGGCCGCGCGTTTCGCCGCGCAGCTGCGTTTCGATGTGGCTCCCGATGTGCTGCGGGCCATGGCCGATTACGCCGAGCGCTTGGAGATCGTCTCCCAGGAACGCATCCGCGCCGAACTGGAACGCCTCATGACCGCGCCCGCCCCGCGCCGCGGCATTGAGCTGCTGGTGTACACCGGGGTGGCCGAGCGCGTGCTGCCGGAAATCGCGGCGCTCACCGATACCGTGGATGCCCAGCACCGCCACAAGGACGTGTACCAGCACACCCTCCAGGTGGTCGATAACGCGATTGCGCTGGAGGATGAGGAGGTGCCCGGCCCGGATCTCATCCTGCGCCTGGCCGCGCTGTTCCACGATATCGGCAAGCCGGCCACCCGCCGTTTCGAAAGCGACGGTTCGGTCACGTTCCGCCACCACGATGTGGTGGGCGCGAAAATGACGCGCGCGCGCATGCGTGAACTGCGTTTTGATAAAACGACGACGAAAAGCGTGGCGCGGCTGGTCGAGCTGCATCTGCGGGCTTTCGGATTTGGCGAACACGACTGGACCGATAGCGCGGTACGGCGGTTCGTGCGCGATGCCGGGGAGCTCCTCCCGCGCCTGCTGCGCCTCATCCGCGCCGATATCACCTCCCAGAACCGGCGGCGGGTGGCGCGCCTGCACGCCGCGAATGACGAACTGGAACGCCGCATTATCGAGCTGCGCGAACGCGAGGAACTCGAGGCGGTGCGCCCCGATATTGACGGCACCCGCATTATGGAGCTGCTCGGCCTTGAGCCTGGCCCGCAGGTGGGCAAAGCCCGCCAGTACCTCCTCTCCCTGCGCCTGGACGAAGGCCCGCTGGGTGTGGAGGAAGCCGAAAAGCGCCTGCTGGAATGGTGGGACGCCCAGTGAAACTCGTAGGCGATCTGCGCTCCCTGGCCCGCTCGCGGGGTTTCCTCAAGCTGCTCTCGGTCCGGCTCGTCACCCAGTGCGGGGACGGCATGTTCCAAATCGGCCTGGCCTCGCTTTTCTTCTTCAACCCGGCCGCGAGCGCGGATGTGCACGGGGTGGCGCTTTCCCTCGTGGTGCTGCTGCTGCCCTTCTCCCTGGTGGGGCCTTTTACCGGTCCTTTTATTGACCGGTGGCGCCGCCGCCAGATCCTGGTGTACGGCAACCAGATCCGGGCCGCCCTCACGGCGGCGCTGGTGGTGACCACGCTGGCGAATATCGTGTGGCTGACCTACGTGCTGGCCCTCGTGACCCTCGGGCTCAACCGGATTCTGCTGGCCTGCATGAGCGCGGGGTTGCCGAATGTGGTGGAATCGCGCGAGCGGCTCCTGGTGGCGAATTCCCTGGTGCCGACCCTCGGGGGTGCTTCCACCGCGCTGGGCGCGATTCTGGCCTTTTTCCTGCGGCTGGCCCTGCCCGAGGAGGAGATGCAAAAAGTGGGGGCGCTGGTGTGTGCGCTGGCGCTCTACCTGGGCGGATCGGGGGTGGCGAGCCTGCTGGGGCGCGACGAGCTGGGCCCGCATACCCGCCCGCGCGGTTCTTTCGGCACCGCGCTGCTGGCGGCGGCGCGCGATCTAGTGGCGGCGCTGCGCTACCTCATCGCCCGGCGCACCCCGGCCGCGGCCCTCACCACCATGTCCCTGCATCGTTTCGTATACGGAATGCAGCTCATCACCATCGTGCTGGCCGGCCGCAACCTCTACGCCGACCCAGCCAACGCCGACGCCGGCATCGCCTATTTCGGGATGCTACTGGGCATGATGGTGCTCGGGCACGGGGTGTCGATTATCCTCACGCCCCTCGCCCACGAACGCATGAGCCCGAGCTGGTGGGTGGTATGCGCGCTGGTGGGCGGCACCGCTGGCCAGGCAATCATCGCGGCCACCACGAACCTGACCTGGGTGATGGCCGGGCTCTTTATTTTCGGGATCGGGGTGCAGGGCGCCAAAATCGCGGTGGATACCATCGTGCAATCCGATACCGCGGATGCCTTCCGCGGCCGCGCCTTCTCCATTTACGACGTGCTGTTCAATATCTCGGAATGCGTCGCGGCCGGGGTGGCGATTCTGGTGCTACCGACCATCGGGTGGTCGCGCGAAGTACAGCTCGCCCTCATCGTGATGGTGTGGTGCGTGGCCGGAGCGTACGCGCTGTTCGTGCGCGCGAGCGGCGGGAGGCCCGCACCGGTCACGCCCTAGCCGCGGCTGTTCCGCGCTAACTGCGGTGGTTCCGTTCTAGCTGCCGCGGTTTCGCCCGTGCCGCCGCGTTTGTGGTACGACGCCGCCACCGCGGCCCGCGTGCTCCTTTCCCCGCGGGGCGCGGGAATCCGTGCGGAGCGCGGAAAACTGGCAAGATAAAGACGTACACGACCCGGCGCGCATCCGCCACCGGGACTCCCACCAGGACGGAGGATCCTATGGCCGCCACTCGACCAGGTGATATTCCACGTGATCGCATTGCTCAGGCTATTAACACCCTGCCCACTCAGGTTGCGGGCTCCCGGGCGGGTAGCGATAGCGGCGGTGAGGAGAGCGCGGGAGGGGCGGCGTCGTCGGCCTTAGGGAAGGCAAGCGATGCGGAACATTCCGGTGGCGGCGACCAAGGCGGCTCTGGCAACTCGGAGGCCAGCCGCGGCGCGGATTCAAGTAGCGGCGGGGATTTCGGGGTGAAGCTGCTGCACGCGGCGGCGCTCCTCACCATCGTATGCGTGGGCCTCTACCTCATTCACGATTTTGTGGGGCCGGTGTTCCTGGCCCTCACCCTGGTGCTGACGGTGCGCCCGGTGCATCGCCTGCTGCTGCGCCATCACGTGCCGCGGTGGCTCTCCGGCACGTTGACCGTCTCCATTATTGTGGTGGTGCTCCTCGCGGTGGTGGGTTTGACGGCGTGGTCGCTGGCCGGGCTGCCGCGCACCCTCATGAGCTACGAAGATAAATTCACCCAGCTCTTCCAAGACACCATGACCTGGCTGGAAAGCCTGGGGCTGAGCACCGATCAGCTCAGCCAGCGCCTGGGCGACGTGCTCAATATGGACACGATTATTTCGCTGCTCAGCCAAGCATCCGGGGCGCTTATGAGCGTGGGCAGCCTCATGTTCGTGCTGGCGCTCGCGATTTTCTTTATCACGATTGACACTCTTTCCGTGCCGGCGCGTGCCCATATTGTGCGCGATCACGACCCGGATCTGTACCGCGCCCTGGCCTCCTTCGAGGGCCGGGTGCGCCAATACTGGCTGGTGGCCACGCTTTTCGGGTTGCTGGTCTCCACCCTCAATTATTTCGTGATGATGTGGCTGGGGATTCCGCTGGCGCTGGCCTGGGCGCTGTGGACCTTCGTCACCAATTACATTCCGAATATTGGTTTTATCCTTGGCGTGATCCCGCCGGCGCTCATGGGGCTGGTGGATAGCGGGCCGGCCACCGCGCTGTGGATTCTGGTGATTTTCACTTTCCTCAATGTCACGATTCAGGGCGTGCTGCAGCCGAAGATCGTGGGGGATGCGGTGGGCTTGTCCACCACCGTGACCTTCCTATCGCTCCTGTTCTGGGCGGTGGTGCTCGGGCCACTCGGAACTATTCTTGCTGTTCCGCTCACCCTGTTTGTCAAGGCGATTTTCGTGGATTCGTCGTCGCGTTCGCGCTGGGTGGAGGCTTTCCTGGTGCCCGAATCGAATGCGAAAACCCGGGCGGAACGCGGCATTTACGATCTTGATGAGCCGGTGCGGGAGATCTACCGGGATTTCACCTCGCGGGATTCCGAGGTGCGGACCAAGATGCGTGACCTGCGGAAGATTTCGCGGCGTCGTAAGAAAGGGATCCGCGGGTAGCTGCGGCTCCGGTGCCGCGCAATTGCGCTTCGGCGCGGGGCGGCGCGGTTCGACGCGGGGCGGCGGGCCGCAAGCGCCACGGGTAGCTTGGACCACGCGGGTTAGCCACGAGCGCGTGACCTGAGGCAGACTAGATACGCGGCGCGACCACGCGCCGGTAGGGAGTAACGATGGCTGGAACGCGAACGGGTCGGACACAGAAGGGGCGCGCACGCACGCAAGCGGGGCGCAATGCCGCTCCCGCGGGGCGCGCCGGTGCGCGTCAGACCGAGGCACGCCGGGGCGGAGGGCGGCAGGGCGGAATGCGGCAGGGCGGAACGCGCCGCAAGCGCTCGATATGGAACTACCCGCGCCGCGGCAAAGGGCCGATTCACCGCTGGATTCCCTCGTGGCGTTTCGTGCTCGGGCTCTTCTTCACCCTGGGCTTCGGCGGCCTGGTTGCCCTGGTGACCCTCTACATTTTCCTGCCCGTGCCCAGCCCCGATGACGTTGCGACCGCGGAAAAAACCACTCTCTACTACCGCGATGGCAGCACCGAATTGGGCAGCATGTACGAGGTGAACCGCACTCCGGTCCCTCTGGAAACCCTGCCGGATTACGTGGGGAATGCGGTGGTTGCTTCCGAAGACCGCACCTTCTACTCCAATTCCGGGATTGACCTGGGTGGCATCGCGCGCGCCGTCGTTAATAATATTCGCGGTGGGGCGCGGCAGGGCGGCTCCACCCTCACCCAGCAGTACGTCGAAAATTACTACCTGGGCACCACCACCGATTACATCGGCAAGGTGAAAGAAGCCGTGCTCGCGGTCAAGGTGGACCGCAATTCGTCCAAACAGGACATTCTGGAAAACTACCTCAATACCATTTACTTCGGGCGCGGGGCCTACGGGATTGAAAGCGCGGCCCAGAACTACTTCGGGATTCCCGCCGCGCAACTGAGCCTGGACCAGGCCGCGCTGCTCACCGCGGTTATTCCCGCGCCTTCCGCCTGGGATCCGGCGGTCGACCCGGAGCGGGCCGCGCAGCGCTTCGACCGGGTTATTAACCGCATGCTTGAGGACGGCTATATCACCGCCGAGCAGGCCGCGGCCGCCACCATGCCCGCGACCATCGACTACGTTGCCGCCAAACAATTCAGCGGCACGAACGGGTATCTTTTGGCCGCTGCTCAGCAGGAGCTCATCGCCACGGAGAAGTTCACCGAGGACAGCCTCAACCGGGGCGGCTATACGATTGTCACCACAATTGACCCGACCATGCAGCAGGCCGCGGTCGACGTCGTCAATGCGCTCCCCAAGGACCGCCCGGAGAATAATTACGTCGGGATGCTTTCCGCGGATCCTTCCACCGGCGGTATTTACGCGATGTACGCCGGTGCGGACTACCAGGAACGCCAGCGCAATACCGTCACCCAGGATCGCGCCCAGGCCGGATCGACCTTCAAGCCCTTCGGCGCGCTCGCGGCCCTCAAGCAGGGCAAATCCATCGACGGCACCTATTACAATTCCCCCGCGGAACTAAAAATTGGCGATATCACCATCAGTAATTTCGACGACGCCAATATGGGCACGATCAATATGCGCACCGCCACCGCGAACTCGGTGAATACCTACTACGCGCAGCTCAACGAGGAAGTGGGGCCGCGCAATACCCGCGCCGCCGCGATTGAAGCCGGGATCCCGGAAACTACGCCGGGCCTGGATAATTCCCTCACGAATGTGCTCGGCTCGGCCTCGCCCACCAATAAGGAGCTCACCCAGGCCTTCGCCGGTTTCGCGAACCGCGGGGTGAGTGTGCCCCTGCATCTGGTCAGCGAGGTGCGCGACGCGCAGGGCACCGTGGTGTACCGCGCGGATACCGCCGGCAAGCGGGTGCTCGATCAGCGCGTTGCCGATAATCTCAACGAGCTGCTCCAGGAGCCCACCGGCCCGCGCGGGACCGCGGATCGGGCCGGGCGCCTCGGCTTCCAGGTAGCCGGGAAAACCGGCACCTCCACGGATCTGAAATCCGCGTGGTTCGTGGGCTACAACCCGAAGATTATTACCACGGTCAATATGTTCCAGATCGGGCCGAACGGTGAGGAAGAATCGCTGGGCGGCTGGGGTGCCTACCCGTGGGGTATCGGCGGGAACGGCTACCCGGTGGATATGTGGGTGGACTTCATGAAGGCCGTGACGGGCGAGATGGATCTGCCGAAGTTCCCCGAACCGGAACTGATTGGGGACAAGCGCCCCAGTTACCGCCCCACGCGCCCCGAACCGGTGGAAGAAGTAACGACGACGCCAGAACCGAGCGCGGAGCCCACCGAGCAGCCAGCGCCGGCCACCCAGGAGCCGGAGCCCGAACCGAGCGCAACAGTGCCCCCGGAGCTGCAGCCCACCCGGATGCCCGCCCCGCCCACGGAAACCATCCCGCTGCCCACCGAGCCGGCCGAACGCGAGCGCGTTCCCGGCGCGGTTGGTTAGGAGCGGGCTAGTGGGTTCCCGGAGCGGGCTAGTGGGCTAGTTCGCTCCGCACTCTCGAAGTGTGAGCCACCCGCGTTTTAGACTGGATCCATGAAGATCTATCCCTTCTGGGCGCGGGAAAGCGCCCCGGTATCTACCACCTCGGGGCCGGCCACGGTGGCGCAATGGGGCTGGTCCGCGAACTCGGAAGAGGAAGCGCACAAAGTCGCGTGGGCGCGGCTGCATCGCCTTGTTGATCGCATTGCCGAACTCGGTCATTTTCCCCGCGAACGCCAAGCCCGCGCGGAATACTACCCGGGCACCCCGCTGCGCGAAGAAATCCTCGCCGTGCTCAGTGAAACAAACGGCACCCCCACCTGCGCGATCACCCGGAACCGCTACGGAGCCGAAGTCCTCAACACCGCCGATATCCTCATCGCGGACGTGGACGTTCCCGAATTAGAAGAAGCGGCCCGCGCCCGCGGCCGTAACCGGGCTGGCGGAAGGTCGGCCGGCTCCAGCAAACCCGGCTTTTTCGCTCGGCTTTTCGGTTTCGGCGCGAAGAAGCAGAAGCGGCCCACCGGATCGGCTTTTGATCCCGCACCGGAACCGGCATCGACTACCGCATTGCCCGCAGCACCTGATCCCGCCTCCATCCCGGGGCTCATCACCGAAACGGCGCCGGTACGCCAGTACATGATCGAAGCCGAGCTCATCGCCTTTGACCGCATCGAACACTTCGCGCGCCTCAATGCGGCCTGGCCGATTTTCGTTTACCGCACCTTCAAAGGCTTCCGCGTCATCGTGGCGGTGGAGGGCATCGCCGCGGACTCCGGGGAAGCGCAGATGATCCTCAACCAGCTCGGTTCCGACCCGCTCTATATGCGCCTGTGCCGGGTGTACGAATCCTACCGGGCGCGCCTGACCGCCAAACCCTGGCGAGTCGGGATGGCGGCGCCGGCCGTGCGCTGGCCCGAGTACGATGCGTCGTCGGCGCTATGCGATCCGGTTGCGCGCGAGAAAATGCAACGATGGTTGGAACAGTACGACGACGCCCGCGCCGGCCACGCCACCACGCGCTTCCTTGCTGCGTTCGGGCCCGCTCCTACCGGGCGTGCCGCCCAGGTGGTGGAGCTGCACGCGCGTGTGACCGGAGCGGAGTCCGGCCTACCGCTGGCCTAAAGCTGGTTCACCGGGTGCCCCAAGTTGGGCCTGCCGCGTGCCTGCGGCCTACCTGAACGGTGACCTAAAGCTGGAGGGTGCCCGCCCACTGGTTGGCCACGGTATCGAGGTAGCCGAGGTGGTCGTCGAAGAGGCCGGCGTACCTTTCGGTCATCTCCAGGGTGATGGTTCCCACCAGTTCCGTCCACGCGCGGATTACGGAGACGATGAGGCCGTCGGGCAGTTCGCCCAGTTCCGCGTCGAGGGAGCCGAAGGTCATGCGGATCCGCCACAGGTCCACCCCGAGCGCGCGGGTTTCCGGGCCGGTCAGGGCCTTATTGCGCCCGCCTTTCGCGATGCGAGCCAATTCGAGGGGCACGCGCAGGGCAGCGGCCGTGGTCATTTCCGGATTGGAAAAATCAATGGCGCTGGCACCGTAAATAAGGGAGAAGCGATTCGGGTAATCGAGGGCCCAGGTGTGGGCGGCGCGCCAGGCCGCCACCCAGCGTTCCCGCCCCGATATTTTCTGGTCTGCTGCCCGGCGCATCGCCCCGGCCAGGTCGCGGTAGGATTCGGCCGCCAGCGCGGTGAGGAGTTCTTCGCGGGAGCGCACGTGGCGGTAGGGAGCACCCGGGGAAAGCTCAAGGGAACGAGCAATCGCGCGCATGGAAAGCTGTTCGGCACCGGCGCGGTCAAGCTGCGCGCGGGCCGCATCCAGCAGCTTTTCCCGCGTGGTGGGTGCTTCACCTTCACTCATAGCCCGCTCCTATGCTTGTGCCCGGTAGGCCGCCTCAATCGCGGTGGAGCGACCTGGGGAGCGACCTAGAGAAAGTCTACCGGTCACCTCCCGGTTTCGGCCGGGATTCTCACGGAAATACGGGCGAAAAGGCGTGGGCCGCTCCATATTTAACCATCTGGAAAACAGTGCCCGTACCGGCTAGACTGAGGGACTGACCTATCTGTTCGCGGGCGTAAGCATGCGAACGGGCGGGTCAACGCATAACCCTTCTGCCGCGGACGGACCGCGGCCGTTTAGACCAGAGGAGGTGGGTAGACATGCGTGAATACGAGATGATGATCATCCTTTCTCCGAACGTTGACGAACGTAATCTGTCGACCAACGTTCAGAAGCTGCTCCAGGTTGTCCCCAATGAGGGCGGCGAACTGGAAAAGGTCGATATTTGGGGCCGCCGGAAGCTTGCTTATGACATTAACAAGCACTCGGAGGGCATTTACGTCGTCGTCGATATGAAGGCGACTCCCGCAACCGCCAGCGAACTTGACCGCCAGCTCAGCCTCAATGAGGATGTGCTCCGCATCAAGCTCCTGCGTCGCGACGAAAAGTAAACGTACCACCAGCGTAAGAACCGAATCTGAGAAAACAACGGGGTAAAAGGAGCGATTATGGCAAACGAACCGGTCATTACGATCGTCGGTAACCTCACCGCCGATCCGGAAATGCGTTTCACGTCAGGTGGTGTGGCGGTCGCGAGCTTCACGGTTGCTTCCACCCCGCGCAAGCGCAATGCCCAAACTGACCAGTGGGAAGATGGCGAGCCAATGTTCGTGCGGTGCTCGGCGTGGCGTGACTACGCGGAGAATGTCGCCGAATCGCTGTCCAAGGGCATGCGCGTGCTGGTAACGGGCCGGCTCACGGTCAATCGTTACCAGACCCAGAACGGGGAACAGCGCGAAGGTCTGGAACTTCAGGTTGATGAAATTGGGCCCTCGCTGCGTTACGCGAAGGCTCAGGTTACGAAAACCAGCGGCGGCGGTAATTACAACCGCGGCAACCAGGGTGGCTACGGCCAGAACCCGGGCGGGCAGGGCGCGCCAGGCGGCCAGGGCGGGCAGGGCTCCTACGGGGGTCAGGCCAGCTACAACGCTCCGCAGGGCGGCTCGGCTTACGATCCGTGGAGCCAGCAGCCGCAAGCCCCGCAGGGCGGTTCCGCTTTCGACGATATGCCCCCGTTCTAAATTTTCGTCTAGATTTACGTTCTAGATTTTCGGGACTACGCACACACCCATAAGTGACATTTTGGCTCGGGCAACCGCCCCGCACCGCGCCGCGCACTGTAACGCGCGGTATTCGCGGGAATTGCGCTAGGCACGAGTCGCAGCAACATTAGGAGAAAACTATGGCGAAGGGACATCTTCGCAAGCCGTTGAAGCGGAAGACCGCTCCGGTGAAGGCCATCAAGGTCGGCAATATTGACTACAAGGACACCGCTACGCTGCGCAAGTTCATTTCGGACCGCGGCAAGATCCGCGCCCGCCGCGTGACCGGTGTGAACGTTCAGGAGCAGCGCAAGATCGCCAAGGCGATTAAGAACGCCCGTGAGATGGCTCTGCTTCCCTACTCGAGCAACGCTCGCTAAGGAGGCACATAATGAAGCTCATTCTTACGCACGACGTCGAACGCCTCGGCACCGCCGGTGATGTTGTCACCGTCAAGGACGGCTACGGCCGTAACTACCTGCTGCCGCGCGGCTACGCCACTCCGTGGACCAAGGGCGCCCAGAAGCAGATCGACCAGATGGCCGAAGCACGCCGCAAGCGCTCCATCACCGATCTGGAAGCCGCGCACGCGCTGCGCGATGCGCTCAACGAAGCCGTGGTGCAGGTGAAGAAGGCCGCCGGTGAAAACGGCCGCCTCTTCGGCGCGGTGACCTCCAAGGACATCGCCGAAGCCGCCACCGAAACCGTGGGCAAGCCGGTGGACAAGCGTTGGATCACGCTTGCCTCCCCGATCAAGTCCCTGGGCAGCTACACCGCTAAGGTGCGGGTGCATGAGGATGTCACGGCATCCCTCCAGGTGGATGTGCTGCGCGCACCCAAGAAGTAATAGTAAGTTAGCAGGCCGCGGATCCCTCGTGGACGGCACGGCTGATAGCTGATTGATAAAACGCGAAGGCGGGGGAGAACCTTTATGGTCTCCCCCGCCTTTATGCTGCCCGCGCTAGCTGCGGGGGCGCCGCACTAGCTCCCCAGCTGCACCCATTTTTCCCCGCGTACCCGCAGGTACATGGGCAGCGCCCGGGCGCTCATACACACCCCGGCATAGCCGATCCACAGCCAGATGAATCCCGTCTGCCCGGACGTCCATTCCAGCAGCCCGAGCACCATCGGCCCATACAGGGCGAGGGGGATAAACATCATCCACGCGAGGGTCTTAAGGTCGCCCGCGCCAATGAGCACGCCGTCGAGAATAAATGCCACTGAGGCGATGGGGAAAAATACCGCAATGACGAGGAGGCCCCAGAAAGCCAGCCAGCGCACGTCCCCTGCGGTGCTCATGATGCGCACGATCAGCGGCGAGGCGAGAACGGTAGCCGCGCCCAGCATCGCGCCGACGCTCATGCCGCGGCTCAGGCAGCGCCCGAGCACCGTTCGCAGGCGCGATTCGTCGCCGGCCCCGGAGGCTTGGCCCACGAGGATTTGCGCGGCCATGGCGAGGGCGTCCAGTCCGTAGGAAGCGAAATTCCAGATGGTCATGGTGATTTGGTTCGCGGCCAGCGCCTCGGTGCCGAGTTGGGTCGCCCCGGTTATTTGCAGCAGGATCAGCACGCGCAGCACCGCGGAACGCACGATGAGGGGAACGGAATCGTGGAGGGCGCGTAGCACCCCCACTCCACGCGGAGCGAGCGGCGCGTGGTGCTCGCGCGCATGATGTACGACGACGCCGGTAAGGACCACACCCATGACCGTTTGCGCCGCCGCCGTACCTATTCCGGCACCCGCCAGGCCCAGCCCGGCCGGGTAGATGAAAACGAAGTTGAGGGGGATATTGACGAGTGCCCCGAGCACCGAAACTTTGAAGGGTGTGGTGGTGTTCCCGAGCCCGCGCAGGGTTCCGGTGGCGGCCAGGACCACGAGCATGCCGGGCAGTCCCGCGGCGGAAAAACGCAGGTAGCGTGCACCTTCGGCGATAACGACTCCCTCGGCGCCGAACAGCGCGAGGATATGGGGTGCCCAGATGGCCAAGATCGCTCCGAGTAGCACGCCCAGCGTTCCGGCGAGCCACAGGCCGTCCATGCCCTGGGAGAGGGCGGCTTTCATGCGGCCGGCTCCCACGTAGCGGGCGGTGGCGGAGGTGGTGGCGTAGGCGAGGAAAATGCATAGCCCCACGAGGGTGGTGAGGATGGTGGAAGCGAGGGCGAGGCCGGCGAGCGGCCCGGTGCCCAGGTGGCCCACCATCACGGTATCCGTGGCGACAAGGAGAGGCTCGGCCAGCAGGGAGCCGAGGGAGGGCAGGGCCAGGCGCGCGATCTCACGGTCAATGGCGTGCTTGGTAGTGGGGGTGTTGCGGTCCCCAGCGGGGCCGTCAGGATGCTTCTCGGGTGTCGTCACGTCCGCTAGCTTAGCCGAGTCGTACCCGGGCGAGCCTACTTGAGGAAAGCCTCAACGTGAGTGACGTCACGTAGTTAAGATGTGGAGAACTTTCCCGAAGAATATCCACAGTTGTGGACAAACTTGGGGACGGGATGGCGGGGATTTCCCCCACTCCATCCACAGCTGTGGATGAATCTGGGCATAAATGGTGAACAATCCCCAAGCTATCCACAGTTTGTCCACTGGTTATGCACGGATCCACCGGCGTGTTTACACATCCGCACAGGAGAATTAACTTGAAATTCACCTCGTAAACGCGTTACGAAAGCCAGTGGAGATCTATCGCCGAGAAAGGGAAGCTATGTCCGTCGTCAATAACGGTGCGAAGATGCAGGGGTCATCTTTCGAACGTACCCCTCCCCAAAACCTCTCGGCGGAACAATCTGTTTTGGGTGGAATGCTGCTCTCCAAAGATGCCATTGCCGATGTGGTGACGGTGCTGACCGCCGATGATTTTTACCATCCCTCAAACGCCACGGTCTTCACGGTCATCCTGGAGCTTTTCGGGCGCGGGGAGCCGGCCGATGCCATTACCGTGGGTGCGGAGCTGAAGAAACGCGGGGATCTTGAGCGGATCGGCGGACTGCCATATCTGCACACCCTGGTTGCTTCGGTGCCCACGGCTGCGAATGCCGGTTATTACGCGAATATTGTGCGCGAACAATCCCAGCTGCGCGGATTGGTGGAAGTGGGTACCCGCATCGCCCAGCTCGGCTACACCACGGACGGCGCGGATGTTATGGGCCTCATTAATATGGCCCAATCGGAAGTGTTTTCCCTCGGGCAGTCGCGTGAGGCCACGGATTACGCCACGATGGCGGAAATCGTTCCTGGGCTTTTGGATGAGCTGGAGAAGAACGCGGAACGCGCGGGCAAATTAGAGGGCGTGGCCACCGGGTTCATTGACCTGGACGCCAAACTCAACGGCCTGCGTGCCGGCCAGATGATTATTGTGGCGGCCCGCCCGGGCGCTGGTAAGTCCACTCTTGCGATGGATTTTTGCCGGCAGGCAGCCATCCATGATCAGCAACCGGTGGTCTACTTCTCCTTGGAAATGAACCGCACGGAGCTGTCCATGCGTTTGCTCGCTGCTGAAGCGGGAGTTTTCCAAGACCGCATGATTAAAGGTGAGATGACGCAGCAGGATTGGGACAGAGTCGCTGGCGCCGTCGAACGTATTTCTACCGCGCCGCTTATTGTGGATGACTCGCCGAATCTCACCCTGCCGGAAATTCGCGCGAAATCGCGGCGTCTCAAGCAGCAGCACGATATTCAGATGATTGTGATCGACTACCTCCAGCTCTTGGCTTCGGCCGGGAAGGTTCCCGAATCGCGCCAGCAGGAAGTCTCGGAGTTTTCGCGTTCGATTAAGTTGCTCGCTAAGGAATTGGAAATTCCTATTATTGCGGTGGCGCAGCTCAACCGTGATTCGGAAAAGCGTAATGACAAGCGCCCCCAGGTGGCTGACCTGCGTGAATCAGGTTCGCTGGAGCAGGATGCCGACGTCGTCCTTCTTATCCACCGCGATGATATGTACCATCAGGATTCGGAGAAGGCCGGCCTGGCGGAAGTCATTATTGGCAAGCAGCGTTCCGGGCCTACCGGCACCGTAGAAGTGGCCTTCCAGGGCCATTACGCGCGTTTCGCGAACCTCGCGGATAACAACTAAATAAATGGATTGGTTGGCATGGTGTGCGGAGCGCTTTGAAATTTACTGAGTTGAGTTTCCTCGACTCGTGCAAAGCGCTCCGCACTACTTGAGGGGTTATGCTACATCGTCGCCCTTGTCCCTTTTCTTCCTCCGGAATATTCCGTCTGTTGCCAGGAAGAAAAACAGAGAGAACAGGGCGCCCAGCGCCATGCGCGCTTCTTTGATGATGAATCCAAAAGGTACGAGGATTGCTAGGAGCACATATCCAACCTTTTTCATACGCTCAAGAAATTCCATCAGTCAAAGCACCCTCTTTTAATGTCTGCGAATCCTGTCAGTTCGTCGATTACCGCCTTCATGGCTCCGCCTAGTGTTTCCATTGCTTCAAGGCTGAAACCGTGCTTACTGATGGTGCTCACTACTTTCCTTACGCCACCTGCGGCGTCAATAGCTTTTTTGAGTTTCATAATCTTGGCAGGGGCGACCAGTGTTGAGGCAATGGTCTTCGTGATTGCGAAGGTGCAAGACCAGAAGCTGCTTTTCGCGTTGTATAGATACCCCGGGTAGTTTTTCTCGACCCATGCAGTTATTGCAGGACTTCCTTGGAGAATCACTTCATCCGGAATGGACATAATGAGATTCAGACCATCTGTAAGCTCCTGCTCGTTGAAGGGAATATAGTTTTGTTCACTGACACTATGGGTAGTAGTTGAATTTGATAGTGTTTCCACTTTATCTTGTTCAGCTGCGTTTGCTGTAACTACTGTTGATAGAGACAAGGCTAATACGCACACGCCAACAATCGTGCTGCGGATAGTCTTAGTGACTTTCATTTCGTCTCCTTAGTATTGTGGAATCTGCGTTGATTCCGTTGGGGATGAAGTGATTCTTTTATCTCGCGGCAACTTAAGCGTATTTGGTGATCTTGTCTAGGCGATAGTCCTAGATTGTCTATATGGCTTTTTTATTGTGAAACAGTTACAATACGCGCTACCAATAATTTAGAAGATAAGCCGGAACAGCAAACATCCTTACACTACGGGGCACTTCCCCCGCGGGCGCCGGATGGATGCCGGCGCTGCTACGGTGGAAGTGCCCCGCGCGAGGAGCTGGTTTAGCTACGCCAACTCAAGGCTGTCCCGCACCGCGGCCAGCAGCCGGCAGACGCGCGCCTGCGGGAGCGGCTCGGAGGAGAGCTGGTTCTCCACGTAGGAGAAGGAGATTCCGGTGCCCGGGTCCGCGAAGGAAAGGCAGCCGCCGCGCCCGTTGTGCCCGAAGCTGCCGCGGGAGAGCATGGGTTCGCGCTGGCTGCCCAGCTGGAAGACCAGCCCGTAGCGGGAGGTCGAATCGCACAGGACTTCGTCGAAGCCTTCGGCGCGGGTGGCCGAGACCGCGGTAATGAGCTCGGCGTCGTAGCGCGCATAGCGCCCGTCGCAGAACATCGCGTAAAGGGTCGCCAAGGAGAGCGCATCGGCATGCCCGTTGATAGAAGGCATTTCCGCATCGAGGAAATGCGGGTCGGTAATGGCCGAATCGGTATCCTTCGGGGATTGGTAGGCGTAGGAGGTTGTGGAGTTCGGGTCGGCCTGGGCCTGGCGCAGCGCCCCGCCCCAGCCTTGGGTGCGCGGGCCCCAGAAATGCTTGGCGATGCGCGAGCGCTCGGATTCGGGGCAGCCGATCCACACGGAAAGGTTGAGGGGTGCGCGGAAGTTCTCTTCCAGGTAGTGCTTGGGGGTGAGGCCGGAAACTCGCCGTACCAGCTCCCCGGCCAGATAGCCCATGGAGAGCGCATGGTAGCCGTGTTTGGTGCCCGGCTCCCAGCGCGGAGCCTGGGCGGCGAGCTCGGAAGTAATAAGATCCCAATCGAAGAGCGCGCTCGCGGGCAGGATATGGTCAAAACCGGGCAGGCCGGCGGAGTGGCTGGCCAGCTGGCTCACCCGAATATCTTCCTTGCCGTTGGCAGCAAATTCGGGCCAGTACTCGGCCACGCGCGCGTCCGGATCAATGAGCCCGCGCGCCACGCAGTCCGCGAAGCAAATCCCGGTCAGGCCCTTCGTTTGCGAGAAAATAAGCTGCACCGCGTTATCCGGGTAGGGCGTACGCTCCGCGATCGGGTCTTCAACGACGGCGCCATCGGCCACGCCGCCCCCGGTATTTGCACCGGCGGGCGGGTTCCAGCCCCCGTAAATATTGACCACGGGTTCGCCGTGCCAGAGCACCGCGATTTGCCCGCCGCGATCCTGGTTGGTGGCGATGGAGGCGGCGAAAGCGTCCACCACCCGTGCGAATTCCGGGGCGTAGGAGCCGCGGATGGAATCGCGCGCCTGCGTGAATGTTGTCATGGATTCCTCCTTGAGTGCGCCGAGGGTACGGACTCTCCCTCGGCAAGGTCCATATACGGGTGCGCGCTGGCTAGCTGCTCACGCATCCGGGAAAAGTAATACTCCTGAAATTCCAGCGCTTCAATCCACAGGCGTTGCGCACTGCGGGTGGCGCAGCGGTAGTGGCGTTCACGCCCCAGGCGCGCCAGGTATCCGTCAATAAAATCGAGCTGCTCCGGCAGCGGCATGGCGTCCATATTGTGATACAGCAGGGTGTCGTGGATGCGGTAGACGCTGAAACGGTCCACGTTATCGCAGTCCCCGACCGAGCGCGCGAGCACGCTGGCCTCCGCCGGATATTCGCGCTGGCCGCGATATTCGGGGGAGTCTTCCGGATATTCGCTGCGGCCATCGGTATGCATAGCGATGCCTTGGCAGATCTCCACAACTTCCAGTTCCGGCATGCCCAGGCTTTCCAAAAAGGGGCGCACGATCCGCGCGCCGGCCCGCCCGTGATCTACCGGCCGCGCGGAATCAAATTTCCCGATGTCGTGCAGGAGGCAGGCAATTTCGAGGGTATCTACCGCCAGACCTTCGGACATCGCGACCCCGCGCCCGATGGCCGCGACCCGTAAACAGTGTTCATAGCGGTAGCGGCGGGCGCGCGCGCTGGCCGGGGCGCCTTCCAGGTGCTCGCGCAGGAACGCGAGGGCTGGGCGCAGGTACGGATTCGTTGTCACGTTTCTATTGTGGCACGCCGTGCCAGCTTCCTTCCGTACTTAAGTGTTACGACGACGCCGCTTACGCACTCGGCGCGCCACCACCCGCGCCAGGTAAATCCCCACCGCGCCTAATTCCCAGACGAGGGCTTTCGGGGTGGTGGCCGGCGCGAGGCTGGCCCCGCGCATCACGGGCGTGAACCCGAATTTCACCGCGAAGTACCGGGCCCGCGGAACGTGCTGCCAGGAGGTCACGATAACCGCGGCGATGGTGCCATCCGAGAGCAGGCCGGGAACCGGGTCTCGCCCGCGGAGCAGCGCGGCGCAATCTCCCATATTTTCTTCGGTGGTGCGCGAGTGGCTTTCCGCGATGAGCGCGCTGCGCGGCACCCCGCGGGCGGCGAGCCAGGCGGCCATAACTTGGGCTTCGCTGGGCACGCCGGGTGAGGCCCGCCCGCCCGAGCAGATGAGGGCGGGGTGTGCCCCGCGTGAGCGCGCGTAGCGATATTCGGCCAGGGCCCGCGCGAGGCGGCGTTTCAAACTCCCGCTGGGCAGGTAACCCAGGCGGGTGTGCACGATCCGGCCGCCCAGCACAATAATGACCGGGACGGCCGGATCGATGCCGGGCATGGCCTAGTCCTGATCCCGGTAAGCGCCCTGCCACACGGTGGCGAAGGGGGTATTGGCTTCCACGCGGGCCTTAATACCGGCGGTCACCATATCCTTGGCACGCTGCACGGCTTCGTGGATCTCCACGCCCTTGGCTAGTTCCGCGGTGATGGCGGCGGCCAGGGTGCAGCCGGCCCCCGAGACGCGTTCTTCACCGATCTTCGGGGCGCGGTAAACAGTGGCCTTTTCGCCATCCCAGAGCACATCCACGGCATCCGGGCCGGGGAAATCAATCCCGCCCTTGACCACCACGTTCTTCGGGCCGAGCTCACCGATACGCTTGGCGGCTTCGATGAGGTCATCTTCGGTTTCCAGCGCATCCAGGCCGGAGAGGGTGCGGGCCTCAAAATTATTCGGGGTGGTGACGGTGGCGAAGGGGAGGATCTTGGTGCGCAGCGCATTATCGGTATCCAGCGCCTGGCCCGGTTCCTGACCCTTGCAGATAAGAACCGGATCAACCACCACATTGTCCCATTCCTGGGAAGCGAGCCCGGCGCGCACCGCCTCAATGGTATCCGGGTGGCCGAGCATGCCGACCTTCGCGGTGCGAATATTCTGGGATCGCAGCGCGGCTTCCATCTGGGCGCTAATCACTTCCGGAGGGACGGGCACGAAGCGATGGTTCCAGTTATTATTCGGGTCGAATGACACGATACACGTGAGCGTGCCCATGCCGTACACCCCGAGCTGCTGGAAGGTTTTCAAATCAACTTGGAATCCAGCACCGCCGGTAGCTTCAGACCCGGCGATGGTGTATGCAAAATACATTCCGCTCCTTTTCCTTACGGGTTCCTGGCACGGTGACGTTCACCTGATATTGCGCCCCGATCCACCGGGGCGTGACCTGCCTTTCACCACTTCTATGCTAGCGAAGGGCTACGACATATTTTTTGGACGTTTTATGCGCTGGACACCAGCACCCCGGCATTAGCCCAGCTCAGCGGCTATTCCCCGTTGCGCCGGAAGGTATCGGGATGGCGCCCGGTGCGCCCGGCTTCGAAACGATCCATATTGTCGATCTCCTCGGCTTCTTCTTTGAGGAGAGTGAAATCGAGGCAGGCCAGGTTTTCAGCCAGGTGCGCGGCGGAGGACGCCCCGGGGAAGACGATCCTCCCGCGCGAGAGGTGCCAGAGCAATACCAGTTGGGCAACGGTGCATCCCTTAGCGGCCGCCAGCTCGGCAAGCACGGCGTCGTCGTTCACAGCGCCGCGCGCCAGCGGCGCCCACGCTTCCACGCGAATCCCGGTGTCGGTGCAGTACTGCGTGACCTCGGCGTTCTGGAAATAGGGGTGCGCTTCGATTTGATTGACCGCGGGCTGGATCTGCGCGGCGAAACGCAGCGCCTCGAGGTGGTGACGCTCGAAATTGGACACGCCAATTGCGCGGGCGCGCCCGTCGGCCACGAATTCCTCCATGACCTGGTACGCCTCCACGTAATCGCCGCTGAGCATGGGCCAGTGGATGAGGAAAAGATCAACGTAATCGGTGCCGAGCTCCGCGAGCGAGCGCGCGAACGTTTCCCGCACGGCGCGCGGGGCGTGGTTGGGATTATCGAGTTTCGTGACGAGGAAAATTTCTTCGCGCTCCACGCCGGATTCCGCGATTGCCCGGCCGACCGCGGCTTCGTTGCCGTACATTTGCGCGGTGTCGATATGCCGGTAGCCCATGGCGAGCGCCTCGCGCACGGACCGGCGCGCGGTGGTGTCGTCCATGCGGTAGGTGCCGATGCCCAGTTGCGGAATCCAGTGGCCGGAATTGAGGGGAAGAAGCGGGATTGTTGCCATGGCTCTATTCTTGCAGAAGGTACGACGGCGCAGCTGTGGCACGTGCGCGTGTGGCCGTGCAGGTGGCTCTACAGCAGTTCCCAGGTAGCATGTGGATCGCGCGGGGATTTGCCATTCCAGCGGAGCACACCGGCATCTCGCAACAGGTTGAGGTGGCGGAGCACGGTGGGGCGGGCAAGGTCCACAAGCTCGGTGATTTGCCCGGTTCCCAGCGGTTGCTGAGCCAGGCGCAAGGCGTCGAGAATCGCGCGGCCGCTCGGCCCGATTTGCCGCATGATTTCTTCTGGAATTGCGTTGCTGGCCAGCAGGGTGAGGTGTACGGCCTCGGATAATTGCACGTAAAGCGGTTCGGCCAGCCCGGCCCGGCGGGTTTCTTCGAAAATACGCCGGATGCCTTCGCCCAGCTCCTGAGTGATACCCATATCGAAGAAAACTCGGGCAATGCGCGGATTGCGGGCCTTGCGGCCAATTTTTTCCGGATGGGAAATATCAACCAGACCGGGAAAACGCCCGGGGCTGGTGAATTCAATCCGGTTCGGAAAAATCTCCACTCGAATATGGTCGCCCGCGATTCCATAGGAGCGGTGGACCACGGCATTGACCAGGCCTTCCAGCCATGCCTCACGCGGAATAATCGGCACATCGGCAAATGTGCCCGCATCGGTGAGTCGGCGGTGCCCCGGCAGGAATTCTTCAATAATGCGGCTGGCTTCCGTAATTTGCTGCGGGAGGGAGCCGCCTATCCGAATATCTTTCCCGGCTTCTACGTTCTGGAAACGCCCGGCGCCGCGCTCGTTATCGGAATATTTGACCACCCGCACGTAGGCGTTCGGAAAAACCTGCTGCGGATTTTTTGCGAAAAGAAGGTAGCCGGCTACCCGAAGCTGGCCATCACGATCAATGAGGTCGCGGGCGCGTAGCGCATTGGTTCCCGAGGATGAGCTGAGGAGGGCGCGGTAAGTTTCCAATTGTTCTTCGTCGAGATCATCCAGCTCTCCGCCGGGAACGGGAGCGCCATCAAAGCCAACGAAACCACGATCCCATTCAAGCTCCTGGCGTTGCCGGAAAGTGAGTTTTCGTGTCTCGTCCCCGATTCGTTGGAAACAATCACCCTTATTAGTTTCGTGAACATCGCGGCTAGGAGGAACGCTTAGGAGCATTATCCATCCGCCCTCGATAGCTATGTCATCAATAACAATCCGGACCCGCGGATTGGTAAAGTCGATGGCTACCTGCCGGATCGCATTAGCGGCTTTATCGGAAACCGGCGCCAGAGATCCGTTGTGGAGACCGACGGCGATAACGCCGCCCTCCGCATTCGCCATGCCAACGATAGTTTCCGCAAGATCCTTGGGCTGAATGGATCCGCTTTTTCGTTCGTACCACTGGTCTTCTGGCAAACGAAGGAGCTCTTCCACGGCTTCATGAACCGGAAGAGTGAGAAGGCTTTCCATACTCCGCTGCAGCATGCATCTACTCTAACATTGTTAGAGTAGCTTTAGAGTAGCTTCGGGAGACCCCGAGAAAACGTTGCTATGGCGCGGATTTCTACTCTCACCCCGGATGTTAGAGTACTTTAGAGTAGATGTGAGAGTAGCGCGAATAGTTACTGGGAAGCCACCCGGCGCCCGGGTGGCTTAGCCACAGCTCAGAGCGAGTCGATGGCATTTTTGGCGGTGACCAAATCCGCGCCGGTGCGCTCGCGGTAAGCCTTGATGGCCTCGACCGTGCGCCCGCTGGCGGCCAAAGCGCGTTCTTCAGCGCTGACCCCGTAGTCAGCTGCGGCGTCGTCGCCCGAAATAGTGCCCAACCGCGCCCGCAACTGCGCGATAACCGCGTGCAGGCGTTTATTTTCCTTTCGCAAGCGCTCAATTTCCGCAGCCTGATCGAACCACTTACCCACAGTTCCTCCTTGAACGTGCCGCCTTCGCATTTGCCGTACATATTTATTATTCCATTTTCGCAGCGGATGCAGCCTAGCAGAAATGAGAGCTACCGTACAGCCGGCGAGAACGGCCCCTCGCTCGGGTAATCTTCACGGTATGAGCGCGGTTACCTATCGTTTTCAGGGTTATACATTCATCGAGCACCGCATCCAGGTGCCCCTTGATTATTTTGGTGCGTTCACTCAGCTGGCCCCGGACGATACCATCGCCCACGTTCCCGCTACCATCACGGTGTTCGCGCGGGAAATTGTGCGGGCTGGCCGTGAGGATGCGCCGCGGCTGGTGTATCTGGAAGGCGGGCCAGGCCACGCGGCACCGCGCCCGGCGGGGCTGAGCGGCTGGCAGGATCTGCTGCTCAACCACTATCGCCTCGTCCTGCTCGACGAACGCGGCACTGGAAATTCGTATCCGCTCGATTCGCTCACTATTACCGCGGCCGGCAGTCCCGCCGCCCAGGCTGCGCTGCTGTCCTGTTTCCGCCAGGATTCTATTGTGAACGACGCCGAACACCTGCGCCGCCACCTCCAAGGCGATGAACCGTGGAGCGTGCTGGGGCAAAGTTTCGGGGGTTTTGCCGCGGTATCCTATCTCTCCCACGCGCCCGCGGGGCTGCGCGAAGTCATGATCACCGGCGGGCTGCCCAGTTTGGATAGCGGCCCGCAAGCCGTATACCGGCAGACCTTCCCGCGCCTGGCCGCCCGGCACCGCGCCTACTTCGAGCGCTACCCGAATGACGAAGATACCGCCTGGTATATCGCCACCCACCTGGCGGACGTGGAAGAAATCCTGCCCACCGGGGAGCGCCTCACCCCGGCGCGGTTCCGCCAGCTCGGCCAGCGCCTCGGCTTCACCTACGGTTTCGAGCAGCTCCACTACCTACTCGAAGACCCGGTCTGGTCCTTCCGCGGGCAACGCCGGCTGCGCCCCGCCTTCCTCCAGCGGGTGGGCGAAGCGGTGTCCGCCGCGCGCGCCCCGCTCTATTTCGCGCTCCAAGAAGCCATATATGCGCAATCGGGCACCGGCCCGCTGGCCTGGGCCGCGCACCGGGTGCGCGGGGAATTCCCCGAATTTGCTATCCCCGCGCTCGCGATGGGCGGGGTCGGTGAAACTGATCTGCGCAAGGAAGGGCTGGGCTTCCGCTTCTCCGGGGAGAGCGTTTTCCCCTGGCAATTCGAGCAGGACCCGGCGTTGCTCCCGCTGCGCGGGGCCGCCAATGAGCTGGCCTTCCGCACCTCCTGGCACGATCTGTATCGCCCGGATGTGCTGGGCGGCAACCAGGTGCCGGTGGCCGCGTGGATTTTCCGCGAGGATATGTACGTGCCGGCCGATCTCTCCCTGGAAACCGCCGGGCGCATCCGCGGCCTGACCGCGCTGGTCAGCAATGACTACCAGCACGATGCGCTGGGCCGCGATCCGCATACCGTGATTGACGCGCTGCTCGAGGCCGTGCACCGGGAGCGGTAAGCGGTAGCGCTGGTGGCGCCGGCAGCTACTCGGTAATCCCCACCCCGCCGGTTTCCCGATTCATCCGAATCGCAAAAGCGCGCGCTTCTTCCAGGTCGATGCCGTTGAGGAGGTGGGCGCGGGCGGCGGCGTCGTCCTCCGCGCGCAAACGCGGCACCGAGCGCTTCGATCCGTTCCTCCCCACAAAATCGCGGTAAAACTCGCGCAGAATATCCATATCCGCCTCGACGTCGCCGGAGAGATAAAGGTGCTTCCACCACCCGTAAGTTTTGGTGCGCGAATCAATGAAGCCGAGGGTGATGGGCATGCGTCCGGCCAGGCCCATGCGGTAAAAACCGGATTTCCAGTACTGAACGTCCTTCCGGGTGCCTTCCGGGGCGAGCGCCACGCAGAATTCCTCGCTGCGTTCGGCCTGCTCCAGCAGCGACCCCACGATTCCGCTGGGGTGGTTGCGATCCACCGAAATTCCGCCGACGGCGCGCACGATCGCCCCCAGCACCGGGGCCTGCACTAGCGAATTTTTGACCAGGAATTTCATGGAGCGCCCGTAGCTCCAAAACGCGACAATATCGTAAATACCATCCCAATTAGAGGAATGCGGGGCGCCGATGAGGATCGTTTTTGGCGCGATGGGTTCGTGCACAAAGGTCCAACGGGAGCAGGCGCGGAAAATGCGCGCGGCGGCGCTACGGAATGCCATGGGGGTCCTTTCGCGGAGGGTGGCGTCTGGCCGGTATTGTACTCGCTTCTTGCGCGGGGCTTTTAAGTACGACGGCGCAGTACCGGCCCGCGCGCACCTCGGCAGCGCGGGCGCGGTGGCCACGGTGCCGGCACAGAAACCGCCCGCGGAATCAGCACCGGCCACGCGCCAAGCCCTAGATAAAGAAACGGAATTCGGGCGAGCCGGGTTCGACCTTGTGAATATCAATCCCGGAGCGGTCCATGCGATCCAGCAGGTCAGCCAGGTTTTCCGGGTGTTGAATATCGATACCCACCAGCGCCGGGCCGGTCTCGCGATTGGTTTTCTTCGTGTATTCGAAGTACACGATGTCTTCATCGGCCACGAGCACGCGGTCGAGGAATTCCTTGAGGGCCCCGGGTTTCTGGGCGAAGGTCACCAGGAAGTAGTGGCGCAGCCCCTCGTAGACCATGGAGCGTTCCAAAATATCGGCGTAGCGGGAGACGTCATTATTCCCACCCGAAATTACCGCGATGAGCGGGCGCGGAGTGGTGGCGGGAGCGGCGCCACTGCCGGAGAAGGCGGCGTCGTCGTTCCCATTAACGGCGCCGGTGCCCGCGCCCCCGGTACCGGTGCCCGCGGTGCCGGCACTAGCCCCCACGCGGGTTTCGACCAGGGTGTTCAGGCGCCCCACCGCGGCCGGGGCGAGCGCGCCGGAAGGCTCGGCAATAATGCCGTCCACCTGGTAGAGCTCAAGCATTTCGGTACACAGCGCGCCTTCGGGCACGGTGATGAAGCCGTCCACCAGGTCGCGCGCCGCGGCGTAGGTGAGGTCCCCCACGCGCGCCACCGCGGTGCCATCCGCGAAATTATCAACGGAATCCAGCGTGACCGGCCCGCCCGCGGCCAGCGCGGCCTGCATAGACGCAGCTCCGGTGGGCTCCACCCCGATCACGCGGGTGCGCGGATGGGTATTTTTCACCCAGATCGCGGTGCCGGCCAGCAGCCCGCCGCCGCCCACCGGCACCAGCACCGCCTCGGGTTCCAGCCCGCTTTGCTCCACGCACTGCTCGAAAGCTTCGGCGATCACGGTGCCCTGACCGGCGATAATCGGGGCGGCGTCGAAAGGATGCACAAAGGTCGCACCGTGCGCAGAGGCGTACGCCAGGGCGGCGCCGGCTGCGGCGTCGAACGTAGGCCCGCCAATAATCTGTTCCACCCACGCGCCCCCGATATCGCGGATCCGTTCGCGTTTCTGGCGCGGCGTGGTGGCGGGCAGGAAAATCTTGCCGTGAATCCGCAGGTGATTGCAGGCGTAAGCCACGCCCTGCGCGTGATTGCCGGCCGATGCGCACACCACGCCGGCGGCGCGTTCCTTCTCCCCGAGCGCGTGAATCGCGTTGTATGCCCCGCGGACTTTATAGCTGCGCCCGACCTGCGTATCCTCGCGTTTGAGGTAAACGGGCCGGCCGAGGGCGGCGCTGAGGCGCTCGGATAGCTGCAGCGGGGTGCGGCGCACCGTGCCCGCGAGGGTGCGGGCGGCTGCGGCGATGAGCTCGGGTGAAGGTAATTCAGTCATCCTCCTATTGTGCCGGGATGCGGGCGCGATGGCGTGGCTGTTTCACCACGTGGGTGCGCGCGTCTACGATGGAAGCATGATGGAACCCGGCCACGGCTCTGGCATCGACGCGGATGCCGATTTCGAATTCGAACGCAAATTCCTGGTGCGCGAACTGCCCGACGACGTCGCCGAGCACGCCTCCACCCAGGTCATCATCCAGGCTTACACTTTCGCGCAGGACGGCTACGCGGTGCGGGTGCGGGTACGTTTCCCCGATGCTTTCGTACCTTTTGATGAGTTCGACGACGCCGCCGACTTCCGCGGTGGTTACGAACGGCGTGCGCTCGCGCGGATGCTGGGGGCGGGATGCCCGGCGAGCGCCTCGGTGGCGGTGAAATCGCCGGTGGTCAGCGCGGAACGCTACGAGAAGGAAATGGAAATTGATACCGATGTGGCCGTACAGATTCTGCGGCGCTCGGTGGATCTGGTCCTCAAAAATCGTTTCTCCCTGTGGATCGATGAGGACGGCTGGGAATTCGATGCTTTTGGCGGGCAAAACGCGGGGTTGATTATCGCGGAAGTGGAGCGGCGCGCGCCGGTGGTGGACCTGAAAATTCCGGATTTTTGCGCCACCGAAGTTTCCGACGATCTGCGGTTCACCAATGACCATCTTTCCAAGGACCCGTGGATGCAATGGGGTGCGGCCTATATGGAGGAGCTGGATGCGCGCGGGCCGCATTTCCTGGATTTGCGCGCGCCTCAGCAGCGCGAACGCGAGGGCGAAGGGGCGTGAGCGCGCTATTTCCTGAGCGGAAGTAGCATTGCTTATTTCAGTTCCGGTATCGCGCACTGAAAACGAAGCCCACGGGGCATGTAGGCGTGGGCGCATGGTCGGAATATCGTTGAATTGCCGTTGAATGTGAGTAATGGCACGGCTGAGGGTGGCTCAAAACCGCAAGCTTTGTTGCGCATGCGTTTAGACTTATACAAGTACTCACTCGTTGTTACATTAACGGACCTGTGTCGCCATATTGGCGTGCACACCACGGCATGCGTATCACTCAACCTGAGGTGAGCGGGTTGCTTGATCCTGCCGTTGAGGGGCGGCGTGCAAACGCCGCCCCTCTCAGCTTTCTACAAATAGAAGCTATGTAAAACTTGATCTAATGGGTTTTACAGCAGGGTTTGTTTTCCGAATAAAGACTCTAATACCATGTTGCGAGCCTTTTCTTTAACACTGCTATAAGAAGCGCCACTCTTCCCAACCCGTTGCGGATCCCACTCGGCCATTTCAATGATTGGCTTGAGGGTACCGATAAGTTCTTTGAGATTGTCTGGATTTCCGTAGAAATCAGTAGGGGAAAGAATCCATTCAAGGATTTGCTTTTTATTATCTACTTTGATGAGGGATTGGAGGCTGAATACCACGGGCATAAGATAACCCAATGGTGGAACTTCATACGGAACCTCTTCCCCGGAGAATAGTGTCTGGTTGTTTGTTTTGCTGGTTTTCTTCACTGCGGAAATACGTCCGAAAGCGCCGTTATTAGCGTTGTATGCTGATCGAAAACCCTTATAGATGAGATCGTAACAAGCTAAAACTTCGTTCACCATTTTTAGTGCGGACTTTAGGTATGTATCGACAATAGTGCGGCCTGTGCCATCCGGAGTTTTCTCGGTGGCGCCATCCGCTTCAATGAGCAAAGTGAATCTTTTTAGCGCTTCTGCCTTGTATGAGTAGGCGGTAGTTCCAGGTAGTGGGGATACTCCGTAGTTGGAAAGTGTAGGGATCACGCCTAGCGTGACCCAGGAAAGTGCGATTAAAAATCGGGGATCCAGGCGACCGTTGTCGTTCGTGCGCCAAGCGACTTCGCTGGTAATTTTCTCAGGAAGTTCGGTCTTGAGTACGTCAAAAACGCCCCTTTGATTTGCAACCGCCTCGGCGGCAAGCTGTGCGTTCTGATTTCTATTGGCGCATATGCCGGGAATCAGCTCATTAAAAACTGACGGACTATCCACGTTAGTGTCTAGATCTGAAGGGCTGATGATTTCAACCGGAATTAGTGCATCAAGAGTGGGTGTCGACGGCTCTGCTTTCAAAGCTTCAATCTCCGAGGAGTTGCGGTTCCAGCACTCTTTAAGGTCATGCCAAACTTTAACCTTGTTGATTTCTTTTTCGGGGATACCGGCTTCGGTCAATAACGCTATTCCAATTGCTAGAAGGTTATGTCCGCCATCAAGCACTCCCTCACGGTGGCGACATTTAAACTCTAACTGATAGCGACTCCGGTCGCGCTCGACGACTTCTCCGGCACCAATGAGTAAACCTTTTGAATAGAAAGGCATCATTGATGGGTTAGTCAGAAGAGTCTCGAGGATATCCTTGGTGATACTGTTTCGCTTCGAGTGTCGTGGGTTAGCTTCCAGACTTTCGTTCGTAATCAGTCCGATGAGACCGCGCATCTTTACGAATCCGGTGATTCGACGCAATACGCCGATGTGTGAATCTGCAACGTGTTCGATTTTAAGAACTACGGGGGTGTGAGGGGAGGACATCGTATTCACTTCCTTATGTTGAGGTATTAACAGAAATCCCGATGCGAAGAACTGATATGCGGTACGCATCGGAGTTTCCGAAGTTACCCTCGGAAGTCACGCAGGTTTCCACTGCGTTCGTCCACTATCCATCCGGATAGTTCAGCCCCGTTTCGAGATCCGGCCCATGAAATCTGGTAGACCTAATGTGGCCGGTAATGACTATCTTGAGGCATTAACGCCAAGAATGCAACACTCTATATTGTGATATGAAATACAAAATAGATCATTAGAGCTTGTGTGGGTGTTCGGATGGAGCTGCAAAGGTGGACGTATAGTCATCTCCCATGTCCGTCGGTGCGTTCCAGATATTTTCGAGCGGTGCAAGGCTCTTCAGATTCCTTTTCAACGCATATAGAGTTTGTTTTATGAGCGAAAGCAGCGATCGACAGTTCAGCGCAATCTACACGTCTGAGCCTCAGCTCACTCGAGCTTTGGCCGCGGAAATTCGCAATGCGCCACGAGTTGTAGAGCAGTATTTCTCGAAACTACTTAATTGCAATCTAGGTGAGCTTGTGGATGTTGGCTGTGAGAAGGAACAACGCGTTGATGTGAAGCTCACTTTTAAAAGCTCAACCGAAGAGATTAGCTTAGCTATTGAAGCCAAGATTGACCATTTCCTAAGCGAAGATCAGATCTCGCGCGAACGTGAAGTATGTAATTATTTGATATTGCTTGTGTTAGAGGAAAATGACGCTGTGGATTATAGGGACAAAGTCGATGGTGTTATTACATGGTCGGATATTCTCGGAAGGTTCACTGAACCGCGACTGTTGATTTCTGATGTGTACGCAATCCCCGCTCAGAAGGTCCAGGTTGAGCGAAAACTCCATGACGCATTAGAGGGGAGGAGGATTCCCGGATGGGAATTCAAGGTAGAGCGTGGAAATGCGGGGATGCCGGCGATAACGATCTACAGTCCGTTTCACAGTAATGGAAGTCAACTGTGCGGACAGATACAAGTTATCGGGCGCTCGATGCCGAAAGATCTTGATGATGTAAAGCTGGAGTTTTACGTGGGAACCAAAGTGTCTGAGACTGAAGAATGTTACCCAGATCCGGAATTGGGAATTGAGCCTCAGTGGGTCACAAACGCGAGAGTTTTGTATGACAGGGTTCTTGAAGGGGATCCGGGGAAGTTCGACCTCAAGGCTACTAATCACCACAGTTCATCTAAGAAAGGATTGGGCCCTAGGCGCCAACAGATTACCAAGAAGTATTTTCCTAATCATCCCTGGCTTGCCAGGGGGTATATTACCGACTCTTTGGGTGTAAGAAGCTATCCCCGGCCTATCGATGAAGTTCGAGAGCTTGCGGACGATGCAATACGGCTATTTACGAGCTGGTTCGCCGCGCTCGGGGAGAGTGCCTCACCTGAGTTGTAAACCCAGCTTTTATCAATAGTGTTGTCGCTGTCAGTAACGATAGGATTTTCCTTGCCAAGGATGGTCAAAAGTATTCTTTATGTTGATTGGCTTTGACGAGAAAAGTTCTGCTGCCCTGTTCCTCTATTGCTGTACCGGCACGAAACTCTCGCTCCCCTTGTCATAGCGGTACCGGGTGTTTTCCCCGTTCTGAATAAGTTCGACGGCGGTGGCGATGGCTTCGCGCGGGACGATGAACCATTCGCTCGGGTCGTAGTTTTTGCCCTCGTTATCGATTTGCGAGAGGGATACTTTTACGTCCGCGAAGATCTGGTGGAGCAGGTGCTCTAGTTTCGCGGCATTCACATCGTAGGTGACGTACGTGTCCACGATTTCGACGGGCGCCATGAGGTAGGTGGGTGATTGTTCCGCGCCTGCGATGCGCTTTTCTACCGGACCGCGCGAGAACCCAATCTTGTGGAGGTTGCGCAGGCTGGAGATTTGCGGGTCTGTGGAGAGTGAACGCAGCACATAGATCCACCCGGTTGGAGTTTCGTCCGGGTTCACTTCCTCGTCAGCTGCGGTAACGGTATCACTTCCTTGCTGAAGATCAAGGGCGGCTGATTGCGGTTCGACGATAATCCGCCCGTCTTTTCCGAGTGCGGTAGCTAGGGACTGCCGGTAGAGTGCAGATTCTGTGCCGTTTTCAAAGATGACACGGAGCCGTTGCCGGGTCCGGAGTTCGCCACCGGTGTGGTATTTCTGGTCAGCTCCTTGAGCGGCAACGAATCCCATCACTCCGCCGAGCACGAAGTAGAGCCCTTCTTGTACAGCACTGATGCCCGGGAAAGAACGTTGTTCGGCTGCGCCGGAACGCAGCTGGGCATGCTTAGCTTTGAAAAGCGGTTCGAACTGCTCGAAATCTTTGGCTTTTTCGCGTTTCGCAACTGATTCCGGCGTGGCGATAGTCCGCGGCGGCGCAGCGGGGAGCCGGGACACATCGGTGATGCCGTATCCGTCGTCCAGGAGGTTGAACTCATCGGAGGCCAGAACATCGTCGATGCTCTGCGGGGCTTCTTCGCGGGTGAGTAGCCCAAATTCAGTGTCGAGGTCCTTGAGCTTTTCGAGCTTTTCGGGATCGGCACGGATTCCCTCCAGGCGCGCGCCGAGTTTGCGCTCCCCAATAGCGCGGGTGTGGGGGTCAGGTTCGCGCCCTTCTTTGGCGCGGAAGTCCACGATTTCCAGGAAGGCGCGTTCTAGCCGGTCTTCGCTGGTGAAACGCCGCGGGGCGGGAGGTGCGTCAAGTAGCCCTTCGGTATCGGAGGCGAGGATCTTTGCGAATTCTGCTTCAAAATCGAAATCAGCCATTAGTTCTTGTCTCCCTGGGAAGCCTCGGCGCTTGCGGTACGTGCCGGCACCGGCACATCTTCGGCATGCTTACCACCGCTGCGCACTGCCGCGGGTTCGCTCTGCTCAGCCGCAGCCGCAGCTTCAACGGCCGCTTCGGCCGCGGCTTTCTCAGCATCATGCTTTGCTTTTTCGCGTTGCAGGATGAGCAGGCCTTCGGCGTACAGTTTCTCGGTGGGGTCGTCGCTGCGCACGTCCGGGCGGCGGCCATTGACCTTGACCCAGTCGGTGATTGCGGGCCACATCTCCAGTGCTTCTTCGGGCTTCAGGGTGATGCGGGTAGCGGCGATGGCATCTTGGATGATGCGCAGCACCGGGCTGGAGACCTGCTTGGACATCACTTCGAAGGCCTTCTGGAAGGGGTTGATGGATTCAATGAGGTCGATATTGATCTCATCAATATCCACAAACTTGTTCCCCGCTTCCACGAAACGCCGGTCGCCCACGGTCCGCACTTCGCCAGATTTAATCACGGAGGAGACCACCACGTGCTGGCGGATTTGCTCGACTTCTTTCTCAGTGATGTCTGGGTAGGTTTGGCGAATGATGCGCGGGATAAGCACCTTGTTAATGACTTCGGGTTCCGCAGCGCCGGCCGCGGCCCGCGCCACCTGGTCATCTTGGAGAATAGTGGCTTTGAGATCGTCAATATCGGTTGCGATGATCTGCTTTGCGCGCTTGGTAGACGGCTCCACCAGGCCCTTGACTTCCAGGGTGCCGGGATCTGGGGTTTCGTCGGTGTTGCGCTTGGCCCGGAAGTTGTAGTTCGGGGCAAGTACCTGTTCCATGAGCAGCGCCGCGGTGATGCCTTTCAGCACGTTATTGACGGAGAGTGTCACTTCGTTTTGGGTGGCATCCGGTTCGGCCAGCAGGTTGGTGAATTGTGCGTGGCTTTTCCCGGGGCTATCGCGGGTGACGCGCCCGATGATCTGGATGAGTTCGGTATGCGAAGCACGGTAACCAACCGTGAGGGCGTGTTCGGCGAAAGGCCAGTCGAAACCTTCTTTCGCCATCCCGAGCGCGATGATGATGTCAGCGGCGTCGCGATTTTTCGCGGCCACATCGGTCAAATACACTAGGGTCTTAGCGCGCGCTTTCTCATCGCTATCGTCCACGAGGTCCGCGACTCGCAGCACGGCACCGGTGTCACGTCGCCGCACGAAGATCATGCAGTCGTCCCCGGGGAAACGCGGTTCTACCTGCGCAACTTCTTCGGGCGAAAGCACTTCGCCAATAATATCGAGGATTTTCCCGACCTCTTCGTACTTATCCTTGGTGGATTCCCCGGAGTTCACGGAGGGGATATGCAGGATGGTTTTCTTGTCGAGGTCCAGCACTTCCGCGATGGCGTCGGTGTAACGGCCCTGGTAGAAGTGGTGGCCGATCCCCAGCGTTTTCAGGTACTGGTAGCCGTTGAGCTGGTCGTAATAGTTGAAGGTGACGGGCGTGAATTTCGCTTCGTCTTTCGGGTCAAGCACGGGCACGGAGTCCCCGCGGAAGTAGGAGCCGGTCATGGCGATGATATGCGCGTCGGACTGCTCCATAATGGCGTGCAGCACGGAGCCGAGCCGGTTGTTGTCTAGGTCTGCGGAGACGTGATGGAATTCGTCAATCGCGATCACGCAGCCGTTGAAATCCTCGGGTTTGGCCTGTTCAAAAGCGAAACGCAGGGTGGCGTGCGTGCAGACGAGCGTAGCATCCGGCCCTTCCAGGAAACGCAGGAATGCGGCGACTTTCGATTCGTTGCTGCCGGGTGTGCACAGGTTGTTCGCGGGTTTGACGTCCCAGTCCGCGAAGAAGCCGTAGGTGGTGAGGTCGGTGGGCGCGAAGGATGCGCCAATGGAGCGTTCGGGTACCGCCACGATGACCTTGCGCCGGCCCTGGTTGAAGAGCTTATCAAGCGCGATAAACATGAGCGCGCGCGATTTCCCGGAGGCGGGCGGCGCCTTGATGAGCAGGTACTGGGAGGCGCGCTGTTCATAGGCACGAGCCTGCATTTCCCGCATCCCGAGCTCATCGGTGGCAACCGATTTCCCGGTTTGCGCATAGGTCACGTCCACAACGTTTTCGGTGGCCACAGCTATTTCCCTTCTGCTTCGATCATCTGCTGATACTTCGCGAACAGCACCGCGAGGCGTTCCTCATCGGATGCGAACGGGGTGCTCTTGTAAAGTCTATCGACCGCTTCGTCAATTTTTTCGTGCGCTTCGCGGAGGTTGCGTGGCATGAGGTCCGGGTCGTAGAGTTCCGCGAGTGTTTTTTCGCAGTGGTATTCGCGTACATCGAGTACGCGTAGCGCACGTTTCGTAAGTTCTTCTTTCGACGACGCCGACAACTCTGGCACGGGGAAAGTGTTATAAACCAAGGTATTCGAGTAACGGAAATCTGTTTTGAGTTTCCCACCGACTGCGCGTAGCCAGGCCATGTGCATTTTCGAGGTGAGCAAGGCGAACAGCCACGGCTCAGCATCGTAGATGGCGAAGGCTGCATCGGAGATGACAGTGTCAGGGCCCAGGTACCCGATAGGTGCGTATACCCGCCGTTCAGAAGAAACCCGCGGAACGATAATAGAGTCCGTGGGCTTGTAACGGATCTCATCGAAACTCCAGGGGATGCTAGCGAGTTTTTGCGTAGCTTTTCTTACGCTGGCTAATCGCATCTTGGCTACGCGCTCAAATCTACGCTTCACCTCAGGAATTGTGCTTGCCTTATCGTGATTATCTGTGGTGAACCAGAGACAAAAGCGGTCCTTCCCGTTGATGAATTCATCAGCACCGATAAAGCTTTTTACTGCATCGGACAATTGAGGGTAGCGGGACAGAATGTCTTCTGCCTCCCGCGGGGATAGAACAAGATTCCCTCCATCACGAGGTAACGACCCTAGTGTCATTGGCGGGAGAAAACCGCACAGCGGCTCCCGGGTTTTTTGTCGAACAACGACGGATTGTCCCTCGACCAAATAAGGATTAATATTCGAGGCTGACACTTGGATATCGCCGGTGAGGAGGTATTTCTTTTCCTCACTTTTATTCCGCAAGCTAATAACAGCGACAGTTACTCCCGCATTATGCGACGCGTTATTCGTCCACTTAAATGAGGGGTATGCATACCCTATCTCGATGCCGCCGGTAAAGACGTGTGGGTAAAGCAACTCAACTTGGAGGCCTTGGAAAATGGAATTGGTGGTAACAAAAGCCAGCTTGGCCTTCGTTCCCTCGATATATCGCGAGCCTTTGATGAGCCACAAGCAGACGTAGTCCAGATCCTTGGGGTACTTGGGGGAGTCGAAGACGTATGTGAAGTCTTCTTTCTGTTCGGCGGTCTGTTTTTTGGATCCTACATAAGGTGGGTTTCCGATTAAATAAATTTCGTCGGTGCCGTTGTTGGGGCAGACCTCGTTCCAGTCGAGGCGGGTGGCGTTGCCGTGCACGATGTGCCCGGTTTCCTTCAGTGGCATCAGGGGAATATCTAGGCCGAACTTGGCTTTGAACTCCTGGTTCATCTGGTGCTTGGCGATCCAGAGCGAAAGGATGGCCATCTCCACGGAGATGTCGTCAATTTCGATGCCGTAGAAGTTCTCAATATTGATCACCGAGGAGCCGAAGCCCAGGGTGGCTGCGCCGAGCTTTTCTTCTTCGCCCATGCCGAGCAGGCCCCAGCGGCCCGCCGAGGAAAGGGAATCGATGCGGTCCAGGATCGCGTGTTCGAGCTTGCGCAATTCCTTATATGCGATAACTAAAAAGTTGCCGCTGCCGCTGGCCGGATCGAAAAGCTTGATTTTTGAAATTCTTGTGAGGAGTTTCTTGAGGCGCGGTACTGATTCGCAGGCTTTGTCATATTCGTTCCAGAGTTCATCCAGGAAAAGCGGTTTGATGGTTTTGAGGATATTGGGGACCGAGGTGTAGTGCTGGCCCAGGTTGGCGCGCTGGTCCTTATCTACCACCGCCTGGAACATGGAGCCGAAAATATCCGGGTTGATTTCTGACCAATCCAGGGTGCCGAGCTCCAGGAGCGAATCGCGCGCATGCTTGGTGAATTGGGGGACTGTCAAAGAGGCGGCGTCGTCGTTATTAATGCGGAAAAGGCGACCGTTGACGTAGGGGAAGCTCTGCAAGTAGACGGGTTTATCGGACGCGTTGGGAGTGTCCAGCGCGTGGAAAAGTGCGGTGAGGAATGCGGCGGTGTCGGAGCCGTCACGCTGAGTGTGCGAGCCGACCGCGCTGGTGAACTGGCCTTTTGCGAAGATGCCGGTATCCTCCGCGAAGAAGCAGAAGAGGAGGCGGGTGAAGAAGATGTTGAGGCTGTGGGGAGATTTGTCCTCATGGAAGAGGTTGGGGTTGGCGGCGAGGAGTTCGTCGTACACCTTGCTCATGTGTTCGGCGGCGCGGCGGTCCGCGTGGGTATCCGAGGAGAAGTGCTGTTTCTCCATATTCGCCCAGGGGAGGAAGAAGGTGAAATCGCTGGCGAGTTTGGCGAGGGGGATGCTGAGGGAATCACCGGTTTTGGTGTCAATCGCGGCGAGGGATTCGTAATTCGTGGCGATGACGAAGCGGGTATTGAAACGGAGCGCGGCATCACTGGTTTTCATTTCCTGTGCGGTGGCTATGAGGTCGCGGCTGGTTTCGGCCAGGTAGATCTTGTTTTTCCACACGATATCGCGATCCGGGTTCGCCGCGACGTTGAGCGAGCTGGCGGTGGTGGAACGCAGGCGGGTGACGCTGGATTTGGAGATGCCGTAAGCGAGGAGGAGGTCGAAGAAGAAATCGCGGGTGAAGGGCGCACGGGAGGTGAGTTTCTTGACGTTCTCCTCAATACTTTGGAGAGTGATGGCCACAGCCGGCTCCTTTCGCGGACGGGCCCGGGCGCGGCGCGGGTGCTGCGGCTCGGGCGGTACGCTCCTATCTTAGAGGGGGCTTGTGACAGAAATATCGTACGGCAGTGCTTTCGCGCAGCCAGTGGTTTTGGTAGGAGAGCATCTCGTTTGAAGTAGTTTTTCTGGACTATGGATTTTAACGGTTCCAGCCGGCGTGATCGCATGAAATTTCTGTTTGCAAATCGTAATTATCCACAGGGTGGTGGAAGGGGCTCGTGGCAACTTATCCACACGTGCACATGCTTACTGCTTGTGGATAACTTAGTTATGCCCTGAATAATGGGATCGAACAATCGTTTGACTTTAAATAGGGATTAAGGTCAAGATCGCATTAGTTCTCAGCGAATTTTATTTTTCTTAGTTCAGGAGGTTTGCTGAAAATGATTGACCGGGAAGTTGATTTTATGAGATCGCGATATATGCGATGTGAAAAATGTGAGCGGAAATGGAAAGCTTCGGATGAGTGGTTGGGGAAGTTCTTTAACTACCAAGAAGGCCAGTGCCCTGAATGTGGTGCCCGGCATCTAGAGGAGAATGTCCACTTGAGAGTTGATGGAGATCCTGAAGATGCTGCGCGTAACGTCAGCAAACTGACTTCTTTGTACTGGTACCACACGAGTACTCATCCGGACTGGCCCAAAAAGGTTTACGACCCTCGTGAGGAATGGTCTCCGGAATTTCGTGAAATCATGAGGCAAGAGCAGCCTGATGTTGGTTCGGTTGAGGAACAACAAGATGTTGCTTTGCACGTGGGAACATACGAAGCTGCAGTCCATAACATGATCCGCCGAATAGGGTTCCAGTGCGACGGTGGCAAGCAATTCTATCTTTATCGAGTGATGCTAAGCGAAGCAGCAAGTATAGCGGTGGATATACCGTTGGATCCCGCTCCCACCTTCGGGGATCTTAAATTTTCTTCTCAAGAGTTTCCGTCGAATGCGGACATACTTCGCTATGTTAATCTTCACGAAGATCCGGGTAGTGTGTCCCTGGCGTTACGACGTGAGGCGATCAGGTCGGTTGTGCGGTATGAAATTCCAATACGGACCGAGGTGGCTGAGTGTGTCAAGTTGTTTGTGTGTGAGCATTGTTTATAAATACTTATTAAACCGGTCAGGGTAGGCCACGGACATCTGGTTAATAGCAGTTTTCCAGCCCTGGACCCGAGCACCCTCAACATAATGGCCTACATCCACACTCCCTTTCCTCGATTCCTTCGCAAGCTTGGCAGCCCGCCGATCCTCAATATGACAAATCATCAACCACAACGCCTTGATCGCCGCCTCGTCGTTCGGGAACTGACGCCGGTTACGCGTAGCCTTACGCAACTGGCTGTTAAACGACTCGATAGCATTCGTCGTGTAAATAACCTTGCGCGCTGCCGGCGGGAAGCCCAAGAAAGGCGTGAAACGCTCCCACGCGTCCCTCCAGACCTTCACTGATTGGGGATACTTCAACCCAAGGTCACTTACCGCGAACTCTTCTAAAGCACACCTAGCGGCTTCCTCGCTTGGTGCCGTATACACGGCACGCAACGCCGCCGATACGGCCTTACGGTCCTGGTAGTTCACCCACCGATTCGCTGCCCGAATCAAATGCACGATACAGGTCTGTACCATCGAGTCCGGCCAGGTAGCCTCCACCGCTTGAGGTAAGCCTTTCAGACCGTCACAACACACGATAAACACGTCTTTCACGCCCCGGTTAGCCAGTTGGGCACACACACTCGCCCAGAAAGAAGCGCCTTCCTCACGGGCGATCCACAAGCCCAAAACGTGTTTGACGCCGTCCATGTTCACGCCGATAGCCATATAGGCACTCTTGCCTACCACGCGTCCTCCATCGCGTACTTTGATCCGGATCGCGTCAAGGAAAATCACGGGATAAAACTCGTCTAACTGGCGGTTTTGCCAGGTGAGTACTTCGTCAAGGACCGCGTCAGTGATTGCGCTGATCGTCTCCGGGGATACCTCTAGGCGCAGGGAGGTGGCTAGGTGGTGGTGGATATCGCGTACGCTCATCCCGCCGGCATACAAGCTCACGATCATGTCATCCACGTCTGTCAGGCGCCGCGCGCCTTTAGGGACCATGGTCGGGCGGAACGTGCCGGCCCTGTCACGGGGAATATCCACGGTGATCATCCCGTAGTTCGTGGCCACGGTTTTCGGGTAGCTACCGTTACGGTAGTTCCCCATGCTCTCGGCGCCGGCTTCGGCTTTGGCTTTACGGTCTGAGTGTGCGTAGCCTAAATGGGCATCCATCTCGGCTTGAAGGCCACGCGTGATCGAGGCTTGGAGCATGCCGCGTACCAGGTCGTTAGCGTTAGTAGTAGACGTGGCTAGCTCGCCGATCAGCTCGGCCATTTGCGGGTTAGCCAGGAGTTTCTTCTCGATGGCATCGATACGCTGCTTGTCTTCAGGGTCTTGTTTCACGGTAGTCATTCTGGTTTATCTCCTAGGTGGTTTTCACCCTCACACACAAACCATTAGACACTCTCAGGTGGCTCCGTTGCTGGTAGAAGAAGTTGCAGATCGAATCGAGCGTGCTAAATGTGAACCCCTCCCGCAGAAACGGAAAGGGACCATATTCGATTGCTTGGGAATAGAACTCAATGCTGATTTTACGCCGTTGCAAAAAGTAAAAAAAGAAGTGTGCCGGAAGCTCGTGGAACTGTTTCCGCAGGCAATGCGTGAGCTAGGGGGAGCGGAGGCTATTAGAGCACTTTTCACTACTGAAGACGTGCAGGACTCGCTGTCGCAAATTTTTGCTCTTGTTCAGGTGATTAATTTCAGTAGAGCAGTTATGGAGAAGCTGGATGGCGGGAAAGAGGTTGTCATTTCCGATGATTAGCGGCTAAAAAGGCCACCCGCTTTTGGTGTGAAATGCGCGAGACATTACGTGTGGTAGGTCTTCTCAACCATGACATTGGAAGTTATAATATAACCATGGAAAGTCATACTAAGCAGCTTGTAACTATCGAGAATATTCGCAATCTCGCCGCTGTTGTCACCGATTCTGTCGGGGAGGTTCTTAACACGGGAATGTCTGGAGCATTGGCCGATTCTGAGGTTCGGTTGAGTGGACTTGCATACCCGAAATATCCGTACCTCTTTCCATTGTTAGCGCGAGCGCAACTCCGCGAATTTCTCGAAAATGCGGACCTACCGGAGGGGTGGCATGTCACAGGGCAGCCGCAGTTAATGGGGCAACTTATGCTGGAGAACCACGATTTGGGTCTTCTAGTGCGTGTACTCAAAGAATGCCCTGTTATGCCAGGAAAGGTTCCCGCCGCCGGGCACAATTTGGCGAGGCGGAGATCCTGGACTATTGAAGAACAAATGGAGTTAGATCTGCCGGGCAGTGAGGAAGTGTCGCGAACTGCGACGCCATACAGATTCCTCTATCTTTGGGATTATCGTGATATCGAAGATCGTCTCGGTGGTTTCGACTCCCGCTTGGTAATGACCAGCAAACCGGGGAAATACGGCGCTCCTGTTCCGTTGTTGTTGTCGATTCCAATTCCCACGGAACTTGCGGTGAACGAGGGTGAGGAGTGGCAGTACGCCAACGAAGATAACGGCTACGACTACTATGGAAGCAGTCAAGCGGTAATCCGGCAAACGGAGAATTAGGGTGCAGTCAACAGTAGACGGCTGGGTTCGAGCTGAGAGGCTTCGGGCTCTAAAAGACATCACGGGAGTAAATCAGCAGGAGCTAAGTGACCTGCTGGGCGTGAGCCAACCCTTTATCTCCAAGGTGCTCCGGAAAGAAAACGCATTCTCCGAAGAACTCGCGCTGCGGGCAGCGCAGAGCTTCCACGTGCCACTGTCTTTCTTCGCGGTAGAGGATTCCAAGTTCTCCAACGCAACCGCGACTTTCCGTAAATCCAGTACTGCCACGGTCACTGCTGAACGCAAGGTCAATCAGCTCGCGCGAGAAGTCAACCGCGCCTGGGATGCGCTATCGCGCGAATCTGGGTACCTTGATTTTCCCAGTACCGATCTGCTTGCCGCAGGTCTGGGTGTGGAAAATGCCGCTGAACAAACTCGTAAGGTTCTTGGGCTCAGTGCCACGGAGCCGATTCAGAATGTCACCCATATCCTCGGACTTCTCGGGGTTGCTGTGGTGTACCCCTTACTGGAGGATGCCGAAGACGCCGGGCACCTCGCGATTTCCTTGCCCAGTAGGGAAAATACTCGCCCTGCGATCAGTATTGTGCATCGTACGGAGGGTGCGCGCCAGCGCCTTACGCTCGCTCACGAACTTGGTCACCTTCTATTCGATCAGGGCCTTACTCAGCCGATCCCTTCCACTCGCGCTCCGCAAGAACGCCGTGCCTACGATTTTGCGGGGGCGCTATTGCTTCCGGAATCCGTGGCCCGGGCACGTATTAATGAAACGACGCCGCTACGTAGCTTGCTAGATATCAGGCGAGAATACGGAATCAGTGTGGCAGCCACTGCCGTGCGTGCCCAGCGCCTTGGGATCATTACGCAGCACCGTTTCCGGAGCCTGCAGATTCAGCTGGCCAATGCCGGCTGGCGTAAGCGCGAGCCGGTGATTGTTCCTCCGGAAAAGCCTTCCTTGTTCAGGCAAGCGGCGGAGCGAGTATTCGGCAAGAAAGCTCTGGCTTTTAAGATGTCCGAAGCTTTGGGGCTCAAACCGGAATGGATTAACTCCTGGCTGCATCTCGATTCCGCTGCCGATTCTGCCGCCGATACCGCTACTACTGCTGCGGATCGCTTCGGCAATGCTGGCGAATCGCAGGTTATCCAGCTGCGCCGGAGATAATCGACGCCTGAAAGAAGGTCACTCTTCTTTTTTGTGTATCCGCTACTCGGCGCCCATCTCGCGAATTGCCTGGGCGATGACTTCGGGGTCTTCGTCGTAATCGCCCATGGCGTAGGAATCTGCCATGAGAGCATCGAGAGCTTCACGAGTTTGATGCCGCTGCTTTTCGCGATAGTTCAGAACATCGGAGAGCCAGAGCCGGCGATGGGTGGTGATTTTCCGGAACGGTATTGCGCCTTCCTCGCATAGCTTCACCACGGTCGGGCGGGTCGTATTCAACAGATAGGCCGCTTCCTGAGTGGAAATCTCCCTATCTCCATCCGTTTCTTCCTGCACGGCCATCGAAATCTGCGCTCGCAGCAGGGGCGGAACTTCTACAGCAATACCGTCAAAAACCAATTCGACCCTGCGCGCGTGAGCGAGGAGCTGACGGATTTGATCCATTGCCTCCAGATCTGCCTGGGTACATTTCTGATCGTTTGAAGTCGTCACATCACACCTCCTTTTCGTTTCTGGTGTAACCACCCTTGCCCGGATGGGCGGGTAAGGAAGACTGTATCTGTAAGCGGCAGCCGAAAAGTAGCCCACTCTTCGGCCGTGCCCGGAATCCTATGCTCCCTCTTGTGAAAAGCACCGGAGCACTTCCGCGGAGAAGCGCGGTGTGTGGATGGCTAGCTGTTTGAGGAATTCAACTGGTGTCAATCGTGGGCCGCGCCGCCCAGTACGTTTCGCGATATTTCCTATGGCCCCAAGGGTGGTGAACGGATTTTTCTCCCACAGTTCCAGCAGAAAATCATCCGGGTGTTGCGCAATGAGATTCTTTGGAAGAATCGCGGGCGGAAAGTCTTTGAGATTGAACGTTACGATCATATCTGAATTGCTACGGAGTGCACCCTCGATAACATGCGTATCGTTTGGATCAGGAGCATCTCCATAATTGCCTATTGATCCGGGAGGGAGTTCGATGCTCCCTCCCGGAAAGGCGTGGTGCATTCTTTTGAATAGATGCGATAAATACGCCGAGGTGGTCGAATCGTCGATTCCACGTTCCTTGTTGGAGCGTGAGATAGCTCCGGTTAATTCCTCTTCTATGCGATTTGACCAGGAGACGCGGTACACGCCCAGATATGCAGTCTCGAGAAGGGCCTCCCGCAGTAACGCAGGAAAGAGGACGCATGTATCCAGAAAAACCGCGCCCATTTAAAGGCCTTTGCGGATTCTACGGATTTCGGCTATCGCTGCCTCGATCTCCTCGGGAGTCTGGTCATAAAGACCCAACTCGTACGTCATATCCGAGATCTCGTCCAGCGCCTTCTTTGCCACCTGCCGCTGCTTTTCGCGATAATTCAGAACATCCGAGAGCCAGAGCCGGCGATGGGTGGTAATTTTCCGGAACGGTATTGCACCTTCTTCGCATAGCTTCACTACGGTTGGGCGGGTCATATTCAAAAGATCGGCAGCTTCCTGAGTGGAGATTTCCCTATCCCCATCCGGTTCCTCCTGCACGGCCATCGAAATCTGTGCGCGCAGCAGCGGCGGAATTTCGATAGTGACGCCGTCAAAGGTCAATCCAACCCTGCGTGACTTAGCGAGAAGCCGGCGGATTCGATCCATGATCTCCGGATCAATCTGCGCGATTTTGTCATCATGTGTAATCGTCACGTCACACCTCCTTTTCGTTTCTTTTGTTTCTAGTGTAGTGGGCCTCGCGCGGGGAGGGAAGAGTGCATTCCCGCGAAGTTGTGCCAAGCCGCTACGATAGGGCACATGGCTCAAGTTCCGGTGTCCGCTATTCATCCCGTTGCCCCTGACCACCTGGGCGCCGTCGCCCTTTTTAGTGCGCCGATTGACGTGCGAACGGCGCTGGAACGCGTGGAAGTGGACGGCCGGGCCCTCGATGTCCACCTGGATGAGCTCCCCGGCGGGCAGGTGTTCAATTTTCTGGCCAGTGGCGTGACGGTGTTGCTCACGCCCGTCTCCGGGCCGGCCGCGCTGGAGGGCGCCACCCCGCCGCACGCTTTTCACATTATGATGACGTTTTTCTCCGATATGGCGCGCTCCGGGGAGGACATGCCCGACCCGGTGAGCGACGAGTTCGCGGCGCGTCGTCGTACCTCCATGCACACGCTGCACCGGGTGTACACGGCCGTGATCCGCTCGCTCATGGGCGAGGAAGCCGCGGTGGGCGTGGCGCGCCCAGAGCTGGGCATCATCTACCCCGCCGATGTGGTGACCGGTTACCGGATCGACGCCGCAGACCCGTTCCTACTGTGGATTTACGTGCCGATGCGCGCCGGCGAGGTAGTGTCCGGACGCACCGTGGGACTGCCGCTTTTCGGGCACCTCGACCTCGAGGTGAAGGACAGTCACCGCCCGCGCGAGGCCGTGTACGAACTGCTCGCGAACACTGCCGGATATATTATTTCCGACGGCGCAACCCTCATGCCAGGGCAAACTCTGGGCACCGCCGCTGATGAGTCCATCGCCATCGCCCAGGGCCGCGACGGGGAGACCCCCACGCTGCGGTTGATTTACTAGTTTTCCCCGAAATAGGGTGCGATTCTGCGTACGAAATGGGGAGGTGCGGGATGGCGAACGTCGAAGATATTGCCGGGCGTATTCTTGAGCGCTGCGGGCGTATGACCACCATGAAATTGCAAAAACTTACCTTCTACTGCCAGGCCGCTTATCTCGGTGAAACTGGCCGGCCTCTTTTTGAAGGAGACTTTCAGGCCTGGGTGAATGGCCCGGTATCACCAGATCTCTTCGCTCAGCACCGGCGCAAGTTTTTCATTAACCCGGGCGAGCTGCACAGTCGGGGTGAAGGGCTTTCTGATCGGCAGCGGGGCGTTGTTGATGCCGTCTGCGCAAAATTGGGCGAGTTGAATCCAAACGAGTTGGTTGAGAAAACTCATCGCGAAGCTCCGTGGCGGGAAGCCCGCAAGTACTGTGATACTGAAACCCGCTCAACCGTGGTTATTCCTCGGGATGCTATTGAGGAGTACTACCGGGCCAATCCGGTTCTATAGGTAGTGACATAGGAAAAGGAGGGGCGGCAGCACCCCTCCTTTACTTATGGCTCCACGGGCGTTCGGGATTCCGAACGCGCAGGACGGGAGTGTGAATTAGTAAATCCAATCCCCGCTCTGGGTGAAGATGAAATCATCACCGGGATATTTGCTGAGCTTCACGCAGCCGATAATGAACTCCACCAGCGCCCAAATGCCGATAGTGGGGGGTGCGGACGGTTTCCTAGAGATTTTTAAGGAGAACGTTCAATGAGTAAGCGTACGTACACGAGAGAGCAGATCCGTAAAGCCCTCACCACCTACCAACGCACGCAATCGGTAACCGCCACAGTCCGTAAACTGGGCTACCCAGGCCGAGACACGCTCTACAAATGGATCCGGAATAGCAACGAGAAACCAGAGCAGAGAAAACCGAAGAAACACGCCCCTAACCAGAAAATATCAACGGACGTGAAAGTAACTGCCTGCAAGCGATTCCGCAGCGGGGAAAACGCCTACACTATCGCCCAGGATCTAGGAATCGTGAACTGCACAAACATCTATGCTTGGGTTAAAAAGTGGGATGCGGAAGGCAGTCTAGGACTCATGAACGAGAAAGAATGCGACCAGATCAAAGCGAAAACCCGCCACCAACTGGAAGCCCAGCTACCCCAAGACCCGGAAGAATTACGTGCTCTTGTAGCCGATTTAATCGTGCAGAAACGCGTCTTGAAAGCCCAGCTCGAGCTAGCAAAAAAAGGAAAAGCCCGCACAGGCGGGCGCAGTGAAGCGGTAGAGAAAACACGGGTAGCTAACCAGCTACGCTCTACCACGCCGCTAGCCATGGTCTTAGATACCTTGGATTTGCCGGCAAGCTCGTACTATTACACCGCTAAACAGCTAGAGCGGCCTGACAAGCATGCTCGCTTGCGTGAGTTGATCGCTCAGATCGCGCGCGAGGGCTTGTATACGTATGGGTATCGGCGTATCCGTTTAGCGCTTAGAAAGCTTGGGTATGTGGTCTCGGAGAAAGTCATCCAGCGCTTGATGCGGGAAGAGGAAATCCCGGTCAGGTATGCCAAAGCACGCCGGAAGTACTCTAGTTACGGCGGGGAGATCAGCCCGGCACCGGAAAACCTAGTCGAGCGTGACTTCCACGCTGATGAGCCCGGACGGCTTTGGCTCACGGATATCAGCGAGTTCCACGCAGCTAACGGGAAGGTTTATCTCTCCCCGATTATTGACTGTTATGACGGGAAAGTCGTGGCGTATACGAGGGGATTACACCCAACCTCAGTGTTGGCTGATTCCTCCCTTGAAAACGCCCTGGCAACCCTCCCGCACCAGCGTCTAAACGAGCTACAAGCCGGCCAGAGTGAGCATCCACTCGTGATCCATTCGGATCGGGGAGTCCACTACCGGTCTGTGTCCTGGATTGAGCTTACGCGGCGTTACGGGTTGACGCGGTCGATGTCGAAGAAGGGGTGTAGTCCGGATAATTCTGCTTGTGAGGGGTTTTTCGGGCGGATGAAAACCGAGATTTATCACGGGAAGAAGTGGGCTACAACCGATGAGTTATGCGAGGCGATAGACGAGTATATGTTCTTCTATAACCAGAAGCGTATTACCTTGAAGTTCGATGGTTTAACGATTGTGGAGCATCGTCAAGCGGTTTTAAGCGATAATGTCCAATAAACAGTCCGCAGCCCCGTGAGCCAGTTAAAGAGAATCATGCAGATTCCGATACCTACCTGCCCGCGCAGGAAACGGTGGACGCCGAAGCCTCCCAAGAAGAAAGCAAGGAGCACATAAACGATCTTATTGACCGTGCGGAATTGCGGCTCTTGGTAGTAATATGCGGGCGGGGCTGTGGGATACGCCTCCGGAGCGGTGGGGTACGGCTGCCCCGGCCCTTGATACGGCTGCCCCGGAAGTGGATACTGCTGGTTCTGTTGCGGCCCCCGTTGCGGGTACGGTTCAAAAGCGCTCATTGATCCAATCTTTCCTTGTGCCCGGTATGTCACGAGCTTCTGCCGAAAAGTATAGCCGGCGGGCCCGTAAGCTGGGCTGCTATGAGCTGTGAGGAAACGCCCGACACCTGGTGAGGAAACGTCCGGCCCTGTAAAAGCAATAGCTGCAAGGCGGCGAAAATAGCAACCGCGAATCCGCAAGACTGATAATGAAAAACCCGCAAAAGTGATATCGATAAGTCCGCAAAAGTGATATCGAAACTCCCGCAATAGTGACAATGGCACGCGAAACGGCTAGTCTCACAGCATGGCTTATATTCGGCGCGCGGTTGATACAGTGCTGCAACAAGACCTGGAAATCATGGGTGGTGTGGTGATTGAAGGTGCGCGCGGCTGCGGTAAAACCGAAACGGGCATATTCCACGCTCACTCAGAATTCCGCGTGGATCAGGCATCCAACCAGCGCCTGGCGGAACTCAATCCCCAGGGAGTTCTGGAAGGCGATGTTCCCCGGCTCGTTGATGAGTGGCAGCTCGCCCCGATCCTGTGGAACGAAATCCGCCACGAAATCGATGTGCGGCGTGCCCCGGGTCAGTTCATTTTATCGGGCTCGGCCACCCCGGCCGATTCGATTACCCGCCACACCGGCGCCGGCCGGCTCTCCCGGGTGCGCATGCGCCCCATGGCCCTGGGCGAAGCATATCCGCGTGAAGACCGCATCACCCTGAACGAGCTACGCACCGCCACACAGGTTCGCTACGTACCCGGTGCCCTCAGCTACCCCGAACTCGCGACCGAAGCGGTGCGAGGCGGCTGGCCCTTCCTTGTCTCCTCGCAAAATCCTGCCTTTATCCGATTCGTCCAGAACTACGTGGACAATATCGCGCATGTTGACCTCGCGCAGGTGGACGCCCGCTTCGACCCGGAACGGGTGCGGCGCCTACTGCGCTCCCTCGCCCGGAATATCGCAAGCGAAACCGCGGCGACCACCCTCTCTCAAGATATTTCCGCGGACGGCGGCGAACTCTCCCCGCAAAGCGTGCGAAGCTACCTCGATGCGCTCACCCGGATTTTCATCGTGGAGGAGCTCCCGCCCTGGAGCGGCTCCTTGCGCTCAAAAACCCGGCTCCGCAAACAGGCGAAACTGCATTTCTGCGATCCATCTCTGGCGCTCGCGGCCCTCCGCGCAACCCCGGAAGAGCTCGCGAATGACCCCGAATATTTCGGTCAGATTTTCGAATCCATGGCGGTGCGGGACATCCGCACCTACGCGGAGCAGATCGGCGCCACCTGTTTCGGTTACCGCGATGAGAGCGGCCTGGAAGTAGATATTCTGCTGGAGTTCAGCGATGGCCACTGGGCCGGCATCGAAGTGAAACTCGGCGAATCGGATCGCGCCGTGAGCGCGGGGGAGCGCAATCTACTCCGGCTGCGCGATGCCCGTATGGTGAAAGCCCCGGATTTCCTCGCGGTGGTGACCGGTGGCCGCACCGCATTCACGTTGCCAAGTGGCGTTCATATTCTTCCCCTGAGCACCATGGGGCCGCTACTGTAGTGAGGTGGTGGTCACTTCCCCTGGAATCCCCTGGAGTAGCACGCCACTCCAACTCACTCTCTCACCTTTACCCGGAAGAGCGTTGCCGCAGATGACTACCTGGATTCTCACCGCCCTGGCGTTGGCCGGATGGCTGACCACCGCCCTCCTGGCCGCCACCATCCTCCGGCGCGGCCGCGACGTGCCCGCCCCGGAATTCCGGGCCGGGGAACCCGCGGTCGTCGCTCATGAAATGCGCACGCCCCTCACCCTTATTAACGGCGCCGCGGAGCTTCTGGCGGAAGAAAGCCCCGGGCCCCTCACCGACCACCAGCGCACCTTCGTTGATACCATCCGGGAAAACTCCGCCCAGGCCATCGATATCGCCGAAAACTTCATTACCAACTTGAAGCTCTCGAATTCCTCTGTGCAGCTCAATCTCAGTCCGGTGGATATTCGCGCAACGGTTGGTGCCGCGGCCCGCCAACTCGCGCAATTCTCGGATGTGCCCCTCTACGTGGATGCCAGCGGCGGCCTGCTCCCCATTAGCGCGGATCGCGGTTTGGTGCGCCAGCTTGTATGGAACCTTATTGCCAATGCGGCCCGGCACGCCGGCGAAGGCGCCACGATCACGGTTCGTATTGATGAAGGTAGCGCCGGTGGAGCGCTTATCGAAGTGACCGATAACGGCGCTGGCATACCCGATAGCGAGCGCGACAAGCTTTTCACCCCCTTTGCTACCGGAACCTCGCGGCGCCCCGGCTCGGGAATCGGCATGACTGTTGTTCAGCAAATTGCTCGTATTCACGGTGGCAAGGTGATGGTCGATTCCGCGCGGGGGAGAGGTACCGCCGTCGTCGTATATCTTCCGGCCGCACCGCCGCAAGTACCGGCACCGCCGCAGGTACCCGCACCCACGCGGCGCGCAACACCCGCGCCCGAGAGAGAGGAGAGTTAATGGACGCACCCGAGCAGCACAACCCGGATGCCCAGCCTGTTGTGCTCGTCATCGACGACGAAACACAAATGGTATCCATTATTACGTTCGCCCTGGAAACCTCAGGATTTCGATGCCTGAGCGCGAATAGCGCGGAAGAAGGCTGGCGTATTCTGCGTAGCCACGCCGTGGACCTCGCCGTGATTGACGTGATGCTTCCCGGAGCGAGCGGCGTGGAGCTCACCGCCGAAATTCGGAAAAACTCCACCCTTCCCATTATTTTGCTGACCGCGCTGGGCGAGGAAGAGGACCGGATCGCCGGCTTGGAAGCCGGGGCCGATGATTACGTGACGAAGCCCTTTAGTCCGCGCGAGCTGGTGCTGCGCGCCCACACGATTATGCGGCGCACCCGCCCGCAGGCGGAAAATAACCGCGTGCAGGTGGGCGAGCTCATTATCGACCGGGTCACTCTGGAAAGTTCGTGGCGCGGGAAAGCCCTCGGAATTTCCCGCGGGGAAGTGAAACTGCTGCTGGCCCTGGCCGAGAACCCGCACACTTTCCTCACCCCGCGCGAATTGCTCCGGCAGGTGTGGGATTCTCACGATTCCGTTTCCGGGCGCGATACCCTCAAGACCGCCGTCTATCGGCTGCGTTGCCACCTGCGTGAATGCGGCTTTCCCGATAACGCCATTGAATCGCGCCGCGGCACCGGCTACGCCCTGAAACTATCGTGAGATATCTACGCCGGCCGATGTACCTGAGCCAGTGGGAACGCCAGCTCGCGCGCGGTGGGGCGGCGCTCGCGGTGGTGGCGATCCTGGCGATCCTCGCGCTGCTGCTGCGCCCGGTTCCCGAACTTCGGATCCTCTGCTCGCACAATAACGTGGCCTGCACCGCGCTGACCACCGAATTTGGCGAACGCACCGGCATCCGGGTCTCGCTCACGCGCCTGCCCACCGGCGACGCGAAAAAACGGGTGGAAGCATCCCCGCACGAATTCGATGTGTGGCTGGGTGGCCCGTCGGAAGCCTACGAGGCCGCCAGCGCCACCGGGATTTTTGCGCCGCTCGAGGATATCCCCGCCGAGATACCGGAGCGGTTCCGCGATCCCGAGGGTTATTGGGTGGGAATTTACGGTAGCGTCCTGGCTTTGTGCGTGCGCGAGGATGCCGCGTATTTCCCGCGGACCTGGGAAGATGCGACCGCCCCGGAGTTGCGCGGGAAAATTGTGCTCCCGAATCCGCTCACTAGTGGCACCGCGGCGACGATGCTCTCCACTATCGCTGCGGTACCGGGCGGCGCTGCGCCCGGTGTTCCGCAGAGCAGCGCGCCGAACGCGGTGCCAGAAACCGTGCAGGGTACCGCACCGAACGCTGTGCCGAATACCGAGCCGAATTTCCTCAGCACCATGCGCGGCCTGGATAGCAATACCGTGACCTACACCGAGTACGGGGCGGCACCCGCCCGCGTGGTTGCTGCTGGCCGGGCCGACGTCGGCATTACTTTCGCGCCCTATTGCGAAGAAGCCGCCCGCCGCGGAGCGCCCGTGCACACCATCTATCCCGGCGAAGGCACCGGCTATGAGATCGGCGCCGTCGCGCTGCTGCGTCACGCTCCGCACGCGGAGAACGGCCGCGCATTTATCCGTTTTGCCATGTCCGAAAATGGCGAAAAAATCGGCTTGGACGGAGTCGGCCAGCTCGCCACCAGAACCGATATCGAAGAGAATCTCGCGCGGGAACTGGCCGAATTGGATGTGCCCGTGGTGAGCGGAAATGGTTTTATCCAGCAGCGCGCTCTGGTGGACGCCTGGGTGGAAGAGGTGCGGCACGGTGCGCTCTAGAACTGCGGCTCTCGCTACAGCCGCGCGCGAGCATGGCAGCCGTAGCGCCCGTGGCTTCCGATACCCTCGAGTCCGCAGCGTCCCCCGATACAGCCGCGCCCGCTTCCTGCTCCAGCCCGGCTGCGGCCTGCTCCTTATCGCCCTCGGCTACCTCAGCTTTCCCGCCGCCCTGCACGGCGGCACCGGCGCGCAGCTGTTGGGGCGCAGTCTTCTCATGGCTGCGGTGGCCGGATGTGCTGCAACCGTGATCGGCATTTTTATTGCCTGCGCCGCGCGCTTTTCCGCGCACCGCGCCCCGTATATTGCGGTTGCGGCGCTGAGCCTCACCGTTTCCCCGGTTGCGCTCGCCACCGCGGTCACGGCCCCTCCCTTTAACCTGCCGGCCTACGGCCGCCTCGCGGTGATAAGTACGACGACGCTCACCGTTATCCCAGTAACTTCCCTCATCATCTTCGGCATGGCGATGCGTACTCCCGGGCGCCTCTTCGATTTCCTTTTCCTCACCCAAACCCGGTGGCGCATCGCACTCCCGATCCTGTGCCGCGGCGCCGCTTTCGCCCTGGCCGCAGCCAGCGCACTCGCCTGCTCCACGCCGGATATCACAAAAATCCTAGGCGGAAGCACCAGCTACCTGGCCAGCCACGCGGCGGCCCTGGCCGCGAGCGGCCGCCCGGGATTACTCAGCGCCGGCCTTATTTTCTCCGGCCTCGCCCTCCTGCTCATGCCCGCTCCCCGCTTCTTCCGCCCGCGCAACCATGTGCCGCGCTCGCGGCGGCGCAGTGCGATCCCCACTCCCGCGGAGCGCCATTTCGCGGGCCTGCTCCCGGTGCGTATCGCCCGCGGTATCGGAGCCGGTCTCACCGTGCTGGTAGCCATCCCCTACGGCGCCGTGTACCTCCGCGGCGCGCTCGCCCTGGCGAGGGATACCGCGGATGGCCGCCCCTACGGCGCGGACTTCCCCGTGCGCAATCTGGTCACCAGTTTCGGGGTGATCACCTGCGGGGTGGTGCTCAGCGGTAGCGCGGCGCTGCTGTGCGCCATGTGGGTGGTGCGCCGCCAACGGTGGGTGCCCCTCTGCCTCTTCGCGGCGACCTGCGGTGCTGGTATTTCTCAAACCATGGCGGGGATTTTCGTTGCGGCCCTCCACCGCGATCCCATCTGTGTGGGGGAGCTGTGCTTCCTTCCCCCGCTGGTCGGCGCCCACTCTATCGGGCACGGCATCCTAGGGATGCTCTACGGTTACGCCCTCGCATCTTTCCCCATCGCCTTCCTCGCCTTCATCTTCCTGGCCGGGCGATCCCGCCGCATCATCGACGCCGCGCGCACTGCGGGCGCCGGCCGGGCGCGCGCCGCCGCCACCTTTGTGCGGGAAAGCATCACCCCGATTGCGGTTATTCACCTTATTCTCATCGCGGTGCTGCTCACCCGGGTTGCCCCGGCGCTCTTTGTGGAATCCCCGGATTTCCCGGTGAGCGCGAGCCGCATCCTCGCCGCGGCAGAAGCCGCAAAAATCGACACCACCTGCGCCATGGCCACGCTCCTGGGCTGCACCGCACTGGTGCTCATGGCAGTAATTGCCCCAATCTTCCTCATGAGTTCCGCTACCGGAAAGGACTACCGTGTTCACGCATAGCCACGCGCGCCAAGAACCGCTGCCCCTTCACGTGGAAAGCGTGAGCGTGCTTCGCCCAGGCGCTCCGGCTCCGGTGGTCGATGAGGTCTCTTTCCACGTTGACCCGGGAGAAATCCTTAGCGTGGTGGGGCCTTCCGGGTGCGGAAAAACCTCGCTACTGGAAGCAATCGCGGGAATCCTTCCTGCATCGGGGCGCGTGCGGATAGGTGGTGCATCCCCGCAGCGCATCGCTTTTGTTTCCCAGGACCCGGTGCTTTTCCACGCGATGAGCGTGCGTGAAAATATCGAATACGCGCTCGGGGAGCGGCACCTCGCTCCGGCAATTGTGCGCGACCGGGTGGATATCGTCATGGCCCTGCTCGGGGTCGATGATATTGCGCGCCGCCGCGCCAACGAACTATCCGGCGGACAAGCGCAGCGCGTTGCCCTCGCCCGGGCGCTCGCAACCCGCCCCGATGTGCTGGTCCTCGACGAAGCTTTTGTGCACGTGGAAGGCCGCCTGGTCCACCGTGCCCGCAGGGTGGTTCGCGAAGAAGTGCAGCGCTTTGGTACCCGCGCCATCGTGGTCACCCACGATATTGACGAAGCTTTCCTGCTGGGCGACCGCCTCCTCGTGATGGGCGAGAAGGGGAACGTGGCGGCGCTAGGAACCCCCAGCGAGGTGTACCGGCATCCGCTCAGCCCGAGCGTGGCGCGCTTTTTAGGAATCCCCAATATTTTCCCGGCCCGGCTCTCCGGCGTGACCCGCCCATCTGCGGCAGCCCCGGGCAACACACCCGCACCAGAAGGGTCCGCGCCAGAAGGCCTCGCGCGGATTGAATTGGGGCGCTGCACCTTCGAATTACCGTGCGCCGCGGAAGTGTGCAGCCTGCCAGCGGGTGGCGTCGTCGTTACGTATTTCCCCGCGGAACAGGTGGCACTGCATCCACTCGACGCACGGCCCGCGCCCACGCGAGGGGCGAGCGGCCCGGCGCCCGGGATGAACGGCCGTATTATCTCGCGTACGTTCGCGCGCGCTTTTACTATGTACGACGTCGAAACGGATATCGGCACCATCGTTGCCCGAATCCCGGGCGATATCCCGGAGTTGGCGCGCGGAACCCAGGTACGGGTGGGGATTTGTGCGGGGTGGGTCGGCCCGGCGCAGGCACTCGATATTGGTTAGTGCGCCGCGCCGCCCGCGAAAACGCCCGCGGAAACTGAGGTATCCCCAGCTCCGCGGGCGCCGCGCCTTTCTTAGTGGTATTTACTCACCTTCGAGAGCGGCGATTTTGCGCTGCTCGGCCAGGCGGTTTTCTTCCCGGCAAATCACCGTGAAAATAGCCAGAATCAGCACGGTGAAAACAAGGAAGGTAATAAAGGTGACGTCCCACCCGGCGTACTTGACGAGGAAGCCCACGCCGGTGGAGGCCAGGGTGGCGCCCAGCAGGTAACCGAACAGGCCCGTGAAACCGGCCGCGGTGGAGGCGATATTACGCGGGGACAGGTCGAGGGCCTGTAAACCGATGAGGCCAACCGGGCCGTAAATGAAACCACCGATCAGCGCCACGAACAGCACCATCACACCGAAGGGCGTACCCACCGGGGCCAGCCAGTACGCCGCAATCGAGAGGCCCGCGCCCAGGGTGAAAAGCCCAATGGCTTTCGAGCGGTTACCGTGGAAAACACGGTCAGAAACCCAGCCGCACAAAATAGTGCCGAGGAAACCGGCCAGCTCGAAGGCAGCGAAACCAGCCAGCCCGGAACTAATACTCATATTGTGAATTTCGGACAGGTACGTGGTGATCCAGTGCAGCACGCCGTAACGCAGCGCGTAAACGAAAACATTAGCGATAGCTAGCAGCACAATAATGCGATTGCGCAGCACGTACTTGAAAACGAGGTCCTTCGTGGAGATTTTCTCCCCGGCTTCGGCGGTCACATCCGCGACCTTGCTCGGATCATTACGCCATTCATCGACCGTCGGAAGGCCTTCCGAGGGCGGATTATCACGAATAAGGATGAACGCGAGGAGGGCAACAATAAGGGCGACGACGGCGGGAAGCCAGTAGGCGGCGCGCCAATCCTCACCCGTGTACGCCAGGCCAAGACCGACGAGGAAGGGCAGGGCACCGGCACCCACGTTATGGGAAGTATTCCACAAGGAGCCCTTCCAGCCGCGCTCCGAGGTGGAGAACCATTGCACGACGATACGCCCGCAAGGCGGATACCCCATGCCCTGGAACCAGCCATTGAGGAACATGACCGTAGCGAAAATACCCACCGACGCGGAAACCCAGGGCACGAAAGCCACAATGAGATTCATGACCGCGGAGAGCGCCAGGCCCAGCGGGAGGAAGTAGCGGGCATTGGAACGATCCGCCACCATCGCGGAGAAGAACTTGGACAGCCCATAAGAAATGAGGACTGCATTACCGATAATGCCAATCGCGGGCTTATCGATGGTGCCGTTTTCTTCCAGGAGGAGCGGAGCAACCGTGGAAATATTATTGCGAATCAGATAGAAACCGGCATAGCCCAGGAAAATTCCCATAAAGACCTGGAACCGGAGGCGCGGGAACTTGCGAGCGATCTGCTCCGCGGAGAGCCGCGGCTTAGGCCCGGGTGCCGCCAACCACTTAAACATGACACACCTCTTCGTGTTGAGTTGGGTTCCTGAGAACCCTGTGCTTACAAGAAAAAATTACGTGGAGGGAGGTAACGTGGGCGGGCCCGGGAGTAACTCACGGTAACAGCGCGGTTACCGAGGTGGTGATCGCGCTTGTGGCGGGGTGAGGTTCGGTGAGGCGCGGTGACGTGTAGTGAGGCGGCGCGGTGCGGCGAGGCGGCGTCGCGCGTGAAACTGCCCCGCTTTCTCGATGCGGTTGCAAGAATCGAGAAAGCGGGGCAGTAGCGGGGCGCTTGGGTGAGCTGCGGTTGATCAGCAGCTGGTCGCCCTAATGATCGCGCCGGGAGCGCTCGGTGCGCCGGATAACCAGCACCAGGCCCGTGCTCAGCAACGCGAGGGCGGCACAAGCGCCAGCTGCGCCGGAGATGCCGGATGCTCCGGTGGATACCAGCCGTTTCCCGCCCGTGGGCTTGCTGGGAGTAGGAGTCGGCGTCGGGGTAGTGCTCGGTGTCGGCGTCGGTGTTAGCGTTGCGGGCGGCGCGCTCGGCGGCACGGTTGGCGTGGGAGTGGGCACCGGCGTTGAAGTTTCGCTCGGCGTAGGCACCGGCTCGGGCGTAGGTGTCGCGCTTTCGCTTGGGGTCGGAGTTGGAGTCTCACTCGGCATCGGAGTTCCGCTGGGAGTTGGTGTCGGCTCCGGCGTAGGCGTCGGGGTTGCCGTCGCCGTCGGCGTGGGCTCCGGGGTCACCGGGGGTACCGGCGGCACGGGAGGAACCGGCGGTTCAGGAGGCGTAGGCGGCACATACACATTCGTGAATTCGACGACCCGAGAATGCGGATGCGCTCCGGCACTTTCCTTGCGCTCCACCCGGAAGTGCCCGGCCAGTCCCTCGGGGAGTTTCTCCGTCACCCGGTAGATCAGCGCGGTGCGCTCGGCCGGATCCTTAGCCAATTCCTCAGGCGTATACATCGGCAGTTTCTCCAGCTCAAACTGGAAATTCTTGCCCTCGCCGCGCATCACACTATTCTCCTTGAGATAGGTGCGCGCCGGAACCGTGGCGATCTTCGTTTCGCCCTGCCAACTTTCCACCTCGAAATTATCGAGATACGTATCCGGATCCACCCCGGCAATGAGATCCCCACCGCCGGTCCACTGCTTCTTCACCAGCACATCCAGGAAAGGCACGATCTCTACTTCATCGCCCGGGATGATATTGCGCAGCGGCGTCGTACCAAATTCGCGCACCTTTGCACGGAAGGTGACCTCCAGGTTTTTCTCAGGCCGGTACGAGGTCCGCGTGGTGAAATCAAAATTCGTCACGTGCGCAGCATCGTTATCTTCCAGAATCACACGGCGAGTTTGCGGATCGTAACGCACCGCGTAATTCGTGGTGGCCTTGCCATCTTCGCGGACCTGCGCGCTGCCTTCCACGTAAGCGAGGCGTTCGTCCAGCTCATCGACCACGGTCACGGTATTTTTGATACCGAAATCGACGTACTTATCGTATTTCATAATGAGCCGATGGTCGCCGGGGATCTTCCCCGCGATCTTAAATTCGACGGCGTCCCCGAGACTTGCGTGGCTGCGTTTCACCTCAGCTTGCGGCTGCTGCTGCACAATTGTTTTGGTGAACGACGGCGCCTTGGGAATAAACATGCGCAAGGGAGTTTTGAATCCGAGGAGCGCCGTGGCCTCCGGGGTGTTATCGAAGCGGGTATCGCTACCGCCGTCCGGATTAATCCAGGTTTCCGCATCCGGGCTGCTGCTCGTCAAGCCGAGCACCTGCAAACGGCCCGTTTCCGTGAGCCGGAAATGCTGCGCGCGCTCCAGGTCAAATCCGCTCTTAAAACGCTCCGGGGCGCTGATAATACGCACCTGGTAGTCCCCGGGCACCACCTTGGTAAAGAGGTAACGCGGGGCCATGCCCGGCTCTTCAACCGAAGTATCAACCAGCTCACCGGCTGCATTATACAGCCCGAGCTCAAAGCCGGACTTCGCGTGGCGCACCCCGAAATCACCGTAAGTAACTTTCTCGATATCCGAAACTGTGAAGTACACCCGCTTGCTCAAGGTGACCCGCAGGGTGGAGGTGGCCGGATCGTAACTCTGCTTCGCTATTGCGTAGTAGGGATAAGCCTCCGGGAGCTCGGGTAGCGAGAGCCGCGCACCTTCCGGAAGATTCGGCACCGTGATATCCGTGGTGAAATCGCCGCGGCCCGCGGGAATGGTGAGCTGCGGGGCGGCATGAGGGTTGGCCCGGCCATTCACCTCAAATTCCCAGCGCGCGCTTTTGCCAAGCACGTCAAAGGGGCGCTCAATCACCACGTGGAAAGTGGCGGTGCTCAGCTTCACTTCCCGTACATGCACCGTGAATTCTCCGGTATCACTGGAGTCCACCGAGGTCACTTCATAGGCTTTTTCGGTGCCGCCATCGCGAACCATGAGCGGATCCATCGGCTTATTCGGATCCGGGCGAAGGAGGAGCGTGGTGAATTGGCCAGCGTCGTCGTATACAACGTTGTGCGTGAAATAGAAGCCCTGCGCATCGCGCCTGACGATCTGGCTGATCGAGTGGGGCCCATCCAAGGTGGGCAGCGCGAAGCGGTCAATAGTTCCGGTGACGGGAGCGCCATTCGCATCCACGAGGTTCACGGAATAGCGCCGTTCAATATTTTCCTTGAGCACCACATCAACGCGCAGATCACCCGATTCGCTTTGCGTGACCGGGACCCGCACGGTGTCGCTGATCGTGCGGCCCCGCCACCCGCCGGGCGCGCGCAGGGTATATGGCAGGGTTTGGCCCGCGGTGTAGCCATCCGGTTCCACCGCGAATTCGATTTCGTAGCGGCTCAAGCCATTGGCCAGGGGTGTGGTGGACTTGACGTCTTCGGGAGCAATGTCCCATTCCCCGGCGGTCCACCCTGTTCCTTCTTCGAGTTTGAGGGATGTTATGTCCTGCCGCGTATAAATAGTGGCGTGTAGGACGAGCACGGTGGGTGCGGGCGGCGCCGCCGGATCCGATGCCGCGGGATCCGGTGCGGCGTAAGCCTGCGGGAGCACGAGGGCGAGTACCGCGAGGAGCACCGTGATGACCAGGGGTTTCTTCTTCAATCGCATATTTCTCCCAGACAACGCAGTCGGCATAAGGAATACCTATACGGAAAATATCTAAGAAAATGCTAGCACTCGGCCGGTAATTAGATTCAGGAATTAAGGCGCTTCGTGCCCCACAATATCCCGCTATAATCATGACCGTCCGTGCGGTGGCAGAGCCGGACACCATAACCATATTTTCTCAACACGCATGGAAAGGTCACGATGAGCTCGCAGTCCACCGCGCCGCACGGCGCCAGCACGCATCCTGAGTCACACCCCACCACACCCGCACCCGCGCTCGCGGACGGCCTGGTCACCCCGAATAACGTCAGCCCGAACACCACCGGCACCGCCGCCACCACCCCGGGCGCTACCGGCACCACCGCCCGCTTCGCGGACGTCGCCCGTTCCCACCTCTTCGTGTACGTGGCGGTTTTCTTCGTCTCCTTCCTCCTCATTTCCAATATCGGCGCCACGAAGCTCATCACCCTGAATATTGGTGGTCTTGATCTTTATTTCGACGGCGGCGCGATGCTCTTCCCGCTCACCTACATCATCGGTGACCTTCTTTCGGAGGTCTACGGTTTCAAAGTCGCCTCCCGCACGATCATCCTCGCTTTCGGGGTGCAGATCCTGGCCTCCTGCTGTTTCTGGCTGGTGCAGATCGCCCCGCCCGCCCCGGATTACGCCAACCAGGAAGCTTTCGAAGCGGTGCTCGGCGTGGTGCCGCGCTTCGTGGCGGCCTCCGTTTTCGGATTCCTCTTCGGCCAGCTCTCCAACTCCTACGTGCTGGTCTGGATCAAGCGCCGCTTCGGGGAACGCGCCCTGTGGGTGCGTCTCATTTCCTCCACCATCGTGGGCGAATTGCTGGACACCATCATTTTCTGCTTCGTGGCCTGGGGCGCGGATATCGCGGCCGGCAATGTGGAATTCTGGTCCATCGTCAACCTCTCCCTGGTCGGCTGGCTCTATAAAGTCGGCATCGAAGTGGTATTCCTCCCGCTGACCTACGCCGTGGTTGGTGTGGTGAAACGCCACGAAGGCTTACGATAGGCAGCGGGCCGGTGGCGGCGTCGTCGTACTAAAAACAACGCGAGCGCGCGGCACGGCGCCCGGGCATAACGCGCGTGCCGCACACAAGAACCGCACCGCAACAGAAAGGTGAGAGCGTGACAACAGGATTTACGATCGGGACGCGCCTGGACGCGCGCGTGGGTGACCTCACCGGGCGGCCGCTGGGACGCACCGGCGTGATTCATACCCCGCACGGCGATATCGCCACCCCGGCGTTCATTCCCGTCGGCACGAAAGCGACCGTTAAAACTCTCACGCCCGAGCAGGTGCGCGGTATCGGCGCGCAGGCCGTGCTCGCGAACGCCTACCACCTCTATCTGCAACCCGGCCCGGAGATCCTGGATGCCGCCGGCGGCCTATCCGCTTTCATGAACTGGAACGGCCCCACCTACACGGATTCGGGCGGGTTCCAGGTGCTCTCGCTCGGCTCCGGCTTCAAAAAAGTACTCAGCAACGAGTACGCCGGGAAAAACGCCGGGCGCGCGGATACCGAACTCGCGCGCGATAAAGAGCGCCTCGCGAATGTGGACGACGACGGCGTATGGTTCCGTTCCCACCTCAACGGCTCGCGCCACCGGTTCACCCCGGAGGTGTCCATGGGGATTCAGCACCAGCTCGGCGCCGATATTATGTTCGCCTTCGACGAGCTCACCACCCTGCTCAACTCCCGGGCCTACCAGGAGAAAAGCCTGGAGCGCACCCGCCGCTGGGCCGAGCGCTGCCTGGCCGAACACCGCCGCCTCACCATCGAACGCGCCGGCAAGCCCTACCAGCAGCTCTTCGGCGTGATCCAGGGCGCGCAATACGAGGATCTGCGCCGGAAAGCCGCGCGGGACCTCGGCTCCATGTGCGTGGACGGGCAGGAATTCGACGGTTTCGGGATCGGCGGGGCGCTGGAAAAGGAGAAGCTCGGAACCATCTGCGCCTGGGTGAGCGAGGAGCTACCCGAAACGAAAGCCCGCCACCTCCTCGGGATTTCCGAACCGGATGATTTCTTTGCCGCTATCGAAGCCGGCGCGGATACCTTCGATTGCGTCAATCCTTCCCGGGTGGCGCGCAATGCCGCGATCTACTCCCCGGACGGGCGTTTCAACGTGACCCGCGCCCAGTTCCGCACCGATTTCGGGCCGCTGGTGCCCGGCTGCGAGTGCTACACCTGCCAGAACTATTCGCGCGCCTACCTCAATCACCTCTTCAAGGCGAAGGAGGCACTGGCGGCCACGCTCGCCACTATCCACAACGAGTACTTCACCGTGCACCTCGTGGATACCATCCGCGCGGCTATTGAATCCGGCGATTACGCGGCCTGCAAAGAAGAAACGCTCGGGCGCTTCTACCGCGGGCAGTGGGGGCGCGCCTAGAACGCGCGGTGCGCCGCCTCGCTCAGCTTCTGGAAGGTCTCCGGATCGGGGAAACCGGACACCTCGTAGCGCGGCGGCCACACATTTTCGAGCGGCTGGAAGCCTTCGGGCCACACATCGCGGGCCACATCCAGGCGAATGGTGATATTGGCGGCTTCCGGATCGGCATCGTCAAGATAGTTAATGAAATCCGCGACCGCCGGGATGGACCCGTAGTGGTCCGAGCGGCGCCACTGCGTGAGGCTCACCGCGCCTTCGTCCAGGTCATGCACCTCGTAGAGGGCCACGTGGCCCATCTTTTCCGGCCAGCGCGAAAGGAATTCCTGCTGGTGATCGTACATGCGCCCGCGGAAGGTGGCGCGCAGATTCGCCAGCGGCGCGTAGGCCGGGTGATCCGGCATAGGAATCCATTCCATCCAGCCGTCCGCGGCCACGGTGTGGGGGAGCGGGTAGATAGCGTCGTCGATATCGTAATCCTGGAGCAAACGGTTGAAGAGCGCGGGAAGCTCCGGATCATCAGCCAGCACCACAAAGAGGCGCGAGCGCGAAGCCGGCACGAACAGCGGCAGCGCGCCGTTGTATTGCTTGCTGATCGAGTACGCCACCTGCTGGACCAGATCCACATCCGCGAACCACGAACTCTGGTAATTATTCGGTTCGGTAAAAGCCAGCACCCGCGCGCCCGCGTACATCATGACCACCAGCTCCAGGGCCGCGTAGCCCGATTGCGCATTCAGGCCGCGCAGCGATTCCACGGCGTGCCCGAATAGCGGACCCACATCATCCGTTCCCGGAATCAGATCCAGATCCGAGAAATACAGCGGAATGATGTTATCCGGGGTATCGCGCGCCAGCCCCACGCCCACGAAATCCGTGAGCGGCAGGTAGATAAAGGAATCATCCTCGCGCCGGTTGACGCGCGTGAAATAATCCGCGGCGCGCACAATCGGCATAATCGGCCCCTCGGCGTCACCCTGCTCCTCCGCGAGCTCATCAAGCGCGGGATCGCGGTGCGGGAACCCCGGGTCGCTGGGATCCATGGTCCCGAAGAATTGCGCGAAGATTTCCCGCCAGGACAGGTTTTTCTGGCCGCGGCCCGGAGGGGTGCCGGGCATCTCGGGCGCGCTGCTTCCCGCGGCCGCACCCGTTCCGGTAGCCGCACCGCCCGCGTTCGCACCGTTTCGGGCCGACGACGCCGCCCCCGGCTGGGCGGACCCGGCCGCACCTTCGGTGACCTGCGGGGTGGTGGCCCCGGATACGCCGATAGTGATGAGGCGGTTGAGAAGTGCGCGCCGGCTGTCTTCGGGAGCATCCGGATCGATCATCTCAAAGGGGCGGAAGCGGAAGGTGCGTCCGTCCGGGAGCAGGACATCCAGCCACGGCCCGTCGGCATTGACCAGCGCGCCGGCGAGTTCGGGATGAGCGGTGGCGACCTCGAGGGCCCAATTCATGAGCGACATACCTCTATTCTGGCAGAAAGTGGCGCAGGCCGCTTGCCGGGCGCGGTATCCTTGCAAGCAGAGATGTGACTCATGGAACCAGGTCGAGGAGGAGCCATGCCGTCCTATTCTTATCCCGGTGATGGGCTGCTGGCCTGCGTGCCCGGCATGGCGGTGTTCACGCCCGCCCTACCTGCCGATCCGGCCGCGGTGTGGGAAGCGATGCGCGCCGGTCACGATTTCCCCACTCTTCTCACTCATCTGTGGTCCGCGCTGGGCGCGGATTTTGCGCTGTTCTACGCCGACGGCCCGCTGCTGCGGGTCGCCGCGCACGGTCTCATCGTTCGCGACGTCACCGGCCGCGCGGTCGCGGACGGCAGTAACGCCCTCACCTGGCAAGAAGCCGCCACCACCCAGGACACCACGGTGACGGTGGGGAACGTTGGCGCTGCGGGTGCTGTGGGTGCGGAAAGCGCGGCATTCGGTGGGAACGACGGCGCAGCCTGGGGCACCGGTACACCCGGGAACGACGGCGCAGCTCCCGCACCTGGCCCGGCCCTTCCTCTGGAGCGCGGCATGGCCCGCGCCGGTGGCGCTCGCATTAGCCTCAGCCCGGTTCTCAGCGGCCGGCCGGCGGCTGCGGTTGGCCGGCCCGCGGCTCCCGCGCTCGCGGTGTCCGCCGAGCAGCCGGTGGCTCCGGCAGCTCTGCCCGTTGATCGCCCGGAAGCTTCGGCTGCCCACCCGGCGGTTCCAGAACCTCCGGCACCGGCACTTCCGCCGGCGGCACCGCTACCGCCGGTTGCTCCAGCGGCACCGGTGGCGGAGAGCGCCCCGGTGCCCAGCTACGCCGCGGCTACCGAAGCCTACCCGGTGCAGGCCACCGAGCCCTATCCTTCCTCCGGCATACCCGCCCCGCTCCCGGCGGTCGAATTACGTTTCTCCTTCGGGGAGACGGTGGTGCTGGGCGGGGTGAGCCCGGCTCTCAAAAATATTATTATGGGGCGCCGCCCGCTCCTCGATGCCGCGGCCGCGCGCTCCGATCCGGCAGCCACCCAACTCCTCCCGGTGCCCTCCCCGCGCCAGGAAATCTCCCGCACCCACTGCGAAGTTCTGGTGGAGGCGGGCGGTGCATTCCTGCGGGATTGCCATTCCAATAACGGCACCTACCTCAAGCACGGGGACGGCCCGCTGCGCCGCATCGAACCTGATCACGCGGTCGGCCTGGAAGATGGGGACCTGGTAGATATGGGTGACGGCGCCAGCTTCACGGTTCATTACCGCAGCTAGCGCCGCCGCGCCTTATTCTCAGCGGCACGCCAGGCTACCCGGGAATACAAACACCCGGGCTGCCCGCCGCGCCACGTGGGCCAACTCGCCCGCTCGGCTACTTCCGATACAGCGTTTTACGCTGGTAATGCGGTTCGCTGGTGACATTCACGCCCAGGGAACGGAAAATACCATCATCCACGGAGCCGAGGATCGTTGTGGTATGCACATCGCAATTCTGCAGATCCTTCAGCTTGCTCAGCGCCGCCGCCGCGGTGGGATCCGAGGCCGCGGAAACCGAGAGCGCGATAAGCACTTCATCGGTGTGCAGGCGCGGATTACGCGAACCCAGGTGCTCCGTCTTGAGGGTCTGGATCGGGGCGATGGCCTCCGGGGCCAGTAGCTTCACCGAATCATCAATCCCCGCCAGCACCTTGAGAGCATTAAGCAATACGGCGGCGGAACAACCCAGCAGCTCCGAAGTCTTCCCGGTCACGATTCTGCCATCGGGCAGCTGCAGCGCGGCGGCCGGCCCGCCCGTGGCCTCGGCCTTGCGCAGCGCCGGGGGCACCACCGGCCGGTCGGTGCCGGTCACCCCGAGCTTGGCCATAATAAGGGCGATGCGTTCGGAACATACCGGCTCAGATTCGCTGCGCTTCTCATCGACAAGCGCGCGGTAATACCGGCGAATAACTTCCTGGCGGGCGGCTTCGCGGCAAACGTCGTCGTCGGAAATACAATATCCCACCATGTTAACGCCCATATCCGTGGGGGATTTGTACGGCGTTTCCCCGGAAAGTTCGCGCAGCAGCAAGCTGAGCAGCGGGAACACCTCAACGTCGCGATTGTAATTAATCGTTTGCACGCCGTAGGCGACCAGGTGGAAGGGGTCGATCATATTGACGTCGTCCAGATCAGCCGTGGCCGCTTCGTACGCGAGGTTGACCGGGTGATCCAGCGGAATATTCCACACCGGGAAAGTCTCAAACTTCGCGTAATTGGAGGTGATGGAACGCTGGTGATCGTGGTAGAGCTGCGAAAGGCAGGTGGCGAGCTTGCCGGAACCCGGGCCGGGCGCCGTCACCACAATAAGATCACGCTGCGTTTCCACGTATTCGTTCTTCCCGAAACCGTCCTCGGAAACGATGAGCGCGGTATTGGAGGGGTAGCCCGGGATGCGGCGATGGCGCGCCACATTGAGACCCAATTTAATAAGACGCCGGCGGAAATCGCGCGCCTCGTGGTTATCTTCCTCGTACTGGGTGAGCACCACGGAATTGACCATGAAGCCGGCTTCGCGGAATACATCCACGAGGCGCAACACCTCATCCTCATAAGAAATGCCCAGGTCAGCGCGGTGCTTCGCCTTGAGATCGCGCGCGTTAGCGGCAACCACAATCTCCAGCTCATCCTTCAATTCGGCTAGCATCGCAATTTTGTTATCCGGGGTGAAACCGGGCAGCACTCGCGAGGCGTGGAAATCATCAAAAAGCTTCCCGCCCATTTCCAGGTAGAGCTTCCCGCCGATCTTTTCGCGGCGCTCCCTAATTTTCTGGGACTGGAGCTTAATGTATTTTTCCCGATCAAATCCGATGCTCTGCAATGAGGGGATATGGGGGGAAGGGGTTTCTGTAGTAGGGATGGAGTTACGCGCGTTGTTATCAGCCACGCCGGATCGCCTCTCTCGGTCACCTCAGCAGTACCGACAAAGTGTAGCGCCTCGCGCCGGATTTCGCATCGAGCGGATGGGTGTGTGCGGGAGCGCGGGGCATTCGGGCTGGCGGCGAGGGCGCGAATGCTACGGGCGGGCAAACCCGGGCGTGGTTAAACCGTTGCGCTCATCGATTGAGTCCGCAACAATAGGGGGCGACGCTGGGAGGAGATATGCCAAAGATTTCTGCACCAACGGTCCGCGAGCATCGGGAAATGATGATAGCCCGGCTCGTGGATGCGGCGGAAAAGATTCTCAAAGACGAGCCGGGCAAACCGCTCTCGGCCGGGGCGGTGGCTGCGGCTGCGGGTATCGCGCGCAACTCCATTTACCGCTATGTCGGGTCGGTTGAAGACCTGCGGCTGCTGGTGCTCGAACGGAATGTGCCCAAGTGGCGCGCCAAGGTGATGGGCCAGGTTGATATGAATGCCGAACCGCGCGAACGCCTCGCGCAGCTGGTGGTGGCGTGCATCCGCCAGTCCGGCCAGCGCGACTCGCATAAATGGCTCATGGGTCTCATGCGTGCGGCACGCGGGAAAGGTTCGGAGAAGGCCACGGCGCATACCAAAATGGGCGTGGATAAAGCCCACGGTTTCTTCACTGACGCCCTCAAAATGTGCTGGAAAGATACCGGCATCGCGCATCCCGATATTTGGACCTCATTCAGCCGCGCCCTCATTTCCGACGCATTTCGCCAGGTGGAAACCGGCGCGTCGCTCGAGGATGTATGCCGGATTGCCCGCCACACTATTCTTGCTATGTCCGCCGGGCATACAGATGACGAACTCGAGAAAGAACCACACGCATGACACACGCGCGCATCGCGATCAACGGCTACGGCAACCTGGGCCGCGGGGTGGAACAGGCCCTCAGCCTCGCCCCCGACCTGGAGCTGGTGGGGGTTTTCACCCGCCGCGAAGGCGTGATGACCGCCTCCGGCCCGGCATTCCCCGCCGCCGAACTCACCGATCCGCAGCTGCGCGCCCGCTGGGCCGGCAAAATCGACGTCGTTATCAACTGCGGCGGCTCGAAATCGGACCTCGACACGCAAACGCCGCTGGTCGCCTCCGGTTTTAACGTGGTGGATTCTTTTGATACACACGCGCGGATTCCTGCGCATTTCGAACAGGTCGACGACGCCGCCCGCGCGGCCGGCACCCTCGCTCTCATTTCCGCCGGCTGGGACCCGGGCCTGTTTTCGCTTCAGCGGTTGCTGGCCGAGGCGGTTTTGCCGGCCGGGCACTCGGAAACTTTCTGGGGGCCGGGGCTGTCCCAGGGACATTCGGATGCGGTGCGGCGGGTACCGGGCGTGAAAAACGCGGTGCAGTACACCGTTCCCAAGGAGCAGGTGCGGGCCGCGGCCCTGGCCGGGCAAACGGAAGGCCAGCTCAGCGCGGGCGATAAGCATCGCCGGATCGTTTACGTGGTCTTGGAGAGCGGCGCGGATCCGGAGGTGGTGCGCCAGGCCATCGTGACGATGCCGAATTACTTTGCCGAATACGAAACCGAGGTTCACGTGATCTCCGAGGAAGAGTTCGCCGCAGAACACACCGGGATGGCGCACGGCGGCGATGTGATTCGGCACGGCACTACCTCGCCGGGGACTTCGCACGCCCTGCATTTCAACCTCGCGCTGGATTCCAATCCGGAATTCACCGGTTCGGTGCTGGTGGCCTGCGCCCGCGCGGTGGCGCGGATGCATGCGCGCGGGGAACGCGGGGCGGTTACCCTCTTCGATGTTCCGCCGGCTTTGCTTCACCCGGCCAGCGCAGCGCAGCTGCGCGCGGATTTGCTATAGGGCGGGTTCCCGGTAATTATGTGGGATCCAGTACCGGCCTTGGCGAGAATTGTCCCGGAGTTGATGTGGGGCATGCTCTTCTCGTTTTTCGCAGCCGACTTTTACCGTATCGGACGTTTTGATTTCGAAATCATCTCCGAAGTTGTGATGCTTGGCAGTCTTGCACTGTGGAGTTTTTCCCGGCGGTATAAGGAAAACTGGGGCGAGCTTCTGCACGCCGGGCTCTATATGGGCGTATGCCTCGCCTTAGTGGCGATCAATAACTCCTCGTGGACGCGTTTCGCGGTGATTATCCTCGCGACCTGCTACTCCATGGGATATCTCCACCGGGTGAAAAAAGCTCAGAAACCGGAATAGGAGCTGTTCCTCGATGATCTCGAGGAGGATCGCGAACTCGGGATCCGCTAAATCAAATTCGCGGAGGCCAGCCATTCCTCCAGCGCGCTATCCGTGGCTGCCTCGTGGATATTCTCACCGCGCACGGAGAAGGGCACGCCGGTGGTTGCCTCCGGGGCCAGGTTCGTGAACGTTGATTCGATTTCCACCTTCGGTGAGCCGGACCAGGTAGTGAACGGCAGCACCAGCTGGTCCGTGAGCCCGGCGGACTTCAGGTAGGTCTGCACCACCGGGGGGACCTGCTCGCACCACACAGGGAAACCGACAAGCACGACGTCGTACCCGCTCGCGCTGGGCGCCGGTGCCGCAAGCTCCGGGTAAATGCCCTCCGCAAGTTCGCGGGTGGATTGGGCGTGCGTCTCATTCGGATCCGCGGGATAGGGATGCGCGGGGACAATCTCAAAAGTATCCGCACCCAGGCGCGCCGCGATTTTTTCCGCCAGCACCTTGGTGTTCCCGATCTCGAGGTTACGCACCTCGCCGTCCCAGAAATTCAGGCCGGCACGCGAGAAGAAAGCTACGAGACAGCGCGGGCGGGGCGCATCCGCCGGCGTTTCCTGCTGAGCCGCACGAATTTCTGACATCGGAATTTCCTTCCCGCGAAGCGAGCCCTCCGCACTGAGAATTGTGACCTGAACATCATCCATTCTGCCACTGAGCCCGGGCTGCCAGCGGGTCTTTATACCCGGGGCGTCCACGCTTAATTCCTGAATTGTTTCTCAATTATTCGCGTTCCAGCCCCTTCTGATTCACTTGCCAGCCCCTTCTGATTCACCCGCCCGCCCGCGTCATTCACCTGCCAGCGCCCTAATCATTGGCGCGCCCGCGCGCCAGCACCACCCGAGTTTCCAGCGGTGTGACCACCAGAATGCTCACCAAGCACATGGCCAAACCAAGAACCGTAATGATCCCGAGTTTCGTGAAAGCGGCGGTATCCAAGCGGGCACCCCACGAGTAATTCGTCATAAGAGACATACCGACCCCGAGCGCGGTGGTCAGCGCCGTCGTTACTACCAGGGGAATAAAAGTTTGCAGGATCCGAATCCGTGTGAAAACGGCCGTGGGGAAACCGAGGAAACGCAAGGACTGCGTCTGCTGCGCCGATTCGAAAACGAGAGAGGCGTGATTCGTGAGACTGGACAGCGCCACCACCGCGAAACCGAAACCGAGGGTGACCATCACGCCCGTACCGATATCGGCAGAGACCAAGCGAATCGCCACCGAATCCGAACCGCTGCGCTCGGGAAGCGTGGAGGTGTAGCCACCGATGAAACACAGCAGCGCGAGGGTGGAGACACTGCGCCACACCGCGCGCGGATCGTTGAGAATTCGCCGCGCCGCCATGAGCAACGACGCGCGGCGCGAACGCGTGAGCGGATAGGCCAAGGCCTGAATAATAAAGGAAGCCGCCACTGAAAGCGCAAAAAGGAATACCAGCAGCACACCCGCCATCATGACGATTTGCACGATGGGCGTGGAACCGCCACGCGCATTAGCCACCAGCACATACATAATTCCGGCGACGACGAGCACCCCCAGGCGCCACGCCCGCAGCGCACGCGGAGTTTCGCGGCGCGCCACCCCCAGGGGTGAAATCGACACCCGCATCAGCCCGCCGAGCGCCGATACCAAGGTCACCACGAAGAGCAGCGCAATAACCGCGGCAATAAAGGGAACCGGCAGCAGCATCTGAGCGGGATTAATCGGCAGGCCGAGGAAACTCAGCGCACGCCAGCCCGGCAGCGTCACCAGGTAAAGCACCGTGCCCAGCGCGGTGCCCAGCAGCCACTGCACCACCGTTTCGCACAGCGAGATCGCAATCGTTTGGCTGCGGGTGGTGCCAACCAGGCGCAGGGAGGCCAGGCGCTGGGAGCGATCCTGCGTACCCAGCCGCGCGGCCCCGGAAGCCAGGGAAGAAATGGGAATAACCAGGAGTGCCCCGGCGAAAAGTGCCAGGCCAAGGTACATTTCCGTCAGGCCGGCGCCCATGGTCTCGCTCAGGGCTTCGAGGTGGGCGGCCATGGCCAGGCTCGGGTGGAAATTCCAGTTATAGAACATGAAGATGCCGCCGGCGATGGTGAGCGCCATGGTGGCTGCCAGCGTGAAACTGAGGACCGCGAGGATATCCAGCCAGGCGTTCCCGGTGCGGGCGCGCAGCCGCGCCAGGGTGAGGCGGGGCGCGAAGGAGAGGACTTTCATTGCAGCTCGCCCCCGTTCGCGGTGGTGGTGCCGGGTTGGGGTGCGCCGGGAGCCGCGCCGGGGCGCGCCGTGTCGGGTTGTGCGGTTCCGGACGTGGGCGCGGTGGCCGAATCGGCGTGAATAACGCCGTCGCGAATCTCCACGAGGCGTTCGCACCAGGCGGCCACATTCGGGTCGTGGGTAACAATAATGAGGGTGGCCCCGCTCATTTTCGCGGCGGTGGTGAGGATCTGGGTGACCTCATGGCCGGTGGCCTGATCGAGGGCACCGGTGGGTTCATCAGCGAAAACCACCGCCGGCTGGCCCGCCAGGGCCCGCGCGATGGCCACGCGCTGGAGCTGCCCGCCGGACATTTCGCCCGGGCGGCGGTGGCGTTCGGGTTCCACCCCGAGGCGCGCCAGCCACATATCCGCCGCGGCCAGCGCCTCCCGCCGGGGCTTGCCCTGGAGCAGCAGCGGCACCGCTACATTTTCCCGGGCCGGCAGCTCGGGAACCAGCTGACCATCCTGGAAAACAAAACCGAAATTCTCCAGGCGCATTTTCGAACGCTGCCCGTCGGACATATCCGAAATCGGCTCATTGCCCAGGAGCACCGTGCCGGTGGTGGGCGCGATAATCCCGGCCAGGCAGTGCAGCAGCGTGGATTTACCCGAACCGGAAGGACCCATAATCGCCACCGACTGCCCGCCCGGAATGCGGAGCGAGACCTGGCGCAGCGCCGCCACGCTCCCAAAATTCTTCGTGAGATTATTCGCCACCAGATCCGGGGCGAGATTCTGTGCTGTGTTCATGGCTCTAGTCAACTTCCGATTGGCCGGCGGCGGCAGGGCTCGTACTCCACACTTATGGTAGAGCTAGGTCTACCATTCCCGGATTTGCGCGTGGCGGCAGGCGGTGCCCGGCTACCATGGCGGTATGACAACGCAGAGCGCCATGCACGTAGATAACACCCGCGTGGTGGCCGAACAACTCCGCCGCGCCACGATGCGCGGGGTGCTCGCCGGCGGCCTCGGCACCATCGCCCTGGTATTCGTGGCGGTGGCGGGGCTCTCCCTGCTCGGCGGATTCAGCCCGATTCCGATCATTATCGGGCTGGCCGGACTGCTGGCCCTGGGTGGGGCCGGGTGGATAGTGTGGCGCGGAAACGGGCGGGCGCTCGCGGACGTGGCCCCGGCGTCGTCGACCTGGATGGCGCAGCCATCCAATCATCGCGACGTGGTGCACGCGCAACGCTCCATTGCCGCGGCTTTTGAAATCGAACGGCGCCGCATCGAACGCGATCTGCACGACGGCGCCCAGCAGTACCTGGTCGCAACCTCGATGGACGTGGGTGAGGCGGCGTTTCTGCTGGAAGGTGACGCGAACGGCGCGGTGAGCTCGGCGGATCTGGCGGCCGCGCGCGAACGCATGGCATCCGCGCAGGACCGCGCGGAACTCGCCCTCACCTCGCTGCGGCGCACCGTGGCCGGAATCCACCCGAAGGTCCTCTCTGATCTGGGGTTGGAGGCGGCGGTGCGCGACCTGGTGGTCTCCGCGCCGGTGCCGGCCACCCTGCGGGTGCCGCGCCCGCTGCCCGACATCCCCGAAGGTGTGATCGCCGCCGCGTATTTCACGGTGGCCGAAGCGCTGACGAACGTGGCCAAACACGCGCCCGCCGCCACCGCGACCGTGCTGCTTATTGCCGACGACGACCTCCATCTCAGCATCACCGATACCGGCCCGGGCGGCGTTATCCCGGGCAGCGGCCTGCGCGGGATTGGCGAGCGGCTCGCGGCTTTCGGCGGCAGTCTGCGCATTTCCAGCCCGGTGGGCGGGCCCACGGAAATTCGCGCGCGTATCCCGCTGCTGCTCCACCGCGGCGAATGGGGGAGCGGGGCCGGGGTGGCGAGGGCTACGGACGTGCCCGCGACGGTCGCGGCGCCGGACGTTGCGCCGGACGTTGCGCCGGAAACCGAAAATTCGAGAACGGAGGGGACGGATGCGTCTGGTCGTTGCTGATGATTCCGCGCTATTTCGCGAGGGGCTGTGCGGGCTGCTGGAGCGGCGCGGGCACACGATTGTGGCCACCGCCGCCACGGCGCCGGAGCTGAGCGAGACGGTGCGCGCGGCCGCCGCCCGCGGGGAGGTCCCCGACCTGGTCATTACCGATGTGCGCATGCCACCCACCATGAGCGACGACGGCCTGCGCGCCGCCGTAGACCTGCGCCGCGAATTCCCGTCCCTGGGCATTATGGTGCTTTCCCAATACGTGGCACCGGCCTACGCGCGCGAACTTTTCCACCCGGCGGCGGGGACCGGTGGGAACGGCGCCGCGGTCACGCATGTTTCCGGGAACGAGGATGACGCGCCCGGTGGCCTGGGGTATTTGCTCAAAGATCGCGTGGCGCGGGTGGCGGATTTCGTGCGGTCCCTGGAAATTGTGGGGGTGGGTGGCGTGGTTGTGGATCCGGATGTTGCGGCCCAATTAATGGCGACGACGCCGTCACTTCTTACCGAGCTCACCTCCCGCGAACGTGAAATCCTGGAGCTCATGGCGCGTGGCTATGCCAATTCAGCGATCGCCGCAGAGCTCTACCTCACCGGGGCAACCGTCTCCAAACACGTGGCCAATATTTTCCTCAAGCTGGGGATGCAGCCCGGGGAGGAAAACCGCCGGGTGCGGGCGGTGCTGGCCTATCTGACGGAAACCTCGCGCGCGGGCTAAGGAGGGTGGTGTGCCGTTCGCGCATGCCGCGGTTCGGGCTGAAAACTGTGTCGGAGGCCCGTGGGAGAATGGGAGCATGACATCGGATCCCTGCGCTCGCCTGCTCGCTCCCCCGCCCTCGCTGCCGGTAGCAGCCCACCTCGATGAGGTGCGCGCCGCGCTGCCGCTCGCGGTGGTGAGCGCCCCGCCGGGAACCGGGAAAACCACGCTCATTCCGCCGCTGGTGGCCTGCGCGCTCACGGAAGGCGTGCGTGGAGGAACCGATGCGGGCGGTAGTCGGCCCGGGCGGGTCCTTGTGATTCAGCCGCGCCGGGTGGCCGCTCGGGCAGCGGCTCGGCGCCTGGCCGAACTTTTCGGGGAACCGGTAGGCGCCAGCGCCGGCTATAGCGTGCGCGGGGATTCCCAGGTGAGCCGGGAAACTCGCATCGAAATGATCACTCCCGGTATCGCGGTGCGCCGCCTGCAAAGCGACCCGGAATTGCGCGGTATCGGCGCGCTTATTTTTGACGAAGTACACGAACGTCACCTCGATGCCGATCTGGCCCTCGCCCTCGCCCTGGAAGCCCGCGCCGCTTTCCGCCCGGACCTTTTACTGGTGGCCATGTCCGCCACCGTGGAATCCCAGCGCACCGCGGCGTTGCTGGAAGCGGGGGCCGCAGCACCCGGGGAAGCCCCGCGGATCGTGGATATTCCGGGCGTGCTCCACCCGCTCACGCTGCGCTACGCACCGCCCGGGCGCGGGGAAGAACCCCTGGGTACAATTTCGCGGGACGGCGCGCTCGGGGTGCGCCGGGAATTCCTCGCGCACGTGGCCCGGGTGGTAGAACGGGCTTTCCGGGAAGTAGAACTCGGTGACATATTGGTCTTCCTTCCCGGAGTACGGGAAGTGGAGCACGTGGTGGGTTTGCTTGGGCATCTACCCGCCCGGGTGGCGCCCCTGCACGGCTCCCTCACGGGTGCCCAGCAGGATGCCGCACTCCGGGAAGTTACCGGAACCCGCAGCATTATTGTCACTACCGCTATCGCGGAATCCTCCCTCACCGTGCCCGGGGTGCGGATTGTGGTGGATAGTGGGCTCTCCCGGGAACCCCGCACCGATTACGCCAGTGGCATCAGCGGGCTCGTCACGGTGTTGGAATCCCAAGCCGCCGGTATCCAACGCGGCGGGCGCGCCGGGCGTTTAGGCCCCGGAACCGTGTATCGGGTCATGAGCGAAGCTACCTGGGCACGCCTCTCCGAACGTTCCACTCCGGAAATCTATACCGCGGATCTCACCGATTTTCTCCTGCAAGCAGCGGTATGGGGTGCCCCGGAAGGGCGCGGGCTCGCCCTCCTGGACCCGCCCCCGCAGCCGGCCGTGGCGGCTGGCATGCGCACCCTCACCGCCCTCGGCTGCGTGGTGGCAGAACAGAGCGCCGGGGTCGATGCGGCCAATGGTGGGACGCTCGGAACTGAGACGCACGGGAGCGCCGTCACCGGTGAGAGTACCGGCGTTGAGCGCGCCTGGCAGGTCACAGACCTGGCCCGCACCCTCGCCCCGCTTCCAGTCAGCACCCGGCTGGGGCGTAGCCTGCTGGAAACCACCCCGCGGTTAGGGGCAGGTACAGCCGCCCAGATCGTTGCCGCGCTCGCGGAATCACCCCGGCTGCCCGGGGCGGATCTGGCCCGGTGGCCCATCGCCGTCTCATCGGCCTGGGCCCGGCAAGCCCAACGCCTCGAAAAACTAGCCCGCCGCGCCCTGGGTGATGCGGTGGCAGCCGGCAGCGGGCAGCATGAGAGCGGGCAGAGTGGCAGTGGGAAATCTGGCAGCGGCGCAGCCATCCGCGGGAAAACCGATACCGCAGGTTCCGGTACAACCGGCCCAGCTGGCTCCGGGAAACCCAGCCGGGCGGCTCGCAGTGACGACGCCCTCGCCCTCGTAACCGCCTGGGCATATCCGGATCTGCTGGCCCGCGCGGTGGATAGCACCTCGGGGCGCTACCTCCTGGCCAACGGTAGCGGGGCAGTACTCCCGCAAGGCTCCCCGCTCCTTGGAACGCCCTGGCTCGCGGTCGCAGAAGTGAGCGCCAGCCAAGGCAGAGCGGATGCACTCATCCGCGCCGCCGTACCCGCCGACGAAGAACTCGCCCGCCAAGCCGGCCGCGGCCTCATCACCACCGGCACCGCAATCACCTATCGGAAAGGCCGCCTGCGGGCCCGGGAAACCACCCGGCTAGGAGCCATAGAACTTAGCGGCCGGGAACTCGAACGCCTCCCGCGCGGCGCCGCCACCGCGTGGGTGAGCGCCGCGGCCAGCTCCGGAACCCTCCCGCTGGAATTCACCGCCGGAGCCCAAGCCCTGCGCGAACGCCTCGCCTTCCTCCACACCGTCCTAGGTGAACCCTGGCCCGATATGAGCGAAACCGCACTACGCCAGCGCATTGACGAACTGGCCGGCCCCGAACTCGCCGCCCTCGCCCGGGGCGGCACCTGGGGAAACCTCGGGGCGGGAAATATTGAACGCCTCCTGCCCTGGCCGGAAGCTACCCACCTGGACGAACTCGCTCCCGCCAGCCTCACCATCCCCACCGGAGAACAACGCACCATCCACTATGAGGGCGGCCGGCCCACCGTTCGCCTGCGCGTCCAAGAAGCCTTCGGCTGGACCAAAACGCCGCGCCTGGCCGGCGGGCGCATCCCCGTCACCCTTGAACTACTCTCCCCGGCCGCTCGGCCCGTTGCCATCACCGACGACCTCGAAAGCTTCTGGGCCGGCCCCTACGCCCAAGTCAGGGCAGAAATGCGCGGGCGCTACCCGCGCCACCCCTGGCCGGAAAACGGCGCCACCGCCAGCCCAACCAAACGAGCCCGCCCGCGCCGCCCGGGTCAGAGCCGCTAAACCCGCACCGCTACAATGCGCCCATACTGCTCACGCCCGCGCGGGCGGGTAGGTGAAGGCCTACGGCTAAAGTACGCCCAGGTCGCCCCGGGATATGCCTCAGTAGCCGAAGGTCAAGGTGCCAGTTTCGTCGTCGTCGGCAAAATCCCGGCGAATAGAAGTCGCAGCGCCGGCAAGATTACGCAAGCGCGCCCGCAACATCTCAATCGTGAGCCCGGCCATCGGCAAACAAATCCGCAACTGGAGGTGACCACCCGACATCACCGCATCACCATCCAAAAACTCGCCGATCCGCTCCAAAATATCGCGAGTACGTGCCTCCGTTGGCGACTCCACCAGCGATGCCGCCACATACAGTACATCCCCCAAGCCGGGAACATTCGCGTAACTCGCGATCATCTCCTGTTTATCCGACTCCGAACGCCACACCACCTCAAAACGGTAATGCACCCCATCCGGCAGCGCCTGGGCATGGTAATCAGCCACCAGCACCTCATACAGGCCCGCCGCCGTTGTCACATCACGAGAATCGGACGCTCCGCGCCCCGACTTCTTAGACATCAGCTTCCCCCTCCCGGGTAGCATCCGAAAGCGCATCCGCGCCGGCCGGAGATGCCGCATCAGCGCCGCCCGCATGAGAGGCATCCGCGCCGCTCATCGCCCGGGCCTGCGCCGCCACCAAAGCCGCGCAAGCGGCCAACTGCTCAGCCGGAACCGGCAGCGCCACCGCGTAATGAATATGCGCCCGCCCGCCCAGCAGGCGAATCCCACCAATCGGCAGCGCATCCGCGGCGCGCAGAACCGCGATCAGATCCGGGCCGGTCGGGTCAATACCGAAATGCTCCAGCACCGCCGCCGCATTGCGGGAAAGCACCGAGTCAGATTGCGCATCAGATTGTGCATCGGATTGCGTAGTGGGTTGCGCGCCGGTTTTGGCGGCGGGCTGCGTGCCTGCTTGCGTGCCTGGCTCAGATGCTGCGTGCGTGCTGGACGCCGCGGATGCGGCGGCGCCGTCGTACTTACGCAGCTCCGCGCCGGTGAGCACCGGTGCCGCAAGATGAACGACGGCGCGGCTATCGCGCCGGGTGGACTGCCCGGGCCAGGCGGTAACCGGCACCCCGTGAGTGACAAATCGTAAAGCCGGAGTCTCATCCGCCCGCGCGCCCGCATAAGTATCGCGCAGGGCCGCGGCGGCATCCTCCCATGTTGTGAACTGTGATACCACCTCACCAGTATTCCACGTTGGCGGCAGAATGCGGCACAGGCCGGGCGCGCCGCGTACAATAGAGATCATCCCGTCCACGCTTGTCCGCGGACGGCCCCCTGAGCATCCTCGTGATTTTTCCGCGGCCCTCGAGTAGCAAAGGACGGTACCAGCAGCCATGGCGCATGGAGCACATCTGGCCCCCGAGAGTGACAACCAGGCGGACGCTGCTGCCCTGGATCGGGCCCTGCTTGCTATGGTCGCCGAAGCTGCGCGCCTGACTGCCCCGCGCATGTGGATCAATCGCCTCCGTTTTTCTTCGCGCCGGGCCGCGGTGGCCGCCCGCACCCGCCTGCAACGCAACGGCTGGGTTCAGCAATCGCAACTTTCCCAATTCGGGCGGTCCAAAGATTCCTGGATGCTCACCCTGTGGTCCGCTACCTCCGTGGATAACGGGGTCATCGCCGATTCGCGTTCCTACCTGGAGCTTATTGCCGCCGCCACCAACGGGCGTTACCTGGGTTGGGAAGCTTCGCTGCTGCCGGCTCTGCGCGAATGCGATAATCCCGATTATTACCCGGAAGGGAGCATCGGCTGGCTCGCCCCCGGGGATGAGAATTATTTACACGAAGCGCGCGAAGAAGCGAAGAAATTGGTGCCGCGCGGGCGGGAACTGCCCCAGAACCTGCACGATATTTGTGCTTTGCTGCCCGAATTGCGCGGCCAGCGCTCCCGGCAGGCCCTCGCCTCCGGGCTCGGGGTGCTCATCGGGGACCGGCTGGTAGCCCACGCGCCCCTCGCCTGGGTGGCCTACCGCCAGCGCGGCGGTTTCTACCCTTGCCTGCTGGGCCTGGAACGCGATACCGCCTACTTCCCCGAATCCATCGTTGCCGAAGCTTATGACGCCGAAGCGGATCTGTGGGAGCGGCTCCAAGAAGCCGTGCTAGAACTGCCCGCGGCCGAGCAGTAGTGAACACCGCGCCGCGCCCTCGATTTGGCTGGCGATCCACCCGGGCCGCTGCCCGCTAATTTCAAAAGCGTGGCTGAAATAAAGATCCGTGCCGTGCACCACCACTCCGCCGAGGGGTAGAGCCGCGGCCTGGCGGGCTGCCTCCCGCACCGCATCCGCGTTAGCATCACCCAGGCGCAAGGTCACGGCCGCGCTATCCGCCCCGCTCACCAGGGTATTGCGCAGCATCACCACCGGAACTTCAGAGCCATCCACCCGGAGGGTAGCCCCGAAACCGTATTCGGCCTGAGCCGCATCGCGCTGCCCGAGCAGCGGAGCGAGCGCGGAAACCAAACCGTTCCAGCGATACACCCCGGCCGTGCCCAGCAGCTCATCAAAACGGGCATCCACCCCGGTCGGATCCGTGAACTGATCGGCATCCCCGGGCGCATTGCCCACAAAAGGATTCATTTCTGGGCGAGCGGAAAACGTATCCTCCAGAATATCGCCGGCGCCGGCCACCGCCTCCGGCCCGAAAAGATCATCTTTCGTGGGGGGAACGTTATCGAGACCGCGCACGAATACCGCGGTGGCGTCAATAGCGGCGACGACGAGGAACTTCACCATGCTGGTGAGCCGCGAGAAAGGTAATCCGGCCATGCGCAGCGCCAGGTGCAGGACCACATCCTCTCCGACAATACGCACATCGCCCAGAGAAAAAGTCTCAAAAACCCAGCCGGCCAGGCCGGTTACATCGATGAGATCCGCCCGCCCCACCGAGCAGCGCAGATTGAGATAGGAACGCCCCTCCCCATCGCGCGCCGGGGAAAGTTCCACAGTTTTCAGGTTGTGCCCGATAGCCACGGCCAGGCGCAGCCCCTCCGTGGATGCCACCGGGCGCATTCCCGCCCGGCACGCGGTCACCACGCGTTCCCAGGTATTAATGATGTAGCCCGGTTCGCCGGGTTCGGCTTCCGGAATATCGCCGAGGGAAGCGGCGATGGTGTCAATTTCCCGACCGATAGCGTCCATCTCATCCATGGGGGAAGTCTACCCGGGGCCTCCGACAGCAAAATGCGGTGTTCACGCTCGGCTCTGTAATGTTCACGCAGGGCTCTGTAATGTTCGCGTACGGCTCTGCGGTGTTCACGCAGGGCGGCGCGGTGGGCGATGTCATATTAAGTAAAAAATGTGGCGAATACTCGGGGAGAAAGTCCCAGTTGCGGGATAAAACCCTCGCGCGCGGTGGTGATATCGCGTAGGATTAGGCTCCGTCACCAAAAAGTAAGGGTACCCTTACTTACGAGCGTTGGGCTTCCTCACAGGGTGCATCCGATCAGGGCACCAACGCCCAGTATAGCCAGAAAGGGGATGGTGATGGGAATCGGATATCAACGAGGTGCGGTCCGGGCCGGCCTGGCCGCGCTGCTGGCGAGCATGCTTGCCCTGCTGGGGGCCTGCGGAGCTGCGTCGTCGCCGGAAAAAAGCGCGGGAAGCGAGAAACCGCAAGTGCTCACCACCTTCACGGTGCTGGCCGATATGGCGAGCAATATTGCCGGCGAGCATATGGAGGTCGCCTCGATCACCAACCCGGGCGAAGAAATTCACGATTATCAGCCCTCGCCCGGCGATATTAAACGCGCGGAAGGCGCGGATATTATTCTGTACAACGGCCTGGGCCTGGAGCGTTGGTTCGAAAAATTCGTGGAGAATTCCACCGCGGAACGCATTAACCTTTCCGACGGAATCGAACCTGTGGCCATCGCGGAAGGCGATTACCAGGGCAAACCGAATCCGCACGCGTGGATGAGCCCGAAGAACGGCAAATTGTACGTGGATAATATGGTCGCCGCTTTCGCGAAAGTAGATCCCGCCCACGCTGAGGATTACCGCACCAACGGAGAAAACTACAAGAAACAACTGGATGCCATCGCCAGCGATATGGACGCGGCCCTGGCCACCATCCCCGAATCCCAGCGCGCGCTGGTGAGCTGCGAAGGCGCATTCTCCTACCTCACGCGCGATCACGGCCTGCAAGAAAAGTACCTGTGGGCGGTCAATGCCGAAGGCGCGCAAACCCCCAAGGCGAAGGCCGACCTCGAGAATTTCGTGCGCACCTCCGGGGTGCGGGCGCTGTTCTGCGAATCCACCGTGGACGACAAAATGGCGTCCGTTGCCGAAGACACCGGTGTTCCGGTGGCCGGCTTACTGTACGTCGACTCGCTTTCCGAGGCGGACGGCCCCGTGCCCACCTACCTCGATTTGCTTCGGTACGACGCCGATCTCATTACCCGCGGGCTGACCGGCAAGGCCAGCGAATCCGCGAGCGAAGCCACGAAACCCGCCGGCAAGTAAACGCCGCTCGCACGTACGCACAATCGCAGAAAGGCGGAGAAACGGTGGCAACACCAGCAGAAACTCCGAAATACGCTCTTGAGGTGAACGGTGTTCACGCGCGCTACGGCTCGGTGCAGGCCCTCACCTCGGTGAGCTTCGGGCTGACCCCGGGGGTTATTTGCGCCCTCGTGGGGCAAAACGGCTCGGGTAAATCAACGCTCATGAAATCAATTATGGGATCGGTGCGCCACGGCGGGGATATTACGATCCTCGGCCAGAGCGGCGCGCGAGCCCGCAAAGCCGGTCTGGTCGGCTACGTCCCCCAAAACGAAGGCGTGGACTGGGCTTTTCCGGTTAGCGTGCAGGAAGTGGTGACCATGGGCCGCTACGGCTTCATGGGTCCCACCCGCCGCGCTCGCGCCGAGGACCGCGAGGCGGTGCGCCACGCCCTCGATATGGTGGAAATGACTCCCTACGCGGAGCGCCAGATCGGCTCGCTCTCCGGCGGGCAGCGCAAACGCGTGTTTATTGCACGCGCCATCGCGCAGGGCGCCCAGCTCATGCTCCTGGACGAACCCTTCGCCGGGGTGGATAAACCCTCGGAAACCATGATTATTGCGCTGCTCCAGAAACTGGCGGCCTCCGGGGTAACCATCCTGGTCGCCACCCACGATCTGGCCGGCCTGCCCCAGCTGTGCTCCGAAGTGCTCCTCCTCAACCGCCGCGTCATTTTCCACGGCCCGGTGGCCGAGGCCATGAAGCCCGAGCACCTCATGCAGGCCTTCGGCGTCGTCCCCGATCACGGCGAACCGGATCCGGCCGCGGATCCGGCAACCGCTTCGGGCGCAGACCCGGCCACGGATCCGGCCACAGACCCGACCACGCAGCTGCGCAAGGCAAAGGAGAATCGCTAGTGTGGTACGAACTTTTCGTTGAAATGTGGACGCACCCCTTTATGGTGCGCGGGGCCACGGTCACCCTCACCGCGGCAATTGTATGCGCGGTCATTAGCTGCTGGCTGGTGCTCATCGGGTGGTCGCTTATGGGCGACGCCCTCTCGCACGCGATTCTGCCCGGCGTGGTCATCGCTTATGTACTGGGAATGCCCTTCTCCCTGGGCGCGGTCATCGCCGCCCTCATCGCAGTGGCACTGATTTTCCTACTGCGCTCCACCTCGCGAGTCAAAGAAGACGCCTCCATGGGAGCAGTGTTTACTTTATTCTTCGCGATCGGTTTGATCCTCATCAAACTCAATCCCTCCAATGTAGACCTCAACCACGTGATCTTCGGCGACCTGCTGGGCGTCACGCGCGCGGACATGATCCAGGTGGTGATTCTGGCCCCGCTCGCGCTCGCGATTTTGCTCTTCAAGCGCCGCGACCTGACCGCCTACGCTTTCGACCCCACCCACCTGCAAGCCATCGGCATCCGCGCCCGCAGCCTCGGCGCGATTTTGCTGTTCTGCCTGGCGCTCACGGTGGTCACGGCCATGCAGGCGGTGGGCGCGATCCTCATTATCGCGTTGGTGATCGTGCCGGGCGCCACGGCGTACCTGGTCACCAACCGCTTCCGCGTCATGCTGATTTTCGCGCCGGTTTTCGCTGCCGTGTGCGCGCTGGTGGGCCTGTACGTGTCCTACTGGCTCGACCTGCCCTCCGGCGCCGCGGTGGTCACGGCCCAGGGCATTATGTTCCTGGTGGTCTGGTTGATTTCCCCGCACGGATTGCGCGGCAAACTCGAGGGCGCGCGCACCCGCGCCGCGGTTTCTGCATAGCACGACGGCGCAGCTAGCTGGCAGCGGGCTTGCCTGCCAAGGGATGTTGCCTGGTCAAAAGTGTTGCTCAACAGGTGTGGCCCGGAACCTTCGCGGTTCCGGGCCACACCTGTTTGTAGCTGGCTATGCGCTGCTTAGCTGGGCGCTGTGCCGCGCCTGGATGGGCGTTACTTAGCTATGCCGGCGCCGTACCAGCAGACCGGTTCCCGCCAGGGCGAGAGCGCCAGCCAGCAGCCAGACACTCTCCGCGCCGGTAGCGGGCAGCTTCTTCTTGACGACGCGGGCGGGCTTGCTCGGCGCCGTCGGTTCGGCCGGTGCGGTGCTCGGGGCCGCAGGTGCGGCTGTCGGCGCAACGGTCGGTTCGGTGGTCGGAGCAGCTGTGGGCGCGGTCGGTGTAACGCTCGGTTCCGTGGGCGCTACCGTTGGGGCAGCAGTCGGATCAACAGTCGGGTCTGCCGTCGGCTCGGTGGTCGGTTCCACCGTTGGATCAACAGTCGGTTCAACCGTGGGCTCCGGCGGGATCGGAGTTCCCGGGGTGAGCGTCGCAGCCTTCTGGGTGAAGCTCACCTGCGCGTTGAGAACAGTGCTGCTCCCATCGGCAAAAGTCACCTTGATCGGCAGCTCGTGAGTTCCGGTGGCAGCGTCCTTCCCCATCGTCACGGTGAGTGCGCCGTCGTTCGGATTAACCACAACATCCCAGCCCTTCGGCAGGGTCGCGCCGTCATTGAGCGCGTAAGCACCGTTCACGCTGAGCGCGGGCGTGACCGCAGCGCCGTTCGCATCCGTGAAACTCGGGGCGGGCACGTTCACGGTGACCGGATCCAGATTCTCGCGCGCGGCGGAGGCCGGCTGGTAAGCAGCGTTCACCGCGGTGACGGTGACCTGCGCCGTTGTGGACACAATATCTTCCACCCAGGTACCCGCGGCGTCCTGCGTTTTCACGGCGCGCTTGTAGGTGACCGGGTAAACGCCGGGCGTGGCGGTATCCACCTGGGACGCGTCGATAATCACGCGGGTGGGAATGCCGGTACCATCCGGGGCATCGTAATTCGCGGTGGAATAGGTGATGACCTGCTTCGCATCGGTGAGCGCCTGCGGATCGCGGTCGCTCGTGAGGGTGGCCAGGTCGAGGTTGCCCGCCTGCGCTGCCTGCTCCGCGAGGCCGCGGATCGTGCTCAGCTGAGCGCGGGAATTGTAAGCACTGTGTTGCGGAATCGTGATATCGCTGGCCTCAATAACCTTGACCAGGCGCACATGTGCGTTGGAGAGCTCCGCGGCGAGCGGGGCATAAGCGCCTTCGTTCATCGCGATGGGATTGCCCTGGGCATCCACGAAACTGGGCTGCTGGGCGGACATCCCGTAGGTGTAGACCGGCATGATCTGGTCAGCGGTTGCCCCAACCGAGTAACCCTTATCGCGGATCGCATCCCGAATCGGCATGAGGTCAATCTGGTAGGAATTCACCGTGGCCGTTGAAATCTTCGAGATCATGCTCTCGTAGCCCTCGCATTGCGAGCGTAGCCCATTGGCGTAGGTGGCCTGGTACTGCAGGTTGAAACCGTCAGCGAAGGGCACCTTCTTCTCGGCATTCACATCCCGGTGCTTCACCGCGGGCATGGCCTGCTGCACGGCGAGGGGAACCTGGGTGAAGGGGCCGGAGAGGTCGCTGTAATTAGCGGCATCGGATTTTTCTACCGCCACGAACTTACCGGTGGTGCCGTGCTGGCTGGCAGCAGCGCCGTTATCGGGCTGCGTGAGCGGAGTGAAACCGCGGAAGCGGATAATCCGCTTATACCCTTCGGCCTTCTTCGACATAGCTTCGCCATAGTCGGTTCCAGCCAGAACCAGCTTGTAGTTCTGCAGTGAAGCAACTGGTGTCAAGCCGGTAAACGTAGCCGGGTCTTGATTAAACTTGAGCGGAACGTCCACCGTGATCACATCATCCGGGCCGGTAGAAGCCGGGAGGATGCCACGGATCCACACCGTTGCCACGTTGCCCCAATCCGCATCGGTCATCATATCGAGGGTCTTTTGGGTGCCGTCCTTGAGGATGAGCCAGATGGTGACTTTGGAGGATACGCCGGAGGTGGTGATGAATTCTTTGAGCTTGGGGCCGTCGACGACGAAACCCGACGGTTCGGATTGACTGCCAGTGGTATCGTACTCGGCATCGCCATCGCGCAACCCGACCTGGTAGTTGAATCCGTAGAGGGGAGAAGCGGTATTGTTACGCACTTGGATTCGTGCGGTGAGCTGGGTTGTTTGCGTGAGGTCAATGAGATTGTTCCGCATGCACTTTAAACGCTTGAGCGGATCCACGCGAGGGTCAACAGGCATCGGGAAATTATTCGAAACCGAGCCGTCGGCGGCGCGCAGTTGCATGCCTACGCTGAATTTTGCGTCTTTACCGTTCTTATCTTGCGGGGTGATGAGGCTGCCATCACCGACTGCCAGGCCCGAAACGATGGCCGGGCTGGGGTTATCCGCTGTGGGAACGTCCGCCACGGCGAGTGGGGCTACGATTCCGCATCCCAGGACCGTGAGGGCGGATAGTGTTCCGACAGCGAGCTTGCGCATCTTTGCCATGATGTCCTATCCAGAGTTGTGGTTACTTATGCTTCTAACCCTAAATGAAATTTAGTGTTAGCTAAAGCGATCTTGATAGGACAATGTTCAAGTGGTGCGAGTTGGGTGGATGGTTGGCGCGGGGAGGGGCTGGGTAGGGCTGGGTGTGAATCGGCGGTGCTGTGCGAAAAGGAGGCGTGAGGCGGGTGTGCGTCGTCGTAAAAAGGTATAAACTCAAATTATTGAGGTGACAAACTTCGCGCAAGGGTGCGGGGAAAGGGGTCTCCTCGGGTATCGCGGTAGTCGCGAGAAGGGTGCACGGTCATGGGCGTTATTCGGGGCGTGACGGAAGAAGATATTCTCGCGTTTCTTCGCGAGCACGGCATTGAGGCGGGCGCGAACTACCTGGTGGTGCGCAAGTATAGAAGTTTCTTGGGCAGAATTGGCAAGCTCCTGGTGTCGAACCTGTGGAATGCAATCGACGCGGCGGTGATCCGGGTGCTGGTGGTGACCGATGCCGAGTTTATTGTGATCAATCCGGAGGGGAAGTCGGGGCTGTCGAATATTTCGCGGGCGGACGGCGAGCGTTTCCGGCGGTACCCGTGGGAGAGCGTGATCGATTTTCATGTGGAGCGCAAAGCCACTACCGCGCTTATTAGCTGGACCGCGGAGGGTAAGGCGCAGACCTGGGAAGCGGATATTAACCATCCGGGAGTTTTCAGTTTCAACCCGGTCAATTTGCCGGCGTTCCTGAAGCATTCACGTTAGGTTGGTTTTGCGGCCGGGCTTGGGGCTTCGGGCTTGAGCGCGGAAAAAGAAATTGCTCCCCACCGGGATTTGGGTCACCGAGGAGGAGCTTCGCGCGCTCGAAGGGATTCGAACCCCCGACCTTCTGATCCGTAGTCAGATGCTCTATCCACTGAGCTACGAGCGCACAGTCACGAGGTGGCTACCACAAGCTCCTCAATAAAAAATTGAGGAGGCGAGCGATTAACCCGCCTCGTTTTGCGACAGATAAGAGTTTACCGCGTTCCCCGGCGAGAGCAAAATCTACAGGCCAGGTGCGTTATGTTTCACATCTGGCCTGGCTGGGTTGCGGTCAGTGCTGGGTAGTGGCGGCGGGTACGCTGCCTGGCTGCGCAAGCGTATTCAACGAGACATGGCCGGAAAGCTCTCGCGATCTTGCGCGGTCAATGCTACTGTATGTACAGAGTAATGTTGATTGCGCGTAGTGGGGTGGTTGTGGTGGCAAATGTATCTTTCCGGACGGATGATGAAACGAAGGCTCAGGCTGCGGAGTTATTCCGTGATCTCGGGTTGGATATGAGTACTGCCATCAATATGTTTTTGCGGCAGTCGATTGCCAGCAACGGCATTCCGTTCACGCCGCATCGCGGGAACTCGGCCAGTGCCGTGGCGAGAGCTGAAGTTGAGTCCCGCACCGGCGCGTCGTTTAGTAGCGTCGCTGAGCTGATGGCGGATCTCAATGAGGCTGACTAGCGTCTTCCGTACGAATCAGTTCAAGCGCGATGCCAAGGCGCTGTTCAAGAAACATTACGACGCCGCAAAGCTGGCGAAGGCTATCGAAGCGTTGATGAGGCAAGATCGCGATGAGCTGCGCACGCGGTATCGTGACCATGCACTGCAGGGAGGTTGGAAAGGCTGAAGTGTGTGCATCTCCCATTGCTTTTCGGCAGCTGTCCAAGTAGATTGACTAGTGATAGACCCCCGGTCAGGCCTCTAGCTTTTAGCAATGCACAAATGACCGGGGCCTTTCTCTACAGGCAGGTTAAAGGCGCCTCGGAGAGTGGTGGAAACAAGACTTGGTGCGAATTGGATGTGTTCTCGCCGGAGAAGCCGGGGTTCGGCCCGCTAATTCACGTATTCCCCTCGAAATGAATCGCTGAAACCCTATCATTAGGCCGCAAAACGGCGTAGTGCTCCCTGGCGGGTCATGCCGAGCGTGTCACCAATGGCTTGCCAAGTGCGCCCATTTTTTCGGGCATGTGTGACTGCCTCATCAAGTGCGCGTTGTGCGATTTTGATCCGAATTTGTGCGGCAGCTATTTTTACTAGCTCTGGATCCGTGATAAGCCGTTCGGGATCAATGTCGGCGTCGCTTTCAATTTCGGCAAGTAGTTCGTCGTCCGTCCTCATTGTTATAAGCCTTTCCGATCAAGAAACTTTCTCCGAGCCTTCATCGCGTGAAAAATGTCCCCGTTGTCGTTTACTGCGACTTCAAGGAGTGTTCCGTCCCGACCGCCGCCGATGAATATGTCGTATCCATCACCTTCGTAAATGTACAGAGGGTTACGTATGGCATGTTCCATATCGTCGGGGGAAATGCCATGCCTGTAAGCGCTCTGCTTGATATGCACAGCTCAATTCTAAGAACTGATCAAAAAGCATGTCAACAATTCGTACCAAGGTGGCACTTGAAATATTTGCCTTACATTGGGTTCCAATTTAGTATCGGATTGGGGACATTCCGTCCGCGGAGAGTAAGGGATTCGAACCCTTGGTGCGGGGTCGCCGCACAACGGTTTTCAAGACCGTCTCATTCGGCCGCTCTGACAACTCTCCAAGCAGCGCCGCCCACGCAGGCTGCAAAAGGATAGTTTAGCGTAGTTTCGCGCGCTGCCACACCCGCCTGGAGTCTACATCGGAATGCGACAGCGCTGCGGTGCTATCTATAGCGCCGCCACCTACACCGCCGGTGCCGCCACCTTGAGCTCCGGCCCGAACGTGCCCGCGGTCCCAAAGTGCCCGACTAGTCCAAACTCACCCACCGGCGTGAACTCCGGCAGCAGGATGCGCTCCATGAGGTGCGCATCCATATCCGCCGAGTGGTTACCGGAATGGGTCATGCCGGTGTCCTCGAATCCTTGGCGAGCGTAGAAGCCTCGCAGCGGGCCCACGCAGTCCAGGCGCACCCGGTCGTAGTCGTAGGTGACGGCCAGCTGGGCCATTGCGGCCAGGATGGCCCTCCCGGCGCCCTTCGCCGCAGCGGCCGGATTGGCCATGAGGGTGTGCAGGTAGAGGGCGGGCATATCGTCGAACCAGATGAGCGGGTCGGAATGCAGGGCCCGCACGGCGGCGGTGATGGTGCCATCGGCCGCGCGCAAAGCCCAGAATTCGCCGGCGTCTACCTGCTCGGCGATTTTCCACACCGGCAGCGAGCCGAGAGGCCATTGGCTGTTGCCGGCGGCAGCCATAGTTTCTTCAATGGTGCGGCGGATGGTGGCGAGGGTGGGGATGTCCTCACGCGTGCACCGGGTTAGGCGAGTCAGTTGAGTGGTCATGAGAGTCGTCGTCCTCCGCAACTCGGTCCCACAGGGGAAATTCGGTCAGGAATTAGCCAGCGCTTGGTATGTATCAGGCAAACATGCGCTGCTGTTAGGTTGGGTTGGGGGTGGCGTCGTCGTACTGGACGAAACACCGGGGGTGTCACGCGGTCATGGGCCGCTGAACCTCAGCGTAAAACAAGAAAAGTCTTCAGTGCAAGCTCTAGTAACGGTCAAGAATCTGTATCGTTGCTGTACGCGAACAGCTCGAAACGCGGGTGGTACCTCCCGGCCTCGCTTGCTGCACACAGGATTTTACACAGCGCGGCGGCCCTGTCAAAACGTGGTGTGCACCACCGGCACCTGCCTCCGTTTCAAGAAGGGCGACGACGCCGCGCCTCCCGCCCACCAGCCCCGTTATTCCGCGGAAAAGTCCGTGGCAGCAGCCCGGCGCCGGGCCCGCGGCATTAAGTCTGACAACCACATAGGATGGTGCCATGACTTCTCTACATAAGGACCCGCACAATGATCGTGCGCAGGCCACCGCGCCCAGCGCTGGCGCCGCGGCTGGCCGTTCGGCCCGCGCGCTCGTCACCCGTACCACCGACCGTGATTTCCGCATCCCGGCCGTGCTGCATCGGGATAACCAGCTGACCGTTTTCTTCGACGAACGCCCGCATCCGAGCGGGGATTTTGACTGGGAAAACCTGGGCGGGGCGATGGCCGCCGACCTGCCCAATCCCAACCGGATTTGCTATATCACCGCTGAGCTGCCCGCCGATGCGGGGGCGAATGCCGCGGACTCGGAAGCGCCTGCCGCGGGCACCCCGCTGCGCGCGCAAGACCTCGACTTTTCCGCGCCGCGCCCGGTTCCGGGAACGCCCGCGGTGTGCGGGGATCCCTGCGTGGCCGGTGCGCCGGTGCGCAGTGCTACGGGCGCGGATGCCGCAGCGCCAACCGCCGCCGGGAGCGATGCCGGGAACTCTGATGGGAACGACGCCGGCATTACCCTGGCCTATGCCGCCTCCGAGGAAATTGGCTACTTCGGCTCGCGCTTTGACGGGCCGCGCCTGGAAGCTTGGATTGCCTGGGGGACCAGCCTCGACTCCCTGACCCATACCCGGGTGGACGACGAGCTCTATAGCGAGCTGCGCTGCGATGGCCTCTTCGCCACCTCCGGCTCCACCCCGCTGCTGGGCGATACCGCGCTCCTGCCGTATGTCACGAACCGCGGCGGGGAAGCCGTGATCTACGTGGTGCACGTGCGCGCGGGCCGGATTGTGGCGATTTCCGAACCGATCCGCCCGGTCGGCACCCCCGGCCTGGACGAAACTACCCTCGAGGTGAGCGGCAGTGAGGTCATCGCGAATATCCGCCTCCAGGGCCGCGGTGGGCGCGTGGTGGCGCGCTCGAGCGACGGCCTGAGCTGGTCCGCGCCGCAGCCCCTCAGCCTCCCCGATCCGGGATGCAATGCCAAGCTCATCACCTGCGGAGATGGCACCGTCCTCATCCACCCGCATTCGGATACCGCCCGGGAGAACGGCGCTATTGTCGACGACGCCGGACGCCTGCTCCGCTCCCTGGGCCCGGGCGAATTCGGTTACTCCGACGCGGTGTGGCTATCGGATAGCCTCGCCGTCGTTTTTGAACGCGAGAACTCGCTCTATCTCGACCTTATCCCGGGCCGTGAACTGCGCTAACTAAGCCGGGAACGTACCCGCGCGGCACGCCACGCAACGGGGCCGGGTGAGCTGGAAATCCAGCCCACCCGGCCCCGGTTTGTATCTCGCTTCTCGCGCCGCGAGGTGCTTCTCGGCGCGAGGCGGGAAGCGCTTAGCGCCGCACGCCAGGCGTGTCGATGCCGTCGCCGTCCCAGTCACCGATGATGAGCTGGTCGCCGGGCTTGCCGTAGGCGACGCTCATCACGGTATTGCCCTGCGCATCGGCGGTGTAGATGATGTTGCCGCGGCGCACCCCAACGGTGTCCACGCCGTCGCCATCCCAATCACCGACGATGACCTCATCGCCCACGCGGCCGAAGCTGAAGACAGCGTCCGCGTTTCCGGATTCCAGGGAGTTCTTCACGAAGAACTGGTTGCCGCGCACAGCCGCGAAGGTTGCGATGCCGTCGCCATCCCAATCACCGGAGATGAGGGTATCGCTAGCCTTGCCGTAAGCGATAACGCTATCGGCGTTGCCGCTGGTCAGCGAGTTCTTCACGAACACCTTATTGCCGCGGATAACCGCGAAGGTGGACTTGCCGTCGCCATTCCAGTCACCCACCGCGACCTTGTCGCCGGCCTTGCCGTAGGAGAATACGGTGTCGGCGTTGCCGCCGCCCAGGGAGTTCTTCACGAAGAACTGGTTACCGCGGCGCACGGCCACGGACTTGCGGCCATCTCCGGTCCAATCGCCCACGAGGAGTTCGTCGCCGGCGCGCCCATAGGAGAAGACGAGATCAGCAACTGTGGACGTCCACGAGTTCGAGAGGAAGTTGGAGTTTCCGTTGGATTCGGGAACCGCGGGCTCGCTGGGCTCCGGGCTGGGAGTCGGGCTCGGGTCCGGAGTACCCGGAGTCGGTTCGGGCGAGGGCGCCGGCTTATCGGGCGTCGGATCCGGCTTGGGGCTCGGATCGGGAGTACCCGGGGTGGGATCGGTACCCGGCGTCGGCTCAGGACCCGGCGTCGGCTCCTCGGTACCGGGCGTGGGGCTCGGCTCGGGGCTCGGCTCCACGCAGGTATCGGAAACCTCGGTCATCTTGTACACGGCGATTTCCGCGGCGGAGGCCAGGGAATCGGCGGTGCGCCCGTAGGTACCGGTAATGCGCAGGCGCAGGAACTTGGTGTCCTTAGTGTCCACGAAGAAGGTTGCGGGCTCCGGCGAATTCTCGAAGGTGCCTTCGGCAATCTTCACCGCGCTCTCAGCGTCCTTACCGGCCCACAGTTCGGCGGAGCGGATGCGGCCGTTATCCCCGCCGGCGCTGCGCGGATGCACATCCACTCGGCCGATATTCTCAGCCTGGGGCAGGGCCAGATCAATATCCAGCGGCAGCGTGATCGTGGAGCTCCACGGGCTATGCCAAATGGTGTTGAGATCGCCGTCGAAGAGGTTATCGGTGCCGTTATCCTCCCGGGCGGTTTCCGCCGCTACCTCGTTAGCGAGCTTCACGCCCGGCACGTAGACCGGCCGCGATTCGCATTCGCGGTTGATGAGGGTGACCTCGGCGAAGCCATTGGCCGCCACCTTGTCACCGGAAGTAATGCGGAACGGGATGGTCTGGTTACCGTCACCGGCCAGCACCTTCGCGCCGATGGTCACCGGCACCTGCACAACGCGGGTCTCCCCGGCCTTGAGGGTGCCCAGCTCCACGGCTTCGGCTTCCCAACCAGCGGGCAGCTCACCGGGGGTGGCCACCACGCCAGCAAGATCCTCGCTGCCCATATTGGTTACCGACAGCGGAATCGTGGACTTACCGCGATACACCTTGGCGTTCTCCGCGGGGACCGCGGAAACAGGCAGGGAGTTCAGCCAATCCAGGGTGAAATGCGCGTAGAGCATGTCATTGTTATCGCCCTCGTAGAAGATGCCATACCGGCCATCATCCATGGCCCACATCGTGGAGTACGACATGGCACCTTGCTTGAACTGCTTACCAACTGACCACGTGCGTCCGTCGTCGTACGAAATACGCACGAGGCCGTTCGAACGCGAGGTCGCGGACGACGAAGAATAAAGCAAAATCTTCGCCTGTGCGCTGCCTTCCGGTGCGTTCGGGAACGCGCGGATAATCGAGGCGTTATTGCGCGGGTCGGGCAGCTGCCATTCGACCTGCATCGGGGTGTAGGTCTGGCCGCCGTCCTTCGAGAAGGCGACCTTGCGGGCCATAATGCCGTCCGAGGACCGCGAGTTGAGCATGACGGTGCCGTCGGAGAGCTCCACGACCTTGTTCTCGTCCATGTTGCCGTAGACCGGCTGGCCGGGGGTCCAGGTGGCGCCGTTGTCGTCCGAGTAGACGGAGACGGCGGCGTAGCCCTTGCCGTTCGGCATGGTCATCGTGAACTGCTGGATGAGGCGGCCCTTATGCGGGCCGTACTTGAGCTGGATACCAGCGCCAGAGGCCGCGAAGCGGGAGCGGATATTTTCATCGAAGGTGATGTCCTTGGTGATGAGGCGCGGCTTCGACCAGGTCTGGCCGTTGTCATCCGAGTAGACCACCTGCGCGTGCAGGGCCCGCCGGTTATCCGGATCGGTGCCCGGCTGGGAATCCTGGAAACGCACATCGTAGGAGAACACCGAGAAGAGGAAAATACGGCCAGTTTCTTCATTCACCACGAAGGAAGGATCGGAATAACCGTACTTGTCATTGCTATGGATGGTTCCGTGACCTTCCAAGACTTCTGTGGGTACACTCCACGACTTACCGTTGTCCTTGGAAATGCGTAGGACGATGTGGTTCGGGTTGGGAGAATCCGCGCAGGAGCCCGGGCGGCCGTCGTAGGCCGCGAGGATCCAGCCGTTATTCGCCTGGGCGAGGGCCGGGATGCGGTAGCACGTGTACTTGTCGCCTGCGTGCGCCAGGCGCACGGTTTCCATGTCCTTGCGTTCGGTGGGAACGGTTGCCGGATCAGGCTGCTTACCAATCTCCTCGTTGAGAACCTGGATGGCGGGCAGTTCGGCGCGGATATTATCCTGAAGCATCTGGGTTCCATCGCGATCCTCGGTAGCGCGGAAGACCACGTAAGGGGTGAAGGTGCCCTTCTTTGCGTCTTCTGCCGTTACTTTGTAGGTAATCGAGGAGCAACCCTGGGTATCGCCAGCCCGCAGATCACCCCAACGGCAGTTGGGCCTTTCCGTGGTGAGGAACCGGGAAAGGTTGGATTTGTAGGGGAAAGCGGTGATCGTACGATCAGAAATATTCGTATAGGTAACCTTGAAGTTCAGTTCCTGGCCGATACGAACGGTGTTTCCGCCGTCATCAGTGCGTTCGAACTTCACTGTCATGTACTTCTGCGCTTCGGGAACCTCGCCTTCACGATTAACGAGTTGGGTCGACGTCGCAGCGTTGACACCCACCTTGCCCTCAGCGTTAATGACGAAGTTGACAGTAATAGGTTCCGAATTCGCAGGTGCGTAATCTGCGATGGTGACCGGAATATTGACAAGGCGGCTCTCCCCTGCGGCGAGCTTTCCGATCCGTACCGGTTCGGCAGACCATCCGCGTGGGAGCTTGCCGGGTGTGAGAACGGGATCGGGAATTTCCGCAGTGCCCTTGTTCGTCACCCGCATCTTGAGAGTTGCCTCTCCGCGGTTAACGACCGTGGGTTCCGGGGTGCTCGTGATCGGGAGCGCGTCTAGCCAGTCCAGCCCGAAGTGGGCGTAGAGCATGTCATTGTTGTCACCTTCGAAGAAGATGCCGTACTTGCCATTATCCAGCGCCCACATCGTGGAGTAGGCCATAGCACCCTTCTTGAACTGCTTGCCCACTGACCAGGTTTTTCCGTCGTCGTACGAAATACGAATGAGGCCGTTGGAGCGCGACCGAGCCGACGAGGAAGAGTAGAGCAGGATCTTCGCCTCATCGCTACCCTCTTCCGCATCAGGGAACGCGCGGATGATTGAGGCGTTATTGCGCGGGTCGGGCAGCTGCCACTCCACCTGCATAGGCGTGTAGGTTTCGCCTCCGTCATGCGAGTACGCAACCTTGCGAGCGAGCGTGCCGTCGGAGGAACGCGAGTTGAGCATGACGGTGCCGTCGGAGAGTTCCACGACCTTGTTCTCATCCATATTTCCGTAGACAGGCTCCCCGGGCTTCCAGGTGTCGCCATTGTCATCGGAGTACACGGACACGGCCGCGTAACCGCGACCCGGGACGGTCATGGTGAACTGCTGGATGAGCCGGTCCTTGTGGGGGCCGTACTTGAGCTGAATACCCGCTCCGGAAGCGGCGAAGCGGGAACTAATAGCGTCATTGAAAGTGATGTCTTTGGTGATGATGCGGGGCTCAGACCAGGTTTCTCCGTTGTTGTCGGAGTAGGACACTTGCGCATGCAGCACATTGCGCGCCTTGGGATCGGTTCCGGGCTTGGAATCCTGGAAACGCACATCGTAGGAGAACACTGAGAAGAGGAAAATGCGTCCGGTTTTCTCATTCACCACGAAGGACGGGTCAGAATAGCCATACTTATCAGGGCTATTGAGGTGGCCCTTACCCTTCAAAATCTCCTTGGGTTCAGTCCAGGACTTTCCGTTGTCCTTGGAAATACGCAGGGTGATGTGGTTGGGGTTAGGGGAGTCCATGCATGAATCGGGCCGGCCGTCGTAGGCCGCGAGGATCCAACCGTTATTCGCCTGAGCGAGAGCCGGGATGCGATAGCAGTAATTCGGCTTATCTCCCGCTCGAGCCAGAGGCACGGTTTGCATATCCTGGCGATCAGTGGGGATGGTTGCCGGGTCCGGCTCCTTCGGAGCCTGCTCGTTGATGAGGGTTACCGACTTTAGTTCTTTCCGGATTCCATCTTGGAGAACTTTCTTGCCGGCGGTATCGGCTGTAGCTTGAAAAACTACGTAAGGGGTGAAGCTGCCGGTCTTCGCAGCTTCGGCGGTCACCGTGTAGCTGATGCTGGTGCAGCCTTGGGTTTGACCGGGGCGCAGGTTTCCCCAACGGCAGTTCGGTCGTCCGGTAGTGAGGAAACCGGATAGATTCGAATCGTACGGGAAGGCGGTGAAGGTCTTGTCCTTAGTCAGATTTGTGTAGGTCACCGCAAAGGTCATCTTTTGGCCGATGCGGAGCTCGTCCCCGTTGTTGTCAGTGCGCTCAAATGTAACCGACATGAGTTCGGGCGCAGAAGTTTCTGAAGCGCTCGGTTTTTCCGCCCCCGAAGCTTCGGTGCTCTCGGCGGATCTATCAGTAGTTTCGGCGGCTCTATTAGTAGGTTCAGTTGAGCTTTCGCTGTTTTCTGGCGCGCTCTCCGCGGCGAGAGCGCTTGACGTGCCTGATTCTAATTCGTCAGCAGTGAGGGCCGGCTGCGCAGTCTCGAGGACTTCCGCTGCCTGAGGTTCGGGCTGCGGGGGCGTTTCCCCCGGGCTGGCCCACGCTGTCAACGGCGTGACCGTGAGAGCAACCGTGGCCGACAGTGCCACGAATGCACTCCACCCACGCCGGGCGCGAGGAGTTGACATTGTGCTGTTACCTTTCTGGCAGACATCATCGTCTCGTCTGACGCTATTGTCAGACAACAACGAAAATAGCACAGCAACTCCGCGCTTGGAAAGTTATTGTCAGACAATAATGTCCAGTGGAACACCGTGCTGGTCACATAAAGCATCGTTTCGGTGCGAGTAGCGGCCGCGGTGGGTCCATTTCTCCGCACTTCGGTACGACGGCGCAGCTCAGTCGGCACGTACTTCCGCGATGAAGTTCAATGCCCCGGTAAGAATACCTGGCATGGCCAGATAGCGCTCCGCCGGGGCTCCGCTACAAGCCTATCGGGATGGGAATGCCGACACAATGATTCTGGATCACGCCATAATTCGTAGTTGGGAGCTGAGGGATAAAAGGGTGCGTGGGCAGAGGGTACTCGGGTTACTGGCCGTAAACAGAGATCCAGCCCACTCCCGACCGAAGTCGAGGCGGGCTGAACGATTATGTATATTCTAGCCAACTATGGGATCCATGGACAAGATGCGCTCCCGCCTCACAACACCCCGGAAACCCGCGAGGTTGGATCCGCAATATCGGCAAAGGAGGCGGCCCGCTGCGCCCGCGCGGCAATATCCGCGGCGCGCTCGGCTCGTTCGGCCCGCTCAGCCTCGCGCTGCTGGGCAGCGGCCTGAGCGGGCAGCGCCTCCGGCGGCGCTTCCGGATCCCCACAATCTCCGAGCGCACTTTCCGCACTTTCCGCACTTTCCGCACTTCCCGCGCCGTTCCCCCCGGAACCCCCGGAATTCGCCCGCTGCTGGGCGGCCTCGTGGCGGTCAATAATCATATTGAGGGGCCGGTAGTGGTCAATGACCGCCCCGCGATACGCGAAAATATCACCATCTTCGGCGGCTTGAATAATACGTTTATGCGCCTGAGCGGTTTCTAGGAGAAGTTCATCGACGTCGTCGTTTAAATCGCGCAGCGCAATAGAGTGCACCACCCACAGTGCCGTGACCATCTCCAACGCGACCTCGTTATCGAGCGCGGACGTCATCGCAATATGGAATTCAATATCTTCGTGCTGGAAGTTTTCCCCGCGCAGCGCTTTTTCGGTCATCCGCGCCACGATGTCGTGCAGATTATCGTGATGGGTGCCCGACAGCGCCCGCACCACGCCTTCCGCCATCCCCAAGTCCAGGTATTCGCGCAGCTGAGCCACGCTCTCCACCGCGCCCGTGCCCGCACCGGCCCGCGCGGAGGAGCGCAGCAGCAAGGATTCGACCAGCGGGGAGAGGGACATATTCGCCACCTGGGTGCCCTTCCCGCGCTGCGAGGTGACAATATCCAGCGCGGCCAGCTTGGACAGCGCCTCGCGCACCGAGGAGCGCGAGACCCCCAGCTCGCGGCACAGCTCCGCTTCGGTGGGGAGCTTCGCGCCGGGTTGTAGGCGTTCTTCAATAATTCGCTGTTTCAAAGCGTCCATGACCAAATCGGCGCGATCCGAGCCGGAACGGGGGTGGCCGCCGGTGACCCGCATAGCGCCCTGCGTGGCATGTGACTGCGCGTCGTCGGGCATCATGACACCTAAGGTATCGGAAAACGGATGTTTTCAAAAGATGTGCGCAGGAATATTGAATAGGGTCACGTTACGCGTGGTATCGCGCAGGAACGACGACGCCGCACAGCTGCTCACGCACCCATATCTCAGGTTCATCACAAATTGGTCACAGTTTGCTCACAAGCCAGATATCGGGCTTGCACAAAGTTGTCAGACAATCTAGAGTCATAGCTACGCGACGCTAAAGATGGTTGTCGCACGCGAAAAAATAGCGGAAATTCGGCAGTGAATTTCCGGAAGAACTCAAAGGAGAGGACACTTCAATGACACGCATGAAGTGGGGCGCCAAGGCCACGGCCGTGCTGGCCGCTGGTGTGCTGGCGCTGTCCGGCTGCGGTGGCGGTGGATCTGACACCGGCAAGAGCGGTGGAGATGCACCCGAGAAGGCCGCAGTTCCCTCGGGACAGCCGGCAAAGGGTGGCACCATTCGCGCGGCGGCCGCCTACGAATCCAATAACTACCATCCCTCGTCCACCTCGTCCGCGCTGGCAACCGGCGCGAATATGCACGTGGTGGAGGGCCTGTACGAACTGGATTACCACGATTACAAGCCCTACCGCGCCCTGGCGAAGGAAGATGCTCCCACCAAGGTGACCGATACCCAGTACGAAGTTTCGCTGCGTGATGGCGCGAAGTTCTCGGACGGCACCCCGGTGACCACGGACGATGTGGTCAAGTCCTTCGAGCGGTCCACCGCTGAAGGAAATATCTACCTGCCGATGCTGAGCTTCATCGACAACGTGCAGAAGAAGGATGACACGACCGTCACCATCAACCTCAAGCATCCCTTCTCGCTGGTCAAGGAGCGCCTGGCCCTCGTCAAGATCGTTCCCGCCTCGATGAGCGATGATGATCTGACCGCCAAGCCCGTGGGTACCGGCCCGTGGAAGTACGACGAGATCACCAGCGCCCACATCAAGTTCTCCCCGAATGAGAACTACAACGGCCAGTTCCCGGCCACCGCGGAAGCGATGCAGTGGGAGATCCTCAAGGACGACACCGCTCGTACCACCGCTTTCCAGCAGGGCACCGTCGATGTTATCGAAGCTGCCCCGGCCGATGCCGAAGCTCTGATCAAGGGCGCCGGCGGCGTGATCGACGCGGTTCAGGGCTTCAACCTGCCCTTCCTGCTCTTCAACACCAAGAAGGCTCCGCTCGATAACAACAAGGTGCGCCAGGCGTTCTTCTACGCCATTGACACCGACAAGCTCATCTCCAACGCCCTCTCGGGCAACGCGAAGGCCGCCAAGTCCTTCCTCCCGGAGAGCCACCCGAACTTCCACGAAGCTTCCACGGTCTACACCTACAACCCGGAAAAGGCCAAGGAACTCCTCAAGGAAGCCGGTGTTGAGAACCTCGACATCAAGCTGCTGACCACCGATCACCCGTGGATCACCGCTCTGGCTCCCCAGATCAAGAACGACCTGGCTGCCGTCGGCATCAACGCGACCATCGAATCCCAGGCTTCCTCGGCTCTCTACGCCAATAACCTGGACGTGGACAACCCGACCTTCGATGTCACCCTGGCCCCCGGCGACCCCTCGGTCTTCGGTCAGGATCCCGACCTCCTGCTCAGCTGGTGGTACGGCGATAACACCTGGACCAAGAAGCGCACCCAGTGGGGCGGCTCCGAGAAGTTCAAGGAACTGCATCAGTACATGGACAAGGCCGTCACCCTCGAGGGCGACGCCCAGCAGCAGGAATGGAACAAGGCCTTCGACCTCGTTGCCGAAGAAGTTCCGCTCTACCCGCTCTTCCACCGTCAGATGCTGACCGCGTACTACCCGGACAAGGTCACCAACTTCTCCCCGATTTCGACGACCGGCCTTGATTTCATCAACGCTGGCTCCGCGGCTGGAAAGTAAATAATCCCGTGAATCAGCGCTGACGACACGCGCGGCGCTGGCTCAAAGAACACACGGTAATGCGAGGGCCGGGGGTGGTGTAAACCCCACCCCCGGCCCGAGCTTTGCCCAAATACTCCCCTATACTCAACGCGGGGCACCGCAGCCCCGAGGAGATATCGCAGTGAACAACCTTCTCAGACTCATCGGGCGCCGCCTGCTGGTGCTCCCGATCATGGTTCTGGGCGTTGCCTTCCTCGTCTTCTTCCTGATGTCCTTCTCTAAGATCGATCCGGCCTACTCGGCCCTCGGTGAAGGCGCATCCCAGGAAGCCCTGGAAGCCTATCGTGACACCATGGGACTCAATGATCCCTGGCTCGCTCAGTTCTGGAACTTCCTCGTCAACTTCGTGCAGGGTGACCTCGGCACGTACGGCGCCAACCAAGCTTCGGTGGCCGAACGTGTGGGTGAGGCCTTCCCCATCACCATGCAGCTGACCTTCCTCGGCCTTATTATCGCCGTCATTCTCGCGTTCGTCTTCGGTGTCCTCGCCGCGCTCTACCGCGACAAGTGGCCCGACAAGATCATCCGCGTCTTCTCCATCGCCTTCATCGCGACGCCGTCCTTCTGGCTGGCCGTCCTCATGATCCTGGCGTTCTCCGTCAATATGCCTCTGCTCCCGGCATCCGGTGCCCTGCCGCCTTTCGGTGAAGACCCGGCTGGCTGGCTGGCGCGCATGGCGCTGCCGGCTATCGCCCTGGGCGTCCCGGTGGCCGGTTCCCTCACCCGTGTTATTCGTACCTCGATGGTGGAGGAACTGGATAAGGATTACGTGCGTACCGCTATCGGTGCGGGTATCCCCAAGCGCGTGGTGGTGTCCCGCAACGTGCTGCGCAATGCCCTGATCTCCCCGGTGACCGTGCTCGGCCTGCGTATCGGCTACCTCATGGGTGGCGCTGTGGTTATTGAAGTTATCTTCAACCTGCGCGGCATGGGTATGGCCATCCTCGAAGGCGTCCAGCAGAACTACCCCCTCCTGGTGCAGGGCGTGGTCCTCGTGGTGGCCCTGGCCTTCATCGTCGTCAATATTGTGGTTGACATGCTCTATGTGCTGATCAACCCGCGTATCCGGGAGGTCTAATCATGAGGCGTAAACTCACGGAAAAGATGGAACGCCCGGGCGTCCGGTTCAAGCGTTTCCGCAATATGACTCGCGGCGCCCAGCTGTGCGTCGTCGTTCTGGTGCTCATCGCCCTCGCGGCCGTTTTCGCACCCCTTATTTCCCCGCACGATCCGCAGGCCATTGAAGTGGCCCGTCAGGCACCCAACGGTGATTTCCTCTTCGGTACTGACGAAAAGGGCCGTGACATTCTCTCCCGCATGATCTACGGTGCCCGCTACTCGCTGGTCATCGGCTTCGCCGCCACCGCCTTCGCGCTCTTCTTCGGTGCGATCTTCGGTGCGCTGGCCGCGGTCTCCCGCAAGTGGATTTCCGAAGTGATCATGCGCTGCATGGATATCATCATGTCTTTCCCCGGCATCGCGCTGGCCGCGGTGTTCGTCTCCGTATTCGGTAATACCCTGCCCGTCATTATTATGGCGATCGGCTTCCTCTACATTCCGCAGATCACCCGCGTGGTGCGCGCGAATGTCATGAGCGAATACGGTGAAGATTACGTGCGCGCGGTTATCGTTTCCGGCGCGCGGGCTCCCTGGATCCTCGTCAAGCACGTGGCGCGCAACTGTATCGCCCCGGTCATGGTGTTCACCACCGTGCTCGTGGCCGATGCGATTGTTTTCGAAGCCTCGCTGTCCTTCATCCAGGCCGGCATCGCCGAACCCACACCCACCTGGGGTAATATCCTCGCCGACGCTCGCGGCGGCGTGCTCCTGGGCCGGTGGTGGCAGGCGCTCTTCCCGGGCCTGGCCATTATGATCACGGTGCTCTGCCTCAACATCCTCTCCGAAGGTCTCACGGACGCCATGGTGGCGGCCCCGAAGGCCGCGGCCGTTCCCGATAACGTGGACGCGAACGCCAAGCGCGAAGAGGACCGCCTCCTCGTGGACCCGGTGGCCGCTTACGCCGCCCAGCACGATGCGCTGGTCCAGCGCCTGGAGGAACTGCGCCAAGCGGAAGAACGCCGCACCGACCGCTTCGAACCCACCTCGCAGGAGGCCCCGGTTATCGAAGTGCGCGACCTGTGCATCAAGTTCCCGCGCCACGGCGATGTCAATGTGGTGGACCACGTGTCCTTCAATGTGCGCGCCGGTGAAACCATGGGCCTCGTGGGTGAATCCGGGTGCGGTAAGTCCATTACCTCCCTGGCGATTATGGGCCTGCTCGATAAGTCCGCCGATATTAGCGGTGAGATTATGTTCAACGGGCAGAACCTCCTCGAACTCACCCCCAAGCAGCACAATGAACTGCGCGGGCATGAGATCGCGATGATCTACCAGGACGCCCTGTCCTCCCTCAACCCCTCCATGCTCATCAAGGCACAGATGAAGCAGCTGACCAGCCGCGGGGGCACCCGCACCGCCGAAGAGCTCCTCGAGCTGGTGGACCTGGATCCCAAGCGGACCCTGGAGTCCTACCCGCACGAACTTTCCGGTGGCCAGCGCCAGCGCGTGCTTATCGCCATGGCGCTCACCCGTGACCCGAAGCTGGTTATCGCGGACGAACCGACTACCGCGCTGGACGTAACCGTCCAGGCCCAGGTGGTGGAGCTTCTCAACCGCCTGCGCAAGGAACTCGGCTTCGCGATGGTCTTCGTGTCCCACGATTTGGCGCTCGTTGCCGAAGTGGCCCACTCGATTACCGTCATGTACGCCGGTCAGGTTGTGGAGCAGGCATCCACCAAGGAACTGCTCACCGACCCGCACCACGAATACACTCGCGGTCTGCTCGGCTCGGTGCTCTCCATCGAAGCGGGTGCCGGCCGGCTCCACCAGGTGCCCGGCACGGTTCCTTCGCCGCGCGACTTCCCGAAGGGTGATCGTTTCGCCCCGCGGTCCTCGCATCCGACGGTGGGCCTGGACACCCGCCCGATTATGAAACGCGTGGGCGAGACGTGGCACTTCTACGCCGCCCAGCCCGATGCTCCGGATCCGGCCACCACCAACCTGGTGCCCAAGGAATCGGTGGGCGCGCCCAGCCCCGCCGAAACCGCGAACGGCGCCGCAGCTGCTACTGCTGGTGATGCCGCTGGTGGAAGCGCCGGCGCTCCCGCCGGCCCGGATGCCCAGAAGTGACGAAGGAGGAAAGATCATGACTACTCTGGATACCGAAGCTCGTCACGCTGCCGGCGCGCGCGCCGCTGACCGGCCTGCCCTCTCCGATGTGCCGATTATCGAGTTGCGCGACGTCGACGTCACCTTCCGCACCCGTACCGGTTCCATCTTCAATCCGAATAAGGTGCGCGCCGTGCGCGGCGTCAACCTTTCCCTGATGCCCGGCCAGACCATCGGTCTCGTTGGCGAATCCGGTTCCGGTAAGTCGACGACGGCCAATGTGATGTGCGGACTCCAGTCACCCACGGGCGGCCAGGTATTTTTCAAGGGCGAAGAAGTCACGAAACGTACCGCTGCCCAGCGCCGCCATATCGGCCGCGTGGTCTCGGTGGTGTTCCAGGATCCGGCCACGGCGCTCAACTCGCGCATGACGGTGCGTGACCAGCTCCTCGACCCGATGACGGTCCACAAGATCGGCACCCGCGAAGAACGCTACGAGCGCGTCAAGGACCTCATCGGCATGGTGGGCCTGCCTAAATCGGCGCTCGATGCGCTGCCCGGGCAGCTCTCCGGTGGGCAGCGCCAGCGCGTGGCTATTGCCCGTGCGCTGGCCGTGGGCCCGGACGCGATTATCGCGGACGAACCCACCTCGGCCTTGGACGTGTCCGTGCGCGCCCAGATCCTCAACCTGCTCACCGATCTCAAGCGGGATCTGGGGCTGGCGATGGTTTTCATCACCCACGATATTCAGACGGTGCGCTACGTATCGGACAAGATCGCGGTGATGAATCACGGAGAGATCGTGGAATGGGGAGACGCCAAGGACGTGCTCCACAATCCGCAAAATGACTACACGAGAACACTTTTGGCAGCGGCGCCGTCGCTGCTCCATCCGAAATTGGAGGCATAGTCCCATGTCAGATCCTCGTTTCCGCGGCGTTATCCCCCCGACAGTGACGCCGCTGACCGACGAACGCGAACTCGATAAGGAATCCTTCGCGCGCTCACTCAACCGGATGCTCGACGCCGGAGTGCACGGCCTGTTTGTGCTCGGTTCGACTTCCGAAGTGGTCTTCAGCACCGATGCGCGTCGTCGTGAAATCCTCGAAACCGCGGTGGAAGTTGCGAACGGGCGCGTCCCGGTGCTCGCCGGCGTTATCGATATGCAAACCGAGCGCATGATCGAGCACGCCCGTGACGCGCAGTCCATCGGGGTGGACGGCATCGTCGCCACCGCGCCGTTCTACGCGCTGGGCGGGGAAGCGGAAATCGAAGCGAACTTCCGTTACATCCGCGACGCCGTGGACCTGCCGCTTTTCGCGTACGACATCCCGGTGTGCGTGCACAAGAAGCTCTCCATTGACCTGCTCATGCGCCTCGGGACCGAAGACGTGCTGACCGGCGTCAAGGATTCTTCTGGCGACGACGTTAACTTCCGCTTCCTGCTGGAGGAGAACAAGGCCGCCGGTAAGCCGCTCAACATCCTTACGGGTCACGAAGTGGTTGTCGATGGCGCCTACATGGGCGGTGCGGACGGCTCCGTTCCGGGCCTGGCCAATGTGGCACCGCGCCCCTACGTGGAGCAGTGGGATGCCGCGCAGGCCGGGGACTGGGCTCGCGTGGCCGAATTGCAGAACGAGCTCGCCCACCTCATGCGCATCGTCATGGTGCCCAAGGGCGTGCAGGGCTTCGCGGGTGGCGTGGGCGCCTTCAAGGCGGCCATGAAGGAACTGGGGGTTATCGCCTCCAACCAGATGCCGCGGCCCGTCAAGGCCCTCGAAGGTGAGAACGTCGAAGCTATTCGCGGCGTGCTCGCCAGCTGCGGGCTGCTCTAAGGAGCACTCATGAAGGTAGCACCGTTCCAGCCCGGGTCTGAGTTCTCGCTGCTCGGGCTGGATATCGGGGGAACCAAAATCGCGGGGGCGGTGGTGACCTTTGCGGCCACCGCCCCGGGCGGTGATGCCCCGCGCATCTCCCTCGAAGCCAGTATTCCTACCGGAGCGCGGCGCGGCGGAGCACGCGTGCTGGCGGATATCGCGGATTTCGCGGAACGCCAGATCGCGGCAGCCAGCGCCGCCGGAACGCCGGTGCGCGGAATTGCTATCGCCAGCGCCGGGGTGGTGGACGTGGAGAGCGGATGCATCGCTTCCGCCACGGACACCATGCCCGGCTGGGGCGGTCAGCCCCTCGGCCCGCATCTTGCCGAACGCTGCGGCCTGCCGGTGCGCGTCCTCAATGACGTGCACGGCCACGCCCTCGGGGAAGCAACCTACGGTGCGGGCGCCGGCGCGCGTACCGCCCTCGTGATCGCGGTGGGAACCGGGCTGGGCGGCGCGGCCGTGATCGACGGGCGCATCCTCTTCGGCGCGCACGGGGTGGCCGGCCACTTCGGCCATATTCACCATCCTTATGCCGCCGGGCTGGTGTGCTCCTGCGGGCGCGATGGCCACGTGGAATCGGTGGCCTCGGGCAGCGGGGCGGCCCGCCTCTACGCCAAGCGCCAGGCCGAAGCCCACGTGGAGGGCGCGAGTTACGCCGCCGCGGCAGCGGCTTCCCTCACCGGGATCGCCGATGTTCCCGAAAGTGCCTACCTGCGGGCCCCGGGCGCGCAGCGCCCCGTCGTCGTACGTGGAGGCCGGGAACTGAAAGCCCTCGTGGACGCGGGCGATATGTTCGCGCGCGAGGTGTTCACGGACGGTGCTTTCGCGCTCGGGCAGACCCTGGGCGGGCTGGCGAATTCTTTCGACCCGGACGTTATTATCCTGTCCGGCTCACTCGTTCACGTGGGCGAGTTCTGGATGGACGCGCTGCGCGAGGGCTACCGGCGCGATGCCATGGTGGGCACCGCCGCCACCCCGATTGTGGAGGGTAGCCTGGGATCGCAGGCCCCGCTCATCGGCGCGGCCGTTCACTTCCTGCACACCGCGCGCCGCACCGCATAACTACACTTCTGCATTTCTCGTTATAACTTAGGAGTTACCGTGCATCCGATGATCGAATCTCTCCGCGGGCACCTCGTCGTGTCCTGCCAGGCGTACGTAGGCGAACCGCTGCGCCACCCCGAAACGATGGCGCAGATGGCCCTCGGCGCCGAGCGCGGGGGAGCGGCGGCGATTCGCTGCCAGGGCCTGGCGGATATTTCCGCGATTAAAGGCCAGGTGGAAGTGCCTGTCATCGGCCTGTGGAAAGAGGGCCACGAAGGCGTGTTCATCACCCCGACCCTGCGCCACGCCCGCGCCTGCATCAGCGCCGGCGCCGATATTGTGGCCCTCGATGCCACGTCTCGCCCGCGTCCGGATGGCTTGAGCTTCGCGGAAACCGTGGCTGCTCTTCTGGACGACGGCGCGCTCGTCATGGCGGACTGCGGCTCGATTGAGGATGCCCGGGTGGCGGCCAAGGCCGGCTGCCATATCCTCGGCACCACCCTGGCGGGTTACTCCGGGGATCGCCCGAAGACGGACGGCCCCGATATTGAACTGCTGGCCCAGATGGTCGCGGAATTCCCGGAGATCCCGGTGGTCTGCGAAGGGCGCATCCACACTCCGGAGCAAGCGCGGGCTGTCATGGAAGCTGGCGCCTGGGCGGCCGTCGTCGGAACTGCTATTACGCACCCAACCACGATCACCACGTGGTTCCGCGAGGCCGTCGAAAACTAAAACTTCACCAGGGTTCCCGCGCAACCGAAGCGCGGGGCCCGCGAGCACTGACCATTGCCGCGTTTCACGTGAAACGCGCCCGGGAAAGGACGAACTCATGCATATCGGAATTTTCGCCACCGCGGAAGAAGCCTCCCGCGAGGGCGCACGCATTATCCAGGATCTTTTCGCGCGTGACGCGCACGCGACGCTCGGGGTGGCCACCGGTTCCACGCCGGATCTCCTCTACGCGGCGCTGCGCGAGGCCCACGCGGCCGGCGAATTTGACCTCTCCGGCGCCAAGGCTTTTGCCCTGGATGAGTACGTGGGGCTGGATCCGGAGCATCCGGAGTCCTACCGCAATGTGCTGCGCCGCAACCTCGTGGGCGAGGATAAGACCGGCCTGACCGAGGAGGGCCTCAATACCCCCGATGCACAGAACCCGGATCCGCAGGCCGCGGCCGCCGACTACGATGCGAAGATCGGTGCGGCCGGGGTGGATCTGCAGATTCTCGGCATTGGCGCAGACGGGCATATCGGCTTCAACGAGCCGGGCGGCTCGCTGGTCTCGCGCACTCACGTGGAGGCGCTGGCCCCGCAAACCATCAAGGATAATGCGCGGTTCTTCGACGGCGACGAAGCGGCCGTCCCCACCCGCTGCATCACCCAGGGCCTAGGCACCATTATGGAGGCGAAGAAGCTGGTGCTTTTCGCTTTCGGTGCGAATAAGGCGGATGCGGTGCGAGAGCTGTGCGAAGGCCCCATCAGCGCCTTCTGGCCCGCCACGATTATTCAGATGCACCCGGATGTCACCGTGCTCCTGGACGAAGCGGCCGCCGCGCAGCTCAAGCTGACGGACCTGTACCGCGCGCGTTGGGAGATGATCTAAGTGTTTTACCTGGGGCGCGTTCTCAACGGGTACGGCCGCGAGGTTGGGTACGGTATTGAGATCGACGACGCCGGTACGCTGGCTCGGCTGCTCACCGCTGAGGAGGCCGCCGCGGTAACCGCGGGGCTGGCTGCGGAACGGGAGTCGCGCGGGATTGAAGCTCGGGCCGCGGAGGCTTTCGGGCTGGGCGCGGATAACCCGCGGGTGCGCCGGGCTCATGTTATTACCCCGGGCCTCGTGGATATTCACTGCCATGGCGGTGGCGGCTTCGCCTTCCCGGATAACTATGCGGAGGAGGAGATCGCCACGGCGATCCGCACCCACCAGCGCGGGGGGACCACCGCGATGTTCGCTTCCCTGGTGTCGCTGGCGGATCCACTCCCGCAGATCGAGGCGCTGGTGCCATTCTGCGAGCGCGGGGAGCTGGCCGGTATTCATCTGGAAGGCCCGTATATTTCGCGGGAAAAGTGCGGGGCGCAGAACCCCGAGGTGATCCGCGCGGTGGACGAGGCCGAGCTGCGTTCCTGGCTGGAGGCCGGGCGCGGCTGGATTAAGACGATGACGGTGGCCCCGGAAGCGGAGGGCGCCCAGCGCGCCGCCGAGCTGCTGCTTGAATATGGCGGCAAGCCGTCCTGGGGGCATTCCCACGGGGATGGCGCGGTCACCCGGGCCGAAATCGCGCGCACCCTGGAAGTGGCGCGGCGGCACGGATACACGCCGCTGGCGGTGCTTGCTGGGGCTGGCACGGGAGCCGGTTCGGGCGCGGGCGCGGATGCGCGGCAAGCCGGTGGCGCCGGGACTGTCGCCGGTAGCGCCGTCGGGCAGGAAGCCGCACAAACTGTCACGCATCTTTTCAACGCGATGACCGCTTTTACGCACCGGGCTCCCGGCCCGATCCGCGAGTACATTCAAGCGGCGCGCCGCGGTTTCATCAGCGCGGAAGTGATTGCCGACGGCTACCACGTGCATCCCGACCTCGTCGAGGATGTGGTGGATTACCTTGATGAGCCGGATCTCGGGGCCGGGGCGTCTGGGAGCGCGGGCGCGGGCCAGCTGGGTATTCCCGGGGCTTTCTTCGTTACGGATTCCCTGGCCGCGGCCGGTATGCCTCCCGGGAAGTACACCCTGGGCGGGCTCGCGGTGGAAGTGCGCGACGGCGCCTGCTACCTGGAAGGTACCGATACTTTGGCCGGGGGTGCATCGGTGCTGGCCGATCAGGTGGCCCTCTTCGCCGGGCGCGGGAAGCTGACGCTCCCGCAGCTGGTGCGGGCCACGGTGGCCGGACCGGTCTACGCCGGTGGCGCCTGGGATGCTCCCGGTGTCACGGTGGACTTCACCCCGGGCAAGCCGGTCAATCTGGTCGCCTGGAATGAGGCGATGACCCCGCTGGCGGTTGTTCGCGAGGGAGTGGAAATCTCCCACTCCTAGCCATCGGGTTCCACGCCGAGGAGCACGGGAGTTTCTACGCCGGAACTCCGTGAGGCTCCGGTATGGCATACCTTGGCCGTCCAACGCTGGGATCCGCGGGGTTCCACGCCGGAACTCGCCGATGGTCCACGTTGGAAGCATTCGCGGGTACGGCAGCACCACAAGCCGGGAAGCGTTCACTGCCTCCCTCGGGCAGGATCGGGCGTGTCGATCCTGCCCCTCTCCACGGGGCGCGGGCTCAGGCCCGCGCCCCGCTTTCTTTGCCCGCCTGGGGGTTTGGGAACTTGGAACTTGATTCGCCGGGGACTTTCCGGCCCCCAAAAACAAAGTGGTACTGGAGCTACAGCCAAACCCTAAATTTCTGTCGTGCAGTACCACTTTGTGCGTTCCGCTGTCGTGGGGTACCACTTTGTTCGGCAGCAGCAGGTGGAAACGGGTTAGCCCAGGCGGGAGGTGGGGTGTTTTTCCGGGGTGTACTTCGCATGTACGACATCTGCACTACATCTCTGACAATACATACCGCCACCGCAGGGGCTTGTGTGGCTATTGGGGTTCGCGAGGGTCGTGAGATTCGCGCGGACCGGTCGGGGTACGGAAAGGGGCACGGACCCGTAAGTCCGTGCCCCTTCGTCGCCTCATGAGCGAGGTACACCGCGCGTTGCGCGATGTACGCTGCGATTCACGAGGCAAGGCCAGCCCGAGCCGGGCGAGAGTGCATCGCCTAGCCAGGCCGGCCTGCTCCGCCTAGCTGAGCTGGAGCATCACCTTGGACGACCCCGTGGACCGGTCATCGGCGGTGGCGAAAGCGGCTGCGGCGTCGTCGATCTTAAATTCGTGCGTGAGCACGGGCGAAACGTCCAATCCGCGCGCCATCGCGTCAATCGCGGCGTCCATGGACTCCGGGTTGAACCGATACGAGCCCCTGTACGTGATTTCGCGGGTGACCAGCTGCCCGAGCACCACGGAGACCGCGCCGGCCGGCAAGTTCCCCACCTGCACCATGGTGCCGCCGCGCACGGTCGCCAGCAAACAATCGCCGATGGCAACGGCGGCGCCGGACGCTTCGATGGTGACGTCCACGTCGGCGGGAAGCTCCTCACCGGCGCTGCGGTTCACCGTGCTGGTAGCGCCCATCGCGCTCGCAATCCGCAGGGATTCGGCGGCCACGTCGGAAGCGATAACCTCGCGCGCCCCCGCGAATTTCACGGCGGCCACGGCCAACGCCCCGATCGGGCCCACGCCGTTCACCAGCACGCGCTTGCCGGACAGATCCCCGGCCAGGCTCACGGCGTGCATCGCCACCGCGAGAGGTTCGGCGACGGCGCCTTCCTTCGTCGACACGTTCTCCGGCAGCGCACGGAGCTGATCGGGCCGCACCACCCGGTAGGTGGAGAAACCGCCCTGCTCGTGCGGGAAGAAAGCCGCGGATCCGAAGTAGCGGACCTCCGGCCATAGGTTATCTTTGCCGCGGGTGCTTTCCGGGATATCGTGTTCGCCCACGAGGGTCGGCGGGTAGATCGCCACCCGCTGGCCCACCTCAACTCCGGTCACGCCCGCGCCCACCTGGTCCACCACGCCGGCAACTTCGTGGCCGAGGATCAGCGGTTCGCGCATAATCGCGGTCCCGGAAGCACCGTTCTTCCAGTAGGACAGGTCGGAGCCGCAAATGCCGCCCCATTCCATGCGGACCCGCACCTCGCCTGCGCCGGCAACCGGGTCGGGAACCTCGGTGATATGAATCTGCTTGGGGGTATCGGTACGAACTTGTACAGCCTTCATTAGAATGCATCCTCCTTGAGAGTGAGGTCGCGCCCGGTAATTTCGGGCATGAGCCACGCGGTGATATGGGTGACTCCGGTGTAAACAAACATGAGAATCGCGCAAGCGATCCAGGAACCGCCGAAGAGTTGCACCAGGCCAGCGGCGATCAGCGGGCCGAAACCGGCGGTGATCATATTCGGGATTTCCTTGGCGAGCGCCAGCTGCTCGTAGCGGTGCGCGGAGCCGAAGCATTCGGCCATCGTGATGTTTTCCAGGGAGAACATGGCCAGCACGGTGATGTTGTGCAGCACGATGTACCCGATGAAGAACAACAGGGTGGGGGTGCCGTAATGGTCCACCATCTGCCCGTCCACCAGCTCCGGCGCATTGAGTTCACCCAGGAACCGCGGGGAGACCATGAGCAGGAAGCACGGAATAATGAGGAGAATCCCCAGCCCGGTGACCAGGCGGTAGGTGCGCTCGCGGCCGATGCGGTCGCCGATCCAGCCGATAATCGGCACGGTAATGAAGCCGGCCAGCGAGGAGTAGACCACCACGGCGGAAGCCACGTCCTTGGCCACCAGAATCTGGGCGGTCAGGAAAGTAATGAGGTAGGTCTGCACCATGCCGGAATTACCGGACTGGCCGAAGCGCAGCAGGAAGGCCGCCATGAACGCCTTGAACGACTTCGGGGTTTTGGCGAGTTCTTCCACGGCGGCTTCGCGCTGGGCTTCGCGCTGGGCGGCCTTAGCCGCCGCCTTCCGCTCGGCGCGCGAGGGAAGCGGTTGGTCGTAGGTGGCCACCAGGGCGGCGTCGTCCAGAATCTCCCCGCTGGTAGCCGCCTCGAAAACGGGCGATTCCTTGAGGTGCAGCCGGATAAATACAGCCAGGCCCATGAGTACAACCGAGGCGATGAAGGGGATACGCCAGCCCCACGCGACCACGGTGTCGGTGCCCATGGTGGCGAGCATGATCGCCCAGATCGCGCCGGCGCCCAGGGTGCCGGTATTGGTGCCGAGGGCCACCAGCGAAGAAATAATGCCGCGGCGTTCCCGCGGGGCGTATTCGGCCAGCATCACGGAGGCGCCGGCAATTTCCGCGCCGGCCCCGAAGCCCTGGATAAGCCGCAGAATCACCAGCATAATCGGCGCCCAAATGCCCACCACTTGGTAGGTGGGGAGGAAGCCGATGAGGGTGGTGGCCACGCCCATCATGGCGATGGTAATAAAGAGGACTTTGGTGCGGCCGATGCGGTCACCGAGCCGCCCGAAGTACCAGGCGCCCAGCGGGCGGGCCACGTAGCCCACACCGTAAATGGCCATAGCCCCGAGGATGGCCATGGACTGGTGGCCGGCGGGGAAGAAAATGTCTTTAAAGACGAGCGCGGCGGCCAGGGAGTACAGCTGGAAGTCCATGAATTCCAGAGCTGTTCCGAGCCAGCCGGAAACCGCGGCCTTGACCAGGTCCGAGGTCGAGCGCGTGGGCACCGGGGCGGTTACTGTTCCCGGCGGGTGTTGTTTGGACATGAGGTGCCTTCCACATTCACTTCGTTGTGTTAACTGAGAAGAAGCTGCTTTCCGGGCGGATTGCCGGAGGGATAAGCGAGCTCCGATGGCTTCAGTATCGCGGCGGGAATACGCCGAAATCACGCCCGAGAGACGGCGATATTTCGATATGTCATATGCGGATTTCGAATAGCGATACGCGGGCGGGGTGGGAGCGAGGCGCTCACGGTGGGCGTGGCAGGGCGGTAACGCGGGCGAAGCGCCGCGAGATTCCGCGGATAACTCGCCCACCCGGGTGGGTGCGGGCGGTGGTGGAACGACGACGCCGCCCCGGCGGCGCGCAGCCGCGCGCCGCCGGGGGAGCCGACTCGCCGCGAAAGAACTTGAAATGCGCCAGGTAAATTATCGGAGAGCTCGTTGGTGCCACATAGTCGTGGAGGGTTTTATGCGCATCGACCGACTTGAATGGTTGGAGTCTTTCGTTGCCGTTGCGAAATTATCGTCCTTTTCGCGGGCGGCTCGTTTGCTCCACAGCAGTCAGTCGCGGGTATCGCTCCACGTTGCGAATTTGGAGCGGGCGACGGGTCATACCCTGGTGGATCGCAGCCATGTTCCCTGCACCCTTACCGCGAAAGGGGAAACGTTCCTACCGCGCGCCGAGGAGATCTTGGTGAAGCTGCGCGATGCGGTCGATGAGCTCAATACCGAATCGGGCAGCCTGGTGGGCGCGGTTACCCTCGGGGTGATTCCTTCTATCTCGGCGGTGCTATGCCCGGGAATGCTGGCGCAATTACAGCTGGAGGAGCCCGGTATTTCCGTTAATTTGCTGGAGCGCACCTCCGCGGAATTATTGGAGAAAGTGGGGGCCGGGCACGCGCAGCTGGCCATCGTTTCACAATTTAGTTCGCTGCCCTCCATTCCTGATTCACAGCGCCTGTGGTGGGAGCCGTACGTGGCGGTGGTCCGCCAGAATTCCCCGGATTTCCAGGGCGTGGAGGTGGTGGCTCCCGGAGATCTTGCGGAGGTCACCCTGGGGCTGACCGGCGCACCGGGCCTGAGCATCGACCCGGAAATGCGCGCCGCTTTTGATTTATGGGAGTTGGAGCCGCGTATCGCGGACTTCCGTACCGAGCAACCCCAGACTCTCCTCAATATGTGCAAGGCCGGGCTGCTCACCCCGGTTATTAACCTGCTGGCTTTTCGCAGTTGCGATCACGAGGGGCTGCGCGCGATTGCTATCGCGGGTGATTACGGGCGGGAAGTTTCCGTGGTGGCGAATACCGCGGTGCCCCTCACCCCGATTGGCCAGTATGTGCGCGATTTGATCCTGGCGATTCCGCTGCCCGCCGGCGTGCGCTCCCTCCAGCCGCAGCGGAGTGATGCGGGGGATACCAGCTAGCTCCGAACCCGGGAAAAGCCTGGAAGCTTTGCGCAAAACATGGCAGCGGAGCTGGAAATCCGCGCCGGCGCCTGGCAAAATTGGGTATGTCGCACAGGGCGACTGTGTCAGAGTGGACACTCTGAAGTCACAGCATTTTGTACATGGCCCGGGTTTCCGGGCGTGGGGGCATTGCGGCCTGCCAAGGGGCGGCGTCGTCGTACCACAGCTGCTGGAGCTTCGGGTGCCCGCAACGGCACTCTTCACTCGGATCGTCCGGCACGTACCTGCCGGTGAAGGGACCAGTAATGGCATCTGTAACATTTGAGAACGCATCGCGTATCTACCCGGGGTCGGATACCCCGGCTGTCAATCAGCTCAACCTCGAAATTGCTGACGGGGAATTCCTTGTTCTTGTTGGCCCGTCCGGCTGCGGTAAATCAACGTCGCTGCGCATGCTCGCCGGGCTGGAAGATATTAATGACGGGCGTATCTATATTGGGGACCGCGATGTCACCAATGTTTCGCCTAAGGACCGCGATATCGCGATGGTGTTCCAGAATTACGCTCTCTACCCGCATATGTCGGTGGCGGAGAATATGGGCTTCGCGCTCAAGATCGCGCGCACCCCGAAGGAAGAAATTGATAAGCGCGTCAAGGAAGCCGCCCAGATCCTCGACCTGACCGAGTACCTGGATCGCAAGCCGAAGGCGCTTTCCGGTGGGCAGCGCCAGCGCGTGGCGATGGGCCGCGCGATTGTGCGTAACCCGCAGGTCTTCCTCATGGACGAACCGCTCTCCAATCTGGACGCGAAGCTCCGCGTGCAAACCCGCACCCAGATCGCTACCCTGCAGCGCCGCCTGGGCACCACCACGGTGTACGTCACCCACGACCAAACCGAAGCGCTGACCATGGGCGACCGCATCGCCGTGCTCAACTTCGGGGTATTGCAGCAGGTGGGCAGCCCGGATGAGCTGTACAACCGGCCGCAAAACGCTTTCGTGGCGGGCTTCATTGGTTCGCCGGCCATGAACCTCGGCACCTTTAATATTGAGGGCGACGACGCAGTCCTCGGCCAAGCGCGCATTCGCCTGCCCCGCGCGGTGATCGATGCGATCACCCCGGATGACAAGGGCAAGGTCATCCTGGGCGTGCGCCCCGAATCCTTCACGGAGCTCACGCGCGAGCCCGGGGAAAGCTCGGTGCCGATCATGGTGGATATGGTCGAGAACCTGGGTTCGGATAACTACGTGTATGGCGAGATCGCCGGCGTGGAGAAGTCCGGCTTCGGCTCGGGCGATGGCTCCTCCCAGGTGGTTGTGCGGATTCCGCCATTCAAGGCCCCCGCGGTGGGTGACACCGTGTACGCCACCCCGAACCTGGATGCTATCCATGTGTTCCATGCCGGGGATGGCACCCGCATCAACTAGCCGGGGTAGCACCCGCGGGGGTAGCACCGCATCGCCTATCCCGGGGTAGTGCCCGCATTATGTAGGCGATGCAAGGCTGCTAAGGCAGTGGCCTGATTCCCAGGGCCGGGGCGCACGCGCCCCGGCCCTGCGTCGTCGTTACTCAATAATGAGCGCGCAATCGTGCCCCATGTGGGCCGTGGCGAAAATCACGCGCTTTCAGCTGGGATTATGCATAACCGCGGCGCAGAACTGCCCGGACGTGACTTTTCCGCAGCTCAACACGGGTGATCTGGGCCGCCCGGTCACACGTGCCCGGGCGTTTCTATCCCGGGATTCTGCATACTTTCAGCGTAGTATGCACTCGATGAGACCTACTGCTCAAAACTTTTCAGGCGCGGTGCCTAGACTTGCCAGCATGACGGAAAGTGCCACTCCCGCTGCCTACCCCGGTGCGGGCGTCGTTCGCGCGCTGGCGGAACGGCCCCGCATTCTTGTTGTCTGTACCGGGAATATTTGCCGATCTCCCATGGGGGAAATCGTGCTGCGCCAGCGGTTGCGCGATGCCGGTATTGATATTGCGGTGGCGTCCGCGGGGGTTTCGAATGAGGAATCCGGCAACCCGATTTACCCGCCCGCCCAACGCACTCTCACCGAACACGGCTATGACCTGCCCGATCACCACCGGGCCCACCGCGTCACCGCCGAGGAACTGGAAAACGCCGGCCTGATTCTGGCCATGACCACGGGGCACGCCCGGGCGGTGCGCCGGCTGTGCCGCTCCCTCTCCCTTTCGCTGACCAATATTCACCTGTGGACCGAGTTCGCGCTGCCGAAGGTAGGGATCGCGCCGGAGGGCGTATTCGGGCACGGCGGCATTCTTTCCGACGACGCCGGGCGCGCCTCGGGTCGCCAGCATTCTTCCGATTTTTATTATTCGTCCGGCGAGTACGATGTGCCCGATCCGTGGGGCGGTTCGGCGCGCGAATTCGAAGCGACGCTCACCTGCGTGGAAGCCGGCTCCGAGCGCCTCGTGGAGCTGCTGCGCGGTCACCTGCCCGCATCGCGGTGAACGCTCGGTCTGAGGTGGGCATTCAGCCTGAGGTGAGTACCCAGCCCGCGGCGCGCGCCCGTATAGTTATGCGCCGGCGGAGGGTGTTGTTCGGCGCGCTCGCGGTGCTACTGATTGCCCTGGCGGTGCTGGCCGTGCGCCAGTTCCTCGCGGCCACCTATTACTCTCCCGCGGCCGTGGCCAGCAGATATATGGCCGCCCTCGAAGAAGGCCGCGCTCGCGAGGCCCTGGACCTCACCGATCCCGGCGCACTTTCCGGATCCTTCGCCCTGCTGAGCGACGAAGTCTATCGCGCCGTCCCGGGCCGCCCCGCCCATTTCCAAGTGCGCGAAACCAGCAGCATCGAAACTGAAACCGGCGCCGGTAATGGCGCTGACTCCGGCAATGGCACCGGCTCCGGCAATGCCGCCAGCGCCGGCACCGAAACCAGCGTGCGCGTGGACGGCGTCGTCAGCTACAACGGCACCCAAGAACCCCTGAGCCTCACCCTGGTGCGCCGCGGCACCACCCCGATCCTGAGCCCGCGCTGGCAGGTGAGCGAGGGCGCCCTCGGCCAGCTGCGCGTGGAGCGCGATGCCGATCGCGGCACCGAGCAAGCTTCCGGCGGGGGCACCACGCCCACTACCGGCAGCGAACCGCCCACCGTAGGCGGCGGCCCAGCCTCCACCCCTCCCACCCTCACCAGCATCAACGACGTACCCGTCGCCCTCGCGCCCCAGGAACCCGCCCCGGCCTTCCCCGGCGACTACACCGTCGCGGCGCCCGGCGATTCGCGCTACCTCACCTTCGGGGCCGGCGCCACCGCCACGGTGCGGCCCGGCCAGACCGCGACCGCGCGTCTCAGCGCCCAGGCCACCCCGGCCGCGGGCGAACGCGCCGTGGAACTGGTGGAACGCCTCGTGGAAAGTTGCGTGCGCGGTGATGGTACGACGACGCCGCCAGCTGGCTGCCCGGCTACTTTCCGCAAGGATCGTACGTTCGGGGATACCCGTAAGGAGAAGCTGAGCTGGAAAGAGAAGCCGCAGGTGAGTGCGTCTGTGGAAGGGCTGGGCGGAACCGTGAGCGTGCGGGGAGGCGTGCTGGAGCGCAGCTACGAGTGGCGGCTTCTTGCCCCGCTGAGCTGGGAGAAACGCTCGGATACCGCGCGGGTTTTCGAGGGGGAGCACGCGGTGCGCTTCCGGGTGGAGAACGGGGACGTGGTGCTGGAAAGTGAAAGCCTGCGCTAGCCCGGGTTACCATGGAAAGCGCTAATAACGGCGCGAGAGAAGAGGAAGGACGTATGAGCACCAATGTTGTGGCTGAAATTTGGCGGGAAGGCAACCTCCCGGCGGCGCGGCCTATCGATCATGCCCGGCGGGTATGCACCGGCACCCTGTGGGGCCTGGGCGCGGGCGTGGTGCTCGGACTCATCGCTTTCCCGAATGCCCTGGTCGGTTCGCGTGCGTTTTACTTGATCCCTGCCTTCGCGGTGGTGGCTTTCCTGCTGGCGCTGCCGTGGCTGATCCGCGATAAAACACCGGTCGCGCCCGGCGTGGACGTGGTTGCTCGAGTGCTGGGGACCGACGAAAGCCGGCGGATGCGCACGGTCGGCAATAGCCGCCGCAAGCAGGCGCTCATGGTGCCGGTGGTGGTTCGCCCGGTGGATAAATCCGCAGATTTCCGCACCGTTATCGCGGTGCATGGCGCCGAGCAGGCAGGCTTTGCGGAGAGCAAGCCCGGCACTCTGCTCCCGCTGCGCCAAACCGAAAAGGGCTACGGCGGGCTCGCCAACGTGGAGGAAGCCAGCCCGGAACAAGAAGCCCTCATGCGTTCCTTGGAACAGCGCCCCAAGCTGCTGCCCAATACCGCGCCGGTGCTGCCGTTCAAGCCGCAGTCCCTCGACCGGGTCACTACCGGGGATCAGCTGGAATGGTGGGGCGGAATGATCGCCGGCGCGCTGCTCGCCGCCGTCATCATGGGCATCGTCAGCCTGCTGTAATTCCAAGAAGTACGACGACGCATATATGCACCCGGCCGCTTAGGCGCATCGCGGCTCGGCCATGACGAGAGCCCTCACAACTACATCTCAGGAAGCCATTGCACACCGCTGGATAATTCAGTTAACATACATTGAAGGCGGACGAGACAGTTGCCGTCAGAACGAACCTAACGCACCTGATAAGCGATGACGCCGATCAGAAATATGCGGGCTCTCACGCCACGGTCCGCCATCCTTGTTTCCTCTCAATACTTATGAGGATCCCATTATGTTTGTTCAAAAAATTAGCTCGCGGCCCGTAGTATCTCTCGTGGCTGCTGGAACTTTAGCGCTCGCGCTCGCGGCTGGCGGGTGCTCATCGGAAAAAGGCACGGAATCCGGTTCGGTCGGGGCTGCGCCTACGTCCGTGACTAGCGATGCGCCGGTATCAGCTGCCGGTGGCGCGGATGAAGCTTTCGCGCGGGTTTCTGCAGCTCTCGATGAGGAACTCAAGGAGTCGGGTGCGCAAAAGAACTGGAATATGATCTACGGAGCCGGGAACGCTCGTACTTTAACGGAGCTTTCGGAGCGGACGATTCCGGGTCATACGGATCTGAAAGAAAAGACCGTACTCTCCGGGGACGGAATAGTTGAAGTGAATGACACGGAGTTGGCTCCCATTGTTGCTCTCGACAAGAAGAATTCCACGCAACTCGTGAGCGCTCTGGAGAAGAATTTCGGGCTCGGCCCGCTGGATGAAAACACCGCCCTGGATTACGCGGCTGTGTTCTATGTGGAGTGCGGTGGCGTTGGTGTGGAACGCGGGGGAGATAAGTGCCAGGCGCCTGCTGGAACTGATGGTTTCGGCGCGCTCCAGACCCTCAACTACGCGGAGGGGAAACTGGGGTCAGCCTACTTCTGGCACGTGTCACCTCAGGGAAACCTGGCAGATAACGTCTGGGAAAAGTACGGAAACTCCACCGTCGATTTCGAAGCAACACGGGGATTCTTCGTGACCGAGAAGTGATGGGGTGCTCGGCTCTTAGGGCCCTTAGCTGGCCAATAGCTTCTGAATGCGCTTGACGGAAACCTTTTCCTTGGTGCCCAACTGCTGGGCGAAAAGCGAGACGCGCAGTTCTTCCAGGAGCCAGCGGGCATGGTTGAGCACTCGCGCGCGGCCCGGATCGAAAGCCGCGTAGCTGGCTTCTTCGCGGGCACTTTCCACCGCTTCCGCCGCGGTTTGCACCTGCCAGGCGAGCGAATCATCGGCTGCCGGATTCACCGCGGCCTTCTCAATGCGCAGTTTCGCGGCCTGGAGATAACGCGGCAAATCCCAGAAGCGTGCTGCCGGCGTGGCTCGCACAAAATCGGCGGGCATGAGCGCATCCAGATGGGCGCGCTCGTCGCTCATTGTGGCAAGCAGCGCCACCGAGCGGTTATCCCGCACCAGCTGTTCCACCTCTGCCCAGGCGGCCGCGGCCTTGCCCGCGCCCTGCGCGATCAGGAACACTTCGTCCTCGAACTCGTCACGAGCCCACGCCTGCAATTCCTCGAATTCACGCCCGGAACGCAGCTCTTCAGGGCTGGCATCATTGGCCGCACCCCAGCGGTCGGCAAGATTCCGCGCCGCTGCCCACTGCAGATCGGCCACCAACGCTGCCGTGGACGGAGCCGGGCTACCCGCCAGCTGCAAAGCCAGCTCGCCATCCCAGCGCGAGGTAATCCGGCCCTCGGGCAGCGCCAGCGCATCCGCGAGCAAACGAATCACGCCGCCGCGGTGCACCCGCACCTGTTCACCCGGTTCCGCCACCACATCGAGCACAATCTTTCCGGCGCGATCAGCGAGCGCCGGGTAAGCACGAACGGTCCCGGCCGGGCCCTCAGTTTCGATAACCGCCGGGATAATCCCCTGTTCTACCTCGGGCCAGCCGGTCAAAGCATCCCCGGATGCGAGTTCGGTGGCGGCCGCCTCGGCCGAACTGGTGGTGCTGGACGAACTGGTGGCTGACGCGCTCGCGGTGGGCTTCGCTGAGTCCGGTGAACCGGGGGCAGGATTCGAACCGGTACTACGAGAGGTAGCGGAAGGTTGCGCCCTGCGCAACCGCGCCCGTGCCTCATCGAGGGCCTGGGCCACCGCCCCGGCCACCACGTTTTCCACCGCCGCCTTCGTTTGCGGGGCAAGACTGCGCTGTAAATACTCGAGCGACGTTGATTCCTCGAGCACCGCACCCCGCTCCGAACGCACCCGGAAATTCACAGTCAGATGCGCGGGCAGATTCACCTCCTGCCATGCGGCGTCGTCGATCTCAATACCCCGCACGCGGGCCGTAGCCGCGCGAAAAGCCTCCTCGAAAGAAATCGGTTCCGTTCCGTGCACGTCACCGCCGTGCACGTTACCGCCGGTCGCGTTACCGTCCGCGTCACCCCCGCGCGCACCGGTACCGCCGTGTACGGCCTCCTCCCAGGTGGGCAGCACCGCGCGGATATCGCGGGCCACGTCGGGCGCGGGCACCAGGTTGCGGCGCACGCGTTTGGGCAGCGCGCGGATCGTGGCGACCACGAGTTCGCCCAGCATTCCGGGCACCAGCCAGTCGAAACCGTCCGGGCGCAGGCGCGGGAGCAGCGCGATGGGGACGTCCACGGTGATGCCGTCGTTGAACGAGCCCGGCGCGAAGGTGTAGGTGATGGGCAGCGTGATATCGCCCTGGCGCCATTCGGTGGGGAAGTCCTCTTCCGCGGCGCTTCCGCCGGCCCCGCCCAGCAGGAAATCCTGCGTGAAATCGAGCAGCTCGGGGCGAGCGTGGCGTTCTTTCTTCCACCAGGAATCGAAATGCCGCCCGGAGACCACGTTCTCCGGGATGCGCTCCTCGTAGAACGCGGCCAGCGCGTCACCATCGGCCACCAGCCCGTGGCGGCGCAGCTTATCTTCGGTGCGGCCGGCCTCCTCGAGGGCGGCGCGGTTGCGGGCCAGGAACTCGTGGTGGGTGCGCCACTCGCCCTCCACCAGGCCGTGGCGAATAAACATCTCGCGGGCCAGCTCGCGCGCCGCATCCGAACCGGAAGTGGCGAGCAGCACGGGACGGTCCGCCACCAGGGTCACCCCGTAGAGCGTCACCTTTTCGTGGACCATCGCCGCGCCGTTCTTCGCCGACCAATACGGTTCCGAATAGGAACGCCGCACCAGCTTCTTCGCCAGCGGCTCAATCCACTCCGGCTGGATCGCGGCCACGGTGCGGGCGAACAGCCGGGAAGTTTCCACCAGCTCGGCGGCCATCACCCACTCGGGGGTGCGCCGGTGCAGGCCCGAGCCCGGCCAAATCACGAAATGGGTGCCGCGCGCGCCCAGGTAATCGCGGCTGCGCGGGGAATAATTGCCGATATTGGACAGCAGCCCCACCAGCAGCGACCGGTGAATCGCCCCCGACTCCGGGGTATCCGAACCGCGCCCGAGCTCACGGCAGGCATGAGCAACCGCCCCGGAATTCGGTGCCCCACCCAGCTGAGGCGCACCGGCCCCGGCTTCGGCCGCGGCGCGAATCTGCTTCGAGCTGGGCAGCGCCAGGCGGCGGATCGTCAGCTCCAGCGGCCGCGCCATCTGCTCGAGCTGCGCCACCACATCCGCCCACTCGCGATAACGCAGGTAGTTGAGGAATTCCGCGCGGCACATGCGCCGGAACGCCGAACCGGACAGCTCGCGGGCCTGGGTGCGCAGATAGCGCCACAGCGTCAGATACGCGAGGAAATCCGAGGAGCCGGCCGTGAAACGCGCGTGGAATTGATCAGCCTGGGCGCGTTTCTCAGTGGGGCGCTCGCGCACATCCTGCACCGACAGCGCCGCCACCAGCACCAACACTTCGGAAGCACACCCGTTGCGCTGCGCCTCGATAAGCATGCGGCCCAGGCGCGGGTCAATAGGCAAGCGCGCGAGCTGCCGCCCGATGGCGGTTAGGCGCGGGGCGTGGCGCTGCGCGGCGCGGCTACTTTCCGTCCAGCGGCTTTCCGGGTGGTCGCTCCGTGCGGGGTCGCTGTCCGCGGTGCCGCGCTCGGCCCCAGCCGCGCCCGCAGCACCAAAGGCCCCGTACGTTATCGCCCCGATTTCTTCGAGGAGCTGGGTGCCGGCTCGCACCGCCCGCGCTTCGGGTGGGTCAATAAAGGGAAAATCGTCGACGGCGCCCAGCCCGAGCGCGAGCATCTGCAAAATCACCGCGGCCAGCGACGTACGTTGAATCTCCGGCTGGGTGAATTCGGGCCGAGCCAGGAAATCATCCTCGGAATAGAGCCGGATCGCAATCCCGTCCGTCACGCGCCCGCACCGCCCCGAACGCTGATTGGCGCTGGCCTGCGAAATCGGCTCGATGGGCAGGCGCTGCACCTTCGTTTTATTCGAGTAGCGCGAAATGCGGGCGGTACCTGGGTCGATCACGTATTTGATCCCGGGGACCGTCAGCGAAGTCTCCGCAATATTCGTGGCCAGGATAATGCGCCGGTAGGGCCCGGGCTGGAAAATCCGGTGCTGTTCCGCCGCGGAAAGCCGCGAAAACAGCGGCAGCACCTCCACGGCACCCGGCGCGCTGGAGCTCCCCCCGGGCGCCACATACCGCGCCCCGAGCTCATCATCGAGCGCCTTCGCGGTATCCCGAATCTCGCCCTCCCCGGAGAGGAAGACCAGAATATCGCCCTCGCCTTCCGCCATGAGCTCCTCGGCAGCCGCCACGATTCCACTCACCTGATCGAGTGCCGCCGCCCGGCCCGGGGTGCGCGGCGCGGTTACGCGCTGCGCACCGGCGTCGTCGTACTGTTCTTCCTGGTCTGTGCCCTGTTCCTCATCGAGGGGCCGGTATCGGATTTCCACCGGATACGTGCGCCCGGACACTTCGATGATGGGCGCGGTGTCGCCGGGGCGGCCGCCCGCGCGGTGCTCGCCGAAATGCGCGGCGAAGCGCTCGGTGTCGATGGTCGCGGAGGTGATGATGACTTTGAGGTCGGGGCGCGCGGGCAGCAGGCGCGCGAGGTAGCCGAGGATGAAGTCGATATTGAGGGACCGTTCGTGCGCTTCGTCGATGATGAGGGTGTCGTAGCGCAGCAGTTGCGGATCGGATTGGATTTCCGCGAGCAGGATGCCGTCCGTCATGAGTTTGACGAGCGTGGTGGGGCCCACTTCTTCGGTGAAACGCACCTGATAGCCGACGGCGCCGCCGACTTTTTGCCCCAGTTCGGCCGCGATGCGTTCGGCAACCGAGCGGGCGGCGATGCGCCGCGGCTGGGTGTGCCCGATGAGCCCGGTGATGCCGCGGCCCAGCTCCAGGCAGATTTTCGGCAGCTGCGTGGTTTTCCCGGAGCCGGTTTCCCCGGCGATAATAACCACCTGGTTCGCGGCGATGGCCTCGCGGATCTCCGCGCGCCGAGCGGAAACGGGCAGGGTTTCCGGGTAGGTGATGTGCGGAACAGCGGCTCGGCGCGCTTCGAGTTGCGCGGGGGTGAAGGGCCGCGGCCCGCGCGGGTTGTTGCGGTTGCGGCGGGCCTTGTGGTGATTGCGGCGGCCGTTGCGCTTGCCGGAGGGCGCTGCGGGTTCCTGAGACTTATCCATATCGTGCCTCATTATTCCACGCCTCCCCGGAGCTTCCTACCGGTTGGGGTTGCCCGCGGGCTAGTGAAACAGGTGGGGCCCGGGCGATTGCCCGGGCCCCACCTGCGTCGTCGTGCTAAAAAGCGCTGCGCTGGAAAGCGCCGTACGTAAAAGCGCCGCGCTGGAAAGCGCCGCGGCTCAGACGCGACTACACGTCAGAACGCGAGAAGCGCCAGCCACCCAGCGCGAGCAGCACCACCGCCAGCGCGCACCCCCATTTGTCTATTAGCCCTCCGCTTCTTGGCCGGCTTCAGCTTTGCTGGTTTACCATCAATGGAGCTGCTGAATGATGGGGAAGTGCCTCTTGTTCATCATTTGCTAGTGGTTTTGCTTGGGAAGTGGCATTTGTCCATCATTGAGCCTGGGTTTGTGCGTCGCGGTGACTTAAAATTTACGTCATGAGGCTTGAAGACTTTACTGCCCCGCAGATGGGTTCGTTGGTGGACATTGCGGGCAGTGATCCCATTTTGGGTAGTTGGGAGCATAAGGCGTTCGTGCCCGCCGTGCTTCCTTCTGAGATGCCTGAGCTGTCTGGGCGGACTGTCGTCCAAGTCGCAAATGCCAGGTCTAGCTTGGCTGCTTTGGACGCTGTTGCTTTACAGCTTCCTAACCCTGCTCTTTTCAGAAGTTCTGCTCTTCGTCGGGAAGCGCAAAGCACCTCTGCTTTGGAAGGCACATATGCTCCTCTGGAGCGAGTCATGACAACTGATGTTGACTCGCCAGAAGACGAGACCATGCGTGAGATCGTCAACTATCTGGATATGTCCTATGCGGCTTTTGAATGGTTGAGTTACGGGAGAGAAATATCTGTTGGGATGCTTACTGCCCTGCAGGGGGAGCTGGTGAAAGGCACTCGACTGGCTGGGCAATCCGGACGGCTGCGAGAGCGTCAGGTTGTCATAGGTAAGCGAAGTAGCGCCAAAGCAAATGAGCCAGCGATACTTTCCTCTAGGTTTGTTCCAGCTCCTCCGGGGGACTTGCTGATTTCGGGCGTCGAAAGGCTGGTGGAATGGATAGGGCAGGATCATTCTGAGCGGATAGACCCCGTGGTCGCCGCCGCAATGTCGCATTATCAGTTTGAGACTCTACATCCGTTTATGGATGGCAACGGCAGGCTCGGTAGGCTGCTGATAGTTCTGCACTTGATGTCTCAGGGTGTGCTTTCCGAGCCGATGCTTTCCGTTTCGCCTTGGTTTGAAGCCCGTCGAGCAGAATACTATGACCGGCTGCTTGCGGTAAGTACCGCCGGTAACTGGGATGAGTACGTCGAATTTTTCGCCAGAGGAATAGGGCAATCGGCCAGCCAGGCCTTGCGCCAGGTGCAGGAGCTGATGCGTGTTCGAAATGTGCTCAAAGGCAAAGTGCGTGATTCTGGTCTACGTTCAGAAGCGGGTCTGCGTGTGGTCGATTTAGCCATCGCGAAAATCACTTTCACGACTAAGGCGCTAGCGGAAGAACTGGATCTTTCAGTGGCGCGAGCGGGCGAGCTAATTAGGCAGCTAGAGAATCTGGAAATCTTGGCCGCCGTCAACGAGAGCGCTCGGCCGAAAGTGTATTTCGCGCCTGCGATCGTTCGGGTGTTGGTTTGAGCCTGAGCCGACAGCGGCCTTCGGGGCGCTTTGGCGGGCATCTCGGCTGGCTTTTCCGGCTGTGAGGGGGTGTGCTTCTCCTGCTGGTTTACCATCACAAGCGCCGATGAATGATGGGGAAGTGCCCCTTGTCCATCATTCGCCGGTTTGCCTGACTCGTGCAGATTAGTGACCCGACTGCCGGCTGCTGAGGGGTGGTGGGTCACTAAGGCTGTGCAAGTCAGGCCGGAGCTTCCTACCGGTTGGGGTTGCCCGCGGGCTAGTGAAACAGGTGGGGCCCGGGCGATTGCCCGGGCCCCACCTGCGTCGTCGTGCTAAAAACGCCGCGCTGGAAAGTGCCGTACGTAAAAGCGCCGCGGCTCAGGCGCGACTACACGTCAGAACGCGAGAAGCGCCAGCCACCCAGCGCAAGCAGTACCACCGCCAGCGCGCACCACAGCCCCAGACCGATGGCCGGGCTGGAAACCGTGAACGAGGTGACGTCGGCGCCGGCGTTGAGGCCGGGCGGGCTGAGCGCCGCGGTGAGGAGCATCGGCGGCAGGTAGGGGATCACGAAACTGCGCACGAACTCGGAGGGAATAAGCGCGAGCACCGGGGACAGCATCATCACCGCGAGGATCAGCACGATGGTGCCGGCGGAACTGCGCAGCAGATAGCCGATTCCCAGGGCCATCCACGCGGAGGTGACCATGGCGATGATGAAGTTGAGGTAGAGCCACCAGGCGTCGCCGCTGAAACCGATGGTGAGGCCGAAGAGGGTGCCCACCACGGCGCCCAGCACCAGGAGTACAAGCGTGGTGACCAGGGCAATCAGGCTGAGCGCGAGGGTGCGGGCGGCCACGTTGCGCCAGCGGCGCGGGTCGGCGCTCACGGTGGAGCGCATGGTGTTCGCGGCGTATTCCGAGCACACCGTGACGGCGCCGAAAGCCACCATGATGATCTGGAAAATGGTGCTCGCGCTGATGAGGACGTAGGCGGCGAGCGAATGCTCCGCGCCCATCGCGGTGGCGTAGGTGTTGAGTTCGAGCTCGCTGGAACCCCAGGCGGTTAGCGCGGTGATGGCCAGCGAGAAGAGGGTGCCGATGATGAGCGTCCAGCGCAGCGAGGGCAGCGTGAGGATCTTGCGCAGTTCGGAGCGCACGGAGCGGCCCAGCGTGACGCGGTAGCTCGGCGCGGCGAATTGGCTGATGCGCGGGGGGAGCTGAGCTAGCTGCGGCGCGGCGGCACCGGGAGCGCCGGGGCCGTGCGCGCCGGGGCTGGCGGGGACATAAGTAGTGCTCATTGGTGGCCTCCCGGGAGGTTCGTGGCGGGGCGGCCCGCGCCGTATTCGACGTCGTGGCCGGTCAGGTCCATGAAAATATCTTCCAGCGAGCGGTGGATGGTGGCCAGTTCGTCCAGCTGCACCCCCGCCTCGAAGGCGATTTTGCCGATGTCCGCGCGCGAACCGCCCGAGATCGCGAAGCGGGCGATGGGTGCGGGTGCCGCGGTTGTGCCCGGCGCGGCCGTCCCGGCCGATGCGGCGGCTGCACCCAATGCGGGCGCCCCCGCCGCCGCGGGCCCTGCGACCTCGCTAGCATCCTGGAAGTCCAGCCCGGCTGCCCGCAGCGCGCTCTCCAGGCCAGCCCGGTTCGGGGAAGCCACCAGCACGGTGGTATTCGCCGCGGCCTCGGTGAAGCTTTCGATGGGCCCGAAGGCGATCATGCGCCCGCGCCCGATGACCAGCAGGTCGTCGGCGGTTTGCTGCATTTCGCTCATGAGATGCGAGGAGACCAAAATGGTGCGGCCCTGCTGCGCGAGCGTGCGCATGAGCAGACGCACCCAGCGCACCCCGTCCGGATCCAGGCCGTTTACGGGTTCGTCAAAGAGCAGCACTTCCGGGTCGCCCAGCAGCGCCGCGGCAATCCCGAGCCGCTGGCCCATGCCCAGGGAGAAGCCCTTGAGCTTGCGCTTGGCCACGCTCCCGATCCCGGTCAGCTCGATCACTTCGTCCACGCGCCGCGCGGGAATCCCGTGGGTGGCCGCCAGAATCTGCAGGTGGCTGCGTGCGCTGCGCGAGCCGTGGAAGGCCTTGCCGTCCAGCAGTGCACCGACCGTGGTGAGCGGGGAGGCGAGCTGCTCGTAGGGCAGCCCGGCAATGAGGGCGCGCCCGGAGGTGGGGCGATCCAGCCCCATAATGCAGCGCATCGTGGTGGATTTACCCGAACCGTTCGGGCCGAGGAACCCGGTGATTTTCCCGGGCTGGAGCTGGAAACTCAGGTTATCAACCGCGGTGGTCGCACCGTAGCGTTTCGTCAGGGCTTCGACTGTTATCACAGGCAGTCCTTTCGTGCTGGATTAGGCAACGTCGCAATTCTACAGCCGCCCACTTTGCGCCGCTGTGCCGTACTGCGCCGTCGTCCCGCGTCGTCCCGCGCCGCCGCCCCGCCCGCTCCCCGGTGGCGCTCATCTCATGGACGCACCGCCGCCCCGTGTCTCGCCGCCCCGTATTCGCGCAGTCCTAGAATGTGCCTATGCCGCAATCCTCACGCACCACACCGTCGCCGTTGCCCGCCGCGGGCACCTCTGCGCCGGGCACTCCCGCGCAAGCGGCGGGGCGGCCCGCACCAGCGGCACGACCCGAGCAGCCGGCACCCCGCACCACCCGCATCCGCGCCCTGGACGGCATCCGCGCGCTCGCGATCATCGCGGTGGTGCTCTATCACATGCGCCCGGCGCTGCTCACCGGCGGTTTCGTGGGCGTCACGGTGTTCTTCGTGCTGTCCGGCTTCCTCATCACCCGCAGCGTGCTGCGCGAGCTGAGCCGCGAACGCCGCTTCTCCTACCGGCGCTACCTGCGCCGTCGCCTCCTGCGCCTGTGGCCCCCGGTTCTCGTCACCATCGCGGGGGCTGCGCTCCTCAGCTACCTCATCGCGCCCAGCCTCCTCCCGAAAGTCCAGGCCGACGCCCTCCCGGCCGCGCTTTTCGCGAGCAACTGGGTCTATATTTTCCGCGAGGTCCCGTATTTCGCGGCGTCCGGCCTGCCCTCCCCGCTCACACACCTGTGGTACCTGGGGGTCCTGGCTCAGTTTTACCTGGTCTGGCCGTTTATCCTGCTGGCCCTGCGCCGGGTGCGCTATTCGACGCTCCGGATCGTGGCGGGCCTGGCCCTCGCATCCGCCCTGCTCATGGCCGTGTTGTTCTTCGCGGGCCCGGATTCCACCCGCGCCTACTACGGTCTGGACACCCGCGCCGCTGAACTCCTCATCGGCGCGCTCGCGGCTCTCGTTTCGCCCTATGTTGCGTCTTTGTGGCCGCGCGCAGATAGTACGACGACGCCGCAGCCTCCCGCACATTCCGCCACCGCCGCTTTCGCGTTGCGGGTGGGCACCGGCGCCGCTCTCCTGGCTTTGCTGGCGCTGGCTGTATGGGCGGATGGTGAATCGGCCCTCACGTACGCGGGTGGTTTAACGACGACGGCGCTCCTGACCGCCCTTATCGTGCTCACTGTGCACAACCCGCGGCTGGGCCTGAGCCGGGTGCTGGCCAGTGCGCCTTTTGCCTATGTGGGTTCGCGGTCCTTCTCCCTGTACCTGGTTCACTATCCGCTGCTCTTGCTCATGAATCCGGCTACCCGCACGGCGGAGATTTCCGGGGCGGCCAAGATCGGGCAGCTGCTGGTGGTGGGCCTGGTGGCGGAACTGTTTTATCGCTGCGTGGAGCAGCCGAGCGCGCGCCTGGCGCGGGCCGGCTGGCGCGCGGGTTTGCGCGGCTGGTGGACTGGCCTGCGCGCGTGGCGCAGCGACATTCGCGCGTGGCGCACCGGCCCGCGCAGCTGGCGCAGCTGGCGCGGCCTGGTGAGCAAGCACCATCTGAGCGACACGATTTTCGCGGTGCTCAGCGCGGTGTCTCTTCTTCTTGTGGCGCTGCTGGCTTTCGCGCCGATTCCTTGGCAGCGCCTCGCGGATTCCCGCGCGGTGGCGCTGCGCCCCGAGCTCGCCGCGCCCGCGCCTGCTATCTCCGCTCCGGCAGTCAGTGGCGCGGCGCCCGGCGAAGCAGCCGCTTCGACCAACCCTGGCAACCCTGGTAGCCCGGCTAACCCGGCCACTTCCGCCAGCCCGAACAGCGCTCCGGAACCCAGCCCCACTCCCGCGCAAGGCGCCCTGCAACCCATCGCCACCCAAGTCCCGGCCAACATGGATACGTCCGCCTGGGCCAAGGACCCGGCCACCGGCGTTTGCTCCGCAAACGCCGTGATGATCGGCGATTCGGTCACTCTGGGCGCCACCGAGGCCCTCAGGGAAGTCCTCCCCAATTCGGTGGTGGACGGCAAGGTCAGCCGCCAATTCGCCGCCGGCGCGGAGGTATTCGCCCAGCGCCAAGCCCTGGGGGAGAAACCGCGGGTGCTTATCTACGCCCTCGGCTCGAACGGGCCCATCGGCAGCGAGGCGGATATTCAAAAACTCGTGGATGCCGCCCAGGGCCTCCCCGTCTATTTCGTGACGAACCGCAGCCCGCTGGAGGCCCAAAACCCCAATAACGAGCTGCTCAAGTCCTATGCCGCCTCCCACCCCAACGTTGGCATTATCGACTGGTGGGCCGCCACCGAAGGCCACGAAGAATTCCTGCGCGACGATGGCATCCATCTCACACCCACCGGGCAGCAGCACTTCGCTACCCTTATCCAGCAGGCCCTGTGCGGGGCCTAAGCCAGCCGGAAAGGTAGGCGCGGTGCGCGTTCTTAGTTCTCTTCTTGGGTTGCTCCTGGCCGCTTTCGCGGTGTTCACGGTGCAGCCGGCCTGGTTCGGCCCGGCCGCCCGGCTCGCCACCGTGGTGCCCGGGGCTCAGATCATGTCCAGCCGCGGTGCACTCGCGCTCGGGATGCTCATCGCGGCGCTCGCGGTGGGGCTGCTCGGCGCGGTCCGCAGGTATTTCGGGGGTGGGCGCGTGGCGGTGAGCTGCGCCGTCGTACTACTACTCGTGGCCCTGGCGCATGCCGGAACCTTGAGCGGGCGCGGGCTGGAGCGGGAGGCCCTCGGCGCGCCCGCGGCCGGCGAGCTCACCGTGGTGCAGTACAACACGGAGGGCGGGCGCGTGGACTTGGATCACCTGGCCGATGCGATTGTGCGGGTGGGTGCGGATGCGGTGTCGCTGATTGAAACGTCGAGCGAGGCCGGCGCGGAGATTCAGGAGAAGCTGGCCGCGCGCGGGGCAGACTATCAGCTTTTCGACGGCGGGGTGTCGCGGTATAGCGCGGCGTGGCGGTCCTCGGTGCTGCTGGTGTCGGCCGCGCGCGGGGAGTACGAGGCGGTGGATCTGAGCGAGGCGTACGGGGAGGATGTGTCGCGCGCGGTGGCGGCGGCGCCGCGCGGCGGGGCGCGCCCGGATGCTCCGATGTTCGTGGCCGGGCACCCGACGGCGCCGGTACCTGCGTATATGGACTTGTGGCGCGCGGAGGCTCGGGCGCTGTACCGGGTGTGCGAGGCCGTGCCGGATGCGGTTGTTGCGGGGGATTTTAATTCGACGGCGGACCATCAGGCTGCCCTCAGCCCCGGCTCTACCTGCCGCGATCTGGGGGCCGACGCCGGAATCGGCGCGGTGGGGACCTGGCCTACCACGGTGCCCGCGCTGCTGGCCTCGCCGATTGATCGGGTCATGAGTTCGGGGGCCTACCGCGGGGTGGCCGGGGAGATCATCGACCCGGATAACGCCAGCGACCACCGCGGCATCATCGTGCGGCTCAAGCCTGCCTATTAATCCTTAGAGAGGCTCGTCAAACGTAGGTGGTTCACTCTGCGAGAGCTTGGAGTGCGATGGCGCGGTTGTTACGCACCACGGAGCGCACCTGAATCTCTTCCCATTCCTGCATGCCGCGCTGGAGCGCTTCGCGTGCTTGCGGTGTGCATGCCACCCCGAACTCGTCAATAACGAAAAGAAGAACTTCTTCCAGGCAGGGCCGGAATCTGCGCCCACCTACCGGGAAGTGAACATCGGCAATTCGGGGAGTGCGCAGCGCATTCTTGAGGCGCCGGCGCGAGCGGCGGGAATGCTTGCCGCCCAGGAGCAAGGCGTGAGTCCATTCATCGCGATGGGAATGTACCTGGACATGTGCGCAGGGGATATTCGAGCGTGGCGAGCGAATATAATCCCACCGCACCAGGGGCTCTTTTCCAACTCTTCCGTGAATCACCGAGAAGGTTGATTCATTGACAGCTAGAAGCCCGGTTTTCGAATTGAGGAACACCTCGTAATCGAAGCGGACAATGAGGAAACGATCAACGCGAATATCTCCCGACAAGATTTTTGACGGGAAAGCCGCCTTTGCGGTTTCGTGTTTCACTAGCGAGAAACTGGGGTCAATTAGCTCCCCAATTAGCTGTAGATGCGCCGCGAACTTATCGGCGCACTCATTCAAATGTGCGTTCACCACGGTACAACTCCTCGAAGCGATCCAGGATTTCCATTTCGAAGTAGGCGTTAGTTTCTTTTGGCCCGAGCTGGTAGTTATCAGCGCGCCAGTCGAATTCTTCCCGGGTCATTCTGACCTCACGCAAGATTTCTTCCTTGCGCTCGAGAACCTCCTCCAATGAGTTGTAAACACGATCTGGTAAGCACAGCCGATCCTCGGCAATATCCATTTGTCTCACTCCTTCAATCGCCTCACGGCGAAGTAGTTATTGTGTGCTTCTCCGTCATTCTTGCATGGTATGCAAGCGCAAAAAAGACAGATCCACAACCTGTGGAAAACCGGGGAGCAATTCTGTGGATAACGTCCAAACCGCTGTGATCGCCTCCTCCATTACTTTCAACGCCTCTGCCCGCTCCTCTACCACCCCAATCCCACTCCTTGAAAACTTCCGTCCCCTAGAATGGAAGACGTGGATTTGGATACGCTCTCGGAATGGTCTCCGGTTGTTTTTGACCTCTTAGATATTTTCGGGGTGTTCGTGGCGGCCATCCTCGGCGGCATGGTGGCCCGCGAAAAATCCTTCGACATCGTCGGTTTCGTTATCGTGGCGATTATCAGCGCCCTGGGCGGTGGCATACTGCGCGATGTCCTCATCCAGCAGGCGCCGCTTCTCAAGGAACCGCCGGTGGCGCTCACCAATCCCTACTACCTTAGCTGCGCCCTGCTCGGGGCGCTGGTGGCGTATCTGCTGCGCCTGCGCGGCAAATGGGTGCGGCGTTTCATGACGGTCATGGACGCCGCCGTCATGGGCGCCTGGACCGCCACCGGCGTGATCAAGACTCTCAACGCGGGGCTGGGCGTGATGCCGGCTGTCATGATGGGCATGATTACCGCGGTGGGCGGCGGGCTCATCCGCGACATCACGGTGGGCCGCACTCCGGTGATTTTCGGTGGCAATACTCTCTACGCCACGGCTTCGCTTATCGCGGCCTTCCCGGCGGTGGTGCTGTGGTACAATCACGCGCCGATGCTTGCGATGGCGGTTTCTACCCTGCTCGCTTCCCTGCTGGTGATTCTGGCTCGCGTTTTCGAGTGGTCGCTGCCCGTGAACCGCGACTATTCCGTTAACGATACGCTCCAGCACGTGAGTTCTTCGCTCAGTCGCCGGATGCACCGGTTGCGTGATGAGGAGCATCGCCGCCAGGCGCGCGCGGAACGCCAGGAACGTGCGGTACGACGCCGCAACCAATCCCGCCAGTCGCTTCGCGCGCGGGCGCTGAGCAAGAAGAGCCAAGCGAATTCTTCCGGGTCGGGCGGCTCCGGCGATTCCGGGCCGAGCGGCTCGGGGAAGCCTTCCAGCGGCGGGCAATCATCAGGGAGCTAATCAGCGCACCCTTGCGCAACGCCCCGTTCGCAAAGGGTATACGTCGTGGTTTTCACGCCTCGCCCGTCCGAATGCTACGGGTCACACTGTGAATCACACTCTTAGACATTTAAAAGTGTTCCCCCGATTTTCGATGTCTGGCTGCGGTTTTGGCTGCTAACTATAATTCAGACTGCCAAAATCGCCCTGAGACTATTAAAATTCACATGCAGACTGCGAAAAATAGCATCAGACTATCAATTAAGACTGTGAAACTGTGAGTCTAACTGTGAGTCTGGCGTCCATGCTTTCAGTCTGCGTGCATTCCACTGCCGCACCATTCACGAGCCATTCGCTAACCATTGACCCACCGCCCGCGCGGTAACTACAGTTACCAACGTGACCCAAGATGCAAGCGAAGAAGCTTTTGCCGCCGCGGATTTTTACGAAAAAGCCGACGGCGGCCGCGGCCCCAATACGGTTGGCGCGCCGCTCGGCCAGGCACTCACACGTGTCTTGCTTGCGAATATCGAGCTCAACGCTGCGAACCGCAAGCTCGATACCGCGGTCGAGGAAGCGCGCGCATCTGGCGAAAGCTGGTCCGCCATCGGCCGCGTGCTCGGTATGACTCGCCAGGGCGCCAATAAACGTTTTTCTTAGCCGAAGCGCAGCGGGAGGCCTCGCCGTGCGGCCAGCGTGATTGACCCACCACCCGCGCCGTCGCTACATTTACTTATGTAACCGGGACTACAACCCACGCCGAAGGAGGCCATCGTTCCGATGTCGCTGTGATCCCCACTCAGCCCCGCTGAGACGCCGCACCCCGCACCCGCGTCCAAGGAGATCACCATGCCTGCCCTCATTCTTGACAATATTTCATTTTCCTTCACCGCCCGCCCGCTCCTCGACCGCATCACCCTGCGCCTCGCCGCCGCCGACCGCGCCGTCCTCATCGGCCCGAACGGTTGCGGCAAAACCACCTTGTTGCGCATCGCCGCAGGTCACCTCAGCCCCGAACGCGGCACCGTCACCCGCACCGGCGCCAGCACCATCCCGTGGAACCCCGTGCCGAACGACGCCGCCGCCGCGACCGTCGCGCACTTCCTCGAAAGCACCTTCGCGCCCGCGCGGGAACTACTCGCCCGTTTCGAAACGCTCAGCGCACGCCTGGGGGCGGGCGGCCCGGTCGCGGCCGAATACGACCGGCTATTATCCGAGATCACCCGCCTGGACCTGTGGTCCCTTGAGGATAGGGTCGACGACGCTTTGGCCGGTTTGGGCCTGGATATGTTGGCCGGGGGCGGGCGCTCGCGGGAGCTGGCCACGCTCTCCCCGGGCCAGCGCGCGCGGCTGAACTTGGCTGTCACCCTGGTGGCCCGCCCGCAGGTCCTGATTTTGGACGAGCCCACCAATCATCTGGATACGGAGGCGAGCGCGTACCTCAGCCATATGCTGCGTTCCTGGCCGGGCCCGGTGCTCATGTCCAGCCATGACCGGGCTTTTATTGAGGATGTTGCCACGCTCATTGTGGATATGGATGTGAGTGTATGGGCGCAGCTGGCGCGTGCCGAAGGTGGAGGTGAGGTGTGCGGGGTATGGGAGTGCCGCGGTACTTACACGGATTATCTTGAAGCCAAGCGTGATGCGGAGCAGCGCTACCGGGCGCTCTACCTGGCCCAACAAGAAGAAAAGACGCAGCTGCGTGCGCATCGCCAGGCGGCCGGCGGTATTGCCCGGGGCGGGGTGCGCTTGGCCAATGCGGAGGGCAAGGCGAAGAAGTTCTTCGCGGACCGCGCCCAGAGCACGGCCACCCGCCGCACCCGCCACGACGACCGCAAACTCGAAGCCCTCGCCACCCGGGAAGTACGCAAACCCCGCGGATACACGTTTACGTTCCCGGATTACGCTGGTGCGCCTACCCGCCAATCCGCCGGCCTGGCAGTATCCGCTCGCGCGGCAGCGGTTCCCGGCCGCCTCGCCCCGGTTACCTTTGACCTTTCCGACGGCGAACATCTCCTGGTGACCGGCGCCAACGGCAGCGGAAAATCCACGCTCCTCACCTGGATCGCCACTGGCACCCCGCCACCTGCCACGTCACCCGCCGCGGCACTGCCCGACTCGCTGCACCTCAGCGCGTCCTCTACCGCAGTGCAGCCCGCCGCCGTGCAGCACACCCCGGCCCAACATTCCGGCACTCTCTCCTGCGCGGGCCCGCTGGCTTTCGTCCCGCAACGCCTCCCGCGTTGCGGAGATCCCGGCTTCACTCCCGCGATCTGGAACTCCGGCATCGGCGAGCTTGGTACCGGCATCCTGCACCCATCCATGTGGGCCACCCCGATACCCGAGCTTTCGGCCGGTAACCAGCGCCGCGCCCAGCTCGCTCTCGCGCTCACGGCCAAGCCTGCTGTCCTCGTCATCGACGAACCCACCAACTACCTTGACCTGGCCGCCATGCACGCCCTCGAGGATTCCCTGGCCCGCTGGCCGGGCACGATCATCCTGGCCACCCATGACCGCTGGCTCATCACCCACTGGCCCGGCCCGCACCTCCACCTCACAACTGCAAAAAAGGAGTAGGCTGTATGCACATCGTAAGTTCGTTGGACTCATCTATGGGGTGATATTTATGACGGTTTCAACATCGACAAGGATTAATTTCCGTACGGACGTGAATACTAAACGAGAGGCTGAAACGCTCTTTGAGGAACTTGGTATTGACATGTCTACTGCGCTGAATATGTTTCTGAAGCAGGCTGTGCGTGAACAGGCACTTCCGATTCGCCCGGCGTTGTCGTACATCCCTAACGAAACAACTCGACGTGCAATTGCGCATGCGGAAGAAATCATGAAGGGGAATATCCCCGAAGATGGTGCGGTATTCGATGATACTGAAGAAGCCCTAAAGTTTTTGGATAGCTTGGTATGAGGGTTGTCTTTGATGGTCAGTTTCAAACTGACCTTAAATATGTAGTGCGTCAGCAGCCATACATTCAGGAGGAACTGCGTGAGCTGGTTGCTGCCGTTCGAGAGTTTGGCGAGATTCCACCGGGGTATAACCCGCATGAACTTACTAAAGCCCGGGGAACCTATACGGGATATTTTGGACTTCATCTCCAAGAAGGAAAATTTGATGTAATCGTTCTCTATCGGCGCCATCGTTCGGAACCTATTATTCGTTTTGTTCGCATTGGGTCGCACAGAGATATTTTTCAAGGGCGGGCTGTTTAGGTCTTTTCTAAGTGGGCGTGACGGAGATGGACCATTTTCAGGGTTCCACACTCGCGCGTTCGTTCGGCGCATAAAACTCCAGGGGTCCAAAAGCGAGCTTAGGTAAAAATCCACTAGCGGCGTTCACGAAGGCCAGTCGCGAGCGGCAGAAAAGGACCGGCCCTGGGCTCCCACCGAAGCGGGCAGCGGAACCGGTCATGTTGCGATCAGCCTAGCAAACTATTGCCCGGCATCCCAGCAAAATAAGTACCCGGGTAAGATTCCGCGCCAGGCTCCGCCACGAGCCACCGCCCGCTCCTTCATGCGCCCTAATTCGGCATAGGCTTATCGATCACCCGCCCGTTCGCCGCGGTCAAGTCCCACACCACGGTGCAGGCCGGAGTTTCCTCCCGCGTTGATCCATCCGACTGGCGCACCGCAATAGTGGTGCCCGGCTTTTTCACCGTGAAGTCGAAAGACTCAATCACATCGGTGTTCCGGTTGTATGCCACCCACCCCCGCGTGATCATCCACCCGTCGCCCTCCGAGCATCCCTCGAGGAGGCGACTATCGGCTGCCGGCACCGCGGTTCCCTCGCGCACGCTCCCGTGGAAGACGCCCCTCCCGTCCGCCAGCCCAAAATCGGCATGCTCAATCAGGAAACGCATATCGCTTTTCAGAACGGGGCCGCCGTCAGCATCGTCCGGCACCCGCGTGCGCACGGTATAGTCACTCGCCTCGTCGCCCGAGTAAGTCACCGCAATGCGCCGTTCGCCCACGTAATTGAGGTCCTCCGGGCCTCCCTTGGCGTTGTCCCAGTGGATAATTCCCATCTCCGCTTCTGCGAGTTCGTCCACGAACCTCAGCGCCTCGCGGGCAATCGCCTCGCTGGTGTCACCGCTGCCTGCATTCTGTTCCGCCGCCGAGGCGCTCGGGCTTGCAGAGTTCACCTCGCCGCCCGCCTTTTCCTTCAAGGCCGACGACGACGCCGCGCCGGTCTCGCTCCGCGATCCCGCCGCGGGGGCCTGGCTGCTACTCGTGCACGCCCCCATTAAGCACACCGCACATATCCCCGCCACGCCGCGGGCCACATTGTTCCATGCCATGCCTCATCCTACCGCGCCACAATAACCCATTGACGGGTAATTCCGGCGCCTGTTATAATTGAACCATCGAAACGGTTCGATGAGGAGGCGGTTTCATTCCAATGGCCACGATCAAAGATGTTGCCCGGCAGGCCGGAGTATCTATCTCAACGGTTTCCTATGCCCTTTCGGGGAAGCGCCCTGTTTCTGAGGCGACCCGCCAACGTGTGCAAAAAGCGATTGAGGAACTTGAGTTCCATCCCCAAGCTGGGGCGAAAATGTTGGCGTCAACGAAAACCGACATTATTGCTCTCTCCGCACCGATGCACGAAGCTACGGAACCCATTGCTTTCATGACCTTCGTTTTGGCAATTGTGACCGCTGCACGTCGTAAAGGCTATGACGTTGTCCTTCTTACCGAGAATGGCGAAGCTGCCGTGCAAGATATCGAGCGCGTCGTGAAAACGGGCCTCGTCGACGGTGTTGTGGTCATGGATGTCCAGGCCAATGACGAGCGTGCCGAATTGCTGAGAACGATGGATATACCGAGCGTATTTTTGGGCTTGCCCGATAACTACGAAGCATTGGCATGTGTCGACTTGGATTTCGAAGCCGCAACACGGCTTGCCGTAGACCAGTTAGTCGCTGCCGGGCATCGTTCTATCGCGTTCGTTGGCCATACCCAAATGCTTTACGACATTGGGAAGAATTTCGTGCTTCGCACCCGTGCCGAGTTCGAGCGCTATACCGCCGAACTGGGTATAGAAACAGTTTTCGTATCTTCGGATACCGAGAATATGCTTGCGGAAATTCGCAACACGCTCCCTGGTTGCACTGGCGTGCTCCTCGATTGTTCAGCTGTTCGAGTCCGGGATTTTCTCGATGAACTCAGCGTTGAAAAACAGCGGGGAACTGGCGATCCGCTCTCGATCCTCACCCTTGCATCGTCTTATGACACGTCATCCCTTAACCCGCCGCTTGACGCAGTTCCCCTTGAACCTGAGAAGTCGGGGCGGAACGCTGTTGAGCTTCTTATCGAACGAATTGGACAAGGTACCGGCCCCGAAGTCCATCTGTACACCCCGCGCTATATTTCGCGCGGATCAGTCTTCCAACTGGACGGAGGTCATTCCACGGCACACCACCAATAAGAAGGGATAAGCGGTAGAAAATGGCCCGGAATCTACAGCTGTCCCACCACCAACTTCAAAAAGACAACAATCGACACTCAATGAGGAGAGAAGATGTTATCGAAAAAGAAAATGACGGCGGTTGCAGTAGCAACTACAATCGCGCTTCTGGGAACTGCGTGTTCCGGAGGCGGGTCCGATAACGGTAAAGCTAATTCCGAGTCCGGCCAGACTCTCGTTATTTGGGATTATGAAGCGGATAATTCGGCAATGGGTAAGGCGTGGGACCGCGCCGTCGAAATTTTCCAGGAACGCCACCCTGATGTCACGGTCAAACGTGAAGCGCAAACCTTCGAGCAGATTCAGAAGAACGCGAAAATTGTTTTGACGGGTGACCAGGTTCCTGACGTTATGGAATACAACAAGGGTAACGCTACAGCGGGTCAGCTTGCTTCCCAGGGTTTGCTCACGGATCTCACCGATGTTGCGAAGGAGCGCGGGTGGGATAAGAAGCTTCCAGAATCCATCGCCCAAACTGCTAAATATGACGAGAACGGCCTCATGGGAAGCGGCAACTGGTACGGAATTCCCAACTACGGCGAATTTGTCTTTATGTACTACAACAAGAAGCTCTTCGATGAGGCTGGGCTCCAGGTTCCGAAGACCATGGATGAGCTCGTCGCCGTCATGGACGCATTCGTCGCGAAGGGAATCACTCCACTGGCAGAGGCCGGGTCGGAGTACCCCATGGGGCAATTGTGGTACACCCTCGCGCTTTCCAAGGCTGACAGCAAATTCGTACGTGATTACCAATTCTTCGATAACCCGGTGCAATGGACGTCTGGTCCCGCGGTTGAAGGCGCTAAGGTTCTTCAGGATTGGGTGAACAAGGGCTATATCAACAGCGCCGCCTCTGGCCTGACAGCCGAGGATATGGGGACCGGATTTATTTCCGGGAACTACCCAATGATGTTCTCCGGCTCGTGGTGGTTCGGCCGGCTTGCCGATGAGATGAAGGATCCGTGGGGACAATTTGTCTTCCCCGGTAACTTCGCTCCCGGTTCTTCAGGAAACCTCTGGGTTGTCCCGGAAAACGCAAAGAATAAGGAACTCGCCTACGAGTTCATCGATATCACACTCTCCGATGAAGTCCAGGCGATTTTCGGGGAACAAGGCGGACTGCCCGTCGTCGGTGGAACCGACAATATCACCGACGAAGCAACAAAGACGCTGACCGATAATTTCCAGAACCTGGCCAAGGATAACAAGCTGGCCTTCTACCCGGACTGGCCCGTCGCCGGATTCTACGATCAGCTCGTTTCCAATATGCAGTCGCTCATGAGTGGCTCAAAGACTCCGGAGCAGGCGATGCAGGACCTGCAAACGGCATACGAGGAGGGACGCGCGGACCTGCTCGAATGATGTGACGTTGCGGAAGGTTGTGGTGGCGGTCCTGGCCGCCACCACAGCTGATCGCAGATCACCCTAGAGGAGTGCGCTTGCCATGAGTACCACACACAAGCATCACATGAAAAAGAAATCCCGCCGCGGGTTTTGGCTCTACCTGATCCCAGGGGGAATCGGATTTACGATCATCATCCTCATCCCCTTCTTTTCAAATCTGTACTACTCGATGACGAAGTGGAAAGGCGGCGCATCGAAAAAACGGTGGGTCGGGTTCGATAACTACGTTTCCCTCATGCAGGATGCCGATTTTTGGATGTCCTTCAAGAACTCAGTAGCGATGATCATCGCGATGGTCATCATCCCTACTCTGATAGGGCTGCTGCTCGCGTCGATTCTCTTCGATTTCGTCGGGAGAAGTTTCAATAGCAAAATCGCATCATTTTTGCGGGCAACGTATTACCTGCCGCAGCTCCTTCCGGTTTCTATTGCTGGAATCGTCTGGAACTGGATCCTCAATGCTGAAACAGGAGCCCTCAATCAGATTCTGAGTGCGATAGGCGTTTCCTCGCCCCCGAACTGGTTGGGGTCAACCAGCACAGCACTGCCATCCGTGATGCTGGTTCTCATCTGGATCCAGATTGGCTACCCCACGGTTATCTTCATGTCAGCGCTGCAACGCGTTGATCCCGAACTCTACGAAGCCGCGGAGCTCGATGGTGCAGGGTGGATGCAGCGGTTCAAGGCCATCACTATTCCGCAGATTAAGCCGGAAACCTTCGTCATCGTTCTTACCTGCACGGTGGCATCGCTCAAGGTATTCGCACCGATTTACGTGCTTACCCGCGGTGGCCCTGAAGGTTCGACACTCGTGCCCTCGTACTATTCCTACCTCAACTTCTTCGACAAATCGAAAGTTGGTTATGGGGCGGCAATCGCAACTGTTCTAACCATCATTATCATCATCGTCGCCGTGGTCATTCAGTACTTCCAAAACCGCGCCGCGAAGAAAGACATGCTGGGGGTGTGACATGTCTAGTGAAACAACCCGCTTGGAAGCACCGGAAACTCCGAACGTTCCGCCCACTTCTCCCACGTCAGTCACGTCAGCAACGGCGACCACGTCAAGTAAACCGCGCCTCGTTCGGGTGAAGAACCGGGACCGTCATCATCGCGGTATCAAACGCTGGATCGTCCTGGCATTCGCGGTCCTATTTGGCTTACTCATGATCGCGCCGTTCCTGCTGATGATTATTAATGCGTTCAAGTCGCCAACGGATTATTCCTCCGGTGGTCCGCTCGCGCTTCCCACCGAGTTGTATACCGACGGTATCGCCGCTTTCTGGGATCGCGTTGAGTTCCCGGAGAAGGTGTGGAATTCGCTGTGGACCTCAGGTCTGGTCGCCTTCTTTGCGGTGATCATCTCGCTTTTCAACGCCTTCGCCATTGGCATCGGGCGGGTCAAGGGGAGTGCGGTCATTGTTGGCCTCTTCCTGCTCGCCAATATGCTGCCGCAGGAAGTGCTTATTTACCCGCTCTTCTCGATGGCGCAGAAAGTCGGCCTGAATGACAATTTGTGGAGCATCGTCATTATCTTCACGATTATCCAATCAGCATTCGGCACGTACCTGCTCGCCTCGGTTCTCGGCACCTTCCCACCTGCACTCCTGGAAGCAGCACAGCTCGATGGCGCCTCCCGCTGGACTATTTTGTGGCGAGTGGTGTTCCCGAATGTACGGCCCACGCTCGGGGTCCTCATGACTTTCTTCTTCATTTGGACGTGGAACGAGTTCTTCATTCCGCTCGTCATGCTGACCTCAAACGCAAACCAAACTGTTCCGATTGCCCTAGCATCACTACAAGGGGATCGTATGCTTGACGTTCCCACCCTCAACGGAGGAGCACTCCTATCGCTGATCCCAACATTTATCTTCTTCCTGATTTTCCAGCGCACACTTTCACGCGGCATTACCGCGGGCGCGCTCAAATAATGTCAGTTCTCGAACTAGATATGAGGTTACTGTGAAATTCACTAACGGTTTCTGGCTTGACCGCAAGGGTTGGACGATTGAACGGGCAAAGCAGATCCGCCAAGTTGCTCCGATCAGCATAGATGATCGGCCCGTACTTGAAGTCTTGGCGCCCATCAAAAATATCACTAGCCGAGGGGACACCCTTAACACAGGTCTTTTCGATATGGCCTTCGAACCAATTGCTCCCGGAGTAATTCGAGTCCGCCAGCATCGGTGGCGGAAAAACACTATTCCTCCCATTCAACCGGAACTCTCTTTCGATCCCACGTACCAGGGCTCTATTGACGAAAACTCTGAGGACTACCGCGTAACTGCGGATAATCTTTCTGTCACGGTTCCTCGCGAAGGCACATGGGATGGCATCCGTGTCTCGCTCAACGGCGAAAACATAACGGAAATGACCACGCGTTCTGTTGGGCTGGCAATCTCCCCAGACCAAGAGCGATATTCCTTCGCGCAATTTGTTCTCCAGCCCGGCGAACGCGTCTACGGATTGGGTGAACGGTTCGGTCATTTCGTGAAGAACGGCCAATCTGTTGACATCTGGAATGAAGACGGCGGCACGTCCTCAGAACAGGCATACAAAAACGTTCCCTTCTATATCTCAACTGCCGGCTACGGAATCCTTGTCCTTAACACCGGCGATGTGTCATTCGAAATCGGATCCGAGGCAGTCTCCCGTATCCAATTCTCGGTCAGCGGCGACGAACTGGAATACCTCATTATTGCCGGTCCCAGCCCGAAGGAGATCCTTGAGCGCTACACCGCGCTGACCGGGCGGCCGCCTAAGGTACCGGCCTGGTCCTACGGGCTGTGGCTAACAACCTCATTCACCACCAGCTACGACGAAGAAACAGTGATGTCCTTTATCGATGGAATGGCCGAGCGCGATATCCCGCTATCGGTTTTCCACTTCGATACCTTCTGGATGCGCGAGTTCCACTGGTGCGATTTCGTCTGGGATCCCGTCACGTTCCCGGATCCGCGCGGCCTTATCCAGCGAATCAAAGACAAGGGCCTCAAGGTCTGCGTCTGGATCAATCCGTATATTGCCCAACGCTCCCGCCTCTGGGAGGAAGGCGCGGAAAACGGCTACCTCGTGAAGCGAAGCGATGGCAGTATCTGGCACACCGACCTGTGGCAGGCAGGTCTATCCCTCGTCGATTTCACGAATCCCAAGGCTGCGCAATGGTACCGGGGGGAGTTGAAGAAACTACTCGATATGGGAGTGGATTGTTTCAAAACGGACTTCGGTGAACGCATTCCCGTGAGCGGTATTGCATGGCATAACGGTGCTGATCCAGTCAGCATGCACAACTACTACGCGCACCTCTACAACCGAACTGTTTTCGATCTCCTCACGGAGGAACGAGGCGAGGGCGAAGCTGTACTCTTCGCGCGTTCGGCAACCGTGGGAGGCCAGGCGATGCCCGTTCACTGGGGTGGCGACTGCGATTCAACCTATGCGTCCATGGGCGAGACCCTCAGGGGTGGGCTTTCCATCGCGATGTCAGGCTTCTCCTTCTGGAGTCACGATATTGGCGGCTTCGAAGGCATGCCAGACGCGGGCCTCTTCAAGCGCTGGCTCGCTTTCGGCCTGCTATCCTCGCACTCGCGATTGCACGGCTCGGGTACCGTCCGCGTCCCGTGGGTTTTCGACGAGGAAGCTGTGGAGGTGACGCGGCGTTTCGTTGATCTGAAGCTACGGCTTATGCCGTACATCGGCCAGGCTGCACGCGAAGCCCACAAAACTGGAACGCCTGTTTTGCGTCCGATGGTTCTTGAATTCCCCGAGGATCCCGCAACCCGCGAAATTGACACCCAGTTCATGCTCGGTTCAGATATTCTCGTCGCTCCGGTTTTCCGGCCGGACGGCAAGGTCACCTACTATCTCCCGGCCGGAAAATGGCGCAGTCTTTTCTCGGGAGACGTCCTCACCGGTTCGCGCTGGGTAACGGAAACCCACGGATACAGCACTCTTCCCGTCATGATTCGAGAAGGTGCCGTGATTCCCTTCGGCAAGAAGACCGATACTCCCGTCTATAACTGGGCCGATGGTGTTACTCTCGATGCCACCTCGCTTTTCGAGGGACAAACATATACCGTCACTATCCCGGCGTCCGATGCGGGAACGGGCGCACCGGATGTCACGTTCACGGTCGCGCACGTTGCCGGCGCTTGTGAAGTAACGACGACGACGCAGGCCGCTTGGAATCTCAAGTACCGGGGCCAAGAGTTCAGCTACGAAGCCGGCACAAGCACAGCAACTATTCGGCTGAGCGAAGGGAGCTAAAGAGATGTCTCAAGAAACCATGCAGTTCCCATCGGATTTTGTGTGGGGGACCGCAACAGCCTCCTATCAAATTGAAGGAGGGGTTCATGAAGGTGGCCGCGGGCCGTCAATCTGGGATACGTTTTCTCACACGCCCGGAAAGATCCATAGCGGTGACACTGGCGATACCGCTTGCGATCACTACCACCGATGGCAGGAAGATATCGGTATTATCGACTGGCTTGGAGTTGGCGCCTATCGTCTTTCTATCGCCTGGCCGCGTATCATGCCCACCGAAATGGGCGGCGTGAATCAGGCTGGTCTTGATTTCTACGGGAAGATTATCGACGCGCTCAACGCGCGAAATATCAAACCTGTTGTCACCCTCTACCATTGGGATCTCCCGCAGTATCTCCAGGATAAGGGCGGCTGGGCATCTCGAGATACCGCCTTCGCTTTCCAGGAGTACGCGCGGGTGCTCGCCCGTGAATTCGCGGGCAGAGTGTCGGTGTGGACTACCCTGAATGAGCCCTGGTGTTCTGCCTACCTCGGGTATGCCGCGGGAGTGCACGCTCCGGGAATTCAGGATCCGCAGCAGGCGATGCAGGCTGTACATCATCTCAACCTGGCACACGGGCTCGCCGCGATGGCGATTCGGGAGGAATGCGGGGCGGATGCGCAGATTTCGGTGACGCTGAATCTCCATGTTGTTCTCCCGGATGATCCGACTAACCCGAGTTCGCACGAGGCCGCTCAGCAGATCCGACTCCTGGGGAATGAGGCTTTCCTCGGGCCCATGCTTGAGGGCACGTATCCTCCAGAGCTAGTGGAGCTCACCTCGCGTGATGTGCGGTGGGATTTTATTCACGACGGCGATCTTGCGCTCATTAACCAGCCGTTGGATGTGCTGGGGGTCAATTACTATAACCCCACTAAGGTGCGGATGGCTCCGGAGGGTGCTGTTCCCGAACGCCATGACGGGCATGATCCTTCCGGGAAGTCGCCGTGGGTGAGCGCTGACCGGGTGGAATTCCTGGAGCTTCCGGGCGAAAAAACGGAGATGGGCTGGCCGATTGACGCGACCGGTCTCACGGAGTTGCTGCTCGAGTTGTCGGAGCGCTATCCGGATCTGCCCTTGATGGTCACGGAAAACGGAATGGCCGATGCTGATCCGAATGAGGTGACCGGGGGCCAGATTGATGACCCGAAGCGCATTTCCTACCTTCGTGACCATATCGCTGCGGTGCATGCGGCGATTGAGCAGGGTGCAGATGTTCGGGGCTACTTCGTGTGGTCGTTATTGGACAATTTCGAGTGGTCCTATGGGTATACCAAGCGATTCGGCATTGTCCACGTCAACTACACGACCCTCGAGCGCACCCCGAAGGCCTCCGCCCACTGGTACCGCAAGCTAATCCAGTCAGGACGAATCCCTGCGTAACGGAGCGACACCCGCCTTACCGGCGCCGGCCCATACCGGCCAAGGGGCAGACTAACGGGCTGGCGTTGGTGAGGAGGCGGTCATACGACGTCACGCACAAGGTCAGCAAACGAAGTGGGCGGGCGCGTCAAAAGGTTCGATTAACTGCGGAAAGCTCCTTGGATGTACTCATCTGCTTCTGGGCTTGGGCTGTTCCACCAGAAGCCAAGTACAGACGAAGCTCTACGGGCAACATCGCAAGCGGAAGCAAAGACCTTACGGCTGAGATCTTCATCGTTCTGGTGTGTCAGTTCGCTACGCACCTTGGGGTTGCGAACGTATTCGTTGGCAAATGATCGGACCCGTGTATCTGAATAGATTGCGCATGCAGGATAGCCTTCAGCTTGCCCGGCATCGGGTACCAGTTCTTGTATTAGCACCTGTATAAAGTCGAACTGGCACAACGAATTCAGTGAAGCGTCATCACGAGGTAAGTCTTCAACTGGTAGCTCTCCTTCGATATCTGGACGCAGCTCAGGTGTATGAGACATGAGCGCCCGGGCGGCATCAATCATCAACCCAGACTGCTCTGGAAAGAGGTTAGCTCTTGAAGCATTTACTTGTGTTTCACGTATCCAAGACCGGTAAGAGTCATCGGTGCCGCCTCGTAACACCATGGGGAGCAGTGTGCTCCAGCGTTTGTAGCGTACCGCTGCTGCCCCGATGAGGTAAAGGAAAACGATGACTTCAAGTTGGCGTTTCGTATCGTTGGATGCACTTTCGCGGATTTCGAATAGTTGATCCACCGCAAATGAGACCAAATCAAGGTTGTTGTACGCCAACGCTTGTACTGCAACAACAGCGATAATGGTCAGTTTCCGATCCTGTTGGGCATCTTCCGATTGGAGGGCTTTACGTAGAAGCTGTTCGACTGGAACCGTATCGGTGGCTGAAAGGTGCGAAGCAACTGCTACGCTCAACGAGCCGTAGCTCATGTCGAGTGACAAAGGGATGCTGAGCGCAGTACCTGAGCTATTGACCTGTAGCTTGGAAAGCTTCTTGATGAGGGTATCTATAGTGCGGTGGGTATCGTCACGTATCTGCTGATCGTGTGCTGAAAGAAGCCGTTCCCAGTGCCCATATCGCAAGGCAACGTTTTGGCTACCTTCACGCAGATACACGTCTCCAGCTCGAAATACCTGGCAATTCTTGCCAAGAGAGTCTGTGTAGTCACCTGACTTGCTCATCGGAATGGGATATGTCGTTCCAGGAGATACGGCGATCAATAGGACTTTACTGCCGTCAATATTGTGGATTTGGGACCGAATATCAATTGGTCCCTCTACATACTTAGACACTCGGTCACGAAGTTTCGCACTGTCATATTGATCCGGGTCAAAGTGCTCCTTCTGAGCTGGAATCGACCCATCATTATTCACTCCAACAATTAGGTGCCCGCCAGGATGCGTGTTCGCTAAGGCAACTATGTCTTTGGCGAATTTTACTCGCCCTTCAGCGTTATCGAGATCGAGGCGGAGCTTGTAGTCCAAGTGCTCATTCTCGCCCTGCAACAGCAGATTGTGAAGCATCTCCAGATCGGTGCGGGGTTCCCATCTATCCAAATTGCACCACCTGATTGATCATCACCGCGATGTCGTCGTTTTTCAGTTGTGGCTCGAAGCGGACCTTAACACCTGCTTCCTGCATAGATTCGAAGAACTTCTTTGCGGCCGTGATCTTGAGTTTTTCGGTTCCGCGCAGATCGTTCTTGTCCTTGACGTCTTTGGTTTCGACGATGAAGTTTAATGTCACGTCGCCGTCTTCAGTGTGTAGCACGTACATGAAGTCCGGGCTTGTGGTTCCGCCGAAATACAGCGGCACCTTGATGGAACGGCGCGGGATCTTACCGAAAACAACTACCTCATTAACTGAGGAGCGTTTGATGTTCTGCTGTTCAAGATCAGAGTCGTATACGAATGCATCGTAAAGATAACGCTCTGGCACCTTTGATTGCGTATCTCTGAACACTCCGACGTTGCCTTGTACGATGGAATCCAGTGGCTGACCGTCTGCGTTGGTCAATGCCGTGGGTCCAGTTATGCCTTCGATCTTTGTATAGGAGAAACGGTTGACGAAGGTGTCTTGCATCCAATTATGGAACTTAGATACGAACTTTGCTAAAGTCGCCTTCGTAAAGAAATCATCCGGCAGTTTCTGATCGGCATTTCTGCGAACAAGACCAGCATGAATTGCCTCTGTGGGCAAGAAAGTCTGCTTATAAGCCGCTTTCAGCCAATCTCCATAGGTGAGTGCATCTTCAATCTTGTAGGTATCTAACGCCTCAGATTGTGTAACCAGTTGTCCTGTTTCATCACGTTGAATACGTTCCTGCCTGACTAGACCTACTTGTTGAGAGTACACGTCCTCTTCGCATCCAAGGACGTAGTCGACACACTCTTGTAGCTCCGTATCTGTGAGTTCTTCAAGGCGTAGGTAGTACTTTTTGTTCACTAGCGTCCAAAGTGATTTGATTTTGGCGAAGTTATCTTTGCGGATATTAACGCGCAACGGTTTCTCAACCACTTTATCGTGCTTTAGCCCAGTATTAAACTCGGGGTACAGTGAAAACAGTTTTTCGGCTTTCCCTTCAATAATATTCTTATCGGTGTCGATTAGGTCCTGGGTTAGGAGCAGTATGAATAATTGTTTTTCTGTTTGTCCGTATTTAGCGGCGATTTGCTCCAAGAGTTTCCCGACGTTACGGGTGTCGGTGGCAGCCTCAGCGTTGATCTCGTTGATTAACCGGTTGGCGAAGTCAGCTTCGGTAAAGTCAATTAAATAGGTCAAGTAGAACTGTTCTCCAGCTATCCGGTTGCCATATTCGTCAACTGGCAGACGCAGCCCGCGACCGACTTCTTGGAGTTTAGAGATCTCAGATCCGGAAGATCGTAGTTTGACGATTTGGAACACGTTGGGATTATCCCACCCCTCGCGTAGCGTCCACTTGGAGAAAATGAACCGCATTGTGTTCCAAGTTCCATCGTGGTTGCGGAATGACAACAGCGATTCTTTATCACGTAAAATCGCATCCACTTCAGCTTGGATAGCCTCATCACTAGAGGAATTATCAGCCGAGAAATAGCCGCCATTCGTCGCTTGAACATCAGCCAAGGATGCCCGCAAGTATTCGACGTATTCGCGAGATAGCGAGTCACTAGGGGATTCAAAACCTGCAAGTCGACGTTTAATCTCCTCAGCCAGCAGTTCCTCGAACTTCAGCCGCAGATGCCCGTCGCGACCCTCTTCACCACGGTAGGAATCAATCGAATCAATGAAGAATAGGCTCAGTGTTTTCACCTTGCGGGCACGCCTGAAATTCTCCCACTCGGCATCAAAATGATTCACAATAGCACGCTCGAGCATCAATGCCTGATAAGTGTCTGAATACACTCCAGAGGTGATGGTGTCCCCGCGCGCGAGGATTTGCCCGTTCGATAACGTGACACCGGACTTAATCGCAGGACTCTCAGTCTTACCAACGCCCTCGACCGTGATGCCGGCGAAATTGCCGTCAACGTTGCCCAGGCTATCGCCAAGGTTCAGCTCAAAAGTCTTCTTCGAATCCTCATCTCTAAATGTGGCCGTCTTGGGTTTAGATGCCGACAGGCTTGTCAGTTTCAACCGCACCGACCTCTCGGCGGGGTTCTGCGGGTACTGCACTGCAACACCCTTAACCAGCTGATCATTGAACGCCTCAATAGAGCCAAGGTTAAATACCAAGTTGTTGTAATCAACCACCCCGCTCTTTTCGGCTTTAGGGAACGTTGCACCAAACCGGATAACCGCTTGAGGGTGAATTTGCTCGATCAGGGTATTCCAGGCTTTATTCTCTTTGCGGAAACGGTGCGGCTCATCAATCAATACAATCGGACGAGTATCGGCCAATGCCTCATACGGCACCGATGCCGAACCGAGGACGGTCTGGTCATAATCCTTGGCCATCGTCGCCTTTGACTGCAACATACCATCAGTCATCAACAAGCAATTAATCCGGTTACGCTGCAACCTGGAAGCAGAAGCAAAGGAGGTCACCGCTGTAGGAAACATCTTGCGGCCTTTAGAACGCTTCTGAGGATTGAGTACCTCTAAAGATAATCTTGTCTGCATCCCATAGATATCGGCGAAATGTTCACGGGCGTAGTCGGACTCGATAAAGTTCCGTGTGCCTTCCTTAATCGGTGTTGAGGGCACCAGAATAATAAACTTGTTGAACCCGAAGCGCTTATGTAATTCGAACATAGCACGCGTATACACGTATGTTTTACCGGTACCAGTCTCCATACGTACATCGACGCCAAGGTAAGCATCCCCCTGCCGGGTGCGCAGGCATTTAGCAATAGCCGGAACACCCTCTAGCTGGCCCTGCTGAATCTCGGCGATATTCTCCGCAATTTTCGGATCGCCAACATCGAAAACAGGGTTCGCCTCATTACGGGACGAATAATCCAGCTCAACACCATCAAACACGTGCCCAAGCGCGGCAATAGCCTGCGTCTGATGCTCAAGAGTCTGCAGACGAATCTTCATTGGCTCTAGAACCTCTCGATTACTTCAACGCTCTGCCCTGATTTGAGCACCGATAGATTCTTCTTCAACTCATGCATCACGCTAAAGGTCACCGAATACGGGAACACCACCACACGGCTCAACTGCAACTCGTTAGTCTCAAGCCGGCGCACTAGCTCCTGCAGATCCTCCGACGTGATTCCGGGATTGATGATGTAAGCCGAATCCTCGCAAACATCTAACACGTAACCCACAAGCTCGACCTTGCGGGGCTTAGCAAGCAGCCCGAAACCGTCCTGGTTCAGCCACGTAGTCAAAACTACTTCTCGACCAGGAGTGCCATCAAGATCAAATTTCGACACATAATCCCCAGCAAGAACTTCTGCCGGATCTGGGGTGAAGGAATCAAGCTCATCCAAAGTCTTTATCTTCGGTGACTCAAGACGCACGAGCTTGAAGCCATAATCAATGTCCGCGTCAGTGTCCTCCTTGATCTTGGCGGCCGCGCGCTTAATCCGCTCACGACCAATCTCATCAATCGTGCGAAAACCATCTCTGTAAGCAACTCGCGAAGCGCTTGAAATCGAGTCCGGTGCTACCAGCTCGGGTATCTGCACAAGAATCCATCGCCGTGTTGAAGAGGTTTCGGCATTAAGACGCAAAGCAGCTTCCGCAGTTGTTGCCGAACCTGAAAAGAAATCTACATAAATCCCGTCAGAGGGCATGAGGGATAGTAGGTATTTGATTAAGTTTAGGGGCTTGGGGTAATCGAAGTATTTTTCTCCTAATACTGAGATCGCATCTGCCGTCCCTCGGGCGGAGCTAACTCCGTCTAGATCACTAACCGAAAGTCCGTCGATTTCAAGTAAATTCTTCGGAGGTACACCTCTGTTTATAGGAGTATCTGTGTTATCTACAAGTAAGTACTGCTTGAAATAAACAGACCAACTTCCATTTCGTTGTTTACACAAAATAAAGCCATTTTTAAGACCCCATTTGACCTTTTCCTGGTTCCATCTCCAGTTCCAATGTTCAATTTTCGTCGTGCTATTTCCAGGCCACAATTCTGTTCCATCAGGCATAGGTATTGGATAGTTCAGAGAATCTGAATAATGATTCCCTGTCATCCGGCGGTCAAGTTTATTTTCCTTGTAAGGGCCCCTGCAAGGGAAATGTTCATCCCTTCTCCTGTACGTATTGGCGTCGGGGGCCACGCCTTTGAATTCTGCATCAGCGGCATTCTTTGCGTAAGTCACGACATATTCAGTGACTGTCTTCAAGTCAGAGCCGGTATTTGATCCAGGAGTTGATTTCCAAATTAGGGTTCCTATTGAGTTTTGCTCGCCAAAGACCTCATCACACAACAGAGTAAGATTAGCCTGTTCGTTTTCATCAATACTGATAAAGATCACACCGTCATCACTCAGAAGCTCCCTGGCTAGCACGAGGCGTGGATATATAAAGGTGAGCCATGCGGAGTGGGATGATTTGCCTTGCATGTCGAGTATGCGTTCGGCTTCGTCTTCACTGATGCCAATTCGTTCGACGAGCTGCTGGGCGGTGAATCCGAAATCGTCGTTGTACACAAATCCGTCAGATCCTGTATTGTACGGCGGGTCGATATAGATGCACTTGACCTTGCCTGCGTACGACTTGACCAGATGTTGGAGGGCGTCGAGGTTGTCGCCGACTATGTAAAGATTCTCGGAGTCTTTGTTCTCGGGTTCGGCATTGTGCTCCAGGTCAGGAACCACGACGGTTTCGGTCTCTAAACCCGCTAGGTATTTCGCGTATGACTTGCCGAGGAATTTCAGCTCGTAGCCTTCGCGTGTGAGGTTCAGGTCTTCTTCTTTGAGCATTTGCTCGAATCTGTCGAGCATGAAGGAGCCTTGCTCATCGAAGTACTCGGGAAAGGCGATTCGCAACCGTTCGATCTGCGCACTGTTAGGCGTGATGGTTTCGTTGTGCTCGCGGGCTTCACGGTTCATCGTAGGTACCCCTTTCGATTCTTAGGTTGAGCATAGTTCTTGCTCAAATTACGGGTGAGGGAACCGTTGCGGCGTGCCCTGTACGTCCTCAGTCTACCCGTCACTCGTGCGGTTTCCCTGCTGGCTCGCTGCTTCTGCTCGGATGCCGCTGGGCCAGGTAGGTGCTGAAGAACACTGCGAAGGCGACGAGCCAGAGCCAGGCCAGGCCGGAGTACCAGTTGAGGCCGCCGAAGAGCGTGATGCGGGGTAGCTCGGTTGCGATGATGAAAGAGATGCCGAAGAAAGCACCGTAGATGGTATCCAAGACATAGCCCCACGGACTTCGCACGCCACGCGCCCGGCGCAGGGCTGCCGCAGCTTTGGTGAGAAGCACGCTCGCCGCCAGGTAAACGAGGGTGGAAGTCCAGAACATCCACATCTCCACCTCCGGATCACCGGTGGCCCAGAACAGGAGTATCGCCGCAGTCAATCCGGCAACGACCACGATGAGCAAAGTAGCACCCTTGCGGTAGCGGTACGCCCTCTCGGCGGATTTCTCGCGGTTCTTGGGTGCGTGTGTGGAATCTACGGATGCGGGCCTGGAGCTTGCGGGTGCTTGCGCAGAATCGGCGGGTGCTTGCGTGGTGTCTGTGTGCTGCTGCGTAGGTTCTTGTGTGACATCCTCGTTCATAGGATAATTATGGCCGATATTCAATGGCGAAGGGAATGGTCTATGGCAGACGCACCGCAGCATCGGCAGCTAAGCAGGAAAGTCCCCATTGGTAAGATCGCAAGCTTTCTGATCATCCTCCTCGTCGGCTTCGGGTTTGCCCTCGCGGTGGTTTTCCTTGCTGGCCGGCATTCCTTCCCGCTATGGAGCTTCGTCGTCGTACTTATTCTTTTTAGCATCGCCAGTTTCTACATGACGCGCGCGGTGGGGCGAACGCCGCGGCGCTTCGGATACCTCCTCGACACCGGCTACGGAATCATTGCCGGGCTGTCCTTCCTGGTGTTTCAGTACGCGTACGAATCGATTCGGTGGCCGTCGTTCCTGCTGGTGGTGTGGATGCTGGTGACCTCGATGGGGTGCAGCGCGTATATCGACAAGCGGCACCCGGCACCGCGGGGTGGTGCGGGTTCAGAAGAGAAGTGACGGTGTGTGAAGACCGGCCCTGACCCACTCGCGAGGCGGATGGGCGGGCCGGTACTGGTGAATAAACTCTAGCAATGCCGCGGCAAAGGCTCAAGACCGCGGACGAAGCTCAAGACCGCGGCTGCTGCTCAAGACCTACTTCGCCCGGAAAGCGTAGTAGGCCGGTTTGGAATCGGGGGTGGAATAGTCGGTGCCGACGAAGCCGTAGCCGGGCACGGCATCGGTTATGGTGGCGGGCACTGACCAGACCGGGGCCTCGCCCTGGTTCCAGTCGAAAGCAAAGGTGGCGTCACGGGAATCCTCACGGTAACCCGTCAACACAATCCCGTTACCGAGCGCCGCAAAATCCAAGCTAGCGCTCGCGAGCGGAATCTCCCGCAGCTGACCCGCCGCCACTACCGTGGTGGTAGATCCGGTCAAGCTAGAAAGATACGTCACCCCGCCCGGCACGCAGGCGGAGATCGCCACCTGATACCGCGCGGCGGAACTCGCCGGCTGCTGCCCGAGCAGTTTCTCCAGATTCTCCCGCAGCTGCGCGTTACTCGCTTGCGGAGCCGGGCAGCTAGCCTCCCGCACCGACACTTCTCCAGGCAACGGTGCCCCGGTGCTCACCTTCCCCTCCAGCGTGATAGCCAGATTGGCCTCCGGGATGAACCAGCCATCCGTGGTTGGCACGACCGAGGCGCTTTCCACATCCTCCGCCTCCACCGAACCAGAACCACGAGTGCGGCCTCCGGAATCGAAAACAGTCCAGTTGACCGTGGTGCTCTCCCGATCAAAAAGCAGCAGCTCCCCGCTCGGCGCCACGTGAAAATTCCCGAGCGAGGCGGGGCGGGTTATTTCGTGCAGCACCGCGCCGTCCGTGGGGGAGAGCCAAGAGAAACGATCCTCGCGGCCCCCAGCTTGGGAGAGCAGCACCCCGGGCGCGAAAGCCTGCGCCTCCGAACTGCTCTGCCAGATCACCGCGCCATCCGCCGCCGCACGCAAAGTGGCAGGAGTGTCCGAAATATATGAGCTGGCGAAGGGATTCCCCCAGTAATTTGGCGTGCACCACATATTCGCGGTGTCACCAGCCTGGGTACACGTGAGCTCCCCAGGCAAGGAATAACGCAGCTGCCCGGTTTCCGTGTCATAAAAGCTCGTGGAATCCGCCTTAGCGTTGTAGCCGCCGAAAACGTGCCCGGCGGGGATAACGAAAGGCCGATCCAGGAAGGCAGGAATGTGTGATTCCGTACGCACCGCCTGCGTTTCGGCAAGATTCTGGGGGACGGGTGCGTAAGTAGCCAGCGGCTGCGCGCCAGCCTCGGGAACCGCGGCGTTCGCAGCGCCCCCGGCGCCGCCGGAATCTGCGCCGCCGGAATCTTCAGCGTTCTGCGCGCTCCCCACCTCGGCCGGCGGATCGCTTACCTCATCTTCCATATCGGCAAGGAAGAACCCGGCCGGGAAGCACACAAAAACAATGATGAGCCACCAGAAGAGGCCGCGGTCCTTCTTTTTCTTCGGCTCCTCGGGTGGCGGCGCGGTATTGACCCGCGTTGTGCCGGTGGTATGCGTTGCGCCGTAGGATCCGGTTGCGCCGGTGGCGTGCGCCGCGCCGTAGGGCCCGGTTGCGCCGCCGGCCTGCTGCGCGCTCGCGCTCGCGGGATAGGGGACCGGCGGAACTGTAGGCAGCAGTTGCGCCGAACTTGCGTAAGCCTGGCGCATTGCCCGCTCATCGCGAGGATGCGGTTTCGTGCGGGAGCTTTGGCGAGTGCGCGAGAGCTCTTTGCCCCGCGAGCCCGCGCTAACTCGCCCACCCGCGCTACCCCGCGCGCCTTCCTTCGCCCGCGCCACCACCGGCCGGCGCTCGCCTTCCGGCTCCGAGAAAGCCGAGCCGGCACCGGCGCGCGGCGGGCTTTCCGAAAATGCCGAACGGTGCGCGCGGGTCTGCCATTCGGCCAGGTCTTGGGCGCGTTTACGTTGGCGGCGGCGTTTGAACCAGCCGCGTGCGCCGTCGTCGTCGCTAAAAGCTGAACCACGCATGGACTCACGCTCCTAAAAGATCCGCGGCGCCCGCGAGCACCGTCCCCACGTCCCCCTCCACGCGCAGATCGGCGTAACGATCCGCGGTAGTCGGGCCGATATTAATAATTGCGCACGCCGCGCCGTGCTGGAGCGCCTCGCCCAGCACCCACGAGCCGGTCAGCACCGCGAGCGACGTGCCCACCACCAGCGCCACATCGGCCTCGCGCGCCCACGCAAAAGACTGCTCCATCGCATCGCGCGGCAACGCCTCGCCGAAAAATACCACCGCGGGTTTGAGCAGACCGCCGCAGCGCGGGCACGGCGCCACCCGGAACGTGGAGGCCTCCGCACCGGCGCGGTCCGCGGAAGCCAAAATCGCCACGTGCGCGGGATCGGGATCCTCGGGCCAGCCCGGGTTGAGCGCGTCGAGCTGCGCCGCAATCTCCGCGCGCGGAAACTCCGCCCCGCACTCCACGCATACGACCCGCAAAAAATTCCCGTGCAGTTCCGCGAGCCTGGTGGAACCGGCCTTCTGGTGGAGATTATCGACATTTTGAGTAGCGACACCATTAATAAGGCCCGCTTTTTCGAAACGGGCCAGTGCCGTGTGGGCATTATTGGCGACGACGCCGCTCAGCGCGCGCCACGTTTCCTGATTACGTTGCCACACCCAGCGCTGCCATACCGGGTCCGAAACGAAAGCGTCGTAATCAATGGAGGGAGCATCGGAGGAGCCGGTGCCGCGGTAATCGGGAATGCCGGACGCCGTGGAGACGCCCGCCCCCGCGATAACTACGGTGGTGCGCCCGGCCATGAGCTCGGCTAGTTCGCGAGCGGCCTCGGTGGTGTCGCTGGTGATCATGGTGACTCCCTCGTGCTGGCGGTTGGCGGCGCGGCGGCCGGCGCGGATCGGTCCCATGCGGGCACGCGTGCGTGCACCGGGCCGGCATGCCGCTTCCTCGCTCATCGTATCCCGAATGTGCGGCGGGGTGAATCTTTCGCCTCAGGGCAAAGGTCCGGCCACGGCGGGGCCAAACGTGGGATAATAAAATCTGTTTGAGGAACCCTCAAAGAGTGCCGGTCGCGGCACTCGCACGGAGCCTTCGCCACATCGCGGTGGTTCGCGTGCTCACACAGAAAACCTCTCGGACAGATGGTTCGAGGAACGCCGAATAAAGGAGATCTCAGTGGCTGTTGCAACCCGCGAACAGTACGACGAAATGCTCAACCGCGCCAAGGCAAATAAGTTTGCCTACCCGGCCATCAATGTCACCTCGTCCCAGACGGCCACCGCTGCCCTGCGCGGTTTCGCGGAAGCCGAATCGGATGGCATCATCCAGGTGTCCGTGGGCGGCGCCGAATACCTTTCCGGCTCCACCGTCAAGGATCGCGTGGCCGGTTCCATCGCCCTGGTGGAGTACGTGCGCGCCGTCGCCAAGAACTACGATGTGACCATCGCCCTGCACACCGATCACTGCGCCAAGCAGAACATCGATTCCTGGATCCGCCCGCTTATGGAGCTCGAAGCTGAGCAGCACAAGGCCGGCAAGCAGACCTACTTCAACTCCCACATGTGGGACGGCTCGGCCGTGCCGCTGGATGAGAACCTGGAAATCGCCAAGGAGCTGCTGGCGCTCTCCCAGAAGGCCAATACCATTCTCGAAATTGAGATCGGTGTTGTGGGCGGCGAAGAAGATGGCGTCGTCGGCGAAATCAACGAGAAGCTGTACACCACCGCTGAGGATGGCCTCAAGACGGTTGAAGCGCTTGGCCTGGGCGAAAACGGCCGCTACATCACCGCGCTGACCTTCGGGAACGTGCACGGCGTGTACAAGCCCGGCCACGTCAAGCTGCGCCCCGAAATCCTCGGTGAGATCCAGAAGGAAGTCGGTGCCAAGGTTGGCAAGGAATCGCCCTTCGACCTGGTCATGCACGGTGGCTCCGGCTCCACCGCCGAAGAAATCCGCACCGCGGTGGAAAACGGCGTCATCAAGATGAACGTGGACACGGACACCCAGTACGCCTACACCCGCCCGGTGGCCGACTGGATGCTGACCAACTACTCCGGCGTTCTCAAGATCGACGGCGAAGTGGGCAACAAGAAGCAGTACGACCCGCGCTCGTGGGGCAAGGCCGCCGAAGCTGGTATGGCCGCCCGCGTTGTCGAAGCGTGCGAGCGCCTCGGCTCCACCGGCACCCGCATGAAGTAAGCGCGGTGCCCGCGGATCGGGCATGTTGGTGCGCGAGCGCGTGGCGCTTGCGGGCCGTTCGTGAAGCGGGCGTGGTCGTGCGCCGTTCGCGGCTCCGCGCATGAGCCGTAATAGCGGTCATAGCGGTAACAAGGGCCGGTAGTTCATTTTGGGCTGCCGGCCCTTTGTGCTGCACTTCGTGCGTCTTTTCCGATGCTTTCTTTGCTCGCTTTGCCCTCTTTCGCGTTGGAAAGCTTCAGCTTGCGGAGCTGATGGCGATGCGGGTTGCCCGTCATCATGTCGGATCGCAAAGTGGTACTGGAGCTACAGCCAACCCCCGATTTTCTGTCGTGCAGTACCACTTTGCGTGTTCCGCCGTCGTCGAGTACCACTTTGCTGGGCAGTAATAGGTGGATAGTGGCTAGTCCCGGTGGCCCCCCCTATTGCCCGAAAACAAAGTGCGCGGGAGAGCACTGTTTCAGAGCGAATTCATGTTCCTTACGCGCTGTGAGACTTGTGTGTAGCTGATCTGGGATCGGCTGGCAGGATAGATCATAGCCACGGTGGCGTGCCCCGCTTACGCGCTGACCTGCCCGCACCAGGCCTAAACAGCCTGGAAAACACGCGGGAGTGTCTTGGAAGTGACATGGCCGCCACCATGGCTATGGCCTGTCCCGGCCGGTTCATACTGGCCTGATTAGAAGCACGTCCACCAAGAGTGTGACTCTCCACAGTGATGCCGATGAACCAACCCTGAAAAGGAAAACGAACTCCCGCCAGGGCGCCGGGACAGACACCCGATAGACACAACCAAGAAAGGGCTGTATCCACATGGCAATTGTCGCACACCACTACACATACGTCATCGGGGTGGACACCCACGCGAAAAAACACGTGTTCTCCATCCTGGAATGCCCCACCGGCATCGAGGTCATCAACCAGGCCTTCGCGAACACCACGCCCGGGCATACCCGAGCCGCCACCTGGATCACGAAACACGCCACTAAGGACACCGCTAATGTGCTTATCGTGGTGGAAGGCACTGCCTCGTATGGGGCCACCCTCACCCGTTTCCTTCAAGGCAAGGGCTATACCGTGGTGGAAGCACCCCGCCCGGACGGGAAGGGCCGCTACCAACCTAAAACCGATAAGATCGATGCCTACCACATCGCCTGGCGGGCCTTGAAACTCGAGGAAAACGCCCTGACCATCCCCAGGCAAGGCACAGAGCGTGAAGCCTTACGTATCCTCATGGCAAGCCGGCGCCAACTCACACGCACGAAAACCGCGCAAATAAACGCCCTAACCGCACTCGTGCGGACAATCGATGTGGGGGTGGATGCCCGCCGGCCTCTCACTACCGCCCAGATTAGCGGCCTGGCTAGGTTAGAGAATGTTCCTGGTGAGGATATCCAGATGGTGATCGCTAAGCAAGAAGCCCGGCGTTGGGCTCAAAGTATCCTCGACCTTGGAAAGTGTCTGGAGGAGAATTTGGGGCAGATCAAGATGATTGTCCAGCTAGTGGCCCCGCTTTTACTTGATTTACCGGGAATAGGGCCTTTTGCTGCCGGGCAGATCATTGTCTCGTTTTCCCATGCTGGGCGTGTTCGTAGTGAGGCGGCTTTCGCTTCCCTAGCGGGTGTGTGTCCGATTCCGGCGTGTTCGGGTAACACGGTACGTTATCGGCTTAGTCGGGGTGGGGATCGGGCGTTGAATTATGCTTTACATATGGCGGTGTTAGTGCGTATGAGGTCGGATGAGGAAACCCGGGCGTATGTGGAAAAGCGCCTTGGTGAGGGGAAAACGAAACGCGAGGTTATACGTGTGCTTAAACGCTACCTGGCCCGGCGGGTGTATCGCCTCTTGACCAGGCATATGCGTGCCGAGGAAACCGTACTTGCCTCTTGACAACATATAGAAGCGTCACTTGACGAGGGTGATGGTCCGAAATGCGCACTTCACGGGGGGGCGATGTCCAGAACGCGCACTTTGCAGCCTTGAAGCTGAAAATGACCCACTCCACCTACCCTGCCCGGCGGGAGGCGGGTGTGTTTTCCGAGATGTACTTCGCATGTACAACATCTGCACTACAGCTCTGAAAACACCTACCACCCCCGCAGAGGCTCGTGTGACTATTGAAATCCGTGAGACTTGTGTGAGTTGTGGGATTCCCGCCGCCGCCAACGCCCCAGCACCACCACCAGCGCACATGGTCATACTCTGAGACAGCTACCTCGGAAGATAAGATTTACCACATAGTTATTTAAGTCGTGCTTGAACACCTTCCAAACGGTTTATAATCGCGGGGCGCCAGGAGTGCCTCGAGTCATCAAGGTGTTTCCGCAGCTGAGCCACGTGTTTGGGGGCGTCTCACCGCGCCGCCGGGGCGTGGAATCCGGTAAAAACGGGTAACTAATAAGGGATCTAAGAATGCAAAAATTAAAAACGGGAGCGGCGCGTTCGCGAGTCGCGGCGCACCGGTTGATCACGGGTGCGGTGGCGGCGCTTATTGCCGCCTTCGTCGCGGTGGGCGGAGCGATTCCGCTGACCGCGCCGGCCATGGCCGCGAACGTGCGAGTCACAACGAATGGTGACAACGCCGCAAACACCACCGGCGAAACTACCAACGCCACCGGCGAAAACACTGAAAACTCCGAAAACGCCGAGCGTGCCGCGGAAGCGGCCTCGGCCCGCCTGGAAGTCGCGGTGGCCGAACCCGCCGACCAGAAAACCAACGGCGTGAAATCCGGCGCCCTGGCCAGCTATGACGTGCAATGGTCCTGCGCCGGCGTGCAAGGTCAATGCGAGAACACCACTCTCAGCGTGACCATCCCCGGCCTGGTCGATTCCATTTCCGATACCGATCAGCTCCCCCTCACCCACGTGAGCGCCACCAATTCTTCCCATGACCAATCCGCAGTCCCGGTGCGCGAAGGCGATACCTACACCTGGAACCTGGGCACCGTGCCGGTGGGAACCACCGGCGCCATGCGCGTGCAGGTACGCCCGGAAAACCTGCGCTGGCCCGAAGGCGAAGCGATCCACCCGAAGGTGGCCGGCGAAACAAACGGCCTGGTAGCCGACCCGGTGGAACTGGCCACCCCGGTTCACGCCACCCCCACCATCGCGGTTCGTAAATTCGCTCCCGAATCCCAGCCGGCCATCGGCGGCCAGTACACCTACACCATTACCGCCGGTTACGAAGGCGCCTTCAATACCAACGAAAACAAATTCCAGGATCCGGGCACCGGCACGCCCGGCCTCATGGGCCTCACCGAGATCCGCCTGGTCGATACCCTGCCCGAAGGTGCGGAATTCGTACGTGCTACCAATGGCGGCACCTACGATCCGGCCACCCGCGCCGTCACCTGGGTGGTTCCCGGCTCACCCGTCGTGCGCGCCATCGCAGATTACCGCGTCACGGTCGCCTTCCCCGCAGGTACCTTCGCTGAAGGTGCCAGCGCCACCAACAATGTGCAAGCCACCGGCACCCCGCTCGATCCCAAGCACGCGGCCGTCACCGCCACCGATTCCGTGACCCGCCAGCTGCAAAACCTGCGTGCCGAAGGCAATTTCCGCAAAACCGCCAATAAGGCCGTGACCCAACGCGACGGGGAAGCCAGCTGGGATATTTCCTGGTCGAATACCGGAAATGTGCCGCTGCGCGTGCACGTGGCCGATAACCTGCCCTGTCGCTACGTCTCCCCGGAAACTCCCGGCGCCTGCGCCACCCCGGCCCTGCGCAATGTCAAGGCCGGCCTGGTCCGCCCGCTCCGTAAGAATGTCCCGGCCACAGTCACCTACACCACCACGAGTGGGAAGCAGCTGAGCGTCGTCGTCGACCCAACTACCACCCGCGATTTCCCGCTCACCGTTCCCGCGGGAGAAGAGATCACCTCCATCGCCCTGGACGTGGACGTAGTCAACGGTGAGCGGAGCGATATTACGCTGGAAATCCGCGGAACCGTGGTGGCGGACTTCCCGGCCGATGTGCACAACGGCACCACCGCGCCCGACGGCGCCACCTACAGCTACGCCCCGCGCTACGAGGTCCCCACGCTGGAGAATCGCGCCGTCGTAACCGCGCAATCCCTCGATTTCGAAGGCAACCCGACCCCGGACCTGCCCGCGAAAATCACCACGCGGGAATCCGCGGCGCAGGTCGCGATTGTGGACGGTTACCCCACTTACGGGGTGTCGAAAACCTCGCACCTGGGCGGCCAGATGGTCGGCAACCTCGATACCAAGCCCGGTGAGCTCTTCCAAACCGGCCAGACCTACACCTTCGGGCTGGGCTTCTACACCGGCAAGGGCGCCAAGCTCTACCCGGTGATTATGGACCTGCTCGCCCCCGGAATGGAATACGATCCCACGCAGCAGATCACCACCTCCGCGAACTGGCCGGCCACCCTCCCGCTCGACAAAATGCGGGTGGAAACCGAGATGAAAACCGTGGACGGCAAGCAGCGCCAACTGGTGCGCTTTACCTGGCCGGAGGATGGTACGGGTGATTACTTCGCCCCGCCCAGCACCGGCGATCAAAGCCGCTCCAACTCCTCGGAAATGGTGCTCTACTTCGGTGCGAAAATCACCGCGGCCACCGAGCCTGGCGAAAACACCAATGACATGATCCTCGCGGACGCCAAGCGCCCGAACCTGGGCACCGCCGTCGCCCCGAACCAGTGCATCCGCAATTGGTGGGCGCGCACGGATAGCCGCAAACTCACCGATAACCTCGACGGCCTCAACCGCCCCGAAGCGCGCGGCTGCACCACCTCCACGAAGTTCAACGTGGCGGGCTTGCCGGCGCTCGCGGGTAAGAATTACGTGAAGGGTGACGTCGATACCGAGTTCCAAGCCAACCCGAATTACGGGACGGTTTCGCCGGCCTCCAATGCCGAACTCAAGCTGGACCTGGTCAATAACGGCAATGCGGGAGTCTCCGGGGTGGTGGCCTACGATGTGCTGCCCTACCCGGGTGACCACGGCGTGAGCGGGGCCAATACCCCGGAAAATGAGCGTGGCTCCACGTGGCGCCCGCGCCTCAACGGCCCGCTGACCTTCGGGGAAGGCACCCCGCAGCCCACCTCGGTGCTGTACTCCACCTCGATCAACCCGTGCCGTGGCGAAGTCATGGAGCTGGGTGCCGCTCAGGATTCCAGCCCGCAGAATTGCGAGCCGGGCACCTGGAAGACCGCCGAGGAACTGGGCGGGGACTTCTCCCAGGTGCGCGCTTTCCGGGTGGAATTCCCGCAGGATGCCAAGCTCACCCGCGCCGATACCTGGACGATCAACGCCAATGTGACGGCTCCGGCCGCCGCCCGCGGTATCGCCTGGAATAGCTACGCGGTGACCGGCAAGAACGCCGAAACCGGCGCGCCGGTCATGCCGACCGAGCCGGCCAAGGTGGGGCTGACCATGCCCTTCGACCTGGACCTCACCAAGGAAAATATTCACGCGAAATCCGCTGATCTCGGCGTGCTGAGCGAGAAGGTGACCGCTGATCCCGCGCACGCCGGCCTGGCCGAGGGCGTGCAGCTCGCCGATATCGAGAAGCAGAACGAAACCGAGCGGTGGGCCACCGGCTCCGTGGTGGAGTACGTGGTGCGCGCCAAGAACGCCGGCCCCGGCTTCGCCACCGGCGTGGAAATCACCGATATGCTCCCCAAGGGCGTCACTTACGTGGGCTACTGGAGCACCAACGGCGGGTACGATGCCGCCACCGGCACCTGGAGCATTAATGACACGGTGACCGAAGTGGTGGATCCCCACACCGGTGACCCGGTGGAGGGCGCGGACCCGAGCGCCACCGATGATGCCTACCTGCGCTTCACCCACGAACGCGGGATCGCCCCGGGCGGCGAAGAGGTGCTGCACCTGTACGCGGTGGTTGATGAAACCGCGCGCTCCCAGCAGGTCTGCAACGAGGCCCTCACCCCGGCTAAGGATCGCCTCGATTCCAAGGGCCAGAAGTTCGCGGGCAAACAGGCGAATGCTTGCCTGACCGTGGGCGTGAACCTGGGGGACCGCATCTTTGAGGATACGAATAACAACGGCGCGGACGATCCGGGCGAGCCGGGCCTGGCGGGCGTCACCGTGAAGGTGTTCCGCCCCGGCGATACGGAACCATTTATTACGACGACGACGGACGCCAGCGGCAAGTACCTTGTGCGCGGTCTGGAACCTGGCACGTACTCGGTTGTGGTTGATCGCGCGACCCTCCCGAAGCGCGAGGGAACCTGGGAAACGACGCACGTCCGGGAAGGCTCGGGCGATAAGGAGAAGGCCAGCTCCGGGCAGATCACCCTGAGCACCGCCGATGTGCTGGATGCCGATTTCGGTTTCCACTACGTGGCGCCGGTCCCGCCTGTGCCGCCGCAGCCCCCGGTCCCGCCGGAGCCTCCGGTTCCGCCGGCACCCGAGCCGACAACTCCGGAACCGACCACGCCCGCGCCGGCTCCTTCGCCGACGACCACGGCGCCCGCGCCGCAGCCGACGACGGATCGCGCGCAGCCCGATCCGGAGCCCACGCCGAGCGCAACGACGACGGAGCCGGCTCCGCCCGCGCCGCAGCCCACGACGCCGGAACCTGTGCCAACAACCACGGCGCCGGCACCCGGGCCGCAACCGACAACGCCCGAGCCGAGCGCTCCGGAACCCACGGTGCCCGCTCCGAGCTCGCCGGAGCCGAGCGCTCCGGAAGTAACAACCCCGGTTCCGAGCACCCCGGTGCCCACGGCGAGCACCACGGCGCCCGCGCCGCAGGGGAGCCCGAGCACGGACGGGCCGGCGGCGTCGTCGACCCCGAGCGCGAACCCAACTCCGCCCGCGCAGGCCGGCTCCGGCCCGCGCCTGCCGCACACCGGTGCGGGAGTGCTGGGAGCCGCAGGAGCGGTCCTCGCGCTGCTGGCCGGCGGGGTGCTGGTGCTGCGCCGTCGTGTAGAATAGTGGCGGCGTGGCGGATAGTGCCGCAGGTGAATAACCGCGGCGGTACATCCGCAGCCGCGTAGCGATCAGGCGGGAGAGTCGAGCGTGAAAGCGCCCGGCCTCCCGCCTTTCGCGTGCTCGCCCGAGCGTTGGCGCGCGGAGCAAGCGCGGCGCGTCGGGTGCGGGAGCCGTCCCGGTTTTTCGCGCGCACGTCAGGCACACCTTCCCCGAGTTTGTGTTTCCGCTCACAAGTTATAGAATGGTCAGTGGCCCAGGCCACGGCCTCGCGCCGGCGGCCGCTCTCACGTAACCGAACAAGTCAGAAAGAAGCCCGCACATGACGCAAACACCAGTCACTCCCGCGCATCCGGAGCCTGCCGCCCGCGATCCGCACGAGGGCAAGCGTGCGGGCCTTGCCTATTTCAACGATGCCCAGCAGGCCTTCAGCGCCGGCAATATTAAGGACGCCATCGAGCTCTACCGCGCCGCCGCGGATGCGTTCGAGCGCGACCCGGAGCTCTACCTCGAGCGCGCCGTCACCAACGGCCAGCTGGGGATTTCCCTCAAGGCAGTGGGGGAGATGGACGAGGCAGCGGACCGGCTCGGCCGCGCGATCTCGCTTTTCCAGCAGTTCCCGGAAAACGGGGATGCCGCCGTGAGTATGGGTAATTGCTTCTGGCATATCGGGGAGATCAACGAGGAGGCCGGCGATTTCGACGCCGCCCGCATCTCCTACAACCAGGCGTATTCGGCCTACCGCACCGCGCCGAATACCCAGGAGCTCCAGATCGAAGTCCTCCAAAAACTGCGGTCTATCTAGGCCGGCTCATCCGTCTCGACATGTCTATGCACGCCACCGTTACCGAGCTGCTGCGCGCCGGGCTCGCCGCCCTCGAGCGCCACAATGAAGATGAGGCCCGCGCCCGTTTCGTGGAGGCGCGGGAAACCGAGCGCCGCGCCGCGGGTGGCCGGAGCGCCGGCGGCATTCTCGCGGGCGGCACCCTTCCCGGCACGGACCTTTCCGATTCCGCACTTCCCGGCAGTTCCACGCCTGAATTGTTTGCCCAGGTGAGCGACCCGGATGCCCTGTATTTCGCGGCGCTCGCTACCGGGCAGCTGGGGGAGAACCCCCTCGGCCTCGCGCGCCGTGCCGTGGAGGCGTATCGCGTGGCGCCGCCGTCTTTACGGGCTGCGCGCGCCTGGGAAACGTACGGATATTTTTTGCACGACGCCGCACGCGACGCCGCAGCCGCTCAGGCCATGCAGGAGGCGGCCGGCGTGTACGAAGCCCTGGGTGGGCACGAAGCCCAGCAGGCTAATGCGCTGTATAACGCCGGAATCTCCTACGCGGAAGCCGGCGATCTCACCGCTGCTATCGCAGCTTTGGAAGCGGCGCTGCTACCTGCGGGTGCGCTGCCGGAGGTGGATCTGGGGCGGGTGGCTATTCGGGCCACTCTTGCCGCGGCGCGCTTGGACGCCGGGCAGTTCGCTGCGGCCGCGCGCGATTACCGGGCGGCGGAGGTGGCTTTCGCGGCGCTCCCGGGCCAGGAATTTAATGCGATTGATTGCGCTTTCGGGCGAGCCCGCGCGGTGCTCGGGAGCGGGGACTACCCGGCCGCCGCGGAGCATTTCGCGGAGGTAGCGGCGCGCGCCACGGAGCTCGCCGGTGGGGAGCCGAGCGCCACCGCCACCGAAGCGGAGCGCGCCGCCTGGGAAGTCGCGGCGATGTCCTGGCATCACGTTGCGGTCGCTCAGGCCAAAAACGGCGCGCCCGCGGAGGGCGTTCCCGCCATGCGCACAGCCGCCGCGATCTACGCGGGGCTGGGCGAGGAACTCTCCGCCGCCCACTGCCGCGGACTGCTCGGCGATTTGCACGCTGAAGCGCGGGATATGACCGCGGCGCGCACCGCCTGGCAGGCCGCCATCGCGGCGCTCGAAGCCGCTGCGGAACACGGCGGGGAACTCCCGGCCGGCCCGGCCCGGGATCTGGAAGAATTCCGCCGCAAACTCAGCGCCGCCGGGGGAGCGCTCGCCTAGCTGCCTGCGCCGTCGTACCTTTCACGTAAGCTTGGAAGTGCGGTGCTAACCGGCACCGGTTCCCGGCAACGAAGAGGTTGATCGTGACAGCACAACACCCCGGCACTGTTATCCACCCGCCCCAGCAGCGTGACCAGTGGTGGCGCGATGCCGTTATTTACCAGATTTATCCGCGGTCCTATGCGTCGAGCGGCGGGCCGCTCGGCACCCTGCCCGGCATCACCGAAAAATTCGATTATTTGGAGAAGCTCGGGGTGGATGCGGTGTGGCTTTCGCCTTTCTATGTGTCCCCGCAATTCGATGCCGGGTATGACGTGGCCGATTATCGCGATGTCGACCCGCGCTTCGGCACCCTCGCCGATGCTGAGCGGCTCATCGAGGCCGCCCACGCGCACGGCATGAAAGTCATTGTGGATATCGTCCCGAACCACACCTCCTGGGATCACAAGCTCTTCCGGGAAGCGGTGCTGGCAGGCGCGGGCGCCCCGCAGCGCGATAATTTCTGGTTCCGGCCCGGGCGCGGGGAAGGTGGGAGCGAGCCGCCCACGGATTGGCTGTCCTCCTTCGGTGGGCCGGCCTGGTCGCAGGTCAAGGAGATTCCCTGGGTGAAAGGCACCCCGCAGGAGCGTGAAGAAACCTGGTACCTGCACCTGTTTGACCGTTCGCAGCCAGATGTCAACTGGGAAAGCCCGGCTATTCATGATGAATTTGCTCACACCATTCGTTTCTGGATGGATCGGGGCGTGGATGGCCTGCGGGTAGATGTGGCCCACGGCCTGGCCAAAGATCCGGCCCTCCCGGACTGGCCCTACAAGGTGGAGGACGTGCGCTACAACCCGGACGTGAACGTGCCGCCCGCTCCCATGGCCAACCAGCCCGCCGTCCACGATATTTACCGCGAATGGCGCGCGATCCTGGATGAATACGGGCGCGATCGCATGATGGTGGCCGAAGCCTGGGTGGATACCGAGGAAGACCTGGCTCGATACGTGCGCAGCGATGAAATGCAGCAGGCTTTCAACTTCGAATACCTTTCCGCGCCCTGGCGTGCGGACCGCATTAATGCGCTCATCGAATCCTCGCTGCGTGCCACCGACGCCGTGGGTGCCCCCACCACCTGGGTGCTCTCCAATCACGACACCCTGCGGGCCACCTCGCGCCTGGGCCTGGAGGGCGTGACCACCGGCTGGTGCGGGAACGGCCCGAGCGGCATCGGCCCCGATGACCCGCAGCCCGATGCGGCGGTGGGTGCGCGCCGGGCCCGCGCCTGGCACACCCTCACGGCGGCGCTGCCCGGGTCCTACTACCTCTACCAGGGCGAAGAGCTCGAACTGCCCGAAGCCACCCAGCTGCCGCCCGAATCCCGCGAAGACCCCACTTTTGCGCGCACCGGCGGCGCGGAGCTGGGGCGCGACGGCTGCCGGGTGCCCATTCCCTGGCGCGCGGATGCCCCGGCCTTCGGATTCTCACCCGAAGGGCAAAGCTGGCTGCCCCAACCCGCGGACTGGGGCCGTTTCGCGGTGGACGCGCAGGAAGCCGATCCGGAATCCGCGCTCGCCTACTACACGGAGCTGCTGCACCTGCGCGCCCGCTACGACCTGGGTCTGGGCGGATTGCGCCGCGCGCCCGAGTACGCCGGCAGCGGCGTCGCGCTCATCAATTTTGCGGGCGACGCCGCCGCCACTTCCGCAAGCGCCACGTCCGCTGGCGGCGAGGCTGCGCAGGGCGACGACGACGCCACTTCCCGCGGTGACCTCTTGATTATGACGGCCTTTGCCGAGCCCCTCCCCCTGCCCGAAGGCTGGGCGGTGCTCCTCAGCTCCGCGCCGTTGGAAGAAGGGGTGCTCCCGCCCGATACCACGGTCTACCTGGTGCCTTTCCGCACGGATACCGAGGAAGGGTGCTGATGGCGCGGCTGGCGGCGTCGTCGCCCCAATGGCACGCCCGCAACAACGGGCGTGCCTGCCATGGGCGCCCCACCCCAACCACCGGACGCACACGCGAAGGTGACATTAAATTAGAACTGTAGAACGCAAGATAAGTCACACTGTGGTGTAAACTAGTATCACCACACAGGCAAGGGAGCCGGGGCGCTACGGTGCTGTCGCGGTTGCGGCTTTCTTGCTGGCATTGACGATCATAGGAGACGTAACGATGCATTCAGTGAAGAAGATTGCGGCCCTCGCCGCAGCTGGGTTGGTGGCCATCGCGGGATTGGGTGGCTGCGTATCCAATTCCGATAGTGGCGGAGGAAGCGAAGGCGGGGCCGGCAAGGTCTACTTCCTCAACTACAAGCCGGAATCGGACCAGGCCTTCCAAGAATTGGCGAAGAAATACCACGAACAAACCGGGGTGGATATTAAGATCGTATCCGCGACCGGCGGTTCGTATGAGCCCACCCTCGCCAATGAGCTCGGGCGTGCGGACGGCCCCACTATTTTCCGCGTGGACGGCCCCATCGGCCTGGCCAAATGGAAGCAGTACGCCAGCGATATTTCCGATGCTCCCTTTATTGAGGCGATGACGGATAAGGAGATGGCCCTCAAGGGAGATGACGGCAAGGTTTACGGCGTCCCCCACGCGGTGGAAGGCTATGGCATCATTTACAACGATGCCATTTTGCAAAAGTACTTCGCGCTGCCGGGTGCCAAGGCGAAGTCCGTGGATGAGATCAAGAACTTTGACAAGCTCAAGGAAGTCGCGGACGATATGCAGGCCAAGAAGGACGAGCTCGGCATCAAGGGCGCCTTCGCGGTTACCTCGCTTTCCCCGAATGAGGACTGGCGCTGGCAGACCCACCTCATGAACTGGCCGCTCTTCTACGAACTGCGGGATAAGGGCGTGCAGGACACCGGGAGTATCGAAGGTACCTACCTGGATAATATGAAGAAGATCTTCGACCTGTACCTCACCGATTCCACGGTGGATCCCTCGCAAACCACCGCGAAGGCCGTCACCGATTCCATGGCGGAATTCGCGCTCGGCCAGGTGGCTTTCGTGCAGAACGGTAACTGGGCCTGGTCGCAGATTGATGGGGTGGACGGCAATACCGTCAAGGCGGAAGATATCCACTTCCTGCCCATCTACATGGGCGTCAAGGGTGAAGAAAAGGCCGGTATCTCGGTGGGTACCGAAGCTTACCTGACCATCAATAACAAGGCCTCGGATGCCGATAAGAAGGCCTCGATGGACTTCCTCAACTGGATGCTCAATGATCCCACCGGCGCCAAGCTTTGCGCGGAGGACCTCGGCTTCATCGCCCCCTTCAAGGAATACGCCAGCCTCTCGCCCACCGACCCGCTCGGTAAAGAAGTCATCAAGTACATGAAGGATACTGAGCATTACAACGTGGCTTGGGACTTCCAGGTGGCTCCGTCCATGGAGTTCAAGAATGGGCTGGGTCAGCACCTGAGCCAGTACGCCGTCGGTAAGGAAAGCTGGGATCAGGTGAAGGACTACTTCGTCACCCAGTGGAACACTGAGAAGGCAGCTGCCGGGGTGAAGTAGCTGGCCAGCCGCGCGCCACGCAGCGCCCGCGCCTACTGCTACCACACTTGCCTTGCCTGAGGTGAGGCGCGGGGCTCACCATCGCGGTGGGCCCCGCGCCTCACAGGGGGTTTCTCATGAAAACATTGAAAAAACACGGGCTTGCCTTCGTGGGGCCCACGTACGTGGCGTTCGGGATAGCTTTCCTCGCCCCGTTCTTTATCGGTATTTATCTTTCGTTCACGAATTTCACCACGCTGGATGATGCCACCTGGGTGGGCGTGCAGAATTACGTCAATGCCTTCACGGAGCAACAAAACTACGTTGGGGCGTTGATCTTCACGGCTTCGGTGGCGATCGTATCCATTATCAGCGTCAATATCATCGCGTTCTTCCTGGCGTATCTGCTCACGCAGAAGCTACCCGCCACGAATTTCTATCGCACGATCTTCTTCATGCCGAATCTCATCGGCGGGATCGTGCTGGGCTACACCTGGCAGTCCCTCCTCAACGCGGTTCTTTCCAATTACGGCACCACGCTGGTCAATGATTCGAAATACGGTTTCATCGGCCTCATCTTGCTGGTCAATTGGCAGATGATCGGCTACATGATGATCATCTACATCGCCGGCTTCCAAAATGTTCCCGCCGAACTCAACGAAGCCGCGCAGATCGACGGCGCGAGCCGCTGGCGCACCCTGCGCTCGGTCACCATCCCCATGATGATGCCCTCGATTACGATCTGCCTCTTCCTGACGCTGGCGAACACCTTCAAGATTTACGACCAAAACCTGGCGCTCACGAACGGCGCCCCCATGCGGGAAACCGAAATGGCGGCGCTCAATATCGTCAAGAGCATGTATGAGCAGGTCGGGCAGCAGGGAGTATCGCAGGCTAAGGCCGTGATCTTCTTCCTCATCGTGTCCTCGATTGCGCTCATCCAGCTGCGCGCCACCCGCACGAAGGAGGTGGACCTGTGAGTACCGAAACTGGCAAACGCGCGGTCGCCGCTGAGTCCCAGGGCGCCGTCGTTCCCGAGGAAACGCGCGACTCTGCTCGCACGGAAGCGCACACGGAAGCGCGCGGCACCGTTCCCGCGGCGAAACCGAAGCTCAAGGCTCCGCGCCACCGGGTGCGCATGACCCCCGGGCGCTGGGCGGCGGTGGTATTCCTCGGGGTTCTTTCCCTGATTTACGTGGTGCCGCTGCTCTTCATCCTCGTGAATTCTTTCAAGGGCCGCTTCTTCATTTCAGACGACCCCTTCAGCCTGCCGGCCGGCGAAACGTTCGCGGGAATGGATAATTACCAGACCGCGCTGAGCCTCTCCGGCTTTATGCGGGCCCTGGGCTGGTCGTTCTTCGTGACGGTGGCTTCGGTGCTGGTCATCGTGTTCTTCTGCGCGATGACGGCGTATTACCTGGCGCGGGTGCGGAGCTGGTGGACGTCGCTGCTGTACTACCTGCTGGTGTTCTCCATGGTGGCGCCCTTCCAGATGGTCATGTTCCCGACCGTGAAAATCGCGGACAAGCTGGGGCTATCCTCCCCGTGGGGCCTGGTGGTGCTGTATCTCGGCTTCGGGGCTGGGCTTTCGGTGTTTATTTTCGCGGGCTTCGTGCGTTCGATTCCAGGCGAAATCGAGGAGGCGGCGTCTATCGACGGCGCCGGGCCCTTCAAGACCTACTTCCAGGTGGTCATGCCGATGCTCAAGCCCACGGCGGTCACGGTCGCGATCCTCAACACTATGTGGATTTGGAACGACTTCCTCCTCCCGAACCTCGTGATCGGGCGCGAGGAGGCCTACCGGACTGTCCCGGTGGTGATCCAATTCCTGGTGGGCTCGAATGGAAATAAGGATCTGGGTGCGCAGATGGCGGTGCTGGTGCTCGCCATTATTCCGATTATTATTTTCTATCTTTTTGCGCAGCGCTATATTGTGGAAGGCGTTGCGGCGGGTTCCGTCAAGGGTTAAGAAGCACGACGACGACGCGGCGCCGCGCACCCGATACCGGGCGCGCGGCGCCGTAGCTCAGCCACGTGGGGATTGGGCCGTGAGGTGCTGGTTCGCGGGCGCTGATCCGCGGGGCTTCGCTTGCCGCACAAGCCCGTAGCGCTTCCACCCGCGGGCGCCACCAACCGAAGGAGATGTATGCGCCGGATTTTCGATCCTGACTCACCTTTCCAGCGCGGACTTTCCGACGCCGTCATCCTGGTGGAACTCAATATTATTACCCTGCTCGGGTTGCTCCCGGTGGTGAGCGGGGGAGCCAGCCTGGTGGCATCGGCGCGGGTGAGCGCCCAGCTGCTTCGCGGCGAGGCGCCCCGGCCCTGGCGCCTGTGGTGGCAGCATTTCCGCGCTGCTTTGCTGCCCTCGCTGGCCTGGTGGCTGCCCACCCTCGGGCTCCTCGGCCTGGCCTGGTGGGAAAACCGCTGGGTCTCCGGCCTGGCTGCCCCCGGCAAAGCCGCCCCCGCGGCCTCGGCGTCTGCGGCCGCTCACGTCGCCGATTCTGCCCTTGCCGGGCAATCGGTCGCCGACTCTGCCGGGGTGCTCGCTACTGACCCTGCAATCGCCGCGGATCCGCGGCTGGCTGGCATCCTCTCGGGCCTCATTATCGTGGCCCTCCTGCTGGTGCTGGCAGTGCTGGTCTGGCTGGTGACGCTCCAGGCATTCTTCTCCAACGCCTTCCTGGAGCACCTAGGTAACTCGGTGCTTCTCGCCATCACCCGGCCGCTACGCACGGCCGCGTGCGTAGCGGCCGCGGTGGCGCTCCCGCTGGCCTGGCTTTATGCGCCGGTATCGCGCTTGGCCATCTTCTGGGCATTGGCACTTGCCGGGCTGAGCGTCCCGCTCTACCTCACGGCCTGGTTGCAACGCCCGGTCCTCGACACCCTCCTCGCCGAAGCCGAAGGCTAGCCCGCAGCACCGGCCGCTGCCAGCGGGTTAGCCCCGACGGCCCCGAAATGAAGTGCGCATAAGAGCACCGTTTTGGGGCGATTTCCTGTCTCTAACGCGCACTTGACGGGGGTGACGGTTCGAAATGCGCACTTTGGCTCCCGCCGGTTCACCGCCCCGGCGGGAGGTGGGGGTGTTTTTCCGAGATGTACTTCGCGTGTACGACATCTGCACTACAGCTCGGGCAACACATGCCCCCTCCCCAGGTGCTCGTGTGACTATTGAGGTTCGTGAAGCCTGTGAGACTCTCGCGTGAAGACCTCCGCATCCGCCCGAAATCAAAGCGCAACGGCAGCTACGTTAAGAAAGGGGTGCGGACGCCTGGCCTTGTGTAACTCTCGGAATCTCGGAATTGAGGATGTACCCTTTTATGAAATGCGTAAAGCTTTAGCCCTTTTAGGTCTCTGTACCCTGGCGGTCGCCTGCTTCAGTGCGGTCGATAACCTGTACTTCACGCAGTTCCTCGGGCGAGACCTGGTTTTCCTCGGTGTCATGGTGTCGGTTTTCAATGTCACCGTTTCTCTGGCGGAACTTCCGTTCTCCGTACTCTTTGACCGCTACTCGCAGCGCGCGGTTCTTCTTGCGGGCATCGTGGTGCGGATCGTCGCTTTCGCGGCATTTTTCTGGGCGGTGAACGACGGCGTCCTACTGACGGGCCAGTTCCTTGCAGGAATCGCCAGTGCCGCTATGAGTGGCACTCTTGAGGCGCTGGTGATGAACCAGGTCGATACCTCGACCGCAGAAAAATCAAGCAAGACATTGACGGTTATGCAGTTCGTTCGCTCGGGTACCTCCCTCGCGGGTGGCCTGGCCGGAGTGGCGGTTTACGCGATATGGCCGCCGGCGATTTGGCTGCTTGGCATCGCTGCGCTTATTGGTGCGGCGATGGTCTCCTGGACAGTTCCTGATTCGCAGGAAGCTGCCGAATATACCTGGCGGGAACTCGGCGCAAATCTGAAAACCGCGGTGTGGTCACACCAGGCACTCGCCTTAATCCTCGTCAATTCGGCAGCGCTTGGTCCGTTCATGCTCTGGCAAATCAAGTTCGGCCAGGCTTCACTCTGCTTGGTGGCAGCCGGTTACGCTGCCATGTGCCTGGGCGGTTTAGGCGCAGCCACCCTCCAGGAGAAACTCAATATCCCTTCGCGGTGGGCCTGGGCTGTGGCGGTCGCCAATATCCTGGCCGCGGCACTCTTCGCGCTCGCCCAGCAGCAGTTCTTCGTGTGGATAACTTTCGCTCTCCACGTGGCCATGCAAACAATCTTGATCATCCAGGTCTCCGGGCGTTACCACACCCGGATCTCCGATAGCGTGCGAGCAAGTGCCCTGTCGGTCATCTCCCTGGCCGATTCCATCGTCACAGCATTATTCGCCCCGGCAGTTGCGGCCATCGGGCTGGCCTGCGGCTTGGATAAAGCGATTATGCTTTCCGCCGCGGTGTACGCACTCATCGCAGTGCTCCTCTTCTTTACCCGGAACGCCGGCACAGCAAGCGAAACTGCCACACCGACCGCGGCGTGACCAGCTCGCCACACCGACTACGGCGTGACCAGCTCGCCGCGCGGGTCACGGTCGCTATCCGGGCTCCGGCTGGCCGGCAGGCGCGGCGTCGTCGTTTTTAAAAATGAGAAGCCGCCTGCGCATGAACGTTCGCGGCGGGTAGGCCGGGTCGCGAAACAAAACAAACGCGGGCGGCGGGATGTGTAACAATCACACACCCGCCGCCCGAGGTTCGCGTAGCGTCACGCAGCCGCCCCCTTAGTTTGCGTAACCGCAGCTACTTAATCGGCGTTGCCTTCACGCCCCAGATATCGCGGCCGTAATCCGCGATGGTGCGGTCGGAGGAGAAGCGGCCCGAGCGGCAGATATTGATCCACGCCTTGCGGCCCCACTCTTCCTGGTTGGCGTAATCCGCGGCCATGCGGTCGCGGGTAGCCCGGTAATCAGCGAAATCGCCGAGCACGTAGTACACGTCCGGGGTCTCCCACGAGGACCCGTCCAGCAAGGAGCCGAGGAGGTCGTGGAATTCGCCGGTCCCGCCGTCGCTCACGGTGCCGTCCACCAGGGCGTCGAGCACCCGCTTGAGCCCAGGCACGGTCTCGTACTGTTCGCGCGGGTTGTAGTGCGCCCGCAATTCCGGCAGCTCCTCTTCGCGCGCCCCGAAAATATAGGCATTTTCTTCGCCAACGGCGTCCACGATTTCCACGGTGGCGCCGTCCATGGTGCCCAGCGTCAGCGCGCCGTTCATCATGAACTTCATATTGCCGGTACCCGAAGCTTCCTTCCCGGCCAGGGAAATCTGCTCGGAAATATCGGTGGCCGGAATAATATGCTCGGCCGGCGACACATTGTAGTTCTCCACGAAGAGCACGGTGATCTTGCCGCGGGTATCCGCATCATTATTCACCAGCTTCGCCACTTCGTTAATGAACTTGATAATCGCCTTGGCGCGCTTGTAGCCCGGCGCGGCCTTAGCCCCGAAAATGAAGACCCGCGGCGGGACCTCCATGCTGGGATTGTCCTTAATCCGGAAGTACAGATCGAGGATGTACAGCGCGTTCATGAGCTGGCGCTTGTATTCGTGCAGGCGCTTAATAATCGTGTCGTAAATAGCATCGGTGGGAATATCGATGCCGTCGCGGCGCTTAATCCAGCGCGCGAAATCACGCTTATTTTCCGCCTTGATTTCCATGAGGCGCCGGTAAATATCCGCATTCCCGCGGTCCTCAATGGTGGCCAGCTTATCCAGATCCGTCACCCAGGAATCATCCCCGAGCACCTCGGTCAGCAGCGCGGCCAGGCGCGGATTGCAATTATGCAGCCAGCGGCGCGGGGTCACGCCATTCGTCTTGTTATTGAAACGCTCGGGCCAGATGTCGTACCAGTCGTGGAGGGTATCCCGCTTGAGGATCTCACTGTGAATCGCGGCCACCCCGTTAATGGAGAAGGAGGCATAGCACGCGATCCACGCCATATGGACCAGCCCGCCGGAGAGCGGCGCCATGTACTCAATCTTGCCCGGGTGGAAACCGGCCTCCGCCAGCTCCGCGCGGAAACGCCGATCCATTTCCGCCACAATGTCATAAATACGCGGGAAAAGCTTGGTGAAAATCGAAGTTTCCCAGGTTTCCAGCGCCTCGGCCAGCACCGTGTGGTTGGTGTAGGCGAAGGTCTGGGACACGATCTTCCAGGCATCCTCCCAGCCCAGGCCTTCCTCATCCATGAGCAGACGCATGAGCTCCGGAATGGCGAGCACCGGGTGGGTGTCATTGAGCTGGATCGAGTTGTATTCCCCGAAGGAACGAATATCCCCGTGCGCTTCCTTATGTTCGGCAATGAGGCACTGGAGGGAAGCCGAGCAGAAGAAGTACTGCTGGCGCACCCGCAGCACCTTGCCTTCGTAGGTGGTGTCGTTCGGGTAGAGCACCCGGCACAGGTCATTTACGCGCTCGCGTTCCACAATCGCATCGGTGAAACGCTGAGAATTGAAGGCATCGTAATCGAATTCTTCAAGGGGCTCGGCCTTCCACAGGCGCAGGGTATTGACATTCGCGGTGCCGTAGCCGGTGATCGGCATATCATAAGGAACCGCGCGCACATCCATATCCGCGAATTTCACGTGCTTGGATTCACTATCCCGGCGCACCACGAAAGGCGAACCGTTTTCCATCCACGGATCGGGTTCTTCCTTCTGGAAACCATCCACGAAGCTCTGCTTGAACAGGCCGTAGCGGTAGAGGATCCCGTAGCCGACCACGGGGAAATTCAGGGTAGCGCACGAATCCATGAAACAGGCGGCCAAGCGCCCCAGGCCACCGTTACCGAGCGCGGCATCGGGTTCTTCATCGAGCACATCGGTGAGGTTGAGGCCGTAATCTTCCAGGGCCTTGCGGGCATCGTCCACCAGGCCAAGGTTGACGAGATTATTCAGGAGTGCGCGCCCCATGAGGAATTCCGCGGAGAAGTAGCTGGCGCGCTGACCCTCCCGGTATTTCTTAGTGGTAGCTTCCCAGTTATCGGCCAGCCGGCTCATGGTGAGCTCGGACAGCCCCTCCCAGTAATCGCGCAGGGAGGATCCGGAGGTCGAGACACCGGATACCGAACGGGTAAAAGCCCCGAGTGGTTGAGTCAGTTCAGACATTTTGCTCCTCGAAAATATTCGGGCACGTGCCTCCTCTACCTTAGCTGAGAAACTTTCTGAAAATGTGCAAAGATGCCCGCGGCGGGCTGTGGCGGTTATTATTGTGTAGTAAAGCGGGACGTTAGCCCGGGGCTGAGGCTCAACGGGGCGCGGCCATACGGCGGTCGCCCGGTGACCTACGGTCGGCAGCCGGCTGTCCAATGGCGGCGGCACGGTAGCCGCACAGCGGCACGGGCGGCGGAGCTCTTTACACCTGTTTGATATAACGAGGAGATTAGATACTATGCCCGCGGTCATTATTCTCGGCGTCCAGTGGGGCGACGAAGGAAAAGGCAAGGCAACTGACCAGCTCGGCCAGCGTGCCGATTATGTTGTGAAATTTAACGGGGGTAATAATGCCGGCCACACGGTCAGCGTGGATGGCCAAAAATTCGCTCTCCACCTCCTCCCGTCCGGCATTCTCAATTCAGATTGCATCTCGGTGATTGGCAACGGCGTCGTCGTTGACCCCGAAGCGCTTTTCGCGGAAATGGCGGAGCTGGAATCGCGCGGCGTCTCCACAAAAAACCTCCGCATCGCCGGCAACGCGCACGTCATCACCTCGTACACAAAAATGTTCGACCGCCTCAACGAAGAAGTCCTCGGCGATGGCAAAATCGGCACCACCGGCCGCGGCATCGGCCCCACGTACGCGGATAAAGCCAATCGCGTGGGGATTCGCATCGTCGACCTCGTGCACCCGCGGCGCCTGCGCGGGCAGGTCGAGACCGCGGTGGCGCAGAAAAACTTGGTGTTGCGGGCCCTGGGGCGTGAGGAGATTAATGTCGACGACGTGCTCACCGAGCTGCTCGCCTATGGGGAACGCCTCGCGCCTATGATGATTAGCGCTTCTCGCGAACTCAATCAGGCCCTCGATGAAGGCAAGACGGTTGTTTTTGAAGGCGGGCAATCCACCCTCCTGGACATCGACCACGGCAACTACCCCTACGTGACCTCCTCGAATGCCACCGCCGGCGGGGCGGTGACCGGCAGCGGGGTGGGTCCCACTCGTATCGACCGGGTGGTGGGTATCGTCAAGGCCTACGCCACCCGCGTGGGCGAAGGGCCATTCCCCACCGAGCTGCACGGAGGCAAGGGCGATTGGTTGCGCGAAGCGGGCGGCGAATACGGGGTCACCACCGGGCGCCCGCGCCGCTGCGGCTGGTACGATGCCCCGGTCACCCGCTACGCGGTGCGGGTCAACGGCCTGACCGACCTGGTCCTCACCAAGCTGGATGTGCTTACCGGCGTGGAACAGATCCCGGTGTGCGTGGGCTATGAGATCGACGGCCAGCGCGTGCACGAATTCCCCATCGACACCTGGGATTTCGCCAATGCCAAGCCCATTTACGAGTACCACCCGGGCTGGACGGAGGACATCTCCACGGTGCGCGACTTCGCGGACCTGCCCGCCAACGCCCAAAGCTACGTGCGCTGGCTGGAGGAGATGGCCGGCTGCCGCTTCTCGCTGATCGGGGTGGGGCCGGATCGCGAGCAAACCATCGTGCTCCACGATCTGCTCGGCTGAGTCGAGCGGCGCGGCACGGGCGCGGCCGCGCCGCCAGCTGCCCGGCGGGCAGCTGCGCCGTCGTACTTTACCCCGTTTGACCTGCGCTAATGCACGGTGCGTGACTTAGCTCCCAGGACAGGTGGTAAGAATTCCTTTACTATAAGGAAAAGAAGGTTGTGTGGGGAGGGTCACCTCCGGGCCGTGAGTTCGTGATGAGCCCGCGGGCCGCGGTTGCGAATAGCGCCGCGATACGCGGTACGGAACCGGCGGTGGCCCCTCGCGCAGCACCGGAGCGGGAACGCGAAGGAGCCTCCCGCGTGAAGAGATTGAGGGGCGGGAATGTCTACATACACCACAGGTAGCCTTGTCCCCATTCGGGGATGGCAACGCACCTATTCCGGGAAGGTGCACGATTTGTACCGGCCCGTGCCCGGGGGCGCGATGGCCGGGATGGATACCTATCTTATTGTGGCCTCGGACCGCATCGCGGCATTCGACCACGTTGTTCCCACATTCATTCCGGACAAAGGTGAAATCCTCACCCGGATCGCCCGCTGGTGGTTCGACCGCACCGGGGACATTGCGGAAAGCCACTACCTACCGGGCGGCGTGCCGCGGGATATCGCCGCGCGTGGCATCCTGGTACGGGCCCTGCGCATGCTCCCCTACGAAGTGCTGGTGCGCGGTTATCTAACCGCCGGCGCGGTACGCTCACTCGAAACCCTCGGCACCCTCGATGCCATGCCGTACGACGGCGCCATTGAGCTCGGCGCCAAGCTGGAACTACCGTGGGTCGGAATAGCGGAAAAGCGCCGGCCCGGCTGCCCGGATATCCCCATCCCGTGGGATGAATTCATGCGGCGGGTGGGGGAGAGCACCGCGGAACGGGTGCGCGTGCTGGCCCTCAACCTCTACCGGCACGCTCACGCCATCGCGCTGGCCCGCGGGCTGGTGCTCGCGGATGCCAAACTGGAATTCGGCACGGATATGGACGCCGGCTCCAGCCGCCTCATCCTGGCCGACGAAGCCTTCACCCCGGATACCGCCCACTACTGGCTTTCCACCGACTACCGCGCGGTGAAATCCGGGGAGGCGCTGCCCACCCCGGAAGCGCTGCGCCCCTTCGATAAGGACGCCGCGCAGGTGTGGCTCATGTCCGCGCAATCCGGGTGGAATGCGGAGCAAGGGACCCAGCCGCCGGCCCTCCCCGCTGCCGTGGTGGCCGATATTCGCGAGCGCTACCTGCGCGTATGCGAAATGCTCACCGGGGAGCGCTGGCCCGGGCACTAAGCGCGGCGGCGCAGTGGCGGGCGCGCGCCGTGCCGGCTTCGCGTGCCGCACTCACTTTACGCGCCTGGGTGGCGGCTGCCCGGTGGCGCCGTCGTCGTTCTGCACGAACCCCGCGCGCACCGCACCTCAATGTGACGTGCACCGCGGAGTGGTGTTCGAGCTTCGAAATCATACCGCGAAAGCACCCGGACGTTTTACCATTTTGATATGCATTACGCGAATAAAGTTTACGATCAGGTCGTCGCCGCCAATCCGGGCGAACCCGAATTCCATCAGGCCGTGCGCGAAGTTTTCGATTCCATCGCCCCGGTCCTCGCGGCTCACCCCGAGTACGCCGACCACGCCATCCTGGAACGGCTGGTTGAACCCGAACGCATCATCGCCTTCCGCGTGCCGTGGGTCGATGACGCCGGCAAAATTCGCGTCAATAAAGGCTACCGGGTGCAATTCAACTCGGCGCTCGGGCCCTATAAAGGCGGCCTGCGCTTCCATCCCACCGTTTACCTGGGCATGCTCAAATTCCTCGGCTTCGAGCAAATCTTCAAGAACGCGCTGACCCGCCAGCACATCGGCGGCGCCAAAGGCGGCGCAAATTTCGACCCCAAGGGCAAAAGCGATAACGAAGTGATGCGCTTCTGCCAGTCCTTCATGACCGAATTGCAACGCCACATCGGCCCCGATATTGACGTTCCCGCCGGCGATATCGGCGTGGGCGGGCGCGAAATCGGCTACCTGTTCGGCCAGTACCGCCGCATCCGCGATACTTTCGACGCCGGCGTGCTCACCGGCAAGGGCCTCGGCTTCGGCGGCTCGCTCGCCCGCACCGAAGCCACCGGTTACGGCGCGGTTTACTTCGCGGACGCCATGCTCGCCGCGCGCGGGGAAAGTTTGGACGGGCGCACCGCGATCGTCTCCGGTTCCGGGAACGTCGCGCTGTACGCGATCGCGAAGGCGCAGCAGATGGGCGCGCGCGTGGTCACGGCCTCGGATTCTTCCGGGATGGTTTACGACGACGCCGGCATCGACGTCGAGCTGCTTCGCCATATTAAGGAAGATCTGCGCGGGCGGGTCTCTGATTACGCAGCGCAGCGCCCCAACGCGCGTTACCAGGCCGGGGCGAAGGTGTGGAACCTGGCTGAACTGGGGATTCGTGCGGATATCGCTTTCCCGTGCGCCACTCAGAACGAACTCAACGAGGCCGATGCGCGCCAGCTTCTCAACGGGGGAGTGCGCGCGGTGGTGGAAGGCGCGAATATGCCCACCACCCTGGAAGCCACCCACCTGCTCCAGGAAAACGGGGTGCTTTTCGCCCCCGGCAAGGCCGCGAACGCCGGCGGGGTGGCCACCTCCGCGCTGGAAATGCAGCAGAATTCCGCGCGGCAAAGCTGGAGCTTCGAAAAGGTGGATGCCAAACTGCACGACATCATGCGCGATATCCACGACACCTCCCTGGATGCCGCCGCCCGCTACGGCCACGAAGGCAACTACGTGGTGGGCGCCAATGCCGCGGGCTTCGAGATGGTCGCGGAGGCGATGATCGCCCAGGGTGTGATCTAGGGGCGGCGTGCGCCCGGCGGATTGCCTACTTCGCCGGGCGGGCGCGCTCGCGGCGGCGCCGTCGTACCTTAGGTGCCGTTGTCATCCAAGGCGTCGTAGAGTGGATCCGTGACACGAAAAATCGATAGCGTGGACGCGCTGCCCCTCCTCGCCCGCTTTCGCGCAGGTGAGGAGCTCAGCGCGAGTGAGTCGCGCACGGCGGTGCGGTTTCTGCTCGAGGAGTTGGCTGCTCGGCATCCCGGGCACGCGGTGGAAATCCGAGTTCCGTATGTTGGCGCGGTGCAGGCGGTTGCCGGGGTGCGCCACCGGCGCGGTACCCCGCCGAATGTGGTCGAATGCGATGCGGGAACGTTCCTGGGATTGTGCGTGGGGACTCTGAACTGGGATGATGCTGTGGCTTCCGGGCGGGTGGACGCCTCCGGAACCCGCGCGAACCTCTCCGAGTTTCTCCCCCTGGTGCATGTGGCCGGTGCGGATCACTGAGCTGAGGGTGTGAAGCGCTGACCGCGGGAATCCCATAAGTCACACACGTCTCTGGAGCCTCAATAGTCACACGCGTCCCGGCGGGGGTAGTACGTGTTTTCCGAGCTGTAGTGCAGATGTCGTACACGCGAAGTACACCTCGGAAAAACACACCCGCCTCGGGCGGGGCGGGGTCGGCGGAATGGGCCATTTTCAAGATTCAGGGCTGCAAAAGGTGCATTTCGGACCGTCGCTAACACAGAATGTACGCCACGGACATTAAATCGCGGAAAAACTGTCACCCATGTACATTCTGTTATCCGGCCCGGCCTCTCGCCTCCTCGAAGTGTGCATTCCAGACAACGCATCCCGCGTAGTGGGCGTAAGAGACACGAAATCGCCCAGAAGCGGTGCTCTTATAGACACTTCGTTTCCGGGGCTGGCTCAGAAACAATTGTGCCGGCAGCCCTGGGGCCGCCGGCACGTTCGTTACAGGAATGAGTACCTATTTGGTGGCTGGTGGAATATTGTTCGGATCGTAGTCATCCGCCCAGTCATCTTCATTGTCATCTGACTCGTCGTAATCTGCGTAGTCGGCGTAACGAGCATACGGATCATCCGAGGAATCGTAGTGGGATTCCTGGCGCTCATCACGATTAATACCCAGCTCACGCTCGAGAGCGGCGTAATCAGTATCCGGTGTAAAGTACTTGAGATTCCGGGCTACCTTACGCTGCTTAGCCTTCTGACGGCCGCGCCCCATGAGCTCGACCCCCTTCATCTCATCTGGGCTCATCTGGCCCGGTTTACTATTTCGTGACCTATATTAGCCGCTATGGCCTATATATGGCTATGTGACATACGCGGAAAGAGTACGGCGCTCCTCACCTTTCCCAGGTAGATGGCCTGTAAAGCGGCCACGAACCCCGCGACAGGTGTCACGCGCCACGTGGTTACTTGCGCCGGCGCCCGCGCCCGAAGAGGGCACTGCCCAGCAGCGTGACTGCACCCAGGGCGGCAACGCCGAGGCCAGCCACCACGGCGAGCCCGGTTTGTTCCCCGCGCCGAGCATCGTCAATAACATCCTGGGCTACCTGCGCGGCCGAGGGAATCCCGGCAAAGGAATGACCGGCGGAACAGTGGCCTGAGCACCCGTGGCCGGTGGCGGCGTCGTCGTAATGATGCGCGCCACCGCACGCACCGCCACCGCACTCACAGGCGTGGTCGCCGAAATCGTGGTCGCCGCCGCCACAACCGCAACCGCCGCCGCACGCGGCGCCTTCAGCAACCGCCTCAACGTCGGCATCCGCGCAGCCGCAGCCGCACGGGCCGCCGAAATCGGCACCGTCAGCGCCGTACGCACCAGCCCCATCGGCACCGCCGCCCAAGCCGGCGCCCGCGAGGTGTTCCTTCGCGGAATCGGCCAGATCGTTCACCTTCGCCTTCGCGGTATGCGCGAAATCCGAGGCTTTTGCAGAGGCTTTGGCGGAGGCATCCGCCGCGGTGCTCTTCGCGCTATCTGCGAAAGCCGCAGCCTTATCCTTCGCCGCCTCGGCAAAAGCGGAGGCCTTGTCCTTGAGCGTGGCCGTGGTGGTGGCCATCTTGTCCTTCGCGGCATCGGTCGCGTTCTTGATATTCGTGCGCGGATCCAGGCGATCCACCAGCTCATTGACGGTGGCGGTCAGCTCCGCGCGGGTGCGCTCGATATCGCGCTGGATGTCCTCAGGTTTACGGTTATCGGAAGCGCTCACTTCGACAGGCCTTTCTTCACGGCGTCGACGTCCTTGCTCAGGCCGCCAACAAGATTAGTTGGATACTTTCCGGATTTCTTGAGTTTGCGCAGCCCCAGCAGCGCGAGCACCGCAATAATAAGGAGCAGAATTCCGGCGACCGCGAGGTAACCGGCCCACCAGCGCCCGCCGAACACAACCGTAAAGAAGGCCGCCGCCGCGTGCAGCAGAAAACCGAGCATGAACAGCGCCAGCACCCCGGCCACCGCGAGGAGCACCCCGCCCATCCCGAGGTTGAGGACCTTGTGCTTGAGACTGGCCTGGGTGTACTGAATTTCGTCGCGGACCAGGGTGGAGAATTGCGCCGTGGCGGAGGAAAACAATTCACCCACGGTCCGGCGGTTCGGTTCGCGCGCCGCGGCTGCCCGCGCTTCTTCGGAGGAGGACGCCACGTAGCCGGAGCCCGGAAGCGGCCCGGTGGTGCTTGCCCGTGCGTTCTCAACATCTTCTTGCGCCATCACATCCCCTTTGCGTCAGCCAATAACGTGGCGATAGATACATTCTAGTGTGCCGCAGAAAGCTTTAAATAGATAACGGGAAGGCGAAAATTTCTTCCTGAGCGAGGGCGCGGTGGTTTCGCGCCTCGCGAGGGCGCAGCGCTGATGTGTGCGTGCCGCTGCGCGCGGGTAGCGTTTCGTGCGTGCGCAGGTCCCCGCATCGCTCGCGCGCCGCCGCACCACAGAATAGTACGACGACGCCGCAGCCTCCCGCCCCGCCCGCTTACCTTGCGATGGCGATGTCCCTGAAAATCCGCCCCACATCCGCGCGGGCCACCAGCCCGATAAGCACCCCGGTGGCATCCCCGGTGCGAGTGATGAGCACTGCGGGATGGCCGCGGTCGGTCAGGGCTGTGCATACTGCCATGGCCCTATCGGAAGGTTTGGCGTAGAGGGGAGCGTCGTGCGTGCCGCTGTGGGCGAGGATATCCCCGGCCGGCACGTCGGCCAGCTGGGATTCTTTCCCGGCAGTCACCATTCCGGACACCCAGCGGGCCACCATATTGGTGGTGAGCAGCCCGATAATCGTGGAGCCATCCACCACCGGAAGCTGGGCGTAGCCGTGCGCGTCGAGAATAGCGGCGACGGTAGCGAAAGTATCCACGGGAGAGACGGTCGCGACGTCGTGAATCATGAAGTTTTGGATCTGCGGTTCGTTGCGCACCTGGAAAAGTAGCCGCTCGGCGGCTTCGACCAGGTCCGCGCGCGGGGTGGCAATGGGTTGGCCGTTCTTGTAGTTGTTATGCGCGATGGTATTGCGCAGATTGCGCAGTACCTCGCCCAGGTTGTTATTGCGAACGACGGCGGGAACCCGCTTTTCGTACGCCTTCGCCCAGGCATCCCCGAAACCACGCGAATCCAGGCCGGTGGCATGATCGAGCTCAGCCCGGAGGTCTTCCACCGCGGAGAGGAAACGCTGGGTGAGAGAGTTCGCGGTCGGGGAGGTGGCAGCGTCGTCGTTCATGCCACCATGGTAGCGAAGCGGGCCGCGTTGCACGGACTGGAGTGGGTGGGCGAACCGCGCACCCGCGTACCCGCGCGTACCCGCGCGCACCCGCATGCAACCGCATGCAACCGCACGCGAACCCCAGGCGAGCCGCACGCGAGCCGAAACGCGCTAGCCGGTAAACCCGGTACCCAGGGTGCCCACCGGGCCGGGCTCGCCGTGGGTATTCGCGTGCCCGGAGCGCACCACCCACCAGCCGCCGAGCAACCCGAGCACCGCGATGGCACCCCAGACGCCCACCACGGCCCAGCCCATCCCGGCCAACGCCATAACCGGCACGAAGGACACCGCGGAAATCTCCACCGGAACCACCGGCAGATAGGCGTAACCGAATTGCTCAATGGTGCCCGATTCCAGCTTGGGATCCACGATGCGCAGCAGCGCCAGGCCGGTGGAAACAGAGCCGGTAGCCCACCCCCAGGTGAAGAGCTGGCGTTCGAACCAGCCCTCGCCCATGAGCCGCGGAGCCACCACCAGGCCCAAAACCGTGCACAGAATAAGACCGAAGAGGAACAGCAAGCCGAGGGCCAGCAGGTGGTCGGAAACAAATTCCGGCTGAATCGAAGCAATACCGCACACAATCAGAATGTCCGTGCACAGCCCGGAAACCGAGCGCAGCGTGCCCGCGTCGAGCAGGTGGGAGGCCCCCACTCCGTTCATAACAATCCGCACCACGATCCCCACCAGGAAAGCGATGGCGAAAAGCGGGAAGGAAATACCGGGGAACAGGTGCTTGAGGAGCTGACCAATCCCGTAGCCGGCCACCGCCACCAGACTCACAATCCCGACCTCGAAGGAGAGCGTCTCAATCGAACCGCCGGAGAAGGTGTGGTAGCCCAGGGCCGGGCGGCGCTTATTGGCATCGAGCACCCCGGTGAGGAGCTCATCGGGCAGGGAATCCATACCGCGGAAAGCCTTGGCCTGCCCGCGCCGCGCCCCGAATTTCGCGAGGATAATCCCGCCGACCACCCCGACCAGCAGCCCCACCGTGGCCGAGGTGAAAGCCAGCGAGGCCACTTCCGGCTGCCCATTTTCCGCGTAAATATTGCCCACGGCTGCCGCGGTACCGAAACCGCCCGCCCAGCCGGTGAACAGCATAATGCCCAGCACATCCGGCGAACCGAGCACCGGGGTGAGGAACAGCAGCGCGAAAGCCATACCGAGCGCCACCTGCGCCCCGTACATAAGCACCCCGTAGGAAGCAAAACCGCCCACCGCTTTATTGACTTTGCGAATATCGAAATCATCGGTGAGGGCCATGCAAGCAAACACAATAACAATAAGAATCGAGGCATACGTGCCCATATGCTCGGAGAACGGAATCCCGGTCACCTGCCAGGACCCGATATGCCAGCCGCGGCTTTCCGCTACCGCCCCCAGCACATTCGGGCCGAGCACCAGCCCCAGCGCACCGGCAATCACCGAGGCGGGAACCAGCATATTCTGCAGCCACTTCACCCGGGCGCGCAGGAACACCCCAATGGCGAGCAGCAGGCCAATCATTCCGGCGTCGACCAGCATGGTCCACGGCGTATATGCGTTCATCGTCCCTCCTACGGTTGCGATAGTTGCGCTTGGCGCGATGCGCGGGCGCTCGCGGTCTGCGATCTGCCCGGGCCCGCGCGATTCACGCAAAGCTTGCGGGAGGGGTGCGTGGAACCCGCTCCCATTAGTAAAGATACAGTAAAACTACGGCGATGTTTTAGTTAGGTGCGGTGCTGGGGGCCGTGATGTGCCGAGATTCACGCGCGCGCTCGCGGCTCGTTCGCGCCGTCGTGCGTCCCTGCACGGCCCGGTCGCCGCGCTTTTCCTTTTCTTAACGACGACGCCGGGCCTCTCCGCCCGCGCGGACTCCCCCTCGATATGATGGCTATGGTGACCGCCACGCGCGCGACTCCGGCACACCAGGCCGGGGCGGCGGGGCGCGGGCGGCGTCGTCATCAAGGAGGAAAAATATGACGGATCTGGTGACTTTCGGCGAATCGATGGGGGCTCTGACCTTTACGGAATCCCCGCAGATCGGGGCGCGGCCGCGCGCGTCCTTCGGCGGCGCGGAAACGAATGTGGCCATCGGAATGGCTCGGTTGGGGCATTCCACCGCGTGGGTCGGGAGCGTCGGCAAGGACCTGTTTGGGTACATGATTATGCGAACCCTGCGGGGCGAGGGCGTGCGCTGGGATCACGCCCGCCAGATCACCACCGCGCCCACCGGGGTGCTGGTGTCGCGCCACGCTGGGCTGGGGACGTTCGCGGTGGATTACCATCGTAAGTTTTCCGCCGGGCGCCTCATTACCCCTGATCAGATCCGCGCCATGTTTGAGCTGGAGCCAAAAATCGTGCATCTGACGGGCATCACCCCGGCGCTAGGGGAGGAAGCGCGCGCCGCCACGATGCTCGCCGTGGAGCTGGCCGGGGAGCGCGGGGTACCGGTCTCTTTCGACGTCAATTTCCGCTCGCGCTTGTGGAATGCTCAGGATGCAGCGCCGGTGCTCGCGCAGATCGCGCGCGGGGCGCATGTGGTCTTCGGCGGCACGGAGGAACTGGAGCTGCTCACCGGCGAATCCGAGGTGGCCGCGGCGACTCAGCGCTTGCTGGACTGGGGCGTTTCGGAAGTGGTGTGGAAAGATTCGACGACGGCGCGCGTGACCACCCCCACCGAGTCGGTGGAACGGCCCGGGCGGCGGGTGACCGTTGTGGATACCATCGGGGCTGGTGACGCCTTCGTGGCCGGTTATCTTTCCGGGTGGCTCGAGGGGCTTTCCTTCGCGGAACGCCTGGACCGCGGGCACCTCCTCGGGGCCTTCGCGGTGGGCACCATCGGCGATTGGGAAGGCGGGCCCACCCGCGAAGAACTCACCATCGCGGAGATCTCCGGCGGCGAAGTGGCGCGCTAGCTAAAGCTCGCCTTGGCTAGTGCAGCGCGCCACTTCGGCAGCGTGGTTCGTGGGGCGTGCCTTAGCGGCGGACGGCGGGGGTGTCGGTGCCGTTGCCGTCCCAATCGCCCACGAAGAGCTGGTCGGAGGTGCGCCCGTAGGTGAGGACCTGATCCGCTTCTCCGGCGGCCAGCGAATTCTTCACGTAAACGGTGTTGCCCCGGCGTACCGCCAGCGTATCTACGCCGTCGCCGTTAAAATCGCCCAAAATTGTGGCGTCACTGGCACGGCCGTAAGAAAAAACGGTATCCGCGGCGCCGCCTGCGATGGCGTTTTTGACGTAGTACAGGTTGCCGCGGCGCACCGCGAAGGTATCCTTGCCGTCCCCGTCGAAATCGCCGGTGAGGACGGTGTCGCCCGCGCGCCCGTAGTGGACCACCCGGTCGGCCTCCCCGCCGTGCAGGGAATTGAGGACGTAGAAAGTATTGCCCCGCCGCACGGCGAAGGTATCCTTGCCGTCGCCATCGAAATCGCCTACCAGGATTTCATCGCCGGCGCGGCCGTAGGCGAATTCCACATCGGCAGCTCCGCCATCCACGCTGTTCTTGACGTAGATCTTATTGCCGCGGCGCACCGCGAAGGTATCCTTACCATCGCCGTCCCAATCGCCGACGAGCACCTCATCGCCGGCCCGCCCGTAGGAAAATACGCTGGCGGCCTCGCGTGAGGTCCAATCATTGGAAACATAGAAAATATTGCCGGTGGCGGGATTATTGGGAGTGGGCACGTTCGTGCCGGGCGCGCCGGGTGTAGGCGTGGGCTTCGGCGCCGGCGCGGGTGAAAGTCGATCTACATCGGCCTGGGCGCGCGCCACATCGGCCTCCGCGGCGGCGAGCCGCTCGCCGAATTCCCCGAGCTGCGCGGCGCGGGCGGCGGCACGATCCCGCTCGCCCTGAGCGACGGTGAGCTGCTCGGCCAGTTTCTGGACGGCTTGCTTCGCGGCCTTCGCGCTCTCATAAGCTGCGGTCGCGGCAGTGAGCTTCGTCTGCGCGGTATCGAGCGCGGCCTTGGCCTCGTCGTACTCTCGGGCGGCAGTTTCTAGTTGCGTCTTCGCGATTTGAGCCTCCAAGGATTCGGGATCGCCCTTGGTAGCTGCTTCGAGTTCGGCCGTCGCATCTGCCAGAGCCGTGCGGGCCACGGAGGATCCCTGGGCCATCTCATCCTTGAGACCATTCATATAACTCTGCAGCGCGGCAGAGTAGTCCGCAACCGTCTGCGGCTGCGAGTTATCCCCGTAAAGAGGCGTGTGATCGAAAGTATTCGCCTGGATATTAGGGGCGAAAGCCATTCCCGTTACGGAGTAATTGGGATTGACAATATTAAGGTAATGTCCGACTTTCGCGAAGTCCGTGACGCCCTGATCATGGAGGGCTTTTTCGTTGTGATACCAGAGCTTGAGGGAAAGCTCATCGCCGGGGTAGTTCGCGGAGGCAAGATTTTCTGCCACGTTGAACGCTTTAATATGCGTCATTTTATTGGTGCGAGATTGCGCATTGACCTGGAGCTGGGCAACCGCCATGAGGTAGTCCGTGACCTTGAGGGGCTCAAGCTGGTGCGCGGCGCGCAGCTCGTTGATCTTCGTAATGAGGCTCAGGGTTTTCGCCATGGAATCCAGGTTCGTGGCATCATCGGCCGCGCCCGGGTGGGTATAGGAAGCCAGCGGCTTACCCTGGTACTCCGTATTGGTGGTGAAAACATCGAGGGCCTTCTGGGCGTTGCGGGCTTCGTAAAACCCGAGGGCTCCCCGATCCCACTGCACCTTCGCCGCAGCCTTGGATTCTTCAAGCTTGGCCCGGGCGGCATCCACTTTTTCCTGGGCGGCTTTGGCGGCTTCGGGATTGGGCGCAATGGCCTTATCGTAGGAGGCCTGCGCGGCATCGCGGCGGGCCCGCGCGGACTCAGCATTCTTGGTGAGTTGGGGCATGACGGAAGCTGCGTCGTCGTACCCCTTCTTTGCGGAATCGAAACCGGAAGCTTTCGCTACCGCGGCATCATACGCCTGTTGCGCGGCCTCCACCTGCGCGTTTGCCCGCGCGTAAGCCTGCGCGGCGCTCTGAATATCCGCGAGGCTCGCGCCGCTCGCTTTTATTTCCGCGAGGATGGCGTCCCGCGCTTTAATTGCGGCGGTGAGCCGGGCACGGGCCTCAGCGAGCTGAGCTGCGGAACTATTACCGGGGGCGATGTCGCTGGCGGCGGCGGGAGCGGGGCTGAGAACCGGCAGGGCCTGGGCGGCGAACGGGACCAGCAGAGCTCCCGTCATGAGGAGTGCCGATGTGCGCATAAGAGTCTCTTTCTGTTTCGACCGTGAAAGTGAAAGGGATAATTCCCGGAGCGCAGGTTAGTGGCCGTTCCTGGGCGTACGCCGGATGCATAGTGGGAAGAAGCTGGCCCGCGTGAAAGGGGGCCGTGCGGCGGAACGGAAAACACGCACACGCGCGCGAAGGGCACCGCGAGGTGCCCGCGCACGCCACCGCCGCGAAACATCCGCACACGACACCGGCGCCGCGGAGCGAATCGGATTCCCGAGGGAAGATCGCGGTTCGCTACGCGGCGCCGATGGAGAGTTCAGGACTTGCGAGAGCTAGAAATAGAGCGAGAACGCTCTACCTTTTACTTACCGGTGGATCCGGGGCTGGCCTTACCGTCGGTGGTGTAGGACTTCGCGCCGGTTCCGGCGAGCGCCCCACCCTGGACGATAATGTAGGAATCGCGCAGCTGGCGGCCAGCGAAGAAATCTTCGAGGATTTCGCGGGTACCGGCAGCGTAGCGAGTCTGTGCGGACAGCGAGGAACCGGAGGTGTGAGGGGTCATCGCGTTGCGCGGCATGGTGCGCCACGGGTGATCCTCGGCCGGGGGCTGCGGGTACCACACGTCCCCGCCGTAGCCGCCGAGCTGGCCGGATTCGAGGGCCTTGACAATGTCGTCGCGCACCACGATCTCCGCGCGGGCGGTATTCACAATGTAGGAACCGCGGCGCATCGAGTTGATCATCTTCTCGTCCACCATATGGTAGGTATCCGAGGTGAGCGGGGAGTGGATGGACACCACGTCCACGCTACGCATGAGGTCCTCAACGGTCTCGTGGTAGGTGGCGCCGAGTTCCTTCTCCGTCTTCGGATCGAGGCGGTACAGATCGTAGTAGTGCAGGTTCACATCGAAGGGCTTCATGCGCTTGAGCAGGGCGCGGCCGATGCGGCCGGCTGCGATAACGCCCACGTCCATGCCTTCCAGGTCATAGGACCACTTCACGGCATCGGCGATGTTCCAGCCCTTTTCGTCGGTGACGATGCGGTGGGCGGGAACGAAGTTGCGCACCAGGTTGAGGATGGTCATGGCCGCGTGCTCGGCCACCGAAATCGAGTTCGAGTAGGTGACCTCAGCAACCGTGATATTGCGCTTCATCGCTTCGGTGAGGTCCACGTGATCGGAGCCCACGCCGGCGGTGATGGCCAGCTTGAGGTTCTTGGCCTTCTCCAGGCGATCCTTGCCCAGGTAGGCGGGCCAGAACGGCTGGGAGATAACCACGTCCGCATCGGGGAGGTGCTTCTCGAATTCCGAGTTCTCGCCTTCCTTATCGGAGGTGACGATGAGTTCGTGACCGTTATCCGCGGCCCACTTCTTCAGGCCCAGGGCGCCGGAGACGCACGCCACCATCTCGCCCGGGGTGAAATCGATGCCCGACGGCGTAGGAGTGCTGGAGCCGCCCGGGTAGCAATCAATCGTGGGAATGGAATCGCGAATGTACTTGGGCGGGAAGCCGTCCACGGGATCCGGGTACAGCACCATCAGAATTTTCGCCATTAAAAATCACCTCTTTTAGTAGTGAGTCGCCGGCCACTTCGCCGGCTCGGTTAGTACTTTAGTCCCAGGCCGGTAAGGTGTGTCAAGACCCATTTTTAGGGTGTCGCTAAGTTGGCGTGCGGCGAGTGTGAAGTGGCGGAAAATCGCCGTTTGTGGTGGTGATTTGTGATCGGAATCGTCTTATTGTTTATCGAAAATAACGGATGTGGTGCGGGTGGGTGCGTGCCGTTAGTCCTAGCTTGCGGGTGCTGGTGGTTCTTGTGTGTGGCGACGACGCCGCTACCGGCCACGAGCAATCCGCCAGCGATAAGTGCTGCGACCGTGGAGGCTCCCGAGTTTGGCGGGTGTTTCAGCGGCTCGTTGGTTGCGGGAAGGCATGTGGTATCTCGAACAGGGTCACCAAAACATGGATAAGGAGGTGGTGTGAATGCGAGAAAGTCTTGTTATAGCAAAGGGGAGAGGTGGTGGCTCCGACCGGCGTCGATCCGGTGACCTTTCGATTTTCAGTCGAACGCTCTACCAACTGAGCTACAGAGCCGAAAGAGAAACACCCGGTTTCCCGGGCGTTCTTCCTTCGCGACCCCGACGGGACTTGAACCCGCGACCTCCGCCGTGACAGGGCGGCGCGCTAACCAACTGCGCTACGGGGCCATTTGCTAGGCAAATAACCATCGCGTACCCCCAACGGGATTCGAACCCGTGTTACCGGAGTGAAAGTCCGGCGTCCTAGGCCTCTAGACGATGGGGGCTCAAGAACGTTGTTCTCAAAGCGTCCCCGCTGAGGGAACGGGTATAAGCTTACGTAGGATTCCAGGTCTTAGCAAATTGAACGAGGGTGTTCTCGATCACCAAGCGAGTTTTCCGCGGTAATCCGCGCCTTTCAGGGAGGTGACCACGCTGCGCGAGGGCGGCGTCGTACCAGATAGGAGCCTTGTGAGCGCTTCCCGGCGGTCTCACGCCGGAGGCGAAAGGAGTTCGACGCCGCTTTTTCTGTCGTAGCCACCTACTAGGCTTTCAGACATGAACGCATCGGTACTCGCGGTGGCCCCGGCCGCCTGGAAAGCTCTCTCGCTCGCGCCTTGGCTGCGGGCGGAAAGTGAGGCGCCCACGCCGGAACCCACCCCCACCTCGGATCTGCATGAAGTTGCCGAACAGGCCGTGGCTGCCACGGTTGATATCGCGCAGCTGCTCGGGGTGTGCCTGCTGGGTGCCCTCATCGGCTGGGTGATCGCCGTGGTTATCGTGGCGGTGGTCAAGGCCGGTTTCCGGCGCCATACCGGGCTTATCGATGTGGTGCGCGGCATTCAGGTGCCCGCGCAATTCACGCTCGCGGTGGTGGGCGCGCGCTTCGGGCTGTTCTCCTATATGGAGAATTTCCCGGAACAGGATCGGCCTAATTGGTCACCCGTGCTCAAACACCTGCTGCTGCTCCTCATTATCGCGGGTCTGACCTGGCTGCTTGTCGGCGTGGTGAACGGGGCAGCACGCTCCTACCTCAAATTCGTGGAGCGGGTAGCGGAAACGCGCTATCGGCGGGTGCAAACCCAGCTTCAGATTCTGCGGCGCCTGGCGGTAGCCCTCATTATCGTGATCGGCCTGGCCGCCATGCTCATGACCTACCCGGGCGCAAAAGCCGCCGGCGCCTCACTTTTCGCCTCCGCGGGCGTGATCTCCCTGGTTGTTGGTATTGCTGCGCAATCCACTCTTGGCACGCTGTTCGCCGGGTTGCAGCTGGCTTTCTCTGATTCCATCCGCGTCAATGACATCGTCATTTGGGATGGGAATATGTGCACAGTTGAGGAAATCACGCTCTCTTACGTGGTCCTCAAAGTCTGGGACGGCCGGCGCCTCATCGTGCCCTCTAACAAACTCACCTCCACCACGTTCGAAAACTGGAGCCGCCGTGATCTAGACATTATGGGATCGGTGGTCCTCCAACTGGACTGGAGCGCACCCATCGCGGAACTACGTGCCGAACTTGACCGCATCCTCGCCAATACTGACCTCTGGGATGGTGATACCGGCATCCTCGTGGTAGGGGATGCCTCCAGCCCCAACGGCCTACAAGTCTCCGCGATAGTCTCCGCTTCCTCACCCGGCGAACTCACCGACCTGCGTAACCACGTGCGCGAAAAGCTCATCGTGTGGTTGCAGAACAACGCCCCGGATGCCTTCCCGCACACCCGTTTTTATAACGACGACGCAGCCTCGTCCGCCCCCGGCATCCTTGCCGCGGAAAGCGACTCGGAGCAGCAGGGAACTGGCTCGGAGCAGGCAGGAAGCGATGCGGCTGGTGAATCAGGCGAAGCCGAGGGGGAGCCTGAGGAATCCAAGAAATCGGTGGCCGGGAACTCTGGTGACCGTGCCGAATCTGAGGAGCTCGCGCAGTCCGAGGCACACGCGAAATCTGAGAAGCGCACGAAATCTGAGAAGCGTACGAAATCTGAGAAGCGTACGAAAACTGAAAAGCCGGCCAAGCCCGCGGCTCGCCCAGTCACCCGCACCTCCATCGGTGCTCAAGAACAAACCGAACCGGATACCACTTTCGACCCGCAGGACTACCAAGAAACCCGCATTCTCTCCGCATCTGATATTGAAGCGGCGGTGCGCCCGGAGCGGGTGCCGGTAGCCAGGCGGCCCGAAAGCCCGGCCGGTGGGGAAGGCCCGGCCACCCGCATCCGGGAAGGCCACGAAGCCTCGCTGTTCACCGGATCCATCCAAGCCGAAAAACGCGGCCAAGAATTCTCCGGCCCGGGTGCCGACGTCCTGGCAGAACGCGAACATAATGCTGCGCGCCGCACCGGCCAGCAAGAACCCGTCCACGAAGCTGGCAAAGTCCCCTCAGAATCATCGGCGCCTCCCACTGCCGTCTTCCCGGCGGTAGCTGGAGAAACAACCGAAGCTGACACCGCCAAGCAAGCTGGTACTGCCAAGCAAGCTGGTACAGCCAAGCAAGCTGGCGCACCTAAGCAAAGCGAGACCGCAAAGCAGCCTAAAGCAGCTAAACAAAGCAGCGACAATGAGGAAACTGAAGAAAGGAAAAGTCATGGCACAGATGCTCCCGCAAAGCGATGAAGAATGGGCCCGGGTCCTCACCCCGGCCGAATTTACGGTCCTGCGTCAAGCTGGAACCGAAGCGCCCTTCACCGGCGAACTCCTGAATGAAAACCGCGAAGGTATCTACCGGTGCCGGGCCTGCGGGGCAGAACTCTTCCGCTCTACCACCAAATTCGATGCCGGATGCGGCTGGCCCAGCTTCTATGATCCCTCCCGCACCGATGCCGTGCGCACAGATGTCGATTACAAACTTGGCTACCCCCGCACCGAAGTCCGGTGCGCCACCTGCGATTCCCATCTCGGGCACGTCTTCCCCGACGCACCCCACACACCCACCGGCCAGCGCTACTGCATGAACTCCGTCGCGCTCACCTTCGAACCCGCAAACACGTCCACAACCGCATAGATTCGGTAGAATCACCCGTGTTGCACACCGCGCCTAGGGGAGCTCCCCGAGTGGCGGTGTCCACCGGGTCGCGACAAAGGAGAAACCATGCCGAGCCTTCATGTCATGTCCGCCAACCTCCAACAAGGTAAGCCCTCACGGCGCCCGCGCCCGGGCACGGACAAAGTGACATGGCAGCGGGAATCCATCAGCAAAGCCATCCGGCTCATCACCGCCGCCGGCCCGGAACTCCTCGCCCTCCAAGAAGTCAAAGTCACCACCGCCGGCGGAGACCTCTACGCGCCCCTCCTCGCCGCCGGCAACTACCACGAAGCCATCTTCGCGCCCACCAAAAATGAGCGCGGCCGCCTCCGTGCCACCAAAAAAGGAGAAGCGCGCGGGGTCGGCACCGCGCTCCTCTCCGTCTACCCCATCGGCGCTCGCGAGGTCATCAACCTCCCCGTCCACCAGCAAGAAACATGGCTGAAAACCCTGCGGACGAATATCGGGATCGGTGAAATTCCCCGGGTTGCGATCCTCGCCGAAATCAAGGTGGCGCCAGGGCACTCCGTCGTCGTCGCTGCAACGCACCTCACGTACACGTACCGCCTCAACGTTACGCAACTACGCACCGTAACCGGAGCCCTCGCCGGATTCGCCCAGCGTTACGGGCTAGAGAAAGCCCCGCGGCTCATCATCGGGGACCTCAATATCCGCGGCTGTGAAGTGCCTCTGGCGGCCACCGGATTCGAAGCTGCCGCCGAAGCCCTCACCTACCCCTCCGATGAGCCAGAAAGCCAAATCGACCATATCCTCGGAACCGGGGTTGAGGTGCGCGCCGCGGAAAACCTCTTCCTGCCGCTCTCCGACCATCGCGCCCTACGCGCTACTGCAGTCTGGAAATAGGGCCACACCTCCACGCTCGAGACGCACCCTCGCGCCTGGAAAACTCTGTCTACACTAGTGCTGTTATGGCCTCAGTACTGCTCAACTTTTGGGTGATTATCGCGATTATGCTCGTCGGCTACCTCGTCGCGCGCTGCAAAATCGTACCCCCGGGAAGCGACCGCACCCTCACCCAGCTGGTCTTCTACACCACGCTGCCAGCCCTCATGTTCACCACCCTCGCCAACTCCAACCCGGCATCCTTCTTCGGGGTGAACGGGCTCGCCAATATCATCTCCTCGGTAGGAACCGGACTCATCTACACAGCCCTGGCCGCCACCGTACTCAAAAGCCGCGGCACCGAACTCACCGTGGGCGCGCTCGTTGCCTGCTACACCAATATCGGCAACTTGGGCGTGGCCTTCCTCGTGGCCATCACCGGCGACCCCACCCCCGCCGCACCCATCCTGCTCTTCCAAATCCTCGTGATGGTGCCGGTCTTCTTCTCCATCCTCGATAACCAAACCGGCAAGAAAACCGAAGGGCTGTGGCGCACCATCCTCTCCCGCCTCAAAAACCCGCTGCTCATCGCGGTCTTCGCCGGGCTCATGGTTGCCCTCCTCAAGATCCCCATCCCGGAACTCATCTCCGCGCCTCTCGAAAAAATGGCAGGCGCGAACGTGCCCATTATTCTGCTGGCGATGGGAATGTCCTTGCGCGGCGCGCGCCTACCCCGCTTCGGGCGTGAAAGCGCACCCCTCATGCTCGGCATCTTCTGCCGGTTAGTCCTCGGGCCGCTTATTGCTTTCGGGGCCGGCTACCTCCTGGGCGCGCGCGGCGAAGCCCTCATGGCCATCGCCATCATCGGGGCATTCCCCACCGCGAACAATGTGTTCGTTTACGCGCATCGCTACCGCTCTGGCGTCACCATGGCCCGCGACGCCGTCATCATCACCACCGTCGGCTCACTCCTCGTCATCCTCCTCATCACCGTCATCGCCCAAACGGTATAGGAGCGGCTTCGGTATGAGGCCGCCCGTGCTTGTGGACTACGCTGGGTGTGAGCTCCGAGCTACTACCCCTTGACCGGGTTGTAATCCGGGCCGGGTTCCTCCCCGTCCACCTCGAAATTCGGCTGGTCGAAAGCATAATCCGGTTCCGGAGCTGCGGGCGTGGGGGAATTAATATCCGCGTTATCGACCACGCGTTCCTCCCCACCCAAGGTGTGCGACGCCGCCCTCGCCGTGACCGGCGAGGGAGATTCCTCAGCGCGGGTATTGAGCTCCTTCGCGTTGTATTCGAGCAGCTGCTTGGCCACCGCAGTCCCCGCCAAATCGCGCAGATCCAATTCGGGAAGTTCCGTGAGCGGCTTATCCGGGGTGCGGCGCAGCACCTTAAACACTTCCCACACAATCGAAATCAGCGGAATCACAATAATTGCGCCCAGCAGCCCGGCCACAAACGTACCGGCCGTCACGCCCACCGCAATCACCACCGGGTGGAGCGAGACCTGATGCCCCATAATGAGCGGCTGGAGCACATGCCCCTCGAACTGGCCGATCAGCGCCACGCCCACCAGCACCACCAGTGAAATAACCACGCCCTTCGTGGCCAGAGCCACCAGCGCCGCAATAATCATGGCCGCAGGGGCACCGAACAGCGGAATAAAGGCGCCGATAACCACGAGCGTTGCCAGGGGAGCGGCCAGCGGCACCCCGCACGCCACCAGCAGAATCGCGGCCATCACGCCATCGCATAGCGCAATAAGGATGGTGCCGCGCGCGTAACCGGAGAAGCTGTACCACCCGGCAGTGGCCGCCGCGTGAGTGCGCCGCCGCGCCCGATCCGGGAGCACATTAATAAACCACAGCCACATATTTTTCCCGGCTGCCAAGAAGAAAATCGAGCAGAAAAGCGCCAGCGCGATCAACGTGAAAGCCAAAGCCACCGTGCCGGCCTGCGAAAGCGCCGTCGACGCAATATTTCCCGCGTTATTCTGCAAGTACGTAGCCGCACGTTCAATACCCTCGTTCAGGCCCTCGCGCAACTCATCGACCGTAATATTAATCGGAATCGGCCCGTTCGCAATCCAATTAAAAATGCCATCCAGACCGCGTTGCATCTGCTCGGACAGGCTCGACCACTGATTCGCCACCGAATCAATAATCCAATAAATAATCCCGCCCAGCGCCGCGAACAGGCCCAGCAGCGCTAGCGCCGTCGCCAACGCCCGCGGCATAATCCGATCCAAAATATTAACAATCGGATGCAGCAGCGACGTCATCACCAGGCCGAGGAACACCGCCACCAGCACCCACTGCACCGATGCCGCCATGTGGAAAATACCCCAAATGGCAATAACCACGCCGATGAGGAGCCAGGCGCTCACGCCCCACGTCACCAGAACCGGCTGCACCCCGGCCGGATGAATCTCCACAACGGTGCGCTGCGAACGCCCGCCGCTATCAGCCGGGTCCTTCGCGTAACGCTCCACGGCCTCTTCGGCCACGCGCTCAATCTGTTCGCGCCGCGACACCGCCGAGCGAATCCGATCCATCAGGGAGGGTGACTTCTTTGATTCCTTCACAAGCTTTAGCTTACTGAAGAACAGCCCGCGCCGGGCACGTTACGGCGCGGGCGTTAGTGCGCGGGTGCGTTACGATGCAGGGGCGTGCCGGGCGCGCTGCGCGCGGTGGTACGACGATGCCGCCTCCCCGCCGCACTACTCATTTGGCCGCAGCAGGTCAATTTCGCTTTCCAGCCACTCGGCGAGCTCACCGGCGGCAATATGCGCATCGATCTCCACCTGCTCATCGGGTTCCTCGATGCCGACGAGGAAAGCCTCCCCGCATTCCCCGAAGGGCACCGCGATGACCTCGCCATCCTCGCTGCCCGCCCACCAAAACTCGGGGCTGTAGCCGGCGGCGGCCAGAGTCTCCCACACCACCCGGGCGCGCTCCTCATATTCGGGAGTGAAACGCCCCACCGGCGTGCTCCACGCATCGGGCAAACCGTCCGGAATACGCGGGAACACCGCCGCCGGATCGCGCCCCTCAAGGATCTCGGCAGGCACAATACGCGGAGTATCCCGTTCGCTCACCCGCCCGGGTGTCACCGGAGTGAGCTCCAGCTGGCCGTCGGTGAGATCACCGGCCTGGAAGCGAGCGGTCCCCAAGGCCACCACCTGCCCGGCCAGCGCAGCAACATCAACCTCGCCCTCGCCCAGCTCGGAAAGAAGCGCCGTGACCCCGGTGGCGGAAGCGCCCGCCGGGGTGGCGGACAGCACGAGGGCGGCGTCGTCGGAAAGAATACGGCGCTGCTCCGAGCCGTTCGCGTGAGTGATCGCAACAAGGCAAAAACCCTGCTCGGAAGGGGTGATATCGAGCGCGGCAACGGGCCGGCCGGAAACGGTGAGTGAGGTGATATTCATGCTTCGAGGATACTCCCCGGCGCCCGTGCTAACCTGGGCCCGGGCGCACCAACCGCCGCGGACGAGGGAGCCGTACCCGCCCAGCGCAAAGACGGCCGCAATTCTTATGGCGTGGATTATTTTGCTCCTTTCCGGAGCACTCGAAACCGTATGGGCGGCAGCCCTCGAAAAATCCGAACATTTTTCCAAGCGCGGGCCAGTCGCGATCTTTCTCCTGGCACAAACACTCTCCCTGCTCGGCCTGGCCTGGGCCATGCGCGACATCCCCACCGGCACGGCCTACGCGGTGTGGGTGGGCGTGGGCGCGAGCCTCACGCTGGTCTACGGCTGGCTGAGCGGCCAAGAAAGCACCTCGCGCGCTCGCGTGCTGCTGCTTATTGTGCTCGTCGCTTCGGTGGTGGGACTCAAGGTGGTGAGCTAATGGCCTGGGCGATTCTGGTGGGTTCCGGTATTTTCGAGGCAATATGGGCGACGGCGCTCGGCGATTCGCGCGGGCTCAGCCGCCCGCTGCCGGCGCTCGTGTTCGGCGTGGCGCTCATTGTATCCATGTGGGGGCTTTCCCGGGCGCTGCGCGAAATTCCGCTCGGCACGGCTTACGCGGTATGGACGGGGACCGGCGCGGTGCTCACCGTAGCAATCGCGGCCGTGCGAGGAGTGGAGGAACTCAGCGTGCCCAAAGCGGTGTTCCTGTGCGGGGTCGTCGGCGCGGTGATCGGGCTGCGGGTGGTGGAGCGGCGGGAAGAGCGTGGCGGTAAGAGGCCGGAAAGCCGCTGTTCTACTTCGAAATAGAATCTAGTCCCAGTGTTACTTTCCTGCTTATAATATAAGCATTGGGGGTGTGAGCATGAACGCTGACGATATGTGGGAACTGGGTAACCGCACAGAAAATGAGGTAGGGGCAGTCCTGTTCAACTACCTATCGCTGGCTATTAGTAAGGCTGACCACGCCACTAAAGATTTTCCCGCTGAAGATTACGGTTGGCACCGGTCAATGACCGTTCGGGCTCATTTGGGGCTCGGTCTAGATCAAGGCGGTTTGCCGGGTGGGTACATCGTCGGCGGCAATCGTAGCAGAATGGGGCAGCTCATTATCCTGAACCACGAGCAAAACGTTCGTATTCGTATCCTCAAGGAGCGCTGGGATTATCCGGGCGGTATCCCTATTGCCGGCTATAACCGGGCGCGGCGCGATTATTATGAGGTAAATAGCGAGACGCTCAACCGCCAGCTGGCCTTGCCTGTCGTTGATCCGCAGGCGAAGGATATGGAGATAACGAGCGATACTCTCAACCTCATTATGGGCTGGAATTTCAAGGATCCTGAGAATATGGATCAAGGATTTACGGCGCGGCTGGTGGCTCCGCTGGAAGCAGGAGAATACGGTAAGCCTGTCAAGTCCCTCTTTTCCATAGATATCCGTCCGGACACAAGTATTGCGTACAATGACTTAGTTTTCGCGCAGGGGGACAGTATTCCGAATTGGTTCAATCCCGTGGGCTGGGAGGAAGAGAACGAGGCAAGCGATGGAAGGGCCAGTCTTTTATAGCGAGCGTTTGGAGCTCCTCAAAGATCTTGAAGCTCTCACCCAAACTGAGCTTGCGGAAGCCTTGGGGGTGCGGCAGTCCTTTATTTCGCAGATCGTCAATCAAACTCGCCCGTTTCCGGACGGTCTTGCCGCGCGAGCCAGCAGCGTCTTCAAATACCCCCTCACTTTTTTCAGCGTGCCACCCACGGCATTCGATACCGCCGTGGCAACTTTCCGCAAAAAGAGTGCGGCGCCGGCGCGGGCAGAACGGCAGGTGGTCCAGAGCGTCCGCGAAGCCAGCAGGGCATGGAACTACACGTCGAAAGCTTCCGGATTCCGGGAATTTCCGGCTACTTTGAGGGCTAAACATTTCGCGACCCCGGAGGATGCGGCTTCTCACACGCGGAAAATATCGGGGCTGCCGGCAGATGCGCCTATCCGAAATATGACTCAATTCGCGGAAAACCTCGGCATCGGAGTTGTGCTCAACCTGATGGGTCCGCAGAAAACCCCGGGGCATCTGGGCGCAAGCATTCCAATGCGGGAGAATTCCCGCCCGCTCATTGCGTTGACCGGCCCAACGGAAGGCGGCCGAACTCGCCTCACCATTGCGCACGAATTGGGGCACCTCCTTTTCGACGCCGATCTGCGAGTGCCTATCAGGGGTACCCGTTCCCCGGAAGAAAACCGGGCCTTTGATTTTGCTGGCGCGCTCTTAGTTCCGGAAAAAGTGATGCGCGAGCGGATCGATGAGCACACAACCATGCGCGGATTCTTGGAGGTCAAAGCCGATTACGGGATAAGCGTGGCGGCGCTTATTGTGCGCGCCGAACGCCTCGCTATCATCAGCGCCGACCGCGCCCGCAGCCTGCATATCCAATTGTCCTCGCTCGGGTGGAAAAAATCGGAGCCGGTCCGCATCGAGGTGGAAAAGCCGTCGCTCTTCGGGCAAGCGGCCGCGCGAGTGTGGGGGAGTCGCTCCCTGGCGTTCAAAATGTCCCAAACTCTTGGGATCCCCGCGAAAGCTATCGATATGTGGCTCGGGGATTCGAGTACGGCAGAAGCGCAGGTGGAAAAGAGCGCGATGGATAACGTGGTGTCCCTCGACGAGCGAAGAAAATGGTAGGCCCCGTGGGATTCGAACCCACAACCCTTGGATTAAAAGTCCAGTGCTCTGACCGTTGGAGCTAGAGGCCCATGAAGTAGTGTAGCGCGCTTTGGCCCGCTGGTAAAAAATCGGGCGGAATCTGTGTGGAAAACCGCACTTGCGCGCTGTCGCTCATCCCGCAACTCCTTTACGTAATCGGCGGAAAACAGCTCAAAGCCGCACTAAGGCCCGCCCTGAGGTGCGACAATAGAAGGGTGAGCGAGCGCACTGGCGCGCCCCGAGCGAGTGGAGAAAAAATTATGGCTAGTAGTTTTCGCCGTCCGGCCCAGATGAAACCGGACCAGCTCGAGTCCATCGAAGGTGAAGCGGACGTCGCCTACCACAGCGAGCTCGCCCACACCGCGGCCCAGGCCCTCCTGCCCGGCGCCGGTTACCACACCGAGGACCCAGAGGTGCGCGCTCGCGTGCTGGACCTTGTCGCCACCGAAGGCATCGACGTCATCGCCGAAGCCTGGGCGCGCTCCCCGGAAAGCACCCTGCCTGGAATGCTGTGGCGCGGCTACTTGCTGCGCGAATGGTTGCGGCGTTTCCCGAACGACGCCGCCGCGCGGCTCACCGCCGCGCGGGAAAAACTCGGCTCCCAGGGAGCTGACGGCGCGGAGAAACTGGAGAAAACCCCCACTCTCGGGGAAGTGCAATCCAGTTGGGATGAGGTGTTCGCCGGTTCCTTCAGCGGGGACTTCGCGGAGGTGCTAGCCAGCTCGGCCCGCCTGTGTGACACTCTCGCCGAAGTGGATCCGCTTTGGATTCCCAGTGATGAGCACCCGCTGGCCACGCCGGTCACGCGCCGCGATGCGGCGCTGCTGGAAACGGCGCGGGAATTCCGCGCTGCCGGGGCTCGGGCGGTGCGCGGCACGCTTTCGTAGCGGTTTCGTAGCGGAGCGGGGCCGTTCCTGGAGGAGCGCCGGCCTGCTCGGAAATTCACGGTATCGGGGAGGATGCCCCTGGCGAAGGGGAGCTGCGCCGTCGTTCGTTTGCTTGGACGTAACTTTTCTGTCGTAGTCATCGACTACGGTTAAGAGGTAGCAGGAAAAAGGAGCCCTCCTATGAGTATCGTTGCCGGAACACCGCAGCCGGATCAGGCCGCGCTTTTTAACCAGCTCGCCCAAGAATGCTTCGCGGCGGATGGCGTCGCGCCGTTCAGTGAGCAAACGCTTCTGGATATTGCCGCGGGCGCGGAAAGTTCGCGGGTGTGGACTCTCGGGGATCCCGTGGTTGGGGTGGCTCATTCCGGGCGTACCGGGGATCTGGAATTGGCGGTGCGTCCGGAAGCCCGCGGCAAGGGCGCCGGTACGGAATTGCTGCGCACCGTTCTGGATGCGGGGGAAACCGCAGTATGGGCGCACGGGGATTTGCCGGCCGCCCAGGAACTCGCGGCATCATCCCAGCTCTACCCAGGGCGCACCCTCCTCGTGTTGGAGCGCCCGGTTACGGAAGAAAATCCTGCCCCGGCCCTGTGGACTCTGCCGGGAATCGTGCTGGCGCCGGTGGATCCGGCCGCGGATCTGGAGGATATTGCGCGTCTCAACGCGGAAGCTTTCGCGGATCTGCCCGATCAGGGCCAGCTCACCGCGGAGGATCTGCGCGAACGCATGGAAGCGCCCTGGTTCACTCCGGAACTTCTGGTAACCGCGCGCTGCCAAGGTGAACTCGTTGGCTTTGTGTGGCTCAAGCCGAATGTGCTCGGGGGTGCCACGGCTGGGCCCGGCGCGGCCAGCGAACCCGGTGCAGCCGAAGTGAACGCGGCCAGTGATCCCGGCGCAGCTAGCGAACCGAGCGAAGCGAATGTGTTGGAACTTTACGTGCTCGCGGTGGCCCCGGAACACCGCGGCAAGGGCATCGGGAAACTGCTGACGGCCTGGGCGCTTGTCACCACCGGCTCGCGGGGTTTCTCGCGCTGCATCCTCTATGTTGATGCCGCGAATTCCGCCGCGGTGCATGTCTACGGGAAGGCCGGTTTCACGCAGGCCGAACGGCATGTCCGCTATGAACTGCAACCCGAACCGGCCGTTTCGGCTACCCGCGCCCGCCTGGCGGCCCGGGAGGGCGCCAGTGCCGTGGAGCCCACCCCGCATGAAACTTTCCTCCAGGCGGTGCGGCTCGGTTCGCCGGTCTCCACCAAATCCCTCACGGATATGGCCAAGGAATCGCGCAAACTCGCCAAGCGTTCCGCGAAAGCACCGGAAGAATCCCAGCTTCCCGAAGGGCGCTTCGCGGATCGGGAACTCTCCTGGTTGGCTTTCAATGAGCGAGTGCTGGAACAGGCGGAAGATGAAACCCTACCGCTCCTGGAACGCGCGTGGTTCCTCTCTATTTTCTCCTCGAACCTCGATGAGTTCTTCATGGTGCGGGTGGCCGGCCTCAAGCGCCGTATTGATACCGGCATCGGAGTGGTGGCGGCATCCGGCCTCACCCCGCGCCAGGTGATGAAGGGTATCGCGGAACGCACCCATGAACTCACCGCGCGCCAAGCCAAGGTCTACTCGGAAGATATTAAGCCCAAACTGGAAGGCCAGGGCGTTTTTATCCGCCGCTGGAATGAGCTGGATGCCCAGGTGCAGCAGCGCTTCTCCAAGCTCTTCAAGGATGAGATTTTCCCCGTCCTCACCCCGCTTGCCGTGGATCCCTCCCATCCCTTCCCCTATATTTCAGGGCTTTCCCTCAACCTCGCCGTGGTCCTCAAGGACCGGCGTGGTTCCTCCGCCTTCGCGCGGGTGAAAGTGCCGGATCTGCTCCCGCGATTCCTCATGATCGGGGAAGACGGCACCGCCTACAGCCCGGAAAACGTTCCGGTGGAAGCCGGCAGCGATATTGAATTCCTGCCCCTGGAGGAACTCATCGGGCACCACCTGGGTGAACTCTTCCCCGGGATGGATGTGCAAAGCTACGCCACTTTCCGCGTCACCCGCAATGAAGACCTGGAAGTCGAAGAAGACGACGCAGAAAACCTGCTCACCGCCCTGGAACGCGAACTGCTTCGGCGGCGCTTCGGGCCGGTGGTGCGCCTGGAAGTAGATGAGGATATGGATGATGCCACCCTCAGCTTCCTTCAGAAGGAAATGAGCGTGAGCCCTTCGGATACCTACCGGCTGCCCGCGCCTCTTGACCTGCAATCCCTCGAGCAACTCCACGATCTGGACCGGCCCGGGCTCAAATACCCCAAGTATGTGCCCGTCACGCCCACCGGGCTCACGGATGCCGAATCAGCCAAACCGGCTGATTTCTTCGCGAAGCTGCGCGATCATGATGTGCTGCTCCACCACCCCTACGAATCCTTCTCCACCTCGGTGCAGCAATTCATCGCCCAGGCGGCTGCGGATCCGCAGGTCCTCGCCATCAAACAAACCCTCTACCGCACCTCGGGGGATTCCCCCATCGTGAACTCGCTTATCCGGGCGGCCCGGGCCGGCAAACAGGTCCTCGCCATCGTGGAAATCAAGGCGCGTTTCGATGAGCAGCGCAATATCGAATGGGCGCGCAAACTCGAGCGGGCCGGGGTACATGTGGTCTACGGAATGATCGGGCTGAAAACCCACTGCAAGCTCGCGCTGGTGGTCCGCCAAGAATCCGACGGCCTGCGCCGCTACTGCCACGTGGGCACCGGCAACTACAACCCGAAAACCGCCCGCGGCTATGAAGACCTGGGCCTGCTCACCTCCAACCGGGATGTGGGCCAGGATCTCACCCGGCTCTTTAACCAGCTCTCTGGCTACTCTCGGCAGGAACGCTTCCACCGGCTCCTCGTGGCGCCCACCGGCATCCGCTCCGGACTCATCGACCGGATCGAACGCGAAATTGAAAACAAGAACGCTGGCAAACCCGCCTGGGTGAAATTCAAAGTCAATTCCATCGTGGACGAAGCCACCATCGACGCCCTCTACCGGGCCAGCCAAGCCGGCGTGAAAGTCAGCATCCAGGTGCGCGGTATTTGCGCCCTACGCGCCGGCATCCCCGGGCTTTCCGATAACATCAAAGCTCGTTCCATCTTGGGTCGCTACCTCGAACACTCGCGTATCTACGCTTTTTGTAACGACGGCGACGCAGATGTCTTCATCGGCTCTGCCGATCTCATGCATCGCAACCTGGATCGGCGCATCGAAGCCCTCATCAAGATCACGGACCCGGATATGGTGGACCGCCTGGTGGAACTGGTGGATGTGGCCACCGCGGATACCACCAGCTCGTGGCACCTCGGTCCGGACGGGTGGGTGCGCCACAACCTCAGCCCCAAGGGCCGCCCGCTCGTCGATATCCAGGAGCTGCTCATGAAACAAGCACGCTCCCGCGTGGCAGGAGGGGACTAGGCAAACCGGGGCCAGCACATATCCGTACCAACTATGCCGAAGGGGGAGTGATGAGCAGCGTTCATGCTGCGGGCGCCGTTGTGTGGCGCAAAAAAGGTGGCGAATTCCAGGTGCTACTCGTACGCCGGGATAGCTACAAAGACTGGTCCTTCCCCAAGGGTAAATACAAGCCCGGCGAAGGCCCACGCATGGCAGCTGTGCGGGAAGTTTACGAAGAAACCGGTGAGCATATCGCCCTGCAGCGCCCCCTGCCCTCCATCGGTTACACCCTCTCCTCGGGTAAGAAAAAACGAGTTTTTTACTGGGTGGCCCGCCCGCTTACCCAGCGCTCGCGGCCGGTTGCCGCCCGTCCGGAATTCCCCACAGCACACCCCGGGGAAATCACCCGGTCGCGCTGGATGAACGCAGAAACCGCCCTCGAAAAACTCAGCTATAAAGACGAACGCAGCATGCTCAAACGCGTCCTGAAATATTGGGAACGCGGGGAACTCGCCACCCGTGCGGTGTTGCTAGTTCGCCACGCCCGCGCTCAAAAACGTTCGGCGTGGAACGGAAGTGAAAAAACCCGGCCCCTCACCCCGCACGGTGCCTCCCGGGCTCGCACCATCAGCTCGGTGTTCAGCGTCTACGGCGTGGACCGCCTCGTATCTTCCCCCTGGCAGCGCTGCACCGCCACCATCGCTCCCTACGCACAGGCTTCCGGAGTCTCTCTCACCTGCGTCGCTGCCCTCACCGAACACTCCCACGCGAAGAACCCCGCCGGAGTACGTAAAACTATCGAGGCGGTTCTGACCGATGCCGGAGCTCCCACGGCGGTCAGCTTGCATCGCCCCACCTTGGGTACCGTTATCGACGTCGTTAAAAAACACGGCGGCCACCACGTAAAAGAAAAGCTCCCCGACGACGACCCCTACCTCAAAACCGGAGAAATCCTCGTCGTCCACATGAAAGGCGACCACGCGGTGGATGTCGAACGCTTCCGCCCCGTCCACACTGAACCCTAGCGGCCCGTGCCCAACGGCCGCGTGCCTAGCGGCCGCATCCTGTGAGACATGCTACAAGCCCGTTAACCTTCTGTTTACCTCCGGTGTGGGCGACCGTAACCCTCGCTTCCTAGGCTCGAACCAGCGAGCGCCGAAACGGGCGTTCCTGAACACGCAAGGATTAAACAGTGAAGACCATGAAGATCTCGGCACTTGCTGGTGCCACCGCTCTTGCTCTGACCCTTTCCGCCTGTGGTGGGGACGCAACGACTTCTGCCACCACCGAAGCTGCCAAGGGTGACGCCACCACCCAGGCCGCGGACAGCGGCTCGAACCTCTCGGGCACCATCTCCGGCTCCGGTGCTTCCTCGCAGCAGAAGGCCCAGCAGGCCTGGCGCGATAACTTCACCATCGCGAACTCGGGCGTGACCGTGAACTACGAGCCCACCGGCTCCGGCACCGGCCGCCAGCAGTTCCTCTCCGGCCAGGTGCAGTACGCCGGCACGGACTCGGCCCTCAAGTCGGAAGAACTCGCCCAGGTTTCCAATACCTGCAAGACCGACGTTGCCGTGGAACTGCCCGTCTACATTTCCCCCATTGCGATCGCCGTGAACCTCGAAGGTGTCAAGGAGCTCAAGCTCGACGCTCCCACCATCGCGAAGATCTTCTCCGGCCAGATCGAAAAGTGGAACGACCCGGCCATTGCCGCCACCAACTCCGGCGTCAAGCTCCCGGACGAAACCATCATCCCGATCCACCGCGCGGAGAAGTCCGGCACCACCGGTAACTTCCAGTCCTACCTGGAAGAAGCCGCCCCCGAGGTCTGGACCTACGGCTCGGAAGAAACCTGGCCGATCCAGGGCGGTCAGTCCGCCGAATCCACCTCCGGTGTGGTTCAGCTGGCCCTCTCCACCCCGAACTCCATCATCTACGCCGACTACTCCCAGATCGAAACCCTCACCCCGGTGAAGGTCAAGGTTGGCGATGAGTTCATCGGCCCCGAACCGGAAGCCGCCGCCCGCGTGGTGGATGACTCCCCGGCCGCCGAAGGTGCCACGGACACCCTTCTCAACAAGGACCTCAAGCGTGACGGCTCCGTCAAGGGTGCCTACCCGGTCGTCATGCTCTCCTACCTCATCGGCTGCCAGGAATACAAGGATGCCTCCACCGGTGAACTGGTCAAGGCCTTCTTCACCTACGTCGTCTCCGAAGAAGGCCAGAAGGCCGCCTTCGCGGCCAACGGTGGTAACGCTCCGATCTCGGACACCCTGCGCAAGCAGGCCATGGCCGTCATCGATACCATCAAGTAAACCAGCGGTTAGACAACCGAATACCCCTATCTGAAAGTCGATATGACTGAACGAGATAACGCAGCCGGGGAGGTTCTTGAGCGTACCGCTCAGGAAACCTCCCCGGAGGTGGGTCAGACTGCAGTGCCGGCCCGCCCGACCAAACGCGCGCGTCGCCGCGTTGCAGACACTACCTTCAACGGTCTAGCCATCGGAGCTGGAGCATTCATCATCCTCATCCTGGGCGCCGTTTTCATCTTCCTGCTCCTCGAGTCATATCCGGCATTCATTGCCGGTAAGGAAGAAATCTCCGGGACAGCAGATTTCACGAAGGGCATGGGCTTCTGGCAGTACGCCGGGGCAGCGCTCTTCGGGACCGTGCTCTCCGCACTCCTGGCCCTGGCCCTTGCCGTACCCTTCGCGGTAGCGATTGCGCTGTTCATCTCGCATTTCGCGCACCGGCGTTTCGCCTCCGTCCTCGGCTACATTATTGACCTGCTCGCGGCCATCCCCTCCGTGGTCTTCGGCCTGTGGGGTATTCGCACCCTCGAACCGATTGTGCGCCCCGTTTTCGAATGGGTCTCCAATGTGCTCACCCCGCCGCTCCAGTGGTGGGTGGATCACGTTCCGTTCATGGGTGAAGAAGGCGGACTGGCCCAATTCGATTGGTGGCCCCTCCAGCCCAGCCTGGTGGCCTTCACGCCGCCGGCCCGAAACATCATGATGGGCGGCCTGGTGCTGGCCATTATGATCCTGCCGATTATCACCTCGCTGTGCCGCGAAGTATTCCTCCAGACCCCGAAGCTGCTGGAAGAAGCAGCCCTCGGCCTGGGCGCCACCCGCTGGGAAATGATCAAGATGACCGTGCTCCCGGTGGGCCGTTCCGGTATCGTCTCCGCGGCCATGCTGGGCCTGGGGCGCGCCCTGGGCGAAACGATGGCACTGCTCATGGTGCTCTCGGCCGGCCTGCAGGTGAACTTCAACCTCTTCTCCCCGGGGCAGCACTCCACCATCGCCTCGCAGATCGCCCTGAACTTCCCTGAAGCTCATCCCGGTCTGCAGCGCCAGGTCCTTATCGGTATCGGCCTCATGCTCTTTGCCCTGACCTTCGTGGTCAATTGGTTGGCGCGGCGCGTTCTGGCCCGGTACGCAGAATTCTCAGGAGCGAATGCCTAATGAGTACTGACGTAACACAGACCCCCGCCAGCCAGCCCGACGGCGGCGCGCACGCGCTGCCCGGTAGCGGCACGCTACCCGGCGGCAACGGCGGAAACGCCCGCGCCGGCAGCACGGACACCGTCACCGAAGGCACCCCGATCTTCGCCTCTGAATACGGCCGCCTGCCCAAGTTCTTCAACTGGGCCGTGCTCGTGGTGTGCATGCTGGCCTCCTGGCTGCTCTTCCACTTCGGCTTCAAAGCGGACTCGCTTTTCGGCGCGGTCCTGGTGGGCTTGCTCGTCTTCTTCCTCGTGATCCGGATCGTCGGATACGCGGTAGAAGGCCCGCGCCGCGGCGCCAACCGCATGGCCACCGTGCTTATCACCAGCGCTTTCGTGCTCGCGGTACTCCCGCTGCTCTCGCTGCTCTACACCGTGATCGTGGAAGCCCTCCCGATCCTCAGCTACTCGTTCCTCAATAACTCAACCCTCGGCATGTCCCTGCCCGGCGCTCAGCCTGGCCTCGGCCACGCCATCGTAGGTACGCTCATTATCACCGGCATCACGGCGCTCATCGCCATCCCGCTCGGTATTCTGACGGCCATCTACCTGGTGGAATACAACAGGGGTGGCTGGTTCGGGCGCTCGGTGACCTTCCTGGTCGATATTATGACGGGCATTCCCTCCATCGTGGCCGGCCTCTTCGCCGCCGCGATTGTCCCGGTGCTCGCCCCCGCGCTCGGGTTCCGCAATGGCATCATGGGCGCCGTCGCCCTTGTTGTTCTTATGACGCCGATCGTGGTTCGCAATACCGAAGAAATGCTGCGCATCGTCTCCAATGAATTGCGCGAAGCTTCCTACGCGCTCGGCGTGACGAAGTCCCGCACTATCATCAAGGTGGTGCTGCGGACCGCGCTGCCGGGTATCGTTTCCGGTTGCGTGATCGCCATCGCCCGCGTGATCGGCGAATCGGCCCCGCTGATGATTACCGCCTCCGTCTCGGATACGTTCAACTACTCCTTGTTCAACGGCCCGATGATGACGCTCCCGGTGTTCGTCTACTCGCAGTTCAAGGCCAATAACCTCGACCTGGCCTGGGGCGGCGCGCTCGTCTTGGTGTTTATCGTGCTGGTATTCAACTTGCTGGCGCGCTTGATTGCTCATATCTTCGCCCCGAAGGGCCGCTAACGCGGCAGCCGAAAGGAAAAACAGTGCCTCAGGGAATTAGTGTTCGTAACGAGAACATTTACTACGGTGATTTCCTCGCCGTGGAGAACGTCAATGTGGATATCAAACCGAATTCGGTGACCGCGCTCATCGGCCCGTCCGGGTGCGGCAAATCCACGTTCCTGCGTTCCCTCAACCGTATGCATGAAGTGATCGACGGTGCCTACGTGACCGGCGATGTCTTCATCGACGGCAATAATATTTACGGCCCCGGGGTGGACCCGGTGACCGTCCGCCAGCACGTGGGCATGGTCTTCCAGCGTGCGAACCCGTTCCCCACCATGTCGATTCGCGACAATGTGCTGGCGGGGATGCGGCTCAATTCGCAAAAGATCAAGAAGTCCGACGCGGAGGAAATCGTGGAGCGCTCGCTGCGCGGCTCCAACCTCTGGGAGGAAGTGAAGGATCGCCTCGATAAGCCGGGTTCCTCGCTTTCCGGCGGCCAGCAGCAGCGCCTGTGCATCGCCCGCGCTATCGCGGTCAAGCCCGAGGTGCTCCTCATGGACGAGCCGTGTTCGGCCCTCGACCCGATCTCCACCCTCGCGATTGAGGACCTCATGAACAGCCTCAAAGAGGAATACACGATCGTGATCGTGACGCACAATATGCAACAGGCGGCGCGCGTTTCCGAAATGACCGGCTTCTTCAATATCGCCGGCACCGGCAAGCCCGGCCACCTCGTGGAGTTCGATCAGACGGAGAAGATTTTCTCCAACCCGACCCACAAGGAAACCGAAGATTACGTCTCCGGGCGCTTCGGCTAAACCGGTTAACAGCTCCGCTGTTTACCTTGCGAACTGTGCCGCGCGGGAACCATCTCGCGCGGCACAGTTGTGTTGTGGATGCTATATGAGTACGACGACGCCGCACCGGCCCGCCGCCGCATTTCGAAGCAGCGTGCGGGTAGCGGGTAATCGGCTTAGATAAGAACCAGGCGCAGCAGCCAGGTGGCCACCGCTGCCAGGGCGCCGGCCGCCGGGATCGTGAGGATCCAGGCGGTGGCAATATTGCCGGCCACGGACCAGCGCACCGCCGAACGCCGCTTCGTGGCCCCGACCCCCATGATCGCGCAGGTGATGGTATGCGTTGTCGAAATCGGGGCGGCCCACACAAACGCCGTCGTATAAAGAACACTCGCGGCCACGCTTTCCGCAACGAAACCGCGGGCCGGATCCAAATCAATAATCTTTGAGCCGAGCGTTTTCATAATGCGGAAGCCACCGGTCGCGGTTCCCAAAGAAATCGCGGCGGCCGCGGCCAGTTTCACCCAGGTGGGGATGCCGTCTTCAAGATTGTGGAAACCGCCGGCGGTGAGGGCCAGCACGATCACACCCATGGTTTTCTGGGCGTCCTGGAGGCCGTGCCCGAGGGCCACCATCGCGGCGGAAACCGTCTGAGCGTAGCGGAAACGGTGCATGGTGGTGTGGTAGGGCGCCTCGGTGAGCAGGCGCAATACCACTTTCATAATGAGGTAGGCGAGCAGGAAACCAACCGCGGGGGAAACAACCATCGGCACCACCACGCGGTCGAAAATAACCGCCCAGTGCACGGTGGCCAGCGAAGCGATACCCGCCCCGGCCAGCCCGCCGATCAGCGCGTGCGAAGAAGACGAGGGCAGCCCGCGCCACCAGGTAATAAGATTCCAGCCAATCGCGCCGGCCAGCCCGCCGAGCACCAGGGTGAGGCCGGTTATTTTTTCCAGCTCGGTAATATCAACAATGCCCGAGCCGATTGTTTCGGCCACTTTCGTGCCGAGCATCGCGCCGAGGAAGTTCATGACGGCCGCCATCGCGAGGGCCACCCCGGGGGTTAACGCGCGGGTGGCTACCGAGGTGGCGATGGCATTTGCGGCGTCGTGAAAACCGTTAGTGAAGTCAAAAATGAGGCTAATGACGACGACGGTGCCCACCAAAAAGAGCAACTCGGACAAAATCAGGACTCCTTGAGGGCAATGCGCTCGACCACGGCGGCGAGCGTCTCGAAAGCATCGACGGTGTCCTCGAGGGTGTCCACAACCAGTTTGACCCGCAGCAATTCAATGGCGTCGGTGGCGTTTTCAAAAAGCGCGGCGAGGGTGGAACGGTAGAGGGAATCGCCCTTGTTTTCCAGCTGGTTAATTTCCACCCAGTATTCGCGGGTATCCGGGGAGGTGGGGTTGAAATGTGCGAGGATATCCGAGGAAAGCCGAGCGCAGCTCTTGAGAATATCCACCACCGTGGGCACGCTATCGGGGAGGGTGAGGGGGCGCATAAAGGCCACGTTTTCCCCGACCTCGTCCATGAGGTCCACACAATTATCAACCGCGGTGGTCAGGGCATAAAGATCCTCCCTGTCGAAAGGGAGGACAAAAGACCTATTTACCACTTTGAGGAGCGCGTGATTTGACTCATCTGCATTGTTTTCGATGGTATGCAACTGCTGCTGCAACTCCGCGCGCTCATGAACCGGTGCGGTCATCAGCTGCGCGAGGCCCGCGGCGGCGATAGGAAGATGCGCCGCCTGGGCGCCAATTAGGTCGAAAACCCGCGTGGAACGCGAGAATTTAGAGAATAACCCCACGTGAATTCCTCGTTTCGGGGACATGAACAATCGATGAACGACTCTCCTCAAGGATAGTTCATTACGGGGCGAAACGTGTATGACAGCGCGGTGAGATCGGGCAAGCGCGCGGCGGCGCGGCGCGGGCGGTGAGGCGTGCGCGGCGGCGGTGATGGCGCGCACGCAGCGGTAGAAAAGTGGCGGGAAAGTGACGAGTGGCGGGAAAATGGTGCCGGACCTGAGAGCGCCTGACGGCGCGAATGCCGCTCGTAGCGGCGCTAGTTGGAGCCCGGGGCTTTCAAGGTCCGGCACCGTGGCTTCAGAATAACAAGAGCGCGGCCAATCGGAAACTTTTCGTCGCGCTTTCGGGCCAAGCGTGAAAAATGAAGACTTTTTTGCTTCGACGTGGGAAAATAGCACTAGCTATGGGCTGCGGCGGCCGCGGGCCGCGCGGTGCCCGGAACTTTGGGCGGTGCTCGAAACTTTGGGTGATGCCCGGCCGGGGCGGGTAACCTGAGCATATGGTCTTTGCAATCCCTGAAAATCTCAGCCCGGAAACCTATCCGATGGCCTGGCTCGTTGATACCTGGCGCGGCGCCGGCCTCCTCGAATACGAGGGCGTGGACGCGGCCGGTTACCTCCACGAATTGCGCATCGATAATGATGACCACGGCCCCTACCTGCGTTTGCGTTCGGCAACCTGGCTTTCCCAGGAGCCGGCCGGGGCGGTGGATCGCGAGGTACCCGGCGGGCGGATGTACGCGGCCCTCACCAAAGGCCAGCTCTGGTCGAGTTTCGAGGGCTACCTGCGTGTTTCCCCGAATAACCTCCAGGGCACGGAGGGCCGTTTCATGCTGGAAGGCATGATCGCCACCTCCGCCGGGCACGCCATGACCTGGGCCGGTTTTATTAAGGGCCCGCAATTCCAGATCGTCGCGGACGCCATCGCCGCCACTCCGACCGCCGCGAGCTACACCGGCGGCCAAATCATGGGCGGCTACGTGGAATCCGAGCTCTTCTACGCCTACGATATGGCGGCTTTCGGGGTGGATATGCGCAGCTACATGGCCGGCCGCCTCCAGCGTCTGAGCGATTGCCCGGAAGCGGAGCCGAAGCCCACAACGCCCGAAGCTCAGCCAGAATCGTGATACCCAGCCCGCTGCTGCGCTGGCCCGGCGCGGTTCCCGGGGAGGGGGAAGCGGCCGGGGTGGCTGCCTTCTACACCAATCCCTATGTGGAACAGCGCGAGCTGGAAGCCGGGCGCGGCTTCGTGGATCTCTCGCATTGGCGGGTGCTGCGCGGCGAGCACGGCGCACCTCACGCGCGCGAAGTGCTGGAATGCGACGCCGCGGGCCGGATTCTCAGTGCCCTACTACGCTGCCCGGGCAGCGGCGCGGATATTTTCTTGAGCCCGCCGGGCGGGCCTGATTGTGGTATGTGCCCGGCCAACTACATCGCTATAGGTACGACGACGCAAGGAGCCGCGCGCCTCCGTGCGGCCATGCAGGGCCAGGCGGGGCTATCCGCCATTTCCTGGGAAGACTGGTGGCCGGGCAGCGATAGGGTGATCCTCCTGGTCGAGGATATTGAGGTGCTGGCCCGGGCCGGGCAGGCCGCCGGCATGAGTCCGGTAGGTTTATTCGCCTGGACCGCCTACCGGGTCGCCGCGCGCCGCCCGGATCCCTTCCGGGCGGCGCGCGCCCGGGCACGCCTTGCCGATATATACGGACCTGCGGTTGTGACTCATGGTGGGATCGTGGAGAGGGGCGAAATCTCGACCGAATGCGGTGCTGCTGGGACTGCCAGCGAACGTCGGGGAGCTGAGAGGAGCCTAGCCTGCCTGTATTTGGAGGGTCCGGACGAAGCTGATCTGCCCGAGGCTGGCACGCCGGTACTTGCGGAGCGATCCGACGAGGCGGTTGTTGGCTTTGTGACCTCCACGGTGCGGCATTGGGAAGAGGGCCCCCTTGCCCTCGCCTTGATCAGGGAACCAACGGCGCTGGGGGCGGTGCGGGTAGCGGAATTCCGCTGCGGCGTCGAACCTATTCCTTTACCTGCGCACGTGCCCGTGGCGGTGACCATTCGTGAAAGCGGCGAAAAAAGTGTCGTAGGCCGTGATTAGAATGAGGGCGAGCACCACGCTTAGCACGAGGACGGAGAATCATGAACCTAACAACCTTGCGGCTCGTCACGGATATCTGCAACGGGATATTTTTTGTGATTCAGCTGGCGATTCTCGCGTTTATGGTGTGGGCGCTGGTGGCCTGCCTGCGCCGGCCGGATGCGGATTTTCGCTATGCCCGCAAAGATAAAAAGTTCTGGAGCGGGGTGCTGCTCGGCTGCGCCCTGGTCACCGGGATCGTGCTTTTCACGCCCATTCGCCTACCTTTCCAGCCTTTCCTCATGCTCGGGGCGGCCTACGGGGCGCTCTACTACTTGGGTCCCGAAGAACAGCGGATGGGGCCGCGGCGCGGTTCGCGCGGGCGCGGGGGCGGGTCCTGGTAAAGGTTGGTAGGCGCAGGGCCTAGCTGCGTCGTCGTACTAATAACACCACGAAGGAGGAAGAATGCGAGCAGTTATTCAGCGCGTCAAGCGCGCGTCCGTCACGGTGGACGGCGCCGTGATTTCGCAGATCGGCACTGGGCTGTGCGTGCTCCTGGGCGTGACTCACGGGGATGGCGCGGCGGAAGTGGAAAAAGTCGCGCGGAAAATCGCGCAGCTGAAAGTGCTGCGCGCCGCGGACGGCACCGATGATCCGAATAGTCGGCGCAGCGCGGAAGAAGCGCAGGCGCCCGTGCTGCTCGTTTCGCAATTCACCCTGTACGCGGATGTGCGCAAGGGCCGCAAGCCCTCGTGGTCCAAGGCCGCGCCCGGGGAAGTTGCCGATCCGCTCTACGAAGCGGTCGTGCGCGAATTACGGGAGAAGTACGGGCTGGAGGTTGCTACCGGGCAGTTCGGGGCGATGATGGATGTGGAACTCGTCAATGATGGCCCCTTCACCCTCCTCGTTGAGGTGGAATCAGCGGGCGCCTAAAGTGGCGCGTTAGCCCGCCGCGGCGCGCCGCTGGTGCTCGCGGTCCGTGCGCCTCCGCAGCGCCCGCGGCACCCCGCTAACGTGGGCCCAAAGGCCCGGCGATAGTGAAATAAGCTCAGAAATCTTATCGATAACAGCACTTTCCGCGCGAATTCGGCTTTTTCCCTCAGCAAAATGTGAGCCACACACTCATGCCACTGGCGAACAGGGGACGGCTCCTGGGCTGAGGGCCGTTACTCTTTTAGAAGATTGCAAGTGCAAGGAGAGTTATGTTCGAAAGGTTCACCGACCGCGCTCGGCGGGTCATCGTGCTCGCGCAGGAAGAAGCACGGAACCTCAAGCACAACTACCTGGGGACCGAACATATCTTGCTCGGCCTCATTCGCGAGGGCGAAGGGGTGGCCGCGAAGGCGTTGGAAGCCCTGGGGGTGACGCTTGAGTCCGTGCGGACGCAGGTCATCGACATTATCGGCGAAGGCCAGGAGCCGCCCTCGGGTCATATTCCCTTCACGCCGCGCGCCAAGAAGGTTATTGAGTTCGCGATGCGCGAGGGGCTGCAAATGGGCCACTCCTATATCGGGACCGAACATCTCCTCCTCGGGCTCACCCGTGAAGCGGACGGCGTGGCCGCCCAGGTCCTCGTCAAGCTCGGCGCGGATATGCCCACCGTGCGCAACCAGGTCAGCCAGCTCATTTCCGGTTTCCAAGGGAAGGAAGCCGTGGGGGTGGGCGGCGGCCCGCGCGAAGGCACGAAGGCCGGTTCCACGGTCCTCGATCAGTACGGGCGTAACCTCACCGCCGCCGCGCGTGACCACAAGCTTGATCCCGTGATCGGCCGGCATACCGAAACCGAGCGGGTCATGCAGGTGCTCTCGCGGCGCACCAAGAACAACCCGGTGCTGATTGGTGAACCCGGCGTGGGTAAAACCGCGGTGGTGGAAGGCCTGGCCCAGTCCATCGCCGCCGGTAACGTTCCGGAAACCCTCAAGGATAAGCAGCTGTATTCCCTCGATATGGGTTCCCTGGTGGCCGGCTCGCGCTACCGCGGTGACTTCGAGGAACGCATGAAGAAAATCCTCAAGGAAGTCAATACCCGCGGGGACATCATTCTTTTCATCGACGAAATCCACACCCTGGTGGGCGCGGGCGCCGCGGAAGGCGCCCTGGATGCTGCCTCGCTGCTCAAGCCGATGCTGGCCCGCGGGGAACTCCAGGTCATCGGGGCAACCACCCTCGATGAGTACCGTAAGTACATTGAAAAGGATGCCGCGCTGGAACGGCGTTTCCAGCCCATCCAGGTGGAGCAGCCCACTGTGGAACAAACGATTGATATTTTGCGTGGCTTGCGGGACCGGTACGAGTCCTACCATCGCGTGACTATTACCGACGACGCACTGGAGGCAGCCGCCACCCTGGCGGATCGGTATATTAACGACCGCTTCCTTCCCGATAAGGCCATTGACCTCATCGACGAAGCGGGGGCGCGCCTGGCTATCCGCAAGATGACCGCACCGCCGGAACTGCGCGAACTGGACGATAAGATCGCCTCCACGCGCCGCGCCAAGGAAGCAGCCATTGACGCCCAGGACTTCGAAAAGGCCGCCGGCCTGCGTGACGAAGAGCAAAAGCTCGGCGAAGAACGCGATGCCCGCGAGCAAGCCTGGAAGGACGGGGATATGGACGTCGTTTCGGTGGTGGATGAAGATCTCATCACTGAAGTGCTCTCCATGTCCACCGGCATCCCGGTCTTCAAGCTCACCGAAGCAGAATCCGCGAAGCTGCTGCGCATGGAAGATGAGCTGCATAAGCGGGTGATCGGCCAGCATGAAGCCGTAACCGCGCTTTCCCAGGCGATTCGCCGTACCCGCGCGGGCCTGAAAGACCCCAACCGCCCGGGTGGTTCCTTCATTTTCGCCGGGCCTACCGGTGTGGGTAAAACCGAGCTCGCCAAGGCGCTCGCGGAATTCCTGTTCGGGGATGAATCCGCGCTCATCACCTTGGATATGTCCGAGTATTCGGAAAAGCACACCGTTTCGCGGCTCTTCGGTGCCCCTCCGGGATACGTGGGTTATGAAGAAGGCGGCCAGCTCACCGAGAAGGTGCGGCGCAAGCCCTTCTCCGTGGTGTTGTTCGACGAAATTGAGAAGGCCCACGCGGACCTCTTCAATTCCCTCCTCCAGATCCTGGAAGAAGGGCGCCTCACGGACGCGCAAGGCCGGGTGGTGGACTTCAAGAACACCATCATCATCATGACCACTAATTTGGGTACGAAGGATATCGCGAAGGGCGTGCAGACCGGTTTCCAGTTCGACGCCGATACCACTTCCTCCTACGAGCGCATGAAGGTCAAGGTGGCGGAAGAACTCAAGAACAACTTCCGGCCCGAATTCCTCAACCGCGTGGATGACATTATCGTCTTCCCGCAGTTGGGCCGCCCGGAGATTTTGCAGATTGTGGATCTTATGATCGGCAAGCTGGATAAGCGCTTGCGGGACCAGAACCTGTCCATCGCCCTGACGAAGGATGCGAAGGAACTGCTGGCTGACCGCGGTTATGATCCGGTGCTCGGGGCTCGCCCGCTGCGCCGCGCCATCCAGCGCGATGTGGAAGATGTGCTTTCCGAGAAGCTGCTTTACGGCGAATTCTCCAAGGGGGACATCATCGTGGTGGATGTGGATAAGGACAATATTCCGATGTCTTTCACTTTCACCGGCCAGTCGCCTGACCAGCCGCTACCGGACGGCGTGATCGAAGCGCACGAACCGGCCCAGATGGAAGGTCTGGCTTCCGGGGTGAATACCCGGCCCAGCGGTGGGCCGGTCGCCGGAGCTGGTGCGCCGACTTCCGGAGGCGGCCTGGCCGCGGCGAACTAGGGCCGGGGCTAAGCGGCCGGCTAGGGCCGCGGGCTAGGAATAGCTGATATCGAGAGCTCGAAGCTAACCGATAAGGTGGGCTTCGAGCTCTCGCGTTATCACCGGGGAGGTTTCGGATCGGGTGGTGAGGAGCTCCGGCACCGTGCGGCTCTGCCCGGCAATGCTGTACCGAGCCTCCCACTCCACGACCAGCGTGGCACTCACTTCCTCATTGGCCTGGCGGTAGATAACTTCCGTGAAGGGCTGGCGGGCCGGGACGGTCTGTGCTGAGTGAGCGGGGAGCGAGCCTCTGGACGTGGCGTTCCCAGCGTTCCTTGTAGTTGTGCTCCCCGTGCCACCGGTGATTTCTGCATCCGGCACCTCCCACGTGGCCCGCACGGGAACCAGATCAATAACCACCTCCGTACCGAGCAAAGTCACCGTGTGCCGCTGTGCCGGCGCGGAATAATGCAGACGGACCGGGTAGTTGATCGCCACCCAACCGCGCGCCGGTTCCATCCACGCCTCAGCATTCGCCGCCGCAATCCGGATACTCTCAGTGTGAATGATCGTCTCCAGCTGCGCGGCGGTCGGAGCATCACCGGTTTGCGGGTCAGTCGGGGGAGTGCCGTTCGCCAGTATCCAACTGAGAATCCCGGCCGCCCCGCGCACATGCCCCGGCAGGGAAGTATCCCGAACCGCGGCAATCAGCGCGCGCCGAGACCACGGCAGCCCGTAGGGCCCGGTGGCCGTACCGGCACCTGAGCCACGTGCTGTAGCGGCGCCGCTTTCCAACCCGGAGCCGGAATATCCAGAATTCGCGCCGGTGCCGCCGCCCGCGCTTGAGCTATCCGTGCCACCCGAGCCGGATGGCGTACCGCCCGCCCCAGCGGGCGCACGCCGGGTGTAACTACCCTGAGCTTCCACTGTCACTCCACCGGCATCGGTGCGGGCGGTATAGATCCGTTCCTCACCATCCTCATATTCACGGGCGAGGGCCGGAGCGCTCACCGTGCACGAACCAAGAAATACCACCGCGGCCATGCCTATGATCAGTCCCCTCAGGAACCAGCGCGGCTTAAACCTGGGGCTGGTATAGCTTCTCATCACACGCCTCCGTCCAAAATGTCATCGTTCATGCCCACCGCATCCACGATCCAGTTATCACCCGAGCGGAAAATTCGCATGGTCACGAAGAATTCTTCGGCGCGATCTGTCTTTTCGGCGCCCTTGCGGTTCACCACCGGATTAGGCGGATGGGAGACGGAGAACTGCACGGTATAGGCGGCTATCGGATCATTCCAGCGCCCCCGCGCATCACTAAAACTAAAAACGGTTGCCTGCCGGGGCCGGAAATCCGTTTCTTCACGTTTCGCGATCTGGTGTTGGCACCAATCGCATTGCTCCCCGGCGAGCGGGGTGAGAGGCGTGATATCGCCGGTGATCGTGGCGTAATCGAGGAGGGTGAAAAGATACTGCCCGGCCGCGATGGCTCCCTCCACAGAATCTTCGGCCATCTGAGCGGGCGGGGCAGGAACCGGAATCTGCACCGGCCAGGTGGGTGGAGCGGATGGGGACCCTGCGGGCGCGGAAGAGTCAGAGCTGGTGACAGTGGAACCGGAACTGGCGACAGACGAAGCGGAGCTAGCGGCCGGCGGGCTGGAAGCACCGCCAGGCGAGAGCGCTGGGGGAGGCGCACCTGCCCCAGCTCCACATGCGCTGAGAAGGAAACAGAGGATGGCAAGAATTCCGGCGCGGCGCCCGGTCATAAGTACGTTCATGGCGCCACGTTAACAGCCGCGTCGCCCCCGCCCAGCGTTTATCCACAGGCAGGCCCGCATCGGCGCGTCATCCACAGCTTTCCGCCACGCACACCGCAACACCTACGCAAGCCACGCCTGAACGGCTCTCCGGCTAGGCTCACCTGCGTAGCGTTGCCACTTACGCGCCAGCAGCCTCCGTCACCACAACCCGCGCTTCGAGCTCTCGGCTAGCGCCCGGCTCCAGCAGCATTTCGCGGCCTTCGGCCCGGTTGAAGGCATTGGGGAGTGCCTGGCACGGCTCCATAGCTACTGCCTGCCCGGCATCGCGCGCCAGCCCGGAGCCAGCAAAAATATGGAAATTCTTCGACGGCCAGTCACCCAGCCGCGCCCACAGAGCCACCTCGCGGTTTCCGGTGCGCAGGCGCGCCACATTCCAGCCAGCCCCGGCGTCACTACTTGCGTTCGCACTGCCGGTCGAACCGACCACATCACCGCCAGCCCCGGCCGCACCTGCGTCCGGGCCGGCGCTATCGGCAAGCCGCGCGTAGGCCCAATCCGTGGCCGGGTCAATGGGGGAGTCCGCGAGCGGCTCGCACGGCGCGAAAGCGCCGGCGCCGTCGTACGGAATAAGCGCGGCATCGGTGTCGATACGCGCGCCGCAGTCCAGGCTCAGGCGCGCATCCCCCAGCGGGCCGGCGAGCCGGAAATACGGATGCCAGCCAAGTGCCACCGGCGCGGCGGCCTCGCTGAGGTTCTCGGCACGCAGACGCACGTGCAAGGAACCATCCTCCCCAATGCTGTAAACAATGTTTACGGCGAGGTCGAAGGGGTAAACACTGTTCGCATCCACGCGGGTGGCGAACTCAAGAACGCCGTCGCCCGCGCGAATAACCTCGAATTCCCGGGTAGTGACCAGGCCGTGCAGTCCCGGTTCCGTATCGGGAAGCGGCTCCGGCACACTGTGAACGCCGTTTACTGGAACCTCGGCGTGGAGGCGAGCACGCACGGCGGCGTCGTCGCCGTGATAGAGCGCGGCGGGGTAGCGCCCCGCGCGGATGCGATTGGACCACGGCACCAGCACGGCGCTGCGGAAACCGTTGAGTTCGCGCAGCTCAGCGGGGTTGCGGTAGCCGTCGATAACCTCGGTATCGCCCAGGCGATAGCTGAGCAGGATGGCGCCGCGGGTGGCCGCGCGCAGCGTAACGGTCCGGCCCGCGCACTCGCGTTCAGTGGTGACGATCATGGTCCTTCTTCCTTGTACTACCGGGTACGACGACGCCGCAGCTGCGGGCGCCTCCTTTAGCTTCCCACGTTCTCCAGGGTACGCGCCAAGGCCTGGTAGGCGGGCCTTGGCGCGTACTCAGTAAATGGATTATGTGTCGATCTTTAACTGGATTTCCGGCAGTGAAGAGGCATCTACCGGATTGTCGTGGTCCGTGTGCTCCCTATCCCAGGTTTCGGGCCTTCCTAAGAAATTGGCGATTGCTAACCAGGCAGCGCCGCGGGAAAGAGGTGCTCCCCGAGCGAGGGTAGCCCGAATATCCAAAGGAGCCTGACCACTCCAAATCACGCGGGAACTAATTTCCTTTTGGATATTAGGGAGCAAGAAATCGTAAATATCGGCGAGTTGCCCGCCAAAAATCAAAGTAGGGGAGTGGATCAAATTAATTGCGCTAGCAGCTGCCCGGCCGATTAGGGTAGCTACTTCCTTGACCACTTTGGTAACAGGGATTTCGTTTCGCTTAAGCAAGGAAACAAGGGTTCCAATCGTTGTTTCAGTCGGTAGGTTGCTGGCTGCAACAATTGCAGATCTGGTAGCAAATGCCTCAAGACAGCCGTTTTGTCCGCAGGTGCAAATGCGTGCTTGATCCGAAACGTAGATGTGACCTAAAGACCCACTCCAGCCGGTGCTATCGGGTGAAAGTGCTCCGTCCAATATATGTACGGCGCCGATGCCTGAATCGAGGTTGACGTAAAGAAAATTATCAAGCTGTTCGTCATTACGGTGAAGATAGACCGTTTCTGCGCTCGCTCCCGCTGTTGTGGAATTGGAAATGACGATATTGCAATCAATTATTCCCTCGACAATTCGAGATAATTCGACGTTTATCCAACCAAGGGGGGTGGAATTTACTACGGTGGAGGTGGCTGGATCTACGATTCCAGGAAACGTGATTACAACTTCCTTGAGCGAGAGTCCGGCAACGTTGCATTGCGTTGATACGGATCGCAGAATTGCGGCAATATCATCGAGGGTTTGAGAGGTTGAGTCTGGGGGCATGTCAATTAGTCGTTCGATCAGCACGTTTCCCGTCAGATCTATTAGAGATGCCTCTACCGCTTCAGCGGAAACATTGATCCCGAGGGCGCAGTATGTTCTTGGAGCTGGCGTTAAGGGTGCCCCGGGCCTGCCAGGGCCAGAGACTTCAACTTCGTTTTCCCGTACGATATCACGGTTAACAAGCTCGTCAACTAGTCGTGAAATAGTGGACCGATTCAATCCGGTTGAGCGGGCTAGATCCGCCCTTGATGGGGCTGAATTGGTGAAGATAATCCGGCTTGCTAAAGAAGCTAAATTTTGGTTGCGGACAGCACCGTGAGAGGTCTCAGCAGCTTTTCGCACAGCAAGTCTCCGTAGATGTTCCGAAAGGGTTGATCACCACTTAATGATAGAGGACGCTATCAGCCGAGCTTGTGGCGCGTGACACAGAAGTGCCGACGTGCGCATTGTTGCATTTAATGCAACTGGACGGGTATATTGCAAACAGCAACAAAATCTAACGCTGGGGTTGGAGGTGCAATGAAAAAGAGCAATGTCGCTGGTATTGACTTGTCTACACGTTCCTGCCACGTAGTAATTCGTGATCTGGAAACGGGTGAGCTGGTTCGCGGCGCAACTGCATCTTTCCGCACTAAGACAGAGACCAATCCGCGGACATGGATGGAGGCGTATCGTTCAGCGGTCGAACTTGCTGGTGGATTAGATGATGTAGTGGCGATGTCTGTTGCCGGACAACAGCATGGTTTCGTTGGTCTAGGTGCTGACGGGAATGTCCTGCGTCAAGCGATTCTTTGGAACGATAATCGCTCCAAGGAAGATGCCGAAGATCTGATTCGAGAATTAGGCCGAGGTGATGTTTCTGAGGGACGTAAGCTGTGGGCTGACAGCGTCGGAAGCGTGCCAGTTTCGTCGTTGACAGTTTCGAAGCTGAGGTGGTTCGTTGATCATGAGCCTCAGCTATTCAAACAGTTATGTGCCATTGCCTTGCCTCATGATTGGCTCACGTGGCAACTTATGGGTGCTGATGGCTCCCGAGACGGCCTAGAGAAAAAGCGGGATATTCGGGAACTCGTTACAGACCGCTCGGAGGCTTCGGGTACCGGTTACTACTGCGCGGAAAAGAACGAGTACCGCAACGACCTAATTGACTTGGCGGCAAGAAGTGAATTATCTAAGAGACTCGTTTTGCCACGTGTTGTTGGAAAAGCAGAATCTGTAGGAGAACTGAAATCTAAAGGCGAGGCAATCGTTTTGGGTCCCGGATGCGCTGACAACGCAGCCACGGCGCTGGGGCTGGATTTACCTCCCGGTGAGGTGTGTGTTTCTATCGGAACTTCTGGTGTTACTTCCTTGGTTTCGGACAGTCCGATTAAGGACAGGACTGGTCAGGTTACTGGTTTTGCGGATGCGACTGGACGTTATCTTCCTTTAGTCGGAATGCTTAATGCGAGCCGTGTTCTCGATGATGTTGCACTTCTACTTGGAATGACGCTAGAGGAACTCTCACGTGCCGCACTTAATGCCGCGCCTGGGGCGGAAGGCCTTGTGGTGATTCCATATTTCGCAGGAGAGCGAAATCCGCGGCTTCCGGAAGGAATGGGAGCGGTTTTGGGAGTGTCATCGCGAAACCTCACGGCGCCGAATCTCGCGCGTGCGGCATATGAAGGAATCGTAGCGAGTGTAGCTCGAGGTCTTTCCGCATTTCGACGGCTTGGTGTGGAGGTTACCGGTATAACACTGGTAGGTGGGGCGTCGCGTACGCCAGCTATGCGCCGGATAGCCGCATCAGTGCTCGGTTTACCTGTGAGTGTTCCTGAGTATTCAGCTTACTCAGCCGATGGCGCAGCACGACAGGCGGCATGGACTTATATGGGAGGAGACGATCCTCCGGCATGGACTCCACGTCTCCGGTCTCAGTACCAAGCGAAACACGACTCTTTTATTATCGAGAGATTTGAGGAGGTTGCAGAAAAATATCTTGCAACGGTCAGATGACTGTCTATCTTCAATAGATCCGGGAAAGTTTTGGCAGTAGGCATCCGGTCTCTCGATCTGTAAAAGCGAAGTCATGCAAAGGAGCATGTAATGAAAAAATTCCGCGTACCGCAGGAGGCGGGAATCTTTGGTGTTGTGCTGATAGTGGGTGCCATTATGGCGCTGCTCTCTCCAGCATTCCTCACGATGAATAACATGCAGGTTCTCCTGCTCAATGGGACGGTCGTGCTTTTCCTTGCGATGGGGCAGACATTCGTTCTCCTAACTGGTGGTATTGACCTTTCTGTAGGGTCCAATATCGCGTTGACTGGAATGATTGCAGCGCTGGCTATGCAGGGAGGTCTCCCCTGGTGGCTTGCCGCATTGCTGGCCATTGTGACTGGAGCTCTCGTTGGCGTGTTCAACGGCGTTTTTATTCATTTTGGGAAAATGCCAGCATTCATCGTCACGTTTGCGACCTTTGGTATTTCCGCTTCAATTCCGAAGATCCTGACGCAAGCCCGGTCAGTAACTGTCGCTGATCCAATGTTCGCATTCTTCGGCCGAGGGAGTATTTTCGGCATCCCTATTCCGGTGGTTTTAGTGCTTATTGCTGCGGTTATTCTCGCTTGGTTCTTGCACAGGACAAAAACGGGTCTCCATATTTACGCGGTTGGCGGCAACAAAGAAACGGCCCGTCTTGCCGGTGTTAATAATGGAAAGATCATTATTCTGGTGTACGTAATCTCCGGTATTTGTTCTGGGTTCGGGGGAATCATTGTTACGTCGCGCCTTATGGTCGGATATCCGACAGCCGGATCGGGTACTGAGCAGTTCTACTCAATCGCTTCGGCAGTTGTTGGTGGCGTTTCGCTTTTCGGTGGTGTCGGTACCCTTCTCGGCGCGTTCCTTGGTGCCATTTTGATCGCAGAAGTTTCCAATGGAATGAACGTTATTGGAGTGGATTCTTATTGGCAGCCGCTTGTCATTGGCGTAATTATTCTCGTTGGTGTTCTTCTCGATACTAATCGCCAGCAACTGTCCCTTTCGAAGCTGTTCCGCAAGAAGCAGCAAGCTACGTCGGTGGCATCGCATGCATCTGCGGATACGACCAATTCCGAAATTAGTCATTCACAAAAACAACCTGCTGGAGTGACCGGTGGGAAGAAAAGTATCCAAACCGATGACCGAGACAACGAGGTCTAGGAAAACAGAGGAGAAAAACATGAAAAAGAAGCTCTTTGCAGCTATTGGTGCGACAGCTCTTGCCGCGACAATGGGAGCCTGCGGGGGAGTCGATACCGGAACCGGTGAAAATAGTGGTGGCACTGGCGAAACCGGTAAGGCAAGCGTTCAGATTCCTGAAGCTTGTAACGCTGAGAATCCATACCTCGCAGTGTTGCTTCCTAACCAGCAGAATCCGTACTACGTCGCAATGAAGCGAGGATTTGAAGAAGAAGGCAAGGCGAAGGGGTTCAATGTTGAAGTCCAGATTGCCAATGACGACGATGCAAACCAGCTTGCTCAAGCTCAGGCTATGTTGCAGAAGAATCCCTGTGCTTTGGCGCTTAACCCAGTGAAGTCCGAACCCGCGGCTGCAATCGTCAAGGCAGCTAATGATGCAGGGGTGCCGGTGTTCACTGTGAATATTATTGTCGATCCTGATGCATTAAACGCCCAAGGTGCGAGTGTCGTGCAGTATGTGGGCGCCAACAACCATGAGGGTGGCGTCCAGATGGCAGAGAAGGTTCTTGCCGATTTTGGTGCCGACGCAAAGCTGAACATTGGGTACGTTACTGAACCGGATGAATTGCCTGTGGTTCAGCGCGATCTTGGCTTCCGGGAAAAGATGAAGAGCAACCCGAATGCCAAGGACGTTGCGGAAGTCGACGGCAATGTTAAACCAGATGATTCACTCAATGTTACATCTGCGATGATTCAGGGTAACCCTGACATTAACGTAATTTTCGCGTCGACTGGGCCTGCCGCGTATGGCGCACTGCAGGCTGTCCAGGCATCTGGTAAGGACATTAAGGTCTACGGTTTCTGTGCCGCGGGTGAAACCCTCACTGATGCTTACCCCGGTTGCGTCGCCCAGGAGCCTGAAGAGTACGGACGCATCCTGGTGCAACAAATCGCAGAATATAAGCAAGGTAAGTCTGTTGAGAGTGAGCTATTGCAGTCGCTTAAGCAGTTCGAGAAGGGCCAAACCCCTGGTGAAGGAGAATTGGGGTAAAAGATGACAACGTTGGAAACGCCGGGGAGTAAGCGGTCCCTCAAGGCGGTCGATATTTGGAAGCTTTTTGCGGGTACACCCGCTCTCTCCGGTGTTTCTTTAACGGTTCACCCTGGCGAAGTCGTGGGGCTCGTCGGGCATAACGGAGCGGGAAAATCGACTCTGCTTAAAGTACTTTCAGGTGCATACCGTAATGATGATGGTTACCTTGAAGTGGACGGGGAGAAAGTAACCTTCGCTTCCCCTTCAGATGCCCTTTCACACGGGGTAGCTACTGTTTACCAGGAGCTTTCCCTTCTTCCTAATCTCTCGGTGACCGAGAATACGTTCTTAGGGAGAGAAGTTAGAAAAGGCCCTAACCTCGACCGGTCAGCTATGCGAAAATCCGCCAGGTCTCTTATGGAGAAATACGGAATTGATGTTGACGTTGATCGTAAGGTAGGGAGCTACCCCGTTGCGACTCGGCAACTGATGGAGATTGCTATTGCTACAACTCGAAACACGCGCTATTTGCTCCTGGATGAGCCAACAACGTCGCTCGAAGGTGATCAGGTAGAGAGTTTCCTGGAGTGGGTGCGTGATCTTTCTAAAAAAGAAGGTATCGGGATTGTACTCGTCAACCACAAACTTGATGAGCTGTACGCCGTGGCCGATAAAATCGTTGCTCTCGTTGACGGTAAGGTAAGGATTTCGGGAAGGGCGGACGAGGTTTCGCATGCAGAGGTTGTAACCGCGATCGCCGGTGAAGTGAATGCGGGCACAGATGTGTCCGTTGAAACTAGCGCTACTGTTCGTGAACGGCAAGGGAAGGTGCCGGAAGGCGTACCTGCACTTTCTGTTCGGAATCTGCGTTCAGCAGCCCATAAAGGTGTGTCGTTCGATGTTTATCCGGGTCGAGTCCATGGGTTCTACGGGTTAATCGGATCTGGGCGGACCGAGGCCATGCGTTGTATTTACGGGGCTGACGAATATGAGTCGGGTGAATTTACGGTTAATGGGGACCCGTATAAGCCTAAGAACCCGAAAAGCGCGCAGAAAGCTGGGTTTTCTTATCTCACAGAGGAAAGGAAACTTGATGGGATTGTTCCTCAGTTAAATAGCTATCGAAATGCCACACTCCCAATTACAGACCGGTACTCTAAACCTGGATTCCTTGACCGCAGGAAGGCACGGAAGGCGTCGAAACAACAGTTTGACGCTTTAAAGGTGCGAGGTAATGTCGAGGCGTCGATAGAGTCGCTTTCTGGGGGTAACCAGCAGAAAGTCCTCCTAGCTCGAGTCATAATGGAAGACTCGCAGATTCTGATGCTAGACGAACCAACAAAGGGCGTGGATATTGGTGTCAAAGCTGAAATTCATAGAATCGTCCGGGAACTCGCGCATGAAGAGGGTCTTGCTGTCATGGTCGTATCGTCCGAGGAAGAAGAGATTCTTGAGCTTTGCGATGATGTGACTGTTTTCGCGCATGGCCGAGTTGTCCAATCGGGAGTTCCTGCGGGAGATCTAAACGTTACGCGGCTCCGTGAGATGGCGTGGCAAGAGATTTCTGAATAGGTTCAAAAGATAGTGGGGTGTGAGGCTGCTCAACCGTGGCCCTCGCACCCCACCTTCACTTAGGGAAGAATAAAACATGAAAAACCAGGCTGTTTTGGAAGCTGCATGTCAACAAATTGAACGGGAAGCTAGGGCAGTTGCTGGAGTAGCGCAGTTACTGAACAACTCTTTTATAGAGGTGGCAGACTTATGTTTGCGTATGACAGGAAAAGTTATAGTTACCGGAGCGGGAACTTCTGGACATGCCGGTCGCCGAATGGCTCATCTTTTATCCGTATCTGGTACGCCAGCGGTTTTCCTTCACCCGATGGACTGTCTCCACGGCACCATGGGGGCTATCACCAAAGACGATGTTGTTTTTGCGATTTCTAAAGGAGGCGGATCCGACGAGCTTAATCAGCTCTGCTCGATTTTGCGAGAAAAGGGAACGAAAATTGTAGCGTTGACTGAGAACGAGTCTTCGGAACTTGCTGGACTGGCTGACGTAACTGTCCTTTTACACACGCCCGATCAAGCGGATCCGGGCAACGTTATCGCCATGGGATCAACGCTGGTTTCCGGGGTGTGGGGTGATGCGTTGGCTTATGTGCTTATGCGTTTACGTAAGAGATCGTGGAAAGAAACGCTTGAAATTCATCCGGCGGGCGCAGTTGGAAAAATGCAGACGGCACCTGAAGAGCTCAACAGATTGGATCGATGAAAGTGTCCTTTGTCCTTGGGATTGACTGTTCAACCCAATCCGTAACCTTAGAAGTGCGGGATGTGGAGACGTTTCACGTAGTTGATTGCGTGTCAAATCCGCTACCGGCTACTCAGCCACCAGTGTCGGAACAGAATCCGGAGACCTGGTGGGACTCTCTAGTAAAAGGGATGGGCCTCCTCCATGCGCGTGGTCTTGAAGTGTGCAAGATTCGAGCTATCTCAGTTGCAGGTCAGTGTCATGGACTTGTGCCTTTAGATCGAGAATGCACAGTCATTAGACCGGCGAAACTGTGGAATGACACGACCTCTGCACTTGAAGCAGAGATGCTCGTTGAAACGTATGGTAAAGAATTCTGGGTAGAAAAAGTTGGTTTCGTTCCGAATGCTGCACATACGGTTTCAAAGTTACTCTGGCTCGCGCGTCATGAAGTAGATACGTTGGAGCGGATTTCTAAAATCTTGCTTCCGCATGATTACCTAACCTATCGCTTAACTGGTCAATTTGTGACAGACCGGAGCGAGGCCTCTGGGACTGGTTATTTCGATGGTTTGAGAAACGTCTATCTCTTCGACTTGGTGTCTGACGTTATAAGCAACGCGTTTGGGAAGGAAGGGAAGGGGATTCCTTCCCGATCTTGGCATGATGTTTTCCCCGAAGTTCTCGAACCGTCGGAGGCTGTAGGCTCAATATCTCCTGAAGCGGCCGTAGACCTAGGACTTGCCTCTGACGTCATTGTGGCGGTTGGGGGTGGCGACCAGCATCTTGGTGCGGTCGGCATAGGTCTCGACGACGGCGATATGTGTTTTTCAATTGGCACATCGGGAGTCACTTTTAGTTCATCTCCTACACCGGTTCGCGATTATTCTGGCGATGTTGACGGAGTTTGTAATGCCACAGGTGGTTGGTTGCCATTAACGTGCACGCTCAACTCGACGAAAGTGACGGATACGGTGGCGAAATGGCTAGGAGTATCCGTTCAGGAGCTAGGCAACCTGGCGGAATCGATGAGCGTTTCTTGTAATACGCCACTGCTGGTTCCATTTTTTGATGGTGAACGTTCTCCGTCGATACCGAACGCAACCGGATTGCTTGAGGGGCTAACAAACGGTACGACACGCGAGGATCTAGCCTTCGCTGCCTTCGAGGGCGTTGTAATGGGTTTGTATGCCGGATCAAGAAAAATACGGGCTCTAGGTTCGGGTATCAACGGTGTAAATGTTGCTGTGGGTGGAGGTGCAAAGTCGGATGTCTACTGTCAGTTATTGGCAGACTTTATGGGTGAGCCGGTCTCCCGTCTAGAATTGACAGAAGCAACTGCTAGGGGCGCGTGTGTCCAGGCGTTGGCGGTGATGACGGGTGATTCGATTAACGCCGTTCGGGCCCGGGTTCGACCTACGATTTCATCTACATTTACGCCGAAAGCCGAGCGCGGGCGAAGCGACAGATTCTCGCGTTATCTCGATATGGTAGCTAGTAGAAAAGCTAATTGTCTTTGAAGAAAAGGTAACGTCTCTGAATGAGCGTGGCTCACTATGATACGAGTGTTCTTTGCCGATACGTCAAAACGGTCCGGATAGCAATCACGAATGAGAGAGATAAAATGGCGATCTATTTTGATAGTGCCGATTGCGCGCAGATGCGTAAGTATGCATCAACAGGAGTTTTTTCTGGAGTGACATCGAACCCTACCATTTTGGCGCGGCAGGGGTTGCGCCAGCAGGATATCCCAGAGCTTTATCGCACTCTCCAAGAATTTGGTTTTGATCGATTATTCTTCCAAACCGCAGGGTGTACTGAGAGTGAGATTGAGGAGTCTGCTCGTCAAATTCTAAGTCTAGGCGATGACGTTGTGGTTAAAATTCCGGCGACGCTTGAGGGGCTATCTGTTGCGGCTAAAGTGACCAACGAAGGATATGAAGTGCTGCTTACGGCGGTTTATGACTCTACACAGGCTGCTATTGCTGGAGAATTAGGGTTGTGGGGACTTGCTCCGTATTTTTGCAGAATGCGTGACATTGGCAAAGATCCGGAATTGGAGCTCAAACGTATGGCTCGGATTATATCTGATACAAAAACTCGTATCCTCGCGGCGTCACTTCGGAAACTTGAAGATGTATCAGCGGCGTTTGCAGCTGGTGCAGATGATGTTACGATCTCGCTCTCAGTAGCCGAGATGCTGGTAAATAATCCACTCTCAATTGAAGCACTGACCACATTTGAGCGTGACGGCGGAAGAATTTAACTGCACATCGGGTCGGTTGTAGAAGACGATCCTTCGATCCTGGCTTGGATGAGAGTACGCATTTGCCTGCTATCTCCTGGTTGTACAAGTTTATTTCCGACATCATTCCGGTTGAAGGCATTAACGATAGCCTGACATGGTTCGATGGCAATTGAAGTAAGAGGATTTCGCTTGAGGTTATGACCGGTGAACACATGGAAAGTGCGCAACGGAAGATCGGCTCCAAAATTCACGTACATGTGAATTGAGCGGTTCCCGGTGTTCAGATGGGCATAACCTGAAAAATCCCTCGAATCTTTGCCGTCAAGCAATGTAATCGCACCTGTAGGGGGATTGCAGTGCTCAATATCTTGGAGGTTTTTCAGGTGGGTGTACCCCACGTCCGCATAGGTCGAGACTTTCCCAGGCGCGGGACTTTGTATCGGTTTAAATGCAGCGTTTCCTGGAAGGGGAATGAGGTCGTCGTCGGTTTTCACTACTGAAGATCCATATATGCGTAGGTCGGCTTGCCCTAGAGGGCCGTCAAGAAGAAAATATGGATGCCAACCGATAAAGATTGGGCAGGCGATAAGAGATTGATTCTGCGCGCTTATTCGTGTGACGAGGTCTCCATCGGGTGTTATCTCGAAACTTACGGAGATTAGTAGTTCAAAGGGGTATCCAGGTTCGGATTCCAGATGAAGCTCTAACCTAAGAGCTTCGGAGCTGTTCTCGACAACCTTGAAATCTTTGTCGTAAACAAGACCGTGAATGCCAGGTTCATACTTCGGGTTTTTTGCCGAGAAAATGTGATCGGCAGCGAACGGGCCGGGGCTCTCATCAATGCGTGGACGGTCACCTACACCGTCGTCCTTGTAGATAGCGGAAGAATATCTTCCGTCACAAAGTCGATCTGACCAGGGCGCCAACACGGCAGATCTGAAACCATCTTGTGTTTGCAACTCATCTTCGCTGAGATAACCGTCTATAAACTCGGTCCCAGCTATTTGATAGCTGAGAAGGGTGGCGCCGATTGTAGATACTTTTAACGTAACCTGTCCGCGTGTGGAAGTGCGATCGTAAGAAAGAATCATGTCCCGCGTTCTCCGATTGATAAATGATGAAGTAGTACGGTCGCTATTGCGATTTACAGTCAGGCTGATTCAGGACGAAAGGTCGGGTAGCTTTTACGAATTGACTCGGAGACGGCTCTATAGCGTTCCCAGACGCTTTTATTCTCTCGCGGCTTGTATGTTTGGGTAATGTCCGGGGACCAGGAGTTAGTATTCTCAGGAATACCCGCAACCACGGCGGCTTGCCGCGCTGCACCCCTAGCGACGTATTCGGAAGTTCGCGGAACGCTAATAGGAATTTCGAGAACATCCGCAAGAATCTGGTTGAGCGTTTCTGATTGTGCGCCTCCGCCGATAAGCATGGCATCATTGACTGATATTCCTCCGCCGCGAAGAGCTTCGAGCGCCCCGCGCATTAGGCAAGCAAGACCCTCGTAGGCCGCACGGGCGAGGTTTTCACGTGTGAAATTATGAGAGGTGAGCCCCGCGATATGCGCGGTTGCGTAAGGCAGATTGGGTGTTCTTTCTCCTTGGAAATAAGGAACCAAGGTAATGCCTTGGGCTCCCGGTTGTGCTCGTTCGGCAAGGGTGCCTAACTCTTCAAAGCTCACGTTTAGGATCTTGCGGAAGTAGTCCTGGATGAGGGCACCATTGAGGGTGCAGGCAAGCGGTAGCCATTTGTCTGTGGTATCTGAAAACCCGGTAACACCGAAACGCGGATCTTGAATAGGGGTGTCGGAAATCGTCGCGATAACGCCGGAGGTTCCGATGGAGATTGATGCCTGGTTAGTTTGAAGGTTAAGACCAAATGCCGATCCGGCGTTATCACCCATTCCGGGGCCAATTAGAATTTGTTGACTGGAAGGTTTGTCGGTTATCCATTCCTGTGCGACAGTTCCAACGCTTTGGTTATAGGGAACAATTCGGGGAAGAATTATATCCTTAGCTTTTTCGGTGGTGATGTGTAGAGCATGCGCGAGGATATCATAGCGGTATTCGTCAGTTAGGCAGTCTACATATCCTGTCCCAGATGCATCGCTGCGGTCAGTTGTAAGCTCAGATAGCCTTGTTGACCCAGATAATTTCCATGTTAACCAGTCGTGAGGTAGGCATATCGCCTTGATCCGAGCGGCATTGTGAGGCTCGCTATCGGCGAGAAAACGGAGTTTGGAGACCGTCAAGGAAGCGACGGGAACGGAACCGGTCGCTTTTGCCCAAAATTCGGGCCCCAACTCATCAACAAGCGCGGCAGCACCTGGCCCGGAACGCGTGTCATTCCAGAGAAGCGCGGGCCGAATAACATCGCCGTTCGCATCCAATGCGACTAGGCCATGCTGTTGGCCGGCGATGGAAATGGAAGATACGTCGCTTATTCCACCAGCTTTTTGGATAGCTGTTCTCAAAGCTGTAAGCCATTCGTTAGGATCTACTTCGGTTCCTGAAGGATGAGGACAAGTGCCCATCCGAACAACTGCGCCGTTATCTGTGTTGACAATGAGAACTTTTGTTGACTGAGTAGAAGAATCTACACCCGCTACAAGTGCCACTATGTCTCCTTTGACTATTCTGTGGGTGACGTTAGCTTTAACTAAGAAATAGTCTATCAGTGTTTGTTGCCGCCGGGAACTAATGTTTTTGTCTTTTGCCCGACAGAGGCTCGAGTGGAATACAATAGAGGCGTCAATGTCGTTAGGGACAAGGAAGTCGACACGATGCCTGTTTTCTCATCTCAGTTAAATTCGTCTGAAACTCCAGCGTTTTCTGATGTAACCCACCAGGAGTACCTTTTATGTGAGCGCGAGAGGCTTTTGGATCATTTCCAGCCGCGGGTGTGGCAGTCATCGGATCTGGGGTTCGCTTATCTGGATCGAGATGGCAATCCTATGCCTGAACGGGGTGCTGAACTGTATCTCGGGGCGCGAATGATCCACAGTTTCGCGGTCGCCACAATGCTCGGTCGGCAAGGTGCGGAAAAACTGGCTGAACAAGGTGTGCGTTTTTACTTAGATGGGCCGGGCAAGGATCGCGAATATGGTGGGTGGTATGCCACCGTGGGAGGTAATACCCCATCGGATCGGAAAGAGCTCTACGGTCAGGCCCATATTATGCTTGCTGCAGCCTCGGCAACTCTTGCGGGCATCCCCGGTGCGGTAAAACTACTCGAAGAATCCATCGACTTAATCGATACGAAATACTGGCTTGATGACGAGGGGCGCTGCGTCGAAGCCTATGATCGGACATTTACAGACCTTGATACCTATCGGGGCCAAAATGCAAATATGCATCTGACTGAAGCTTTTCTAGCTGCATATGAGGCTACAAACGATAAGGAATTCCTCAAACGTGCTAGTCGTATTGCGGAGAATACGGTGGGTCAGGCCGTATCTAGCGAACAAGGAAGTTGGCGCATCCCAGAGCACTTCGATGAAGAGTGGCATCCGTTGCGTGACTACAACCGTGACGATCCGCGACATGCGTTCCGTCCTTACGGATCGCAACCTGGACACTGGCTGGAGTGGGCGAAACTGCTTATGCAAATTCGTGGTGCAGGAATTGAGCAGGATTGGATGCTCGCAGCGGCGAAAAACCTTGTGAAGGGAGCATTCGAAGATGGGTGGACCCGAGAGGGAGGATTTGTTTACACCGTTGATTGGGATGGGTCCCCTGTGGTTACGGAAAAATTCTGGTGGCCACCCGCCGAAGGGGCTGGCGCTACTCGCTTCCTGTACGAGGAGAGCCCGGATGCTGGACTATCTAAGCTGTACGAACGTATTTGGCGTTGGATTGATTCGGCAATCGTAGACAAACCTGGTGGTGGTTGGTTCCATGAAGTTGATAGAAGCAACGCTCCTGTAACTTACACGTGGCCAGGACAACCGGACCTCTATCATGCTTATCAGGCGACCCTTTACCCGTTCATGTCGTCGAAACAAGGGATTGCCTCGTGGGCTCGTAGTTGCCGTGAAAATAATAAAAGGTGATTGTTGTATTGCTGTGAAACGCGAAAGGAGACGAACCGTACGAAGAATGGCTCGGACGCGGTAGAGCCTCGGCTGTTAGCTAGGAATGGGGTGATCGTAAAAAACCGCCAGGCGGTTTATGCTGTCTAGTAGTTTGTCAAAACGACACGGGAGGGTAGCTGATGGGGAAAAGTGGCAAAACGCCCACCTCGCTCCGGATGGATAACACTAAACTTGTCCTAAAGACGATCCTCTCCAGTAAAGTCCCCCCATCACGTGCCGATGTTGCAGCTTCCACCGGTCTTACGCGCGCCACGGTTTCTCGCTTAGTAGACTCACTCCTAGACTGCGACATTATTAGCGAACTGCCACCGGTAAAATCAGCAATCGGGCGTCCCGCATCTCCCCTTGTGCCTCGTACATCGCGGCATGCTGTCGTTGGTTGCGAGGTCAATGTGGCTTATTTGTCTGTTGCTGTGATGGACCTCTCCGGAAAACTCCTCTACTCGCAAATCAAAAAAATGAGCACACGTCACTTAGGTCCAAGTGGTGCCTTGAAAGAACTTGAGAAGATTTACGGGCAATGGAAGCAACCCAAAGCTGTCAGAGTTCTCGGTGCAGGGCTTTGCGTTCCGGGCTTGATTGCCGATGATGGTGCGACGGTATTGACTGCCCCAAACCTGGGCTGGACGGGCGTTCAGATGAAAGAACTATCTTTTGCCCAACTGGGATGTTTTGGGGGATTTCGTCTTTTTAACGAGGCTGATGCTGCGGGGTACTCTGTTCTCCATTCAGCTCCCGGAAAAGTATCAAACTATAGGGATTTCCTTTATGTTTCCGGTGAGGTCGGTGTTGGTGCTGCGGTGTACGAAAAGGGTCGGCGTCTGGGTGGCTCTCATGGCTGGGCTGGAGAGTTTGGGCATGTTTGTGTCGACCGATCAGGACCGAAATGCAACTGCGGTTCTAATGGTTGTTTAGAACAGTATGTTGGCGAATCGGGATTAGTGCGAAATGCAGGTCTTCCTGAGGGCACCGAACTGTCGAAGCTAATTGAGCTTTTCCGAGAGGGAAGTGAAACTGCTCGGGATGCGATGGACGCTGGAGCTCTCGCCCTAGGCCTAGCGCTCGCGAATACGCTAAATCTTCTTGATCTGGACACGGTTTTCTTTGGCGGGACTTTCGTAGATTTATATCCATGTTTTGAGACGATTCTTAAAGCTGAATTGAAGTACCGTGTGCTTTCGTCGCATTGGAAAGATATTGAACTCATTGTGAATCGAAAGGGTGAGATATCGGCGGCAATAGGCGCTTGTCTATGGATTTTTAATGATTTGATAGAGGATTTAAGCGGTTTCCCTGGCGTCTAGCCACAGAAGCTATGTGTGAATCGGCTCACAATAAGTTTGACTTACGCTTTGTTTTGAGCCAAATCAAAATATCTTGATTTCCACCCCCTTGACGCACGGTTTTCGCGCCCTTAGTTTAGAGGTAGAACAAAGGAGTTCGGCTACGCAAGGAGGAATGATGAGAAAGCCTGCAAAAGAAGATAAGTTCTCCTTCGGTCTGTGGACCGTGGGGTGGACCGGAACCGATCCCTTCGGCGGGGATTCCCGCCCGGCGCTGGATCCGTGGGTCTACACGGAAAAGCTCGCCGAGCTGGGCGCTTGGGGTATCACTTTCCATGACAATGACGTTTTCGCTTTTGACGCCAGCGATGCCGAGCGTGCCGAGCGGGTGGGCAAGGTCAAGGAAGCGGCCGATGCCAACGGCCTGACCATCGAAATGGTCACCACGAACACCTTCTCCCATCCCATCTTCAAGGACGGCGGCTTCACCAATAACGACCGCTCAATCCGGCGCTTCGGCCTCCAGAAGATCCTGCGTAATGTGGATCTGGCCGCGGAAGTCGGCGCCACCACCTTCGTGATGTGGGGCGGGCGCGAAGGCACCGAATACGATTCTTCCAAGGACCTCAACGCCGCTTTCGAGCGCTACAAGGAAGGCCTGGATACGGTAGCCGGCTACATTAAGGAAAAGGGCTACGATCTCAAGATCGGCCTGGAACCCAAGCCGAACGAACCGCGCGGTGATATCTTCCTGCCCACCATCGGCCACGCCCTCGGCATTATTGCTGAGCTGGATAATGGCGATATCGTTGGCCTCAACCCGGAAACCGGGCACGAGCAGATGGCCGGCCTCAACTACACCCACGGGCTGGCCCAGGCCCTCAACGCTGGCAAGCTCTTCCATATCGACCTTAACGGCCAGGCCGGCCCGCGCTACGACCAGGACAAGTGCTTCGGTCACGGCGATCTGGCTTCCGCCTTCTTCACGGTGGACCTGCTGGTCAACGGCTTCTCCAATGGCGGCCCGCGCTACGAAGGCCCCATCCACTTCGATTACAAGCCCTCGCGTACCGAAGGCCTCGAAGGTGTGTGGGAATCCGCGGCCGCGAATATGGAAATGTACCTCATGCTCGCGGAGAAGGCGAAGGCCTTCCGCGCCGACCCGCGCACTCAGGAAATCATGGAAGCTGCCTCGGTTCCCGAACTGGCTGAACCGACCGTGGCCGAAGGTGAGAGCCTGGATGATGTACGGGCGGAGAAGTACGACGTCGCAGCTTTGGCCGCGCGCGAATACCACTACGTTGAGCTCTACCAGCAGGCCATGCGCCACCTTATTGGCTAATCGCCGGTGTCCGCAGTCGAAGAAAGGAGGTTCCTGTTTTTGAAGTACTGCGGAACCGGTCTTGTACGGAAACCCTCGCGAGGACGCGAGAGCGACGCGGGCCATTGTTGGCCACTAATTAGAAGACATAACTGGATAACAAGAAATACCTAATCGTCCAATTCACAAAGGAGTGAGAATCGTGAAGGCTAAGCAATTTAGCGATTATGTATCCGATGTAAAGAATGGTGGGTCCGCAAACGCGGTCGCGCATGATATTTACGATGCACTAACGGAAGATGAACGTATCGCCTTACTGCAGGGCAGTGTGCCGTTCTGGCAAGGTATCGATGCGATGATGGGGCCCGATGTTGGCTACAACGCGCAACCATTTGTTATGGGTGCCGTAGAGAGGATCGGATTCCCGGGCATCCGGTTCATCGATGGTCCGCGTGGATGCGCTGTTGGAACTGCGACGGCCTTCCCAGTTTCGATGGCTCGCGGAGCTACTTGGGATACCAACTTGGAAGAACGAGTTGGTGAAGCCATCGGAGAAGAGGTTCGAGCCAACAGTGGAAACTTCTTTGGTGGGGTGTGTGTCAATCTTCCACGGAACCCAGCCTGGGGACGCGCCCAAGAAACCTATTCGGAAGAGCCGGTGATCCTCGGCAATATGGGCTCGGCGTTTGCCAAGGGTATCCAGAAGAATGCGATGGCGTGTGTTAAGCACTATGCGTTGAATTCCATGGAAAATGCGCGCTTCTCTGTAGACGTAACGTGTTCTGACAAGGACCTGCATAAGCATTATCTGCCGCACTTCCGAAAGATTATCAAATCCGGAGTTGCGTCAGTTATGTCCTGCTACAACTCTGTAAACGGCGAATGGGGTGGTCAGAATCGGAAGATGCTTACCGAAATCCTCCGTGATATCTGGGGCTTTGAAGGTTTTGTCATCACCGATTTTGTCTGGGGCATGCGTGATCCGGCGAAGGCTCTGGAGGCAGGACTTGATATTGAAGCGCCCTTTGCTCAACAGCGTAAAGACGGGATGCTTGAGCGGATTGCAAATGGTGAAACAAGCTGGGAAGCGGTAAAGCGTGCTGGAATTCGGATTATCCGTACTGTTCTGAAGCACTACGCAAATCTAGGCGAGGTGCCTTCGAAGGAAGTGATTGCCTCCCCCGAACACGCAAAACTGGCTTTTGATGCGGCCGCACAGTCGATGACTTTATTGAAGAATGATTCGATTGATGGTGCGCGGTTGCTGCCGGTCTCGCGAGACTTCTCTGGCACTATCCTGGTTGTTGGAAGACTTGCAGACCTTGCCAACACCGGTGATAACGGTTCCTCGAAGGTAGATGCTCCGTACGTGGTTACACCCTACGAGGGTATTAAGAGGAGTTTCCCCGCTGCAAATGTTGTATTGGCTGACATGGACTCTGACGAGTTTGACTCTCAGGTAAGAACCGCTGATTTAGTAATCGCGGTTGTTGGGTATACAGCGCTAGAAGAGGGCGAGTTTGTTGATGGTACCGTAATGCAGCGTGATGACCTTCTTAAGCTGTATCCCGAACCCGTGACGGAAGAAGAGAAGCGTATTGCGGAAGCTTTCGCCAAGAGTGGTGCCGAAGGCCAATCTGTTGTTGGCGGCGCGACAGCTGGTGGTGATCGCGTTAGCCTTGCGCTTCCGGAGGGAGACACCGACCTTATACGCCGGGTCGTGGATCTGAACGAAAAGGTTGTAGTCTCCGTGGTGACGGCAGGCGCCGTTATTATGACCGATTGGATTGATTCAGTTCCGGCTGTCATGCTCGCGTGGTATTCGGGACAAGAAGGCGGTAACGCGCTGGGAGCTGTACTCTCTGGTGAGCGCGCTCCGGGCGGACGTCTTCCCTATGTAATGCCGAAGAAGCAGGAGCATACTGCGCCTCTTGATATTAACGCTACGGCTATTACTTATGACGATAAGTTCGGGTCGAGGCTCCTCGATGAGATAGGTGAGGAACCGCTCTTCCCGCTCGGATGGGGCATAACGTACACCACTTTCTCGTTGAGCGACTTCGAGCTTGTTAGCGCAAGCGAAACTACGGGTAAGGTTCGTGTAACTATCGGTAACGATGGGTACCGACTAGCTCATGGAGTAGCCCAGATTTACGGTTCTGTTTCCGGTGGTGTGCGCGAGTTGCTGGGATTCACTTCGGTATTGCTCGCTCCCGGTGAATCGGTGACGACGACAATAGATATCGATCTGTGGCCACTGTGTGAGTGGAACGAACAGTCAGCGGAGTTCGACCCACTCCCAACCGGGGTAGTACTCGAGGCTGCGCAATATCGCGGTGCCCCAGACGCTTTGGCTCTCTCCGTCGAGATTCCCGAAAGGAACTGAAATGGAACGGAAAGAGAATCGTGCGGATCCTGCCGCAGTATCAGAGCATGCAAAAGATCCCTTTAGTGGGCAAACCAAGCCACCTTACCGAGTCGGCGTTGGCGTCACGATCGGCGCGCTCCTCTGGATCGTCCCGTACTTGGGGATCAATGCTCTTTTACTTCCTGCCAAGGTTGTCGAGATTGCACCTGATCAAAAGGAAGTGGTTGTCGCGACCCTCGCAACATTTGCGATGGTGACGGCAACCCTCGCCAATATCATTATCGGGGCTTTTTCCGACTTGACTAGATCAAGGTTCGGTAAACGAACGCCTTGGTTATGGGTGGGATCAGTCGGTACTGCCGCGGCGACAATGCTTGTGTACTACTCGCCGTCAGTACCACTTCTGATTCTCAATTGGTGTGTCTATCAGGTCTTCTTGAATTCGCTTGTCGCGCCGCTGCTAGCAACAATTGCTGATCGGGTTGCTCCTAAATTCCGCGGAACAATTTCGGCAATGTATGCCATCGGTTTTACGGTGGGCATGGCTTCGGGTCAGCTCATTGGAGCGCAGTTCCTTAAGGATCTGCGAATGGGATACATCGTCATGGCAGTTCTAGTGTTCTGTGCGGCGCCGATCTCCGCAACGATTATTCGGGAGCCGTCTAGCGCAAGCATGCCGAAGAAGAACTTCAATAAGGAGACATTCCTTACGAATTTCATGTTCCCAACCAAGCATTGTCGGGATTTCTACCTGGCACTATTTGGGCGCTTGTTTATCTTGGCGGCTGGATTTGCGATTACGGGTTATCAGCTGTACATCTTCACCGATTACATTGGTGCGGACGACAGTACAACACAATCGACTATTACGATCATGTCTCTATGTCTGATGGTGGTGGGTGTAATCGTTGCGGCCATTATTGGTCCGCTTTCCGACAAGCTTGCTGTCCGGAAGATGCCCGTAATTGTGTCGGCATTCCTAATTGCTATCGGTTTAGTTTTCCCGTGGATTTTCCCATATCCGTGGGCAATGATTGCCTACGCAATTGTCGGAGCTGGTATCGGTAACGGCGCATTCAATGCCGTTGATCAGGCGCTGAATTTGGAAGTTCTTCCGAACCCAGAGACTGCCGCGAAAGATCTAGGAATTCTGAATCTCGCGCAAAGCGGATCGCAGATTATCGGCCCACTGATTGCCTCTGCTGTCATCGGTATCGCTGGCTACCATGCGATTTTCCCGGCGAGTATTGTTCTCGCGATGGTGGGATGCGTAGCTATTGCCATGATCAAGTCCACCAAGTAAGGAGGCTCGTCGAGGTAAGCCCATTACGGGATGCCATCGGACTGCTCACGTTGAGCGTAAAACAGCGTGCCAAGGCTAATGGGCTTGGCTCGTGATGCAGGCTGGGGTTCCCAATCTCCGGAATTGCACTCCTCTGGGGTCGTGCGGGGCGGGTAGGTCACTACTCGCCCCGCACGGGCGTCGTCGTACTACTTTTCGACCGTCGCTACCACTGCGCACCGTTGCTACCGCCGCGCATCAAATTAAGGAAGAAAAATGCCAGAAACTCCTCGCAACCCGCGCCATATCGCCCGCCCGCACGTCGCTGAGCTGCCCGAACGCTCCCGCTGCCCGCTTCCGGGCGAAGAAACAGACGTGCAATGGCGGCGCATGGTGGAAGGCCGGCTCTACCGTTGGGGTCCCACCCAGGCGCGGGTGCGCGAACGCGCCATCGCGCTGCTGGAAGAATTCAACGCCGACGCCGCCTGGGGCAGCCCGCGCGCGAGCCACATCCTGCGCGAACTCCTCGGTAGTTTCGGGGCCGGCGCGCAGATCGTGCGCCCCTTCACCTGCGATTACGGGGTAAATATCAGCCTGGGGGAGGGTTCTTTTATTAATACCGGTGCGGTGATTCTGGACCTGTGCCCGGTGCGCATCGGCGCCGGGGTGCTCATCGCCCCGCTCGTCACCCTCTCCTGCGCCTCGCATCCCATCGACCCAGCTCTGCGCGCCACGCGCCTCGAATACGGCCGCCCCATCACCATCGAAAATAACGTCTGGATCGGCATGGGCGCCTCCATCGCCGGCGGCGTGACCATCGGCGAAAATTCCGTGGTGGGCGCCGGCGCCGTGGTGCTGCGCGACGTCCCGCCGGGGAGCGTCGTCGGCGGGGTTCCGGCCCGCGTGCTCCGTTTCATTAATTCCGACGACGCCGCCTTCGCGGCAGCGCTCCTCGCCGACTACCGAGCGGAAGTGGGCGAGGAGCCGCTTTCGGAGTAGGCACCGGCGTGGCTTGGCGTAGCGGGCAGCTTGACACGGGGCTGGCCGCGGAACGCACCGTGGGCTGGTAGCGCGCGGGCGGGGATGCGTGGGGGATGCGCGGGCGGCGCATTATCGCTACTCTGGAAAGGCGCCGAAGGAAGGAAGTTTTGTGCCGCATCGTCACCGTCGACCCAGCACCGCCACCACGCCATTCACATTGTCGCGCACCTCCCGCCGCCCGCACCTGGCCTCGTTCGGCCTGCTCACCGTGCTGGCCCTTGTATTAGCGCTCAGCCTCAGTTCATGTAGCGGCGAGCCGAGCGCCGAGGAGCGCGGCCCCATTGCCGTGCATCGCGCACCGCAAGCGGACCTGGTACTCCCCACCGCGGATGCGGAAGGCGCCATTGCCGCCTCCGCCGCGCTTTTTGCCAGTGCCCACGTTGCGGTGCTGAGCGGCCCGGATTCGGTAGAACAGGCCGGTGAGCTGGCCGGGTCGCTGGGCGTGCCGGTTTTCCTGGTGGAGAGCGCGGAAGCGCAGCCTGAAGCGCAGGGTGCGCCCGAAGCGGATCAGCAGCCCGAAGCGCAGGCTGGCGGGAACGCCCTCGCCGCGGAATTTGAGCGGCTCGGCGTGCAGCATACCTTCCTGGTGGGAACCGCGAAGCCGGATTGGTTGAGCGGCGAAGCCGAAGAGTACCCTCCCGCGGAGGGTCAGGAATCCTCGCAGCCCGCAGAATCCTCGCAGCCGGCCGGCACTGCCCAGCCCACTCAGACCGGCCCAACCCACCTCACACCTGCCGATATCCACTACCTGCCGGCCACCGCCACCGCTCCATTCCCCGCGATTACTGATGGCGCGAATCCCGCCACCTTGGCCACGGTGCGCGCGGCAGGTGGCGCCGTCGTCGAATCACATCCTGATCCGCGCGCAAGCAGTGCAACTATCCAGGCGCTCGCGGGAAGTGAGGCGGCGGTGGCCAGTTTCGGCGTCGCCCTTCCGGATCTTTCGTGGCAGTTAGCCGCGGCGCGCAGCGGCACGGAACTACCCGGCGGCGGGCAGTTGGTGCTGGAAGGCAAGCGGTACGTGGCGCTCTACGGTTCGCCGGTCACGGCCGCGCTCGGGGTGCTCGGCGAACAGGGCGTGGAGGAAACCGCGGCGCGCGCCGATGCGCATGCCCAGCCGTACCGCGCGCTCACGGAGGATACGGTGATCCCCGCGATGGAGCTCATCGTGACGGTGGCGGCCGGGCAGCCCGGCGACGATGGCAATTATTCGCACGAATGGGATCCGGATATTTTCGTGCCCTATATTGAGGCGGCCGCGCGCCACGGCCAGTACGTGGTGCTCGATTTCCAGCCCGGGCGTTCCAGCTTCCCTGAGCAGGTCAAACGCTATGAGAAGCTGCTGCGCTACCCGAATGTGGGCATCGCGCTGGACCCGGAATGGCGCCTGGGCCCGGAGGATTTCCCGCTTGAGCGCATCGGTCACGTGGAGATTGCCGAGGTGAACGAGACGGTGCGGTGGCTCGCCGATTTTGTGCGGGAGAATCAGCTGCCGCAGAAAGTCGTGATCCTGCACCAGTTCCAGGTGCAGATGCTGCGCGATGTTGATCAGCTTGACCAGTCGCGTGCCGAAGTCGCGCTGGTCATTCACGCCGACGGCCAAGGCAGCCAGCCCGCCAAGCAGGACACCTGGCGCACCTTGCACAGCCACGCGCCCGCCGGTGTGGCGTGGGGCTGGAAGAACTTTTACGATGAGGACAAACCGATGCTCACGCCGGAGGAAACCTACACCCAGGTGGAGCCGACCCCGGCCTTCGTGAGCTACCAGTAACGCGGGCGGATTCGCGGGCGCGTTCGGCGCGGGTTCAGAAACGAAAGGCAGAAGATGCGGAGCACGAAAATGATGGCCTTAGCCGCGGGAGCGGTGGCCGCGTTCTGCGGCGTGGCGGGCCTGGGTGGATGCAGTGGTGATACGACGACGCCGCCATCGGCCACGCCCCTCCCGGGCGGGCCGGGGGATACCGCGCAGTTCCCGTCTGAGGCTATCGCGCACGGCACCGGAGAAGTGAAGGTGCGCGGCGGGGTCATTATGTCGGGTGGCGTGGCCACCATGTGCGATGTGTTCCTGGAGAGCTACCCGCCGCAATGCGGGGGAGCCCGGGTGACTATCGCCGGCTTGGAAAGCTATTCGCCGCAGGAGCTGGGCTTGGAAACTGTGGACCCGAAAATCGTGACCCGGCCGGGTGAGACCCCCAAGCCGGCCAGCCCGGATCCGGCCTGGGGTGAGCTGGCCCTAACGATTGATATTACGGAGATTGCTGCGGATGGCCAGTCGGCCACCGCGCAGCTGGTGGAAATTCACGGGAAGGACGGGAAGGAAACGATTAGCCACCGGTAGCTGCACCGGGTGTGGGCGTGGCCCGCGCGGGTCGCGGGTGTGTTCGGGCAGGTCGGTTGCCCGGTGCACGGGCCGCGGGCGGTGCAGCCCCTCCCGGAGCGCGCGCGAGTAGCGTACCGTGGAGATATGGCTATTCATGTGGACCTGGAAGCTGAGCTTCCCGCAGACCTTCTCACCATTGACGCGCTGGCCCTCGATTTGGACGGCACCCTGGCGCGCAATGACAAACACGTTTCCGATGCCACGATTGCGGCGCTGGCCCGGCTGCACGCCACCGGCGTCGCGATTATTGTGGCGACCGGCCGGGTATACCCGGCTACCGTCGGGATTTACGAGCGGGCCAATATTGACGGCCCGCTTATCGCGGCGAGCGGCGCGATGGCGGTGGCATCCGTGCGGGAATATGCGCATGGCGCGGCGGGCGCGGCGTCGTACGAACCTATGGATGACGCGCTCTACGCACGCATCCTCGACTTTTGCCGCACGCACGACCTCCAGCTGGTTATTTTCGGGCGCGACCATCTTTTCGCGAAGGAGGACGGTGAAGCGGTGCGGGTGCTGGCCGAGCGCAACGAAGGCGAGCAGCCCATCGTGGCGGATCTGGAGGCGCTGCCGCACGAGGATCGCCTCAAGGCCGCGCTGTTCGCGAACGACGCCGAATATGAACGCATCCGCGCCGACCTCGCGGCCGAATTCCCCAACGCGGCGCGCTCTTATGACGGCACCATCGAAGTGACCAGCCCGGCCACCGATAAATGGGTGGCGCTGCGCACCATCCTCGAGGGGCTGGGCGTTCCGGTGGCGCGCACCGCCGGCATTGGCGATTCCGCCAATGACCTGCCCTGGCTGCGCGAAGTGGGCGTGGCGATCTGCCCGTCCAATTCGGTGGCGGCCGTCAAGGAGATTTCCGCCTATGAGATCGGCTCCAATGATGAGGATGCCGTGGCCGCGCTGTGCAACCGGATCGCGGAGGTGAGGGAGGGGCGCTAACAGGGCAGCCCCCGAGCTGCTAGCTCGGCTGCCGCGCCGTCGTTCCTGTACATAGTGACCTTGACTCAAGTCCCGGAGCCGGCCCGGCGCCCTCGGTATACTATGCCCATACCCCCGCCTCTGTGACGCGAAATGCCGCGTGCCAACGCCGCGGAACGGCGGGCGAAGAGTGTGTTCATTGGATTCCGAGGAGTCGCCGTGGCCGTCACCGGTTCTCTGCTTAAGCGTCGTCGCTCTGCTTTACGCGACGAGGTGTATTCCACCATTCTCGATATGCTGCTGGGCGGCGTGTTCCAGCCGGAAGAATCCTTAAGTATTGACGGTCTGGCCCGTGATCTTGACGTATCTCCCACCCCGGTGCGTGAAGCCATGGTGGAAATGGAGCATACCGGCTTGGTGGAGCGCCTGGCGCGGCGCGGCTACCGGGTGGCTCCTCCCATCTCTACCGAGCAAATTCGCAAACTTATTGACGTTCGTAAGCTTCTAGAACTCCAGGCGGTGGACTGGGCGTATCCGCACGCCGCGCAGCTCCTTCCGGAATTGCGCCAGGCCCACGCCGAACACGAAGTGGCGTGGCAGAATCTTGAGCATGAAAAAGGGCATCTTGACCTCGCCCATATCCGCCACTATTTCGACGCCGATTGGAACTTCCACCGCGTTATCATTCGCTACGCAAATAATTCTTATCTGGAATCGGCGGTGGATAACCTCGCTTTCCAGGCCCATCGCATTCGCCAAACGGTGGGGGAGGGCAGCTCTGACGGAGCCCAGGCCACCGCGGAGCACCATGCGATTTTGGAGGCTTTCGCTTCGGGCACTCGCGAGGATGCGCTAGCCGCAATGGAAGCCCACCTCAACGGGGTGTTGCGCCGCTCGATTTCCGACGCGGAATAAATGCCTTGCGTGGCACGGTTCGCGTTCGCCGCGGCATGTGCGGTTCAGATAAATGGGCGACGACGCCGCGCCCATCGACACCTCGCTTACCTAGCCACCACGGCCGGCCCGGCGAATCCGCCGCGCCGCAATCGCGAGGCTGATAAAAATCCATACCGGCCACGCCCAGCAGGTAGCTAAAGCGAGGTAGGTGGTTCGCCGCGCGCTCCGATCCAGCCGCGACTGGGGATCTTGCGCCGCGCGGCGCAATCCGCGGATCAGGTTAACAGCCCAGAGCACCGCCACGCCCAGGTAGATAACAATCCCGACCGTGATGAGAATCTGCCCCATTGCTCCTCCTTCGGCATCGGTGCCCGCAGCCTAGAAAGCTTCACTCCTGTGTGGCTTCGGCACCTCAGGGTACCGCGCGGCCCTTGTCACAGAATCCTATACGATATAGGATATTGGAAACTTAGTAGCGCACGTCACTGTCGATGTTGGTTTCAAAGCCGAAACGTCATCCCTACCACAGAAGTGCACTACCAGAAGGAAAGGTTGCTCGATGAGGAGTACAACGGTGAAGACCGATGGAGACCCTGGGATGCACCCACCCGGCGCGGTTTCTCAGAACACCACGGGTGCCACCACAAGCGCGCCGGTACAAGCTCAACGTTCGGGCGGGAACCGTGATATCGGTGCCCTGGTTTTCCGCCTCGTTATTTTAGGTATCGGCATCTACGTCATCGTGGCGGGATGGAATTACGGACTGTCACAAGATAATGGCGAAGTTGGCGCGGGGCTCATGCCCTTCATTGCCGGTTGCGTTATTGTGCTTGCTTCGATCTGGGATCTTATTCGCTCCAGCATCACCAAGCCGGCACCGGCTGCCAGTCCCGAAGACGACGAATCCGTCCAGCTCATGGAGCAGTACGCGGCCGAAGAAACGCCCGCGGAAGGCGAGCGCACCGAACGCCAGCGCCAGCTCGCGGTGGTCTACGTGTTCCTCGCGATGCTCGGCGCAATTATCCTCACCCGGGTCATCGGCCTGCTGCTGTCTGTCACGCTCATGGTCTTTGTCCTCGTTGTTTTCGTGGAACGGCGTACGTGGTGGAAGGGGCTCCTCGCCGCTATTCTCACCTTCCTCTTCGGCTACGTGGTCTTCTCGGTACTGCTCCAAGTACCGCTTCCCACCGGAATGCTCGACCTGGTGTAAGGGAGGAAAGAACACATCATGATTGAGAATCTTCTGCTCGGTTTCCAAACATCCCTCACCCCGGACAATCTGCTCTGGTGTTTTATTGGGGTACTCCTCGGTACTGTTATCGGGATGCTCCCTGGCCTGGGGGCCACCACGGGCGTGGCAATTCTGTTGCCGCTTACTCTCACGATGGAGCCAGTCACCGCGCTTATTATGCTCGCGGGTATTTACTACGGGTGCCAGTACGGCGGCACGATTGCCGCGGTTCTTATTGCCACCCCGGGGGATGCCAGCGCCGTCGCAACAGTGATAGACGGCTACTCTTTAGCCCGAAAAGGAAAAGCGGGTAAGGCGCTCGCGATTGCGGCCATCGGCTCCTTCTTCGCAGCCATTGTTTCCCTCATCCTGCTCTGCCTGGTAGCAGCCCCTATCGCGCAATTCGCGCTGCGTTTCGGCCCGGCTGAAATGCTCGCCATTATGATCATGGGCCTGCTCACCATCATCTCCTTCTCTGGCGATAACCTCGCCAAGGGACTCATGATGGCCGGCATCGGCCTGGTGCTCTCCACTGTGGGAATGTCCTCGGCCTTCGCGGCTTCGCGCTTCACCTTTGGAAGCGTGAGTTTGCTGGGCGGCATTGATTTCGTCGTCGTTATGATCGGAGTCTTCGCCATCGGAGAGGTTGTCTCCCAGATCGGCGCGGGCACCGCGAAACCCATTCGTGCCCGCATGCGTGACATGGTCATCAAACCCTCCGATATTAAGCAGGCTTTTCCTGCTATTACCCGCGGTACCGGGCTCGGCTTCGTGCTCGGCTGCCTGCCCGGAGCGGGATCTACCCTCGCTTCCCTGGTCGCCTACGGAGCGGAAAAGCAGGTCTCCAAGAACTCTCGCAACTTTGGTAAGGGCGCCATTGAAGGCGTGGCAGCGTCCGAATCGGCAAATAACGCTGCGGCCAATGCGAATTTCGTTCCGACTCTCGCGCTGGGTGTTCCCGGTGGTACGACGACGGCAGTCCTCCTCGGCGCCTTTGTCATGTACGGGATCCAGCCCGGGCCCCTCCTTTTTGAGAACCAACCCACGCTGGTATGGGGCTTGCTGACGTCCTTCTTCATCGGAAACGTCATCCTGCTTATCCTCAACCTGCCCATGGCACCGGTTTTCGCCCAGGTCCTGCGTTTGCCCTACTCCTACCTCTACCCGCTCATCATCTTCTTCTCGATGTTCGGGGCCTTCGCGGTGGAAAATGGCGTTTTCGCGCTCACGGTTCTCTTTGTTGCGGGCTTGGCCGGGTTCTTCATCAAGAAATACAACTATCCGACGGCGCCGCTCATCCTGGGCATGGTGCTCGGGCCCATGGTGGAACGCTATCTGGTGCAGACCTCCGCTTTCAGCCAGGGCGATCTCACCATCGTATTCCGCCAGCCCCTGGCCTTGACGATCCTCGGCATCACCCTGGCCATCATGGTGGTTCCCGGCCTCCTCAAGCGTTTCTCACGTAAATCCAGCCGCAAGTCCGCGGCGGCCGAGGTCCCCGCGGAGGTAACTTCCGCGGAGGAACCCGAACCGCTCGCGGACCTTGCGCGACCCGCTGCCGTGGGGGAGCACGCCGGCTCGGCCGCGCGCGGAACCCGCGCTCTCGACACGACAACCACGCCACCGCCGGCTCTCACGCCCAGCGGTGACATCCCCCAATCCGGATCAACGACGATCAACTCAAAGGAATAACAATGAAAATCTCACGACTCATGAGCGGTATCGCCGCTGTTAGCTGCGCGCTCCTCGCCCTATCCGGCTGTCAGGATAAGGACGGTGGCTCCTCCGCAGGAGGAAGCGATTTCGATCCCGGTGCCCGTATCACCATGGTGGTGCCCATGGCCCCCGGCGGCGGATCGGATATGTCCGGCCGTGCCATCGCCTCCGGTCTGGAGAACGTCACGGGTAAATCCATTTCGGTGGAGAATCGTCAGGGGGCCGGCGGTGCCGTCGGCTACGCCGCATTCCTGGGCGAAGAAGGCGACACCTCCAAGCTCCTCGCCACCGAAACTGCCCTCATTAACCTTCCTCTCACCGAAAATGTGCCCTTTACCTGGCGCAGCTTCACCCCGATTATGAAGGTGGGTCAGGACTCGACGATTATGGTCGTCAAGAAGGGTTCTCCCTACAACTCTTGCCGTGCCGTGGTGGACGCGGCGAAGGCCGGGTCGGTCAAGGTTTCCATCTCCGGTGGCGTGACCGGTAACGATGCTATCCAATTCGGGCTCATCGAAAAGGATCAGGGCGTGCAATTCCAGCGCGTGCCTTACGAATCTGGCGGTGAGGCAGTGACGGCGCTGCTCGGTGGCCACGTTGATGTCGCCCTGGGTAACCCCAGCGAAGTAATGGGCCAGCTGGAAGCCGGCGATCTTGTTCCCCTGTGCGTGATCTCCGATGAGCGCTACCACTACGATGCGCTCAAGGACATCCCCACCACCGTGGAGGAAGGCATTAACGTGACCTTCTCCCAGTTCCGCGGTCTCATCGCTCCGGGTGGAATCAGTGATGAAGCCCGCGAGTACTGGATCGATGCGGCAAAGAAGTACAGCGAAAGCAAGGACTTCACCAGCTACATGGAAACCAACTTCATGCAGATCGATCCTCTCTTCGGCGATGATTTCGTCAAGTATCTCGAAGAGTACGAAGCAGATCTCAAGAAGGGACTCGGGCAGAGCTAAGGCTCGCTAGCAATAAGCGAATAGGCGCCGGCCCCGGAGACGGGGCCGGCGAAAGGAGTGATGAGGTGTATACGGCGGATACCTGGCCAATTGCAGCCAAGATGAATTTCGGATCCCGCACGGAAACAGGGGAGGATATAGCCACAGCGCCGTTGAGCGTATGGGAAGACCAGCTTCTGCAAGTCAAAGAACTCGGCTTCAGCGCTATTGACCCGATGGATGACTGGGTTCCCCTCGTTGATCTACCCGAAGAACGTTTCGCGTCCTTCCGGGATATGTGCCGGGATCTCGACCTCAGCATTCCAGCTATTTCCGTGGGTAGGCGTTCCGTCGTTGATGTTCGCAACGGAGATACCAATCTTGCCTTCGTACACGATCTCATTGACCGTGGGCATGAGCTCGGGGCACAGGTTATCAATATCGGCTTTATGGAAGCCCTCACCCCGGCGCAGGAAAAGGCGCTGTGGTTCTGGTTGGCCCCCGGGCACGTATGCGATCCGCAGCTGCGCCCGCTCGCAATAGAGCGGGTGCGGGAACTAGCCCGGCACGCCGGGCAATACGGGATGCAGATCAGCCTGGAAATGTACGAGGACACCTACGTGGGAACCCACGATGGCGCGGTGAGCTTCGTGCGCGATATTGACCGTGACAACGTAGGGCTCAATCCGGATATCGGTAATCTCATCCGCCTCCACCGGCCTATGCCCAGCTACCAGGAGATGTTCGATGCAGTTCTTCCTTACGCCAATTACTGGCATATCAAGAATTACATTCGCGATGAGGACCCAGAAACCGGTACCTATATGTCCGCACCAGTTCCCCTGGAAAGCGGACTTATTAACTATCGCGCCGTGATCCGGCAGGGCTTGCGGGGCGGATTCACCGGAGCGTTCATGGTGGAACACTACGGCTCGGACTGGCTGGGTGTGGGCGCGACCAACGCACGCTATATCCGCCAGGTGCTCCGCTCCGCCTTGCGCACCATTGATCCCTTCGCCGCTGATGGAGATTCCGTTCGCTCCGCTACGTCCCCCGCTGGCGGGTCCAGCGGCGGCGAAGCCGCTGCGGCGTCGTCGTACTAATTCTCGAACCTTTTCGCCTCAGTTACCTGTCCGTCCTCGGCCGCACTCGCGGCCACACCTACAAAGGAGAAAACAATGACTACCGTTCCCAATCTCGCTATGACTATCGGTGATCCTTCGGGTATCGGCCCGGAACTGGCCATGAAGCTGTGCGCTGATGAAGAAAACCGCGCAAAGGCCAATATTAAGCTGCTCGCTTCGGCTACCGAAGTGGAGAAATATTGCGCCGAACTTTCCCTGAGCTTCCCCTATTCGGAAGAAGCGAAGCCCGGTGAGGTGCAGATCGTGGGATCCGAACTGCAAGATCAGCCCGTCAAGCGCGGAGAACATTCCGTGGAAGGCGGCCGGCGCGTGAAATCTGATCTCCTCAAGGCTATCGGTATGTACAAGGAAGGCAAGGCAGACGCCATTATCTTCCTCCCTCTCAATAAAGCCGCACTCCACGAAGCCGGTATGCACGAAGAAGACGAGCTGCGCTGGTTCGCCAAGGAACTCAACTACGACGGCTTCACCTCCGAACTTAATTTCATTCCCGGACTCACCACCTCGCGTGTGACCTCGCATTGCGGCATCTCGCAGGTAGCCGCCCGCATTAACGCCCGGGCGGTACGCGATGCCATTAATCTGCTCAACGATGTTATTAAGGGCATCGGGGTGGAAGAACCGCGTATTGCGGTATGCGCGCTCAACCCGCACGGGGGAGAATCCGGGCAGTTCGGCCGCGAAGAAATCGACCATATCGCCCCGGGCGTGGAACTTGCGCAGTTCGACGGCGTTAATGTGCAGGGTCCCTTCCCGCCGGACACCACCTTCATGCGTGCCCAGAAGGGGAATTTCGACGGCGTTGTTACGATGTACCACGACCAAGGCCAGATCGCACTCAAGACCATTGGCTTCGATAAGGGCGTGACAGTTCAGGGCGGTTTGCCGGTTCCGCTGGCTACCCCGGCGCACGGTACCGCCTACGAAATCGTGGGCCAGGGCATCGCCTCCATCGGGCCCTCCCAGCGAGCCTTCGATATTGCTACCTCCCTCGGTATCAAGACCGCGGAAGCGGCCCAGGCATAGGAAGCCGGTTCACCATGTCCGTTCACAAGCACGCAGTGAGCCACCCGAAGAAGGGGAAAAAATCGAAGATTCGCATCGAAGTCTTCATGATTTTATGGCTCATTATTCTGCTCAATTACATCGACCGCACCACCCTGTCCATCGCCCTGCCCTTTATCGATAAGGAACTGGGCATCGATGAGGATATGCAGGGGTGGATCCTTTCCACCTTCTTCTGGACCTACCTCATTTTCCAGGTTCCCGGTGGCTGGCTCCTCGATAAATTCGGGCCGCGCCGCGTGATCGGTGCAGCCGGGGCGCTCTGGGGTGGAACCCAGATGGTTATCGGTTTTATCCACACCGGTTTGGGCTTCGGGGTCTCCCGCCTGCTCCTCGGCGCATTGGAAGCTCCGTGTGCGCCTTCGGGCTCCAAGCTCAACTCATCGTGGTTGCCTTCCGGGGAACGCGCCCGCGGTGCCACCTTCGTGGATATGGCCGGAGCCTTCGGATCCGCCGTGGGTGGCATTATGGTCACCGCCATTATTGGCTTCTTCGGATCCTGGCGCTGGGCCTTCTATATCACCGGCGGGATCACGGTTATCGTCGCGATTATCTACTACATCTGGGTACGTGACACTCCGGAAGAACACCCGCGGGTGAGCGCGGAAGAACTCGAACATATCCGCGAAGGTGAGGTAGGCCAGGAAGGCGCCGAACTCACCGCGGAAGAAAAGGCCAAGCTCCCGCGCATCGTGGACTACGCGCGTTCCACCTCCTGGTGGGCGTTCTGGTTTGGGCGCCTGGGCTGGGCCACCGTATGGTGGGGACTCATCTCCTGGACCCCGTCCTACCTCTCGCGCGCTCGCGATTTCGATCTGGCCGGCCTGGGCTGGGGCACCTTCTTCATGTTCATGATGGGCGTGGTGGGCCAGCTGGTAGCCGGGTGGCTCGCGGACTGGGGGCGGCGCACCTTCAACGATTACAACAAGGTTATGAAGGCGCTGCTGGTCGGCTCCGCCCTCGGCATGGCGGTATGCGTGGCAGCTATCCCCTTCGCGCCCTCCGGAATGACCGCCCTCTTCCTGCTCTCAGGTGCCGTGTTCTTCACGAACTTCGGTGGGCTGTACTGGGCGATCCCGGCCTGGCTCGCCCCGAAGAGCCAGGTGGGCACGGTGGGTTCCGTCATGAATATGGCCTCGTCCCTGGGCGGCGCGCTCGCCCCCATCATCATGGGCTACGCGATCAAGGCAGCCGGGGGCTCCTTCACCGGAGCGTTCGTATTCCTCGCCTGCGCGGCAGGACTGTACATGATCGGTTCCGCCCTCATTAATTTCAATCGTCCCTTGGCGCAGCGACGGGTCACCGCATAAGCGCGCCTCATAGCGACGAATTTTTGGGTGCGGTGGTGCCACTGCGGCATGTGCCACCGCGATGGCGCCACCGCACCCGGACCAAGGAGGAAACAATGGAGTTATACACAGGTCCAGTCATTGACGCGCACCATCACTTCTGGGAGCCGCATCTGGGATACCAGCCCTGGCTGCGCCCCGATGCGCATATTCCTTTCCGCTACGGCAATTACGATCCGATCAAAGTTGATTTCTTGCCGGCGGATCTCACCGATTTAGCCGCGAGTATTAACCTCAACCTCGTCGGTTCGGTAACGATGGAAACCGAATGGGAACTGGATGATCCAGTTGGCGAAATGCGCTATACCCAAAATATTGCAGATCGCTTCGGACTCCCCAACGCCGGGGTAGGGCACGCGATTCTCAAAGATCCGCAGGTGCAGGGCACCCTCGAAGAATTAGCGGAGATTCCCATTGTGCGCGGGGTTCGTAATAAGCCCGGGCAATCCGATTCGCCGGCCAGCGCGGAAAGCAACCCGAGCCTGCTCACTGACCCGCAGTGGCAGAAAGGCTACGCCGCGCTACGTACCGTTGGATTGAGTTTCGACCTGCAAGTGGCCTGGTGGCATATGACCGAGGCGAAAACCGTTCTGGATGAGAACCCGGATATTCCCCTCATTATCAACCACTCCGGACTCCCCGCGGATCGCCACCCGGAAATGATCGCCGGCTGGGCGCGCGCCCTGGAATTCATGGCGCAATATCCGCAGGTCTCCATCAAGATTTCCGGGATCGGGCTGAAAGACCAGCCCTGGACCGTGGAAAATAACCGTCCCATCGTGGAAAGAATCACCGAGATTTTCGGAACCGAACGCATTATGTTCGCCTCGAATTTCCCGGTCGATTCCATCGCCGGAAGCTTCGCCGATATTTGGAATGGCTTCCGTGAGATCACAAGCGGATGGTCTCAGGCGGAACAACGAGCCGCCTACGCAGAGAACGCGGTGCGGATCTACCGCCTCCCGTCGGATCTGCTCAACACAACATCGGAAGCCGTGCGCACCGCCGCGCACGTCGAAAAATAGGACAACTACCATGGGATTTTTCGATCACTATCGCGTCGTCGATCTGTCGATGCTTATTGAGCCGCATTGGCGTTTCGCTCCGGAGTTCGCCTTCAAGGAACTTCCGAAACCGGAATTTACCTTCCGTTCCACCGTTCTCAAAGATTACGGTGCCCATAATTTCTCCCATTGCGATGCGCCCCAGCACGTTGATCGGGCCCTGGAAACCATCGAGATGCTCCCCATCGAGCGTTTCTGCGGGGAAGCCAGCCTGATCGACGTTGCGGATTTGGGCGATAACGCTGCACTTTCCCGCGAAGTTCTTGAGGCCCGGGCCGGCGCGGTACGCGCCGGCGACGTCGTACTTATCCGCAGCAACCAGGCGCTGCGCCACCCCACAACCGAGCCAGAATTCTGGACCATGTCCCCGTGGATTACGAAGTCCGGCGCGGAATACCTCCTCGAGCTGGAGGCCAAGGCAATCGCTTTTGATTTCCCGCAGGACCGGGCGATCCGTGAACCGTACCTCACGGATTTCGAGCATCACGAACCCATCGAAGACTGGGCCTGCCATACCGTGCTGCTACCCAAGGGAATCCTGCAAATCGAATACCTGGCCGGGCTGGAACAGCTTAGCCAGGAGCGCTTCCTCTTCTTCGCGGCACCTTTGAAAATCAAGGGTGCAGATGGCGGCCCTGCACGCGTCTACGCGCTCAAAACAATCGCCGAGGAGGCATAAATGACAACCCCGGTCCACGTTCCCACGTCAGCGCGGCGCCGCTGGAAAATTCTCATCCCCGTCATTATCACGATCTACATCATCGCGTATATCGACCGTGTCAATATTGGCTTCGGCATGGAAGGCATCCGGGAAAGCCTCAATATGGATGCTTCCCAGGCTGGGTTCGCCGCGGGAATCTTCTTCATCGGGTACCTGGTACTCCAGGTCCCGGGCGGCTACCTGGCGCAAAAGTGGAGTGCCCGGAAAGTTGTTTTTGTGCTGATGATCGGGTGGGGAGTCTGCGCGATTCTGGCCGGTTTCGTCCACTCGTATACGCAGCTACTCATTGCGCGCTTTACGCTCGGGGTTTTCGAGGGCGGGGTGCAGCCAGCACTTATGGTCCTCATTTCCCGGTGGTTCTCCAAGGCAGAACGCGGGCGGGCCTTCTCGCTGTTCATCATGCACAATCCCATCGCCACGATCATCACCGGTCCCTTCGCCGGCCTTATTCTCATGTACGGGAACTGGCGCGAACTCTTCATTATTCAGGGGGCGCTGCCGCTGGTTATCGGCGTGGGACTGTGGTGGTACTTCGCGGCCGATAATCCGGATACAGCCCGGTGGATCGACCAGGATGAAAAGGACGAGATCCGCGCCCTGCAAATCATCGACGGCAACGAAAAGCCGGTGGAATCGGATTGGCGCCTCGCGGTGCGCAATCCCTTCACCTGGTACCTGGCTTTCCTGGGGATGTTTGTGTGGTTGGGCTTCTACGGGCTCCAGATTTGGTTGCCCACCCTCCTCAAGCAGTCCTTCCACGGTTCGCTCACGGTGGGTCTGGTTTCTGCGATCCCGCCCGTCTGCGCCGGTATTGCTATCTGGTTCAACGGCAAGGGCGCGGATCGCGACCAGCGCTACTGCACCCGCGTGGGTATTCCGCTCATCCTCGGCGGTATTATCTTGGCGCTTTCTTCCTTCGTGACGGCGGACCAGCGGTGGTTGGTGGTGGTTGCGCTCGCGGCGGCAACCGCCTGCCAGCTCTCCTTCTTCGCCCCGTACTGGACGATCAACTCCCTGCTGCTGCCCCCGGCGGCGGTGGGTGCCGGCTTCGGTATCATTAACGGTATCGGGAACCTCGGCGGAATGCTCGGCCCGTACCTCGGCGGATGGCTGCAAGATCTCACGAACGGAAATATGTTCGCTACCACGGTGTTCTTCGGGGTATCGGTCGCCGTTGCCGGGCTCATGGCTTTCGGCCTATCCGGTGCGGTGCGAGCAAAAATCGCTGAGGATCGCGCCCGCCAGAGTGCAATCCTCAAAGATCAACCAACGGAGTAACAATGACGTTTATCTACAACGATCCCAAACAATTCCCCGCTGAAGCCCTCGCGGGTTTCATCGCCGCCAATGAGCGGTACGTGGAAGCGGTGCACGGCGGTGTCGTCCGTTCTACTACCTCCCCGGAGGGCGAAGTCGCCCTGGTGATCGGGGGCGGCTCGGGGCATTACCCGGCCTTCCCCGGCTGGGTCGGCCCGGGCATGGCGCACGGCTGCGTATGCGGGAACGTTTTTGCGTCCCCCTCGCAGTCCCAGGTCACCGCGGTATCCCAGGCTGCCGATAACGGCGGCGGCGTACTTCTCATGTACGGCAATTACGCCGGGGACGTCCTCCACTTCGGGAAAGCCGCCAGCATCATGCGTGCAGACGGCCTGGACGTGCGCGAAGTACAGATTTCTGACGACGTCGCATCGGGCACCCCGGACAAACACCGCGACCGCCGGGGCATCGCGGGCGACCTCTTCGTCGTGAAAGTAACCGGCGGGGCGATTGCCGCCGGGTACAACTTGGACGAAGCCGAACGCATCGGCTGGCACGCCAACGATTCCACCCGCACCCTCGGGGTGGCCTTCACCGGCTGCACCCTCCCGGGAGCAGGCGAACCACTCTTTACCGTGCCGGATGGGAAGTTTGCCCTCGGCTTGGGTATTCACGGTGAGCCCGGGATTTCTGAACACGAGCACGCCACCGCGGACGAGCTGGCGGCCCTGTTGGTAGACGGCGTGCTTGCCGAAGAACCCGAACGCCGCGAGGGCGGTTACAACGGGCGCGTGACCGTGATCGTCAACGGACTGGGCGGAGTGAAGTATGAAGAAATGTTCGTGCTCTACCACGCCGTTTCCACCCTCCTGGCCGAGCGCGGCTTGGAGGTCGTGGCACCGGTGGTGGGCGAACAGGTGACCTCACTCGATATGGCCGGGGTTTCCCTCACGGTGGCTTTCCTCGATGAAGAGCTGGAGAAGTTCTGGCTAGCCGGAGCGGATACCCCCGCTTTCCGCACCGGAAATGTGGAGAACCAGCAGCGCCGCGAACGCCCCGTTGCTGAAGCACACGCGGTAGAACTCAGTGCCGGCGCGCCGGAATCGGCAGCGCAAGCGGAACGCATCGCTACCGTTTTCACCGCCTTTGCCGATGCTGCTATCGCGGCGGAAGCGGATCTGGGCAAGCTGGATTCCATCGCCGGAGATGGCGACCACGGCCAGGGTATGACCCTCGGCTCGGTGGCCGCGCGCGATGCAGTGCGCCGGGCGCTCAGTGCCAAGGCTGGGGCAGCCAGCTTGGTGGACGCCGCCGGTAAGGCCTGGTCCGAAGGCGCGGGCGGAACTTCGGGCGCGCTCTGGGGAGATGCCATCTGTCAGGCCGCCACCCACCTTGATGATGGCGCGGCGGTTTCGGCCGAAACATTGGGCGCAGCCGTGGTCGATGCGGCGCGGAATGTGGCGCGGGACGGTGGCGCCATCGTCGGAGATAAAACGATGGTGGACGCAACCGAACCTTTTGCCGATGCGCTGGAAAAGGAACTCGCCGGGGGCGCTGGCCTCAAGGAAGCCTGGACCCGTGCGGCTGAAGTAGCCCGCGAGGCCGCTGAGGCCACCGCGGAACTGGCCGCACGCAAGGGTCGGGCCAAGACCCACGGCGATGCGTCACTTGGGCACCCGGATCCGGGCGCGGTGTCCTTCGCCCTGCTCATGGCCGCCGCAGCGGAGGCGCTCTGAGGCCAATCTGCACGAACCGCGCAAGAAGGTGGAATAAAACGGTGAAAATACACCAAAATATGGCTTTTTGCGCGGTTCGTGTGGTGGAATAGCAGCGGGCGCCCGCCACGTCACTGTCGCGCGGCTTTGCAAGAATGTACCAACCCGTATACATGTCGAGAAAAGAAAACAAAGGAGTAGATATGGGATTTCGTGTGGTGGTGCTCGGCGATTCGGCCGGGTACGGATACAAGGACCTCATCAAGGCTGACCTGGAGAAAGATGACCGGATTGACGAAGTGATCGACCTGGGCCTGCATGAAGGGGAATCCGCGCTGTATCCCAATCTCGCCACCGCGGGCGCGGAAATGATCGCGCGTGGCGAAGCTGATCGTGGGATTTTCATCTGCGGGACCGGGATGGGTGTGGCGATGTCCGCCAATAAGGTCAAGGGAATTCGTGCCTCGACCGCGCATGATTCGTTCTCAGTAGAACGCCTGGTGCTCTCAAATAACGCGCAGGTGCTGTGCCTGGGGCAGCGAGTGATTGGCGCGGAGCTCGCACGGCGGCTGGCGAAGGAATTCTTCAATTATGAATTCGACCCGAGCTCGCACTCCAAGGCCAATGTGGACGCGATCTGCGCCTATGACGGCTCGCTGGAGGAATAATGCTCTGGGTTGGAACCAGCTGGAAAATGAACGGTACTCGCGCTTTTGCGCGGGAGTACGCCCGTACCCTCGCCGGCCTCGATGCGGCTGGTTTGGGCGATATCCAGCCTTTTATTATCCCGTCGTTTACCGCCATCGACGTGGCGGCTAGCGAGCTGGAGGGAACCGGGATCCTGGTAGGCGCGCAAAACGCCGCCTGGGAGGATGCCGGGGCGTGGACCGGCGAAGTGTCGATTCCACAGGCCATGGACGCCGGGGCCACCATCATCGAAATGGGGCATTCCGAGCGGCGCGAATACTTCGGGGAAATAGATCGGACCGTGAATCTCAAGGTCAAAGCCGCGCTGCGCCACGGGGTTATTCCGCTGGTGTGCTTCGGCGAGCCGGCCGAGGTATTCGAGGCGGGGGAGACCCTTCCCTTCATCACCGCGCAGATCGACGCAGCTCTGGAAGGCGTGGAGGATACTTCCCGGGTGCTCCTTGCTTACGAGCCGATCTGGGCAATTGGGGAACACGGTCGGCCGCCGCGGCGCGAGGACCTGGTGCGCACTTTCGCCGCGCTCGCGGAGCGTTACGGGGACCGCGTGGAGGCTATTCTTTACGGCGGCTCCGTCAATCACGAAAACAACCAGGACATCCTGGGAATCCCGGGCGTGGGCGGCCTCTTTATCGGGCGCTCGGCGTGGACCGCGGAAGGATATATCCGCAACCTCGAGCTCGCCGCGGAAGCGCTGCGGGGGTAGCTGATTTTATCCGGGTGGGCGGGTATTCGGTGGACCGAACGTTTTCGGTCGGCTGAAGATTTTCGGGGAACCGAGCTTTGCTACAGGTAGCGGCAGTTCCGCACGTTTAGTACGACGGCGGAGCTGCCGCTTCTGGCTGGGGTGCTGGGTTGGCGGCATGGTCTCCCGGATGTCTTCTTTTCGAACTATTGGAAAAATTCCAATAGTTGCCGCGTTGAGATCTTTCACGCTTCAGAAGGCTCCACCAATATCGCTTCGGAACGAGCGCAATCGGCAACGTATCCCTCGGATTTGATCGACATGATGTCAACAGGTTTCCCAAGCAGTTCGCTCAGTTTGATTTCTAATTCGATGAGATCGAAGTAGCTGGCACCGGGCAGGAACTCCACCAAAAGGTCGTAATCAGATTTGGTAGTTGCTTCATCGCGGGCTACCGAACCGAAGACCCAGAAGCGGCCGGTGCCGCAATGCGCTCTGATCGCATCACGAATTGTTCCTTCGGAATCAAGAAGCTGCGCCAGCGACGGAACATGTGTTGAATCAAGCGAAGTGGGCGTAGGCATGTGTCTACTCTACTTTTGAATTTGTGACGGGGCTGCCGCTCCTGGCACTGTAGGTTTACTTAGACGACTGTGAAATTCAGTAACTCATGAGCCGTAGTCCGGTTTCGGCGGGGAACAACGTTCCTCAACAGTACAATTAGGCATTCTTCCCCTTTGGTAAATTCTATTGACGCTTGGGCGGTTGGCAATTATTGTTGACAGCATGGAGATTGAGAGCAGCGCCTACCGGCACGGTATAACAGCCGAGGATATTCGGCACGCCGTGCGTAATGCGGTGAAAATGCATTACATGGACGGTTATACGCTGCTCATCGGTCCTGGCCAGTCCGGGCAATTGCTCGAATTATGTGTTAGTGGAGATGAACGCATCTTCCACGCTATGAAAGCTCGTAAAAAGTTCCTACGAATGAAAGGTGATCTCTCATGACCCGTTCTCTTGAAGAGATGCTCGATGAGGTAGAAAACGCGAACGGCGGCGAGGGGCCGGACCCTATTTATACCGTTGATGACCCCTATCTCACGCAGATAGCGGTGGCTCAGATGGAGCTACGCGCAGCTAACAAGCGGCTAGATGCCGCAGTCGCCAAGGCTCGCGCCGCTGGCAAGACATGGCAATCCATCGGGGATGTATTGGGCATGACCCGCCAGGGCGCTAACCAGCGCTTCCTCGCTGCCTAAGTGTACTGCTCGGGGGTGATTAAACAACTGTTCGCGGAAGGTTATATTCGCAATCTCGATCTTGCCGCGGAAGTTTTGCGGGATCGGTAGCGGGGGGCGGCTAGCTGGCTTTTTAGGTGACAGGATTTTGGCTTGGCGAACTACTCGAAAAATTCGAGTAGTTGTCTCTTCGAGAGTTTTACGCCTCCGAAGATTCTACCGCTACCGCTTCGGCACGTGCGTAATCGGCAACGTAGCCCTTCGAGCGACTCGACATGACGTCGACTGGGGTTTCAAGTAGCTCGCTTAGTTTCATTTCTAATGCTACGAGGTCAAAATAGCTGGCATCGGGCAGGAACTCCACCAGGAGGTCGTAATCCGACTCGCTGGTTGCCTCGCCGCGGGCTACCGAACCGAAAACCCAGAACCGCCCGGTTCCTTGATGTGCCTTTATCAGTTCGCGAATCGCATCATTGGCAGCCCGAAGCTGTGCCAGTGACGGGACCTGTGCTGAACCTGATGAGACGGTGGTGGCCATGTGTCTATTTTACTTTTGCGGCGGAGGATGTACAGCTCCTCTGTTCTCGAAATATGCTTGGTGGGTAATCGGAACCGCCTCAATATTGGAAAAGCAAAGAGGATTGCGGCAGATAATATTCAGGAGCAACCATGGCAGTGAAAATCACCCGTTGGGACGCCAGTGACTACCTGGAAACCTGGGAAGATATTGCGGCTTATCTCAACGCGGTACTGGAAGAAAGCGACCCGAAACTTCTTGAAGTGGCTCTCAAAGACGTGGTGCGAGCGCTCGCTCGACGCACGCCAGCCCCCGCTTCGCCCGAGGAAGAATAACGACGGCGAAGCGGCGATAGTGAACATTGAGGATTCGCCATCGCCGCCTCGCGAATTTTCTGCCGCACAGATTTCGTACCTTCTGGATTCTCCGCCGCCTGGATTATCGGGTGCCTTGAAGGTACTGCAGCGCAACCGCTGCAGCCCCCTACCGCGTACTAAATTCCATCTCCTCGAGTTCGCGGCCCTTCGTCTCCGGGATGTAGCGCACCACCAGCCAGATGAGCAGTGCGCCCACCACCGCGTAGGAGAAGTACGTACCGGCCAGCCCCAGGGATTGGGCGAATACCGGGAACAGCAGCGTCACCAGGGTGCCGCCAATCCAGTTGCCCGCCGTCGCCAAACCGAGGCCCGCGGTGCGGATGAGGTTCGGGAAAATCTCCCCGAGGAAGACCCACAGCACCACGCCCCAGGTTCCGCAGAAAATGATGTACACGAGGTGCACGCTCACCAGCGCAATCGCCGCCCACGCACCGGGAAGCTGGAGTGCGCCGTTGGCATCCACCGTGCCCTGCATGAACGCAATTCCGGACGTGATCATCGTGATGAACATGCCAATCGCGCCCCAGAGCAGCAGCGGCCGGCGCCCTACCCGGTCAATTAAGAGCATGCCCACCACGGTCATGCCGATGCCGATCATTGAGGTAACGACCGGGATAAATACTGCCAGGTTGCCGGTGTAGCCCACCGTCTCCCACAGCTGGGTGGCGTACAGCAAAATGTTATTAATGCCGGCCATCTGGATGAGGAAAGCGAAGGCGAGGGCCACCCACACCACCGGATGCAGGAAGTACTTCGGGTGGCGCAAATCGCGCAACCGCGGCTGATGCCCGCGCAGGCTTCGTTTGATTTCCTCCACGCGTTCGGCCGGATTCGCGTCCGCTCCGGTAGAAGTCAGAATCTTAACGGCTTCCGTCTCACGCCCCACAGAAACCAGGTAGCGCGGCGATTCGGGCAGCCGCAGCGCCAGCACCCCGTAAATAACCGCTGGCACGAGCTCGCTCATGAACATCCAACGCCAGGTCTCCAGCCCGAACCACAAAATATCGTCTGCCGAACCGGAAATTTTCACAAGGATGAAATTAGAAATAAAGGCACCGAAAATACCGATACCGATGGCCAGCTGTTGCAGGGTGCCCAGCCGCCCGCGTTTATCCGCGGGTGCGATCTCTGCGATATACGCGGGAGCGACGACGGCGCTCACACCCACGCCCAGCCCGCCGAGCAAACGCCAGCCCACCAGCTGCCAGGCCCCGAAAGACAGCCCGGACATCAGTGCCGAAATGGACAGCAGGATCGCGGCCGTGACCATGACTCGGATACGCCCGTATTTATTGGAGAATTGCCCGGCGAACCAGGCGCCGATGGCTGCGCCCAGATTCACCACCGATACCACCACTCCCGTCATGAGGGAGCTGAGGTCGAACCCGGTCACGTTCCCTGATACCGACCCGATAGCACCATTAATAACGGCGACGTCGAAGCCAAAGAGGAAACCTCCGAGCGCAGCGGCGATGGCTACCTGAAGGAGCCGCGAAGAAGTCGCCTTACTCATTGTTCTGCCTTTCTATTGTGGAGGTGGAAAGTTCGTGGGTGGAAAGTTGCGATGTGGGACGCGGTTTCGCGAAAGCGGCCGCGATAAATTCACTCATTCGAGTCCGGACTTGTGTCCACACGTCCGTACCCGGAGCGCTGAGCATGCCGTGGAAGGTCCCCGGATACATATGCAGCTCCACGGCCGCGCCGGCATCCATAAGGTCGCGCGCCCAGTCCAGGCCCTCGTCGCGCAGTGGATCCACCGGATTGACCACAAGAAACATGGGCAAGCCCGTATACGGCCCGCTACCGGCGCGAATCGGCTCGGCACGGTACCCCGAATCGCCGACGTACGCGCTCCACGCCGCGGCCGCCGCCTCCCGCGTCCACACCGGCCCGTCGCGATAGGTCCGGTAGGAAAGCGTATCGAGGCGCGGGCTCACGCACGGTTCTAGGGCGACGACGCCGCACAATCCCGCCAGTTCCTCTGGCGGCGCGAAGCGCAGCACCTGATCGGCCAAGCCTGCTCCGGCTGAATCGCCGAAGATCAGCACGGGCGCATCCGGGAAAACCCGCGCAATAAACTTCAGCGCCGCGCGGCAATCATCTACTGCCGCTGGGAAAGGATGCTCGGGAGCCAGTCGATAATCGGGAACTACCACGGTTGCCCCGCTCATTTGGGCGATCTCCGCATTGCGTGCATCGTCATAGCGGGCGCGGCCCGCCACGTAACCGCCGCCGTGCAAGGACAGGACCACGCGGGGCTGCGGCGTCGTCGTGCTGTCGGGATGGAAAATACGCAGCTCTAAGCCGTTTTCCACCACGATCTCACGGCGAATGCCCGCGGGAAGTTCTGGCTCCGCGCCCAGCAGCGCTTCGCCTTCCGCGCGCATCGCCGGGGTATCCCAAGTGGTTTGCTCGGGCACGCCGGCGAGCAGCGGCGTGAGCTGCGGATCCAGGTAGGGCTGCGGGCGCACCTGCGCTTTCGCGCACTCGGCGAGGAAGGGATCCGCCGCGGCGTAGAACGCGCTCTCCTGATCGCGGCGGACCGTATGGGTGGAGTGCGGGATAAGCACCCCGCGCAGTTGCGGGTTGCGGTGTTCGGCCAGGGCTTCAATGCCGGTGGTGCCGAAGAGCACGTCGTCGGCGTCGCCGGTCACGAGGAGAGTGGGCATGCGCAACTGGCTGAGCACCTCGCGCCCGGGGCGGCCCACCACGCCGGTGGCAATAAAATCGAGGTCCACTTCGGTTTTGCCCTGCGCCCAGCCGGCATATTCGGAGGGCGTCCAGGTGGTGTAGGACTCGCGCAGCGAAGCGATGGCTTCGGGGAGGTATTCGCGGACCCGCTCCTGAGTTTTACCCAGGCTTTCCGCGGCTTCACGGTAGGTCTGGACCTGCTCGGGAGTGAGGAGGGCTGGATCCTCAAGCACCAGCCCGGCGATGAGCGTGGGATGCGCGGCGGCGATATGCGCGGCAACCGCGCCGCCTAGGGAATGGCCCATGAGGAGGACCTGGCGCGAGGGCGTCCCGGCAGCCGCGCGCACCACCACATCCGCCGCGGTCGCCACGAGGGCGGCGAAAGGATCGGCCAGATCATCCTTGGCGAAACGCGCCGAGAGTCCGTGACCGAGCAGGTCGCACAGGACCACCCGGTAATCGCGCCCGTAATGCGCGGCGAGGCTGTGCAGCGAGGCCGCGCAGTCGGTCACCCCGTGAAATGCCACGATGGTGCCCTCGATGGGAGCCCCGGAAACTGAATACGATAACGCGGAATGCCTCATTGCGCTCCTTTGCTAGAAGATGTCCGCACGGCGGGGCGGAAGCGCCCCGGTCGGCTAGGCGAGTTGCCCGACCGAATAACCCTAGGGTAATAAACATCACCCTAGGCCGTCTAGGGTGCGGGCGCCTTTCGTGGTGAGATCTAGGTAATAATAATGGTCATGAAGCCGAAATATGCAGCCGTGTACGAAAGTCTCCTCGCGACCATTGCAACGCTGCAGCCCGGTGCAAAACTCGATAGCGAACTGGAGCTTTCGCGCAAAATGGACGTGGCCCCCATGACGGTGCGCCGCGCCCTCACCCTGCTTGCTCAAGAAGGGCGGACCGTCGGCATTCCGGGGAAGGGCACTTTTGTGGCGGCCCCGCCCCCGGAAAAAACGCGCGAACCGCTACCTAGCCTCGAGGATCATCTGCGCACTCGACTCGATACCGAGCTCATCGGCTGCGCTTTGCAGCGGGCTAGCTCTGCCCAACGCGAAGCTTTCGGCTTGGATGCCGGTGAATTTGTGTACCTTATCCGCCAGCTGCGCACCGGGCCCGGCGTGCGCGGCGTCGAAGAAACCCACATCGATGCCAAACATTTCCCCGACCTGCTCTCCGAGGATCTCAGCCGCCCGGTCCGAGATTGCCTCGAAAATGCCTACGGTTACCATTTAACGACGACGCAGCTCACGCTCGCGCACGGCACCGCCAGCGCGGATGATGCCGAAGTGCTTGAAGTGGAGCCGGGGAGTGGGGTGCTCTGCCTATCCTGGGTGAGCGGCGACGATAATGGGAAAACCCTGCTGCGCACCCGCGGGGTTTTCGCCGGCGAACTGCGGCTGGAGGCGTATTAGGTTTCGCGGGTTCGCTAGGGAAAGTTTCCGCGCTGTGATGTCCCCCCGCTATGGCTTGAGGTTGGCTACGAATCTTTGTGGGGGCTGCGCGGAATAATGGCCTGCAGGGTGACGAAAGGCGTGGCGTCATCTGTGGCATCTTTCGTATCGTCACCCGTGCTGGCGCCTTCTTGACCGTTCGCCGCGGCGGCCTCATTATCCACCCGGTATTCCTCCACGAGCTCGTACATTTTCTTGGAAAGGTCGGCAGCTTGCTCGCGGGTGAGCAGAACTTCCGCCGGGTGCAAGCTGGTGAACAGTGGCCGTTCCTCCGGGTGATCGGTGCGGGCGGTCATCGCGGCCAGCCACAATGAGGTGGCCCACTCTAGAATCGCGGTGCCGGCCGCGGTCACGCTTTTGGAATACTCCGGATTGGGCAGGCTGGAATCAGTGGCCATGCGCGGGGACGTGAGCGTCCACACCCGATCCCGCTTATCGCGCGCCTGGGTGGGATCCTCGCGAATCAAGCCGCCGCGAGCCAGAATCCGCAGGTGGTAACTCATGGAATTGGCGGGTAGGTCCAGTTCTTCGGCCAGGTCGGCGGCGCGCGCGTGGCCTAGGCGGCTCAGCGTGTGAAGTAAACTTAAACGAACCGGGTGAGAAAGCGCCCGCAGCTGTTCGCGGTTGAGGCGAGTCGCCGTTTCTGTTGTGGTGGTCCCCGGTGCGGTGCTACTCGATTCGGGGGTGCCGTCAGATGAAGCCATGGGTTCATTGTAGCTGGAGTGCCCGGTTCTCCCATATTCGCAACAACTATTGCGCAATATATGTTGCGCAATTATAGTGGGAGGTAGAAGCCAGGGAAATGGCCAAGAATAGGCAAGGAGAAAGCATGTCAAGCACGGCAGATGCGCCAGTCACAGTAACGGATCAGGTGACCGCCGAAAATCAGGTGGCCGGTTCGGAGCGTGAGCCGGCCACCATCTGGGCTTCGCGTGAATACCGCGCCTGGTTTGCCGGCGATCTCCTCCAAGACCTGGGCGCCGGCATCGCTATGTTCGCCTTCCCGCTGGTCTGCCTGGCCGTCACCGGCTCCCCGGTCCACGCCGGAACCGTAGGCTTTTTCCAAGGGGCGGGCACCCTGCTGGGCATCCTTCCCGGGGGAGTCCTGGCCGACCGCCACAACCGGCGCGCTCTGCGCCTGGTTTCCTCCGGCCTGGGTGTGCTCGCGCAGGTGGCGCTGGTGGTGCTGCTCCTCACCGGCACGGCGAACGTGGCGAACCTCGCCGCACTCGCCTTCCTGGACCGCTTGCGCAATTCGCTGCTTTCCCCGGCCTCTAATTCCATGCTCAAACAGGTGGTACCCGGGCGCTTGCTGCCCAACGCCGTGGCTGCAAATCAGGGGCGCGACGCCGCTATTACCCTGGCCACCGGCCCGGCAGGCGGGGCACTGCTCGCTATCCACCTCTACGTTCCTGCCCTCGCGCAAATCATTGGGCAGTTGGCGAGTATGGTGGCCACGCTGCGCATGCGTGGGGATTACCGGCCCGGGCGCCGCGAGGGCTCAGAAAGCGCCACTCAATCCGGCGGTGCCGAGCGCTCTTGCGATTCCAAGCGTGCTAAAAGCGCCGCCCGCTCCGGGGATTCGCCAAAGTCGAAGCGTTCCGGCCGCCTCTCCCCGGCGCTCGCGGAATTCAACGAATCACTGCGCTGGATGTGGAATCGCACCGTGGTGCGCGTGCTCCTTATCTGCGCCTGCCTGCTCAACTTGGGGTGGGCCGGCATGATGATGAGCGTCACCCTCGGCCTTGCCAGCCGCGGAGTCGCGCCCGCACTCATCGGCCTGCTCGCCACCGCGCTCGGTTGCGGAGCGCTTGCAGGGGCAGTGGTCGCCGCCAAAGTGGTTGCCCGCGTGCCTTCCGGAGTGCTGATCGTGGCGGGATTCCTCCTGTGCGCCGGCGTCGTCGCCCTTGTGCCTTTCCTGCCCGGCCTGGGGTGGATCGGCGCGATGTACGCCCTGATGGGTCTCATCATTCCCGCCGTCAACGCCGCGGTCCTGGGCCTCGTCACTCTCATGACGCCCAACGAGCTCATGGGGCGCGTGGGTTCGGTCAGCCAGTTCTTCTCCTCCGGCGCGGCCGCTTTCGCGCCCGCGCTCGCGGGCTGGGGCATCGGCACTCTGGGCTGGGAACTCACCCAGAGTGCCTTCGCCCTTCCCACCGCGCTCGCGGCCTTTGCTATGTTGGCGTCTGCGCAGGTCAGGCGCATTCCGGCCTCGCCGCAGTGGGAGACTTACCTGGAAGAAACCGGTGCTTTGAGTGCGCGGGATTAAGGGCGACGCCGCACCTCACGCACCGGGAGCTCAGGCGAAATTACCGACCTTGTGGTGAACTCAGCGGAGCCGGCGCCCCGTTCACCGCGCGCTCCCACAGCTCACGCTCCACGGCGTGGAGTAAACGCCTGCCCACGGGCTCAAGGTAACCGGTCGCTTCCAGCGCGTCATCGACCTCATCGCAGGCGGCCTGGTAGTCCTCAAAAGAAGCGAAACGCCCCAGAATCGACTCGCGCGAGTGCAGCGCCATGAGGCCGTAGACGGGATTCTCCGGCGCTCCCGGAAGGAAGTCCGCAATAGGATGCGCCAGGAGCCCTAATTCAATCCCGCCCGAAAGTAGGCCGGAACTATCCTTCACCCACCGGTCGCCCTCAGCATCAAACCAGGTAGAAGGCGCCGCCGGCACGCCTTCCGCTGCCCACTTCTCCACCGCGGCCATGGCCCCGGTAATAATGGGCTCAATGGGGAGCACACTCAGCGCCTCCAAGAATGCGGTATCCATCTGGCGCGGGCGCCGCTTCGCCTTGACCACTTCCGAATTTTGCGGAATCACCCGTGAACGAGCATCGGAATGCTGGGAGCGCCGCACGTGCCAATGCCGGCGCAGCGGTCCGTCCCCCAAGCGCAGGCACTCGGGGCTCGCTCCAAAGAGGCTCACATCGGCCTCCGAAGAAGTGCTGACCACCGGCATATCAAGCTGGGCCGGCTCCACCAGGTGGAATACAAAAGCCCCGTGGCGCTTCGCGCCGGTTCCGGTCCCGCCCAAGGCCAAGGTGCGCAGAATCCGGGGCGGAACCCCGGTCCCGTGCTGGTTAATCGCCTTGACGTACACCGATCCAACCCCGGGAGCGTAACCATTGAAGGGATGCGCCCCGCTTGCCAGCCGCAGCACATCGTGGAAATACGTGAGGTACGTATTGGCGTACACCGAGGATTGTGACTGCCCCATGAGGAAAACGTGCCCCGCCCTCGCAGGACTGCTCGGCGAGTGCAACCACGCGGACACCTGCGCAATCACATCCCAGGCCAAGCCTTCTTCACATTCGTCAAGCTGCATAAACGGATTCCAGCCCGGCTCCGTCGCATCAATCTGACGCGGCTTTCCGCCCCAGCTCAGCTTCCCGTAACGCTCCGGATCAAAGGTCTGCAAGGCGGAAATCTGGATGGGCTTGGCCGTCACGGATACGTAGGTATGCCGCCTGCTCATCACATAATCCCAGGCCCGCCGCCAATCATCTTCAATGTCATACCCTTGCGAGGCATTCGAAATAGAAACCCACGCCGTGCCTGAACCTCCCTCTGCCGGGCGCCGCACCAGCACACGCGTGCAATACGGGATTCCTTCTTTTTCTACGACGACGCAGGCCGCCGGCTGGGCGCCGTCGGCCTTTTCCCCGCGGCCACCACGGTCCGCACCGTTTACATCCGGCTCTGACGCAAAAGCGTAAACATTCACGCTACCGGAAAGGAAATACTCCTCCTCCACGTAACCGTAAGCGGCTAAATCTAGCGGTTCGCGCGCGAAACGCATACTCGAAAATGGGTGGCTGGTATCGGTTACGGGGATCGGGCCCGCGGCATCGGGAACCGGTACGGTCAGTGCTAGTGCGTTCATCATTTCTCCCTCGAAATTCTCTCCGACTGCGGTCAATCGTCAGCCTAAGTGCCCGGCTTGTGCGCGGCTTGGCATAGTGGGGGTGAAAAGAGGTTCCGCACCCGGCCCCGGGGACTAGTCCCTCAACATTTTCGGTCCGAACCCGTACTGAGCGGCCGCATCCAGGAGCTCCACCGCGTTGTGCACCCCGAATTTACGCATGAGGCTGCGGCGATGGCTGCGCACTGTATTGATCGAAATATGTAAGGCGGCAGCCGCCTCGGAATTGGTGAGCCCCTGGGCAATTTGCGTGAGTACGTCCTTCTCTCGGAGTGTAAGCGCAGGGGCATGCCTCGATTCGGTTCGCGGTGGGGTATGTTCAGAGGCGGAATTCTCCGGTGTTTCCGCGGTGATCTGAGTGGGGGTGCTTGGAAGCACGTCCCATACCTCCGCTAAACCATCGGAGTTGAGAATGGTTGCCTGGGGCGCGGCGCGTAGAAGCAAGGCGACCAGCGTGGAGAGCTGGGAAATCCGCGTGCGATCCGTCGCGGAGAAAGCCCCCGCGCGCGAATGGGATTCCAACCATAGGGTGCCCTGCAATTCCTGCCCGATGATGCAGGGTTGGATAACCGCGGAGGCGTGCGTAGCCGCGGAAGCAAAGCGGAATAACGGGCTCATCCGCTCGTAAGCCAGGGAAGAATCCGCGGGGAAAGAATAGAGTTCGGCTACCTCGGCCGGGGTGCGAGCCCAGTACTGTTCGCGCCGCCCGAGGGTCCTCCCGAAAGGCGAATTCTCCTCCACCACGAGGGTGGAATTGTAGTGGGGGAAGCCGTAAACCCCCAGAACCGCAAAAGCGTTCTGGCGCGGCAAAAAGGCGTAAAAATAAATGTAATCCGCATTCGGCGCCACGTCCGCTAGTAGGGCAACCACGTAACGTGCAATGGTGCGCCGATCCGTAGCCGCGTGGAGCGCCTGGATAGCATCCGTCAAACGCTGTGAGAATTGTAGATTCGTTCGCATTCCACATCACCATCCGCCAGGCGAATATTGGGTATTCGCCCCGTGAGCAGGGACTAGTCTACTCGTCTGAAAGTAGGGCAGGAGGGACCTTGATTCACCCCGATGACAGCGCCGCGCCGCGCGAGCAGCTCATTACGCTATCGCATGGGCGTAAAGGAACGCTCAGGAATAACCGCATATAACGGATGCGAAGCAGCTCCGTTGCGTGAAAGGATAACCAATGACGGACCCACACACGGTAACGGGTACCAGACCGATACCGCCGTCGGATAACAATGTCGTATCAACAGCAGCCAGCGGGGCGACGGGTGGGGAAGTGAGCCTGGAGAAATCCGCCAAGAAAGCCGCAAAATCTGGTTTTTGGGGCGCGGTTGCCGAATACTACGACTTCGGGCTGTACGGAACCGCATCCGCAGTCATCTTCCCCTCGGTCTTCTTCGGAGGCGGCGAAGATCCAACCCTGGCCAATATTGCTTCGCTCGCCTCATTCGGTGTTGCGTATTTGGCGCGGCCTCTCGGCGCTATCGTGCTCGGCCACCTCGGCGACGCGTGGGGGAGGAAGAAGACGCTTCTCCTCACTCTCGGGTTCATGGGCTTCGCAACCCTGGTTATCGGCTTCTTGCCTTCCTATGATTCGGTTGGTCCCGCCGCGGGTGTTATTTTGATTGTGATGCGGTTGATCCAGGGCTTCTCCGCGGGCGGTGAGCAAGCCGGATCCACGGCGATGACTTCTGAACTTGCCCCGCCGGAGAAACGCGGACGCCTCGTTGCTTTCACCATGCACGGGCTCCTTATCGGTATGTTGCTCGGCATCGCCGCTTTTATCCCGGTATCCAAGGATGAGGAATTCCTCCTCGGTGGGGGCTGGCGTATTCCTTACTTCGTTGCTATCCCGCTGGTGCTCTACGCCCTGTGGGTACGCATCAAGGCGGATGAACCGCGCGACGTATACGAAGCGCTCGCCCGCAACGAGGGCGCAGCGGCGCAGCACCCGGTCCAGAAAACTGCTGAAGCTACTACTAATAAGGGGAGCCTCGGCGACCTCTTCAAGAACCACTGGCGCCAAGTCATTCGCGTCATGGCGATGGGCCAGTACGCGATTACCGGTGCGCTACTCACGAACTACATGCTCAACTACGGAACCACCTACTGGGGGTGGGAGCGTTCCACTTTGCTGGCGCTCGCGACCCTAGCTATGGGAATCGGTGTTCCTATCCAACCGGTGTGGGCCGCGCTTTCGGATAAGATCGGGCGCCGGCCGGTGTACCTCATGTCAATGTTCAGCCTCGTGGTGCTGTTCCCGGCGATCTTCTGGGCAATTCAGCTCAAGAACGTGCCGCTGCTCGTTGTGCTGCTCTTCATTATCGGCTTGACCTTGGCCGGTGGAAATGTGGTGCAAGCGCCGATGTACAGCGAGATGTTCCCGACCCGCCTGCGCATGACGGGCTACGCGGTATCCACCCAGCTCGGCAATATTATCGTGGGCTTCACCCCGATGATCGCCGCCATAATCGTACGGCCCGGCGCTTTCGGCTGGCTGCCGGTGCTGACCTTCACCACCATCATGATGGGGCTTGGGATTCTCTCGTGCCTGTCCACGCCGGAAACCATGGGCAAGGTTATTACCGCTGATCTGGAGCAGGAAGTAAGAGCGGAAGCCTAAACGCGTTCGTAACGCACGTGATGGCGAAAGGCTTTTGAGTAAAAACAGACACCGCCGTCCGGTCCGAAGACCGGGCAGCGGTGCCTGCTTTTGGGCTAATAGACAAATGGTGGGTCTTATACCCGGACTTTCCCTTGCTATACCAACGAAAAGTCAGCCTTATTGAGGTCGAGCACCTCAATAAGCTGGCTTCCTTGACATGCGCTGCGTGACATGCCTCGACGGAAAACTCGTTCTGTCCGGGCTGCCACGCGCCACAGTCCCGGGGTAGGCAGAGGTGTCAGAATGCGCTTTCTGGGCCGTGTAGGCGCCATAGTGACGCTTCTATATGTTGTCAAGAGGCAAGTACGGTTTCCTCGGCACGCATATGCCTGGTCAAGAGGCGATACACCCGCCGGGCCAGGTAGCGTTTAAGCACACGTATAACCTCGCGTTTCGTTTTCCCCTCACCAAGGCGCTTTTCCACATACGCCCGGGTTTCCTCATCCGACCTCATACGCACTAACACCGCCATATGTAAAGCATAATTCAACGCCCGATCCCCACCCCGACTAAGCCGATAACGTACCGTGTTACCCGAACACGCCGGAATCGGACACACACCCGCTAGGGAAGCGAAAGCCGCCTCACTACGAACACGCCCAGCATGGGAAAACGAGACAATGATCTGCCCGGCAGCAAAAGGCGGGGGTGCGGACGGTTTCCTAGAGATTTTTAAGGAGAACGTTCAATGAGTAAGCGTACGTACACGAGAGAGCAGATCCGTAAAGCCCTCACCACCTACCAACGCACGCAATCGGTAACCGCCACAGTCCGTAAACTGGGCTACCCAGGCCGAGACACGCTCTACAAATGGATCCGGAATAGCAACGAGAAACCAGAGCAGAGAAAACCGAAGAAACACGCCCCTAACCAGAAAATATCAACGGACGTGAAAGTAACTGCCTGCAAGCGATTCCGCAGCGGGGAAAACGCCTACACTATCGCCCAGGATCTAGGAATCGTGAACTGCACAAACATCTATGCTTGGGTTAAAAAGTGGGATGCGGAAGGCAGTCTAGGACTCATGAACGAGAAAGAATGCGACCAGATCAAAGCGAAAACCCGCCACCAACTGGAAGCCCAGCTACCCCAAGACCCGGAAGAATTACGTGCTCTTGTAGCCGATTTAATCGTGCAGAAACGCGTCTTGAAAGCCCAGCTCGAGCTAGCAAAAAAAGGAAAAGCCCGCACAGGCGGGCGCAGTGAAGCGGTAGAGAAAACACGGGTAGCTAACCAGCTACGCTCTACCACGCCGCTAGCCATGGTCTTAGATACCTTGGATTTGCCGGCAAGCTCGTACTATTACACCGCTAAACAGCTAGAGCGGCCTGACAAGCATGCTCGCTTGCGTGAGTTGATCGCTCAGATCGCGCGCGAGGGCTTGTATACGTATGGGTATCGGCGTATCCGTTTAGCGCTTAGAAAGCTTGGGTATGTGGTCTCGGAGAAAGTCATCCAGCGCTTGATGCGGGAAGAGGAAATCCCGGTCAGGTATGCCAAAGCACGCCGGAAGTACTCTAGTTACGGCGGGGAGATCAGCCCGGCACCGGAAAACCTAGTCGAGCGTGACTTCCACGCTGATGAGCCCGGACGGCTTTGGCTCACGGATATCAGCGAGTTCCACGCAGCTAACGGGAAGGTTTATCTCTCCCCGATTATTGACTGTTATGACGGGAAAGTCGTGGCGTATACGAGGGGATTACACCCAACCTCAGTGTTGGCTGATTCCTCCCTTGAAAACGCCCTGGCAACCCTCCCGCACCAGCGTCTAAACGAGCTACAAGCCGGCCAGAGTGAGCATCCACTCGTGATCCATTCGGATCGGGGAGTCCACTACCGGTCTGTGTCCTGGATTGAGCTTACGCGGCGTTACGGGTTGACGCGGTCGATGTCGAAGAAGGGGTGTAGTCCGGATAATTCTGCTTGTGAGGGGTTTTTCGGGCGGATGAAAACCGAGATTTATCACGGGAAGAAGTGGGCTACAACCGATGAGTTATGCGAGGCGATAGACGAGTATATGTTCTTCTATAACCAGAAGCGTATTACCTTGAAGTTCGATGGTTTAACGATTGTGGAGCATCGTCAAGCGGTTTTAAGCGATAATGTCCAATAAACAGTCCGCAGCCCCTTTTGTCTATTAACCCCTGCTTTATGGTTGGTCCGCGCAGTGGCCGCATGCGGTTTCCGTGCCGTCCTTTATTTTGAACGACGCCGCCGCGCCTGCCGCCCCGCGCGCACCTTAGCGATTCTTGGCATATTCCACAGACGCCTCATTCGCGGCCCACAGGCGTTCCGTAGTGACCATGAGCATGACCGGTTCCATGAGCGCAGTTGCTTCCACATCACTGCTTTTCCCGGAGCCGGCGGGCGGTAGATCCCAGATGGTGGTCGCTCCTCTCGGCAGAGTTTCGACTTCTTTTGTCATCGCAGCCTGCACGCACATTTCCTTCCGCAGCTGCGGATCAACCGGGAAAGATTCTCGATAAACCTCTTTTAGGCCCGCACCGACATCGGGAACGTTATAGCTCAAGGTGGCGGTGTCGCCTTCCGCAAACTCAACCGTCCAGGAAACCCCGTAGGGGTCGGGCAGATTGAGGTGGGAAAGTGTCACCGTTCCTGTGCAAGCTACCAGTTCATCGAAGCCGGGACGCGGTTCCCGGGAACATGCCGCGAGGGTTCCGAGGGTGCCGAGCGTTCCGATAAGCGCAGCGACGGCTCCCGTGGTTCTACTATGCATCAGCCCATGTGCGGATGTCTTCTTCGGTCAGGCCATCGTGGAAACGCAATCCTTTCGCCCACGCAATATCCGGGAAAGTGGAACGTAAGTATTCTTCCGCTTCGTCCATCGGTGAGCTTCCGGAGGTGCAGAAGGGGTGAACCCGCGCGTTCCCCAAATCATGCGAGCCTAAGAAGCTATCCACCACTTTTGGCGGGATACCCCACCAGATCGGGAAACCAAGGAACACCTCTGTTGCGCCGCCCAAATCTACCGGTGCTGCGAGTTTCGGGGCCGGGAGCTTACCGTGCTGTTCTAGATTCGCCCGGCTATCCTCGACCTGCCAATCTAAATCCGCATCCGTATACGGCTGAGCTGCCGTTATCCGTTCTACATCGCCGCCAATAATGCCCTGCAAGTGCTGTGCTGCTTTCTCGGTAATGCCAGTTTCAGAAAAATAAATAATCATTGTTCCTCCCGTCTCTCGCCACTGTGACATGAGCCATTTAAAATCTACACCTGGGTGAGAGCTCAAAATAGGGCCGCGCCCGAGAATCCCAGGCGCGGCCCTTATTCACGATTGTGGAGGTGCGCTCCTTACTCCACTTCTCTACTACCTCTACTTATCCCCAACCACCACACGCTGGCGGATATGCGCGGTCAGCGGCCCGCGTTCGATTTCCTCAATCACGGCCACCGCCAACTCCGCGGAGGTCACCTCCGGGGAAACGTATGTCCATTTAGCAATGCGGGCGCTTTCCACCGCCGCCGGGACCTTCCCGTCCCCGCTATCGAGCACGATGAGCCGAGTCGGCAGCCCGGAAACCAGGTCAATAAGATGGCTCGCGGCGCGTTCGGGGAAGTCCGCCCCGGCATCCGCGCTGGGCGTGAGCGCGTCCACCATGGCGTCAAAACCGGCAATATCCCCGCGTTCAATTTCGAAAACGTCGCGGCGCAGCGAAACCGGCGCCTCCGTTTCATTTTCCGAGCGCGTCACGGCAATAACTTCGTGCCGGCGCGAAACTGCTTCCTGGGTAATGAGCTTCCCGGCCGCACCGTTCGCTCCAATAATTGCAATGCGCATCATTCATCCTTTCTGATGTGGGCCGTTGCTGCGGCCCGCTGCTGGTGAGGTCTTATCAAGGCGATTGCGGTGGCGGGTGCCCGGCCGCGTAGTTGGGAGCCCGCCGAGGGGCGAAGCGGCAGCATGCCAGCTGGGCCACGATGTCCAGCCGGCCACCGCCGGGGTTGAAAACCTGGGAAACGCACCACCGCATCCCTTCCGAGGGTGAACAAGAGTTCACCATAGATGGTAGCTCAGATATGCCAGAATGAACCCATGACCGAATCGAATCAGCCCGCGCCGGAATCCGCTCCTAAGGCCGCCGCGCAGCCCGCGCCGAATCCCGTGCCCGATGCGCCGCAACCCTCTCCCACCTGGGAACGCATGGTCGCCGGAAAAATGTACATCGCGGACGACCCCTACCTCGCCAAAGTCCGCCGCGAGGGCCTCACCGTCCAGCACGAGCTCAACGCCACCAACCCCTCCGATAACGAAACGATCCGCACCATCGCCGCCCGCTTCTTCGGTTCCTTCGACCCGAGCGCCACCGTGGTCCCGCCCGTCCATTGCGATTACGGCGCGAATGTCCATATCGGCCCGGAAGTTTTCATCAACTCCGGCGCGATTCTGCTCGACGTCGCCCCCATCACCCTGGGTCGCCGCGTCCTCATCGGCCCGCGAGTCACCATCACCACCGCCGGCCACCCGGTTCCCCCGCGCCTGCGCGCCGAAACCGACCTCGAATTCGGCACCGCGATCACCATCGGCGATAACGTGTGGATCGGCGCCTCCGCCACCATCGGCCCGGGCGTCACCATCGGCGAAAATTCCATCGTGGGCGCCGGCGCCGTCGTTATGCGCGACGTCCCCGCGAACTGCATTGTGGTCGGGGTCCCGGCCCGCGTGCTCCGGTATTTTAATAACGACGACGACGCCCGCGGCCAAGCGCTCCTCGACGCCTACGTTGCTGACATGGGCCCGCTTAGCTAAGGGACCTGAGCCGGCGGTATAAAATACAGCGTATGTCTATTGATCTTCCCCTCATTGATGCCGCCCTCGCGGCGGGTGTGCCGGCCGATGCGGTTATCCCCTTCGGTCGGGATCGGGCGAAGATCGATTACCGCTGGGTAGAAAGCCTCGCTGCGCAACCGGGTACGCCCGGCCGGCAGGGTGCCGAGCTCGCACAGCCCGAAACCGGCTCCGCACAACCCGAAACCAACCCCGCCCGCCCCGGCCGCCTCGTGCTGGTGACCGCTATGTCGCCCACCCCGGCCGGGGAAGGAAAAACCACCACTTCCATCGGCCTGGCCGACGGCCTGCGTTACCTCGGCCAGCGTGCGGTGCTGGCCCTGCGCGAACCTTCGCTCGGGCCAGTCTTTGGGCTCAAGGGCGGGGCCATTGGCGGGGGCCGTGCCACCCTCACCCCGGCGGACTCCATTAACCTGCACTTCAACGGGGATTTTGCCGCTATCGCCGCCGCCCACAACCTGCTGGCCGCCATGACGGATAACGCGGTGTATTTCGATACCCACGATATTGACCCGGCCACGGTGAGCGTGCGCCGCGTGATCGACATGAACGACCGGGCCCTGCGCGCCATCCTCCTCAGCCCCAGCGGGCGCTTGGATAGCGCCGGCCCGGGCGCGGGCACCCACTCCAATCCCGGCGCGCACGCCACCCGCGCCACCGGCTTCGATATTGTTCCCGCCAGCGAAGTCATGGCAGCCTTCTGCCTGGCCTCCTCCTTCGCGGACCTGCGCGAGCGCCTCGATTCCATGGAAGTGGCCCGCACCCGCGCCGGCAAGCCGGTCACCGCCAAAGACCTGGGAGCTACCGGCGCTATGCTCGCCCTGCTCGCCGAAGCTTTTTCTCCGAACCTGGTCGCCACCCGGGAAGGAACCCTCGCCCTGGTGCACGGCGGGCCTTTCGCCAATATCGCCCACGGCTGCAATTCCGTGATGGCCACCCGCGCCGCGCTCGCGATGGGGGAGATCGCGGTCACCGAAGCGGGCTTCGGGGCCGACCTGGGCGCCGAAAAGTTCATTGACATTATGTGCCGGACCTCCGGGCTGCGCCCCGACGCCGTCGTTTTCGTGATCACCTTGCGCGCGCTGCGCTATCACGGGGGTATCGCGAACGCCGCCCGGCATATCGATAATTTGCGGGCGGTGTGGGGGCAGTCCGTCGTCGTCGCCCTTAATCGTTTTGATACGGATACCGCAGCCGATATCGCAAACGTGCGCACGCAATTCGCGGAGTTGGGCGTGCCCGTGGCTGTTTCCGAGCATTTCGCGCGCGGTGGGGAAGGTGCGGCGCCACTGGCCGAAGCCGTCCTGCGCGCCCTCGAAACGCCCTCCCGCACCACGTTCACGTACCCGGATAGCGCGAGCCTTGCCGAGAAAATCACCGCGGTGGTGCGGCGCGTCTACGGGGGCGCGAGCGTGACCTTCGCGCAAGAAGCGCGCGAGCAACTGCGTGACCTGGAAGAACGCGGCTACGGCCGCTATCCCGTGTGCATCGCGAAAACCCCGGCCTCCTTCACCACCGATCCGAAACGCCTGGGCGCCCCCAGCGATTTCGACGTGCCGGTACGCGAGGTGCATCTCTCCGCGGGGGGCCGGTTCGTCGTGGTGATGGCCGGGAGCGTCATGCTGATGCCGGGCCTGCCCGAAGAACCATCCGCGCTGGCCATTGACGTGGACGGCGCCGGAAATGTGCGCGGTATTCACTAAAAATCCCTCTCGATCACGCCGCCCCAAAGTGTTACCCTGGACACGTGAGCGGCGAAGGGGCCGCTCCGCGCACTTATGCGCGTGTGAATCCCCACGGAGGACGATATGACAAAGTTCGTATACGCATTTACCGAGGGCAACAAGGACATGAAGGACCTGCTCGGCGGCAAGGGAGCTAACCTGGCTGAGATGGTCCACATGGATTTGCCTGTCCCACCCGGTTTCACCATCACCACCGAAGCCTGCCGCTACTACCTGAGTAACGGGCAGGAACCCGAAGAACTCGAAGCGGAGGTGACGCGCCACCTAGAAGCCGTGGAAGAGCAGATGGGCAAGAAACTTGGCGATCCGGAGGATCCGCTGCTGCTCTCGGTGCGTTCGGGCGCGAAGTTCTCCATGCCCGGCATGATGGAAACCGTGCTCAATATTGGCCTCAATGATGAATCGGTCAAGGGCCTGGCGGCGCAATCCGGCAACGAACGTTTCGCCTGGGATTCCTACCGGCGCCTCATCCAAATGTTCGCCCGGACCGTGCTCGATATCGACGGAGATTTCTTCTCAGATGCCCTGCACGCCCTCCAAAAGGCAAAAGGTTACAGCGGCGATCTTGATATGACGACGGCGGACCTGCAAGAGCTGGTCGAACAATTCAAGGGAATCGTGCGGCGCGCCACCGGGTATCCCTTCCCGCAGAACCCGCGCCGGCAAATGAACCTCGCGATCACTGCGGTGTTCCGCTCCTGGAACACCGAACGTGCCCGCATCTACCGCCGGCGCGAACACATCCCGGATGACCTGGGTACCGCCGTCAATATTTGCACGATGGTCTTCGGCAATATGGGGGAGAAGTCCGGCACCGGGGTGGCCTTCACCCGCGATCCTTCCACCGGGCATTCCGGGGTGTACGGCGACTACCTGGTCAATGCCCAGGGTGAAGACGTAGTGGCCGGTATCCGCAATACCCTCTCCCTCAAGGATCTTGAGCAGCTGGATCCGGTTTCCTACAACGAGCTCATGGACATCATGAAGCGCCTGGAAAACCACTACCGGGACCTGTGCGATATTGAGTTCACCATCCAGGAAGGCAAGCTGTGGATGCTGCAAACCCGCGTGGGGAAGCGCACCGCCGCCGCGGCCTTCCGGGTGGCCACCCAGCTGGTAGACGAAGGGCTCATCAGCGCGGAAGAAGCGATCACCCGCACCACCGGCGAACAGCTCACCTCGCTGCTCTTTCCGCAGTTCCAGCGCGATGCGCAGCGCACCCTCATCACCAAGGCCATGGCGGCCTCCCCGGGTGCGGCCGTGGGCGAAGTGGTGTTCAGTAACGAGCAGGCGGAGGCACGCGCCGCGGAAGGCGCCAAGGTGATTCTGGTGCGCCGCGAAACCAACCCGGATGACCTGCCCGGCATGGTGGTGGCCGCCGGCGTGCTCACCGCGCGCGGCGGGAAAACTTCGCACGCCGCGGTGGTGGCCCGCGGGATGGGCCGCACCTGCGTGGTGGGCGCGGAGGATCTGCTTGTGGAAGAAAAGGCCGGCACGGTCTTCATCAAGTCCACCGGGCAGACGCTGCGCGCCGGGGATGTGATCTCCATTGACGGCACCACCGGGGAAGTGTTCTTCGGGGCGGTGCCGGTGGAAGATTCCCCGGTCATGATCTATGTTTCCCAGGGCCTGGAAGCCGCGCTGGAAGCCGCCGGCGATGATGTGGACACCTGCGAACTGGTGCGTTCCGTGGATCGCATCCTCACCCAGGCGGATAAGTCGGCGCGCATGCACGTGCGAGCCAACGCCGATAATCCGGAAGATGCCGCGCGCGCTCGCGAATTCGGGGCGCAGGGGATCGGCCTGTGCCGCACCGAGCATATGTTCTTGGGCGAGCGGCGCGAACTCATCGAGCACGTGATCCTCGCGGCCACCCCGGAGTTGCAGGAGGCCGCCCTGGGTGCGCTCATGCCGCTCCAGCGCGGTGACTTCGAAGGTATTTTCGAGGCGATGGACGGGCTGCCGGTAGTGGTGCGCCTCATCGACCCGCCGCTGCACGAATTCCTCCCGGATATGACGAAGCTGGCGGTTGAGGTAGCCACCATGGAAGCCCGCGGCCAGCAGGTGCCCGAACACACCCGCACCCTGCTGCGGGCGGCAACCGAACGCCACGAAGATAACCCGATGCTGGGCCTGCGCGGGGTGCGCCTGTCCATCCAGATCCCCGGTTTCGTGGATCTCCAGGTGCGGGCGGTGGCCGAAGCCGCGGTGGCCTGCCGCAAGCGTGGCCTGGATCCGCATCCGGAAATCATGATCCCGCTCATCGGTTCGGATAAGGAATTCCGCCTGGTTGCGGACCGCGCCCGCAAGATCATCGCCGATGTGGAACGCGAATCCGGCTACGACCTGGACATCGCGATCGGCAATATGATCGAGCTGCCACGCGCGGCGATTATCGCGGAGAAGATCGCCGAAGATTCCGAATTCTTCTCCTTCGGCACCAATGACCTGACTCAGACCACGTGGGGCTTCTCGCGGGACGACGTCGAACACGAATTCATTCCGACCTATATGGCGGAAGGGATCTTTGACACCTCGCCCTTCGAGACCATCGACCGCGAAGGCGTGGGCGAGCTGGTGCGCATGGGTACCGAACGCGGCCGGAAGGGCAACCCGAACCTCACCGTGGGCATCTGCGGCGAGCACGGCGGTGATCCCGCCTCGGTGCACTTCTTCGACTCCGTCGGTTTGGATTACGTGTCCTGCTCCCCGTTCCGGGTGCCGGTGGCACGCCTGGAGGCCGGGCGCGCGGCCGTTATGGCCAAGGGGCAGGAGTCCGGAGCCGGCGCGACGGCGTAGCGCTTGCGTATTGCGCGTAGCCGCGTAATCGCTAGCTAGGCACGCAAATGCTGGCTAAACACGGCTAGCACTGCACAGCGGCCGGGCGGGAACCGAGCTCTTCACGGAGCTGGTTTCCACCCGGCCGCTCGGCATCTGGTGGCGTAGCCGCACCGGGCCACCGGGGCCGTTCGGGCACGGTGGCGCAAGCACCCGGAGACGCGGGCGCCGTCGTACAAGAAAGCGCGGTGCAGTCAATTCTCAGGTACCTCGCCTAGGATAGGCTTGGGTAGGCAGGTTGGTGCGGTAAGCAGTATCGGAGATGGTATCTCGTGGGCGTTTTCTCATTACGTGGCGGGCAATTTCATCGCGCGGCGCCTCCCGCGGATCTTCCGGAAGAAACCCGCGCCTCCGTTGCCGAAGCGCTGCGTGCCCAGATTGCGGAGTTCCTCGATTTCCCGGCCTTCCAGGTAGCGTGGACGCGCCCGGAAGGGGAGCGCGGCACCGCTTCTCTGGTTGCTTTGGATGCCACCGGGAACATTATTAGCGTCGATATTATTGATATTCTCGACGGCGCAGCGCTCCTCGCGGCCCTCGCTCGTTCCGCTCAGCACGCCACTTTAGACCGGCGCGAAATTACCCGGCTTTTCCCGGGCGGGCCTCACGATTTTTCCTCCGCCTGGCAGGAGTTTACCGCCGTCAATCCGCCCATTCCGGAACCGGCCCCGCGCCTGAGCATCTTTGCTTTTGCTATCGATCCGGATATTACCGATGCCGTGCGGGCCCTGGCCGGAGCCGGGGTGCAGGTCTGGCAGGTGACCATCCTGGAGCGGGCGGCTGGGATTTTGCTTTCTGTGGACGAAGTCCGCCTCCAGCGCGCCACCGCACTCGGGCCGGCAGCCGGGGTGCCGGTGCTGGATGTGGCGGCGGAAGCGGGCGAAGCTGCTGAAGCGGAGGCAACCGAAAAGGCTGAAGCGGTTGAAGTAACCGAGGTGGTTGAGGCGGCGCCCGCAGCGGCAGCGGAAGCAAGCGAGGCAGCCGAAGCGGCTGAAGCTGTCGAGACGGACTCTGCCGCCGAAGCTGAGCCCCTAGCCGAAACACCCGAAGCGCCGGAAGCTGTTGCGGAGCGGCCGCGGCGGCGCGGAAGCCGGGCCGCCCAGCCGGGTACCGAGAGCGCTGCACGCAGCCGCAATATTTGGCAGGAAATTCGCGGCCGCCGCGCCGCGCATACCTCCGCTGCGGCCACTACATCCGTGCACAGCTCGGCGCACCGCGCCGCTAATCCTGCACAGCTTGAGGGCGTTCATCGGAGCGATCATCAGGCTGATCATCAGGCTGCCCCGCGGCGTCGGGCTCGGCGCGCGGCGGAATAAAGTTCACGCGGTGCGGCCGGAATTCGAAGCCGCCCGGCTTGACCGTAATAATCGGACTGGTGTCCTCCGGTAAACCAAGCCGCTTGCGGCGCTCCTCCGCTCTGCGCCGAGCTTTCTCCCGCCGCTCGATACGCGCCTCGATGGCTATTTCCTCAAGCGCTTTCTTTGCCTTCAGGGTGGCTTCTCTCTCCTCCGCTGTGGTCAAGCCGGATTGCCATTCCCGTAATCCGAACACCTCGATAAGTACGACCGCGGTAGCCACACCGCCACAGATGAGTGCCTGCCGGGAGTCCCACGTCAGTGCCAGCGTGACAAGAAAATAGACCCCTGCGAAGAATACAATCCGGCACAGCGGAGGAAGCCATCCTCCCGGGTGGGGGTGATGGAACCTTTGCTGTTGCCACAGGTGAGGGATAGTCGAAAGGAATTCAACAGCCACGGTGCTGAGCACAACAATGAGCAGCAGAGCGAAAAAATTCACCTGATGAGGGAGGAACAACCGGCTCAACGCCAGAGCAATCACAATACCTATCGCGGTCAGCGTGCCGGCAATGAGGTGCCCGCTCCACGACTGGCGGAAAGGCACCGGCGTCCAATCCGGATCCGGAGAAACACGAACCATGGCTATCCCTTCACTCGACGCATGTGCAAAGTGTACGTGGCTGACAGTTTTTCGCGCCTTTAATGTTCCTGACGCACACTTTGCGGCCCGAACGGCTCGAACGGCTCGGGTGGCTCGGGTGGCTCGAACGGCTCGGGTGGCTCGAACGGCTCGGGTGGCTCAGATCCGCGGTTGCTTTGCGGCTCGGGCCGCCTCGTGGCACGCTGGAGCGTAGAACAACCACGAGAGGAACGATATCCATGCACAACATCACCTTGGCGAACGGCGATACCGTGCCGGCCCTCGGGCTGGGCACCTGGTTCCTCGGCGATAACCCGGCGAGCCGGCAGGAAGAAATCGCGGCGCTGCGCTGCGGAATCGAAGGCGGGGCGCACCTCATCGACACCGCGGAAATGTACGGCAGCGGGCGCTCGGAAGAACTCGTGGGCGAAGCAATCACGCCCTTCCCGCGCGAATCGCTCTACCTCATCACCAAAGTGCTGCCCTCCAACGCCTCGCGCCACCGCATGGAGGCCGCGCTCGACGCCAGCCTCGAGCGCCTCGGCACCGACTACGTTGATATGTACCTCTACCACTGGCGCGGCGGCACCCCGCTGGCCGAAACCGTGGCGGAGCTCGAGCGCCTGCGCGGCAGCGGGAAAATCCGCAGCTGGGGCGTCTCTAATTTCGACGTGGAAGATATGCAGGAGCTGGCCGCGGTGCCCGGCGGCGCCAACTGCCAGGCCAACGAGGTGCTCTACCACCTCGGCTCGCGCGGAATCGAAGTGGAGCTGCGCGGCCTCATGGAGCGCCGCGGCGTGGCCCTCATCGCCTACTGCCCGCTCGTCCAAGCCGGGACCCTCCGCAACGGCCTGGTCACCAACCCGGCCCTCACCGAGGTCGCCCGCGAACTGGGCATCAGCCCTTTCCAGGTGCTGCTCGCCTGGGTACTGGCGCAGGGCAACGCCATCGCGATTCCGCGCACCGGCAAACTCACACATATGCGGGAAAACTTGGAGGCCGCGCGCCTCGAGCTGAGCGCCGACCAGCTCGCGCGCCTGGACGCCGCCTTCCCGGCCCCGCGCTTCCGAGTCCCCCTCGATGTGGAATAGCCTCGCTCCAGGTGGTACGACGGCGCCGCGGCGCGCCCGCGCGCCGCGGGGACGCGTCGTCGTCGTGCTTAAAAGCCACGCACGGTAACCCGCAGCTACACCGCGCCGTAACCGATCTGGCGGGAAATCTCCGCGGCGGTTGCCGTAACCGCCGCCGCTAGTTCCCGCATCCGCGCCTTCCCCATATAAATAACCGCGCTGGAGACGCTAATCGAGGCCGCAATATTTCCGGAGGCATTGCGGATCGGCGCGGCCACGCAGCGAATTCCCGGCTCGCTGATCTCCCAATCCTCCGAATAGCCATTGCGGGAGTATTTTTCCATCGCGGCGGTGAATTCCTCCAGGGTTTCCGGCGGGGGAGTATCCCGCACCCGCTCGCGATCCGCCCGGTAGAGGCTCTCCCAGCGCTCAGGGCTGTCAAGAATGAGGGAACGGCCCAGCCCGGTGCGGGTGATGGGTCGGCGGGTGCCCACCTGGGAGCGCACCTCAATACCGCGATGCCCGGGGAATTTGAGGAGGTAGAGGGCTTCGCCTTCCAGCTCGGTGCCCAGGTGCACGGTGTCGAGGGTGTCCTCGGAAAGCTGGGAGAGCAACGGGGAGGCGATCCCGACCAAAGAAATATTATCGAGAGCCTGGAAACCCAGTTCAATGAGGGAAGCCCCCAGGAAATACGTGCCGGTTTCATCGGTGCGTAGGAAGCGTTCCTGGCGCAGGGCCTGGAGGAGCCGGTGCGCCTTCGAGCGGCTCAGGCCGGTTGCTGCGGTGACCTCGCTGAGGTTCCGAGCCCCTGTGGCGACGGCACGGAGAACAAGAAGACCGTGGCGGAGTGTCTGCGTGCCAGGGATATCTTCGGATGTCATATACAAACGGTACCAGGTTCCCAATAGTTGGGAACCTGGTACCGGAGCTGGGTCGGAGGGGTAATTCGGTACGCGGGCACGCGGGCACATGAGTACGCGGGTGCGTGAGCACGCGGGTACGCGGGGTAATTACCGCTCCGGGAATTTCGCGGCGAGTGCCTCCACCAGCAGAGTGGAATCCGCCGTGGTCGCGATGAAATTCGCGCCCGCGGCAATATACTGTTCGGCTACCGCATCATCGAAAGCGAGGGAGCCGGCCACCAGCCCGGCCGCCCGGATTTTTGCCAGCGCATCGCACACAATCGCATGCAATTCCTCCGCGGGCGGATTGCCCAGCGAAGCCCCCAGATCGGCCGGCCCGATGAAGAAACCATCGGGCCCCTCCACCTCAAGCAGCTCATCCAGGTGGGAGAGCGCCTCTCGGGATTCGATTTGCAGCAGCACGAACAGCTCCGCTTCGGCTTCCTCCATATAGGAGGTGTAGCGGCCCCAATTCCCGGCGCGCGCCACCGATGCTCCCACCCCGCGGATCCCGCGCGGGGCGTAGCGCACCGCACGCATGGCCGCGCGGGCCTGTTCCGGGGTATCCACCATGGGCAGCAGCAGGTTCTGCGCCCCCAGATCCAGCACCTGTTTAATATGCGCCGGGGTGGTTTCCACCGGTCGCACAATGAGGGGCATGGGATACCCGGAGGCCGCCCGCAGCTGATCCAGCAGGGAGGCCACCGTGTAGGGCGCGTGTTCGCCGTCGAATAGCAGCCAATCAGCACCCGAACCGGCGCAGATTTCCGCCGACGTGGCCGAAGCCATCGTCATCCAGATTCCACGGCGCGCCCGCTGCGGGGAGGCCGCAAACTCTGCTTTGAACTGGTTTTTAGGCAACGTCGCTTTCAATACCAACGTCCTTTCGATTCTTGAGAGCGACGATAATGAAGGAACCGAGGATTGCCACCGCTGCAACCGCCCAGAGTCCCGCCACGCTCGACTGGTGGGTATCAAAGAGTTCGTTGAACCATACTCGCAGATTCGGTGCCACAAAACCACCAACCGCACCCCAGGTATTGATGAAACCAATACCTGCGGCTAGGGCGGCCCCGGCCAGCAGATTCGTGGGCATCGTCCAGAAGAGCGGCTGGCAGGCAATCACGCCGGTGGCCACGATGCACAGCGCCGCGATCGCGAGAATCGGGGTGGCGTGCGCCGAAAGCCCGAGGGCCAGCCCGGCGGCCAGCAGCAGCCCGGCCGACCAGATCCGCTGCCGATCCGGGGTGGTGGCGTTCTTGGAGAACCACCAGGTACCGATAAGGGAGACCACCCACGGAATGGCGACGACGAGGGACACCTTGAAGCCCACCGATTCGCCCAGCAGGCGCGCCACCTGTGTGGGGATATAGAAGACGACGCCGTACACCGCCACCTGGATGGCGAAGTAAGCCATGGCGAGCGTCCACACCCGGGCATTCGTGAAGGCATCCTTGAGGGTGGACTTCACCCCGGAACCGGAATCTTCACCTTCCACCGCTTCGGCCAGGACAATTCGCTCGTCCGGAGTCAGGAACTTGGCAGAGCGCGGTCCGTCGTCGAAATAGAAGAAAGCGAGGCACCCAACAACCGCGGCGAGCAGGCCCTCAATGAGGAACATCCAGAACCACCCCGGAAAACCGAGGAAGCCGTGCATCTGCAAGAGCGCACCGGAAAGCGGCGAACCGAGCGCCAGGGCGAGGGGCGCCCCCAGGTAGAAGAGGCCCATCACATAAGCGCGCGGTTTCGCGGGGAAGAAAATGGAGGCGAGGTAGATCATGCCGGGGAAGAAGCCGGCCTCCACCACGCCCAGCAGCAGGCGAACGGTGAGGAATTTCGCCGGGGTATCGGCAAAAGCCATGCAGGCGGATACCAGACCCCAGGCCACCGCGATGGAACCGATCCATTTCTGCGCCCCGATTTTGCGCATCATGAGATTCGCGGGGGCGCCGAGGAAAGCGTAGAGCACGAAGAAGATTCCCGCGCCGAGCGCGAAGGTGGCTTCACCGATGCCGGTGTCCAGCATGTACTCCTGCTGGGCGTACCCGATATTGGAACGGTCCAGGAAGGCGAGCACGTAGAGCAACATCATGAAGGGAACAAGGCGACGACGTGCCTTGCGCACCGCGATATTCAGGGTTGCTTCGCGGGCGGCGGTACCGGGAGATGGCGAAGAGGCTGTCATAATTTCTCCTTTTCGTATGCGTGGATGCGCGAGTCCGCGTGACTAGCGGCTGCGCAAAGATTGCGGCATCCGCGCCGGCCGCCTGACTAGCGTGACCGGCGCGGATGGCGTGACCGGCGTGACCGGCGGCCGGATTTAGTGCGTATAGGGGCGTTCCAGCGCGATATCGCGATTGAGTTCGACGCCGAATCCGGGCTTCGTCAGGGTTTCCTTGGAGATGCGGCCATTTTCGGGGACCGGTTCGCCCAGGAGGATGGGGTCGAATTGCGGGCGGATAGTATCCGCCTTCGGGCTGGTCATGAGGAACTCGCTGAACGGCGTATTCGTGAAGGTAATAACGGCGTGGTGCGAGTACACGGAGGAGCCGTGCGGGACCACCAGCTGGCCGCGCGACTTCGCGATGGCTGCGATCTCGAGGAGGGTGGTAATACCGCCGCACCAGCCCACGTCCGGCTGCATAATATCGATGCCGGTTTCGGAGAGAGTGCGGAAAGCGGCGAGGTTGCCGTGGTGTTCGCCGGTGGAGACCATCACGCCGGCCGGGACCTGGCGCTTGAGCTCGGCGTAATTATCGTATTGCGCGGCCGGGAAGGATTCCTCGATCCACTTGAGGTTGTAGGGAGCGCAGGCGTGGGCAAGCTTGACGGCGTAATTAACGTCCTGGCTCATCCAGCAATCCCACATGAGCCAGAAGTCCGGGCCCACCTTCTCGCGCATATCCTTGATGCGCTCCACTTCGCGGCGGATGCCGGCATCGCCATCGTGCGGGCCCCACTGGGTAGGCATTTTCCCGCCGATGAAGCCCATTTCCTTGGCCAGGTCCGGGCGCGAACCGGTGGCGTAGAACTTGATTTCATCGCGAACCGCCCCGCCCAGCAGCGAGTACACCGGCTGGCCGAGCACCTTCCCGAAGAGATCCCACAGGGCCAGGTCCACGCAGGAGATGGTATTCATAACCACGCCGCCGCCACCGGAGTAATAGTGCGTGGAGTTGATCATCTGGTCGTGGATGAGCTTGATATCATCCACGCGCTTGCCTTCGATAAAGCGGCTGAGGTGGTTTTCCACGATGAAGCAGCCGATTTCGCCGGCCGTGGAGATGGCGAAGCCGGTGGTGCCGTCGCTGGCCTCCACTTCTACCACCAAGGTGCCCAGCACATTGATTCCGAAGGACTGGCGGGATTGTTCGTATTCCTTGTACTTGGACATCGGGGTGGCGATATGGTCATCGATCCAGTGCCCGCCGCCCTGGTCGTGATAGTCGCCGCCGCCCTGGCCCTTATTCTTGGCGGTGGCGCCGCCCATGAAGAAGGCGCGCACGTGCTTGATAGTTGGCAATGACATGAGATGCTCCTTTGCGTCTATGTGTGAGTGCTATGTGATTGTTGAGAGGGTGTTGCGGGGTAGCTGCGCCGTCGTTCCGCGTGCGTGACCGCAAGCAGTCGTTCCGTACGCGATACCGTGCGGCCGTTCCGCGTGTGCGAAAACGCGCCGCGCGCATCTCCACCGCAACGCATCCAATCCCATTTAGTGGGATGGAATGTTAATAGTTGGGATTCTGACACGGCCAGTCTAAAATGAAAGCCGGGGAGAGTAAAGCCTTCCCGGCCCGGCAGCTCGCGGATTGGGCGGGAAAATATCGCCATGGCCCCGGCGATCTTTCCGCGTCGGGCCTTACGTCATAGGGCGGGGGTCAAAAAAATGGAACAATGTTCCATGTCAGGAAAGTGGCGCAGTTGCTACGAATATTCGACATAAGGAGTTGCCATGGTTAATCGCATGATCCTCAACCAAACCTCGTACTTCGGGCGCGGTGCGCTCGACCAGCTGGTCCCCGAGCTGCATCGCCGCGGCTTCAAGAAAGTCCTCATCATCACCGACAAGGGCGTGCGCCAGGCCGGGACCGTGGACCTAGTGACGAAGCGTTTGGATGAGGCCGATTTTGCTTACGAGATTTTCGACGACGTCGTTCCGAACCCGCCCGTCGAAAATGTGAAGGCCGGCGTGCAGGCACTCAAGGATTCCGGCGCGGATGTGCTCATCGGCCTGGGCGGCGGGTCCCCGCAGGACACCGCGAAGGCCATCGGCATTATCGGTGCGAACCCCGAATTCTCCGATGTTCTTTCCCTCGAGGGCGTGGCGGACACCAAGAACCCCTCCGTGCCGATTATCGGTATTCCCACCACCGCCGGTACCGCTTCGGAAACCACCATTAACTACGTGATTACCGATACCGAGAAGCACCGCAAGTTTGTGTGCGTGGACGAACACGATATTCCGGTGCTCGCCATTGTGGATCCGGATCTTATGGACGGCATGCCGCGCTCCCTCAAGGTGGCGACCGGGCTCGATGCCCTCACCCACGCCATCGAAGGCTACATCACCCCGGGTGCCTGGGAGCTTTCGGACGCGGTTCACCTCAAGGCGATCCAGATGATCGCGAAGAACCTGCGCAAGGCTGCCGACGGTGATACCGACGCCGTGGAGCAGATGGGTTACGCCTCCTACATCGCGGGCATGGGCTACTCCAATGTGGGCCTGGGCCTGGTGCACGGCATGGCGCACCCGCTCGGTGGGCGTTACGACGCGCCGCACGGCGTGGCCAACGGTATCCTGTTGCCGGCCGTCATGAAGTTCAACGCCGAGTACACCGGTGAAAAGTACCGCGATATTGCGCATGCCTTCGGCATGAAGGATTCGTACGACGTCGCGCTAGAAGACGCGCGTACCTACGCGGTGGACGCGGTCAAGCAGCTGGTTGAGGACCTGGGTAACCCCACCACGATCTCCGCGGTGGGCGTGGACGAATCCGGCCTCGACGCCCTGGCCGAGGACGCCTTCAACGACGTGTGCACCCCGGGCAACCCCCGCAAGGCCACCAAGGAAGACATCCGCGCGCTCTACGCCTCCTTGCTCTAAGAGGTAGTGCAGCCTGGCTGTAAATGAATAAGTGGCGCCGCGCTTACCCTACGTGGGAAAACGCGGCGCCACCCTATATTTACAGCCGATTTAAGCGCTGAGGCGCTCCGTCAGATGATCGGGGAATGACTTCTCCACTTCCAGAACCACACGGATGTGGCCACCAGGAGTATCCTGCCATCCATTACGCGGTTTCAAGCGCAGATCGAAAAGCGATTGCCCGCGCCCGGGACCATCGGTGATGTCCACCTCGGCCTCCACCACCGGCCAGATGGTTGGCTTGATTGCCCCGACAGCCACAGCGGCTGCAAGCGGATCGTGGAGAGCCGAGCAGCGGCGGCCGTATTCCGGAAGGTAGAAGTTGAAGTAAACGTCGAGTGCTTCTCCGACAATTTGAGCTTCGCGTTTAGGTGAAGCAAGGAGACGTGCGCGATGTTCCTCTTCGAGAATATTGGCGAGAGTGACATCAAGGGGTACCCACACCTGCTCCCAGGGAGCGGCCATAACAGTCTGGGCTGCTTCCGGATCGTTGAAAACATTGGCCTCCGCAACAACGGACGCGTTGCCAACTTCGCGAGCGGCACCGCCCATCAAGACCACTCGCTTGACTCGGGTAGCCAGTTCCGGATCCTTCTGAAGCGCGAGGGCAAGATTGGTCGAGGGACCTACCGCGACAACTTCTAGCTCACCGGCATATTCGTGTGATAGCCGGAGCAGCATATCTGATGCGCTTTCCGCTTCGGGGCGCCGCTGCGCGGTGGGCAGCTCAACATTTCCGATTCCATTATCGCCGTGAATGTGGGTGGGAACCCAGGTGTACTTTGACGTGAGGAAATCGTGAGAGCCCACGGCAACCGGGACATCGGTGCGGCCCATTGCCTCGAGAATGCTCAGTGTATTTTCGGCGGCTTGCTCGCAATTTGTATTACCTGAAACCGTGCCTACGCCGACAAGAGAAATCTCAGGTGCTTTTGCCAGGTACACCAGAGCCATCGAATCGTCGATGCCGGTGTCACAATCAAAATACAGCGGGCGTATTGTGGATGTCATTTTGTTCTCCTTTACTGTTGGAACCAGTCAGCACCGTCGCTGACTGCGAGCTTTGGGCTAAATCTTCTGGCCTTCGCGCGGCTTGAGGATGCACGCGGTTACGAGGGCAAGAACGGCAATTCCGAGGGAAACGATGAGCGCCGTACGGTAACCCGCGAAAGTTCCGATAAACGGAGCCACGAGACCGATACCGAGGCTGGCGCCCACGCCGAATGCTGCGCCGTTGAGTCCGGGTAGGGATCCGGGAGCTTCCGGCGGGGCCAGCAGAACGCCCAGGCCGTTGATCGTTGTGAGGATCATGCCGTTGTAGCTGATTCCCAGGACGGCAATGAACGCAAAGACTGCCCATTGGTTATCGAGGCAGAGCCAGATCCCTCCGATGGAAATGATGGAGATGATCAAACCGCCCCGCAGAACCTGCAGCCAGCCAATCTTGCTCGCGAGCCAACCCGACAGAGGAGCAGCGGCAAGACCAATCATCGCCGGCGGTGTGAGGAAGAGCAGCGCGGCCTTACCCGCATCGAGGCCGAAGCCAACTTCGGGGTTCTGGCTGAACATGGCAACGGTGAAGTTGATAACCGCGAAAACGGAGGACAGGGACAGCAGCGTCGTGGCAATGAGCGGCCAGCAGTGACGCGAAGCAAGATGCTCAATAGCGAAGAGGGGAGAATCGACCTTGCGCTCGACGAAGTAGAAACCGATGAAGCAGATGACCGTCCCTGCGAGGAAGCCGAGGCTAATCGGCGCGAACCAACCGTCGGAACCGCCGTAGTTCACGTAGTAGGTCAGGAAAATGAGTCCGAGGGACAGGGTTGCGCCACCCCACCAATCCATCTTTCCGGTGGCCGCATCATTCGCGTGCTGGGAAATGCCGCGTCCCGTGAGGATGATGGCAACGAGGACGAGTGCTGCGATCACGATGAAAATGGAGCGGAATCCGAAAGCGTTGGTCAGGAGACCACCGAACCAGCCGTCGAGGCCGCCAACGCCGCCGTTGACAGCCGTGATGATACCCATCATGGTGCCGAAGGTCTTGGCAGAAACCGATTCGCTCAGAATCATGTAGGTCAGCTGGAATACGGCGCCGGAAACGCCCTGGATAACGCGCCCCACCATGAAAATGGGGAATGACGGAGCGAAGACGCAGACCAGTGTTCCGATGAACAAAATAATGAGGACGTAAATGAGCATCCTCTTACGCCCGACGAAGTCACTCCAACGGGTCAAGATAATTCCGGCGACGGCGCCAGCCAAGAAGAAGAGACTCGAAACGAGTGAAACCGTGGATTCATCGATCACGAAGTCGCGCCCGATAGCGGGCAGGGCCGGTGTCACCATGCTCGCATTGAGCTGATAGGACAGCACTGCGACGATCAGGGTAAACATGAGACCCGCGAGGGCGAGGCCCCTGTATTTGTCTTCACGTTCGACCGGTTGCGCTGCCGACTGTGGCGCGTCCGTTTTATTTGTTGATGTCATGACATCTCCTGTTCTGCTGCGGCGTTGCCGCAAAACGGGGCAGTTGGTACTGCCTGAGAGCGGCTACATTGCCGCTAATGTGGTGCGTTTCGGGTGCTCCAAAGCGCGGGGAAAGTATGTTGGTCGTAAGTAGGTAAGGGGAATCTTTCGTGGACATGTGTGCGTGGATTAATGAAGCGAGTCCCCCTTTCGGTTTTCTTTCATATCTGGAGGGGCATAGCGCAGCGAATCGCGTTTGATGAACACTGTCGGGAGATAGGTATCCGGCGCTGTTTTTCCCGCGATGCAATCAACGAGTGCATCGGCGGCGATTCGTCCCATTCCTTCGATATCTTGCGCAATGACAGATACGGACGGGGAAATGAAACGGAAGTACTCGTAATCGTCGAAAACGATAAGCGAGAGATCGGGGCCGATTGCTTGGTTGCTTGAGGCGCAGTGCTCAAGGACTCCGGTTCCGAGCTGCCCGTTAGCTGCCAGAATCGCTGTTACTCCACGTTTTAGGAGCGCTTGTGTCCCTATTTTCCCGGCATCTCTGCTAAAGTTTCCCCACTCAACGAAGTGCGTGGTGCCTGGAAGGCCGTGCTCGTTAAGGGCCTCCAAAAATGCTGCGTAACGGTCACGCGCAATTGGTAGTGATTGGGGTCCTCCGAGGTAACCGATGCACGTATGACCGTGCGAGGCGAGGTTCTGCACCGCCTCCGTCATTCCGGGTTCCGGACGCGAGGAAATCACGGGAACCGAAAGCTGTTTGAGGGGGCGGTCGATAAGGACAAGAGGAATATCGGCCTCGATGACTTGCCGAATGACGGTATCGTCTTCACTCTGCGGAGAAATAACAATTCCATCCACGCGCTGCGCCATGATTTGAGCGAGGAAGTCATTTTCTTGCGCGTGATCTTCACCTGCGCTACCGATAAGGACGGTCGAGCCTTTCGCGCGCATCGCAGTCTCAAACCAATACGTCAGTTCTGTGAAGAATGGATTGCGAATATCGGGGACGAGAAGAGCAACGGTACCCGTGGTCTTTGAGCGAAGAGAAGCAGCGTTGCGGTTGGGGCGGTAATTGAGGCTCGAAGCAGCTTCGAGAACCCGCTGCCGAGTCTGAGAAGATACCGAACCGTTTCCGGAAAGCGCGCGAGATGCAGTGCCCAAACCGACCTTGGCGGCTCGAGCAACATCTTGGATCGTAACGTCGCGCATATGTATCTGCCTCACTGCAGGGTTGTAAAACTACTTTGTTTATGGAAACGTTTCCGCTCCTTATTGGGAAACATAACGAGCGCGTTGAAATTTGTCAATAACTCTTTTTGAAACGTGACACGGCACATCGCACGGGGTGGACAAGTGGTGCGGCAGTGCACATGGTGACGTCGGGCTTTGCGGGCGTGAGCCTTCGGTGCGGATGCGCGACTCGGCGGTAACGATGGCTACCGCGTGGAGCCTTCGGCAATCGTGCATTTCCTTAAGCGGAGCTGAGCGCCCCTTCTTTCGGAGTTGAGCGCAAGGGTGTGTGGTTCGGAATGGTCAAGGGGACGATGAGCCGGTGCGCTTTTAGTGGGACTTATTCGTCGGTTTTGCTTGAACGTGTTGAGTGTTTTGGGGTTGTGTGGCCCGATTTATGCTTGGTTTGCTAAGTATCTTCCGTGGGTTTGGGGCGTGTTTTTGTAGGTTTTCTGGGTGTTTGGGCTGGGTGTGGTGGGTGTCTCTCTGGTTTGATTTGCGTCTAGCGGGTCGGGCTTGTAAGCTTGTTATCCGTCGCCGAGAGCCCGGTAAGGGCCCGGAGCGGCAAACAAAACCCTGTGAGTGGCCAAGGCCATGAAGGTTCGGTTTGATTACCGGGCCGGGTGGTGGTAGGCTAACGGGGTTGCTTTTCTTGAGCGTGAATGATTCTCTCCGGGCCAGCCAGTCAATGGTTATTGGTGGCTGGTGTGGGGTGTGGATATGGTGTTTGGATGCTTAATAGCGTGTCTGACTAATATATTTTTTACGTGAAAATTTTTGTTCACACGACCTAGTCTTTCTAGTAGAAAGACAGTGTTGTGTGGGTGTGTGCAAGGACAGTTAGCACTCTAATGGATAGTGGCTAGATGCCGTGTTTTTATGTGGTGTTTGGTTTGTCTGTTGGTGGTGTGTTTTTGTTCTTGTTATTTTGTTTTTTGTTGAGCTAGATGTTGTCTTGCTCTCTTACGGTTTTTTGTGGAGAGTTTGATCCTGGCTCAGGACGAACGCTGGCGGCGTGCTTAACACATGCAAGTCGAACGATGAAGCCTAGCAATCTTTGGTTGTTGGGTGGATTAGTGGCGAACGGGTGAGTAATACGTGGGTAACCTGCCCTCCTTTTTGGGATAAGCCTTGGAAACGGGGTCTAATACCGAATATTCTGGCGCTCTCGCATGGGGGTGTTGGGAAAGCTTTTGTGTGAAGGGGGATGGGCTCGCGGCCTATCAGCTTGTTGGTGGGGTGATGGCCTACCAAGGCGGTGACGGGTAGCCGGCCTGAGAGGGTGACCGGCCACATTGGGACTGAGATACGGCCCAGACTCCTACGGGAGGCAGCAGTGGGGGATATTGCACAATGGGCGAAAGCCTGATGCAGCGACGCCGCGTGGGGGATGAAGGCTTTCGGGTTGTAAACCTCTTTCGCTATCGAACAAGGCCCGCTTAGGGTGGGTTGAGGGTAGGTGGAGAAGAAGCGCCGGCTAACTACGTGCCAGCAGCCGCGGTAATACGTAGGGCGCGAGCGTTGTCCGGAATTATTGGGCGTAAAGGGCTTGTAGGCGGCTTGTTGCGCCTGCTGTGAAAACGCGGGGCTTAACTTCGCGCGTGCAGTGGGTACGGGCAGGCTTGAGTGTGGTAGGGGTGACTGGAATTCCAGGTGTAGCGGTGGAATGCGCAGATATCTGGAGGAACACCGATGGCGAAGGCAGGTCACTGGGCCATTACTGACGCTGAGGAGCGAAAGCATGGGTAGCGAACAGGATTAGATACCCTGGTAGTCCATGCTGTAAACGTTGGGAACTAGGTGTGGGGGGCCTTTCCAGGTTTTCTGCGCCGTAGCTAACGCATTAAGTTCCCCGCCTGGGGAGTACGGCCGCAAGGCTAAAACTCAAAGGAATTGACGGGGGCCCGCACAAGCGGCGGAGCATGCGGATTAATTCGATGCAACGCGAAGAACCTTACCAAGGCTTGACATACACCGCGGGGCTGCAGAGATGTGGTTGCATTTGGTTGGTGGTGTACAGGTGGTGCATGGTTGTCGTCAGCTCGTGTCGTGAGATGTTGGGTTAAGTCCCGCAACGAGCGCAACCCTTGTCTCGTGTTGCCAGCATGTTGTGGTGGGGACTCACGAGAGACTGCCGGGGTTAACTCGGAGGAAGGTGGGGATGACGTCAAATCATCATGCCCCTTATGTCTTGGGCTTCACGCATGCTACAATGGCCGGTACAGAGGGTTGCGATATCGCAAGGTGGAGCGAATCCCTTAAAGCTGGTCTCAGTTCGGATCGGGGTCTGCAACTCGACCTCGTGAAGTCGGAGTCGCTAGTAATCGCGGATCAGCATTGCCGCGGTGAATACGTTCCCGGGCCTTGTACACACCGCCCGTCACGTCACGAAAGTTGGTAACACCCGTAGCTCGTGGCCTAACCTTTTTTGGGGGGAGCGGTCGAAGGTGGGGCTGGCGATTGGGACGAAGTCGTAACAAGGTAGCCGTACCGGAAGGTGCGGCTGGATCACCTCCTTTCTAAGGATTGTTTAGCGAGAAACGTTGTATCGGTAGGCTATTGGGGTTTACTGGTTTTTGTTTTGTTTCTTGTTTGGGACGCGTAAAAAGGGTTTGTGTGAGTGGTGGTGGTTGTTCATTGTTACTCGCATGATGATATTGGTTGGGCGGGCTGTTAGGCATTCGGACACTGTCCGATATACCACCCGCGGTTAGTGAGCAGGCCTGTTGGTTTGTTTTCTGGTTGTGGTGTTGGTGTGGTGGTTGGTTGTCGCATAGTGAGCGTGAGCATCTTTATAACAAGCATGTGTGAAGCGTTTTGTTTTGTGTGTGTTTGTTGTGTGATTTTGCGTAATGTAAACGATTTTGTTTTGAGTTTCTTGTTTATTGTTTTTTGGTGTTGTAGGGCGTTTGGTGGATGCCTTGGTGCGTATGGGCCGAAGAAGGACGTTGTAGCCTGCGATATGCCTCGGGGAATTGGCTAGCGAGTGGTGATCCGAGGGTGTCCGAATGGGGGAACCTAGCCTGGGTTATGCCGGGTTGCTGCCAGCTGAATTGATAGGTTGGTGGTGGGAACGTGGGGAAGTGAAACATCTTAGTACCTGCTGGAAAAGATATTTTGTGAGTAGTGGCGAGCGAAAGCGAAGGAGCCTAAACCTTGTGTGTGTGATACTTGTCGGGGGTTGCACATGGGGTGTTGTGGGGTGTTGTCTTCTCGTTTCCGACAGGACGGGGGGGGTGCGGACGGTTTCCTAGAGATTTTTAAGGAGAACGTTCAATGAGTAAGCGTACGTACACGAGAGAGCAGATCCGTAAAGCCCTCACCACCTACCAACGCACGCAATCGGTAACCGCCACAGTCCGTAAACTGGGCTACCCAGGCCGAGACACGCTCTACAAATGGATCCGGAATAGCAACGAGAAACCAGAGCAGAGAAAACCGAAGAAACACGCCCCTAACCAGAAAATATCAACGGACGTGAAAGTAACTGCCTGCAAGCGATTCCGCAGCGGGGAAAACGCCTACACTATCGCCCAGGATCTAGGAATCGTGAACTGCACAAACATCTATGCTTGGGTTAAAAAGTGGGATGCGGAAGGCAGTCTAGGACTCATGAACGAGAAAGAATGCGACCAGATCAAAGCGAAAACCCGCCACCAACTGGAAGCCCAGCTACCCCAAGACCCGGAAGAATTACGTGCTCTTGTAGCCGATTTAATCGTGCAGAAACGCGTCTTGAAAGCCCAGCTCGAGCTAGCAAAAAAAGGAAAAGCCCGCACAGGCGGGCGCAGTGAAGCGGTAGAGAAAACACGGGTAGCTAACCAGCTACGCTCTACCACGCCGCTAGCCATGGTCTTAGATACCTTGGATTTGCCGGCAAGCTCGTACTATTACACCGCTAAACAGCTAGAGCGGCCTGACAAGCATGCTCGCTTGCGTGAGTTGATCGCTCAGATCGCGCGCGAGGGCTTGTATACGTATGGGTATCGGCGTATCCGTTTAGCGCTTAGAAAGCTTGGGTATGTGGTCTCGGAGAAAGTCATCCAGCGCTTGATGCGGGAAGAGGAAATCCCGGTCAGGTATGCCAAAGCACGCCGGAAGTACTCTAGTTACGGCGGGGAGATCAGCCCGGCACCGGAAAACCTAGTCGAGCGTGACTTCCACGCTGATGAGCCCGGACGGCTTTGGCTCACGGATATCAGCGAGTTCCACGCAGCTAACGGGAAGGTTTATCTCTCCCCGATTATTGACTGTTATGACGGGAAAGTCGTGGCGTATACGAGGGGATTACACCCAACCTCAGTGTTGGCTGATTCCTCCCTTGAAAACGCCCTGGCAACCCTCCCGCACCAGCGTCTAAACGAGCTACAAGCCGGCCAGAGTGAGCATCCACTCGTGATCCATTCGGATCGGGGAGTCCACTACCGGTCTGTGTCCTGGATTGAGCTTACGCGGCGTTACGGGTTGACGCGGTCGATGTCGAAGAAGGGGTGTAGTCCGGATAATTCTGCTTGTGAGGGGTTTTTCGGGCGGATGAAAACCGAGATTTATCACGGGAAGAAGTGGGCTACAACCGATGAGTTATGCGAGGCGATAGACGAGTATATGTTCTTCTATAACCAGAAGCGTATTACCTTGAAGTTCGATGGTTTAACGATTGTGGAGCATCGTCAAGCGGTTTTAAGCGATAATGTCCAATAAACAGTCCGCAGCCCCGGGCGTAGTGATAAATCAGGGATGTAGGTGAAGGGTTTGGGAAGGCCTGCCGTAGACCGTGATAGCCGGGTAGCTGAAATGTTTCTGACTGCGTGATGACATGCCCGAGTAGCACGGGGCTCGTGGAATCTCGTGTGAATCTGCCAAGACCACTTGGTAAGGCTAAATACCCGTCGTGACCGATAGTGAATTTAGTACCGTGAGGGAATGGTGAAAAGTACCCCGGGAGGGGAGTGAAATAGTGCCTGAAACCAGGCGCCTACAAACTGTCAGAGCCACATTTGAATGGTGGTGATGGCGTGCCTATTGAAGAATGAGCCTGCGAGTTAGGATGTGTGGCGAGGTTAACCCGTGTGGGGTAGTCGTAGCGAAAGCGAGTCTGAAGAGGGCGTTTTTAGTTGCATGTTCTAGACCCGAAGCGGGGTGATCTACCCATGGCCAGGGTGAGGCACGTGTAAGAGCGTGTGGAGGCCCGAACCCACCAGGGTTGAAAACCTGGGGGATGAGTTGTGGGTAGGGGTGAAAGGCCAATCAAACTCCGTGATAGCTGGTTCTCCCCGAAATGCATTTAGGTGCAGCGTTGCGTGGTTCTTTGTGGGGGTAGAGCTACTGGTTGGCTGATGGGCCTTATCTGGTTACTGACGTCAGCCAAACTCCGAATACCATGAAGTTGAGCGTGGCAGTGAGACTGTGGGGGATAAGCTTCATAGTCGAGAGGGAAACAGCCCAGATCGCCGGTTAAGGCCCCTAAGTGTGTGCTAAGTGGGAAAGGATGTTTAGTTGCTGTGACAACCAGGAGGTTGGCTTAGAAGCAGCCATCCTTGAAAGAGTGCGTAATAGCTCACTGGTCAAGTGATTGAGCGCCGACAATGTAGCGGGGCTGAAGTACACCGCCGAAACCGCGGCAAACAAGTTTTGTTTGGGTAGGGGAGCGTCCTGCGCGAGGTGAAGCCATGGCGTGAGCTTGTGGTGGATTGTGTGGGAGTGAGAATGCAGGCATGAGTAACGTTTGGGAGGTGAGAATCCTTCCCGCCGTATGACTAAGGGTTCCAGGGGTAGGTTCGTCCTCTCTGGGTTAGTCGGGTCCTAAGGCGAGGCCGACAGGCGTAGTCGATGGGTGACCAGTTCTTATTCTGGTACCGGTTTTATTGCGTCCAGTGTCTTCTGCGTTGATGCTAACCATCCTGTCTACACCTTGTAAGCGAATGAGGCGTTTGTCTTGTTTGTGGTTGGTGTGGGTGGCGTGGGGTCCTAAGTGTGGGAGGCAAGCGTGTTAACAGGTGTGACGCAGGGAGGTAGCTTCGCGTGCCTAATGGCTTGGCGCGTTTAAGGGTGTGGCCCGTCCCCCAGGTAAATCCGGGGGGCATTGTGGGTGAGGCCTGATGGTGACCGTTTTTATAGCGGGAAGTAGGGTGATCCTGTACTGCCGAGAAAAGCATCGACGTGAGTGGTAAGACCGCCCGTACCCGAAACCGACACTGGGGGCTGCGGACTGTTTATTGGACATTATCGCTTAAAACCGCTTGACGATGCTCCACAATCGTTAAACCATCGAACTTCAAGGTAATACGCTTCTGGTTATAGAAGAACATATACTCGTCTATCGCCTCGCATAACTCATCGGTTGTAGCCCACTTCTTCCCGTGATAAATCTCGGTTTTCATCCGCCCGAAAAACCCCTCACAAGCAGAATTATCCGGACTACACCCCTTCTTCGACATCGACCGCGTCAACCCGTAACGCCGCGTAAGCTCAATCCAGGACACAGACCGGTAGTGGACTCCCCGATCCGAATGGATCACGAGTGGATGCTCACTCTGGCCGGCTTGTAGCTCGTTTAGACGCTGGTGCGGGAGGGTTGCCAGGGCGTTTTCAAGGGAGGAATCAGCCAACACTGAGGTTGGGTGTAATCCCCTCGTATACGCCACGACTTTCCCGTCATAACAGTCAATAATCGGGGAGAGATAAACCTTCCCGTTAGCTGCGTGGAACTCGCTGATATCCGTGAGCCAAAGCCGTCCGGGCTCATCAGCGTGGAAGTCACGCTCGACTAGGTTTTCCGGTGCCGGGCTGATCTCCCCGCCGTAACTAGAGTACTTCCGGCGTGCTTTGGCATACCTGACCGGGATTTCCTCTTCCCGCATCAAGCGCTGGATGACTTTCTCCGAGACCACATACCCAAGCTTTCTAAGCGCTAAACGGATACGCCGATACCCATACGTATACAAGCCCTCGCGCGCGATCTGAGCGATCAACTCACGCAAGCGAGCATGCTTGTCAGGCCGCTCTAGCTGTTTAGCGGTGTAATAGTACGAGCTTGCCGGCAAATCCAAGGTATCTAAGACCATGGCTAGCGGCGTGGTAGAGCGTAGCTGGTTAGCTACCCGTGTTTTCTCTACCGCTTCACTGCGCCCGCCTGTGCGGGCTTTTCCTTTTTTTGCTAGCTCGAGCTGGGCTTTCAAGACGCGTTTCTGCACGATTAAATCGGCTACAAGAGCACGTAATTCTTCCGGGTCTTGGGGTAGCTGGGCTTCCAGTTGGTGGCGGGTTTTCGCTTTGATCTGGTCGCATTCTTTCTCGTTCATGAGTCCTAGACTGCCTTCCGCATCCCACTTTTTAACCCAAGCATAGATGTTTGTGCAGTTCACGATTCCTAGATCCTGGGCGATAGTGTAGGCGTTTTCCCCGCTGCGGAATCGCTTGCAGGCAGTTACTTTCACGTCCGTTGATATTTTCTGGTTAGGGGCGTGTTTCTTCGGTTTTCTCTGCTCTGGTTTCTCGTTGCTATTCCGGATCCATTTGTAGAGCGTGTCTCGGCCTGGGTAGCCCAGTTTACGGACTGTGGCGGTTACCGATTGCGTGCGTTGGTAGGTGGTGAGGGCTTTACGGATCTGCTCTCTCGTGTACGTACGCTTACTCATTGAACGTTCTCCTTAAAAATCTCTAGGAAACCGTCCGCACCCCCCTGGTAGTTGGGTAGAGCATACTAAGGCGTGCGAGTGAATCGTGGTTAAGGAACTCGGCAAAATGCCCCCGTAACTTTGGGAGAAGGGGGGCCCACTCTTTACACGCCCCGTGTCTGGGTGTTGTGGGGGGTTGGGTCGCAGAGTCTAGGGAGAAGCGACTGTTTATCAAAAACACAGGTCCGTGCGAAGCTGTAAGGCGATGTATACGGACTGACGCCTGCCCGGTGCTGGAAGGTTAAGCGGACTGGTTAGCCCCTTTTTTGGGGGCGAGGCTGGGAAGTTAAGCCCCAGTAAACGGCGGTGGTAACTATAACCATCCTAAGGTAGCGAAATTCCTTGTCGGGTAAGTTCCGACCTGCACGAATGGCGTAACGACTTCTCTACTGTCTCGACCACGAGCTCGGTGAAATTGCATTACGAGTAAAGATGCTCGTTTCGCGCAGCAGGACGGAAAGACCCCGGGACCTTTACTATAGCTTGGTATTGGTGTTCGGTACGGTTTGTGTAGGATAGGTGGGAGACTGTGATGCATGGACGCTAGTTTGTGTGGAGTCGTTGTTGAAATACCACTCTGGTCGTATTGCATGTCTAACTTTGGTCCGTGATCCGGGCTAAGGACAGTGCCTGGTGGGTAGTTTAACTGGGGCGGTTGCCTCCTAAAGGGTAACGGAGGCGCTCAAAGGTTTCCTCAGCCTGGTTGGTCATCAGGTGGTGAGTGTAAGTGTAGAAGGAAGCTTGACTGTGAGACAGACATGTCGAGCAGGTACGAAAGTAGGAACTAGTGATCCGGCGGTGGCTTGTGGAAGCGCCGTCGCTCAACGGATAAAAGGTACCCCGGGGATAACAGGCTGATCCTGCCCAAGAGTTCATATCGACGGCATGGTTTGGCACCTCGATGTCGGCTCGTCGCATCCTGGGGCTGGAGTAGGTCCCAAGGGTTGGGCTGTTCGCCCATTAAAGCGGTACGCGAGCTGGGTTCAGAACGTCGTGAGACAGTTCGGTCCCTATCCGCTGCGCGCGTTTGAGAATTGAGAAGGGCTGTTCCTAGTACGAGAGGACCGGGACGGACGAACCTCTAGTGTGCCAGTTGTTCCGCCAGGGGCATTGCTGGTTGGCCACGTTCGGGAGGGATAACCGCTGAAAGCATCTAAGCGGGAAGCCTGCTTCGAGATTAGTTCTCGTTCCACCTTTGGGGTGGGTGAGGTCCCCGGTTGATGATCGGGTTGATAGGCCAGGGATGTAAGCATTGTGAGGTGTTTAGTTGACTGGTACTAATGGACCGATAACCAAAACAACTTTTGACGGGTTGCTTTTGTTTGTTTTTGCGTGAGATAGGTATGTTTGCGTTCACTGTGCGATGACTGGCCACCACGTGTGGTTGGTTGGTGTTTGTTTGGTTGTGGCGGTGGTTATAGCGGCAAGGGTATACGCCCGGTCTCCTTTTCGAACCCGGTAGCTAAGGTTGTTTGCGCTGATGGTACTGCACTCGGTGGGGTGTGGGAGAGTAGGTCACTGCCGCCATGTTTTTTATTGTGTGGGGTGTTAGTCCTGTTGTGGGGCTGGCACCCCACACACGCATTTAAACCGAAGAGCTGACCATGCACATGACAGGCGGCCAGGGTGTTTCCTCCACGGCGGGTGCGCCCTGCCTCCAGCCCAGAAAGCAAGGGCGTGGCCCCAATCCAGCGTGCAGCGTAAAAAGTGGTCCGCACCTCATAGTTGCGTCGTCGTCGACTAAAATAAAAAGCGCGCAATCGCGCACGGTCTACCCAATGGAGGAGATATGAAAGCAGCGCGTTACTACGGTAACCACGATATTCGCATCGAAGATATCGAGGAGCAGCCGCTCGAACCCGGCACTGTGCGGGTGAAGGTTGCCTGGTGCGGTATCTGCGGTACCGATCTTCACGAATACCTCGACGGTCCCATTTTCTGCCCCGCGGAAGGCCACCCGCATCCGATTTCCGGTGAGGAAGTCCCGGTCACCCTCGGGCACGAAATGTCCGGCGTCGTTGCCGAAGTTGGCGAAGGCGTAACGGACCTCGCGGCCGGCGACCACGTCGTCGTCGAACCGTATATTATCCGCGACAGCGTGGATACCGGTCCCGAATCGACCACGTACCACCTGTCCCCCGATATGAACTTCATCGGCCTGGGCGGCCGCGGCGGCGGCCTGGCCGAAAATATCGTCGTCAAGCGGCGCTGGGTCCACAAGATCCCGGGCAATATCCCGCTTGACCAGGCCGCACTCATCGAACCGCTCTCCGTGGCCGTCCACGGCGTGGACCGCGGCGACGTCAAGGAAGGCGATTTCGCCCTCGTGGGAGGGGCCGGCCCCATCGGTGTGCTCTGCTGTGCGGTGCTCAAAGCCAAGGGCCTCAAGGTCGCGGTTTCGGAACTCTCCGAGCTGCGCCGCCAGCGCGCCGTTGATGCCGGCGTGGTTGATTACGCCTGGGATCCGCGCGAAGTCGATATCGTGGAAGAGACCAAGAAGCTCACCGGCGGCGTGGGCGCCAATGTTGCCTTCGAATGCACCTCGGTGGACGTGGTACTCAACCAGCTCATCGCGGCGCTCGGGCCGCGCGGCGTGCTCGTCAATATGTCGATCTGGGGTCACCAGCCGAATATTGATATGCACTCCGTGGTCATGAAGGAACTCGATGTGCGCGGCGTTATCGGCTACGTCAACACCCACCCGGCCACGATTGAGCTGGTCGCCTCGGGCAAGATCGATCTTGCCCCGTTCATCACCGGCAAGATCAACCTGGAAGACCTCGTTGACAAGGGCTTCGACCCCCTCATCAACCGCAACGAAACCGCGGTCAAGATCCTCGTCTCCCCGAACGGCGAAGGCGAAGACTAAAGCGGTCACTCCACGCGAGTGAGTTGTGTATGACAGCGCCTGTGGTAGGGAAACCCGCCGCGGGCGCTGTTGTGTAGCGGCAGCTGTTGCGGGCGCTGATTTTAGTACGACGGCGCAGCTGCGCAGCTCGCCTTTCCCGGCGAGTAGGTGCAGGTGGGCGTAGCGCTGTTCTGGGGGCGTGGCCTTCTAGAGGCCGCGCATCTCCTCCGTGAGCGCAGGCCAGAACTTGCGGTGCTCGCGCCCGAAAGGCCGGGCGCCTAGGAAAACTCCGGCCTTGCCGAGCTCCGGATCCACCCACAGGAACGAACCCGATTGCCCGAAGTGACCGAAGGTGTGGGGTGAAAATGAGGGCCCCGTCCAATGCGGGTCCTTTTCCCCGCGAATCTCCATCCCCAAACCCCAGGTGTTATTGCGCTGCCAGCCGTAGCCAGGCAGCAGCCCAGGCAGACCGTCGAAATGCACGGTAGTGGCATAGCGCGCCAACTCGGTGGAAATGAGGCGCGGGCGCAGCAGCTCCCCGGCGAACCGCGCCAGATCACGCAAATTCCCCACCGCCGAATACGCCGGGCTTGCCTCCACGGCCACCGAACTCAGGCGCAGCGGCTCAATCACCACCTGCCGCACCCAATTCTGGATCGATATCCCGGTGCGTTTCTCCAGATAATCACCGAGCACCTCGAAACCGTAATTCGAATAAATGCGCTTTTCTTCAACCCCGGCCCGCGCCGGACCTTCCTCTTCCGGCAACCCGGAGGCATGCGCGAGGAGATGAACCACCGTGGAACCGGGAGGGCCGGCCGGATCATCAAAATCGGCCAGGCCGCGCTCTACTGCAATGAGAGTCGCCCACGCCACCAGCAGCTTCGTGACCGACATATACGGGTAGATCTCCCGGGGATTCCCATAAGAAAAAGTGGTGCGCCCGGCGCCGTCAATAACACCGAGCGCATGCGGGAAGCTAAAAGAATCAGAAGCGAGTCGGTTATCGGCGCTGCTAACGGTGTTGTTATCCACGGACATGGCTCAAGTCTGCCATCTCCGCAGAAATATACGGGCCCATGCAAGCTGCGCCACAGCGTGATAATAAACTTATCATGATGACAAAAGTATCGTCGGGTGTGTAGGCTGGGAACAGGCCACACTGATGTGGCGCTACACGGGAGGTTATGATGACCCTAGGAACCGGAGGGCTGATCGCAGTCCTCATAGCGGCGATTGTGCTCGTTGTTGTGCTCATCGTCGGCTTGAAATTACACGGCTCGATCGCCCTGACCATCGCGGCGATTACCGTCGCACTGGTCACGGGCGTGAAGCCCGCGGAAGTGGGCGATGTACTCGAAAAGGGCGTTGGTGGAACGCTCGGATTCCTCGTTCTTATTATTGGCTTCGGCGCAATCCTCGGAAAAATGCTGGAAGTATCCGGCGGGGCCGAACGCCTCGCCAAGGGAATGCTCCGGGTTTTCGGCGAGAAACGCGCCCCGATTGTTATGTCATTCCTCGGCTTGATCGCCGGTATCCCGGTCTTCGTGGAAGTTGGCTTCGTGCTCCTGGTGCCCCTCGTTTTCGTGGTGGCCAAGGAAGTGGGCTGCTCGAAGATCCGAGTGGGAGTGCCGCTGGCCATCTCCCTTATGGTGGTCCACTGTATCCTGCCCCCGCACCCGGCCGCTACCGCTATTGCTGGTACCCTCGGTGCGGATATCGGCATGGTGATCATGCTTGGTCTCATCGTTGGGATCCCAGCCGCCCTCATTGGCGGCCCGCTCTACACCGGAATTGGGCTGCGTCAGCTTGAACGTGCACATGTCACCGCGGGCGCCGGCCAGGTAAGCGGCGTCGTCGCCGAAGGAAAACCCGGCCCCGAATCAAACGGAACCCCTGGTGACGCGCCTGCCGCGGGCGAAAATGTTCTTAAGAACGACGACGCGGACCGTTCCCTGCCCGGTTTCGGCATTACCCTGCTCACAATTCTGCTGCCACTCATTATTATGGTGTGCCGCACCGTTGCGGATCAGACCCTGCCCGAAGAAAACGGCCTGCGCCAATTCGTGGACCTCGTGGGTAACCCGATTCTGGCGCTTCTTATTTCGGTGATTTTCGCGTACTTCTCGCTGGGGATTTCGCGGGGCAAGTCGTTTTCGGATCTGTCCTCGGTGACCGATTCCTCCTTCAGCCCCATCGGCGGGGTGCTCCTCATTATCGGCGCGGGCGGTGCCTTCAACGCGGTGCTTATGGCTTCCGGGATGGACAAGGCCATCGCGGGCGCCATGGGAAGCCTGCCCGTGAGCCCGCTGATCCTCGCCTGGCTTATCGCCATTGTGCTGCACTTCGCGGTGGGGAGCGCCACGGTCGCCATGATTTCCGCGGCCGGGATCGTGCTGCCGATGCTCCAGGCATCCCCGGATCTCAGCCCCGCGCTCATGGCGATTGCGGTGGGCGCCGGCGCCATCGGCCTCACGCACGTGACCGATTCGCTCTTCTGGCTGTACAAGGAATACATGGGCATTTCGGTGGGGGATGCGCTCAAGACTCTCACCGTGGGCACCACCATTGCCTCGGTGGTGGCCCTGTGCATGACCATGCTGCTTCACCTGGTGATTTAGGCGCGGGATTCGCCGCCGCTGCAGATGCGGACGGCATTACGGGCGCGGCAGGTTCCGCCGCCGCGCGCTTATCCGCAGCTACACGCTTAGTCGCCGCACACTTATTAGCAGCACCACACTTATCCGCCAATCCATCTGAGAAAGGACTCAGTCATGACAACTATCGCTGGAAAAACGCTCGAACAGTGGGTAGAGGACTACCCGCTTATTCAGGACCTCGTGGACCTCAAGGTCGCGGATTGGTTCAATCCGGAGGTGCTTCCCGCCGCGGAGGGCCTGGCAAAGGTCGGCCTGACCGTGGTCGATGTGGACGACGCCGCAGCTCGGCTCAAGCGCTGGGCTCCCTACCTTAGCCAAGTTTTCCCGGCCGCTCGCCCCACGGCTGGCATCCTGGAATCCCCGCTGGTCGCGGTTCCAACCATGCAAGCCAAGCTCGCCGAACGCAAGGGCGTGCAGATCCCGGGCCAGCTGTGGGCGAAACTCGATTCGCACCTGCCGATTTCCGGATCGATCAAGGCCCGCGGCGGTGTCTACGAAGTGCTCAAGCACGCTGAAGAACTCGCGCTGGAAGCCGGCCTCATCACCCTCGAGGATGACTACCGCAAGCTCGATACCGAAGAAGCCCGCACGTTCTTCTCCCAGTACAAGGTGGCGGTGGGCTCTACCGGGAATTTGGGGCTGTCCATCGGCATTATGTCCGCTCAGCTTGGTTTCCAGGCCTCGGTGCATATGTCCGCCGACGCGCGCCAGTGGAAGAAGGATAAGCTCCGCTCCCACGGCGTGAACGTGGTGGAATACGAATCGGATTACTCGGTGGCGGTGGCCCAGGGCCGCAAGGAAGCCGAATCGGATCCCACCGCCTACTTCGTGGACGACGAGAATTCGCCTTCGCTCTTCCTCGGCTACGCGGTGGCCGCGCGCCGCCTGCAGGGCCAGTTCCAGTCCCTGGATGTCACGGTGGATGCCGATCATCCGCTGATCGCCTACCTGCCTTGCGGCGTGGGTGGCGGCCCGGGCGGCGTGGCCTTCGGCCTCAAGACCGTGTTCGGGGATAACGTGCACTGCATCTTCGCCGAGCCGACCCATTCGCCCTCCATGTTCCTCGGCGTGATGACCGGCAAGCACGACGAGATCGCGGTGCAAGATTTCGGCATCGATAACCTCACCGCCGCGGACGGCCTGGCCTGCGGGCGTCCTTCCGCTTTCGTGGGGTCGCGCATGCAGTACCTCATCGACGGCTACTACACCGTTGAGGACCAGACCATGTACGAAAACGTGGCGCTCCTGGCCCAGACCGAGGACCTGCGCATCGAGCCTTCCTCCTCCACTTCCTTCGAAGGGCCCTTCCACGTGCTCGCCGCCAGCGAGTACCTGGAGCGGGCGGGCTTGACCCCGGAGAAGCTCGCGGGTGCCACCCACCTCACGTGGATCACCGGCGGCAATATGGTTCCCGAAAAGGAGATGGATTCCTACATCGCCAAGGGTGAAGAGACCCTGTAAAGCAGGGCGGTTAGTCGGGGGTGCCACTCGTAGCGGTGTGCACCCCCGCACTATGTCGTCATTTAAGATATTTTGTCAGAAGATACAGCAATGGGGCCGTAGGCAGGAAGGAGCCTGTGCCATGGAGGCAGCGGAACGCGACGAGGCGCCACGAGAAGCGATATCCCAGGAAGTCGGGTCCCGGGAAGAGATATCAGGCGAAGTGGACTCTGCAATATCCCGCGAAGGGATATCCGGTGAAGCAATATCCCAGGCGGATAGCGAGTACGTGGCTTCCTTCAAGCCGCTGGTGGAGTTCCTCGGGGTAGCGCTGGGGGAGAGTACCGAGGTGGTACTCCACGACGTGAGCGACCTGGACCATTCGGTTATCGCCATCGCGAATTCGCATGTCACTCAGCGCACCGTGGGTTCCCCGGCCACCGACCTCATGTTGCGGGTGCTGCGCGCCGGCGAAGGAACCACAGCCGATTACCTCACCGGTTACGAGGCGATTACGCCCGGCCGCGCGCGCACCTTGCGTTCGTCCACCTTTTTTATACGACGACGGGGCCGCATCATTGGGATGCTCTGTCTTAATTCTGACCAAACCGTGCTGCGGCAATTGGACGAAACGGTCAAAAAAATCGCCTCCCTGTATTTCCCCAATCCCGAGCGGCGCAAAGAAGCGCCTGCGGAAAAGCCGGAAATTTTGGCTTCCTCGGTTGCCGATATGAAAACGGCTGCTATGGAGTCGGTGCTCTCGCGTTACCACGTCTCCGTGGATCACCTCACCCAGGCCGAGCGCCTGGAAGTGGTGCGTTCGCTGGACGAGGACGGATTCTTCCAGCTGCGCGGGGCGGTAACCGACCTGGCGCTCGCGATGAATCTTTCCGAGCCGACCGTGTACCGGTATCTGCGCCAGGCACGGGCCTAAGCCGGCGGTGCGCCGCGGGGCTGATGCACGCGGCTCTGAGCTGCCTGCGTGTGAGGGCCGGGTTGGCTAGCCCGGAGCGGCCTGGGCCCTCGGCACGTTTCGAGAGCTGTGAAACTCGATATCATGGCGGTATGACACGAGTGATTAAAAACTGGCTCACCGATATGGATGGTGTGCTCATCCACGAAGAAAAGGCACTTCCGGGTGCCGCGGATTTTCTCAATAAACTCAACGAAAAAGAGTACCCCTACCTCGTTCTTACCAATAATTCGATTTTTACCCGGCGTGATCTTTCCGCCCGCTTGGAAGCAGCCGGGCTGATTGTTCCGGAAGATCATATTTGGACTTCGGCAGCTGCCACCGCGAATTTCCTTGCGGACCAGGTGGAGAATAAGCGCGCCTACGTGGTGGGTGAAGCTGGGCTCACTACCTCGATGTACAACGTTGGTTTCGTCATGACGAATGTCAATCCGGAAGTGGTGGTTCTCGGGGAAACCCGCACCTATTCCATTGAGGCGCTCACCACCGCAATCCGCCTCATCAACAAGGGTGCCCGGTTCATCGCCACCAACCCGGATGTGACGGGCCCGTCCGATCTGGGTCCGATTCCGGCAACCGGGGCGGTAGCCGCGATGATTACCGCAGCCACCGGACGCCAGCCCTATTACGTGGGGAAGCCGAATCCGGTCATGCTGCGCAAGGGGCTCAATCTTATCGACGCGCATTCTGAAGAAACCGCGCTGGTAGGGGACCGGATGGATACCGATATCCTCGCGGGCATGGAAGCCGGGCTGCAAACCCACCTGGTGCTTTCCGGTTCCACTGCGCAAGAGGAGATCGTGAACTTCCCCTACCGCCCCGATTATGTGCATCCCTCCATCGCGGAAGTGGCGGAGCTACTCTAGCTGCTTCTTGTGTGGGTAACGATGGCCGAATGAGGTCTTCTGGTTGCCGTTGCCTTGCAGGTAGCCGGTTTCCGCACCTTATCCGTCCGATTCTTCTCGGTTGGGCTACTTTTCAACCGTTGCTAGCACTCGGACTGCGGTGGCGGGGTTGTTACGGATCGCGGATTCTAGCTGGATCTCTTCCCATTTCCGCATGCCTTGCTGGAGTGCTTCGAGGGCTTGTGGTGTGCATGCGACCCCGAACTCGTCAATAACGAAAAGGAGGATTTCTTCCAGGCAGGGCCGGAACCTGCGTCCACCCACGGGGAAGTGGACATCGGCAATCCGGGGAGTACGCAATGCATGCTTGATGCGCCGGCGTGAGCGACGGGAATGAGTACCGCCTAATACTAAGGCGTGTGTCCATTCATCACGATGGGCATGTACCTGGATATGTGCGCAGGGGATATGCGAACGTGGTGAGCGAATATAATCCCAACGCACCAGGGGCTCTTTTCCGACCTCCCCGCGTATCACCGAGAACGTTGATTCCGCGACGGTAAGAACCCCGTTATCCGGATTGAGAAAAACCGCGTATTCGAAGCGGACAATAAGGAAACGATCAGTGTAAATATTTCCCGACAATCTTATTGTCGGAGGGTCTTCTCTTGTGAGGGCCTGCTTCAATACGGAAAACCTGGGATCGATGAGCTCCCCAATTAGCTGTAGATGTGCCGCAAATTCATCAGCACGCTCATTTAAGTATTCGTTCACCACGGCACACCTCTTCGAAGTAATCTAAGCCTTCCATCTCGAAATAGGCTTCAGCCTCGTCTGGTCCGAGCTGGTAGTTATCGGCGCGTAGGTCGAATTCTTCGCGGGTCATTCTGACCTCCTGCAAGATTTCTTCTTTGCGCTTGAGGACATCTTCAAGCGAGTTAAACGTGAGATTTGGAGTCACTCTACGTGCTCTATCAATACTCATGGTGTCTCTCCTTCGATTGTGAGTTTCGGGTGGTTACCCTTCCTTCTCCGTAATTCTCGCATGGTGTCAAGGCGCAGCAAAGAGCTATCCGCCGCCCTGCGGATAAGGGCAGCGTTTCGCGATTCTGTGGATAAATTCGAACCCGTTCTATACACCCGTCACTGACTCTCAATCGCAACCTCGCGCACGGGTTCCGATGGCCGAATAATGAGATAGCACGGTCGGCACCCCACCCCTAAGTTACGCTACCGTAGGTAACGCGGGCGGGGAGCCTGTGTCCGGTGCACGGTTTTGTGCCCGTGCCCGGTGTGCGGCTTCGCGCCGCCGCCAGGGCGCACAGGCCCACACCTCCGCGTTACCCGCCGGCCGCGCCGCGACGGGCGGTTTCGTGTAACGACGGAGAAATCATGCGTCAGGTTCATCCTTGGCGGGTGCTCGTCTGTGCCTGCCTGCTCACCTTCATCACCGGGTGCTCATACGTTTTCTCAATTTTCCAACTCCCGGCCACCCAGCTCTACGGGCTGAGCGCGGCGATGGGCGCCTATACTCTCACCAATGCCCTCGCCCCGCTGCCGATGCTCCTGGGCGGGTACTTCATTGACCGCGGCCGCGCGGTCTGGACGGCAACCATCGGCGCGCTGTGCGCGGCCATCGGCTGGGCCAGCGCGGCCTGCGCAAGCTCCCCGCTCCAGTTCGTGCTCGGCTACGGGTTCATCGGCGGCATCGGCATGGGCCTGGTCCTCACCTCCGCGCTGTCCAATACCCTGCGTTTCTTCCCGGGCCGACGCGGGCTCATCTCCGGAATTATCTCCTGCGTGAACGGAGCCTCCGGCATCGTCATGGCGCCCTTGGCCCAACGACTCCTCGACTCCAGCAATCTACGCACCACCCTGTTGGTTTTCGCCGGTCTTTACGCGGTGATTGCGCTCATCGTGGCCTTTAATTACCGCGCCGCTCCGGTGGAAGGCGTGGCCGCGCCTGCTACTCCTGCCACCGCTACGGAACCCGCCGTGGAACCGGCACGCGCGTCTGCTGCAGCACCAGCTGTGCCTACCGTGCCCGCCGAACCGGCACCCGCCGCCGAACCGGCGCCCGCACCCGCGCGCAGCGCCCGGCCGTCTCTCACCACCCGCCAGATGCTCGCCACCCCCGATTTCTGGCTCATTTTTGCCATTTTCATCGCCGGGGCCTTTTCCGGCCTCATGATCGTTTCCAACGCGGCGCCCATCGCGGCGAGAATGTTCCACTTCTCCGCGGCCAGCGCCGCGCTCTTCGTCTCCCTTTACGCCTGCGCGGGCACCGCGGGGCGTTTCTGCTTTGGCTGGCTCGCCGACCACCTCGGCCACGCCCGCACCCTCGAAGTCACCTTCTGCTGCGACGCCTTCGGGCTACTCCTCCTCATCGCGGGCGGGCGCGGCACCCTGGCCGGCGGCATCTTCCTGGCCGGTGGCCTCCTCGCGCTCGGCCTGAGCTATGGCGGCACCATCGCGATCATGCCCGCTTGCGTCATGGACCGCTTCGGTCCGCGCTGGCAAGGCATTAACTACGCGCTCGCTTTCACCGGTTTTTCGGTGGCCGCTATTTTCGCCCCGCGGCTCGGCGCGCAGATCGGTGCTATGTGCGACGGCGATTACACCCGCGCCTTCCTCTATGCCATCATCGCCTCGGCCACGGGGCTGGGCTGCGCGCGGATTTTGCACCTGCGTACCCGCCGGCGCCGCGCCCAGATCACCCGCGCGGCCTAGCGTGGCGGGCACGCGCCACAACTCCGCCGCCTAGCCCGCAAACTCCATAATGACCGGGACGTGGTCGGAAGCTCCTTTGCCCTTCCGCTCGTCCCGGTCAATGATGGAGCGGGTATGCCGGGCGGCCAGCGCCGCGGAAGCAAAACCAAAATCAATACGCATCCCGTGATTCTTCGGGAACCGCAAACGCTGATAATCCCAGAATGTGTAATCCGCGCCCTCGGCCGCCCGGGTAATATCCGCGAGCCCTGCCTCCAGCAGCCCGGCCAGCGCCCCGCGTTCCTCCGCGGTCACGTACATGCCAACGTCGTTCCGGAAATAATCAATATCCCACACGTCCGTATCCCGCGGGGCCACATTCCAATCCCCCGCTAACAGCAGCGGATACTCCGGTTCCTCGCCCAGGCGCGTGCTCACCGCCGCCCGCAAGGCACCGAGGAATTCCAGCTTGTAATGGAAATGCGGATCCCCGTAGGCCCGCCCGTTGGGAATATACAGACTCCACACATTGACCGCGGCCGGCCCCGAACCCAGGCGCGCTCCCAGGGCACGCGCTTCTACGGTGGGCGCACTGAGCAGCGCGCCGTCGTCGTCGACCTTAGAAAAACCGGGCTGACCGGGGAAGCCCACCTGCACGTTCTCGATCCCCACGCGGGAAAGAATCGCGACCCCGTTCCACTGGTTGAGGCCGGCGCAGGCGACTTCGTATCCGGCCTCTTCGAAAATTTCGCGCGGGAACTGCGCGGGCGTGCATTTCGTTTCTTGGAGGAGTAGGGCGTCCAGGTCCCAGCGTTCCAGGACGGCGCGGGCGCGTTCGGCGCGGGCGCGCACAGAATTAATATTCCAGGTGGCAATACGCATAGCACCAGTGTAGAGAGCCGCGGGCACGTTACCATAGCGGTTATGGGAAGTGCTCTTATTACCGGTGCCAGCGCCGGGCTCGGCCTGGAATTTGCGTGGCAGCTCGCGGCCGAAGGAAATGACCTCGTGCTCGTGGCGCGCAATCGGGCCCGTTTGGAGGCGATTGCGCATGATCTGCGGCAGGTCGCCGGGGTGCAGGTGGAGGTGCTTGCCGCTGATCTTTCGCGGCACGACGACGCTCGTGTGGTTGCGCGCCGGGTAGCGCAGCGCTCGCGGCCCATCGGTTTGCTCGTCAATAATGCGGGCTTTGGGCTGGGGCAGGAATTTTCCGCCGGGGAGCTGGAGCGGGAAGAAGAAGCGCTTGACGTGATGGTGCGCGCGGTTCTTATCACGTGCCACGCGGCGGCGCGGGAGTTTCCGCGGCGCGGCTACGGGGGAATTATTAACGTGTCCTCGATGACGGCCGGCACCGCGCAAGGCACCTATTCCGCGCATAAAGCCTGGGTGCGCACATTTTCTGAAGGGCTGGCCGCGGAACTGGCACCGAACGGGGTGGCGGTCACCTGCGTGACCCCGGGGCTTATCCGCACCGAATTCCACGAGCGGGCCGCGGTCGATGCCAGCCAGTGGGCCGATCTGCTTTTTGCGCAGCCCGAAGCCGTGGTGAGTGCCGCGCTGGAGGCATGCCGGCGCGGGCGGGTGCTCGTTACGCCCACCGCGCTGTACAAGGCGGCCGCCGCGGCGTTACGTTTCGCCCCGCGCGCCCTGGTGCGGAAATTCGCGGGGCCGGGGCTGTCTGGGCGCACTCAAGCTTAGAAACTACTGCTTTCCGCGGGGGCCTTACGTGCCTCATCGGGCAGTTGGAGCGGCTTGGCCTGGCGGTAATCCCAGCGCACCCGCGTTTCCGTGGGCAGGCCCTGGAAGTAGGCCGGGGCCACGATGGCCATGCCCCGCACCTCGTAACTTTGCTTATCGATACGCACCTGAAGATTGGCGGAATCACTCAGGTCCAAACCGGGCGAGGCCCCCTGCATTTCCTGCGCCATCGTCTCGGAAAGCGGGCCGACGATGAGGTAGTTTTCCGCGTCCTCAAAAACCTGGGTCTTCTCAATATTCGGGAAAATATCTTCCCCGCGGTAGGAGCCGGGCGAGGTGGGGGCATCTCCGGAATCCACAATATCGGCCAGGCTTTCCTCGGTTTTGCTCCAGAAACCGGCCATATTCGTATACACCGTGACAGTATCCGGCTTCGAACCTTCCCCGATCCACAGCGCGGTGGAGAGTTTGCTGGGCATGCCCTCCGCTTCCGCCCCGGGAATTCCGGAGGCGTCAATATCCATCTCCATGGCCATGAGGCGGGTGCTCGGATCTACATCGATATCAATATCGATAGTGGCAACCCCGGGGCCCTCACCGGGCACATCCGCGGAAATCTCCATGGACATATCCATTCCGATGGCGGTGCCGAAGAAATCCTGCGAGCTTTTCGCAATAATCTCATCCTGCTTGGCGATGGCGCGTTTAATAATCTCGCGGGCCTGAGCGCTATCGGCAACCGGCGTGAACTGCCCGGTTTTCGAAATGCTTTCGTCAAAAATAGGAGCGCCGTCCGATCCGCCCCGGCCGTGCCCTTCGCTGATCGACGGGCCGTGCCCGCCTTCCGAGGAGACCAGCGCATTATTCGCGCACCCGCTCAGGATCAGGGCACCGGCGGCCACCACCGCGAGAGGTTTCCACATCTTCGTCATCGCTGCTCCACTTCTTAGGGTTTCCCGCACCCGGGCTCGGGGTGGCGAATCGTTTATTGCGCTTGCGTATACCACTGTACAAGGCCGACGGCGCCAACGAAACACGGGCCCCGGTGGCCCGCGGGTAAATATGGCGCTTCCCCATGGTCGGGGCGGGCGCGCCGCTAGACTGGGGGAGTGACAGATTCTTCCCAGTCTTGTGATTCTCGTGATGATCTCAGCGTGCCCGCGGATGAGGCTGCCCCTGCCGTGGATACTGCCGATGCGGCGCCTACCGCAGGCGCTGGCGATCCCGCCGCGCCCGCGGATGAGGCCGCTGAGCTGCCCGCGCACCGCATCCCGGAGCCGGGTGGCTCGCCCTACGGTGAAAAACGCACGGTCGGGGTGGGGCCGCACCCGCTGCCTTGGCCGGACGACCCCCGCCTGGACCCGCAGCTTTTAGCGGAAGGTGACCACCGTAACGTCGTCGACGCATATCGTTATTGGAGCGTGGAAGCGATCAAGGCGGATATGGCGAGCCGGGCGGTCAGCGCCCATATTGCCATTGAGAATCTCCAGCACGACCTCAATATCGGTTCGATTGTGCGCAGCGCCAATGCTTTTAATTTCGGCGGTGTGCATATCGTGGGGCGGCACAAGTGGAATAAGCGCGGGGCGCTCGTCACCGATCGCTACCTCACGATGTACTACCATCCCACTCCGGCTGACCTGGAAGAATGGGCGCGCGAGCATAAGTACCAGCTCATCGCCATCGATAACCAGGAGGGCGCGGTGCCCCTGGAGAAGTCCGAACTTCCGGAGAATTGCCTGCTGGTGTTCGGGCAGGAATCCGCCGGGATCTCCCCCGATTTACTCGAACGCTGCGACGGCGCGGTGGAAATCACCCAGGATGGCTCCACTCGTTCCCTCAACGTTGCCGCGGCCGCGGCCATCGCCATGCACTGGTGGGTGGCGCAGCATGCGCGTAGCGCACATCCCGACAACGCTGCCAATTGCGCGCATACTTCCAATCCCGCACCCGTAACCAACCACTAACCCAGGAGGATCACGTGGTTACCCGCCTCAATGTTGAATTGACTCGCACCGTTGATGAGTCGTACCCGCTACTTATCGGCACCGATCTGGCCGGCGAGCTGCCCGGCGTGCTGGAGGCGGCCGGGCTGGGCCGCTCCCGGGTGGCGGTTATTACCGATAGCACCGTCAATGAACTCATTGGCGCGCAGGTCATGGAGGTGCTCGCCCGCGCCGCCCAATCTCCGACCGCACAATCCCGCGCCCCGCAGCTCTTCGTTTTCCCGGCCGGGGAAGAAAACAAAACCCGCGCCACCAAAGAACAGCTGGAAGATGCCATGCTCGCGGCCGGCTTCAACCGCGATACCGTGGTGGTGGCCCTGGGCGGCGGGGTGGTCTCCGACCTGGCCGGTTTCGTGGCCGCTACCTTCACCCGCGGCGTCCCGTATATCACCATGACGACGACGCTCGTGGGCGCCGCAGATGCCGCCATCGGGGGCAAAACCGCGGTGGATACCCCGGCCGCCACCAACCTTATCGGGGCTTTCCACCAGCCGCGCGCCGTCCTCATCGACGTGGCGTGCTGGGCAACGCTCACCGACTCACAATTGCGCGACGGCATGGGCGAAACCGTCAAGCACGCTTGCCTGGCCGACCGCAACTTCTTCGAGACCCTGGAAGAACACTTCGTGCGGCGCTGTAGGGGCGTGCGGGAGATGGTGGGCGATACCGAACTCAGCGGCTATATTGCCCGCCGCAATGCGGAAATTAAGGTGGAGATCGTGCAATCCGATGTGCACGAAGGCAACCGCCGCATGGCCCTCAACCTCGGCCACACTATCGGGCGGGCCCTGGAAGCCGCGCTCGATTATTCCCTCCCGCACGGGGAATGCGTGGCGATTGGGCTGAACCTCCAATGCCGGCTCGGGCTGCGTTACGGTTACCTCACCGCGGAGGACGCCCAGCGGGTGGATATCCTGCTGCGCGCCATCGGCCTGCCCACCGAGCTACCCGCCGGGGTGAGAGTGGCGGATATTATGCGCGCCATGGGCCACGATAAAAAATCGCTGGGCGGGGCCATCCGCTTTGTTTTCCAGCGCGGCATTGGCGCGATGGAGACCTTCGCGGGTGGCAGTTACGCGCGCGAGATCCCCAGCGCGGAGGTGCGCGAATTCCTGGAGGCCCAACCGCGCCAGGAACTCGCTTCCTAGTTCGCGTCTCCGGCCCGCCACCGGACGCGCGCCTTCACCGCGCCAGCTCCCGCGCGCGAACCGCAATGCGCCGTTAGCGCAGCAGCACTTCGATTTCGACCTCGACGGGGGCGTCCAGCGGGAGCACGCTCACGCCGACGGCTGAGCGCGTATGTGCGCCGTCGCCGCCAAAAATCTCCCCGAAAAGTTCGCTGGCACCGTTCGCGACCTGGGGTTGCGCGGTAAAACTCGGGTCGGACGCCACGAAAACGGTGACGTGCGAAATACCGCGGATATGATCGACGCCGCCCGCAACTTCCGCGGCCGCCGCGAGGGCGTTAATCCCGGCGATACGCGCGTAAGAATAGCCGTCCTCCGCGGTGATTTCCGCGCCGAGTTTCCCGGTGGCCGGCAGTTGCCCGTCCACAAAAGGCAGCTGCCCGGAGGTTCGCACCGTATCCCCGTGCCGCTTGGCGGGAATATAAGCTGCAACAGGAGCGGCAACCGGGGGAAGGGTGATACCCAGGCTGGTCAAACGGGTGCTGATAGTGTCCATGCGTAGGCCTCTCGCGGAATCGTTGAGTGTGAGCGCGCGGAATACCGCGCCTGGTCATAGGTTAGCGCGAAGGTTACGGCTGCGCGAAGTTGCGGCGTCTCTGGTGGAACGACGGCGCAGCCAGCTGCCCGCGGGCTAAATTTCCGGTGGGCGTGCTTAGCCCTCCCCCTCGCGCAGGGAGCGGGCTAGGGGGTCGCGCCCCTCAAAAATGCGACGCCTCCAATTGCGTTCCTCCGGGTGGTGGCGCAGCAGGGCGCGGCGTTCACGTTCCGTCATCCCGCCCCACACCCCGAACATCATTTCCGCGTCCAGCGAATCAGCCAGGCAGTGCAGGCGCACCGGGCAGCGAAAACAAATCGAGCGGGCCTGGCGCTGGGCGGCGCCGCGCACGAAAAGCGAATCGGGATCGATATCGGTGCAGGCGGCGGCATCTGCCCAGTGCGGATACAGGGCTAGTGTTGTGGTCATCTATCCCCCTCACTCCGGCGTGGTGGTGTTTAACGGTGCAGTTCTTTACTGTTTTACGATCATAGTATTAGCGTTTTATGACGTGCGCTACTTTGGTCCGCCTTATGGAGGGGCGGAGCCTGGGTAAGCGCTGGGGAAGCGCGGGGAACCCCGGGGAAGCGTATGTCTCGTTTCTTTCGCTGCGCCGGGTCAGTATTCTTAGGGGTATGTCGAGTTCTAGCCCGAAAAAACAAGCGACCGGACGCCAAATTGGAACGTTCGTGCTGGCGCTGATCCTGGCTCTGTGCGGCGGAGGTGCCCTCATGGCCGGGATTGCGCTGCCTTTCGTTATGACGATGGGGACTACGGCGAGTGCGGTGACCGGTATTTTCGACGACGTGCCGGAGGACTTAGGCTTTACCGAACCTTCGGAGCAGACGGTCCTGCTGGCCAAAGACGGATCGGTGCTGGCCCGGTTCTATATTGAAAACCGGATCAACGTGCGCTCCGATCAGATCTCGCAGCATATGAAAAACGCCGTCGTCGCAATTGAGGATCGGCGTTTTTACGAGCACCACGGCATTGACGTGCAGGGCACCGTCAGCGCGTTGGTCTCCAATCTCACCTCGGGCGGGCTTTCGGGTGGTTCGTCTATCACCCAGCAGTACGTGAAAAATGCGCTCCTGGAAGAGGGACGTATCGCTGATGATAATGAGAAAATCAAGCGGGCTACCGAACAGACTATCGCGCGTAAAATCAACGAAGCTCGTTACGCTATCGCCGTCGAAAAAACGATGACGAAAGATGAGATTCTCACCGGCTATCTCAATCTTGCGCAATTCGGCCCCTCGCAATACGGGGTGGAAACTGCCGCGCAGCGCTATTTCTCCAAGTCCGCGAAGGATTTGACGGTGGTGGAAGCGGCCACGATGGCCGGGATCACCCAGAATCCGGCCCAGTGGGATCCGGTGCGCCATCCGGAAGCGAATACCGAGCGCCGCAATGTGGTGTTGGGCGAAATGTACCGTTCCGGTTTTATTACCGAAGCGGAAATGAAGGAAGCTCAGGCCACTCCGATTGAATCGTATATGCACGTTTCCGAGCAATCGGCCGGCTGCGGTTCGGCGGGTATTAGCGCCTACTTCTGCGAGTACGTGGTCAAGGATTTGCTCAATGACAAGGCGTTGGGTGCCACCCGCGCCGAGCGTACCCGCCAGCTCTACCGCGGCGGCAAAGTCATCCGCACCACCCTGGATTCGGCGCGCCAGCAGCAGGCGTATGACTCGGTGGTCACGCACCAGCCCGTGGATGATGCCTCCGGAATTGATGCCGCGCTGGTGTCCGTGGAGCCGGGGAGCGGGCATATTGTTTCGATGGTGCAAAATACCCGCTTCGGGGTTCCGAATGACACGGATACCCGCATGACGCAGGTGAATGTCACGGCCCCGCAGGATATGGGTGGCGGTGCCGGCTTCCAGTCCGGATCAACATTCAAGATATTTACCCTGGTGGAATGGCTGGATTCTGGGCGTAGTGCCTATGACGTGGTGGATAGTAGCGAAGGCTTGCTGCCGCAGAGCTCATTCCAGGCTTCCTGCACGAATCTGGCGGGTGAACCCTGGCCGGTGGGGAACCTCGGGCAGTCCAACCGCCCGCGCACGGTGCTGGAAGGTACCCGTATGTCCACCAACGGGACTTTCGCGCATATGGCCCAGAAGCTGGATCTGTGCCAGATCGCGAATAAAGCCCAGGCCATGGGCGTGGAACGCGGGGATCACGAGCCCTTTACTATTGTTCCCCCGATGATTCTGGGTACGAATAACGTCACCCCGCTCTCTATGGCGACGGCCGGTGCCACCCTCGCCAATGATGGTATTCGCTGCGATCCGATGTCTTATACCTCCATCGAGGAGCATGACGGTACGGTTATTTCCGAACGTAAACCGCAGTGCCAGCAGGCTATTTCCAAGGAAACCGCGCGCAAAACAAACGCGGTGCTTCAGCACGTGGTAGAACCCGGGGCGACCGGTGAGAAAGCGGCGCTGCGCGGGCGCCAGGTGGCCGGGAAAACCGGTACCTCCGATAAGGACTGGCACGCGTGGTTTATGGGTTACACCCCGCAGCTTGCCACTGTGACCTGGCAGGGTCACATGGAAGGCAATATTTCTATGTTCGACGCCGTTATTAAGGGCCAATGGCACTCGGAAGTCTACGGCGGGCTATTCCCCGCCATGATGTTCTCCGATTATATGAACGCCGCTTTGGCCGGTCAGCCGGCCGTGCCGTTCCCGCAGCCCACCACCCCGATGCGGCGCCCGGCACCCGCCATGCGGGAGCCGGCCACGCCGTCGCCATCACCCACGCCTGCACCGGCCCCTGCGCAACCCGCGCCGGGGGAGCAGGGCGCGGTTCCGCCCGAGTCCGTTCACGAAGGCGAGAGCAACGAAGAATACGAAGAAGTCGAGGTTGTGGAAGAGTAGCCGATGCTGCGCGGCCCGGGCTGCGCGGCCCGGGCTGCGCGGTGCGAAACTCTGGCCGGGTGTGCTAGGCGGGCCGGGTCATCAGGGCCGGTGGCATTCCAGAAACCGTAGGACGCGCGAAAAGGAAGGCGGATACCGTGAGCGAAGCTGATAAGCACCGAGTCCCGCGCACCGCGCTCAAGGCCCTGGGTGCCGGCGTGGCAGCGGGGGCCGGGTGCCTGGGCTGGGCGCTGCACGAAGCACACCGCTACACTCTGCGCGAGCGGGTGCTGGTGCTGCCGCAAGTTGCGAGCACGGCCGGTGAGCTGCGCATTCTCCACCTCTCGGATATGCACCTGCTGCGCCGCCACCGAGCCAAGCGGCAATTCTTGAGCGACCTGGCCGAGCGCTGCCGCCCGGATCTCGTAGTCCTGACGGGCGACCATCTGTCCGAAGCGCGCGCCGTCGGCCCTCTCCTTGAGGCGCTGGCGCCGCTCGCTGATATTCCGGGGCTTTTCGTGTACGGCTCGAATGATTATTTCGCGCCGGTGCTCAAGAATCCCTTGCGCTACGTGGCGCAGGGGCTCTTCCCGCCGCTCGCCGAGAAGGACGAACCGGATTTGCCCTGGGAGGAAATGACCGCCGGGCTGGAAGCTTTCGGCTGGATCGATCTCAATAATCGGCGGGCGCGGCTGCGCGCGGCGGCCTGGGACATCGACGCAGTCGGCATGGACGACCCCCATATCGGCCGGGCCCGGATGCCGCGGCCCGGCGAGGTTACCGATACCGCGGAAGGTGCCGCGGCTCGGGGTGAAAGCGCGAACACGGGCCGCGCGCCGCGCATGAACGCTGGGCGTGGGTATCTGCGTCTCGGCGTCGTTCACGCACCGTATTGCGCCGCTCTCAACGTCTTAATGAACGACGGCGCAGCTCTGACGCTGGCCGGCCACACCCACGGAGGGCAGTTGGCGGTGCCCGGATTCGGCGCTTTGACCACGAATTGTGATCTCCCGTTGCGCTACGATTCCGGGCTTTTCGATTGGCCTTGTGGTGATGAGGTCGGTACTGGGCCGGGTGCGGGTGGCGCGGGTGCGGGAGGCGACCGGGCCGAGGAGCGCCTGCCCCTGCGCGGCGACGGCGTGCGCGTGCTGCGTGGTGGCATGGCGGTGAATGTGTCTGCGGGCCTGGGGACGTCGCCGTATACGCCGGTCAGGTTCCTCCGGCCACCCGAAGCGATTGTGCTGCGGGTGCGCGGTGGCGCGGAGTGAGCGTGCTGATCGGGGAGGTGCTGGGCTGGGCTGCGGGGAAGTTCCCGCGGGGAAGGTGCCCCGCTGACCTGCGAGGCGCATAGCGCACTTGCCTGGTTGTACGCCAGATCACTAGATCGGATTTAGCTTTTTCCGCTGCGGAGGGCTATTATTATTGAGTTGCCAAAGTACGGGGTATGGCGCAGCTTGGTAGCGCGCTTCGTTCGGGACGAAGAGGCCGTGGGTTCAAATCCCGCTACCCCGACCATGTGATGTCCCGCGTCATAGGTCCGCCTGTGACGCGGGATTTTCTCATACCTCGGTGACGCTCACCGCGAAGCGATCCGGAGAATCCCCGTCACAAGAGCGATTATCCGGGCTTACCTGGAAGAGCGACCTCAGGATGGCCGGGTGGGAGGCGTCCCGTGTTTTCCAATCCTTGTTTCGAATGATGGCTATGCGCAGAGTTGAGCTACGCGTTGGTATGAAATCCCCATAACTACACCAATGTCACGAAGAGAAAAACCTGCATCCCGTAACCGGGCAACCGCAAGCCGAGAAGCGTCTCGAGTTTCGTGTTCCGCCTGAACCAAACGGAGCGAAGCCTCCTTATATTTTTTAATATCCTCCGCGAATTCAGGCGTGTCAACGGTGACGTTAACGGCGAAACTATCGAGAGAATCTCCCGTAATAAGCGCAGCGGCATCCTTAACCATTTCTTCGATCTGATCAAGGCGGCGCGCCTGCGTGCCGTATTCTTTTCCGTTAAGGGTAAATTCGGCGACCCACCAATTTCCGTCACGGGTAACCGTGGTATCTATTGTTGTCACTTCTTGCTCCTTTCGAGAATCTTACGAGCGAGCCTTTCGGAAATTTCACGATGGCGGGGAATTGGTTCGACCCAGTCCCCGATCTGTGCCCGGGTGTGGTTCCCTCCTTCGGTGAGGATTAGTTCCTCGCCTTTGGCTTTCGCTACCTTTCGTAGCTCGTTGAGTAAATCTCTGCGCTTCATAAGCGTAGTCTACCCCTCTCGACTAATTCAAGTCTAGGGGGGTAGATATTGTATTGTGTGTGGCTGCTAGAGTAGCGCCGTCGCCCTAGCTGCGCCGTCGTACCAGGACGCGAGGAAACAGAGGCTGCAGGCCCGCGAGTGCGGGCGGGGCCTGGATCTGGCCCGGAACCGTATGAACAGGGTTGGCAAACGAAGTGCGAGGGAGGGCACCGTTCACGACCGTTTTCGTGCCTTTAACGTGCACTGTGGCGTCTACGCGGCCCGGAACGCACACTGCGTGCTCTGCCCACCTTGTGGCTGTGGTGCGCGGCAGCATGGATGCAAAGAGTTATCCGTCAACGCATGTCACGCCATGAATGTCAAGGAAGCAAGTCCATTGGGGTGCGTGAGCTCAATAAGGTCAACTTTTCATTGGTATGGCAAGGAAAAGTCCGGGTATAAGACCCACCATTTGTCTATTAGCCCAACACTCCCGCCGCCCGGTAAAGAAGCGGGTTTTGGTTGCGTGCGAAGGCTCAACAGTGGGCCTGCAACAGGGTGCAAATCCACGCACCATTTTGGCCTGATTTCTGCTCTGGGCTTGCACTACGCGACCGTGATGGTTACCAATTTGCATCCTGTGGCATTCCTTCGGCGCTCAGCTTTTCCGGTCTGCGGAGGCGGGGCTGGGTGTTTTTCCGGGGTGTACTGCAGATGTTGTACATGCGAAGTACAGCTCCGACAACACATGCCCCCCTCCCCAGGTGCTGGTGTGATTGTTGAGGTTCATGATGGCCGATAGCTGCGCCGTCGTACTAAAAGCACTGCGCTGCAATGCGCGGAACGGCACGGAAACGCGGCTGCGGCGTCGCCCCAGCTGCGCCGTCGTACCAAACCGTAAGGAAACGGGCCCGGAAGGCACGCGAACGCGGGCGGTCGGAACCCTGGACAGGGCCCAGCCACCCGCGTCACGCGTTAAACGTGAGTATAAAACGTAGAGACTAGTGGGCGCGGCGCTGCAAGCGGCCAATCTCCAGGAGCAGCACGGCGCGACCTTCGAGCCGAATCCACCCGCGGGAAACAAAATCAGCCAGAGACTTATTGACCGTTTCACGCGAGGCACCCACGAGGTGCGCGAGCTCTTCCTGCGTGAGGTCGTGCGCCACGTACACGCCTTCGGGGGTGCGCTCGCCGAAACGATTGGCCAGGTCGAGCAGCGCCTTCGCCACGCGGCCGGGAACGTCCGAGAACACCAGGTCGGCAAGATTCTCATTGGTATTGCGCAGGCGACGCGCCATTTCACGGAGCATCGACATGGCCAGCGCGGGGTGCTCCTCGATAAAATTCTTCATATCGCGATGCGCGAGGGAAAGCAGATGCGTCGGCGCAATAGCGGTGACGGTGGAGGAACGAGCCCCCAGGTCAAAGAGCGAAAGTTCACCGATGATTTCCCCGGGTCCGAGAACGGCGAGCAGATTTTCGCGCCCGTCGTCGGACGTGTGACTGAGCTTCACCTTGCCGTCGGTGACGATGTAAAGGCGATCACCCTGGTCGCCTTCGTGGAAAAGGGATTCGCCCCGCTTGAGGGACGTATCGCTCATCATCGCGCCGAGAGCGGCGAGACTTTCCTCATCCATGTCCTTGAAAAGGGGCACGGTTCGTAAAACGCTGGTATCCATCTCTAGCCTTCCTCCGATGTACTCAGAATATTCCTGAAGTAGTCTCATGTCACATTTTGCCATTATTCACGGAAAATGTCTCATACCCGGGCCGAGCGCTCGAGTTGGGAAAGGAAATCCAGCACGATATTAGTGAATTCGCGCGGGGATTCTTCCGGGATGAAATGCCCGGCGCCCGGCACGGCAATGAGCCGGTAGGAGCCGGTGGCGAAGGACCGATCATCAGCCCAGGCCCGCTCATTAATCATGCGGTCGGCCAGGCCGCGCACCGCCCACACCGGCACATCCACGGGAGTGGAGAGGATATCGCGCCAGGCTTTGCCGGAGGGGCGGCGCCGCCAGGTTGCGGTCCAGCGCAGTTGTTCGACGGCGCTCGCCGCGGCCTCCGGGAGCCGCATGGCAGCGGCGTACTGTTCGGCTTCGTCCGCGGCGCCGTGGCTGTGCGGGGCGGACCATTCCAGGAGCAGCCGGCGCATATTTCGCGTATCCCCGAGTGCACGCGGGGAACGATTCCCCAGCCGTGAGGTGAGTAAACCGAGCAGGCCGCGCGGGCGAATCCCGCGTCCGAAATGCCGCAGCCCGAGCGGGTGCGGGCTGGCTACCGTCACGAGCCCGGTAATAATATCGGGGGCCATGGCCGCCGCCGCCCACCCGAGCACGGCATTGGAGCCGGCGGCCACGATTACCGCCGAGCTCGCCCCCAGGGATTCGGTCAGCGAAATAAGGTCCTGGGCCAGTTCGGGCCCCGATTGCACCGACGGCGTTTTATCACTGCCGCCCACGCCCCGCAGATCCACGGCCGCGACTTCGTAACCGGCCTGCGCCACCGGCTCGATCTGGTGGCGCCAGGCGTACCAGTACTCCGGGTAGCTGTGCACGAATAGCACCAGCGGGGTGCGGGTCGAGTGGCTCCCGGCATAGGCCAGGTGGAATTGCGCACCGTTCGCCGTCACGAGGCGATGCTCCCACGGTCCGGGGATCCATACGCAGGAATTATCGGCGGGAAGTGAGCTCATACGGTACCTTGTTACGCTCCGGTTTTTCTAGGTGCGGTTTTCTGCGCGCGGGCTTTTCGCGGCCCCGGCTTTTTATGCTTCGTCTTCGGGGAGGCGGTATTCACGCACCGTGAAAGCGCGGGCGCGCCGCGAACCGCGGGACCGCGCCCAGTGCGCCGCGAATCCGATGGCCGCCAGCACCGCACCCAGCAGCATAAACCCACCGAACGCAAGGTCGTAAGCGAAGTGGTGCACGATATTATCCGTGATCGGCTTGAATCCGCCGATAAGCGAATCCAGCCAGTGCACCCCGCGCAGCGCATATCCGGGAAGTACGAGCCCTGCGAGACCAGCAACTACCAGGAGACAGCCCCACAGCTGTGCGCCCAGGGAGGACAGCCCCGCGAGCAGCGCAATAACCACGAGCAGCGCGACGCCTCCGGCCATTTCGATGAGTGCCGCCACATTAACCGGGGCGGTTTCCAGGGCGATCGGGCGAGCCAGGTGCAGGCGTGCCACCGCGTCCGAGATGAGATACCAGGTCAGTGGGAGCAGCAGGAGCGTGACCGCCGCGACCCAGATATGGGTCCACACCCGGCCCTTGGGGGCATCCGGAATCGGCTCCACTTCGGCGATATCCGCCCAGGTGCGCTGGTCTTCCAAGCTTTCCTCGCGCACGGCCGGGAAGACGGGGGCGTCGAAGCCCGCGGCGTGGGCGGCGGTAGGTGCCGCTGCCGGTTCCGCGCCGGGGTCGCCGAACTCGCCGGCCGGCGGGTAGAGCGCGGTTGCGGTCGCTTCCCCGGAGGCGTACGGGTCCGTGTTTGTGGTGGCGTAGGGATCGGCACCGGCGGAGGCGTAGGGATCAGTGTCCGTGGTGGTGCCGGTTTCCGGGCCGGCGGACGCTGCGGGAACGGTTGCGGTCACCCCGGCTGCCTGTGCCAGGTTCGCGTATTCGCGGTCCGGGGCGGAGCTTTCCGCCTGGTAGCCATCATCGAAAGCTCCGGCGGCCAGTGATTCAGATACGGAACGACGCCGCGGCGCGGCTGGCTCCGGGCTGGCTTCCTCCGGTGCGAGTGCCGCTGGCGTGGCGGGCTCGGAAGGCTCAGCCGAGGTGGCTTCAGCAGGAAGCGTGGCTTCGGTGGGCTCCGGAAGAGGCGTGGTTTCGGCGGGAGTAGTTGCCTCCGCGAAAGCGGTGGTTTCGGCGGGTTCCTCGCTGGTGGGCTGCGCGGCTTCGGCTTCTTCCGGAGCGGGCTGAGTCGAGGCGGGCTGCTCTGTTTCGGTGGTGGCGCCCTCGGGCTGGCCCGCGGTTTCGGGTTGGCCAGCGGCTTCAGGCTGGTCCGCGACTTCGCCTTCGGGTTCCTTCGTGGCGGCAACCACGGGCGCGGAATCACTCAAAGGGGCGGGCTCGCTAGCAACGTCCGCAGCGGGGTGAGCCGGCGGGAACGGAGCGGCGTCGTCGTTCGAAAAAACGGGGGCGGGAGCGGGAGGTTGGGTGGTGGGGAGGTAGGCGGTTTCTTGGTCCGCGAGATGGTCCTCGGCAATGGGCTCGAGAATATCGTCATCATCTAGTGGCCGGCGCGACGCGGTAGTGTACGGGTCATTTGGCGTAGACATGGGTCCTCCCTTGATAGTTCTTTCTCAAAGATATGCCAGAAATCACGCGGATGTGGAGAATTTCGGCGGTGTGCCATAAAGCGGGCGGCGTGTCACAAAGTGGGTGGTGTGGTGCCCGCCGGGGTGGATGGTGTGACGTAAGCCGGTGGTGTGACGGTAAGCCGGTGGTGTGATGTAGATCGGGCGCACGTATCCACAGAACCGCTCGTGTAGGGGTTATCCACAGCGGCGCACAACCCGGCTGCGGAGGTGTGCGAGGCGCGGCAAGCTCGGGGTATGACTTCTTCTCGTGTTTTATCCCCTGGTGTTTCGGCTGCTGGCGCTGCCTCCGGTGCCGCCGCCGGAAAGTCGTCCGGCGCTGCTGTTTCGGGCGGGGCTTCTTTTTCCGGCGGGGCTTCTGTTTCCGGTGGTGCTTCGCCCGCGCCCCTCATCTCCGCGGTCCCGCGCGAGCTCGTCTCCCTTATCTGCGAGCATGAGGAAGTTGTGCGGGAGGTGGAGGCGGTCACGGAGCTGGCCGGAATACAGGTGGCGCGCGGCTCACCGAAGGTAGCTGCGCCGCCGGCCGTGCTCGAATTGGAGGAACTTCCGGCGGCCCTGCCCACGGTTCGCGCGCGTTTCCACCCGGTGCTGGCCAGCTATTTTCCGCGCGGATCGGTGGTCCTGGAACTCCCGCGCCAAGCCGAAGATCTTCTCGAGCTCGTACTGGCGGCTGGGCAAACTCGGCGCGGGCGCATTATCGGGCTTGCCGGGGTGCGCGGCGGACTCGGGGTATCGATGATCACGGCCTGGCTAGCCTCGCTGAGTATCACGCGTACCGCCGTGGTGGATGCGGATCCGCTTTCGGCCGGGCTTGAAATTCTCATGGGTTTCCGGGACAAACGCGGGGTGCGCTGGGCGGATATTGCCCAGGCGGAGGGCACGCTGATCCCGCAGCGGCTCCGGGCGGCCCTGCCCTCGCGCGGGCAGCTGAGCCTGCTGAGCGCGGACGTTCGCGGCGGAGCGCCACCGAACGGCGAGGCGGTGCCGCACGCCATTGACGCGCTCTCCCAAGCGAACGACACCACCTATGTGGATCTCCCGCGCAGCTCCTTGCTGCCGGGCACCGGGCCGGCCAGCTGGCGGGCCTGGTGCGATGCGGTGGTCCTCGTTACCGGGGTAACCGACCGCGATGCTCAGGCCATCCCCAGAATCCTGCGCGACCTGGGGGAGAACACGCCCGTGGTCATCGCGGCGCGATGCGCCCACAAGGTGGAGGCTCAGGCCTTCGGTGTGGATATCGGCCAGGAGGTGCTTCCGGTGCGGCGCCTGCGCGGAATGGATGAGGACCTCTCCCACGGCGTTGCGGTGGGTGAGCAGCGCCGCTCCGTTGCGGCGCGTGATATCACGCAGCTCGCCGCGCATCTCGATGCGGTACTGGCAGGCGGGTAAGGGGTGGATATATGGATAGCCCGCGCGAATTAGGTGTGCTTCGGGCCCGCGGGGTTTTAGCCGGTGCCCGCGGAAAACTGGCCGGTGCCCGCGCGGATGAGATACGCAACCGCGGGGGTGTGGCCCGCAACCGCGGTGACCTGGCCCGTACCCGCCGGGAATTAGCCCGCGGCGTCAGCGTGCCCGGAGTGCTCTACGCGGTGGCGCCCCACGCGATAGAAATCAAACATGTGCTGGGAGCGGCCCGCGATATTAACGCGGTGGCCCGCGGCTGGGGCCCGCACCTGCGGCGCGTGATTGAGGACCCCACCGTCACCGATATTTTAATCAACGGTGGCACCGGGGTATGGCTGGATCGCGGAACCGGACTGGAACGCGACGAAGCCTTGAGCGCCCTACTTTCCGACGCGGGGGAGGTGCGCGCACTCGCGGTGCGTTTAGCTGCCAGCGCCGGCCAACGTTTGGACGACGCCGCTCCTATCGCCGACGGCACCTTCTCCAATGGAACGCGCTTGCACGCGGTCCTCGCCCCACTGGCCGCAGAAGGTGCTGCTATCTCACTGCGTACCCAACGGGCCCGCACCTTCACGCTCGCCGAGCTCGAGGCTGCCGGCACGTTTCCTGCCGCCCTCACCCCGGTATTGACGGCCCTGGTGGAGCGGCGTGCCAACGTCATGGTGGCGGGCGCTACCGGCTCGGGGAAAACCACATTATTGGCATCCCTGCTCAGCTGCGTACCGGCCACCGAACGCCTCATTATTATTGAGGAAGCCGCGGAGTTACGCCCCGCGCACCCGCATGTGCTGCACCTGCAAATCCGGCGCCCCAATGTGGAAGGCCACGGCGAAATCACCATGAGCCAATTGGTGCGGGCCGCTTTGCGGATGCGCCCGGATCGAATAGTGGTGGGGGAGTGCCGCGGTGAAGAAGTGCGCGAGGTCCTCACGGCCCTCAATACCGGACACGAAGGCGGATGGGCCACCATTCACGCCAATTCGGCACGCGATGTTCCCGCCCGGCTTGTGGCCCTCGGGGCACTGGCCGGAATGTCTGCCGCGGTGGTTGCCGCTCAAGCGGTCGCGGCCCTCGACGCCATTATTTCCATCGAGCGCCACGGGCCGACCCGGCGCATCACCCACGTGGCTATCCTCCACAGCCGCAATGGCGAGCTTGAGGCTCCGGATGCGTTGACTATCAGTGCCGACGGCACCATCCGTGCTGGCCCCGGGTGGGCCACCCTGGGCCCGCGACTAGGGCTGGAGGGAACATGGTAATTCTGGTTATTCTCGGAATTCTGCTGAGCGTATACGCGTACGCGGGCCGGTCGGGGAACCGAACCCATGCGGGCCGGCCCCGGCGCCGAGCTCATACAAGCCGGCCGGGGAGTCGTGCCCACGATACGCCACGTCGCTTGATGCGCTCGCCGGGCAGCACACCGCCCGGGCGCGGGGTGCTCCGCAGAAAAATGCGCGCTTCCCCGCCTAGTTTCGACGCCGGCCTGCTCGCCGTGGAAGTTGCGGCCCGCATTGATTCGGGTGCCGATCACCGCCGCGCCTGGCTCGCCGCACTCGCCCGTTTCCAGCCGCATAGAGAAAGTGCGGCACTCGGGGGCACGGGCGGTGGCGCGGGCGATTCTAGGAGGGGGCTCGGGAGCGAACCCAAGCGCGACCCCGCTGGCCAGATCGACGACGTAGGAGTCCCCGTACTCCTGCGGGAACTATGGGAGCGCGCGCCCCGCAATCCGCGCCGCGCCCGGGGCCTCCTCGGCATTCCCGCACTTATCGCGGTATGCCGCCTTACCCACCACACCGGTGCCTCGGCCGCCCGCATCCTCGAGAGCTGCGCGGCAGCGCTCTCCGAATCCAGCGATGCGCTCGGGGAGCGCCGCATCGCCCTGGCCGGACCGCGTTCGGCCGTGAAAATGCTGGCCGCCATGCCGCTATTCGGCATGCTCCTCGGCTCATTTTTCGGAGGTAATCCCGTGACTTTCCTTGTTGGCACCCTCATCGGGCGGTGCTGCCTTGCCCTCGCGCTCATCTGCGAAGTGGCCGGGATCCTCTGGATGCGCCGCCTCGTACGGAAAGCCGAACAATGGGGCTAGCCCTGTGCCTCCTGGTCCTTCTGCTCGCTTGGACGTGGAGGCCCGCCACCAGGCGAAGTGCGCGCCGGCAGGATGGCTCTTATCTGCCGGGAACGGCGCACCAAACCGGGCGGCGCCTACCTCCCTCCGATCCGGCGTTCCTCGCCGACCTCGCGCGGGTGGCGCTCTCCTCCGGGGCTTCCCTGCCCGCCGCACTGGAAGCGGTATCTTTCGCCGTCGCCGAAGAACATGCTCACCTCGATATCGGTACGACGGCGCAGCTCCTCCTGCTGGGCGCACCTTGGGCTGAAGCATGGGAGGGAATACATCCACGCGCCCACTTGCTGCGGGAGGCCCTCCAGCCAGCCTGGGAAAACGGGGTAGCCCCGCTCACCCTGCTTGGCACGGCTGCCCGCAGCTACCGGCGTCGTCGTTCTAGAGAAGCACGCCGGGCCGCGGCCGAACTCGGCAATAGCCTCGTTGTTCCTTTAGGGGTGTGCTTCCTACCGGCATTTATCCTCGTCGGAATCGTTCCGGCGGTAGCTGGCGCCGCCACCGGCCTCTTCCACTAAAGCCGGGCCGTTCCGGCGCATCCCGCCGAACGCTGCTTTATCCACTTTTATCCCCAGGTACGTGGAACGGGATGGTTATCCACAGATGCCGAGGGGCCGGATGCGGGAGGGTGCAAGGCGCGGGAGACTGACGGAGCCGGACCGAGCACGTTCCGAGCAGCCCGCAGCCCAGGCTCTGAGCGGTGGGTAGCGAGGTCCGGCACCACCCACCAACAACCACAACACGGTTCGTTACAGATAAGAAAGGAAGCATCATGACCACAGCACTCAGCCCCGTTCGATCAGCTCTCCCCGCGCATCCGGGCGGTACCTTCCTCGAGGGGAAATGCCACCCGGAAGCGGGGATGACCACCACCGAATACGCCGTCGGCACCCTCGGCGCTTGCGCTATTGCCGGGATCCTCTACTGGCTCTCCCAGCAGGACTGGATGCGTGAACTCATAGCCGGGATTTTCCGGCGCGGACTCAATATCGCCTGACCCATATAAGCCCCGGGTTCCCCACCGGTGCCGGTGGGGTGCTCGCGGCTCCCTAGAAAGAGAAAGACCCGTCATGATACCCAAGCAATCCCCTGAGCAATGCCAGGAGTTTCCTTCTCTCCCGCGGGGCACGGACGGCGAGGGAGCCCTGCTCGCCGGCCCGCTTGCCCAGCCGGTCCGCAGGTCCCGGGAACGCCGGCGCCTGTGCGCACAATGCCACGAGGTAATTGAGGCCCGCGGGCATATCGCAATTCCCTGTGCCTGCCGCCGCCGCGAGATCCGCTCGCGCAAACTTTCGCGCATTTTGCGCCGGCCCTACGGCGTGGAGAACCGGGAAGCGGGCATGGTCACCGTGGAAGTGGCCCTCGGGATTGTCAGCGTGCTCATTATCGTGCTGCTCGCGCTCGGGGCACTGAGCGCCGGCGCCCAATACATCTCCTTACGCAGCGCCTCCCACGATATTGCGGTTCTTGCCGCACGCGGGGAAAGTGAGGAGTCCTTGCGCGCTCGCGAACTCCCACCCCGGGCCAAGCTGCACCTGCAACGCGCGGAAGATCACGTGAACGTGGTGGTGCGAGCCCAGGCAGCCGGTCCGCTGCGGGCCCTGGGTATCACCATGGAAGCCAGTACCTCGGTAGATCTGGAACCCGGGGTGCTCGGAACATGAGGGCCTCAGCGAGGAGCCGGGGCGCGCCCGTGCTCGGGCGGCGAACTGTGCTCGGGAAGCGGACTGCGCTCGTGCAGCAGCGTATCTCCTGGCGGGATAGCTGGCGCGAATGGCACCGGCTCTATCTGCTGTGCCGGAGGGAAAGCCGGGGCCGGCCTCGGGATTCAGCCCGCGCCCGGCACCAGGATTCGACTCGTGCTCGGCATCGGGATCCACTGCACGTCCGGCACTGGAAGCCGCGCACTGCCCGGCCCCGGGTTCCAATTCAAGCCTGCGAGCAGGGAGCAGGAACGGTGCTCGCGATTGGGGTGATAGCCCTGGTGCTTGTCCTGACCGGGGCGGTGCTCACCGCGGTCACCGTGGTGATCGCGCGAATGGAGGCCCGTGCCACGGCAGATGTCATCGCTGTGCAAACCGCGGAGCGGGTGATCAACCAGGGTTGGTCGCTAGCCGAAGCCTGCACCAAGAGCGAGCGCAGCGCGCAGCGCAGCGGCGCCGTCGTCGAAGAATGTAGCGAAGCCGAAGAAATATTTTCGATTCGGGTACGCACCCGCGCCCGCGCGGTGCCGGTAGCGGTCCGGGTGACATCGCGGGCCGGGCCTATTGATCGGGGTCACGGTACCGGCGGCGCGGACGCCAGCTCATCGAGCGCGCAGCTCAAAGCGCTGAGCACCAGTACCGCGCCCTCTTTCCACAGCGGGTCATTGTTATTACCGCACTTCGGGGACTGGACGCAGCGCGGGCACCCGCTCTGGCACGGGCAGCCGGCCACGGCATCGCGGGTGGCGCGGATCCACTCCCGGCCGGCCCGATACCCCCGTTCGGCGCAACCCGAACCACCGGCAGCAGCATCGTGGATAATCACGGTAGCCGCCCCGGTATCCAGGTGGTACGCGGTAGACAAGCCTCCCACATCCCACCGGTCGCAGATCGCGAAGAGGGGAAGCATACCGATGGCGGCATGCTCGGCGGCATGCAGGGCCCCGGGAACATTCGCGGCAGGAATGCCGAGCTCCTCCAAATCCTGCGATGACATCGTCCACCAGGTCCCGCACGTTTCCATGCTGCGCTCCCGCGGAGTAATGGGGTGAAACCCGAGGTACATGCCATCGCGAGCCCGGCGCAGGTGGTACCCGATAACCCGGTTGAATACCTCCACATCACCCCAGGCCCAGGTCCCGAACCGGGTTGCGGTACTGGCGCGCGTACGGAGGATTTTCACGGTTGTCTCCTCCGAGGCAAAAGTCCGCAGATCATCCTTCAGGCGATGCCGCACGATCGCCTCGTCACCATCACACGTCAGTACATCGAAAGGAACACCCTGATGCACGTAGATAGCCCCCGGGTACACGGTGGTATCCGCCCGCGCGGCATCCACCGTCCCCAAGATGGTCCCATCTTCCTCATCAACAATGGATACGGTGCTTGCCTCACCGCGCAGGTCCACCAGATTGTGGGCGCTAATCCCCGCGTGCCCCCAGAACCACCCGCCGGGGCGGCGGCGCAAGAGCCCCTGCTCGCTCAACTCGTCGAAAAGCGAGGTGTCAGGGAGCCCGAAAACTGCGGCATCTGCCGCGGTGAGAGGATGCTCGGCCGCGGCCGCACACAGCTGCCCGGTCAACACATTCGGATTGAGCGGATCGAAAACACTCGCTTCTGCACCTGCGCTCAGGATCGTATCCGGATGGGCCAGAAGATACTGGTCTAGCGGATTCGAGGTTCCAATAAAGACGGCCAAACCGGAACTACCCGCCCGCCCGGCACGCCCCGCCTGCTGGTTAAAAGAGGCGGTGGTGCCCGGCCACCCGGTGAGAATAACCGCGTCCAGCCCGGAAATATCAATCCCCAATTCCAGGGCATTCGTTGTTGCCACGGCTCGCAGATCCCCCGAGCGCAGCCGCTGCTCCAGATCGCGGCGCTCCTCAGGAAGATACCCGCCGCGATAAGCCGCCACAGCCTTGGCAAGCGGATTGTGTTCCTCGCGCAAAAACTCCTGGGTCAGCTCGGCAACCCGTTCGGTTCCGGCCCGCGAACGCACAAAGGTGAGGACGCGCGCGCCTTCGGCCACGAAACGAGCGGTCAAATCAGCCGCCTCCACCATGGCCGAACGGCGTGCGGTATCCTCCGCGGCTCCCGGTTCTTCCCCGGGAGGAACGTGGCCGGTTGCGTCGTCGTCGACAGGAGAACACTGCCACAAGGCAACGGTACGTTCGCCGCGCGGCGAGGCATCATCCGTGACCGCTTCGATGGGTCCGAAAGCTGTTCCGATAAATCTGGTGGCGGTTTCCTGCGGTGCGCCGGCGGTTGCCGACAGGAAAACAACGGTGGGATGGGCGCCGTACAGCGCCGCGATACGCAAAATCCGGCGCACCACATGGCCCACATGCGCCCCGAACAGGCCCTTATACGAATGAAATTCGTCGACGACGATCATCCGCAGCCCACGCCAGATCCGCTGCCACCGGTCTTTCTGGGGCAGCATCGCGTGATGCACGAAATCAGGATTGGTCAGCACAATATCGGCGTGGTCGCGCGCGAAAGTTTTCTCCTCCGAGTCGGCATCCCCGTCCGCGGTAGCCACCGTGATACGGGAGTCCACATCCCGGGCCAGGGCCCGCAGCGAGGTGTATTGATCCGCCGCCAAAGCTTTGGTGGGGGAAAGATACAGCACGGTTGGCGGGGCGCTCACCCGCGCCAAACTACCCGAGTCGCGCGGGCTCAGCATCTCGGTGAGCGCGGGCACCCACGCCGCCAAAGATTTACCCGAACCGGTCCCGGTCGCCACCACCGTATGGGTCCCCGCGTGAATGAGGTTCGCGGCGCGCACTTGGTGCTCCCACAGGTGCGGGACGCCGTGGCTAGCGCAGGCGTCCTTGACCTGCGGGTTGACCCACGCGGGCCACCCGGCCACCCGCGCGAGGCGGGCGTTTTGTTTGCGCAGCGCTACCAACTGTCCCGCGGTGGCGGATTCTTCAAGAAGGGAAAGGAGGCGCATATGTGTAGTGTGCCCGATGGAGCGCTGAAGGCCAAAGCAATGCGGTCTCAAGCGTTGCAGTCCAAAGCACCGAAGGCCATGGCGCCGGAAACCAAAGACCAGCGCGCTAGCCGTACAGCCAGCTCCCGCTTCTGCGCCCGGGGCTTTCCTCAACACGGCCGGGCAGTTTACTGTTATGGCATGGAGCTCTTTGTCCCGGGCGCCCCCGAGCGCCTCGCCACCACGTTACGTCAAGATCTCACAGGTTATACCACCACACATATATCCACCCTGCTCGGCCCGGAAGCCACTGCCGCCATGCGCCGCGAGCAGCGCATTCCCGCGCTCCTCGTATGCGAAAAAGCGTGCCACCAGGCCACCGCCCCGCATACCGAAGCGGAGATCCTGGCCTGCCAGGTTCGCCTCCTTATTCTTGGAGACACCTTGAGTGCCGCGGAACTCGAGGGCGCTTTTCCTGCTACCTTCGGTGACCGGGTCACGCGCGACGCGCTGCTCGTTATCGGCAACGCGGGATACCGGGCCCGTTTCCAAGTGGTTCCCGTTCCGCTGGACATTACCCGCAAGGGCACTCGGCGGATCACCCGCACCGAAGTGCTGATCGCCTCCGATTTCGGGGAACTGGCCGGCCGGGTACCCGGAGCCCACCACGTTATGCCGGTGGGTGGGGCCACCCGCACCCTCGCGAATATCGTCACCTATACCGGGGGACGGGTTCTGGATGTGGGAACCGGCTGCGGGATCCATGCCATTAGCGCCGCGTTGCACGGCTGCGAGGTGGTCGCCACCGATATTTCAGCGCGAGCTTTGCAATTCGCCTCCCTCAATATCGCGCTCGCGGCCGTGCGAGTGGAACTGCTCCAAGGCTCCCTTTTCGATCCGGTGGAAGGGCGTTTCGACACCATCGTGTCCAATCCGCCCTTCGTTATCACCCCCGCAAGCGTCCGGCAAAAAGTCGATTTCGAGTATCGCGACGGTGGCTTCGGTGGGGATACTCTCCTCTCTGAACTCATCTCCGCGCTTCCCGCCCACCTCACGGATACCGGCACCGCCTATATTTTGGGGAATTGGGAAGTGGAAGACGGCTGCTCTTGGGATACCCACCCGCAGGTGTGGGCCCGGGTGGCGGGCCTCGATGCCTGGTTCATTGCGCGTGATGACGTCGATCCGGCCCACTACGTGGAAATGTGGCTCCGGGATGGCGGCCTACGCCCGCGCGATGCTGGATACGAGGATGCCTACCGTACCTGGCTCGATGATTTTGCCGCGCGCGGGATACGCGCCATCAGCCTGGGCTACGGAATCCTCTCCCGTCCGGCTGCCGCTCGCGAACCTATGATCCGCACCGAGGAAATACCGGGCCGTCCCCAGGGTGATATTCGCCAGCATATTCAGCGGGTTTGGAATAACCGGCACCTGGTGGCCGCCCCCGATGAGGATTTAGCGCAGCGCCACCTCACCCGCACCGAAGTAATCGAGCATCGTTTTTATGATCCCGGGGCGGCCGATCCACTGCGTATTGTTCTCGCGCACACGGGCGGATTCCAGCAGACCCTCCCGGCCGATTCTCAAGTCGCGGCTTTCGTGGGTGCCTGCGATGGCGAGTTGAGCGTGGGGGCCTTATGCCAGGCGATTGCGCAGATTTACGGGGAGGATAGCAGTGCGGTCCAAGCCCGCCTGCTCGAGACGGTGCGCGAGCTCATCGCCACCGGGCTCTTGACCGAAGGAACAGGAATGGGAACAGGAACCGGGAGCTAGGCGATAAACAATAGAGCGCCCGTCACGAGCCGCCCGTCACGAGTACCTGTAAGGAGTACCCGTCACGAGCGCCGGTTTTCGGCGCGGGCGTGCTACCGTGTGACAACAGGGCACAAAATATGTGTTGGAGGCGTGACCTTGTCACGCCGTGAGTAGTGAGGGATGCAGTTGTGACGAAGCTGGTTATCGTGGAGTCTCCCGCCAAGGCGCGCACGATCGGCAGGTACCTAGGCGAAGATTTCGAGGTGCTGGCGTCCGTGGGGCACATTCGAGACCTGCCCCAGCCCTCGGAGCTCCCTGACAGTATGAAGAAGGGTCCCTACGGGCGCTTCGCTGTTGATGTGGACGGTGATTTCGCGCCCTACTACGTTATTTCTGCCGGGAAGAACAAAACTGTTGCCGAGCTGAAAAAAGCTTTGAAGAACGCCGATGAACTCTTCCTGGCAACCGATGAGGACCGCGAGGGGGAAGCAATCGCCTGGCACCTTTACGAGGTGCTCAAGCCGAAAGTTCCCACCTCGCGGATGGTCTTCCACGAAATCACTCCTGAGGCGATCTCCCGCGCCCTGGAAACACCTCGCGCGCTCGATACCCAGCTGGTGGACGCCCAGGAATCACGCCGTATCCTCGACCGCCTGGTCGGCTACGAAGTCTCGCCGCTGCTGTGGCGCAAGGTCGCCGCGGGACTCTCCGCCGGCCGCGTCCAATCCGCCACCACGCGCCTCGTCGTCCAGCGCGAACGCGAACGCATGGCTTTCGTTTCCGCCTCGTATTGGGACGTGACCGCTACTTTCGGCACGTCCGAACAATTCGAAGCAGCCCTCCATTCCCTTGACGGCGCGCGAATTGCTTCCGGTAAAGATTTTGGCGACGACGGCGCCCTCTCCGCCAAGGCCACTAAAGAAGGCGTCCGTGCTTTGAACTCCGAGCTGGCCGGTGAGCTGGCGGAAACACTCGAAGGCGCGAGGGGTACGGTACGCACCCGGGAAGAAAAGCCGTATCGCCGTCGCCCTGCCGCACCCTTCACCACCTCAACCTTGCAGCAGGAAGCCGGGCGTAAGCTGCGCCTCTCCTCGCGCCAAACGATGCGGATCGCCCAGTCGCTGTACGAATCGGGCTATATCACCTATATGCGTACCGATTCCACGAATCTGTCCGCGCAGGCCATCAGCGCGGCCCGCAGCCAAATCAAGGAATTGTACGGGCAGGCCAGCCTGCCGGAAAAGCCGCGTTTCTACGGTAAGAAAGCGAAAGGCGCGCAGGAAGCTCACGAAGCTATCCGCCCGGCCGGGGACCATTTCCGCACCCCGCAGATGGTGGCCGGGGAACTGTCCGGAGCGGACTTCCGCCTCTATGAACTCATTTGGAAGCGCACGGTTGCTTCCCAGATGGAAGATGCACGCGGGCAAACGGTTTCGCTAAAAATTGATGTGCCGGTGAGCGGGGCGGCCGGAGCCCAAACCGCCACCTTCTCCGCATCCGGAACGGTGATTACCTTCCCCGGGTTCCTGGCCGCGTACGAAGAAGGCCGGGATGCTAATCGTTACGAAGCTACGGATGCCGCCCGGCTCCCGGACGTAAAAGAAGGGGAAGCGCTGCTGGTCAGCGCCCCGCAAGCCACCGGCCACGAAACGCTTCCCCCGCCGCGCTACACCGAAGCATCGCTGGTGAAGAAAATGGAAGAACTGGGTATCGGGCGCCCCTCAACCTATGCTTCCACGATCTCCACCATTACCGACCGCGGATACGTAGAGCATCGCGGCCAGGCGCTCGTTCCTACCTGGACGGCTTTCTCCGTGGTGCGCCTCCTGGAAGAAAACCTCCCCGACCTGGTGGATTACGATTTCACCGCCCAGATGGAAACCGACCTCGACCGTATCGCGGAGGGCAGCGGGGACCGGGTCACCTACCTGTCGAAATTCTGGCGGGGAGATGGCGATAAACCGGGCCTGGAAGGCCGGGTGGAATCCCTCGGGGATATTGATGCACGCGCTATTAATTCCACCCCGATTGGGGAGGGAATCACCCTGCGCAACGGCAAATACGGGCCCTATCTTGAAGTAGAGGGCTCGGATAAACGTGCTTCGGTGCCAGCCGGCATGGCCCCCGATGAAATGACGGTGGAGGCCGCCCGCGACATCCTGGAGAAGGCATCCTCCGATGGGCGTGAGCTGGGCGAAGACCCCGAAACCGGGCGGCGCGTCGTCGTAAAATCCGGGCGTTTCGGGCCCTACGTCACCGAAATTATTCGCGAGGGTGAAGTCGCGCTCACTCCCACCGGGAAAGTCTCCAAAAAAGCGCCGAAGCCGCGCACGGCCTCGCTACTCAAGTCCATGCAACCGGAAACTGTCACGTTGGAGGAGGCGCTGCGTTTGCTGCATCTGCCCCGCGTGATCGGGCAGGGTGAGGACGGCGTGGATATCACCGCGACGAACGGGCGTTACGGCCCGTATATCACCCACGGGAAAGATACGCGCTCGCTGGAAACCGAGGAGCAGATTTTCACGATCACCCTGGAGGAGGCGCAGGCCTTGCTGGCCCAGCCCAAGCGGCGCCGCGGGCAGGCCGCTGCCAAGCCCCCGCTCAAGGAGTTGGGAACCGATCCGGTGACCGAAGCGCCGGTGGTGCTCAAAGAGGGCCGTTTCGGGCCGTACGTGACCGACGGGAAAACGAATGCGTCGCTGCGCAAGGGCGATACCGTGGAGGATATTACCCCCGAGCGCGCTTACGAACTGCTCGCGGATCGGCGCGCGAAGGGCCCGGTGAAACGGCGTACCACGGCGAAGAAGACCGCGTCCGCAAGCTCAAGCGCGAAGAAAACGACGGCGAAAAAGACCTCCGCGAAAACTTCGACGGCCAAGACGACAACCTCGAAGAAACCGGCTGCGAATAAGACCACCGCGAAGAAGCCTTCCGCGAAAAAGTCCGCTACCGAATCGACCACCGAGAAGGCATAAATGCGCGGGGTGTTCATTACCTTTGAAGGTGGGGATGGAGCTGGGAAAACAACCCAGTTGCAGCTGCTTGCTGCGGCGCTTTCCGAGCGCGGGTATACGGTTGTGCAGACCCGGGAGCCCGGGGGGACCATGCTCGGTACCCAGATTCGGGAGTTGCTTTTGCACGGGGGTGCCGTCAGTCCGCGCGCTGAGGCGCTTCTTTACGCCGCGGATCGCGCCCAGCACGTCGCTTCCGTTATTCGCCCGGGTCTGGAGGCCGGGGCGGTCGTGCTCTCGGATCGCTATATTGATTCGTCCCTGGCCTACCAGGGCGGGGCGCGCGAGCTCGGCGCGGGAATCCGGGCGATATCCGAGTGGGCCACCGAAGAACTCTGGCCGGACCTCACCGTGCTCCTCGACATCCCGGAAAATGAGGGCTTAGCGCGCGCGGATGACGGCCACTACGACCGTATCGAGGCGGAAGGCCGGGAGTTCCACCGGGCGGTGCGTGAGAATTTCCTCGCGCTCGCGGCGGATAATCCGCAGCGCTACCTGGTGCTTAATGCACGCGAGACGGTTGCCGAGTTGGCCGCCCAGATTATTGCGCGGGTGGAAACTCTGCTGGCAGGCCTGGAAGGTCTGGCCGGCCTGGAAAATCTGGCAGGCCTGGAAGCCGTGGAGGGCTTGGCGGATCGCGGTGCATCCGGGCCGGGTGCGGGAGAAGCATCATGAGCGTTTTCGACGCGCTTATTGGCCAGCAGCCGGTTGCCGAGCTCTTGCAGCGGGCGGCCTGGGCCTCGCGGATCGGCGACCCGGAGCTGCCCGGCCCATCGCCAGATTCTAGTACGACGGCGGATATTAGCAGCGCGGCAATGGCCCAAGCCTGGTTGGTTACCGGGCCGCCCGGATCGGGGCGCTCGGTTGCCGCGCTCGCTTTCGCGGCTGCCGTGCAATGCACCGGCGCTGTGCCCGGCTGCGGGCACTGCCATGCCTGCACCACCACGCTGGGCGGCACCCATCCCGATGTAATCCGGATGGATCCGCGCTCGGTGACGATCTCGGTGGAAGAAACCCGTTCGCTGGTAGCATCTTCCTATACGTTCCCTTCGGTGGGTCGGCGCCGCATCATCATTATTGAAGACGCAGACCGCATGCTGGAACGCACCACGAATGTTCTCCTCAAAGCAATCGAGGAACCCCCGCGCGATACCGTGTGGATTCTGATTACCGCTTCGCCGGAGGATATGCTCCCCACGATTCGATCCCGGTGCCGCCACGTGGCCCTCCAGGTTCCGAGCGTGGAAGCGGTCGCCCAGCTCCTGGCCGGCGAATTCGAGGTTGATGAGCGTACGGCCCGCGCGACCGCCCGTATTGCGCAATGCCATATTGGCCGGGCTCGCGCTCTACTTCGTGATCCGCAGGTCGCGGCGGAACGCGCCGCGCTGCTACGGGAAACTCTTGATCTGAGCGGGACTGCCGACGCGGTGCTCGCCGCCCAGCATCTCCTCGATCACTATCCGGCAAGCGCGGGTGCGGCGTCGAAAAATACCGCGTCGAAATCCGCGCACTCCGGCACCGCATCGAAAAAGGGCGCGAAGGCGGCAACTGGTACCGAAACCGATACCGAGCTCGCGGAATTCCGGGCCAGTATTGGGTTGGGGGAGCGGGAGAGCGGTTCGGCTTCGCAACGCGCCCAGATCCGTGCTTTTGAGGAACAGCGGAAAAAGCGGGCGGTGCGGGAGGACCGCGACTACCTGGATCGGGCCATGCTTGATGTGCTGGCACTCTATCGTGATGTGCTGGCGGTGCAGGTCGATGCCGGCGTCGAACTTATTAACGCCGATTTCGAAACGCAGATTATCGCTGCCGCGGCGGCTTCCACCCCGGAGCTCTCGGTGGCGCGCATGGACGCGGTGGCGCAGGCGCGGCGCCGGCTGGCCGCGAATGTTGCTCCGCAGCTCGCCCTCGAAGCGATGTTTATCGACTTGGCTTCGCCGACTCTCGCGCCTGCGTCCGCTCGCTAGCTCGCGCTACTCCTTACTTCATCGAGCTACTTCATCGAAACAAGGATCTTCACTTCGCCCGGGTTGCCCTGCAGGCGCTTGTAGCCATCCTCGACGATGCGATCAGCGGTGATCTTCGAGGTGATGAGCGGCTCCAGATTGACCTTGCCTTCCTGCACCAGCTTGATGGACGGTTCGTGATCATTGCAGTAACCAATGCACGCGCTGATGGAGCGTTCGGGCATCATAATGGCACCCATAAGATCCAGCTCGAAGGGATGGACGTGGAGCGCCACCACTTCGAGGTGCCCGCCGGTGGTGAGCACGCTGAGAAGCTGATCGGCCACCGCGGAAATCCCGGCGCAATCGAAAGCGAAGTCCGCGAGCACGCCGTCGGTAAATTCCTTCACCTTCTCCAGCAGATCCTCTTCCGCCGGGTTGACGATCAGATCGGCAACCCCCACTTCCTTGAGCTTGTTACGGCGAATTTCGGAAGGTTCGGACACGATGGTTTTCACGCCGTAAGCCTTGAGGACCGCGGCGGTGAGCAGCCCAATCGGACCGGCCCCGCCCACCACGGCGACCTTGCCTTCGGCCTTGCCGAAAGCGGCGCCGGCATGCGCGACCGCGTGATGGCCAACGGAAAGCGGCTCGATAAGAGCGGCCTGATCGAGCGGAATATCGCCAACGTTATGAACCCAGCGTTCCTCCACCACGATCTTTTCGGCTAGGCCACCACCGCGCCCGGAGATTCCAATGAATCCCATCTTTTCGCAGAGGTTGTACATGCCCTTCTTACAGGCCGGGCATTCCCCGCACACCATAAAGGGTTCCACGGCAACACGGTCACCGGCCTTGACCTTGGTGACGCCTTCGCCGACTTCATCCACCGTTCCCGAGAATTCGTGGCCGAAAACCACCGGAAGAGTTTCTCCGGAAATGGGGTGGGGTTCATCAGCCGAGGGAGCCGGTGGCATGACTCCATCGAAGTACAGGTGCAGATCAGAGCCACAAATACCGTTGTACGCCAGGGAAATCTTCACGGTTCCCGGCCGGAGTTCAGGTTCAGGAATATCCTCAAGCCGGACGTCTTCCTTGCCGTAGTAGCGAATAGCCTTCATTCTTCCTCCTTTACGTGGGCACGCAGGTTGGGGCGTGGACGCGACATTCTCAATATGTGTAGTGAGCGTCACATTCAGTCTGTCAGAGGGTGACCGCCCGCGCAATGCCCGAGACGCGAAAATGCAGTAATTGCACGGCTAGCGAAATTATGGCGGCCTCCTGCCTATTACCAGCTTGCTCCCGTACGCTAGACACGTGAAAAGAACTCTTGCTGCTCTCGGCGCCGTGCTGTTTTTAGTCTCCGGGTGTGCCAATAATGCCCTGGTGCGTGGCGGCACCGGCAATACCTCCACCGGCGGGTTGCCCGAATATCCGGCGCAGCTCGCCCGGTTCTATGAGCAGCGGGTGGAATGGACTTCTTGCGGCAAAGATCAATGCGCTCGCGTCCAGGTTCCCATGAATTATGAGGACCCGGAAGGGGCGACCATCGAATTATCGATGCGGAAACAAGAGGCGAGTGGCAGCGCCGTCGGCTCTATTTTTATTAATCCTGGTGGCCCGGGTGGTTCGGGTCTTGAGTTGCTCCCCACGGCCTCGATTTCTCTGGGCAAGGATGTTGTCGAAAAATATAATGTCATTGGTTTTGACCCGCGCGGGGTGGGCGAATCCACCCCGATAACCTGTTTCACGGATGCGGAATTGCAGCAGCTCGTAGATACCACCTACCCGGATTCCGATCCGGAGGCGGGCGCGAAGGAGGCCGCGGATGCGCGGCGGGTGGCCGAACGCTGCAAGGAGAAAAACGGCGAGTATCTCAAGTACGTTGATACCCGTTCGGCGGCGCAGGATCTCGATGTGCTGCGTCACCTGGTGGGGGATCGCTCGCTCAACTACCTGGGCTATTCGTACGGCACGTTCCTGGGCGCGCAGTACGCGGATCTTTTCCCTGCTCACGTGGGGCGTATGGTGCTCGACGGCGCCGTCGACACCACCCTGGGCACGGCCCGTCTCGCCACCGATCAAACGCGTGGTTTCGAAGAATCCGCGCGCCGTTTCGTGGAATGGTGCCAGCAGGAACAGGGTTCGCGCTGCCCGTTGAAGGGGAACGTGGATGAGGGCATCGCGCATATGCGCGGTATTATCGACGCCGCCACCGCCACCCCCATCGCCACCGGGAATCCGAATATGCCGCTTACCGGCGCGCAGGCGCTATCGGCTTTCACTATTCCGTTCTACAGCAAGATGCTGTGGCCGGTGCTCATGGAGGGGATTTCGGAGGTCGATAAGCAAAATAAGGGGACGGTTCTCCAGCTCATCGCCCTGACCGGGCAGAGCCGCGATCCGAGCGACGGGCATTTCCTGGATAATTCCACGGAAGCGAATTGGGCTATTAATTGTGCGGATTACCGGCCCGCCACGGATGCGGAACTGGAGGAAGCCTCGCGGGCTACCAAGGGTGGCCCGCTGCTCGGGGATGCTTACGCGGGTTCGGATCTGTGCCAGGTGTGGCCCACCCAGGCGAAGGAGAATCCGGGGCCCTTCCGCGCGGCCGGCGCGGCGCCCATCATCGTGATCGGCACCAAGTACGACCCGGCTACCCCGCAGGCTTGGGCGAAGTCCCTCGCTGAGGATTTAGAATCTGGCGTGCTGGTGACCTGGGAAGGTGATGGGCATACCGCTTTCGGGACCGCGGGCCGGTGCATCGATGATCCGATTCGCCAGTTTTACCTCACCGGAGCCGTCCCGGAGAACCTTAATTGCCCGGCGCGTTAGCGTGGTGAGCGGGCGCTTCGTGGCGAGCGGCCGAGGTGGGCGAGGTGCGGTGAACGCCGGGCTGAGCGGGCCGGGGCGTGTGCTTAATATCGGCCTATCGTCCCAGGTCGGCATGGAATTGCTGCAAATTTCACGAAGTTACGGTCCCGTAGTGAAGTTGTACACATAAATAGGGAACGCAATTCTTTGCTCCCTTAGCGCCGGGGCGTTATGCTTGTATGTGCTGACGCGGCCATTCTTGAATGGGCTTTCAAGCAGGGCTGATTGTCAAAAACTTTATAGGCCTGAGCCGCCGGTTGTGGTGGTCGGTGTGCTCATCTGGGGATGTTGTAATCCCCATGTTGCTCCCCGAGGCGAGTTCATGTGACTCTCGCCCCGGGGAGCAACACTTTTCTTTCCTTTCTTTTTACGACGACGCCGCGCCTGCCGCCCGGTCGCCTTGCCCCGCCCGCAACGTTCGCTAGCTCACGGCTCCGGGGTTTGCGTGCCCGCGCACCGGCCGGGTAGTATGCATCTGTTGCCTTGTGAACTGGCCGCATACGCGGCTAGCTGCGGGTAGCGTGCCACCTTAGCTCAGTCGGCAGAGCGATTCACTCGTAATGAATAGGTCGAGAGTTCGATTCTCTCAGGTGGCTCTGAACGGCCTGTGCATCTTCGGATGTGCGGGCCTTTTTCTTTTGCTCTTCCTCTACAACGGAGTCGGGAAGAAGTGCGGAGATAGGCACATCCAGAAAAGCTGCGGTAGAAACAAGGTCTTGCACTGACCATGGAGTTTTACCCAAAGTTTTCCGCGAAACACTTGCCTTATTGAGCCCGAGCCAGTTCGCTAGCTCCATTTGTTGTTTTCCGCGACGGCGAAGCCAGAGAATGACATTAATGCCAACGGCCTCGTCGCTCGTGAGATTTAGTTCTTCAGCGGCGATTGACATGCCTATAGCGTACCATCCAGTCGCATCACGCGCAACTGGCACGTCTTGACGCATCTGGCCGCACCATATAGGCTTGCAACCAGATGAGCGTAGCGCAACTAGGGGGTATGGTGCCTAAACGGATTTTGACGACGAGAGAAGTTGCTTCTCTTATGGGTGTAAGCCGTACTACTGTCACACGCTGGTGCTCCGAGAACGATATCCGCGCCGTAAGACTTCCGTCCGGCCAATGGCGCATCCCTAAGTCGGAGGTTGATCGTATTCTTGCGCCGGTTGCGGAGGATGCTTCGCCGGATAATGCCGGCGAGGTGTCAGGCGCGGCTCTGCCGGGCCAGTTGGAAATTTTCGGGTAGGCACCTCATGGACACGACGTTGGAGTTGGGGCAGTCGGTTGTTATTCAGTGCTGGAATTTGAATATCGGCGATGAGGGCGTGTATTCGCCAGAACTGGGCATGCGGGTGTGTGACCCGTGGGTGTATGTAGCTTTCGATGTGGACTGCGTACCCGAAGAACACTTCGATAAAGCGTGTCGGGTGCTTGAGCATTTTAAGGTGTGCGTGGAGGGCGGCGAGATTCGCCTGGGCTACAACCTGAACGCACTCCCGGAGGAGCTGTGGGGTTGGTGTTTGCCGTGGCTGGTGTGCGGCCTGGCTTACCGCACGACTCCGGCGTTTGGCCCCAACGCTAGCGAGGGTGAGGATGTGTATGTTTCCCACTCCCAGATTGACCCGCTTGTGGGGCTTATAGTCGCGAACCGCACGGACACCTGCATTGGTACGTGGCTTGGTGGGGAATGCTTGAAGGTCGCGGCTTTCACGTCGCCGGGCATCCTTACCCGAGAGACGGTTTTCCCGCCCGCGTCCTCGCAGATCGCTGCGGAAAATCTCAGCGAGTGGCTGGAGATAATCCCATGGTAACCGCCAGTAGTTCTATGTTCTTCCCTTCCATCGACGCTGATAGTTGGTTTGCTTCTTCTATTATGCGTGGGTTGGTTGGGGGCGCGCTTCCCATTGGCGCGCGGGCTTGGCTGGCCTTCGGTACTCCTAGAGGGCCAGCCAGCCCTATTCTTCAACACGAACAGCGGGGGAGGTGAACACCCGTGAGTAGTGATCTCTTCGTTACCCGGAAAAACCGCGGCGGCACCTGGATGACGAATGATGTCGTGTGGGGCGTGCGCTTGTCTGCCCCGACGCTCGGCTTGTTCGTCTATATGCTCTCGATGCCACCCCACGCTCCGAAGACTCGGGACTCGATGAGCGGGCATTTCGGACTCGGCCGGCGTGCGGTATCTACCGCGCTCAAAGAACTCGAGGTTGCCGGTTTGCGGTATCGGTTCCGTGTTGCTGGTGGGCGTGGAACATTCGCGACGGTCACGGTGCTTTCTAGTGAGCCGATCAGTCTTGAGGAAGCTTTTCTTGAAGTTCCGGAGAGTGTGCGCGGCGATGTGGTGGCGTGTGTATCCCCGCGGCCCGATGGTGAGGAAGTCGTCCAGCTGGACGTGGACGGTCATCCGATCACCATCGCCGACGGCACGGACGAAGCCTCCAGTGACGAGAATACACATAGCGACATGCCTGGGTTATCCATAGGTGGTGTGGCCGGGGTACCGGTTCCGGTACCTCGGAGTGAAGTGGCGGAAAACCGCCAAAACCAAAACGCTACCGTGGGGGTGTCTGTTGGCGACACCGGGTTATCCACAGGTGATTGTTCTCCGGGGTACCGGTTATCGTCCGTCGGTGAGCGGTACCCCTTAAACCAATACCCTTCTTCACTACGTTCAGAAGGGATTAAATCCAACCAACCAGCCCGGCCTGAAACGCCAGCAGATGATTCTCGTTTGGGTGTGGTTGGTGTGGATGGTGACCCAAGCCAGCAAGGCGTGGTGGGTGCCACTGTCGTGGCTACCCACACGCCAGCACCTGCCGGGCCGGACTCGACGACGCCACAGGGGCCGGGCGTGGATGCGGCGGGGGATGCGGTTGTGGTGGCGTCTTGTGTTCCCGAGCGCCTGGCCGGGTTTATTGCTCCTTCACGCTTGCAAGTGGTGGCCCGTGATTTGCGGGCCGCGTTAGATGCGGGCTGGACTGCAAGCCAGGTTTACCGGCTCTTGAATAGCTCCCCGATTCCGGGCGATGTCCGGAATGTTGGGGGTTTGGTGGCGTATCGGATTCGCCAGATCGCTGCCTCCCCGCCAGTAACCAACCAGCGGGCGGCGCGGGGGTATTCGATGGACGAACTCACCGGCCTGCTCACCGAGGCGCAAAGGGTTGCGCCGGGTGAGGCTCGGGTGTTTGAGGCTCGGATTCGGGATGACCCGCGGCTTTCTCGGGCGTGGCGGCAAATGATCTTGGCCGAACTACCCCAAACGGTAGCGGTAGCCACACACTAGGTTTTTGAGGTTTTTGGAGGGAGGTTGTTATGGACACACACGTTGAACGCAGTGTCGTCGGCGTGCCCAAGGCACTGCTGGAAGATGAGCGGCTCTCGTTTGATGCTCTAGCGTTGGCGGTTTACTGCCTGGGGCTGGGTGAGAATGCTTCGGCGGGTTATCGGGCACTGGCGGGGCGTGGTTTGAGTGAGGCCCGCACCCGTAAAGCCCTCTCGGAGCTGGAAGCCGCGGGTTATCGGTTCCGGGGCGCGGATGGTCGGGTGGTGATCTCGGATACTCCCATGACAACCTCTCCAACGCAAGCCACAGCAGCCGCGTCGGCAGATACCGCAAGCACAACCGGCACGGGCCAGGGGATGGTGCGTGAGCGTCGGGAACGCCGCGAAGTCCCTGCGGGTGTTGATGTGGTGGATGAGTGTGTACCCGCACCGCTAGCGAATCTGCTGAAAGGGGTGGGTCGTGAGCGTGCCACCGGGTATCTCGAGGAAGCACTCGATCACGGCTGGACGAAACACGCAATCTACAACGCTTTGAATAACAACCCATTCCCGGCGGACGCGAAGAATCCAGTGGGTCTGGTGATTTATCGGATCCGGCATATTGCGTCTAAACAGCCACGCGGCACCAAACAACCACCAGCGCCCGCGCCGGTAGCGCCGGCTCCAGAAGAAAAGCCGGGCGCGGCCTCGCTGGCGGTGTTTAGTCTTCCTGCCCGCCAGCCACCAGACACTAAGAGTGGCGTGGGTTCCCAGGTTGGCGGGCAGGAAAACCTCCGCGCGATACGCGAACGCATAAACACGCTTCGGGGTGTTTAAAGTGTCGTAACGGTAAGGCACCATTAGAGACAAGAGAAGAAGCAAACTACGAGGAAGAACCAGACCATGGACATCACCCGAATCAAGAACCGGAAGGCGTATGTGCTTGCCGGTATAGGAATTATCGCTATCGCGCTCATCGTCGGTATCGCGCTGTATTTGCGTGGGGTATCGGCCACTAAGGATGCCCGTGCTGACTACACGCGAGCGGCGGCGGAGTATGCGGAAGTGAAGACCTCCCTGGAGGAACAGATCAAGACGGTTGATTTCCAGCCTGTCCAGTGCTCTAACGACGGGGGTAATCCCGAGAGCTGTTTTAGGGCGCTTGAGTTGCGTGCCTCGATTGAGGGCGAACTGGCCAAGCCTATAGATGCTCGCAAGGCCGAGACTCTTGGTGCTAAGGAGGCACGCGCGGCTGCGACCGCTATTTCCGAGCGTGTGAGCGTGTTGCGCGGGTGGGGTAGCGAACTCGAAACCAAGATGGCCGAACTCGATGAGGCTTTCTCTAAGAAGGTCACTCGGTATGTGACTGGTAAGGGCGAGGACGGTACCTCGGTCTTGAAGCGGTGTGAGAAGGTCTTGGGCGAAGCGCGTCAGCTCGCTGGTGAGGCGACTGGCAAGGTTGCTGATGGTGGGATTATCACCTCGATGAACCAGAAAGCAGCCGGCCTAGAGGAAGAATGCGCTCGGGTGCGAGATAAGCACGGTGAGATGCGGTGGCGTGAGGTTCAAGAGCGTGTTGCGGCTTTGGGTTTCCAGATTCATGACTTGGAGGATGCGATGAATAAGACTCGCGCCGCTATCGGGACGGTTGCGTTGCCTGACCAGGCAGTCCAGCCCGAACAGGCCGCTTCTTCGGCTGGCTCGTCAGCGTCTTCGTCGTCGGTGTCGTCTTCGTGGGGGAGCGACAACTCGGATTCTGGTTATGAGGCAGCTCCTGCGCCGGCTCCGGTGGCGCCAGCACCTGCTCCCGCAGCTCCCGAGCCTGCCCCTGCTGACAATGACGGATGGGTAGACACCTCGACCGGAGGTAATTTCTGCGCGGGTACGGATTCCAATGGCAATAGCTGGACTTACGAATGCCCCTAAAACCAAAAGGTGGCTCGGTGCTTGCGCCAACAAGCACCGAGCCGGTGAATCCCTCCAGTTTTTCGCAATGACCTTAAACATTTCGATATAGAAAGGACTCGTTACCATTATGGCAGCGACCACACATGCCCGGCCAGGAGGCCGGACGCTTGCCGCGCTCCTTGCGGTATTTACTCTGATAATTTCAAGCTTGCTTGGCGGGAGTGCCATGGCGGCTTACGATTCCACGGTTGGGCGCGGCATTGACCTCATCGGTATCAATGCCTCGGGTGCTTTGCGGCTTGGGCCGCATATTAACCAGACTCCGCAGATTGGCGGGGTAGGGATTGATGCTTCGCCTCAGTGGTGTATTGATGGGAAGAAGGCCGACCCGGGGCCGAATGATTTGACTTCAATTGCGACCTTGACGGATTCCGCGCAGCACGTGCCCGAGCTGGCGCTCACGACACCGCAGGCCGCTTGGCTTTTGAACAAGTACCAGGGCAACACCACAGATAACGAAAATCTCGCGGCGTTGGGTTTGCTCATGCACGCGAACTTCGAGAACACCGCCTCGGTGGCTCATGAAATCGCCGGGGCAACGCAAACCCAACAGCCGGACGTGTGGGCACGAGCCATTCAATACGTTGCCGAGGCCCGTAACAGTGCCGCCGTCGGCTACGAAGCCGGCCGCGTAGAGGGTGAGAGCCAACGCGAGGGAAAGCTATTCAACATCGGTATTCATCCTGATAACGCTGATTTTTGGGTTCCCAATATCCCCGTAAAAATCACGCTCACAGGGCCTGCCGTTTTCAAGGAGAGCGGCAGCACGGTATGGGAGGGCGTTACACAAGATCGCCCTATCACTCTCGAATGGAAAGCCAGCGGTAATGGCGTTGTTCAAGCGGATTACGCTTACAAAACCAAGTTCCGCACGACTCTCACAAAGTACGGCTCAGATGGCTCCATCCAGGACATGATCACGTACGGCAACCGACCGGCGAACGATCCTGAGACCATCACAGGGCCTGGGCCGTCGTGGCGTGTGATTTTTGACTTCCAACCCACCGGCACCAGCCAAGCCGCCAGCCAGGAGATCAACCTTGACGGCACCATTTCGGACACTCTCACCACATCGGTTGATAAGTCCTATGGTGATGGGCAGTGGACGCAGGTAAACAACCAGCCGGTTCCTGTGGTTTATACCGCGACCGCGTATTGGGCGGGCCGTGAAAAGCCCACCACCAGCACCACCATCCCAGCAGGTGCCGAAGTCCTCGGCAGCGTGGACGTTACAGCCACGGGTGAGGGCCAGAAGCTGGAAGCGAAGCTAACCACACCCAAGCGTGGTTACGTGAGCTGGGTTTGGTCGGTCGATAAAGCCAAGCAAGGCGCGAACAGCCAGTATATTCACCAGAACTGGGCGGATTCTTACGGACTGGAAGCAGAAACGACATCAGAGAATTTCGACTTCCGCCCCCTCGGCACCTCGAACGTGGCTGACGCGAAAGTAATCGACAAGGGCACAATGTTGTCCGATACGTTCGAGGCTAAGGCCGACCCGGCTTATCGGGATGGTGAATGGACACGCATCGTTGCGCCTGGCGCGTCGTTTGATGAAGGCACCTTCGTGCCGGTGACCTACCGGGCGAGCGCATATTATGTTTCCCCGACCGAACTCCCGACCACCACGGACTCTGTGCCGGCCAGTGCGGAGCTGATTGAATCTGTCACGGTCGTAGCTAATGGGCCGGGCCAGATCAAGGCCACGCTCTCGCAGCCCACAGTAAAGGCCGGGTTTGTCACCTGGGTTTGGGAAGTCAAGGCTGAAGACCAGCCCGCGGATTCCGCGAAGTGGATTAAGCCAGGGTGGGCCGACCAGTTTGGCCTGCCGGACGAGACCACGTCGGTGCGTTACCCCGCACAGATCGACTCCACCTTGTCTATCCGCGACACCAAGTCGGGTACCTATTTGGTCGATGATGTGTGGGTGACGGGACTCCCTGCTAATCATCCGGATTTCGCGGGTGGGATGGGTTTCAAGGCCGACACCGCGACCATTTCGCATGAGGTGTTGTTCTTCCCCCACGGCCTTGCCGTTACCGAGGCCAACCGCGATAGGGCAGAAAAGATCGGCGAAACGGTCACAATTCCCGCCCGCAACGGCTTCTACCCCAGCGTGGGTGAAATTTCCTGGTTGGTGAAGCAAGACGCTAATGGTAAAAATCTGCCGGGCACCTATGTTTTCGTTTCGTCGTTTGCTGGTGATGACCGCGTCCAGCCACTCACGACGAGCGTCGAGGACGTGACGGAGCAATTCACCATCACCCCTGAGCCGTCGATTCACACCACTTTGACGCATGAGAACACGCACGTGGCGCCGAATACCGACAAGGTGGAGCTTGTCGATACGGTCTCTTACCAGAATCTCAAGCCTGGTAAGGAATACGTGCTTGAGGGAACTCTGATGGATAAGGCAACCGGTAAGCCGCTCGAAGACGGAAACGGCACCAAGATTGTTTCCACGGCTGTGTTTGTGCCGGAGACACCGAACGGCACCGCCACTGTCGTATTCACAGTGGACGGAAGCCTGTTTGCGGGTAAGCAGACGGTTGCGTTTGAGAAGCTGACGCAGGATGGTCGTGAAATCGCTGTCCACGCCGACATCAACGATCTCAATCAGACGGTGACGTTCTCGAAGCTGGCAACCACCGCGACCGACAAGAGCGATGGTGACAAGGTGATCGCGCCGGTGCCTAACGCCGTGATTACGGACAAGGTGTGCGATGTTTCCGGCACGTTGGTGCCGGGTACCGAGTATGAAATTACGACCGCGTTGATGTTGGATAACGGCGATGCGTTGCTCGACAAGGACGGCAAGCCGGTGACGGTTACCTCGAAGTTTATTCCAGCGGCCGCGAACGACTGCGCCTCGATTGACATCACTTTCGATGCGAGCAAGCTCGCGGGCAAGAAAGTCGTGGTCTTCGAAACCGTGACCCAAGACGGCAAGACCATCTCGGTCCATCACGATCTGAAGGATTCCGCTCAGACGGTGAGCGTAGATACGCCTCCGACACCTCCGACACCTCCGACGCCGCCGGCTCCTCCCTCGCTGATCCGCACTGGCGCCAGTATCACCCTGGCTGCTCTCGCAGCCGCGGGTCTGGTTGTTGGTGGTGTGTGGCTCGTGCGCCGCAAGCGCGCCTAACCAACCAGACTCACCCGGGGTAACTCGGGGTGAGTAAGTGCTCCGTGTGCGCGTGTTTTCCATGGTCGAGGCGCGTACACGGGCTCGGGGGCTGGGCCGGCTATTGCTGGCCGGCCCAGCCCCCACTTTTTTCGAAACATGTGGCCATGAAAATAAACGTTTTTGTGAGGTAAAAGAATGAAGAAAACAACGACGGCTATTGCTGTGTCTACGTTGGCTTTCCTTGCTTTGCCGGCAGCCAACGCTGCGGAACTGGCCCCGGAAACAACTACCTCGGCTACGGTTGCGGCTAGTGAGACGCCGTTTGTAGGGGACGCGGGAACGGCCTCCGTTCGAGCTGCGGAACCGGCGGATGTGGGAGATACCCCGCCTACGCCAGGAGACGAACCGGCACCCGTGCCAGATGTTCCTGAGCCGCCGACGCCTGGCGGGGAGCCGGCACCCGTGCCGGAGCCTCCTGCACCTCCCACGCCGGGGGACGAGCCTTCTCCGGTGCCGCCCAGCCCCGAGCCTGATCCCGCGCCTGAACCTGAACCTGCGCCGGAACCGGCACCTGTCCCGGAGCCGGGTGTTCCCTCGCCTGACGCGGGTAGCGATACTTTGCCGAGCGTCGAGGATGAAGAACCGGGCGCGGACTCCTCTTCTTCTTATGAGGCGAGTGAGGGTGAGGGCCGGGTGTATCGCGCCACTGCGCGCTCGACCGGTTCGTATTCGGGTAAGTACGCGGGGAGTGCGCGGCTTGCGGACTCCGGGGCTGCTTCGGCGTCGAGTGCTTATCTGGCTTTGGCGACGATCACGGCCGGCGGCCTATGCATCGCTGCTACACGCCGGCGGGGGTATGTGGCGAAGCACGCCGCATAACCACCCTTAATCAGGCTTTCGTTTTTGAAAGGAAAAAGACCATGGATTTGAATGAACTTCTCGATCTCTTCGCTAGATTCGCCACCGCAGGCGGTGGTATTTGGGCTATTTGGGGCGTGATCACGTTGGCTGGTGGGTTGCGTAGCCATGATGGTCAGCAGACCCAGACGGGAATGTGGCAGGCGCTTGGTGGGGTCATGATTGTGGCTGCCGCCCAGCTCTTCAAAACCATCGCAATATAGGCGTGACTCATGGCTTTTGAGGTTCATGTTTACCGCGAGGTGACCGCCTACCAGCCGAAAGTCCTCTTTGGGTTCTCCTGGCGTCAGCTCGCAGCGTTGAGCATCGCCCTCCCGGTAGCTGTCCTTGCTTATTGGGGCTGCTACCGGGCCGGTCTCGACGATCTCGGCTTCGTGATCGTGTTCGCGGTGATGGTGCCGGCGGCGATGTTTGGGTGGTGGCGCCCGATGGGTATTCCAGCCGAGAAATATATCGGTTATGCGTGGGAGTACCGGTTCGGGCGACGCCGCTACCTCTACCACCAAATAGCAGATGATGTGGGGTTTAGTGATGGGCAAAAGAACACAACAACAGCAAGGCGCGCCCGTTCCGGGCGTCTTCGTCGGGAGTACGTCTCCTTCGAAACAAACAACTAACACGCCCCGGCGGCGTCGCCGGTCGCGCAGCGCGAAGAGCGCTACCGGTATGTCGGCTGCTCCGGGGAGTGTGCAAGCAAAAATCCCATACGAGGGACTCACCCAGACCGGGCTGGCCTGGCTTGGCGGCAACACCTATTCGGCGACGCTTGAACTCTCGGATGTGAATTATTCTCTCGCGCCCAGCGAGATACAAGCGGGTGTGATTGAGAAATACGCACGCTTCCTCAACTCGCATTTGGCTGGGACGCACGTCCAGATCCAGTTGATCAACCAAGTCTTGGATAAGGAAACGCTGGCGCGGGGTGTGGCCCTGGCTATGCGTGGAGACGGGGTAGACGACTGGCGTAGTGAATACAACAACCTGATCTCCTCCCGCCTAGCCACCGGGCGTAATAACTGTGTCTCGCGTAAATACGTGACTTTGACGGTTGAGGCGGATGGTGTGGAGGAGGCTAAGACCACGCTTTCACGCATGGTGGCAACCGCTAGTGCCGCGCTGCGAGAGATTGAGGGTTGTCAGGCCCGCCAACTAAACGGAGGCGAACGCCTGAGCTTGATGACGTATTTCCTGCGGCCAGATGCACCGAGGTTTGATTACGCTCAGCTCCTGGCCAGCAATCTCACCACGAAAGACGTAGTGGCGCCTCTCTCGCTGGATGTGGGGCGTGATCATGTGGACGCGGGCGGACGGCTTTGGCAAAGCCTCGTGTTGCGGGACTTCCCGGCCTTTATTTCCGACCAGCTCCTCGCCGAACTGGCCGATCTGCCCCTGGATATGGCAGTGTCGATTCATATTGACCCGCTCTCGCAAAAGAAGGGCCTTGACCTGGTTAAGGCTCAGATCGCTGGCATGGATATCCAGCGGGGCAACGAGCAACGCCGACTCCTCAAACAAGGCTTGTCGAGTGACCTGATGCCGCATGAGTTGCAAGCATCTTTCGAGGAAGCAACCGAACTACGCACCCAGCTCGAACGCTCTAACGAAAAACTCTTCCGCACCACAATAGTGATCGCTGTCGGTGCAGACAGCGAGGGGGAGCTTGCGGGGCGGGTTGAGCGCGTGAAAACCCTCGCCGCGAAGCATTCCTGCAATTTGGAGACGTTGCGGTATATGCAGCTCGACGGCCTCGGGGCGACCCTCCCTTTGGGTGTGTGTCGCCTGCCGGTGTTTCGTACCCTCACCACCGGCGCACTAGCCGTCATGGTGCCGTTCACAACCGCGGAGCTGATGGAAGACGACGGCGATTTTTACGGGGTTAATGCCCGCTCGAAAAACTTGATCGTTGCGGATCGGCGGCGGGGCATGAACGCCAACGGCTTCATCCTCGGCACCACCGGCTCGGGTAAAAGCCAGTTCGCGAAGTTCTCGATGCTACAAACCTTCCTGCGCCGCCCCACCGATGAACTGCTCATTATTGACCCTGACCGCGAATACGTGACACTCGCTTCGGTGGTGGGTGCGAACCGGGTGATCGTCTCGGCTAGCTCACCGGACTCAATCAACCCCCTCGAGATAAACAAACTTGAGGGCGCTGAGAGTATTCAGGAGAAGTGTGGGGTGGCGCTTTCCCTCCTCGAGGTGCTGCTCGGCGGGGAGGGCGGTTTGTCGGCCTCCGAGCGGTCGATTATCGACCGGTGCGTGGCCCGGCTCTACCGTGACTATTTGAATACTGACGGGGCAGTTTCACCGACTCTCACAGATTTATATGACGCGCTCTCACGCGAAACTGACGGTGAGGGTAGGGAGCTTGCCCGCGGCCTTGAACTCTACGCCAGCGGGAGTGCGTCCGGGTTCGCCCGCGCCACCTCCATTGATCGCAACAACCGGGTCACGGTCTTCGACACCGCCGATCTTTCTCGTGACGTGCAAACGTTCGGCATGATGGTCGTCCTTGAAGAGATTTGGGGGCGGATCAAAACTAACCGCGCCCGCGGCATCCGCACGTGGGTGTACGTGGACGAATTCCATACGCTTTTTTCTAACCCTCATGCGGCCGCATATTTCGAGGCGATGTATAAGCGGGTGCGTAAGTGGGGTGCCTCAATGACCGGTATCACCCAGAACATCGAGGAATTGCTGGCGAATAAGGCCGCGCGGCTCATGCTCTCCAACTCCGACGGCCTATTTTTACTCAACCAGCAAGCAACCGACGGCGCCGCGCTAGCGGATTTGCTCAAGTTGTCGGGTGAGCAGGCGGCGTTTTTCACGAACCAAGCACCAGGTAAAGGCTTGCTTCGCCTGGGTGGGGTGTTGCTGCCTTTCGATAACACGATGCCATCCAGTAGCCGGTTGTATGAGTTGTTTTCCACGAAATTCGAAGACAAGGAGGCCTGATAATGATTGATCAAACTGTTGGGGCGGATGCGCTTTATATTATTGCCACGACTCAAGGTGGCGTGCCAGGCGTCCTGGAAGATATCGCCTCGCATCCGAATGTTTATCCCGAGCTTGCTGCCTGGGCGGGTTTTGCGCGGGTGGTGGGATTGGTGCGTGCTGGTGAGGTACCAGCGCCACCACAACCAATGGCTCCGGTGGCACCTGAGATGGGGCTACCGGCGTCGCCGGTAGCCCCGGTCGCGGGTGGTGAGAGCGCTCCGCTTCAAGTAGCCGGTGGTCGGCGGCATCGTTCACGTAGCGGGAACGGTCTACCCGGCCGCGGGAATTTGGCTCGGAATCTCACTATCGGGGCGGCCCTCGTATGCCTCGCGCTTATGGTGGCGGCTTTGTGGGTTATGAAAAACCCGACCGCCGACGACGCCGCGCAGTCAGAGCCACCAACACCGGCCGCGTCTGCGCCGGCGACGCCGGAAGCCACCACCGCGCCCGCGCCTGCGGTGGGCGTCTTGGAAGCTACCGGCAAGGCACACATGTGTGTGGCGCGCGGCAAAGATGTTTCGTGTATTGGCGTAGGCGACCATGGCCAGAACGCCTCCCACACCTTCGATGCGGACGTGAAAGTTTTGGCGGCGGGTGGGGACACCACCTGCGCGAGCAGCGGCCAAGGCGCGGTGTGTTGGGGTGATAACCGGTGGAGCCAAGCCGGCCAGCAACCCTCAGATACTCAAGCACCCACGCCGGTCTCTGGTCTTGAGGGCCTCGAGGTGAAAGATGTTGCGGTGGGGGATGCGCACGCCTGCGCCCTCACGAACACCGGGGTGTGGTGTTGGGGTACGGACTACAACGGACAACTCGGGGGCGGTGCCCAAGGTGATAAAGCGAGCTTGGCCCGCCAAGTCACCCTCCCTGGTGATGCACGGGTGACGTCACTCGTTGCTTCGCGGTTCGCCACCTGCGCGAGGAATGATGAGGGTCGGGCGTGGTGTTGGGGGTCGAACGACAAACAAGCACTAGCCGATAGCCCGGCGGGGATTGTGGGCGTGATAGAGAAGAGCGGGCTGTGAGCAGCGTTCTTTCCTCGATGAATATCCGCGATACCTCCAGCAAAAAAGCCGCGAATGTACATGCCAAACACGACTCCCATCTCGTGGGTAAGGCTGGGCGGCTTGTGGGAGATGTTCGTGAGCTACGCAGTTTCGAGGGCGGTGAGGTCGATGAGCAAGTCGGCGCAGCCACCTCGTGGCTAGGCCGGACAGCGGGACGGAAAACCTGGAATAAAGCACGCCAGCATATTCCAGTACTGCGCGGGCGCGGCCCACGTGTCTTGGCTCGCCGCGCCGCGACGACACCGGCGACGTCGCCGGTACGCTCGGCATCGCTTGCGCGTTCGGGGTCGAGTGTCGTGCCCGGACTGCGCCGGGCGACCCCGGGCAGTCGGCAGGCCCGGCGGGCCGGCCGGAAAGCGGGCAGGGCTACCGCTCACCGGGGTGGGTACCGGCCTAGGCTCGCCTCCCGGGCATTGAATGCTGGGCGGGCGGTGGCCGTGAAAATCGCAGCCGCCATTGCGAGCACAGTATCCATGATCGCTGCCTCCCCGGTCTTGATAGCCGGGCTGGTGGCCTCCATCATGATCATTGCCATCGTCTCGTTCATCCCCAACTGGATAGTCAACCTCGTTGTCGATGATGAGCTTCCAGAGGTTGCTTTCCCGATCCAAGACGACTACCCCTGGCGCGACAAAGTCAGGGATAGTAAAGGAAACGCGACGCGGGTGTTCAACACGGTGAATCCGGAAACGCTTTATTATTTCGGGAATTGCACCGACTTCGTGTATTGGCGGGTGAACCGTGACATGGGAGGCGGCCCAGGTAAATGGGTCTACACCCATGGTGACCTAACCCCTGCCGGTGGTAATGGCTCCCAGTGGGGAGATACCGCTAATTTGCCGGGCTGGCCCGTCATCAACAACGCAAAAGACGTAAAAACCGGGGATATCGTTTCGTTCAAGTCTGGGGTGGCTGGGCATGACCACCCGGCCGGACACGTGGCGTATGCGGCCGCAAACACCGACGGGGAAGTGCTCACGGAGAATTACGGTAACGCCGCCTACTACCTCGAGCGCTTCACCCACACCGATCTTCAGAAGTTCCTGGATGACGGGCGTATCGTTGTGCGTCGCAACCCAGACCTGGGTAGGCGGGCCGCTACCGGTGAAATAGTTCGCGTGCCCGGCGGGTCGAGCGCAGTTCTGGATACGGCCCTCGCCTATCAAGGCGTGCCCTACGTGCACGGGGGAACTGGCCCGAGCGGTTGGGACTGTATCGGGTTCGTTGCCTGGGTATATCGCCAGCACGGGGTGACCATCAACTACTTCGACACGACGGGCGTGTTGTCGTATGGGCGGCGAGTGCCATATAGCCAAGCCAAGCCGGGAGACATCCTTTATTGGCCGGGGCACGTAGCGATCTCGCTAGGGGATGGCCGGAATGTTGCCGCGTGGAACGAACAAATGGGGACAACGGTCGGCCCGGATTCTTGGTGCGGGGAAGAGCCGCCGGTTGTGATCCGCATGAGCGAAAACTAACAGGGAGGGCTAGTTGTGGCTGGGATTATTTTGGCGATGCTCACCGCGATTTTCGGCGGCAGCTTTGCGGGCGGGGTCGATGACCTGAAAACAGATATCGCCTCCTACAACCAGAGCGCTTATGAGTTTTGCACGAGCCTGAACTCGGTTGCGGTAAAGCCTGTGGCGGCGACTATTCTCGCGATTATTCTCGTGCTCGAGCTAGCGCGCTTGTCTACCCGGTATGAGGGAGATAGCAAGAGCGGCACCCAACAGATCGCTCTCGCGTTGCTGAAAGCCGCGTTGATATTGATCGCAATAGCAAACGTCGATCTCATTTTGTCCTCGATTAATGAGGCGGGAGAGAAAATCACCGCCGGAGTAGTAGCCCAGAGTCCGGACACGGTTGCCGGGGGTGAGCTTCCGGCATCGGTGAAAACAGCGGTAGACGACCTCGGGCTAGCCGACAAAGCCGGCCTCATGCTCGTGCTTTTCTTGCCGTGGCTGCTCTCCATTGTCGCCTCTATAGGCGTGAAAATCATTGTGTTGTTGCGTTTCGCCGAGATTTATATCTTGAGTGCGGCCGCAACTCTCCCTCTTGTTTTCCTCTCGCACCCGGAGACGAAAAGCATCGGCGTGGGATATTTGCGCCGGTACGCTGGCGCGGTCTTGCATGGTGTGGTCATCATCTTGTGCATCACGATCTATTCGTATTTTTCGATGGACATGGTGGATGTCAATTCGTTGACTGGGGATAACATGCTCTCCACATTGACCGCGAATCTTCCGGGGCTGCTGGCCGCGCCGGTCTTCTTCCTCACCCTGCTTTTCGGTTCCTCACGCATGGCTAAAGCATTCCTCGGAGAAGGATAATGTCGACGGATAGCAAGTCATGGACACTAAAGATCTCAGGTTCGTGAAACCAGGATTCTTTGTGCCGGTAGACCCTTTATTGGAATTCGTTATCGGTGATATTTTTACACTGTAAATTCCGGAAGGGAGAAATGACCATGGGCATCGAAGATACCGATCAAGCGAATGTTGCAGGATCAGGCCCGGTGGCGGACTGCGGGAGCGCAAAAAGTGACACTAGCACGATTGTGCTACTAGAAGATATATTCAAGAGCTTTAAGAAGAAAATCGAGAAGCTTGGAGTCAAGACTCGCTGGGATATTTATGACATATGCATACGTATCTTTTGGGTTCCCGCAGCTATTATTGCATGGAGTTACGGAGTTTGTTTTCTGGCAGACGCGACTAACGTAAAGGGCGTTGCGGGAGTGTGTGCCGTGATCGCCGCAGGGGTATTGTTCCTTTGTTTTATACGTATTTTTTCGTACGAACGGAATCTTTCGAAACATCGGAAAAAATCCTGCGTAGCCCTCGCGAGAGTTTTTCGAGAGGCTGGACTCACTGTTGATTCACAGATTTTGGGACACATGCTTGCTAATGCCAACTGCGCAAAGAGTCCTTTGGAGAGAGCTTTAAAGAGTCCTGCGTGGAAAAGGCCCGAGCTGCTCATAATCGTCGTGACCTCGGTACTCACTAGCGTATTAACGCGATTTTTCAAAGTCCCCGGCGATGGAAGTGCCTTGCCAGAAACAGCCACAGTTTTCATGTGGCAACTTCTTGGCATTGTCTTCATTTCTTACATGTTTTTGTATTACGGTTTTAAGACAGTGCTAAGCCTTCCAGGAACGAAGAGCGCCTTATTTGAAAATGCATTACGTGATCTGCAAATCATGCACGATATAAGATCCGATCGATCAATAGAAACGTCTAAGGGAAACAACCACCCCGGTCAGGAAGAGAGCGATTAAACCCGACTGGTTGCGGTTACACATTTGGTGCTTCGAGTTTTTTCGAGTAGAAAGGGTCGAGACCGCGCAGAAAATACAGACACTTGTCGGTCGGCATGTGGGCGATTTCGTCGGGTGTCATGAGTTCACGTCCGAGGCGTTTGTGGCCGCGTGTCCAGTTTCCGTTCCTGCCCCGGCTCTCAGAAACATCTGTGGTGGTGATCGTTTGCTTGCCGAGCATCTTCGAGAAGTATTCGGTGGTGGAGCGTTCTTGTCCGCCGAGGAAGAGGATTGAGTCGCAGTTGCCGACGATGGTGTCCCAGTCTTCCTTATAGAGCGCTTTGCCCTGCGCCATGTTCTGGACGATCACGGATACGGAGATGGCACGGGAGCGCATGACCGCAATCTTCCGCTCAAAAGACGGAATCCTGCCAATATTCGCGAACTCGTCCATAAACACCTGGAGTTGAACAGGCAGCCGGCGTGAATCTTCGTGGTCGGCGATATAAATATTCGTTTCGAAGAGTTGCTCGAAGAAAATGGATGCGAGGAAGTTGAAGGCGGCGTGGGTGTCAGGGATGATCAAAAACAGCGCCGTCTTCTCCAAGCCGATGCGTTCGAGGTGGAGGGTATCGGTAGAAAGAAGTGTCCGCATGGGTGCCATGTGGAGGGGAGCACACCGCACTCCGAGGGAGATAATCACTGATTTTTTAGTTTCTCCCGCGCCCTGCAAATAAGTGTTGTATTGGGAGGCGGCGAAGCGTAGCCCGTCGATCGCGGCGAGAGCCTCGGGGGAGAAAATGTCTTGGGTGGGGTCTTGGCGTGCGATTTCGGCTTCCTGGATGAGTTCCTCAGTTGCTTCGAAGAGCAGATCGACATCGGACTTGCTCTCGTCGTCTTTTTCGAATGCTTGCATTTGCGCGAGCAGATCAACGACGTCGATGAGTGTGCCGGCGTTGCCTTTCGTGTAGTAGATATAGGCAACGAGCGCGGTGAGGAGTGCGCGTTCTGCTTTTTCCCAGAAGTCACTCGAGGTGGCGGGCCGCCGCCCGGTGGTATTCGAGATGAAGTTTTCGACCAGGATGCTGATGTCGATTTCACCGCGGGCGTCTTTGAAGTAGGAGAGTGGATTGAAGGTGGCGGAGAGGTTGAAGTCGACGAGGTTGAAGCACCGCACCTTGTAGCCCGCGGCTTCGAGTGCGGCGTGGGTTTGGGCATAGAGTTCGCCTTTGGGGTCGGTGACCGCGAACGACGTATTGAATTGCGCGAGGTTGGGTAAAACGTAGTAGCGGGATTTACCTGACCCGGATCCGCCAACAACGAGGGCGTTGAGATTGCGTTGGGTTTTCCGACCGTCTAGGGACAAGCGCTCGGTGCGAGTAAAAAGCAGGTTGTTTGTGTAGGTTTTGTCGCGGTAGGGGCGGATCGCGGCCTGGGTGGCGAAGCGCGCGGAGCCGTGTTCGGCGCCGTCGCGGCGGGTGCCTTTCATGGTTTTTTGGTAAAGGGCGGTTAGGGCGATTGTGGTCGCTAGAAGCAGACCGGCGGTGGCGTCGATCTCGTGAAAAGAGATATGGAAAGGCCGCTCAAGGAGATCGAGGTAGAAGCGGTCGAGAATATCCGTGAGTGGCAGGCCGGTTTCGATGTCGCTGCGTACCTGGAAACAGACCTTGTTGCCCGACCAGAAGGCGAGGAGGAGGCCGAGGATAGTGAGGATGTAGGTCATTGGTGTGCTTTCTTTTTCGCGCGGGTCTCGATCACAGCCGCAATATCAGCCCGGCCCTCATAAGTGAAAGAAACCCGCGGGATTTCCTGGGTGTCGGCAAGGTCGGGAGTGGAAGCGGTAGATGCGAGTGGCGGTGTCTCTGACGTCGTGACGTCAGAGACACCCACACCATCGGCGTCACCGACATCGGTCGTTGGTGTGCGTAGGCGGGTGAGGGTGTCGAAGATAGCGTGGGGGTCGATGGCCGTGTCGATCAAACACAAGCCAGGCTCGCGGTAAACAAGCGCTTCCACATTGGCGGGCAATAGGCGGGCGACATCGGGATGAGTGGGGGCCTCGGCTAGCGTGAGCGCGGTCAAGGGAGCGTGACCGCGTAGGAGCTGGGCGAGGGCGCGCTCTGCTGGCTCGCCCGTGATGAGCGTGAACGTCCCGCGGGTCATGGCGTGCTCCAGTCCGGGAAATAGTCGGGGGCTAGTGAATAGGGGGCGAGGAAAATGCCGCCGTCTTCGCCTTGCTCGATTGCTCCGTAGGCAAGTACTTGAGTGCCGCGCTGTAATGCGAGTTCTTCGCCGAGGTAGCGGGCGAGGCGGCCACTAGCTATCACTGTGGTTTTGATAGCAGCCTGCGTTTCGATAATGAACCGCAAGGAGGTGTGTTCGAGGTTCCATTGTGGGGTGTTGGCGATAGTGCCGGCACAGAAAATATCCACGGGATTCTACCGGCCCATCTTCTTCGAGACCACCTGGGCAGGCACAGGCGGACGCCCGTTGAGTGCGGCTTTTTTGGCTCGGGCTTTCTTCTCAATAGCACGCGCCACATCGCTGCGGGTCTGGATTTTTTCTTTCGTGACCGGTTTCTTTCCCGGCGCGGCCTCTGACGTCGGCACCGTAGCGGTGGGCGTCGCGTCTGACGTCGGCAGTGTCTCCGACGTCGCCGGTGCCTGGGGTGTCTGGCTTTCCGAGGCAGACAGAGCGGCGGCGTCGGCGTTCGGGGTGGTATCGGCGGGTTGGGTGACGTCGCCGGTTTGCGCGGGCGCGTCTGCTTCTGGTGCTTTCTCGTCTTTCTTGGATGCCGTCTTCTCAGGTGTGTCTTTTTCCGGCGTATCTTTTTCGGTGCCCGGCTTGCTCTGGCTAGCCTGTTGCCGCGTGGGGGTGAGGTCGGCTTCGATGCGGGCCAAGGCGTGTTGCATGAGCGCCACATCGCTTCCTTGGAAGTGAACGAAGTAGCCTTCTCCGGCGCGCTCAAGCGCGAAATCCACGCCCGCGCGCCTCAAGTATTTTTTGAGAGCGGCAAGGTTTTCCGGGGTGATCTCGGCCGAATGGAGATCACCACCTTTACGCTGCAAGGACTTGATCGTCATGCGGCCATGCTCACGCTGACTGGGCGCAACTCCTTTCAATTTCGCGAGGTGTTTGAGGCCGCCTTGAGCGGTGAGCCGAACGGCTTGCAGGGAGCCGGTGAGGAAGTAGCCGGTGATTTTTAGGCCAGCTTGCAGGAGTGTTGCCGTAACTGTATTGGCGATTTGTTCGCCGCCCATAATACTCATGAGAGTTCCTTTCCTTGGATCCTGGTTTGGGTTTGGGTGCGTTGGTCGATTCTTTTGAGTGCGGTCTCAAGCGTGGTGATGCGGGTGGTGGTGCGGTCGATCTTCCGATCAATAACCTCACTCGACTTTCCTTCATCAAGCGTGGCTTGGCGTTCGATAACGAGGCTCGCGTTTTTCTCGACGAGGTTATCGCGCTCAAGGCGAAGCTCATCGCGGTATGCGGTGAGTTCGCTTGTGCCCATATGTACGGCGCGGGCGGTGAGGTTCACGACGTCTGCCCGCGCTCGGAGCTTTTCGCACTGGTTGTCTATGGCTGCGAAGTAGGCGCGCTGGGCCGGTGTTTTCCCGCGCGGTATCTTCCCCGCAATAAGCGCTGGTGGTGCGTTAACCGGGAGAGTAAAGAACGTATAGAGCTGCCTTGGCTCGATCTGGGTGTGGAACGAGGCGTCTTTCGTGTTGATGATGGTTAGCTCGGCACCCGCCTCGATGTAGAGCCGGTAGGTGCCCCCACTATCTGAAATAGATGAGGCTGGGAGTATGAGTGCGAGACTGCCGCGCGTTCCGGGTAGGAGTACCTCGATGGTGCCGTCCTCACGCATCTCGATGAGGTGTTTTTGGGCGACGTATTCGAAGACTTGGGCGCGCCCGAGGCGCGCGCGTAGCGCGGCTGGGGCGTAGGGTGCTCCGAGCTTTGCACCTCTGATAGATCGCTTCGTGCCAGGGAGCGTGAAGAGGATGTGTTGGCCTTTGGTTTCCATTTTGATACCGCGGGCGACGAGTTCGGTTTGGAATCCCTCCCAGGTAGCGGTCTCGCTAATGGCGGCGTCGATGAGGCGCCGCAGATCGTCTTTACGCGAGTCGCCACGCGCTTGGGCATAAAGGTCACCGATGTTGTTATCGCGTCCGTGTCCGCGCCTGTTCTTGATGACTGACAGACCGTGCTGCCGGCAGAGCTTGTCGGATAGCTCGCGGATGTCATAGACACGGGTCTTCGGGCAACGCCAGCGCTTCCACGTGTCGCGGTTGACGGGGTTGAAAAGAATGTGGTTGTGGATGTGGTCTTTATCCACATGCGTTGCCACTACGTAATCATGAGCGTCTCCTAACAGCTCGTGAATCAATTCCATTCCGATATCGTGTGCCTCGTTGGCATCTGCTTCTCCGGGCTTGAAAGATTGAATGAGGTGGTGGGCGAGAACGCTCCCAGGCCGGCCAACACTCTTATGGAACGATGCCTCGGCGTGGGTGGCCATGAAGCCTTTCGTGATATCTTCAGGCACCCACGACAGTCCCGCATTCGAAGAAACGAGTAAGTGTCCGTTGGTCTTGTATGCCTGGCATACATAGTCCACTGCCTTACCCAGTGTCGTCTTGATCTGAGTCAGCTTCGTCACCGCCACGGCCGCCTCCCAACGTGAATGTTTCTATAAGCCTTCTGCTTTGTTCCATGAGTTTTCTGGCTGCCTCAACCTGCTCAAAAGACGCCACATGAGCAGAGTTCACGTTGCGTGCGATTTGGTTGAGGTTCACGCCTAGCCTGTTCAGCTCTCTCAGGAGTGCTTCCGCCTGCGGGCCTCGGTCTGGCCTCGTTGGTATCGGCCGGCCGAGCAATAATGTGCGCGTGAACGCAGAAAAGTTAGTGTGGCCCAGGGAGCGCATCCGCGCTTCCACCCGTATCCATTCTTCAGCGTCGAAATAGAGGTGCTTCTCTAGCCGGCGCTTCCTCCCGGAGGATGGCGCGCCTTCCACGCTTTCCTCCTTAACGGGTTTGGGTGTCCCCATACTATATCACCCCGCGGCGGCGGGCAAGCGCATTTGTATCCTCAAATGCTAAGCTTGCTAAGCCGGTCGGCTAGGACAAAAGTCCAGGCCCGTAGGGGCGACTTTCGTTCCTCGCCCCGTGAAAGTTTTTTCACGGGGTAGCCGGCCTGGCCAGTGGAAAAGGTACACGCCTCCGGCGTGTATTCCGCTAGCCAAGCGAAGCTTGGCGCCACGTCTTGCGTGGCATAGCGTGTGGACATTTCATGTCCACACGCAGCCCAGACGGTCAGATGATTGTGGCGCACCCGCCGTGCCATTATAGCATTATTTCGTGGTGCGAAGTGGGTGGGAAAATGGTACAGAGCAGCGCCGGCAGCGCACATAGCTGGGTAGCGTTTTTGGTGGTGGGTGGGTTCATTTTTTAGATCAAAAATGACACGCACTCCGGCGGTAAACGTGGTGGCGTTGGTGGTGGGCGCGCGGGGCGCGTGGAATGGAAGAGTGGTGGGTGGTAATATTTTGTTTCGGGAACTTACGCCACACCGACAGGTATTGAAGTGGTGGTTGTGGTGAGGAAGAAAATAGCGGCCTTGAAAGACAGCCCGCTGATCGCTCCGGATTACGCAAAGCTGGAAAAGCGCATCGGTGCGGTCTCGGATTTCGAGAAAAGGCTGGGTGAATTGCGCGAGCTGCGAGCAACGCTCGTGGACTTACGCGGCGTGCTGGTTGAGTCGGGTTTGCCGGTCAAACAGATCGTGCAAGCGTTCGCGCTTGATAATAATGAGCGCCGCCTTTTGCTCAAAAAATACCGCAATGCGGGCACGGAAAACGCGGGCGAGGGTAACGCCCCGGGCGCGGACAGTGACTCGAATACCGGCGACGATGAGGCGAGGCCTGAACATCAAAGCGGTGTCGATGGGGGCGAAAATGTCGGCGTGAGTGAACACTTCCCGCAACAATAACGGAAGCTATAAGGTAAGGCCCGTACCGCGCACACCGCGCGCGGTACGGGCCTTACCGTGCTCGCGTTTTATAGGTTTATGGTTTGTTGCTGGGTGCGTTTACCTTCCCTGAGGCTCGCGGTAATCGTTTTGAGTTCGGCTTCCAGCGTGGCAAGTTTAGACTCACCCGACCAGCGCTCCTCCGTTTCGCTCCCGTAGCGCATTTTTTCGCGTTCGATATTGGCTTGGTATTCTTTTATCTTCTCCGGCAAACCATCGAGTTTGCCGATCATGTTCTCCAGCCTCACAAAATAGTGGTAGTCCAGGCGCGGGATGGTGGTTCCTTTGAACTGCACCTCCACGGAAATATCTAGGCCGCTTTTATCGGGAAAATAGCGGCGATAGTATTCAAGCTGCTGAGCAAACGCTGCGGGCACGGCGACCAGGCCGTGTCCGTTACCTAAATATGATGTCGTGATACCGAAGGCGATAGGAACGCCGTTGATCTCGATTTTAGGCAGGCTATAGACCGGATTCCACGAGATAGCGCCCGCGCCGCGCGATGCGGCCGTGCGGAAAATATAGCTTGGCAGTACGCTCAAAGCATCATTCAATCGCGCCGCGGCCACTTTACGTTCGGTCACGGTCGTGTCATCGAACTTGATAACCGGCGCAGGCGGATTGGTGAGGGTTTCTTGGACGCGCTCGAGAGCATCCCCATAGCGACCCAGGAACATACCCGTGGTTCCTAAGAGCCTTAAGTTCGAGGCTATGTTGGCGTTTTTTGTACGCCAGGCAGCCCGCTCATTCTTCAAGCCCTGGATCTGGTTTTTCAAATCAACCGACCGCATAAGCATGATATCTCCGGAGGCGATAGCTTTCGTTTCCGCATACGACATCTGGCGCTCGGCGACATCTTCAATGGAGCGCCCGGAGTATTTCCCGGTCATGACCTGGCCAATAAACGCGGCTTTCCGCTCCAAGGTCTGCCACTTCATGGTATCCAGACTTTTCAGGGTGCAGTATCGGTATTCGGCGACCTCACTGTTTTGGTTTTTCTGACGGAAGACCCGCCCATTCCTTTGAATATGATCAGCTGGCCGCCAGGGCACATCAACATGATGAATCGCCACCGCCCGCGCCTGGATGTTCGCACCTGTCCCGAGTTTCTCAGTCGAACCAATCAATATTTGGATGGAGCCGGAGCGGGCGCGCTTGTAGAGCGCGTCGCGCTCAAGCGTGTTTTTCGCTTCGTGAACGAACGCTACAGCACTCTCTGGCACACCTTTCTCAACCAAGAGCCGCTTGAGTTCGTGGTACATGTCGAAGCTGCCGTCTGTTTGGGTGCCTTTATCACAGAAAACAATCTGCAGCCCGCCACGCGTGGGAGATACTGCGCCTGTGTCATCCAGATACTGGTTGTCTTTGTTCTCGTTCCACACCCGGTAGACATTTTCAGCCACGACATCGACTTTCTGGTGGGTAATAGTCTCGGTGTCGACGCCGTTGAGCGCTGAGATGTTCTTGTCGGTGAAGAGGCGGTAGTCGGTCGCGAACGTGATCCCATCATTCGTGAGGCACAGATAGTTGTCTTCGGTGGGGCTGACCATGCCGGCTTTGATGGCGGTTTCTCGTTCCTCCAAGCGCTCCCGGAATTCTTCCATCGGGCCGCCCAAATCAATCTCGAGGGTCTCGGCGCGCCGCTCCCCATCACTACGGGTTTTCATCTCGGGGAGATTGAGTCCGAGTTCGCTGGTGAGCTTGACGTCGGCGAACGTCTGCCACATCGAGAGCAGCTCCGGCAAGTTATTGAAGGTTGTGAAGCGTTGTTTGACGACGTAGCCCCCGCCCGCGTTCATTTCCACCGCAGTGGAGGCGGAGGCGAACTGGCGTGCCCAGGCAGTGAAGTCACCGACGCCAGCACCGGCGAGAATGTCGGGGCGTAGGTAGTGCATCATCACCCACATCTCGCCCATCGAGTTGGCGACCGGGGTAGCGGTTGCGAGCGTACAAATACGCTCTCTTCCCTGGGAGCGTAGGTAGTTGATTTTCATGTCGAGGTCGAGGGCACGCGACGACGTGCCGCCAAGCAGACCGGCGAATTTCTCCGCGCCTTTGACGGGGAGGTTTTTGTAGGCGTGGGCTTCATCGACGACGAGATAGTCGACGCCGAGAGACTCAAACGAGAGTAAAGAATCATCGTGACGGTTTTTGGCGTCGTTGATCTCGCGCTTAATTGACGCTTCGCTCTCAAGCATTTTGCTCTCCAGCTTAGAGATAGAGACATCGCCGGATTGTGCGGCTTCGAAAGCAATACGGGCACGGGTCTCGTCGAGTTTGGTCTGCTCGTAGACTTTGATGGTTTCTTTACCCAGGGGGAGCTGGCTGAAGGCATAGTGGGAGCAGATGATCGCATCCCAATTACCCATCCTTGCGCGGGCGAAAAACTCGGCCTTATTGGCTTTAGAGATGTCTTCGCTCTCGAGGGTGAGGAGGCGGGCGGCCGGGTAAGCGGCCAGCCATTCGCTCCTAAACTGACCAACCAAATGGTTGGGGACAACCACCAATGGTTTGGTGACTAGCCCGAGTCGCCGTTGTTCCATGACCGCACACACCATGGCGAGCGTTTTCCCGGCCCCTACCTCATGGAAAAGCCCACAGGTCGGCTCATAGAGCATCCGTGCGATAGCTGTTTTCTGGTGGTCATAAAGCTGGATTGAGGAAGACAAGCCGGGAAGCGTGAGACCACTTCCGACGTCGGTGTAATCCCGACCCACCAGCGAGTTAAAGCGCTCATTATAGATTTGAACGAGACGCTCGGTACGCAGCGCGTCAGCGAAGATCCACTCGTTGAAGTGGTCTTCGATTTCTTTGCCTTTCGCCACGGCCGCGGCCGTGGCCGCCATATCCACTAGTTTCCGGTTTTTGTTATCGGGATCGGTGTATGTGACCTCAATGGTGTTCGCGTTCAAAAGCTTGGTGAAGATGTCGGAGGCTCGCATAGCGGTAGTGCCCCACCGGGTTTCTTGCTCATAGGAACGCGTTTGGGCGCCGCTCAAGTTCACGGAGTATGCGCCGTCTTGGGTGAGGGTTAGGCTCGGGCGGCCGTCATCGAGCATTTCGCGCAAGAATTGCTGATAGTCCCGGATCGGGATCCAGCTCGCCCCGATACTCGGAGTGATCTCGGTGAAGTCAATAGGCTCCGGCATGACTCTCTCCAACGCCTCCACGTTCACGGAGTACTGGGGGGCGGTTTGAGCAGCCGAGCGCGCCGCGGCAAGTTTTTCTCGTACGTTGCCGGAGAGATATTCGGGGGCGCGGGTGAGAATCGCGGTTTCGGGGTCAAGGAAGGCTAGGCCCTCCTCGATCAGCTGACCGCCAATAACTTCTTCTCGGAAGCCTAGGAGGTAGTGCATGTAGGGCAGGTCGATACCACCGGTTTGCTCCAGGCTCATCGCCAGTGCTTCGCGGGTGGTTTGTGCGCCTTTAGGCGTATAGGGCGCATACAACTGCCGGGAGGTGAGAATATCAGCCGGCGTGGCGCGTTCTGTCTCGTCATCCCATTTCTCGAGAGCAAACAAGAGGGCGTGGCGGGGATCTTTCTTCAAGACTCGGACGGCTTGCGGGTAGGCCACCCGCAAGACTTCCTCGCCGTTCTTGTCGATACGGATGCTTTTCGTATTCCGATTCAGCGCACCATACTCGGCTACATACGCCTCATAGGCGGTGCGGGTTTGGGTGCGGAGCACTTCGAGCGCGGGGTCTGCGGCCGGCGCGGTTTCTTCCGCGCTAACCAGACGCGAGACAAGCGTGAACAGCTCATATAAGCGATGCGTCTCGGCAACGTATTTCTTCGCTAGACGCACGCTCTCCCACTCCCCACTAGCGGCGAGGCGCTCCATGCCTTGAGGTGTGGGACGCAAAGAACCAGCAACCATGCCCTCCTCGAGCGGGGCGGTGAGGGCTTCGGCGTCGATCTCAATAACCTGCGGGCTATATGCAAGACGCTCGGGAAGATCAGTAAATACGCGGGTGAGCGCGGCCGCGAGGCTACCTGCGACGTCGGTGGGTGTCTTTTTACCTTGCACGGTGAGCACGTCGCGCCCACCCATCCCGCTCCCGGCTTCAAGCTCACCAAGAATACTCGAGGGGTGGTCAAGGAAATAGTTATTGAGCGCAAATATCGCGGTACTTCCGTCTTTACGGGGTAGGCGCACGGGGTGGGTGTGTTCCCACGTGAACTCTTGCGGAGTTTCGCCTGGAGTGCGTTTGCGGAAGATCAACAGATCGCTAGCAACGCTGGTTCCGGCAGCCTCACTGTGAGCACCAGACGGCAGACGGATAGCTGCCACTAGGTCTGCGCGCTCATACATGTCGCGGCGTGCGGCCGGGTTTTTCGCGTCCAGGGTGTAGGTGGAGGTGATGAGCGCCGCATAGCCGCCAGATTTGAGCAAATCCAGGGATTTGATGATGAAGTGGTTGTGCATCGAGTGCCGGCCCGGATTATGGGCCGGGTCGAATAAAGCGAGGTCAGCGAACGGCACGTTCCCTACCGCCACATCAAAGACCGGGGGTAGCGTGGTGGTCTCGAAGCCTTCAGCTCGGATGGTGTCGCTGGGAGCGAGGAGCTGGGCCAGGCGTGCAGCCGTGCTGTCAAGCTCGATGCCGGTCATGGTGAGGTTGTTGGGTGCGTGCGCGATGAAATGCCCGATACCACACCCCGGCTCGAGTCCCGCACCGCTTTGAACGCCGGCAGCTTTGAGTGCATCCCAAATCGCCGCGACATATTTGGTGTGGGTGTAGTGGGCATTGACAGTAGAGCGCCGCGCAGCCTTATAGCCCTCCTCGCCGAGAATGTCGTGGAGACGCTCGCGCACGGCGGCCCACTGGGGTTTGGTTTCGTCGAAGACTTCCGCCAGCCCGCCCCACCCACTAAAGAGCGCGACCTGCTCGAGGTCACGCTCGGTTAGCCCGCCCTGCTCGGCTAGTTCGAGTGCGTGAATATTAGCGGACACGCGGGCACGCACGCCCGTGATCGTGTCTTGTGGCCGCGTGCGTAGATGAGGAACTGGTGGGTCTACCAACACCCCTCGATCTCGGAGGGCGTTGTCGGGTTCTCCCATTCGATTGGCGGGTTCTGGGCTTGCCACTGGGCTACCCAGGCCGGGCACTTGCGATCCGGTGTTGATTTCATCGTCTGCATTGAGGTGAACATGTCGATGATCTCCCCTCGCATCTTGCCCGTGTCCTCCATTGCCTGCCAGGCCAGATGGAAGAGCGGTGGCTCGTCCTGCCTCGGCTTGCCCGTCACTTTCTTCAGGGGTAGGTGTGCTACCTGGTAGGACTCGATCCAGAAGTCTTCCTTGATCAACTCGTCCAGGCTCATCGCTGTTCCCTCGATCCGCACCGCCAGGCCGCGCCGGAATACTCGCAGTAGTGCCTCGGTCAGGGTTTCCTTCATCCGCGGGACGTACAGCTCCTCGTAGTTCTCCTGATCGGTCAGAAACTCGTAGGGCATGTCCACTCCTATCCAGTCCCAATCCAGTGGGAAGAGTTCCCACGTCTCTACCTCGGCGTTCGGGTAGTAGTTCGGGGGTAGATACGTTTCCATCTCGAGGAAGAATTTGCGGGCTACCTCCCATTCGTCCGGGTTGCTTTGCGCCCAGCGACTCCACACTTCGCGTGTCTGGAGTGGCTGGCCGGCGTCCCTCGGGTCGATCAACATCGCTCGTCCTTTCTGTTAGCCCCATGAGGGCATCTAAGTCAAAAGCAAGCTGGCTAGGCGCAGGCGTCACCTTGCGCCTTTTGCTGGCTCTCCGGTTCCCAGAATACCCTCCATGTGGCGGTATATCCATATCTCCATACGCTGGTTTTGGTGTGGAAGCGTTTTTCGGGTTGTTGTCCATTGCTGTCCTTGAGGATAAGGGGTGGATTAAATAGGGGTGGCGCCACCCAAGGGGTGGCGCCATTTTTGTGCCTCAAGGGGTCGGCTCAAAACAAAAGGGAAAATTATTGGAGGGCCGGGCTTCTAAGTCGCGCGTTCTCCAGCTCACGGCCGCATCCAATATGGTCGCCCAGTGTGTGAGGTGGGCTGCTTCCATTACCAGCCAGCCTCAACAGTTACTGTTCTTGGTTTTCTATCTCTTCGAGGTAGTTTTCCAGGGCAGTAACAATCAGGGCGGTCAGGGTTGTTTCCTTGACCACTGCAAGAATTTGCAGTTTCTTGGCAAGGATTCCCGGACAGTTAAAGTGTACGTCTTTTGGGCCGGTGTCTTTAAGGCCCGCGAACATGTTCATATCCATATTTCCATGATGCCATGCTGGTGAGGCGTGTGGGAGTCACCGCGTGCTTCGGGTTTTCTTAGGGCTGGGACGTTGCGTGGTGGTATTGGGTGGTGTTTTTATCGGCCTGCCCCTGTGGGGCAAGGCCGGCCCGCGGGGGTCTGGGGGCACGGGTGTCCCCAGCGGGGTGTGGGGCAGCGCCCCGCAACGTTGAAGGGGCAGCGCAACGCTGCCCCTTCAACCGAGTATGACCGCTAAACCAGCAAGGATTCGACGACTGGATGTGTACGGTAGTAAGCCTTGATCGACTCCTTGGAGATGATCTCCTGGGAGTGTGACTGCGGGTCACAACCTTGACGCGCATCAAGCCACGGCTGCTCACCGTGAGTCTTTTCGACCAAAGCATTCGCGGTCAAGTCACCGAGTTCATCGCAAACGCCGTCAATAACAGTCAGTGCGTCAGCGGATAGTGTGCCGGCTTCACTGGTTAGCTCGCCGGGGTAAATAAAGAACTTACCGCGGTGCTTGCTGAATAACTCCGGAGAAACCGGGCCGTTAACCCAGGCGCGAAAATCTTCCTCAAAAATAGGAGATCCCGTTTCGGCGAGATATGCAGCCTGGCAATAGAACGTAAGCTTTTGCAATTTCATGGTGGTCATACGCCCGCAACGCTCAAGAATCTGCGCTGCTACATCTTCAACTTTAGCCATCTCGCCTCCTTTTACCTCAATATCCGTAATTGCTATGATTCTACCATGCAAGACAGTGTGCGGCCTATATCCAGGGGTGAAGCTAACAAAGCCGGAAAAGCCCTAGCGCAGGCGTACGTCGCACACGGTGGAGACCTTGCTCGCGTCGGAGAAGACGAGGAGATTCAAGAATACTTCCGCCTCGTGCAAGCATGGCGTTCTATGCAAATTGAGCCTACACGTACTGTTTTTGAGGAACTACAGCAAATATCCACGCTCATCCCGCACTCTCTTGTGACTTTCCGATTGAAGCGAATCAGCTCAATTCTCAAGAAACTCTCACGCAAGAACACCAACCTCAAGCTCGGCTCCATGGACGACATAGGCGGGTGCCGGCTTATCGTGGAAACCTGCGAGCAAGTAGACCTTGCCGTAGCCGAAGTACTACGCCGCTTGGATGTGAAAGAATCCCGCGGAATCAAAGACTATATTGCTTGTCCCCAAGATAGTGGCTACCGCTCATGTCACATCATCGTCGTCGTACCCGGTGAACCACTACCTTCTCGAGTGGAAATCCAGATCAGGACGAGACTCCAGCACTCGTGGGCAACGGGAGTCGAAGCAGCAAGCGCGATATACGGCCAGGATTACAAGAGCCCTGAAAAACTGGCAGGATCGCGCGCTTCCTACGAAGATATAAGGCGATTTTTCCAGCTGGCCTCGGCCCTTTTCACTCTCGAGGAAGACCGCCCGTTAGCATCTAATGTTCCCAATGGTCGGGAAGCGCTCAAACGCGAGCTCGAAGCGTTACCGTGCTCCAAGCAGATTTGCGTCGATCTTGTAGACGCAACAGATGCAACTTTCCAGAGTATCGGGAAGGCTTTCGGCTCTCTTGGCCCTAACCTGTATCTTCTCGAATATGACCGAGAAGAACAGGTTTTGTACGCTTCGCCTTTTTCCAGTAGTGATATTAGCCAGGCTATTGATTGGTATAACCAAAACGAAGAAGAAGACGTGTTTTCCGGGCGACGCGACACGGTACTCGTCTACGCCACAAGCACCGAGTACCTACACGCCGCGTTCCCTAATTACTCAACAAACCTAGGCGAGTTCACCAGCAACCTTCGCCGCTGTACGCACTCATAGGACATATCGGAACAGGATGTCCCAGCCCAGCCTTGCCAGCCACGTAAAAACTCCCAGTCCTCACGTTAGACACAACGCTAGGGGCTGGGAGTTTTGGGTTAGGGGCTCCTATTTTTTCTTCTTTTTCGGCCACGTGTATCGGGCGGTCTGGATCCCGTCTTCTTCCTTAGTGATCGCCGTGATCTTTACCGTTTGGGTGCCTTTGCGGGTAGAGACTCGTGCGTTTTGCCCGATAGCGAGGTTTTGGCCGATGACGAACCAGGTTCCGTCGATTTCCCGGAAGATACACCGCCCACCTTTGGTTAATTCGGCGTCAGTGAGCTTGTGTTTGATGTAGGTGGCAAGCACTGTGCCTTCCTCCGTGACCGTGATGACGTCATCAACCGTGACGGTGTGGGTTTTCCCGTTTTTGGTGATGACGGTGACGTCTTTGCCTTCTTCCAAATTCGGGCCTTCGATGAAGTATTCGTCGGTGTCGGGATTGTGCCGATAGATAGCTTGCCCTTCCGGGATGGGCGGGTAGTTACGACGGTAGAGCGCGGACTGGACAGTGCCGTCATCTGCTTGGATTTCCCCCACCGTTACCTCATGTTGTGTCCCGTTTTTGGTGATCACGGTTGCGGTAGCACCCTCTGTGAGGTCGCGTCCAACAATGATGTATTGACCTAAATGGTTGTCTTTGCGGTAGATCGCTTGGCCCGGCTCAAGGGTCTCGGTGGGGTCTTCCTCAATCCACTCGAACGTGGCGGTGCGGATTCCTTGTTGTTCGTCGATGATCTCACCAACCAGAACAGTGACAACGTCGCCGTTTTTTGTTGTGACAGCGGCCTGGCTGCCGGGGGTGAGGGCGACGCCGGTGATCCCGATTTCGTCTTCGCTGATTTTCTTGAAAATGATGGTGCCCTCGTCCAGGGGGCCGGTGCTCATGCTCATGAGAGTTCCTTTTCTTTTTGGTTTTTGAGTTGGGAGTATTTCCAGGTGTAGACATCGCCGTGGGTGTAGCGGATGGTGCAGTCGATACCGCGGTCGCGGTGATGGAGGGCGCGGTGTGCGGCGATGCCGAGATAATGCAGGGGTTTCTTGCAGGTGTAGCAGTAGGCGGTTTTCTTGCCTGGATAAATATTGTTACCCATCGGTGTCTCCCTCCTCGTCGCTAGTGTCTCGGTAGCTTTGCCAGGTGCCGTTTTGCTCTTTTTCTTTCATGCGGTTCATGAAACTGGCGAGCAGCTTCCAGCCGGCATTACGATCCATACCCGTGTTGCTGGCGGGTACGGCTGTGCCGGCATTGCTGGCGGGTGCGGCGGGTGTCTCGTTGCCGGCATGGCTGGCAAGGTTTTCTTCTGGCCGCATTACTTACTCACCTCCATCGGAGCATCTTCGGCCGGCTGGGCATCTGGGATACCGATTTCGGCCAGAGTAGGAACCTTGTCCAGGAATTCCCGAATATAGATCCGGTGTTTCCCGCACGCGTGATCCATGCCCCGCGCGTGCTCGTAGTGTGTGTATGCGTCGCGTGATCTTCCCCAGGCGTCATATTCAAGCTCTGAAAGACCGTGTTCGTGGGCATATTCAGCTTCCCTGCAAGCCTCAGAGTGGCTTTCATAAGCAGCGCTGGCTTCCCGGTCATATTCCCGTCCCATACGGAAAAGAAGATCAAGCATTTGTTTTGCGAAGTGTTCGCGGGTGGCCGCGATAATCTGCTCTGGTGTGGGGGTCATTTATTCGTCTCCGTCCGTGTCTGTGACGACGATGATCGGGTTGTCTTCTTTTTCCACGTCATCGAGTGTGGGGGTGAAGTGCCGGAGGTCGCTGATCCGGCAGCAATGCTCGATGCAAAGGAGGGCTTGAGCCTTGTGGTACATGTGCTTACCCCAGGCTTGTGTAGCGTCACAGCGTGCTTCGTCGGCGAGTTCTTGGTTATCGCATTCGAGGGCCGTTTCTGCCCGTGCTAGGCATTCCTTGTATTCCGAGCTGTAACGTTCGGCTTGCTTCATCCGCTTGTGGTTTCCGCTCGCGAGAGTTTCGGTGATTTCGTCGGCGAGGTGTCGGCGGGTGGCCTCGATGATGCTGGATACCCAGGCATCGAAAACAGCATCGGCGTCGTGTGCGAGTTTCCCGGTCGTGTCCTCAACATCGTGGGCACTATCGGGGATGCCGTGCTTCTCGATCTCAGCAAGGCCGGTGTCGATGACGAGATTACGTACCGCTTGACGCACATCCTGGGTGGTCAGTTGGGAGGTTGGGTTGAGGAAATACATGAGAATGTCTCCAATCTTGGGGTTGTGGGTTAGATGATTCCTTTAGGTGTGGCACCTGCCGGGACGGGTGTCACGTCCGTGTTGATGTGGTCGGTGATGATGGTGGTTGCCCATTCGGATAGGGAGATTCTGTTGCCTGTGGCGACGTCGGCGAGCCAGGCGCCGCGGATGATGTCTGCGGTTTCGCGGGGTAGGCGGAGGGTGATTTTCACTTTCTCTACCCCGCGTTTGCTAGGCGCACCGGCATTGCTGGCGGGTGCGGCAGGTGCGGGCGTGCCGGCGTTGCCGGCTGGTACGGCGGGTGTCTCGGTGCTGGCAGCGACGACGGGGTTGGTGATGGGTGCTTTCTTGAGTGTGCGCAACGCGTGTGTGTCTGGCTTTTTCATTGTTATTCCGTTTCCATGGTGGTTTCGTATGCGGCTTTGATCTTGTCTAAGTGTTTGACGACCCGCGCGAGTATGCCTTGGGCTTCGGCAAGCAGGAAGAAGAGATCCACGAGGTCTTTATCGGTGCCGTTTTTGATGACGTGGTTGCCGGCTTTCTTCCAGTCGTCTGAGGAGAGACGGCATTCGGCGAGGCTGGCGTTTATTGATGTTCCGTTCCAGGCTTCCACGGCCCCGTTTCTCAGGAGCTTGCGATAGATAGTGTCGGTTGGGTCGGAGAGGTAACGCAGTGCGTCTTTTTTCGTCATTTTCATTGCTGGGTTCCTTTACTGGTCGGTGTTTTGAGGAAAGTGATCCAGTGGGTTTTGCTGCTTGTTCCGGTGTGGCCGAAGAGTGGCTTTTCCGGGGTGAGGGTAAGGATGCGGGAGAGTGGGATTTGGGTTTCGTTCCATTTGAAGATGAGGACGCCGCCTGGGCGTAGGACTCGGAAGGCTTGCTCGAATCCGGCCCTGATGTCGTCTTCCCAGGAGGGTGCGAGCTTCCCGTATTTTTTCGCCAACCAGGAGGATTCTCCTAGGTGGTTGAGGTGGGGTGGGTCGAAGACCACGAGGTAAAACGTGTTGTCTGGGAACGAGAGGTCGCGGAAGTCTTCCCTTTGGTCGGGGTTGATTGTGAGGGTGCGGCCGTCGCAGAGCGTGTGGGTCTCGGCTGTGTTGTCGCAGTAGGTGACGCGCTCGTCGTGCTTGTTTACCCACATCATCCTGGCACCGCAGGTGAGGTCGAGGACGGGTTTCATGAGCAAGCCCCCAGGGCCGCCGTGCTGGTATGGCTGGCGGTGCTGGCGGGTGCGGCACTGCTGGCAAGTACGGCGGGTGCCCGAGTGCCGGCAGGCGCGGCAGGTACGGCTGGTGCGGCGTTGCCGGCAAGGGCGGCTTGTAGCGTCTTGAATGCTTCCTCAATCAGCGGGTCACCGTTATTGATGGGGGTGTGGTTGGTTGCGGTGTGGGGGAATGCTTCCCTCATCGGCATATACCGAGCGAGCAGGTAGTCGCCATAAGTGGCTTCTAGCTCGGTCAGCCACCGCTTCGTGTCCAAGCGCCCTTGCTGGTAGGAGTTCACGAGGATTCCCGCAAGCTCAAGAGCCGGGTTATATAGAGATTTAATAGTGGCGATGGTTGTGATCATTTCCGCGACGCCATCGCAGGCGGTTTCCCGTGCCGTGGTGACGATCAACGCCACATCGGCGGCGACGAGAGCGCCGGTGGTGAGCATCCCCAAGGATGGCGGACAGTCCACCACGATAGTTTCGTAAGCATCATGCAGGGGAGCGAGGATGGTTTTGATCCTGTATTCCCGGCCGAGCGTGGTGTCGTTTTCCCGATCCCACAACGCTCTATCGGCGGGGAGTAGATCAATACCCCAGCCAGGCACTTCCAGTATTGCTTGGCGGGCTGTTTCGGGTGGCGCTCCGGCGGACACCGCCGCAAGCACATCATTGACGGTCAAGGTATCGGCGTCTACTTCGACGCCGAGCGTCGTAGTTGCCGAGCCTTGCGGGTCAGCATCCACCAGCAACACATGAGCACTGGAGGTGCGGGCGATGCGGTGTGCGAGATTCGTGGCAATCGTCGTTTTACCAACGCCGCCTTTCTGGTTGCAGATAGCGATAATCATGGAGATTTCCTTCTATAGGTTTTCGATTGCAAGTTGTTGCTGAGCGTTTGTTACCTGGGTGTAGATGGCTGTGGATTGGATACTCTCGTGGCGCATGAGTGTTTGAACTACCCGAAGATTAACGCCTTTGGCAACGAGATCGGTTCCGAAGGAATGCCGTAACTGGTGAGCCGTCATCGTGATTCCGTGGCGCTTGAACGTCGTTTTTATCGTGTATCCTACCGATTTAGGGCTTATGTGCCCGGCTTTCACGTATGCGGGGAACCAGAAGCCGTGTTGAGGCATTTGTTTTGCAATTTCCTGCACTTTGGGGTGCGCGGCTATGAAAGCCATTTTTCCTCCTTTTCCGAGGATGGTTAGTTGGGTGGTTAGTGGGTCGTAGTCAGCTCCGCGGATTTTAGCGATTTCATGCGTTCTGAGACCCTCGTAATAGGCGAGAACGATCATCGCGCGCGTGCGGATATGGAGGTTTGAGGAGAGTACTGTGGTTATCAGTTCGGTCGGGATGGGGCGGGGTGCGCTCTTCGGTTTTTTGGGCGCAGGGATTACGTCAAGGGGATTCTTATTGATGAGAGCCATTCGTAATGCCCAGCGATAGAAGGCATTCAAATGGGTGTAGTAGCTCCACTTAGTGGAAGCGCTCGGGCGCTGGGCTAGCCAGGAGACGATGTCCTCGGATTTCATCTCAAGCGCAGTTACAGAGGTGTCTCTGCTTAGCGCACCGACGACCCGGATTCTCTCAGTAATCGTTGTTTGGGAAAGTGACTGGGCGGCCATCGCCAGACGCCACTGATCGAGGACGTGTTCGTTACGTGGATTGTCTTTTTCCATGAGGATATTTGTAACTGCCCCGGTAAGGCTGTATTGAATTATCGATGATGTAACGAAGCTCGTATTTGATCGTGCTATGTGTCGATGCAAAATTCCCGGACTTGCTGGCAATGCCGGCATGGGGACACTCGCCGTAGTTGCCGGACTTGCCAGCAGAAGAGTAAAAAAACTAAGCGTAGTGCTGAGCTGTTTTCAAGCGCCCCGGCAAAGGCATGGAACCTGTAATGAATAGGTCGAGAGTTCGATTCTCTCAGGTGGCTCCAACTTCCACGTCGGATTTAATAAGTCCGCGTTAGCGGGTGTCGTATTTCTCGTAATCGGGCATAGGTTCATGGTTTAATGCTCTAGCGGAGCATGAAACTAACGCTGCTTCGCAAGGAGGTGTGCGGTGAGATCATATGAATCTGGCACTGAGCTGCAGGTAGAGATCGCTAAACGCGGCAGTCTATTTCTCGGCGAGTTCGCAGACGTGCCCGATGATGGCTGGGATCGGCTGGTTGATGGTGTTGATCGCACGCCCCGGCAGATGATCGCCTACCAGGTGGGCTGGATAGAACTATTGCTCAGCTGGGAACGTGACGAGCAAGCGGGCAAAGATGTGGTGACTCCGGCCCCTGGTTTTAAGTGGAACCAGCTGGGTGGCTTGTATGAGTCGTTCTACCAGCGTTGGGAACAAGAACCTGCTGAAGAGTTGATTGACCAGTTCGGGAACTTGCTTGGTGAAGTGGTCAAGATGGTGGGTGGCCTGACTGAAGCGGAGTTGTTTGAGTCTGGGCAGCGGGCGTGGGCATCTTCCACGCCATCGGCGTGGCCGGTGTGGAAGTGGGTGCATATCAACACGGTCGCCCCGTTTACCACCTTCCGAACCAAGATTCGCAAGTGGAAAAAACTGGTTACCTGCTAGCTGATAAGTACAGTGATTTCGGTACCGCTCCTGAAGACAAACTGGTTCGAAGCTATAGGAGAGCCAATGGAAAAGGTTGTTGACTGTCATGGTCTGAGTAAGACCTACCGGACAGGAATGGTGGCGCTTGATGGCCTCAATTTCTCTGTAGAAAAGGGTGCCATTCATGGGCTAGTGGGTAGGAATGGGGCCGGTAAAACTACGTTGATGAAGTGCCTATTTAATCTGATTCGACCCACATCCGGCACCGTTAATGTATTCGGACGGCCTGCCGGGCAGATGGCCCACAAGGTGGGTGGGTTGATTGAAATGCCTGCCTTCTATAAGCACCTTAGTGGAAGGCAAAATTTGGCCCTATTCGCCGGATATTTCGGTGTGGACACTGCTGAATGTGAGCGTATCCTCGATCTTGTTGGATTGGCCAATCGAGCTGAAGATAAGGCCTCAGGATACTCTCTCGGCATGAAGCAGCGCCTCGGAATAGCCATTGCCCTTCTAGGCAAGCCCGAGTTGCTAATTCTTGATGAGCCGGTCAATGGCCTGGACCCGCAGGCGATTGCGGAAACGAGAGATTTGATGAGGGCCCTTCGGGAGTCCGGAACCACAATCTTGCTTTCCAGCCATCTGCTAGGAGAAATTGAGCAAGTTTGCGACACTGTCACCGTCCTGGAATCTGGCAAACTTGTGGCTAACGGTACACCAGAGCAGCTTCGTCAACAGTTCAACGGTAAGGCTCCATTAGAGCTGCAAGTGGGAGACCCAGCTAAGGCTGCACGGCTATTGGAGGCCATGGGCGTCAAGGTCAAGGCCGAGGGGTCAAGCCTCCTTGCCTATCTGCCGGAGGATGTGAATGCATCCGATCTGGTCAAGGTCCTAGTCAAGGAGGATATCGAGGTCAGGTCCGTCAAAAGACGAGACTCCCTAGAGGCCGCCTATCTGTCGATGACTCAGAAAGAGCAGTGAAATGAGTACTGTTAGTGTCCAGAAAAGCTCGTCAACAGATTTATGGCAGATCGTTCGCACAGATGTGAAAGCGGCGACCCTTAGGCCGGCGATTCGGATAGCTGTGCTCATCTGGGTTCTCCAGATCGTGATTTTTGCTTATGTAATTCCGTACATCGTCTACCACACTGCGACCGATGCAATCGGGCCCGAAGCTGCTGAAGCTCTACGGGCAGGCCTCGAGTTGTCGGTGCTGGGTGAATACGTTACAGCTTCTGTCCCTCTTTATGCCATCCCGGTTGGCGTCACAGTGGGAGCCATCCTGGTCTGCAGTGACTACGAGTCAAGGACCTTGGGTGTCCTTTTGGTAAGAATCCCCAAACGCTGGTGGCTTGGAGTCAGCCGATTGGTCACCATGGCGGTCGTCTCCTTGATTATGGCCTTGTGTTCTTTTATTGCAGCGGCTATTTGCTCCACTATTTTCACCGCTATTCAAGGTGCGGGGTTCGACTTTGATTTCGGCGGAACGATGTTGGGTCTTGGCGCCACGGCTCTCGGGCTCTTCTCATATGCAGTCTTGGGGTCTCTATTCGGGTATCTGACCAGGTCGATATTGGGTGCTGTGATGCTCGGCCTTGGCTGGACCTTCGGCATTGAAACGCTTGGCATTGGAATGTTGTCCGGCTCTTCTGGCTTCTTCAAAGTCTTGCACGGGTTTACCTTGACTGGGAATATTGGTTCACTTCCGGCAGCGTTGGACAGAACTGAATTGCTTAGCCTCCTATCTTCGCCCGGGGTTAACACGCTGCATTCAGGCTTAGTCGCTTTCATTTTCATAATTTGCTGGCTGCTGGTTTGTGCGTCTGTGGGTATCTCTCTTCTGTGCAGAAGGGACGTAGCCTAGCAATCAACTCCTACTCCCGAGCCGGCGCCGAGAGAATGTCTAATGGTTTGTGTGTGAGCATTGTTTATGAATCAGCCGCCCGCAGATGACCACTGCGAGAGGAACCCCGAAAAGCAGAAGTAGCCCAAAAGATATTGGCGACATCTCAAGTGCGTGTGGAAACAGTGCGCCACCTGCGGTTGGGAAATATAGCAACAAGCCTAGAGTGATGCTGGACAGCGTAGCGAAGAGGGACATTCCGGGCTTACGCACAAGTACTCCAATGAGGGCGAGAGATATGAGCATGAGTAACATGCAAGCTACTACCAGAGCAGTGATGACACCGTTCCTGAGGAAGAAGCTGGCCAATATCGTCAGGAAGCTCATTTCCAACACTGATGCAAAAGAAGCAGTAGCCGCATTCGTTTCCGCTACGCAGTAAAACAACCCGACGGCAACGAGCTGAGAACAACCTATGAGCGCTAAACACTTGACGAGGGGCGTGATTCTCGGTGGGGATGACGACCGATGCCCGCAGTTACGCTCGTTCACATCTCACCTCCGTATCGTTGCGAACTCTACCGCTGTGTCTCAACGCTGAGCGAGGGCAAGTTCCAATTAGGGCTTGAGCGCCGCCGAGGGCGCGACCAGCACGCCGTCGTCACGTTGATAAGCCACTTGAGTGCCGGTGGCCACAAGCAAGAATGCGGGTTCACCCTCGTGGGAGGTATTGATCCGTTGTGCGAGCTTCTTGAGATGGTCAGCGGCTTGGTCGATTGATTGTTCTCCCAATTTCACTTCGACCAAGGCCCAGCGCCCATCATCTAAGACCAGGACGGCATCGGCTTCTAAACCTGTTTTATCGCGATAGTGGTAGACCTGGCCGCCCAAGGCATCAACATAAACCCGCAGATCATGCACGCACAGCGATTCAAAAAGAAGCCCGAAAGTTTCCCAATCGTTCAAAAGTCGCTTCGGGGTGGCGTTGAGCATAACGGCGGCCAACGATGGATCGCAGAAATGGCGCGTAGGACTGGTGCGGACTGCCGTTTTCGAGCGCAGGCGCGGATTCCATGCGGGCAAATCTTCGAATACAAAGGCTCTGTTCAAAGCATCCACATAATCAGAAACGGTATTGCGCGCGGGCGGTTCTCCCTGCATATCCTGCGCGATGGTAGCAAGCGTCGCCTGAGAAGAAATATTACGGGCGTAGGAACGCAAAATTGCCTGCGCCCAGGTGCGGTTTCTGTTAATTCCGTCGATCTGCGCAATATCGGTATCCAAGAGAAGCTGGATATACTCCTTCGCCATATCGAGGGCGGTGCCCTCATCTTTTTCGGTGACGGCTTCGGGCCAACCACCCCGGCAAATTGCGAAAGCAATTCGCTCAATATCGAAATTGACTAAAGCACCAATATCGTGCTGGCCATCAAAAAGCTCGGTAAGGGAAACTGCGCCACTTGATTCCTGAGTTTCCCACAGGGACATGGTGCGCATAGTGATCCGCGCGAATCTGCCAACGCCCGAGTGGCTTGGCATCTCAGATTGGCGCGGCGTCGACGAACCCGTCAAAATAAATCTGCCGCGGCCATGCTCCCTATCGATGGCGTAGCGCACCGCATCCCAGAGCTGCGGAGCCATCTGCCATTCATCAATCAGGCGCGGGCGTTCACCTTCCAGAAGGAGAGAGGGTTTTGAGAAAGCGAGCTGAAGGTAATCAGCGGAACGATCCGGATCTTGCAAGTAGATAGCGCTCGCTGCTGCCTGTTGTGCGGTAGCCGTTTTGCCGCACCACTTCGGGCCTTGAATATGTACAGCTCCAGCTACTTTGAGTTTTCGCGCCAGCAGGCTGTCGGCTACCCGAGGTAAATAGGCTGGAAGGGTTGAAGAATCGCCCATGTGGATACCCTCCTTTCACTATCGTTATCACATGTTAACACGTCCGTTGTGCAAGTTGGACCGTTTTTATTGTGCAAGTTGGACCGTTTTTATTGTGCAAGTTGGCCCATTTCTGTTGTGCAAGTTGGACCGCCGCATACGTCACTTATGCCGCTTAGATAGCCTCTGGAAGCTGCCACATGGTGTGCACTCCAAGGTGCCTATCAGACTCCTTACTGACGCTTCCGACCATGCCTACAGTTTTCATTCAGTTTCATTAGGCCGCATTATTCTTGGGTTCTCATCGCCGGTGGTAAATTCGTCACATCGAAATATTTGCCGCTTTTTACTATGTGGCAGCGAATCGCGGGGCTTGCTAGGAGTGTTGGCGAATGGGTGCGTTTGCCCAGGTGGGAGAGCGTTCTAAGCCAATTGCAATGCTATAGTGACGTGCCGAATAGTCAAGAGATTGGGTACGACTCAAATATAAACATATTGGAAATATATCGCCCTTACATCACTATATTTAGTCCCAAAACTAAGTATGTTTGCGTGTTAACATGTAAAACGATTTAGGTGTTATGTCCGTGTCGTCACTGCTCGTCGGATGTGTGGAAGTCTCACGAGTTCCATACTGCCACCCACTGCGAGGCGCGGAACAATACCGGAGATATGAATGAACCATTATTTGTCCTGGAATTGGGGTGAATGAATGACGAATGCCTGGCTCCGATCACTCGCGGGAGTTGCCGTCGCCTTCCTCTCTTTGAGTGTGTCCACTCCAGCGGCCCTCGGCGTGGGGATTGATGAACAGCTGGAAAATGGCACGGGGTTCATTGATAAAACTGCGCAATTCAGTATCGCGTCGCATTGCGATAATGGTGCAACCAGGCTTAGTGTTGCGGAAACGAATAGGAAGTACCGTCTCAAGCTCTCCGTTAAGGTCACTCTTGCGGGTGAGCATGGCAAGCCTAGCTTCGTGGCACCCTTTCTGAAGTTGCGCGTCAACGACACCTATAACTGTCAGTGGTCCCCGAAACCAGCCGTCAGAGATGAGGAGGGCAATCCCAAAGTTTCTCTGGGCATACCACATTACTTTAATTGTGACGGTGAACTTGACCTAACGAGCGATGCCGAAGCTGCCCAGCCGGTCACGATAACGTACTTCGCGCGCGAGACGCGCTGGGGCGAATGGCGACAGATTGGACTTACCGCTCCAACCGTAGAAAACCGTGTCCCTACGTACCGGCTCAAAATTGACGATAACTACTTCGGCGAATCGACAACCTTTGAGGATCTCGACACCAACCTCCTAGCCGATAACTTGACTGCGGGAACTAAAGTATCGTTAGTTGCGCGGACTCAAGATACGGAAGACGTGATCGCCTCGAAGGTGCTGAGTGCCAATGAAATGTGCCCTCCGGAACCTGTTGACAAACCCGAGCCTTCCGAACCCAAGGATGATGAAGAAGAGGAACCCACTCCCGATCCGGTCCCAACGCCGGGTGTGGGCACTGCGCCCCCGCCTCTACTAATTCCCTCACCGAGTCTTACGCCGACATTGCCAGCTCCGGAAGTGCCGCCGTCGCCAGGTAGTTTTACACCCGCGGGTGGTGAAACGCCTGATCCAGACAAGACGGAAACACCTGATCCGAATGAAACGGAGTCCCCGGAACCACGGCCGACGGTAGAACCAACACCGCGCAAGCCTGTGCCAACTCCTACCCCGAGCTGCCCGACGGTCACACCTGCCCCGCCGACGCAGACCTCCGCGCCGACGGTAACACCGTCCGAGCGTCCAAGCGCAATACCAACTGTTACGCCGACCGTTCCGGTAACCGCGACACCAACCGATTCGCCAACGGCTACAGCCCCGAGTGCTACCCCAACAGACTCAACAGACCCAACGGCCTCGCCCACCCGGAATCACCCGCGCAACACCAGTGGCCCCAGCACGAGCTTGGCCCATACCGGTGCAGTTACCCTGCCCCTTGCGGTTCTCGCTGGCGTCCTCATCAGCGCGGGAAGCATAAGCTTGCGAAGGCTGCGTTATTAGTTGCGTGACTAATTGCGTGGCGATAGTCGTGCCCAGTCGCGGCTGCTGCACTTTCACATAGAATCTGAGAGGAGCATTGGCACATCGGGGGAACCTAGGCGCCGAACGCAGTTACGTCTAGGAAATCCCCAGATGGAACCCCGGAAAGGCACTGGTGGCATGGCACGCGGCAAAGCGATTGAGCTGTTCTTGGTGGATGGCACGCCCGGCGGGATCATGACGGCAAGCATCGCCGACTGGACGGGCGTCGTCGTATCCGCACGCCGCGACCAGTTATCGGAACTGCTGCGCCGCGAGGACGCCCACGGCAACGGCGTCTACCTCCTCCTCGGCACGGATCCGGACGCCATCGACAACACTTGGTGCTACATCGGCAAAACTGAAAATTTCAGCGAGCGCCTGCGCACCCACGACCAGCGCAAACCGCAGTGGAACCGGGTCGTCATTATCGGCAGCATGCAAAAATCTTTCAACGAAGGGCATTGGGGCTACCTCGAGTCGCGCCTCGTGGATATCGCGCAGGCCGCCGAGCGCTGCTCCATGCCCGATAACAAGCAGGTCCCGCGGCTGCGCAAGCTTTCGGAGGGGCAGCAGGCCTCGGCGGAATCATTCCTGGATAACGTCAAGGTCATTCTCCCGATTCTCGGCGTGAATGTGCTGCGTTCGCGTTCCACGATTCCCGCTGCTCCCGCTCCCGAAACGCCCGCGTCCACGTCCGCGCTATTCCACCTCCGCCAGGCCAATAAAGGGGTGGATGCCACGATGCAGCTGGTGGATGGCGAATATTTCGTTCTCAAAGGTTCGCGCGTCGTCGCCGAATGGCAGCTGCGGGGCGCTTCCGAATCGACGCTCCGTTCCTACACCAGCTACGCCGCGCTGCATCACAAGCTCGTCGACGATGGTTCCATAAAAATTTCCGACGGCGCCGCGGTTCTCACCCGCGATATTGCTTTCGGCTCGCCTTCCACCGCGGCCGCGGTGATCCTGGGGCGCTCCTCGAACGGCCGGCGCGAATGGCTCGCGGATGACGGCCGCACCTTCGGCGAATGGGAGGCGGATAACGCCTAGGAACGCGCGCGGGTGCGCGCCATAGTAGTACGACGACGCCGCGCCTGCCGCGCTCCTACAAATTCTCTGACGGGTCGTACACCGATAAGAACTTCACGATGCGTTCGTTCGCGGATGTGAAGAAATCTTCCGGGGCGCCCTCGTACTGGATGTGTCCAGCGTCCAAGAAAACCACCTGGTCGGCCACGCGCCTGGTGAAATTCATATCGTGGCTCACCACAATCAAGCCCTGACCCTGGCGGGCCAGTTCGGAAAGAACCTTGGACACCTCAGCCGCGAGCTCCGGATCCAGCGCTGAAGTTGGTTCGTCGCACAAAAGATACTTCGGGCGCATGGCAAGCGCCCGGGCGATTGCCGCGCGTTGGGCCTGGCCGCCGGAAAGTTCGGCAGGATACGCATCTGTTTTCGCGCTGAGTCCAACTCGCTCAAGTAATAATTCACTGTCGGCACGCGCGGCTTTCTGGTCTTTTCCGTGCAGTCGTGGCGCAAGTTCAACATTCTCGCGGACGGTCAGATGCGGGAACAGGTGAAAACCCTGGAAGACCATGGCGGAGTGCGAACGGATTTTTTCTTTATCTGCTCGCGTGACCTGCGCGGGGAAGGTGAGCGAGAAATCCTCAACCCGGATACTCCCGGAATTGGGGATCTCCAGCAGGTTCAGCGTGCGCAGCAGCGTGGATTTACCGGAACCGGATGGCCCCACGATCACGGTGGTCTTGCCGGGAGAAAAGCTCGCGGTGACGCCCGCTAAGGCGTGGATATCAGTGCCGAATGTTTTAGCTAGGTCTTTAATCTCAATCATTTTTCACCACGTGCTTGGAGGTTTTCTTTTCCAGGTATGCCTGCAGCCAGGTCAGTAGCGTGCAGATAGCGAGGTAAATCGCCGCAACTTCAACGTAAAGTACCAGGGGCTCATAGACGCGCGCGGTGATCTGCTGGCCGATCTGGAAAACATCGGAAATAGTGATAACGGATGCCAGCGAGGTTGATTTCACCAGGTTCACGAACTCGTTACTGATAGAGGGCAGCGCGATCCGCCAGATCTGCGGGCCAATAACGTGCCGCAGTGTTTGCCAATGCGTGAGCCGTAAGGTGGATGCGGCCTCCCACTGGCCGGAAGGAATGGAGAGTTGCGCCCCGCGGATTCCCTCGGAAATATACGCGCCGGTATTGAGCGAAAAAGTGATGATCGCGGCGAGCCAGGCCGATAGCGTGATGCCAACTTTGGGAAGCCCGAAAAAGACGATAAATAGTTGCACGAGGAGCGGGGTACCGCGGAAAATCCACACGTAGAACCACGCTATGGCCCGAGCTATTCGACTCTTCGATAGCCGAAGCTGGGCGGTAATGATGCCCAACACGAGCGCAATCGCGAAAGAAATGAGCGAAAGCGGAATCGTAACTTTTAACGTGGCCTCTAAGAGTTGCGGAAATGACTCGAGCCATAGCGTGATCGTATTCATGACGTACCTTTTATATGGGCTTAGTTAGGCGAAATATCTTCGCCGATGTACTTTTCGAAAATCTGTGCGTACGAGCCATTGCTGAGGCCCTTAGCAATCGATTCGTTCAGTTTGTCCTTGAGGGGATCGGAGCCCTTGGCCAGCATGACCGAAATCTGGACCGGCTCGCCGCCGGGAACTTTGATGCCGTCCAGATCGGTAGCGGTCGTCTTCTTCAGGAAGTCAGAAACCGTCACCACGTCGTTCACCGTGCAGTCAGCCTGGCCGTTAATGACCAGCTGGGTTGATTCCGAAAAACCTTGGGTGGGCACGATCTCGGCACCGGCCGCGGCGGCAGTCTGGCCGTAGTCGGACGAGGGAGTCTGGGCGCACTTCTTGCCTTTCAGATCCTCCAGCTTGGTAATACCGGCGCCCTTTTTCACTAGAATCTCGGAACGAGAAATGGCGTAAGGGTTGGTGAAATCGTATTTCTGCCGGCGCTCTTCAGTCGGGTTAATGTTATTGATGACGATGTCATATTTGCCCGTATCAAGACCGGCAATGAGCGAATCCCATTTTGTCTCAACGAATTCGGGTTCAACGCCGAGGTCTTGGGCGATGAGCTTGGCGATTTCCACCTCAAAGCCCACCAGTTTGCCCGACTCGTCGTGGTAGCCGTAGGGCACGAAGGTGCCCTCGATACCCACTTTGAGTTTTCCGGATTCTTCTACCTGGGCGAGCGCGTCTTTCTTAGCTCCGCAACCGCTCAGTACGGTCGCAGCGGCAAGGCCGGCGGCCAGCACCTTAAATATTTTCTTCATTGTGGTTCCCTTAATTGATGGTTGGGGTGATTAATAGTTTGGGTACCTAATGGTTCCCTTTGATCGATGGGTCGGGTACTTGATGCTTCCCTCAATCGAGGGTTCAGATAATCGACGGTTCCTTTAATCGATAGCGGACAGGGCATTTTCTAGGTCGGCCTTGAGATCGTGAGCATCCTCAATGCCAACGGATAAGCGGAGCAGGCGATCGGAGATACCCGCCTTTTCGCGTTCTTCCGGGGTGAGGTTTTCGTGGATCATGCTTGCCGGGTGGCAGATGAGAGTTTCCACGGAGCCCAGGGAAACCGCGAAGCGCATAAGCTTCAAATTCTTCGCGAAGGCATGGAAGTCGATACCTTCAGCGAGCTCAAAGGCGAAGAGCGCGCCGTCGCCGCGGGATTGGCGCGCGTGAATCTCCTTTTCTTTGGGGGAATACCAGCCCGGAGCCAATACCCGCGAAACTGCCGGGTGATTCTCTAGGTAGTCCCGCAGGATTGCGGCGTTTTCTTGCTGCCGGTCGAGCCTGATAACAAGTGTTTTCAACCCGCGCAGAATCGAATAAGAATCGAAGGGGGAGAGGGGATTGCCCAGTGCCTTGGAGGCGATTTTCAGGCTGGCGTACCAGGCGTCGTCGTTCGTTAATATGAATCCCGCTAAAACGTCCGAGTGCCCACCGAAATACTTTGTGCCCGAGTACACCACGGCGTCTGCGCCCAGTTCCAGAGGCTTTTGCAGGTATGCGGTTGAGAACGTATTATCCACAACCACCTTGGCATTAACTTTTTTCGCCAAAGCCACGACATGCGAAATATCGGTCACCCGCAGGGTGGGATTCGTGGGCGATTCCAGAAATACCAGCGCGGTATCCTCGGGAATCTCGGTCAATTCGTTGAAGTCATCGACGAACTCGGCGGTTATCCCGCGGTGGGCGAAAAATTCATCAACAAAGAGGAACGTACCTCCGTACACCGAGGACGTGAGTAAAACCCGGTCGCCTGTGGTCAGGGAGGAAAATACCGTTGCGGTTGCGGCCATTCCGGTGGCGAAAGCCAGGGCGTGCTCGGCGCCTTCCACGTACGCGACCGCGGATTCAACAGAGCCGCGGGTCGGGTTGGAGCTGCGCTGATACCCGTACGCGCCGGCCGAGCCGTCGGTGGGCTGCTCGAACGTGGAGGCCAAATAAATAGGCGGGATGACCGCACGGTACTGGTCATCCGGGCGCGATGCGGAGTAATCGTTAACAACTCGGGTGGCAAAAGATAGGTTTTTAGGCATAGTTAATCCATTTTTGGGTGCGTGAAATTGCGGATATTGCTATCCGAAAAATGAGGGAATTGTGCCCACTACGGGCGATGCGGCGACGAAAATGCGCTAAGTGAATTTAGTGGCACATGCACATTCGCATGCACATACACATGCAGGTACCCAGAGCCATGGAGGCGGATACGAATGCAGCGGTGTTGAAAGCCATGGTTGAAAGAGTAATGGCAAAATCCGTGAGACGCAAACTGAGTGGGAAAATCGTTTGTGGTTTTTGCCTCCTTGACCTGCGGTAGTAACGACGGCGCCGCGCCTGCCGCCCCGCGTGCTCGTGTAGCTATCATCGCAACCCGCCCGGTGCACTTACTTTTCGCTACGGCTCCCGCACTCCTTGCACACCCCGCGCCCGCCGCTATACACTCGGTGACTAGTAGAACTAGTTACTGAGTGAATAGTTGGTATCGGAATGGAAGTTCAGTACGCATTCCTCGGTTTGCTTACCCGCGAACCGAATTACGGCTACGAGTTGAAAAAGCTCTACGACCGCTACTTCGCGGGCGATAAGCCGATTTTGGCCGGCCAGGTGTATGCCACCCTGGCGCGGCTGGCCCGCGATGCCAAAGTCGCGCAGGTGGGTGATCATGAAAGTTCGGGTGGCCCGAGCCGCACGCGCTACGCCCTCACCACCACCGGGGAGCGCTCCTTGCGTGAATGGCTGGCCACTCCGGAAGTTCCGGCGCTAGCCCTCCAAGAAGACCTCTATTTCAAAACGATTCTTTCGCTCCTCGTCACCGGAGATGCCTCCGGCTACCTCAAAGCGCAGCGCGCCACCCACCAGCAGCGCATGCGCGAACTCACCACCCGCAAACAGAATGCCCCGCTGGCCGAAAAACTTCTTCTCGACAGCGCCATTTTCCATATCGAGGCCGATCTGCGGTGGATCCAATTGACTTCCTCGCGCCTCGACCAGCTCAAGGAGGAGCTATGAGCAATACCGCTATGACTAGCATCGGCACGGGCGCACCAGCCGCGAGCGATATCATCCTTTCCGCCCGCGACCTCGCGAAAAGCTACGGCAAAACCGTGGCCTTGCGCGGCGTCAGCGTGGATATTCGTCGCGGGGAAGTCCTGGCCATTATGGGGCCCTCCGGATCGGGCAAATCGACCCTGCTCCACGCGCTGGCCGGCATCGAACTTCCCGATAGCGGCACGGTCACGTACTTCGGCCCGGCCCCGGCGGACCGGCGCAGCGCTCCGGATGCCGCGACCGCACGCCAGCTCGCGAGCCAGTCCGGCGCCCCGGATGCCGCGGCCGCAACCCATCCCCGCGAGCTCACCGCGCTTTCCGATAACGACCGCACCCGGCTGCGCCGCGAGGATTTCGGCTTCGTTTTCCAATTCAGCCAGCTCGTCCCGGAGCTCACCGCCCTGGATAATATCGCGGTGCCGCTTCTCCTGGGCGGCACCAAGAAACGCGCCGCCTACGCCACCGCCTACCGCTGGCTCGAACGCGTCGGCCTGGCGGACCACGCGAAGGCCCTACCTGGCGAAATGTCCGGCGGGGAAGCCCAGCGCATCGCCATCGCCCGCGCGCTGAGCCCCCACCCCAGCATCCTTTTCGCCGACGAACCCACCGGCTCCCTCGATTCCCTCAACTCCGAATACGTCATGAGCGGCCTGGTCCAACTGGCCCGCGAACACGCCATGACCGTGGTGCTCGTCACCCACGAACCGACCATCGCCGCCTACGCGGACCGCGAGATCATCGTCCGCGACGGAATCCTGGAGGCATAACCATGCATATGGCCTGGATCGTGGTACGCCAATCCCTCAGCCGCACCAAAGGCCGCCTCGCCCTCATCACCGGCGCGGTCGCCTTCGGAACCGTCCTCCTGCTCGCCTTCGCGGCTTTCACCCACGCCACCCTGGATCGCACCGCCGAATCCTGGGAGGACACGCTGCACGATGCACCTTATGCTTCGGATCTGCCCGCAGCTGCGGCGTCGTCGCACATAAAAATGTATCGCCCCGGTATCGATGACCTTGCGGTGATCGGTGGGGCGCAGGTCGAGGTTGTGTATGTGGACGCGGCCGGGGTGAGCGATCCGGCGCAGCTGCACGGCATTACCTGGCCGGGCCGCGGCGAATATCTGCTCTCGCGCGGTGCCCGAACCCTGCTGGAGACCAGCGCGAATCCGGCGGTCGCCCACCGCTTCGGGCGCGTGGATCGGGGCACGCTGCCGCAAGAGCTCACCAACGGCCCGGACGACCTCCTCGCCGTGGTGGGCACCGATCTGAGCGAAGTGGAAGATGCCCGCAGCCTTGCGTCCTTCGAGCCGGCCGGCTCCAGCGGAAGCGACCCGAATTTCATTCTGCTGCTCATCGGGCTGGTGGTGCTGCTGTTCCCGGTGCTTTTCCTTATTTCCATTTCGGCGGCGCTCGGCAGTGCTCAGCGCGAACAGCGCTACGCCACCTTGCGCCTGGTGGGGGCTACCCGGCGGCAGGTGCGCGGGATTCTTATTCTTGAGGCCCTGGTGGGAGCGGCGGCCGGGTACGTGCTGGGCGCGGCGCTTTTCACGGTGGCGCGGCCGCTTCTCGCGGAGATTCCACTGGCGCGCGGGCGTTACTGGGCCGAGTCCCTCGCGGTCACGCCGCTGGCTTACGCGCTTGCCGCGCTCGCGATTATTGCGATGGTGGTGGGAGCGAATCTGTGGGGGCTGCGGCGCATCGATGCCACGCCTCTGGGGGTGGTACGACGCCGCCGCACTCTCACCCGCCCCTCTCCGATCAGTTTCGCCGGTATCGCGCTGGCCTGCGCGATCTTTGGCTATCTGTATGTCACCAGCGAGCCGGATAACGCCACCGGCACCGAACAAAATCTTTTCCTGATTGCGCTGGTTATCATGATGCTCGGCCTGGTGGTGGCGGCGCGCTGGTTGATCTACGTGCTGGCCGGTCTGAGTGCGCGCTGGGCGCGGCGGGCGCCCATGATTATTGGCCAAAAATACGTGCGGGCGCATTCGGGGCGGATTGCCCGCTCGGTTTCCGGGGTGATCCTCGCGCTTTTCGCCGGTACCTTCTTTATTACTACGGTTTCTGAAGTGGATTTCCTGGGCGCGCAGGTGCCGACCGTGGCGGAGAAGATGCCGAGCACCACCGCGGTGCTCGCGAACCTCAGCCCGGAGCAGGCCGAGGCCGCGGCCCGGGCGATTCCGGCGAATGTTCCGGGGGCGAGGGCCCTCACGGTGCCTTATCTCGCGCGGTCCTGGGTGGTGCTTCCCTGCGAGAGTGCCGCTCGCGCTGTGGGGCTCACGTGCCAGGGCAGTGGCGTGATCGGCGTGAATTTCTGGGATCTGGCGGATGCGCCGGGCGCCGTCGTCGAAGCTCCTGATGCCATGCAATTAGCCGAAACCGTGCAGGGAAGTTACAACGCGTATATTTCCGGGGAGGCGCGCGCGGTGCTGCTGGAGCTGCGCGAGCCGGGCGATATTGAGGCCGTGCGCACGGTCCTCATGAATGCGCAGCTCACCGAGCCAGGCGGCGTGTTTGTGTTCGCCGGTGGGCGCGGTATCGCGGTGGCGGTGGATAAGACCGTGGAGACGATGACGTACCTGGTCTACGCCGGAATTGCGCTGACCTTTGCGGTGGCGATTGTGTCGCTGCTGGTCTCGACGTACGCGGGGTTATTGGAACGACGCCGCTCTTTGCTGACTCTGCGCCTGAGCGGCATGCAGGTGCGCCAGCTGGCCGCCATGCTCGTGGTGGAGTCGGTGCTGCCGCTGGCGGTCATCGCCACGATCACAACGGCGGCCGGTTTCGGGGCGGGCTGGCTGCTCATGGAGATGCGTTCTGTTTCCCTGGATGCCTCTTTCTCTCCTGTGCTGCTGGTGGCTTTGCTGGCCGCGCTGGTGCTTTCCCTGCTCGCGGTCCTGGCGCTGGTGCCCGCGCTGCGCCGGGTCAGCGAGCCGGCCAATAACGCCCAGGAGTAGCGATCAGGAGTAGCGCGACGGGGTTGTAGGGGCTGAGGCATGAAGTGAAATTGTCATGCTAAGACGGCTTCGCGAATCAGTTCGGAGCGTGTAACATTGAGCTCCCGAGCGCGAGCATCAATGGCTTTAATTTCCTCTGGCGTGAAACGGACGGCAACCACCTGGCTGGGAACGGTGCCTCGCCCGGGGCGCCCCCGCCCCCGTTTGGTAAGAGTCTCGACATCGTAGCCGGCTTCCGCTTCGGCGGCCCATGCCTGTATTTGTTCTTCGGTAACCGGTATTCCCTTGATCGTTTCATCCATAGAATTATCGTATTACAAAAAGCGTTACCTGGCTATGCGCTCGCGGACTGCGACATGCCATTGTTTGCATAGATATTCCATGAAAAAATAAGCGCATGGAACCAATGAGTGCATTAGAGGTAGTGGGTTTTCCGGCAGATACTACCGAGCTGAAGAAGTGCTTGGATCTGAGCACCATGAAAATGTTGGCCGGTGATCCCTACTACGAATTCCTTGTTATTCACGATGACCCCTCGGGCGTATGCGTGGGATTCTTTAAAACTGCGGATGGTTTCTTCGCTGAAACAATGGCGCTTCTCGGTTCCGCTGGGCACGTGGTGAGTGCTTTCCAGTTGGCGCCGGGGCTTGCGCTCGTAGATGTATACGATCCGGCTTTCTTCGACGATCCAGGGATCTTCGATGATCCGGACTTCAACGAGGAAGATGCGGATAAGTGGCTCCTCACGCGCGTGCTCGTGTGTGTGGATGACCCCCACATGTATCCCATCCACCATTCCGTTCGCTATGCCTACAGCACCGGCGATCTGGCTCACTACACTAACTATCACTTAGCCGCTATTGGGGTGGCCCTCGAGGTATTTCCGACCCTTGAAGAGTGGGAGAAAGCTAAGGAATCCATCGGTGACGACAGCTTCACTTTCGGTCCGAAACTCATCATGAGTCCAGATCTTTTCGACCTATACGAGGGCGAGTGTGAGCCCGATGAAGCCAGTCCCAGTGCCCTCTTCACGGCAGTGTGTGAGAACGTTGAGATTGTCACGAATAGCCGTACAGGTAAAAAGTGGTACAGCATCGACGCTGATTGCGGCTTCCCCATCAAGCTGGCTCTCCCCATTGATATTGAGCCGGCACCGCAACCCGGTTCTATTGTCGATGGCGGTGTTCTTCTTACAGGCTCTACCGGCGCGGTCCGGGAGGATTACGAGGAGGAGTTGGACGACTAAGGGTATGAGTGGAGCCCCGCGAAGCTTCACATCACCCGCCGAAGCACCCCGCGCCCGGCTAGCGCCGTCGTGAAAAAAATAACTTTGCGGGCGGCGAAGAAGAGGACATCAGTCCCGCAAAGTTGTCTGACTTTTACTTTTTGCGTCGCACCGCGCGCGCGAGCCGCGATTTTCTGAGGAATTTTCAGGGCTTTTCAGTGCGTTTTCCGCGCGTAAAACCGCAGGTAACGGGCAGAAAGTCCCGACTTTCCCCGCGCTCATTCCGCGGCGCGCCCGGTGCGAGCTGCGCTACAACGCAAGCATCTTTCATTCGCTAAGGTAAAGGCGCGAGCGACGATGGAGCCGGCAACCGGCATCACGGCTCGCACGGAAACGCGCGTGGTTCGTCAAGAGCCGGCGTTCTCCCGCACGGCGGGCCTCCCGCAGCGCGGGGCAACGCTATATGCCGAAGGTGACACAGGCGCGGATCCATCGGGAGAAAGCGAACTATGGCTACCACTCAGCAAATTGGTGACCGCACCGACGTTGGTGACATGATCGATCGCTTGGCATCGCAGGCAATATCCGCCCTCGAAGAATTCGATGCCTTCGATCAAGAAAAGATTAATGCGATTGTGCACGCGATGGCCCTTGCCGGGGTTGATCAGCACATGGTGCTCGCCAAGGCCGCCATTGAAGAAACTGGCCGCGGCCTCTACGAAGATAAGTGCATCAAGAATCTTTTCGCCACGGAATACATCTGGAACTCCATCAAGTATGACCGCACCGTGGGAATTATTCGCCAGGATAAGCAAAAGGGCATTATCGAAATTGCCGAGCCCGTGGGCGTGATCGCCGGAGTGACCCCGGTGACCAACCCGACGTCCACCACGATGTTCAAGTGCATCATCTCGATTATGACCCGCAACCCGATTATTTTTGCGTTCCATCCCAGTGCGCAAAAGTCTTCGGCGCTGGCCGCGCAGGTCATGCTGGACGCCGCGATTGCCGCCGGCGCCCCCGAACACTGCATCCAGTGGATCGAAACTCCCTCCCTGGAAGCCACGAAGACCCTGCTCAACCACGATTCCATCTCCCTGGCCCTCGCCACCGGGGGAGCGGGCATGGTGGCCTCCGCCTACTCCACCGGCAAGCCGGCCCTGGGCGTGGGTCCGGGCAATGCCCCGGTGTACGTGCACAAGACCGCCAAGATCAAGCGCACCGTTAATGACCTCATCCTCTCGAAGACTTTCGATAACGGCATGATCTGCGCTTCCGAACAGTCCCTCGTGATCGATGCCTCGATCCGCGAAGAACTGCTCGCCGAATTCGAGCGCATGGGCTGCCATATTGTCACCCCGGAGGAAAAGAAGAAGCTTGCTAAGTTCATGGTCAAGGCGGATGGCACCATCAGCGCCGACGTTGTGGGTATGAACGCGGACCGCATCGCCGAAGGTGCGGGCATTGACGTTCCCACCGGAACGAAGATCCTCCTTGTTGAGCTGGAGGGCCTGGGCCCCGAAGAACCCTTCTCGCGTGAGAAGTTGTGCCCGGTGCTCGGCTACACCACCGTGGAAGGCGATGCCGAAGGCTTCGACGTGGCCGAAAAGCTGCTGCGTTTCGGCGGCCTGGGCCACACCGCGGTGATCCACACGGAAGATAAGGACGTGGCGCGCGAATACGGCCTGCGTATGAAGGCCTGCCGCATTATCGTCAACGCTCCTTCCGCGCTGGGTGGCATCGGCGACGTTTACAACGGCCTCATCCCCTCCATGACGCTCGGGTGCGGTTCCTACGGGCGGAATTCCGTCTCGCATAACGTCAGCGCCGTCGACCTCATTAATATCAAGCGAATTGCGGAAAGGCGTAACAATATGCAGTGGTTCAAGGTTCCGCCGAAGACGTACTTCGAGCGGTACTCCACGCAGTACCTGCAGAAGATGCCCGCGATCTCGCGTGTCTTCATCGTCACCGACCCGGGCATGGTCATGAACGGCTACGTGGACGTTATTATCGATCACCTCAAGGCCCGCCGGGACGACGTCGCCTGGAACATCTTCCAGGACGTGGAACCCAACCCTTCCTCGACCACGGTGTTCCGCGGGGCGAAACTCATGGAAGAATTCCAGCCCGATTGCATTATCGCCCTGGGCGGCGGTTCCCCCATGGACGCCGCGAAGGCCATGTGGCTCTTCTACGAACATCCCGAATCCTCGTACTTCGGCATGAAGCAGAAGTTCATGGATATTCGCAAGCGCACCTACCGCTTCCCGAAGCTGGGGCGCAAGGCGCAGTTCGTGGCCATCCCGACCACCTCGGGTACCGGTTCGGAATGTACGCCTTTCGCGGTGATTACCGACGCCGAAACCCACGTCAAGTACCCCTTCGCCGATTACGCGATTACCCCGAATGTGGCGATTGTGGATGCGCAGTACGTGGATTCGGTGCCCGCGCGCACCGCCGCCGATTCCGGTATGGACGCGCTCACGCACGCGATTGAATCGTACGTGTCCACGATGGCCAGCGATTACACCCGCGGCCTGTCCATTCGCGCCGCCCAGCTCATCTTCGCCAACCTGCGCAAGTCCGTGCTGGATGGCGATATGGAAGCGAAGGAAAAGGTCCACAACGCTTCGGCTATGGCCGGTATGGCCTTCGCGAACGCGTTCCTGGGCATTGTGCACTCGCTCTCGCACAAGGTTGGCGGTGAATTCGATATTGCGCACGGTCGCACCAACGCGATCTTCCTGCCGCATGTTATTCGCTACAACGCCACCAAGCCCTACAAGCACTCCATCTTCCCGGCCTACGAGCACTACCGCGCCGACGAAGACCTCGCGGAATTCGCGCGGTACATGGGCTTCCCGGCCTCGACCACCGAAGAGGGCGTGCAATCCCTCATCGACGAGGTCACTAAGCTCGCCGAGGATCTCGGTATCGAGATGAGCCTCAAGGCCAACGGGGTGACCTGGGAAGCGCTCGAGCCCAAGCTCGACTGGCTGGCCGACCGCGCCCTGGAAGACCAGTGCACCCCGGCCAACCCGAAGGCCCCGCTCGTCTCCGAGCTGCGCACCCTCATCGTGGACGCCTTCGAAGGCGAAGTGGGCTACACCGCCTCGCGCGGCGTGGATGTGCTCGCTGACCTCGGCACCGGTGAGGCGGCCCGCCGCCGCGCGGCGAAGGCACGCAAGGGTGACTCCTCGCGGCCCTCGGCCTCGCAATCGGCCACGAACGCCCAGGTGGAGATCTACGATCACAAGGCCAAGGCCAGCCTCGAGCACGCCGAAGCCGATCAGGATGATCCGGCCGCCGAAGAGCTCGTCGATACCCAGCTCGAGGGCGCCTCGCCCGCTTCCGCAAAGGCTTCCGGGAAGGGCGCCAAGGCGGAAAAGAAGAACGACGGCGCAGCTGAAGGCGCGGCGAACTAAGCCGGCAGAGCCAGCCTGGCAGGTGGCGGGCGCCGGGGACACGCAGTCCGGCGCCCGCCGCGCTAGGCCTCAAGGCTCGCCCGTGGCGAGCTTCCATCGGTAGAGTGGGTAAGGTGAAGAAGAAACTACTGACTGTGGCGGGCGCACTGCTGTGCTCCCTGGCCCTGGCCTCGTGTTCCTCGTCCCCTTCGGATAACCCCAGTTCCGACCCGAGCTCCTCGGGCCCCGGATCCTGCTCGGTGGAATCGAACGCGCCGGGCTGCTAAGTGGCCGTTTCGCAGCTGTCAATCGGCTGCTAAACCGCTGGTGGCCCAGCCCTGCGCACGCGGCCGGCAGTGATGCCGGGCGCGGGCGCACGGCGTCGTCGTTCCCCTTTAAGTTCTAGGCAAAGGGCGTGGTAACCCGCGCCGCGACATGAAAGAATAACAATATGACCTACACACTGGTATTGCTCCGCCACGGTGAGAGCGATTGGAACGCAAAGAACCTGTTCACCGGTTGGGTTGATGTGCCGCTCTCGGAAAAGGGGCGCGCGGAAGCCGCTCACGGCGGCAAGCTCCTCAAGGAGAACAACATCCTCCCCGACCTCCTCTTTACTTCGCTGCTCCGGCGCGCGATCACCACGGCGAATATTGCCCTGGATGAATGCGATCGCCACTGGATTCCGGTGCAGCGTTCCTGGCACCTCAACGAACGCCACTACGGTGCGCTGCAGGGCAAGAACAAGAAGGAAATCCGCGACGAATACGGCGAAGAGCAGTTCATGCAGTGGCGCCGCTCCTACGATGTTCCGCCGCCGGCCATTGAGCTCGGTTCGGAATGGTCGCAGGATCAGGATCCCCGCTACGCCGGTGAGCCGATCCCGCGCTCGGAATGCCTCAAGGATGTGCTGGCGCGCGCGCTGCCCTACTGGGAATCCGATATCGTCCCCGCTATCAAGACCGGCAAGACCGTCATGATCGCGGCGCACGGCAATTCGCTGCGCGGCATCGTCAAGTACCTTGATGACATCTCCGATGATGACATCGTGGGCGTGAACATCCCCACCGGCATTCCGCTGGTCTACGAGCTTGATGAGGAAACCCTCAAGCCCGTGAAGAAGGGTGGCACCTACCTCGATCCCGAAGCGCAGAAGAAGATCGCGGAAGTTGCCAACCAGGGCAAGTAATTCGCGTCATGCGCACGTAATTTGCAGCTGCTAGCGCTGAGCTAGGCAAGCTAGGTAGCAGGGCTCCGGTCAGACCGGGGCCCTGTTGCTGTTAACTCAGTCACGGCAGCGCGGCCGGGACTTGTCCATCCCCGCCCCACCCCCTACCATTGAGCTGGTAATGATAACGGTTATCGTTACGGCTTGTGAGCGGCTCGGCCGCTGCCTGGGAAGCGCCCGGCCTGAAAGCCGAGCGCAGCGCCGCCGCCCGGCGGCCTGGATTCACGTATCCGGAGGTGTGTGTCCGAGCATGATGAAGCTGCTACCCGCCATCGCGTCCATCTTCGCGATGGTCTGCCCTGCCGGTATCCCTTCCGGTGGGAGCCAGGAAGCGCTGACGGGTAGTGTTTCGGCCGCGGGAGTGAGGACCCGCGCCGAAACTGGCGATCGGAATTCCGATGCGCCACGGGTTGTCGCCTCCACTCCGATACTCGCGGACCTCGCCCAGAATGTTCTGGGCGAGCGGGGTGAGGTGACTTCCCTCGTGCCGCCCGGGGCAGACCCGCATTCTTTTGAACCGTCACTACGGTCCTTGCGGGAACTGGCCCGGGCGGACATCGTCTTCTCCAACCAATTGCTGCTGGAGGACCAAGCGCTGCTCGCCACCATGGATGCTACCAGGCGCCCCGGCGTAAAAAACGTCGGTTTGGGTGAGGCGGCCGTCGCGTACGGCGCACGCCACATCGCACTCGTTGAAGACGCAGCCCTCAGTACCGTGTGGCTCGGTTTCCGTGCCGGCGCACCCGTTGCGGCACAATCACGGGAGGGGAACGACGACGCCGCCCCTTCCGCCCCCACCACTTCGGCTCCCAGTGTTTCGCTGCGCGCGGTCTCGGTCACCGGCCCGGGCACCCTCGCCGCTTTCACCACCGGAACGTTCGGGCGACCCAAGGTCTATATTGATTCCTCGCGCGAGGATCTCGGCCATGTGGATCTTCCCGCCCAGGCCCACACCCATATGTCTTGGGCTTTTTCCGCCCCCGGCATCTACGAATTGCGCATGCGCGCCGAAGTGCAGGAGAACGGGGAGAGCCGCAGCCTCGGGGAGGGCACGGTGGTCTTTGCCGTTGGGGTAGACCCGGCCAGCACCGGGCGGACCCGGGTGATCGATGCCGGCCACGTGGATATCACCATGGCCGATAGCGGCGCCATTACCCTGCGCGGGGAAATCGAATCGGCCCGCACCACCGAAGTTTCCCCGGATAGCGCGGTTGTGGCGGTGCCCCATACCGTGGCCACCCAGATTCCCGGCGATCCCGCCTGGCGTTTCCTAGGGCGGGCCGGGGATACCAGCTGGGTGCTGGCCCAGGCGGTGCTCGGCGAACACGTGCACGGCGATGTGGATCCGCACCTGTGGCTGGATGCCTCGAACGCCATCGCCTATGTGGAAACCATCGCGGCCGAGCTCAGTGCCCTTGATCCGCAGGGAGCGCCCACCTACGCGGCCAATGCGCAGGCGTATATTGCCAGATTGCGAGGCGTGGATGAGTGGCTGCGCGGCGTCGTCGCCTCTATTCCGGCGCGGCAACGCAAGCTCGTAACCGCGCATGACGGCTTCGGCTATTTGGCGCGTGCCTACGGCCTGGACACGGTCGGTTTCGTCACCCCGAATCCGGCGCTGGAGCCTTCCGCGCGCCAGCTCGCCAATCTCACCCATACGCTCCTGGACCTGCGCGTTCCCGCGGTATTCGGGGAGCCGACCACGGCCTCGCACGCGGGGGAGTTGCGGGCCGTGGCGGGCGCGGCGGGTGTGGCGGTCTGCCAGCTCTATTCTGATTCTTTCGACGGCGCCGCCACCACCTACGAAGCCATGATGATCGCCAATGGCCGCGCCTTGAAAAGCTGCCTCGATCCGGGCGCGCTGCCGGCCTGGCCTCCCGACTACCAGGTCCCGCGGCTGCCCCTGCCTACCGCGCCCGATACGCACGCGGACCCGGGCGCTGCGCCGCAATCTGATTCGCAAGCCGCGCCGCCCGCCGCTCAGCTTCCCGCTACCGAACCCACGAAGGACAACTCATGACTCGATTCTCTACCGCGCACCTGAGCGCACGTTCCGGCGCCGTCCGCTCTGTTAGCGCCCGCCTGCTCGCCGCCCTGACCTTGATGGTGCTCAGCTGCGCTCTGGTGCTGGCCATGCCCGCGCGGGCCTTCGCCCATCCGGACCCGGCGCCCGCGCAGCCCTCAGCCGCGCCGGGCTCCACTAGCGGGAGCGGCTCCAGCACCGCCGTCGATCCGGCTCTCACCCAAACGGTGAGCGGGGACGAGCAACTCGCCCCGGCCGGCACCCCGGTGGAGATCAGCTCCGGCCACGTGGATATGGGCCCCCGGCTCACCGATGCCGGCTGGGATTTCCTGGTGCGCGATGACTCGGGCGCCGCGCCGGTGTGGCGCTCCATGGACGACGTGGTCTTCCGGGTGGGGGAGGCCGCCCGCATGGAGGTGCCCGCCACCGATGCCTATTCCTTTATTCATGCCTCCGGCCCGGCCTACGTGATCCCGCAGCAGCAGCTCGCCGACGTGCCCTGGCTCGGCTGGAATACCCAGGACCCGGGCGTGGTCAGCCGCGTCAATGGCGATGTGGCCCTCACCTACGGCGGGCACGCGGGTGAAGGCCAGTTCACCGCCTTCGTCGATTCGGGTAATTTCTCCGGGCCCACCCTCCTGTGGAATTCCGAAGTCGCCACCTCGCAGCCGGTGCACGTCTCCCTCAATACCCACACCCACGCCAATTGGGTCTTCACCCAGCCCGGCGTGCACCTGGTGCGCCTCACGGTATCCGCCCAGCTCACGGACGGTACCCAGGTGGAGAAAACCGTAACCTTGCGTTTCGCGGTGGGTGCGAATACCTCTGCCGACGACGCCCGCGCGGCCCAGTGGCCGGTCGGGAGCGAAGGCGCAGCTGGCAGCGGCTCGGCCGCGGATAACGCGCAGGCCGGGCAATCTGCCGCGGGCCAATCCGGCACCGCGCAATCCGGTGCGCAGGGCTCTCAGAACTCGGCTGCCGGCGAGGCGGAAATCCCGCTGCGTTGGGTGGTGATCGGCTGCGCCGGCGCGGTGCTCCTCATTGCCGCCGGTTTCATCGGGGCGCGCGCCTCGCGCCGCCGCCACCAGGAGGCCGCGCTCGCGGCCCGCACCCAGGCCCGCGATAGCGAGGCGGAGGAGGAATCGTGCCAGCGCTAACGGTTCGTGACCTCGCGGTTGTGCTCGGGGGAGTGCGGGTGCTGCGCGATGTCAATCTCGAGGTGGAAGCCGGCGAGCTCGTTGGCCTCATCGGCCCGAATGGTGCCGGGAAAACCACCCTCATGCGCAGCATTATGGGTCTGCTCACCCCGGCAGCCGGCACGGTCGAGGTGCGCGGGGAGCGGGTCCGGCCCGGCCGCCCGCACCGCGCCATCGGCTACGTGCCACAGTCCCGCGCCACCCAATGGGGCTACCCCATGAGCGTGGAGGAACTGGTGGCCACCGGGCTGGAACGCCGCGGGTTGCTCGCCCGGGCGCGCCTCGGGCGTAGCGCGTGGGAAAAAGTCTATGCGGCGCTCGATAGGGTCGATTTATTCGAGATGCGCCGTCGTCCCATCGGGCAGCTATCCGGCGGGCAGCAACAGCGCATCCTCATCGCGCGCGCCCTCGTGCGCGACCCGGCCATCCTCCTCCTGGACGAACCCTTCACCGGGCTCGACCACCCCACCCAGGATTCCCTGGCCGATCTTTTCCTCTCGCTGCGCGCCGGCGGGGCCGGAATCATTATGTCCACCCACGACCTCACCCAGGCCGTCGATATTTCCACCCGCGTGGCCCTCCTCAACCGCACAATTATCGCGGCCGGTCCGCCCGCCGATATCCTCCGCGCCGACCTGTGGATGGAAACTTTCCAGGTGCGGGCTTCCTCGCCGCTGCTGCGCGTCCTCGGAATGGTGAAAGCATGAGTTTCTTTGATTTCCTGGCCGACCTGTCCAATCCGGTACTCGGCTTCCTCCCGCGCGCGTTGCTGGTCGCCATGCTCTCCGCGGTGGTGTGCGGGGCGGTGGGCGTACACGTGGTGCTGCGCGGCATGTCCTTCCTGGGGGATGCCCTCGCCCACGCCGTTTTCCCCGGCATCGTTATCGCATTTGCGCTCCAGGGGTCCATTCTGGTGGGCGGAGCGGTCGCGGGCGGCGTCGTCGCCCTTCTTATCGCGCTCGCCTCGCAAAACCGCAACCTGCGCGAAGACTCCATTATCGGCATCTTTATGGCCGCGGCTTTCGCCTTCGGCGTGGCGCTGATCGCGCGCATCCCCGGCTACACCGGTTCCCTCGAATCCTTCCTCTTCGGGTCGCTCACCGGCGTGGATAGTTCCGACGTGCTCACCTCCGCGGTGGTGGCCGCGGCCGTGCTACTTTTCCTGGCCGTGCTCCACCCGGCGCTGCTCTCCGTGAGCGTGGACCGCGATTTCGCGCGCGCCACCGGCACCCGCGTGCTGCTCGTGGACGTGTGCCTCTACCTCACCGTGGCGCTCGCGGTGGTGATTTCCGTGCAATCCATCGGCAATATTTTGGTGCTGGCCCTGCTCGTCACCCCGGCCGCCACCGCGCGCCTCCTCACCGACCGCGTGGGCACGATGATGCTCCTCGCCCCGCTCCTCGGGTGCGCGAGTGCTTTCGTGGGGGTGTGGCTGTCCTGGGCGGCGGATATTCCGGCGGGTGCGGCCATTGTTCTTGTCACGACGGCGCTCTTCGCCCTCGTGTGGTTGAGTGTTCCGGTGCGCGGGAAACTAGTGCGGGCCCGTACCGCACGCGTCAGCGACCGCGTGTAGTACAGGCCCGAACGACGGCGCCGCGGCCGGCCGCGGGAGCCTAGCTGGCTAGTGAGCTGAGCTGGCTCGCGAAGCTGGCCGGTGCGGCGAGGCGGCGATTAGTCTTCCATATCCCCGGCGGAGAAACCTTCGGGGAAGTCGCCACCGAGCATTTCTTCTTCGGTGCCGGGGGTGGATTCCACATCCACGCGCAGGCCGGTGACCAGGAAGTGCATGCGGCGCGCCACGGTCACCCCGTGATCCCCGTAGCGTTCCAGGAAGCGACCCAGCAGCACCACGTCCACGATTTCCTGGTGGCTCATGCCGTTATCTTCATCGAGCACCAGCTGGAAGGACTGGCGGTGCAGATCGTCAAGAACCTCATCGCGTTCATCGATTTCATCGGCGATGGCGAGGTCCTGCTTGCGCACCAGCTCTTCCACCTGGCGGCCCACCCGCACTGCCTCATCAGCCATGCGTACCAGCAGGTCGTAGCCGGGGCCACCCACCACGCGCTCGGGGAAACGCCCGCGCGCGATATAGGCAACGTGGCGGGCCAGATCGCCCATGCGCTCCAGGGTGATGGCGATGCGCATGGCGGTCACCACGGTCCGCAAATCCGAGGCGACCGGCGCCTGGCGCGCCAGCAGCGAAATAGCCATATCCTCAATCTGACGCTGCAGCTCATCAATATTCGCATCGGCATCGATAACCGATTCCGCCAGGGCCAGGTTGGCGTTCCGCAGCGAATCTGCGGCGTGTTCCATCGCCCGAGCGGCGCTGCGAGCCTGCTTGGCAAGCGTTTCCTCGAGCGTCTTCATTTCGTTGCGGAATTCTTGACGCATTAAAGCTCCTCATGTCTGTGCGCCCGCGGGCGCGTTCGTAGCGCACGGCGGCGCACCACAGGTTTCATTTCAGCAGTACGGGGTTAACACTAGCGGCATATTGCGTAAACAGTAGGTAAATAGCGGGGTTTCGGGGCTGTGGGGCGTGCCAGGCTCCGCTCGGACAGGCTAGTCTGGAACCATGGTAGAAGGAATCGCTGTTCTTGCTGCGGTGTGCGGAGGCATCGCCGTGGGCATTATCGCCTCCCTGGCTTTCGCCTATTCGCAGCGTTCCCTGCGCCCGCTGCGGGTGACCACCACGGTGGAGCCGGTGGAGGATGCCGTGAAAGTCCTCGAGGCGATTCCGCAGTTCTTTGTGCTGGTGTCCGCGCTTGATGTGGTGGAACGCGCTTCCACCCAGGCCTATAGTTTTGGGCTGGTACGTGATGATCGCCTGGTGCGCCCGGAATTCATCCAGCTGGTGGCGCGGGTGCGCGATACCGGGGAAGTACTCTCCCGCCCGCTTTCCATTAAGCGCTCCACGCTGAAAAACCAGAGCGATACCCGCTTGATGGTCTACGCGGCGCCGCTATCCGGCGGGCGGGTGCTCGTGCTTTTCGAGGACAATACCGAGAAGCTCAAGCTGGAGGAAACCCGGCGGGATTTCGTGGCCAATGTATCCCACGAGCTAAAAACCCCGGTGGGGGCGATTTCTTTGCTGGTGGAAACCCTGGAAAGCGCGGCGGATGACCCGCAGGCGGTGCGGCATTTCACCGCCCAGCTGGATACCGAAGTGGTGCGCCTGCGCGGCCTGGTTCAGGATATTATCGAGCTTTCGCGCCTCCAAGAAGGCAATGCGCTGACCACCACGGAGCTCGTGGATGTTGATGCGGTGGTGGCCGAATCGGTTGCGCGGATGGATGTGGAAGCCGCCAATCGCGGGGTGAAAATTGTGAGCGGCGGGCAGCCGGGCCTCGCGGTGTATGGCGATAGGCGCATGCTCGCCACCGCGATCCGCAATCTTTTGGATAATGCGGTGCGCTACACCCGGCCGCACGGGCGGGTCTCGATAGCAACATCGCTGGCGGATGGGCAGGTGCTTATTTCCGTCGTCGACCAAGGTGAAGGAATTGAGGCGGCGCAACGCGAGCGTATTTTTGAACGGTTCTACCGCGGGGATGCCGCCCGGGACCGCAATTCCGGGGGCTCCGGGATCGGCCTTGCTATCGTCAAGCACGTGGTCCAGGACCACGGCGGGCGGATCAAATTGTGGAGCAAGGTAGGCCAGGGTTCCACCTTCACCATCTGCCTACCCGAGCCATATATTCCTGACTCTGCTGCTGGTTCTGAGCTGGCCGGTAGCGCTGCGTTGGCCGGGGATTCTGCGCTGGCTCCTAGTCTTGAAACCGATCTGCTCGAGCATTCGGAGAGGAAGTAACGAAACACCATGACCACGATTCTTGTTGTTGATGACGAACCGACCTACCGCGATACCCTCGCATTCAACCTGGGCCGGGACGGTTACGAGGTGGTCACCGCCGCGGACGGCACCGCGGCCCTCGAACAATTCCGGGTGGCGCGCCCCGATGTGGTGCTTCTTGACCTCATGCTCCCCGGGATGTCCGGGGAGGAAATATGCCGCCGGATTCGGGCCACCTCCGATGTGCCCATCATTATGCTCACCGCCAAGGATTCTGAAATCGATAAGGTGGTCGGCTTGGAAGTCGGCGCGGATGATTACGTGACCAAGCCGTATTCCTACCGGGAACTGGTGGCGCGGGTGCGGGCGGTGCTGCGCCGGGCCAGCACCGGGGCCGCCGACGACGTGGACGAAGATGTGCTGCGGGTGGGCCGGGTCGAAATGGATACCGATAAGCACGAAGTCTACGTGGGCGGGGAACTCATCAGCATGCCGCTGCGGGAATTCGAACTCCTCGAACTCTTCTTGCGTAACCCGGACCGGGTGCTCACCCGCCCCCAGATCCTCGACCGTATCTGGGGCCTGGACTATATGGGTGACACCAAGACCCTGGATGTGCACGTCAAGCGGATTCGCTCGAAGATCGAAGTGGATCCCTCCGCGCCCACCGCGCTGGTGACGGTGCGCGGGCTCGGCTACAAGCTGGTTTCTGAGTAGTCGCGGCCTGGGCGCGAGCGCGGGCGGCTGCCCGCGTTCCCGCATGCGGAGTGAGCGTGCGGTCGGTCTTCCTGCAAACTTGGGCGGCCTGCCTGCCTGCGAACTTGTGGCCCGCACCTCAGCGCTTTGTGGCTTGCAGCGCAAAAAAGATCAGAGACTACACCGTCAATGGTAAAATGTCTATCGGATATGCGCATATTGCGCGAACGCGCAGCGGAGAAAGGGTTCTGATTCAATGCCGTTCAAGGTCGGAGAAACCGTTATTTACCCGCATCACGGGGCAGCGGAAATTACTGATATTTCAGACAAGATTATCAGGGGTGAAAAGCGCACCTACCTCACGCTTAACGTCATGCAGGGCGATATGGTCATTCAGGTTCCGGCCGAATCCATTGAGGAAGTTGGGGTCCGTGATGTCTCCAACGAAGATCAGCTTGAAGTGGTGTTCCGGGTCCTGCGCGAACAGGATGTGGAAGAACCTTCCAATTGGAGCCGGCGGTTCAAGGCGAATACCGAAAAGCTCACCTCGGGGGATGTTAATAAGGTAGCCGAAGTGGTGCGTGACCTGACCCGCCGGGATACCGACCGCCACCTTTCGGCGGGGGAGAAGCGGATGCTCCAGCGCGCCCGCCAGATCCTCTGCTCGGAAATTGCCCTCGCCCGCGAATTGAGCGAAGAAGAAGCCGGTGAACTCCTCGATGAGATCCTGGCCGAAGGTAACGAAGGCCGGGAAAGTAGCTCAGAAGAAGGCGCCGCGGCTTCCGCCTAGTTCGCCTCAGGCGCGTGGCGTTTTCGTTTTTTACGGCGCACGCTCGTTTTGAAGCACAGGCACGTTTTGAGATCCGTGTGAACGAAGCGGTCCGGGAATTCTCCCGGGCCGCTTCACGCATTAAGGTTCGACGACGCTGCCAGAGTTAGCGCCGCCCGGCGCGCAGCGAACCGTAGAAAGCGGCCAGCCCCACCGCGAGCACCGCGATAATCCCGAGGATGCCGTAGTGGGCCGCGGCGTCGCCGCTTACCCCCGCCAGCGAGCCGAAGCTCATAATCGCAGCCGAATAGAGGGCCGGAGTGAGGAAAGAAACCGCGCGGCCGGTGGTGGCATAGAGGCCAAAAAGCTCGCCGCTATTCTCCCGGCCGGCACGCCGCGCCAGGTAGGTACGCGAAGAACTCTGGACCGGCCCCACGAAAATGCACAGCAGGGAGCCAAAGACCCAGAAGAGGGATTTCCCGGCGTCGTGCATAAAGAACAACACACAGCCGCACGCGATCATCAAAGTGAGCGACATCAAAATAACGCGGCGCGCACCGATAATATCTTCCAACCACCCGAACGCAATGGTCGCAACCCCCGCGATCACGTTCGCCGCGATGCCGAAAATCATGACTTCCCCGGGCGTGAAACCGAAAACGCGAGCCGCGAGCACCCCGCCGAAGGCGAAGACGCCGGCCAGGCCGTCGCGGTAAATCGCGGAAGAAATGAGGAACCAGAACGTGGAGCGATCCGCGCGCCACAGCCGCGCAATAGAGCGGAAAATCGCCCGGTAGGCGGCGATGATGCCGCGGGATTGTTCCCCGCGCGGGGCTTCGTCGCGGGACAGCACCATGAGCGGGGCGGAAAAAACGAGCGTCCACAGCGCGCACGCGATCATGCATACGCGGATGTTCATGCCGTTCGCGCTCGTCACCCCGAACCAACCGGTATCCGGGCTGATGAAACCAATAAAAAGGATGAGGAGCAGCACGATACCGCCCACGTAACCCATGCCCCAACCGAAACCGGAGATGCGGCCCAGGGTGGCCGGCGTGGAAATATCGGTGACCATCGCGTTGTAGACCACCGAACCGATCTCGAAAACAATATTGCCCACGGCCAGCAGCACCACCCCGAGCCACAGGTAAGAAGGCGAAGGCGCCACCAGGAACAGCAGCGCCATGCACACAATCGTGACGAAGGTGGTGAGGGTGAGGAGGGAATTTTTCTTCCCCGAGCGGTCCGCCCATTGCTCCACCGCAGGCGCGATAAGCGCCACGAGCAGCCCGGCCAGCGCCAGGCCCCAGCCGATCAAAGCATTGGCTTGGGTCCCGAAGAATTTTTCGTTGGACAGATACGGGGTGAAAACGAAAGTCGTGACGACGGCGTTAAAAGCTGCCGAACCCCAATCCCACAGCGCCCACGGGAGCACGCGGCGGTTGAAAAGAACGGAACGCGCGGGCGGCGTGGCCGGCGTGCTGGCCGGTTGCGTGGCCGGCGGCATGCTCGCGCCCGGCGTTGCGGAAGTGTTGTGCATGGCTTCATCGTAGGCGAGGAGGGTAACGAGGCGTTGAACGGCGCTCGCGGGGGAGTGGTGCGGGAATAGGTACGACGGCGCAGCTTCGGTCACGGCGCAGTTGCGCCGTCTCGGTACACCAGCAGAGGAAGGGCGCTGCCTGGCCGGCAGGGAGCGGGTAAACTGACTACGTGAGCTTCAAGATCTATGATTCGTCAGCCCGTGCCGTCCGGGATTTCGTTCCCCTGGAACCCGGGAAGGTCAGTGTGTACCTGTGCGGCGCTACGGTGCAGGGGTCCCCGCATATCGGGCATATTCGCTCCGCCCTGGCCTTCGATGTGCTGGTGCGGTGGCTGCGCCGCTGCGGCAATGAGGTGCGCCTGGTGCGTAACGTCACCGATATTGACGATAAGATCCTCGATAAATCGGCGCAAGCCGGTGCCCCGTGGTGGGCCTGGGCCTACCGTTTCGAAAAGGAATTCAGCGCCGCCTACCGCACCCTCGGCATCCTGGATCCCACGTACGAACCGCGCGCTACCGGGCACATCCCGCAGATGATCACGCTTATTCAGGAGATTATCGACGCCGGCCACGCCTATGTGGGCAAGCCCGGCAATGTGTATTTCGACGTCGCATCGCTACCCGATTACGGTTCCCTCACCCGCCAAAAGCTCGAAAATATGGTGGTGGATGAGGAAGGCGGGGAAGCCGATAAGCGCAATCCGCATGACTTCGCGCTGTGGAAGGCCCCCAAGCCGGGTGAACCGGAAAGCGCGGCCTGGGATACTCCCTGGGGGCGCGGGCGGCCGGGCTGGCACCTGGAGTGCACCGCGATGTCCACCCACTACCTGGGTAAGGAATTTGATATTCACGGTGGCGGGATCGATTTGCGCTTCCCGCACCATGAAAATGAGCAGGCGCAGGCCCACGCTGCCGGGCGGAATTTCGCGCGGTACTGGATGCATAACGCCTGGGTGACCGTTAATGGCGAAAAAATAAGTAAGTCGCTGGGGAATGTCGTCTCGTTGGAGGATGTTACCGCGCAGGTATCCCCGGCGGTGGTGCGTTTCGCGCTGGGAACGGTGCATTACCGCTCCACCGTGGATTACTCGCCGCAAAGCCTGGCGGAAGCCGGGGCGGTGTGGGAGCGCCTGGCTGGATTCGTGGAACGCTCGGTGGCTGCCACTGAAGAAGTACCGGCGGAAGAAATCGCGGCGGTGGGTCCGGCGGATCTACCCGAAGCATTCGTGCGGGCTCTCGATGATGACCTCAATGTCTCGAGTGGGCTGGCCGCGATCCATGAGGAGGTGCGCCGCGGGAACGCCGCGCTCGCGGAACGGGACAGCGCCGGAGTGCGCGCCGCCCAGGTGCGGGTGCGGGCCATGCTCGATGTGCTCGGCCTGGATCCCCTGGCTGCCCCCTGGCGTAATTCCAGTGGCGCTGATAAAGCAACCGCGCGGGCGCTGGGCGCCGTCGTCGATACTATGCTGGCGGAACGCGCGGCCGCGCGCGCCGCGAAAGACTGGGCCCGGGCCGATGCGCTCCGCGATGCTTTGCACGTGGCCGGCATCGCGGTGGAAGATTCGGCGGACGGCGCGCACTGGCACCTAGAAAACGCGCAAAAAACCGCCACCGCGGCGAAAGTGCCCGCGGCAGGCGCAGGCGTGCCCGCTAGCGAAACCGGGCAACCCGCCACCGCAACAGCAGAGCTCGCCACCGGCGCGGAAGAAAAGTAGGAGAAATATGGGAGACGGACGCACCCGGCGCCCCAAGGGCAAGAAGCGCGCTACGGTCGGCTCGGGCGGGAATAACCGCCGGCGCCTGGAAGGCAAAGGCCCCACCCCGAAAGCGGAGGAACGGGTCTACCACAAGGCCTATAAAGAAAAGCAGGTGCGCGATGCCCGCAAGGCGCAAGCCGAGGCGCGCGAGCGTTCCAGCTTCAAGCTGCGCCGCGATCTGCACACGGCGCCCGGCCACGAACTTATTTGCGGGCGTAACCCGGTGCGCGAAGCGGTACGGGCCGGCGTGCCCCTGACCAGGGTCTTTATGCAGACTTCCGCGGTGGGCGATGAGCGCCTGGCGGAGCTGGTGGCGCAGGCAACCGCGCTGGGCGCCCCGCTGGTGGAAGTTTCCCACGGGGAGCTTGACCGCATGACGGATAACGCCGTGCACCAGGGCGTGGCCATCGAAGTGCCGCCCTACGAGTACGCGGATGCCATTGAGGAAGCGCACGCGGCTCTGGAGCGCCACGAAGCGGGCGGCCCGCTGCCGCTTTTCGTGGCTCTCGACTCGGTGACCGACCCGCATAATCTGGGGGCGGTGTTGCGCAGCGCGGCGGCGTTCAACGCGGACGCGGTCATCGTGCCGGAGCGTCGCGCGGCCGGGGTGAACGCCACGGTGTGGAAGGTGTCGGCCGGGGCGGTGTCCATTGTGCCGACCGCGCGGGTCACGAACCTTGCTTCCACGCTCGATGAGCTGAAGAAAATGGGCTATTTCGTGGTCGGTTTGGACGGCGGCGGCTCCACCACGGTGGAGAACCTCAGCCTGGCCGATACCCCGCTGGTGCTGGTGACCGGCTCGGAAGGGCGCGGGCTGGCGCGGCTCATTCGCGATAAATGCGATGTGATTGCCTCGATTCCGATTGCCGCGCGCATGGAATCGCTCAACGCCGCGGTCGCCACGGGGATTTCGCTCTACCAGGTTGATCGGATCCGGGCACGGATGAACGGAGGGGACAATGTATCAGTGGAGGCCGGTTCGCGGTGAGGTACAGCGGCTCGACCAGAGCCTGACCAGCCCCGCCCAGCTCGAGGAATTCTTCGCGCGCGAAGGCGTGGTGGTCCGCGGGGATCACGACGGTGATATTTTCCGTTTCGAAATCGCGGTGACCGGCAAGCGGCGCCGCGTCGCCACGATCCGGAGCGTGCTGGAAGCGGCTGAATCGAATGGGCCTAGCGGCACATCGGCGCCGGCTGGCGAGGAAAACGCGGTGCCTTCCGGAAGCGGTGAAGAATCCGAGGCCGGTGCGGATGCCGATACCGGCGCGAGCGCTCGGGAGGAAGAACCCGGCATCGTGCCCGGCCTCAACCTCGTGGATTTCGCCCAAAAAATGGATCACGAACTGCGCAAAATCCACATTGAGGTGGATGGATACGTGGTGTACCCGAATATTGATTTGGGTGAAGTGGATGTCACGGAGGCGGATCTCGCGTACGCGGATGCGCACCTTCAGCACGACGACGCCGCCGCTCACGCGGCGGAACCGGCCGCGGCGAACCCGATAGTGGAGGAAACTCAGGCTTTCGCTCCGGTTTCCGATTCCCCGCTGCTGCCCGGTGATGAAGGTAAAATCCCGACCATGCACAACGGGCCCATGGTGGCTATTTCCGATGTGCCTTTCGCGCGGGTGCCGGGCCTGGCGGCTCGCATCAAAAAACCGGTGGCTGTTTTCGCGCACGGGAACGCCAATGTCATGGTGGCGGATGTGCCCCTGGCTCGCGATGCGGAAATCGGGCGGCGGCCCGGGTTCGTGATTGTGCTTTCCACCGCGGGGGCGGCGCCCAGCTGGCGCAACCCGGTTTTGGTCATCCGGCAGAACTCCGGGATCACCTACTGGAAGTGGCTGGATACCCTCCAGGATCTTCCGCACGTGGAAGCCAATAGTGCCGCCGCGGCTTTCTCCCGGGAAGAACTGGGAGCAGGGGCGCGGGTGCGGCGTATTCTCGATGATTTCCCGGAGGTGGATGCCGGGGATCTCACCGAGGCGCTCACCGCCCCGGTATCCGAAGCGGTGCCGCGCTTCCTTGAGGTGTTGGGCCTGCCGGCAGCGGTGGGTGAAGTGCTGCGCGGGGCGCGGGAAGCCGCGGATATTCCGGCGGATATTCCGGAAGCGACCGTCTTCACCCCGCAGGCTTTCCCGGAACGCATGAAAGCCTCCCTGGCCTATGAGGTATCCGGTTACGGTTCGGCCCCGGCCGGAATGTGGAAGGTGTACCGGCGCCTCTACCTGGATCATCCGCGGCTGCTGGAGATTATTTCTTCCGCGCAGGCCGGGCTGGGCTTGGCGATGGTTATCGCCGGGGCGAGGCGCTGGAATAAACGCGGGTATCGCGCGCTGACCATCGCGGGCGGGGCGCTGGGCGCTAATGCCCTGGTGCGCATTCTTACCACCCAATGGCTCAACGCCGCATTGGAGGCCGAAGGTTTGAACCCGGGGCCGGCGAAACGCACATCCGAACCGTCCGAACCGTCCGAGCCGTTCGAGGAGAGCGCTCATGAGTGAGAACACCCAGGTAGAAGGCTTCCTCGAAGCTTTTTGGGCCCGCGCGGTCACGCGCGGGAAAATCAACCCGCTTGAGGTCATCACCGGTGGTGAATCAATTTCCGCTTTCCGGCCCCCGGCATTTAGCTTCGGTTTGACCTCCGAAGAGGCCACCGAGATTGCTGAACTTATCGTGGCGGGGAGGAAAACTGCGACGTCGAGCTGGGCGGATAGCTACCGCGCCGAAGATGTGCCGCTCCCCGAAAAAGGCGATTTGGCGATTGTGCTGGATGGGGAAGAACGCCCGCGTGCCCTTATCCGCACCGATAGCGTGGAGGTCATGCCCTTTACAGAGGTCAGCGCGCAGATCGCGCAGGCTGAAGGCGAAGGTGATTGCAGCTTGGAGAGCTGGCGCGCCGCCCACACGGAATTCTTCCGGGCAGAAGCGGCAGCGGCCGGGCTGGAATTCGATCCGGCCGGGGATGTGGTGGTGGAGCGCTTCACCGTGCTCTACTCGGACCGCGATGATCACCTCGGGCCCGGCGCGGTGGCCGGCAACTAAGCTAGCTGCCTACTTCCGCGCTTCGCTTACCGGCACGCAATTGCCCGGGGAAGTAAGCTGCCCATCGGTGAGCTGAGCGGCAGCATCTTCCGGGTTGCGCAGTGCATCGAATTTCTCACCCAGGATCACCGTGACCGTTTGGCCCGTGGTGTCATTAGAGAATCCCACCACCGAATCAGGAATGAAGGTTGCCAGGGTGTAGGCAGCGGCCAGGCCATCGGGTCCGGCCTGCACAATCGCACCGTATTTATCTACACCGGCTGGCCAGTTCGCCGTCGTCCCTACCGTGACGCCCATTTCCGCGAGGTTATGCGCAACCTCCGCCGCAAGGCCGCTCGACGACGTTGAGTTATACACATTCGCGTTAATTTTCGAGAGCTCCAGCGGCGCGGTGGGGCCGCTCAGGCAGGGGATGGTGACCTCATCGGGATCCGGGTCGGCCGCGAATTCCTTATTGATCGGGGAGGGGATGATGCCGAGCCAGATGAGCAGGCAGAGGGCAAAAACAAGTGCGAGCGCCCCGGACACGATGCTGAACACCACGGTCTGGCGCTGCTGGATCTTACGACGGTAGGCCTCGCGGGGCCCAAGATGCTGCTGGGTCACGGGTTTAACGCTAGTTCACCGGCCCCGAAAAAGCAGCTGCGCGCGCTGGGAGATAGCCCGCACTGTTCGCCGACTCCGGAGGTGTGACACATCCCATGTCACCTTGTTTACGTAGAGTTTACCTAGTTTTTGAGCGGTAGCGGCGTCGTCGTCCCTGTGAAGCGAGCCGCGCGGGACTTGCACCGTCCGTAAAAAGCCATACACTAATTCAGGTTCAAACGAGTGTGGGCGGGCCGGTCGCCACGCGGTATCCCGGTCGCGCCACTGCGAGATTGCGAACCCATTCCTTCTATGCGCGGGTAAGCCCGCGCGAAGAGCAACGAGGAGAGCATTCATGGCACAAGTATGGAAACTTCACGGCGACGGTGTGCGCATCGCGCCGGGTGAGGTGGTTCAACCGGACGAACGGCTGGGGTGGCCAGCCACAATCGGCATTGGAATGCAGCACGTTGTTGCAATGTTTGGCGCAACGTTCCTCGTTCCCTTACTAACGGGTTTCGATCCTTCGACGACATTGTTCTTCACGGGATGCGGAACCCTTCTTTTTATCCTTATTACCGCCGGAAAATTGCCCAGTTACCTGGGCTCTTCTTTTGCCCTCATTGCGCCTATCGGCGCGGTGACCGGCTACACCCAGGGCGGTGGCCCCATCGATTCGCACGGGATGGCGCTCGCGCAGGGTGGCATTATTTCGACGGGCGCGGCCCTGCTGCTGGTCGGCCTGATCGTGATGGTCTTCGGCGCGGGGTGGATCGATAAGCTCATGCCCCCGGTGGTGACCGGCACAATTGTGGCGCTCATCGGCTTCAACCTGGCCCCCGCGGCCTGGAATAACGTCAAGGCCGCGCCGGTGACCGCGGTGGTGACCATCGTGGCGGTGCTCGCGGTCACGGTCCTCTTCAAGGGAATTATCGGGCGCCTGTCCATTTTGATCGGTGTGATTATCGGTTATGTATGCGCCTGCATCCGCGGCGAAGTGGACTTCAGCGCGATTGGCGACGCCAGCTGGGTGGGTATCCCCACTTTCCACGCCCCGGCTTTCGATGTATCCACCCTCGGGCTGTTCGTCCCGGTGGTGCTGGTGCTGATCGCGGAAAACGTGGGGCATGTGAAGTCGGTTTCCGCGATGACCGGGCGCAATCTGGACGGCGTGACCGGCCGGGCGCTGTTCGCCGACGGCCTGTCCACGGTCTTCGCCGGCGCGGGCGGCGGCTCGGGTACCACGACGTACGCGGAAAACATCGGCGTGATGGCCGCGACCCGCGTCTACTCGACCGCGGCCTACATCGTGGCGGCGGTCACGGCCCTGGTGCTGTCCATGTTCCCGAAGTTCGGCGTGGTTGTTGCGACGATTCCTCCCGGAGTGCTGGGCGGCGCGGCCACGATCCTCTACGGCATGATCGGCATGCTCGGGGTGCGTATCTGGGTGCAGAACCGCGTGGACTTCTCCGACCCGGTCAACCTCAATACCGCCGCGGTGGCGATGGTGGTGGCGATCGCGAATTACACCTGGACGGTGGGGGATATGGTCTTCGAGGGGATCGCGCTCGGTTCCTTCGGTGCCATTATCATCTACCACTGCATGCGCGCGGTTTCGCGCCTGCGCGGTACGTCTCTTGAACCGGCGACGCCGGCCTCGGCCCCCGCGGGTGCGGAACTTGCGGAAGGTCACCTGGAGCGGTCCTGGGATGTTCAGCCTGATGGGAAGCTGGCGCGCACGCCGGCGAGCCAGCGGGTGCAGAGCGCGCCGGACCTTGCGGAGCTCGCGGAAATCGCGGGGATTGCGGAACTTGCGGAAGGCGCGACGCACGCGGGCGGTGCCGGGCTTCCGGAGCGCGCGGGCGGTGCCGCAGGTGCGGATCACGCGAGCGGCGCGGATGCTTCGCGCGAGGCTTCGCACGGTGCGGACGGAACGCACGCCAGCAATTAGCCGCACCTTGTAGTACGACGGCGCAGCTAAGCGCCCCGGACTCGAGCGAATGATGTGGCGATTCGGAGCGGGGCTGGACGGGGATTCGGCTGAGACCGGACCGGAACCTGGTCGGGACTGGACCGGTATCTGGATCGGAACCTGGCTGGAACTCGGCCGGGCTTGACCGGAACTCTGCTGAGGACTGCGCCGGCCTCAAAAAATAAATGGATGCACGCGGGGCGGGAAGCCGAAGAAGCTTCCCGCCCCGCGGCGGTTATGGATAAGCATCGCACAACACGCTACTCAAAGCGTGGGTCTCCTGTGAGATTTCGTGGTTCCTAGGCTGTTTGTAGGATCTTGGAAATGCGGCCGGGTGAGAGCTCCATAATCTCTGCAACTTCACGGACGGTCATACCCGAAGATCGCAAGCTGGTAGCGGCTTCTCGTGTAGCTTGCGATGCACGTGACTGAAGTTCGTGAGCTTGCCGGGATAGTTTCTTGGCCCGAGCAATAGTTTCGGCGGTTGAGCCAACGTCTATGACTAAATCGAATCCGCGGTTTTCAACATTAAGAAGATTGAGCGCATCGGCGACGATATCGCTAATTTCGTTGAGTCTGCGGGCTTGGGAATGGTAAATTTCCCCGTTTACTGTAAGTTCGAGCCCCCACCATCCGTGGTCGCGGAAGGCTCTCACGTGCGTCCTGCTCATAGTCCTAGTCCTTTCCTGAACTTACGGATTGTGCCCTTTGCGGTTTCCTCTGGAATGTCGCGGTGGCGCCCCACGATGTTGCTTACGTTGCCGATGGTAACGCGCGTGTGGCAAGTGCCTTCGGTGGTTACGAGCGTGTGGCCGGTCTGTTTCGCGATTGTCTTGAGCTCGTTCAAGGGGTGGGCCCGTTTCGTAGCGGATAGTGTACCCCTGTAAACATGCCGCGTCTACATGGGTAAACAGATCGGGTTTTTCCTTCCGTTCGACACCCGCTGGCGGCCGGGAAGATCGGAATGTTTAGAATCTTGACCAGTTAGTGTTTAGTGGCTAAATTTGTAGATGTAAAGGCAGGAGAAATCAACAAACGCATCGAAATGTCGGCGACGGTCGAAAAGTAATTTGCGCCAATACTCGGGGAAGGATGGCTAACGAAATGAAAACCTACCGCGTGACTGTAACCAGGGAAGATGGTGACTGGCTTGGTCAGTGTGTCGAGTATCCCGGAGCACTCGACTTTGCTCCCACCCTTAAAAAGCTCTGCAAAGGAATGACTGACGCAATTATCCTCTCTGCGGATCTACCAGACGACGCCACGTTCAACATCCAGCTAGAAGCTGGCGAAGGCTTAAGCCCGGAAATTGGAACGGCATTCGCAATCGCTAAGAAGCGACTCGAACTCCAAGAAGAAAAGGCCCGTTTGCAAGAAGCGACCTTGCGCTCGATTCATGCTTTGCGGGAGGAGGGGTACTCTACGCGGGATATCGCATCCGCTCTCGGCATTACTGCGGGGCGTGTCAGCCAGCTTGCCGCCTAGCTTTGGGGGTACTACTTCGTACCCCGAACGTGTACCCCCGAATGTACCCCCAAGAACCCGAAAAAGACCACCAAAGACCAGAACAAACGCGACACGACCGTGGCTTATAGGACAAAAGGGGCTGCGGACTGTTTATTGGACATTATCGCTTAAAACCGCTTGACGATGCTCCACAATCGTTAAACCATCGAACTTCAAGGTAATACGCTTCTGGTTATAGAAGAACATATACTCGTCTATCGCCTCGCATAACTCATCGGTTGTAGCCCACTTCTTCCCGTGATAAATCTCGGTTTTCATCCGCCCGAAAAACCCCTCACAAGCAGAATTATCCGGACTACACCCCTTCTTCGACATCGACCGCGTCAACCCGTAACGCCGCGTAAGCTCAATCCAGGACACAGACCGGTAGTGGACTCCCCGATCCGAATGGATCACGAGTGGATGCTCACTCTGGCCGGCTTGTAGCTCGTTTAGACGCTGGTGCGGGAGGGTTGCCAGGGCGTTTTCAAGGGAGGAATCAGCCAACACTGAGGTTGGGTGTAATCCCCTCGTATACGCCACGACTTTCCCGTCATAACAGTCAATAATCGGGGAGAGATAAACCTTCCCGTTAGCTGCGTGGAACTCGCTGATATCCGTGAGCCAAAGCCGTCCGGGCTCATCAGCGTGGAAGTCACGCTCGACTAGGTTTTCCGGTGCCGGGCTGATCTCCCCGCCGTAACTAGAGTACTTCCGGCGTGCTTTGGCATACCTGACCGGGATTTCCTCTTCCCGCATCAAGCGCTGGATGACTTTCTCCGAGACCACATACCCAAGCTTTCTAAGCGCTAAACGGATACGCCGATACCCATACGTATACAAGCCCTCGCGCGCGATCTGAGCGATCAACTCACGCAAGCGAGCATGCTTGTCAGGCCGCTCTAGCTGTTTAGCGGTGTAATAGTACGAGCTTGCCGGCAAATCCAAGGTATCTAAGACCATGGCTAGCGGCGTGGTAGAGCGTAGCTGGTTAGCTACCCGTGTTTTCTCTACCGCTTCACTGCGCCCGCCTGTGCGGGCTTTTCCTTTTTTTGCTAGCTCGAGCTGGGCTTTCAAGACGCGTTTCTGCACGATTAAATCGGCTACAAGAGCACGTAATTCTTCCGGGTCTTGGGGTAGCTGGGCTTCCAGTTGGTGGCGGGTTTTCGCTTTGATCTGGTCGCATTCTTTCTCGTTCATGAGTCCTAGACTGCCTTCCGCATCCCACTTTTTAACCCAAGCATAGATGTTTGTGCAGTTCACGATTCCTAGATCCTGGGCGATAGTGTAGGCGTTTTCCCCGCTGCGGAATCGCTTGCAGGCAGTTACTTTCACGTCCGTTGATATTTTCTGGTTAGGGGCGTGTTTCTTCGGTTTTCTCTGCTCTGGTTTCTCGTTGCTATTCCGGATCCATTTGTAGAGCGTGTCTCGGCCTGGGTAGCCCAGTTTACGGACTGTGGCGGTTACCGATTGCGTGCGTTGGTAGGTGGTGAGGGCTTTACGGATCTGCTCTCTCGTGTACGTACGCTTACTCATTGAACGTTCTCCTTAAAAATCTCTAGGAAACCGTCCGCACCCCCAAGTGTCCTATAGGCCCGCACCAACCCCGACTTTCCCGCACCAGCTCAACAAAAACTAAGCCCCCAAGCCGATTGTCCGGCTTGGGGGCTAAACCTATTGCGGAGGATGGGGGATTCGAACCCCCGAGGGCTTGCACCCAACACGCTTTCCAAGCGTGCGCCATAGGCCACTAGGCGAATCCTCCAGGGCAGTTTTAAACTGCCTGTACAGCTTAGCGTAGATTCGGGCATGAGCACCACTCAGCATGATGAGGTGATGCCCACGTTATTCGATCACCAGTTAGTTTGATCGCCGATTATTCAGTCGCCAGTCAGTTCGATTACCGATTACTCGATTGCCAACTACCTGATCGCCGATCACTCAATCGCCAAGTTGCTCAGCACGTGCGCGCCGGGTAGCTGCGCGAGCAGCGCACCCGGCACCACGAGCTTCGAGCGGCGCAGCCCCGAGCCGATAAGAGCCGTCCCGGCAGCCACCCGCTCATCAATCAGGAGATTCCATGCGGCCGGAACCCCAACCGGGGAAATCCCGCCGTACTCCATACCCGAAGCTTCCACCGCCAGCTCGGTAGGCCAGAACGAAGCCTTGCGAACGTTGAGGAACTTCTTCACCACGTGGTTTACATCCGCGCGGGTAGTTGCCCGCACCACGCAGGCAGCCACCCGTTCCTCACCTTCGCGCTTGCCGGCCACCAGCACGCAATTACACGACACCGCCAAATCGAGCCCGTAATGCTCCGTCATCGGTTCGGTATCCGCGAACTCCGGATCAATCTCCGTGACCAGGGCTTGCGCGCCCAGTTCAGGATGGTTCTGTGCAACGGCCTGCAAACCTGCCGCCACCGGCGCGGCCAGCAAATCCAGATGCTCAAGCGCCGGCTGCCAGGGAAGATCACCGAGCAGCGCGCGATCCACGTTCGCGCTGTAGGAAAGTGAGCTGCCCGAAACTGCGCTAGACGAAACCGAGCTGCCCGGAACCGCGCTGTAAGAAACTTCGGGTACGGATTCACTCATATAGATACTCCTTGATTTCTGGGGCTAGTTCTCCTTACGTGTGACGGGCCCGAGCACCAGGCTGGCCCAGGAACTGTGCAGCGATTCCTGATCGGAAGGCTGGAAAAGCCCGGCCAGCACATCGCGGTAGAGCCGCGAAAGTTCATGACCTGCGTAATACGAGCTTCCCCCGCAGGCGCGGATGCATTCTTCGACGGTGCGCAGCGACGCTTCCGCCGCCGCATTCTTGGCCGCGGAGAAACGCGGGTATTCATCCGCCCCGCCCAGCTCCCCGCTGTCAATATGTGCGGCCAGTTCGCGTAGCTGCGGACCCACCGCGTTCATTGTGAGCGCGGCTTCCGCAATGCGCCAGCGAATATCGGGATCATTTGCGTAAACATCATTGTGGAGGACCGAGCGGCGCTTCTTAACATGCTCCACCGCAACCTCAATGGCGCGTTCACCAATGCCCTGGTAGGTGGCCCCGAGCAGAATCTCAAAATTGGAGAAGATGCCGTAAACAACCGGTTCCTTATTCGGGCCCGGCGCCACGATCCCCAGCACGTTTTCATCGCGAAGTAGCGCGCCGTCCAAAACCGTGGAATTGGATTGGGTGGCCCGCATCCCGAGGGTGTTCCAATCGTCCTTGATGGCGAAGCCGCCGTCGCCCCGTTCAACCAGGCCGAAAACGTCACGCACCCCGGAGTCATCCTTGAGCGCGCCGAAAGTCATGAGGTAATCCCACGCGGGCGCGAGGGACGTGAAAACTTTGGTGCCGTACAGCCGGTATCCCGCCTCATCGCGTTCGGCCCGGGTGAGCGAACCGAAAAGCACCAGGTCATTACCAGGTTCAGAAATACCGAAAGCGAACAGCTTACCGGCCGCGGCTTCGCGCAGAATCTTTTCCCCGGCGGCTACGTCGTTGCGCACCAGGTGGCGGCCGAGCCCCACAATAATCTGGTGCATATTAATGCCCAGCGCAGTGGCTGGAGCGTACTTCGCCAAACGGGTCTGTTCCGCGCAAATCTCCACCAAGCTCAAGCCGGCCCCGCCGTATTCCTTGGGGACAAAAGCGCCGTAGTAGCCGGCCTGCTTCAAATCTTCGTAGTCCTCACGCGGGAATTCATTGGCGGCATCCACCGCCGCCGCCCGCGAGCGCAGTGTTTCCAATAGATCTTCGGTAAGGAAAGCCATTGATTCTCCCTGTTGTTGTGGACGACGGCGATACTCCCGCCATCGCGGGGACCGCCCACTCACGCTAGAGAGTGTACCGCGGGCCTCCGACACAAAAAATGGTGAAAATGAAGCCGGGGGATCTCCCCGTGTTTCTCCCCGTGTTTTGCATTCCCCGCGAACTCGTTTAGACTGGCACCTGACTCCCCACGTGGCGTCATCTTGCAAAACTCCCCCAGGGCCGGAAGGCAGCAAGGGTATGCGGGCTCTGGCGGGTGCGTGGGGCGTCTTGTATCTACCATCTTGTATCCACAGGTTTTTTGCGCGCGTGATTCGTGTCGTAGGTACCCCGTAGACTGATACTCGTGAGCATGGCATTGTATCGGCGGTATCGCCCGGAGCGTTTTCAAGATGTTATCGGCCAGGAGCAGGTAACTCGTCCCCTCATGGCTGCGTTGCGCGGGGAGCGCACGGTGCACGCCTATCTCTTCTCCGGCCCGCGCGGGTGCGGGAAAACTACCTCGGCGCGCATCCTTGCCCGCTGCCTGAATTGTGCGCAGGCGCCCACGGATACGCCGTGCGGGGAATGTGCCTCGTGCCGGGAACTGGCGGGGGATGGCCCCGGTTCGCTGGACGTGGTAGAAATGGACGCGGCCAGCCACGGCGGGGTGGATGATGCCCGTGACCTGGTCGAACGCGCGGCTTTTGCCCCTAGCCGGGATCGCTACAAGATTTTCATTATTGACGAAGCCCATATGGTCACCACTCAGGGTTTCAACGCTCTGCTCAAACTCGTGGAAGAACCTCCGGCTCATATCAAGTTCATTTTTGCCACTACGGAGCCGGAAAAAGTTATCGGCACTATCCGCTCGCGTACTCATCACTATCCGTTCCGCCTGGTCTCCCCGGCGCGCATGGAGGAATACCTCTCGCAAATCTGCGCGGAGGAAGGCATCACTCCGGAACCGGGGGTGCTCGGTTTGGTGGTGCGCGCGGGCGGGGGATCGGTGCGTGATTCCCTCTCGGTTTTGGACCAGCTCATGGGCGGTTCGGAAACCTCCACGCTGTCGTATTCTCAGGCGGTTGCGCTGCTGGGTTATACGGATAGCGGCTTGCTGGATCGCGCGGTCACCGCCATTGCCGAAAGTTCGGGCAGCCAGCTTTTCGGCGTCGTCGAAGAACTTATCGGTGCCGGGCACGAACCGCGCCGTTTCGTGGAAGATCTGCTCCAGCGCCTGCGCGATCTGATCGTCATCGATTTGGCGGGGGATGCCGCGGCGGACGCTTTGGGTGAATTACCGCAGGATCAGCTGGCCGCTATGCGCACCCAGGCGCAGGCTTTGGGGGTGGCGCGCGCCACCGAAAGTGCCGAGCGTGCGAACGAGGCGCTTTCCGCGATGGTGGGCGCTACCTCGCCGCGCTTACAACTGGAATTGCTCTGTGCTCGGCTTTTGCTTCCCGGCAGCGGGGCGGCGCCTTCGGGGAGCGGTTCCGGTGGCGCGGCGCGGGAAAGCGGCGCGGCGCGCCCCGTTACTGGACCCGCGGCAAGTGGTGGAAACGCGCGGAAATCGCCGCAGGATATTGCGCGGGAAAAGGCCCGGGCAGCCGCCGCTGCGGCCGCAGCGCAGCGCGGGGCCCCGGTAGTTCCGGGTTCTGCTAGCGTTCCGGCTGCGTCTGCGCCGCAGCCTGTTACTTCCGTTCCGGTACAGAACGACGACGCCGCAACTCCCACCCAGCCCGCTCCTCAACAGGCTAAGGAATCGTCCGCGGCGCCAGCTGCAGCTCAGCCGCTGGAGCAACCCGCGCAGCCGGTGGAGCAACCCGCGCAGCAGCGTGCTCCGCAAGCGGAAGAACACCCGGCTCAGCAGGCGGTTCAGCCAGCCGGTGAACCAGCAGTGCAGCAACCGCGCGAAGGTAGTGTGGAGCGGGTGGCCGCTCCGGAGGAATCGGGGCCGGATCACGCTGCCGAGCTCACGGCCCGGTGGGCGGAGGTAGCCTCATCCGGGCGTTTCGCCCAAGCGATTTTCTCCGGGCCTACCAGGGTGCTCGGCTCGCGGGGAAACCAGGTTGCCCTGGAGTTTTCTTCGGAGAAGGTGCTCGGCGCCCTCCAAGATCCGCGGAATGTGGAGCGTTTGAGTGCCCACCTTTCGCATTTCACCTCGGTTCCGGTCACCGTGCGGGTTATTTCCGCGGCCCCTCAGCAGGCCGATGCCCCGGGGCAACCGGGTAGCGCGGGTCAGCCGGCTAACGCAACGGTTGCGGAGAATCCCCAATCGCCAGCTACAGCTCAGCCGCGCCCGAGCGGTCCCGATGGCGGTGGTGCCCACCCAAAAGCTAATGCCGCCACCGCGGCGGCCGCTCCTGCTCCTGCTCCCGCCAGCGCTGCCGGTGCACCCGCACGGCAGGAAGCAGTCCGCGGTGCAGGTAGCGCGGCCGCGGATGATGAGTGGCCTGAACCTGAAGAACTCTCCGATCCGGATGACGCGGAAGACTACCCGCCCAGCCGGCAACAAGCCGCGCCCGGAAATGCGAGCTCTGGCGCGGCCAGCCCTGGCCCGGCTAATTCCGGATCAGCTAGCCCCGGATCAGCTAACCCTGGCGGGGAGATTCCCTTCTATCTTCAAAACATGCCCATGCCGCAGCCTTTCGCCGGCCCGAACGATATGCCGGCATCCCCGGGAAGTCCGGCACTAGGTGGCAGCCAACTCGCCGCGGCGCAGCCCGCAGCAGGGCAGGTAGCTGCGGGGCAGCCAGCCGCACCTGAGCCCACGCAGGATTTCCATATCCCGCGCCCGCCGCAGCGCACCCAGGAAGTCCCCACCTATGACGCCCGGGAACACCTACGCCAGCTTCGCCACGGAGCAGCGGGGGGCAACGCGCCTGCGGGGAGCGCGCCCGGCGGTAGGGGAGCCACGGGCCCTGGGCCCAGTGTCAATGCACCCGCTGCGCCGGCCAGCTCCGCGCCAGCCGGTCCGAACAGCCCGCATAATTCCGCGCCGCAGGCGGGGGTGGGGTATTCTACTGAGGAGGATGATGTCTCCTTGGATGATCCCACAATCGAGCAGAGCAATGTTGTCGGTCTGCAAGTTGTGGTGGAAATGCTCTCGGGAACCATCGTTGAAGAAATTGATACCGCACAAGGAGGAATGTAGTGGCGGGGGTGTATGACGGCGCCGTGCAGGAGCTCATTGATGAGCTCGGGCGCCTGCCGGGCATCGGCCCGAAAAGCGCCCAACGCATTGCCTTCTACCTCCTCGAACAAGAAGAACCTGAAGTGCGGGCGCTCGCGGAAGCCATGCTCCGGGTCAAGGAACGGGTTCACTTCTGCCAGATCTGCGGCAACGTGACCGAAGCTGATATCTGTTCGCTGTGCTCAGATGCCCGGCGTAGTGATGCCGTGATCTGCGTCGTCGAAGAAGCCAAAGACATCATGGTCATCGAACGCACCCGCGAATACCGCGGGCGCTACCACGTGCTAGGCGGCTCCATCAACCCCATCCAAGGTATCGGCCCGGAAGACCTGCGCATCCGCGAACTCCTCACCCGGCTCCAAGATGGCCGCGTCACCGAAGTCATTATCGCCACCGACCCCAATATTGAAGGCGATGCCACAGCGGCCTACCTCATCCGCCTCCTCACCCCCATCGGAATCGCGCTCTCCCGCCTCGCCTCCGGACTCCCCGTGGGTGGAGACCTCGAATACGCTGACGAAATCACACTCTCGCGCGCCTTCGAAGGTCGCACCCGCATTACCAGCGGCACAACCGCCACCACCACAAGCACAGAAACCACCGGCACGGGCACCACGAACACACCCGGCACGGGCACGGAAACCACGAGCACGCCCGGAACAGGCATGACAGACACGAGACGAATGCCCTCGGTGGTTCCGGGCACCACGCCTTCCGCCCCAGTTGCGGAAACGCACGGCGAGCACAACTAAACAGCTCAGTCCGGGATCACCGTAAAGCACAGCGCACCGCCCCAATGAGGCACCTCGCACAAAGCGGTACTTCGCACAAAGCGACGCTTCGTATAATGCGGCATCTCGCTCATAAGAGCACCGAGCAGGAGAACAATCTCACCTGAAAATCTCGGAAAGCCCCGCAGGCGGCCCCGCGCTTCCAGTTACCATTAGTAAGTCTCGGAAAAATAGGAGTTAATGTGGCACTCATCGTGCAGAAGTTCGGGGGATCCTCGGTCGCCGATCCCGCCGGACTCAGACGAGTGGCGAAACGAATTGCCCAGACCAGCAAAGCCGGAAACAAAGTCGTTGTTGTGGTTTCCGCCATGGGAGACACCACCGATAATCTCTTGGACCTCGCCCACAACGTCACCGATAACCCGCCCGCGCGGGAACTCGATATCCTCCTCACCGCGGGGGAACGCATCTCCATGGCCCTCCTCGCCATGGCCGTCAATGACGAAGGCGTCGCGGCGCACTCGTTCACCGGCCAGCAAGCCGGCCTGCACACCGATGCACGCTACGGCAATGCCTCCATCACCGGGATCGTTCCCGAACGCATTTTCCGGACCGTGCAAGACGGCGCCGTCGCCATTATTGCCGGATTCCAAGGCGTGAACGACACCAATGACGTCACTACCCTCGGGCGGGGCGGCTCCGATACCACCGCCGTGGCCTTCGCCGCCGCCCTCGGCGCGGACGTATGCGAAATCTACACGGACGTGGATGGCGTGCTTTCCGCGGACCCGCGCATCGTCCCCGCGGCCAGCCAACGCCGCGAACTCAGCTACGAAGAAACGCTAGAATTAGCGGCACACGGAGCGAAAGTGCTCCACCTGCGGGCGGTGGAATTCGCCCGGAAATTCAATGTGGCCTTGCACGTACGATCATCATTCTCCGAGAACGAAGGGACGTGGATAGTGGAAGAAACCGCGAAACAGGGCGGATACGAAGACGCCGTCGTCGTCGGAGTGGCACACGACCGCAACCAGGGCAAAATCTCGGTCACGGGCGTGCCCAATCTTCCCGGATCCGCCGCGAAAATCTTCTCCTGTGTGGCCGAAGCGGACTGCAATATTGACATGATCGTGCAGAACACCGCGCTTACCCGGGTGGGCCTGAGCAATATTTCCTTCACGGTTCCCCGCGATCAGGTGGACCTCGCCGTCGCCGCGCTACGCGCCAACCAGGCCGAATTCGGTTTCGAAGACATCGCCGTCAGCTCCGAAATCGGCATCCTCTCCATCGTGGGCGCGGGCATGCGCTCCCACAGCGGCGTCTCCTCCAAGCTGTTCAAAACCCTGGGGGATAACGGCGTGAACGTGGATATGATCAGTACCTCGGAAATCCGCATTTCCGTGGTGGTAGACCCGAATGTGCTAGACGCGGCCGCCCGCGCGGTCCACACCGCCTTCGGGCTGGATGCCAGCGAAGAAGCAATCGTTTACGGAGGGACAGGCCGATGAGCATCACCTTGGCAGTAGTGGGAGCAACCGGGCAGGTCGGGCGGGTTATGCGCGCCCTGCTGGAAGAACGCGACGTTCCGGTGGACCGGGTGCGGTTCTTTGCGACGGCGCGCTCAGCCGGCACCGAACTGCCCTTCCGCGGCAACAACATCGTGGTGGAAGATATTGCCACCGCTGACCTGGCCGGCATTGATATCGCGGTGTTCTCCGCTGGCGGGGATGCCTCGCGCACCTACGCGCCGAAGTTCGTTGCGGCCGGTGCCGTCGTCGTCGATAATTCTTCCGCGTGGCGCCGCGACCCGGACGTGCCGCTCGTCGTATCCGAAGTCAATCCGCAGGATATCGCGCGCCGCCCCAAGGGCATTATCGCCAACCCGAATTGCACCACCATGGCCGCGATGCCCATCCTCAAGCCGCTGCACGATGCCTACGGGCTCACTCGTCTGATCGCCTCCTCCTACCAGGCGGTCTCCGGTTCCGGGGTGCGGGGCGTGCACGAGCTAACCACCGGGGTGCGCGCCGCGCTGGGCGGGGATGTGGAAGCCCTCGCCTTGGACGGGCACGCCGTGGAACTGCCCGAACCTGAGGTGTACCGGGCTCCCATCGCTTTCAACGCGGTCGCTTTTGCCGGGAACCTCGCCGCGGACGGCAGCGGCGAAACCGACGAAGAACAAAAACTACGCAACGAATCGCGCGAAATCCTCGGCATCCCGGACCTCGCGGTAGCCGGAACGTGCGTGCGCGTGCCGGTGTATACCGCGCACGGGATGTCCGTCAACGCGGAATTTGAGAAGGAGGTCGACGTCGCAGCTGCAATCGAGCTCCTCAAAGGTGCTCCCGGTGTAGAAGTGGTGGACCTGCCCAATCCGCTCGATGCGGCTGGCAAGGACCCCTGCTTCGTGGGGCGCATCCGCCGCGATCCTTCGGTGCCGGGCGGGCGCGGGCTGGCCTTCTTCTGCGTGGCCGATAACCTGCGCAAGGGTGCGGCCCTCAATACTATTCAGCTCGCGGAGCTGGTTATTAAGGAGCTCACGGAGAACAGCGCGGCCTAAGGTGTGACCGCGGGAATCTCCCCGGTTTCCCCGTCCAGGAAGGTGGATTCGTCACGCCGGTGGCGCAGCACTTTCTCCACGAAGGAGGCCACGGCCTCGGCCTGCGGCACATCGCGCTGCTGGTCTTCGGAGATGAACCAGCGGTGTTCCAGGATTTCGTGGAAGAGCTCGGCCGGCTCCAGTTTCGCGGTGAGTTCGGGCGGGATCGCGGCCACGGTCGGCTCATAAACATCCGCGAGCCAATCGTGGGCGATCATCATATCGGATTTGCCGCTCTTATTGTGGAGGGCGGCATATTCGTCAATATCGTTGAGGATGCGGCGGGCCTGGTTTTCTTCCACATCCAGGCCGGTCAGGCGCCACACCTTGCGCGAATAGTGCCCGGCTTCCACGATCTTGGGTTGGATGAGGAGGCGGTCTTCGTCCGGGCCGGAATCGATAGCGATCTCGTCCACGTCAAAGCCCAGGTCGTTGAGGCGGCGCACCCGCTCCGTGACCTTCCACTTTTCATCCGGGCCGATGGCCACCTGCGCGGTGATTTCCTCCCACAGTTCGAAGTAGCGATCCGAGAACGTATCGCCCACCCCGATGGTGTCGAAATCTTCGGGAAGCACCCCGCCGGCCTGCAAGTCCATGAGCTCGCCAATAATATTCGTGCGGGCCACGTCGATATCGTATTCGCGTTTGCGCTGGGTGATGGGGCTGTAAAGCTCCCCGGTTTCCGCGTCCACCAAATACGCGGCGAAAGTTCCCGCGTCGCGGCGGAAGAGGGTATTCGACAGCGATACATCACCCCAGAAGAATCCGAGGAGATGGAGCCGCACCAGGAGCACAGCTAGACCGTCAATCAGTTGGGCGATGGTGGCGCGCCGGTGTTGCTGCCCGAAAATCGCGCGGTAGGGAAGGGAGAAGGGGAGGTGCTCGGTGATGAGGCAGGCGTTGAGGGCATTGCCTTCCGCGTCGGTGCGTTTGGAGACCACCGCCACCGGTTCCACCGAGGGCGCCCCGAGGCGCTTGAGGGTGCGCAGCAGTTCGTATTCGCGTACCGCCACCAGTTCGGAAATTTCCTTAATGGCGATGATCCGCCCGGAGAGTCGCACGAAACGCACGGTGTGGCGGGAAATACCGCGCGGGAGCGCAGCGATGAGATCGCGCGGCCACTCTTCGAGCGCCACGTTCCACGGCAGATCGAGGAGATCAGGTTCAACGCTAGCCGCCATAATGGATAGCGAGGATCGCATGAGTGTCCTTTCCGGGAGTAGCTGCGGCTTAATCGTAGCCGAAAGCTCGAGAGCCCGGCGCGTTCGGGCGCGCTCGGGTAGTTCGGCGCGCGGGCGCGCTAGGCCGGTGCGGGGCTCGGGTTCTCCGCCACGAGCGCGCCGTCTACGAGCGCGCCATCAACCAGCGCCCCCGCCTCCACCATCCCGGCTTCCTCCAGGAAGGCCCGCACGGGCGGAGTGAGGTCCGCCAGAATTTCCGCGGGGGTCCCCACCTGCTGGAGGGCGCCATCCACCATAACGCCCACCCGATGGGCGCAGCTGAAAGCCTCGCGCGGATCGTTTGTTACGTACACCGTGGTGATGCCGGTGCGTTCCTGAAGCACGGCAATCTGTTCGCGAATCTCATCGCGAATTTCCACATCCATATTTTTCAGCGGCTCATCCATGAGGAAAATTCGGGGCCGGCGCACCACCGCCCGCCCCATGGAGACCCGCTGGCGTTCGGCGCGGGTGAGCTGGGCTGGTTTCGCGTCCAGGAACTCGGTGAGCTCCAAAATATCTGCCGCTTGCGCCACCCGCGCGGCGATATCATCTGGGTCCGCCCCGGCAATTTTCAGGTGGAAGCCCATATTATCCGCGACTGTCATATGCGGATACAGGGCGTAATTCTGAAATACGATCACTACATCGCGCATGGACGGCGGCAGCGCGGTCACATCTTCACCGTCCAGCAGCACCGACCCGTAATCCACATCCTCCAGCCCCGCAATCATGCGTAAAACCGTGGATTTTCCGGAGCTGACCGGGCCGGTGAGGGCGAAAAATTCGCCGTCGTTGATATGGAGATTCACGTGGTCCACCGCTGGCGCAGGCGCATCGGGATAGTACAGTGTCGCATTGACGAGTGACACAGAAGCCATGGGAATTCTCCATCAGTTATAGCGGTCGGCATTGACACGCTCATCCACTATTATGCCACGTCAGGAACGGGAATACGAGAGTGAATTCCCGCTAAAAATGCGCGGGCCGGCACACTTCGGTATTTTTGAGGTATGCGGGAGGAAATTGGTGGCTATCGGCTGGTGCGGCGCATTGGCTTCGGCGGCATGTCCACGGTCTACGAGGCGGTGGACGGCGCCGGCACCCGCGTGGCCCTGAAACTCCTTCACCCCGCGGCCGTGGATGGGGCGGCCGGGCGCGAACGCCTGCGCCGCGAGGTTGCGATGTTGCAGCGGGTGCGTGGGCCCTACGTTGCCGAAGTCCTCGATGCCGAAACGGATGACGAGGATGCTTTTATCGTCACCCAGCTGGTGGAAGGCCCCACTCTCGCGGAGGACGTGCGCGTGGACGGCCCCTACCCGCCCGCGGAATTGGTTACCCTTGCCCGCCAGCTGCACGCCGCGGTCACCTCGGTGCATCGCCTCGGGGTGCTGCACCGCGATCTCAAACCCTCGAACGTCATGCTCGGCGCGAACGGCCCGGTCCTCATTGACTTCGGCATCGCGCAAACGGGTGGCGATAGCCGCCTCACCATGTCCGGCGCGGTCACCCACACTCCCGGCTACCTCGATCCGCGGGTGCTGCGCGGCCACGCTCCAGACGAAGCCGCTGACCTGTGGGCGCTCGCCGCGGTCATCGCTTTCGCCGCCACCGGTCACGATCCCTACCCGGGCGCGAACCCGGCGGTGATCATGCGTCGCGTCCTCGAGGGGGACGTGGACGTGACCGGCGTGCCGCCGCGCATCGCCCACGCCCTGCGCGCCGCGCTTGCCGAGCCGGTAGAGCAGCGGTGGGGGATTGATGAGGTAGTTGCGGCCCTTGCGGATCCGGTTTCATGGTACGACGACGCCGCTACCGCACCCCGCGCCCTGCCCACCCAGCTGGATGCAACCGTGCCGGCGGCCCTTCCCGGGGCGGCGGCGCCGAGCTATAACGCCACGGATAGCGTTCCCAGTGCGTTCCCGGAAACCTGGCCCCAACCCATTTACGCCGGCTCGGCCACCGCGCCCTATCCGGAAGCCAGCGCTTATCAGCAAGCCGCGCCGGGCCCTGCGGCGCCCGCCACCGCGCCCTATCCGGAAGCCAGCGCTTATCAGCAAGCCGTACCTGGCCCCGCCGCACCTTTCGCTTCCCAGCCAGAAGCCGCACCCTATCCGGGCGCCGCACCGCTAGAACCCGCCCCGCTAGAACCCGCCCCGCTCCCGCCGTGGGCCCGCCCGCCTCGCCGCACCCCCGTCCTCAGCTTCGTGCTGGGCGGGTTGCTATGTGCGCTGGTGGCTGCCTGGCAGATCGCCGGATATGTGGGATATGCTCTCGTCACGGTGTGCCTGGCCTTTGCGGAGCGGAACGCAGCGCGGCTGCGGCGGCGTCGTGCAGAAGAAGGCGGGCCGTTCCGCGGCGAACACCTGGGCCAAATTCTGCGCGCCCCGCTCACCCTCGCGGAAAGCTCCCTCAGCGTGATTCCGCTACACGGCGTGGGGCTCCTCGCGGTTACGCTCGGCTACGTGGCGGCGCGGTTGGGCGGGCTCACCGGCCCGGGCGCGGGCACGGTGGCGGCGCTCGCGGGCGTGGGAATCTCCTGGCTCGGCCCGAGCGGGCGGATAGCGCGCGGCGGCAGCGCGGTCATCTTCGCCAAGCTCGCCCCCACCCGCCCATACCGGGCCTTTTGGGCTGTGGTGCTGGCCGCCGGCGCGGCCGCACTCGCGCTCCTGGCGCTCTCCGGGGTGCTCGGCGTGCCCGCGCATACCCCGCTCAGCTTCGGGTACTTCGGCGAACCGCTGGTCACGATGGTCGAGGATATTGTGGGCGGCGCGGGGCGCTAAACGGCCGGAGCACCCGGCAGCGCAGCCCGCCAAACCTCCACCAAACCTCCCGCGCGGGCAATGTCACCCGGCCGGCCCTCACTTTTCCCAGGGAAAGCGGCGATAATTGACATGTTAAAGTCAGGGTGAAAGGCGCAGTGGCCGGCTGGCCGCAGGCGCGTCGTCGTAACCGAGGGAAAGTGAATGGCACAGACTCAGAAGAATAACCGGCAAAGCTCCGCGGCGCAGCGGCGTGAAACCGCGCGCGCGGCGGCGGCCCGGCTCCAGGAACAGGAAAAGAAGCGGGCGCGGCGCAATCGCGCGCTCGCGGTTGTGGCGGCTGTTGTGGTGGTGGCGCTCATCGCGGCGGCCGTGTGGTTCATCCTCTCGAATAAGAAGGATGATGCGGGCGCCCCGGCCTCGCAGGAAAGTTCCGCGGCCGCGTACCCGAGCGCTCCGGCCACCGCGCTGGCCGAGCGCCCCGCCCCGAAGGTCACCGCGCAGCTGCCGAAAAACGTGACTCCGGATGTGGGGGTGAGCGTGGGCAGCTCGCTGGCGGCGGGCACCGTGAACGAAGGCAAGCCGGTGGTTGATATTTACTTCGACTACCTGTGCGTGTGGTGCAACCGCCTGGAAACCTCCTACGCGGAGGAGCTCACCCAGCGCGCGAAGAACGGCGAAATCACGCTGGTCTACCACCCGCTCGTGGTGGAATCGCAGTACGAATTCTCACACACTGCCTCGGCCTCGGCGCTGTGGGTGGCCGAGCATCGCCCCGATGTTTTCGCGGCCTACCACAACGAAATTTTCGCGATGACGGCCCCGCTCTTCGAATCGAAGGAAAAGGTGCCGGTGCCGCAAACCGCGCAGCTGGCCGAACTCGGTAAGAAGGCTGGCCTCACCGATGCCGAAGCCGAGCAAATGATCGCGGACGTTTCCGTTGGGGACGGCAAGCCCGCCATGTACTCCGAGCTGCTGGGCCAGTCGCTCCAGCAGTTCAGCGCCGACGGCTTCACCGGCACCCCCACCGTGCTCCTCAACGGCAAGCAGGTGGCGGACTGGACTGACGGCAAGCTCGGCGCCGCGCTCGACGCCCTCAAGTAGTGCCCTCGGCGCCGCGTGCCCTTTCGGTACGACGACGCCGCAGCGGGGCGGCCGCTTCGCGCCGCCCCGCTGGGTGCTAGCTCCCGGGATCCCTATTTGTTCCAGAGGGGGGATTCTGGCATGATAAACTCTGGTTCCTTGCTCGGTGGGTGTGCCGGGCAAGAATTGCCTCCGTAGCTCAGTTGGTAGAGCAGCTGTCTTGTAAACAGCAGGTCACAGGTTCGAGTCCTGCCGGGGGCTCCGATGTAACACATATTTCAGAAACACCATTCGCGCGAAGTGGCTGTTGGTGTGACGTAGCGGCGTGGGAGTAGACGAGTCGGGTGAACCGGATGCAACGGGCGAACCGGGTGCTTGCATAATAAAATGTGTAAAGATGCAGGTCAGTGGCTTGTGAGTAGGTGATCTGGCGGTGGTTCGGGCGGCGATGCGTGAATAGTGGTGTCTTTCTCTTAACAAATATGCAAGGAAATCGGTTAAGGTATGTGATTGAAGGCCACTCACACGTGGCTATTCGTGCCAAGCTAGAAAAGTTTTGCGAGAAGGGATAGATCTCGCTGGTTTTCTGGTGGCGGGATAACGAAGCGAACATTGTGTTTGCTTGAAAAAGGACTGAGAAAGGCTGTCTTGATGTTCAAGATTGGGAAACGGGTTGCGGCGTCTGTTGCTGCGCTCGCTGTTGTGACGGGGGGGGGGTAGCGTCTTATAGCTTTGCGGCCGAGCATACGGTGAAGGACCTTGTGGTCGCGGTTGTGGCTGATGGTACCCCCGAGTTCACCGCTGATGATGGGCCGGGCAAGGACAGCGGCCCAAAGAACAACATTGTGCGTTCGCTGGATACTGTTGATTATGAGGTGTCCTGGCAGGTCACCAAGGATGGTGACTATACGCTCGAGGCGGAGCTCCCTGCTGGTGTGGAGTTTGCTCCGGGTTCTGATTCGTTTTGTAAGAATGCCGGCAAGGCGATTTCTAATGACCTGACCTACCAGAATAAGAACACGCTTCGCTGTGAACTCACGGGTATGGCTGGGCAGTCCGTGAAGTCGGCGGTGAAGGTGTTTGTGCGCCGGGCTGCGAATGGCTCGGTGATCCCGCTCCAGTTCACGGCTGGTGGTGCTACTTCGAATAAGGTGTCGACAACGATGTCGGCAAAACCAGACTTCACCGCCAGTATGGACGGTATTACTGCAAAAGCCAGCTGGGAAACTATCAGCGGGAATATTAATTCTCACTCGGTTGTGCACATCGAATCGCCTCGTCCGGACTCTGGGTTAAATAAGGGCTTGGAGGCATTAAGTGGAGACTACCGTGTCGAGATTCCGGTGACCGCTCCTGAAGGAACGATTTTCACGTGCGCAACAGATAGGGTTTGGGGCTACCCGCGTGAAAAATATGGTAGTCATCCGGACAATTCTTCTCTCCGCAATAGCGGCGAATGCGGTGAAGTAACCGTCACGGATGGGAAAGTAGTATTTACTGTTACTGGTGCTGATCTGACGGCGTCCTCTTGGCCGATCAGAGACTATATGGATCGGGCGTGGAACAGAAATATTATTGCTTTCGTAAAACTGTATTACACTGTCCCTGCAGACAAAGCCACCGGTGACACGGCTATTACGCTTGGCAAAGCGCAAATCTACGCCACCACTCTCAGCGGAGCGGAATACCCGATTACCTCAGCAACTGAACCGTTCACACGTCCTGTTATTGATGCCTCCCAGCCTGTTCTTCACTCGGAAATTCATAATCAGTGGAAAACGCCGGATTATTACGCTCCGGGGTATGCAATCTCGAAAGAACAGCCAGTGGGAATTACTTTCGCCTCTTGGTTCCCAAACTCCGGTAATTTGAAAAATAAGCACGCTACCTTGTGTGCCATGTTCCCACCTGACCAACTTAATGTTGTGAAGGTTGAGAACGAGCCTGCTGAGTATTATCGCGGTGACGCTGATTCCATGGCTGATGGTTTCTCCTGCGGAATGTTTGGGGATGGGACAGAGGGCTGGAGTAGTGACGCTACAGACATGAGCGATGTAAAAGCGGTGCGGGTTAAAGGAAGATGGCCGATCTCCTTGCCTCAATTAAATAACCAAAACGCTTCTCGCATCGATATGAGCATGATCCGCTCCGTTGGTGATACATCGGCTATAGGTACGCAGTTGCCTATACGCTTCATGGTTACTGCTGACGGACAAGTCGTTGCGAACGAGTCGGTAACGGCGAGTTATCACTCCTCGTATTTTACTGCTGTTGATGGGACCTTTGGTTTGAATCCGGCCTGGGATAAGGCGGATGGTTTGTTTGGTCAGGTTCGTAACCTGAATCTTGGTTTCACCGCGAAAGATGGCCTCACCGAAGGCACGGTCGCGGCCACGCTTCCGGCGTGTTTGAAAGTCACTAACCCCGGCACCAGCGGAACCCTGACCCCGGCCGCGGCTGATGTGAACCGTGAGGATTGCTCTGTTCCTGGGGATACTGTTTCGTTCCCGGTGGTGGATGGTAACCCGAACTATGTAGTGCAGGCCCAAGTTGTGGCGAAGTCCCCGCAGACCGGGACCACGAAGGTTATCCTAGATTCTTCTCAGCAGCCGCTGAGCGAGGTACGCCGCTCTAAGAGCATCTCGTTCACTACAGGTCTGGTTGAGCAGGCCACCGCGTCTGTTTCCACCAGCGCTCCTGACAACGTCGTGACGTTGGAGAACGGTACCGCGAGCATTCCGTTGACGCTCTCGTGGGGTAACGCCACCACCGGTGATGCCATGGGTGAGCTGGTGTGGCAGGTGCCCGAGAACGTAACCCTCGCATCGGTTGGTGAAGTACCGGGTGATGCTTCGGTGCAATGCACGACTCAAGATCGTGGCCAAGTAACAACCGCTCTTGCGGCTGACAAGTCGGGTAAGACCCTGACCTGGGTTGCCTGCCCGACCGAGACTGCCGCTCTTGCGGCTGTGACGGCGGTGAAGGTTTCTACCGGCACTCTGGCCTCGACTGCAACCGGCACCCTGCCCGTGAACGTTACCGCTAACCAGGTTGGTGACGTGAATACGTCGTTTACCGCGGGTGTCTTCACGACGACTGGTGATGGCAAGGTTGAGTTCAGTGAGGCTACTCCGCTCTCGGTGTATGTCCGTGAGCCTGCCCCGGCAGATACGGTGACTGAGGGTGAGTGGGAGGATGCAACTGACCAGAATGCTAAGAATTGTGACACTAAGCAGGTGACGCAGACTCGTACCGTGACCACGACCCCGCACAAGTGGGATGCTGGCTCGAAGACCTGGGTTGCTGACCCGGAGCACGCGACCACGAAGACTGAGACCCAGACGCGTGCTATGAGTGATGAGGAGCTTCAGGTTTGTACCCCCAAACCCGCCGATGACGTGAAGACAGCCGAGTGGGTGGACGGGACCGGTAGCGATGCGAAGAACTGCGCGGCTAAGACCGTCTCGCAGACTCGCAGCAAGACGACCACGCCCTATAAGTGGGATACCGTCTCTAAGACGTGGGTTTTGGATGCAGATAAGGTGAAGGTTGAGTCCGAGACTCAAACCCGGCCCATGACCGACACGGAACTTATGGCGTGTGCGATTCGCCCCGCCGACAAGGTCGATACCACCGAATGGGTGGATTCTACCGATGAGGGTGCGAAGGATTGCCAGACTGGCAAGGTCAAGCAGTCTCGCACGGTCACCACGACCTCGTATAAGTGGGATGCGGCTACCAAGACGTGGGTGGCTGATACTGACAAGGCCCGGGTCGTGACTGAGTCTCAGGTTCGGGATATGACCGACGCTGAGCTTCAGGTCTGTAGCCCTAAGCCTGCTGACAAGATCGACAACACCGAATGGGTTGACTCGACTGATGAGGGCGCTAAGGATTGCCAGACCGGTAAGGTCAAGCAGTCTCGCACGGTCACCACGACCTCGTATAAGTGGGATGCGGCTACCAAGACGTGGGTGGCTGATACTGACAAGGCCCGGGTCGTGACTGAGTCTCAGGTTCGGGATATGACAGATAGCGAGTTGCAAGAATGCACCGTGAACCCCGGCCTCAAGGCTGAAGAAACCGAATGGACTGACTCGACAGACGCGGGTGCTAAGGACTGCCAGACTCGCAAGGTCACCCAGACCAGGACTGTGACAACCACGCCGTATAAGTGGGATAGTGTCTCGAAGAAGTGGGTGCTTGACACCGAGAACGTCACCTCTAAGACGGAGACCCAAACTCGGGATATGAACGAGGACGAGGTGAAGGTATGTATGGCTGGTACCGGTGTACCCACGTATCCGGATCCGACACCTGTCCCGCCGGGCGGGAAGATCATTATTGATCCGATCAACGGGCCCGATAACCCGGCCCAGTGTGAACCGACTGGCCCGGTAACCCGCGCTGACGGGGTAGTTGTGACGGTGGATAAGGATTGTAAGGTCACGATCACTATCCCTGAGGGCAAGAATCCTGGCGAGCTGACTCCGCCTGTTGAGGTGACACCTAAGTATCCGACACCCGATAAGCCGGTTGTTACTGTGCCGGTGAAGGTGGTTGATACCCCGGATTGGGATGATGGGTCTACGACCCCGGGCACCCCGGTAACTATCGAGAAACGCAAGGGCGAAGTGCCTGAGGGCACGACAACTCAGGTTACTGGTCCTGGTACTGCGGTGTTGAACCCTGACGGCTCGATTACTGTCACCCCGAATGAGGGAGCAACCCCTGGTGAGAAGATCACGGTCAAGGTGGTCGATAAGGTAGGCAACCCCCTCGACGAAGTAACTGTCACGATTACGGAGCCGAAACCAGCCCCGGATTGGGATGATGCGATCACGGGTCCGGGTAAGAAGGTTGACGTGCCTAACAAGGGCGGGGACGTGCCTCCTGGCACCACGGTTACCGTGAACGGCCCGGGCAGTGCGGTCTTGAACCCGGATGGCAGTATCACTGTTACCCCGAATGGGGATGCTAAGCCTGGTGAGAAGATCACCATCACGGTCAATGACGGTAAGGGTAAAGAATTGGATTCGTTTACCGTGAAGATCGGCAAACCCAAGGCCACTACCAAGAATCTGCCCGTGACTGGTGCGACTACCGCGGGCATGGCTGGCCTGGCGGTTGCGCTCATGCTGGCTGGTGGGCTGATCGCCTGGCAGCGTCGTCGTAACTAAACAAAATAAGAGCCATGTCGGCTAGCCCCTTTGAGTGTATGAGGGGGCTGGGGGTGGTAGGTGAATGTACGAAACTGGTTTACCTACCACCCCTACTTATTTCCATTGCGCTAGCCGTGCAGTTGTGGCGGTGCTAGCCGTGCAGTTTTGCTTGCGCTACCCGTGCAGTTTTCATTGCGGTGAGTGTGCAGTTTTGCTTGCGCTGGGTGGAGACGGCGTAGTTTCCCCATTTTGTAGTGAACGCGTGTAGGGCCTGTGGGCGTGTGGCTTTTGTGGTGTTAGAAGACGGGTGTTGTGGTGAGGCTTGAGTTATTAGAAACCCTCGTATTGTATTCGAGGCTGGGGACGATGGACGCGGTAGCACGTCAGTGCGGGTGTACCACAGCGGCTGTGGTCAAGCGTATCCAGTTGTTAGAAGAAGAAGTGGGTTATCGGCTCACTCAAAGGGCCGGGCGGGGTAGTGAGCTCACGCCCGCGGGCTGGCATCTGGTGGAGCGCTCGACTCAGATTCTTGGGTTGGTGGATAAAACCGTGAGTGAGATACGAGATAGTGTGGATGACCCACGCGGGCGGATTGTGATTGTGGGACGTGAGTCTAGTGCCCTGGAGAGTCTCGCGAGTGTGATGGGGCAAGTGAGGCAACGGTATCCGGGGATTAGTTTTGAGTTGCGGGCTTGTGGGCGTGAGCAAGCGGCCCGCATGCTTGCTGAAGGGAGTGCGTCTTTCGCGGTGTTGGATGCTTCCTGGGAGTGTGACGCGTGGGAGACACTGAGCTTGCCGGGTGAGGACCGGTGGGGACTGCTTACCCGGAGTGGTAGTGATCTGGCGGGGCGTGAGTCGGTGCGGCGTGCGGATATTACGAAGCGGGCGTTGTTGTTGCCGCATGAGGGGAGTCGGGAGTTGGGGTATTGGTTGGATAAGGAAAACCAGTTGGATGTGGTTGGCCGGTATGGGTCTGGGCGGGTGGCTTGCCGGCTGGTTGAGGCCGGGGTTGGTGAGGCTATCGTCCTGGAGAACGCCGTTGCGGGGAACACGCGCATGATCGGGGCCGCGAATTCTGGTGGTGGTTCTGGTTTGGTGTTTGTGCCTCTTGATTGGCTGGTTGGTTTGCGGTGTGTGTTGGCGTGGAGCAAGCAAGCACGCCTGGGGCGGGCTGGTGAGGTATTCGTGGAAACAGCCAGAGCCACCTTTTGCATGGTAGATTGACATTACTCATCAACCACGATGTTGAAGGAGTATCTGGGGCCGTTCGCTACGCGGGCGGCTCCTGCTGTATACGCTGAACGGGTGCAGAATCCACCACGGTTCCGCACCATCCAGCCCGGGCGAGGATATGCGTGGCGCATGAGCCTGATCCGTGCTTCTCCGCTTGCTTACGCTGACGGGTCGGAGAAGTTAGCGCTCCGTACTGAGCCTATCTGCGTGGCTGGGGGCGTAGTGGGATAGCGCCGTCGTCGTTCCAATAACGCGATTGCAACGACAACGTAACCGTGACACGGATCGAAGGAGCCTGGGCTGGCGTGATTCGAGATGGTAACCGGGAACTAGACGTTTTGGGGAGCGAGCGTTATTTTCAGTCCGAGGGCTTTCATGATTTTCGTGATAGCAGCAAAGGACGGATTGCCGTCTTTTGACAGTGATTTATAGAGCGATTCGCGGTTGAGTCCAGTATCTTTAGCGAGCTGGCTCATGCCGCGGGCCCGGGCAATATCACGCAAAACTACCTGCACGGTTTTTGTATCGCCGTCTTCGAGAGCAATAGCAAGGTAGTCGTTCATCGCTTCTTGACTATCAAGGTATTTGCTTGCGTCGAAAGTTGAAAAAGTTACCTTGGTCATCGCTGTTCCTCCCTGAGTTGTTTTGCCAGTTCTTGCGCTATGTGAATGTCCCTGCTTTGGCTGGACTTATCTCCGCCGGCTAACAAGAAAACCGTTACTGCACCTAGCTGCGTGTAGTACACCCGGTAGCCCGAACCGAAATGAAATCTCATCTCGCTGACTTTTCCGCCAACAGGTTTGATATCTCCTAACATCATTCCGTGAGCTTCGCATCTCGCTATTGCGTGCAAGATACGCCGCTGTGCGTGTTTGTCTTTCAGCTTGTCTAGCCACGCATCGAACAAGCTACTGGAAATCATCTCCATGACCTAATTGTAGTCTATAGGCTACATTGGTCAAGGGGGCGGCGGTGAGGTATTCGTGGCAAGTTCCGTGCCTCCGCTGTGAATAGGGTGGTTGAATACGTGGTTGACGCACGGAAAACAAACGCGGGAGAAGGCGCGGTCTGGTGACCGGCCCTCTCCCGCGTTGCGGTTAAGGCGCGCTATGCCGTGCGCTTGGCTCGGCTGCGCGTGACCACCGGGATGCCCACGAGGAGCAAGACCGCGGCAGCTGCCAGGCCAAAGGCGGCCGAGGCTCCGGTGCGCTGCAGCTGGGGCTGGGTGCGCTTCTTCGTCAGTTGCGGGCCCTCGGACGGATTCGTGCCGGGATTTTCAGTGGCGGGTGTGCCGGCCGGAGTGCCGGGTGCTTCAGGTGTTCCTGATGTACCGGGCGTTTCCGGGGTTTGGTTGCCCGGGGTGGTTGGAGTAGTGCTCGGCGTACTCGGCTGGTCGCCGGGTGTACTCGGAACAGTGGGGGACTCGCTCGGAATTCCCGGAGTGCTTGGGGTACCCGGGGTTGTGGGAGTATCGCCATCCGGAGTGCTCGGGGCGTGATCACCGGGAGTCTCCGAATTATCCGGGGCGCCCGGAGTAGTCGGCTGCGTACCCGGGGTGCCGGGAGTGCCACTATCGGGCGTTTCGGGAGTAGTGGGCTCAGTACCCGGGGCAGTTGGCTGCGTGCCAGGCGTACCCGGAGCAGTGGGTTTCGCGCCCGGGATGATCGGGGCGTCCTCACCGGAGGCATCGGGCGCGCCGGGCTTCTTGTCCTCCGGCGCGGGCTTCGCGCACACCTTCACGACGGCAGCCGCCTGGTCACAGCCGTCCTCGTTTACGCCGCTCAAATAGTACGTGACAGCCGGGTTATACCGCAGCGCGAAAACCTGGCTATAGAGGTTATGGACAGCCTGAGATTCCCCGGTATCCGTGCCGATGAGGTCAGCGCGGCCCGACTCCCCGGTCACAATGCACTGGGTCGAGCCGGTCAGACCCGCCGGCGTGTGATGCCCGGCGAGGAAATTATTCGTGGCTGCATCCGTGAGCGAATACTTGGGAAGCTCATCCATCTGGCCCCAGTCATAATCCGTGAGCGGCTGGCAGCCCTCATCCCACGACCCGGGCCCGCCGCCTTCCTGAGAGCACTTCCAGAGCTTATTGGTGGCGCGGATCGGCAGCACGGTCAGCTCGGACTGCACAGTCACATCGCCTTCCACCTTGATCGTGTACACCCCGGGCTCGTTCACGCCGAAGGTGTATTCGTCGTACAGCTCCATATTTTTCACCGGTCCGTTGTAGCCGAAGTACGACGGCGCATCCCCGGCCTTAGCGGTACCGGCCGGAATTCGCCAGACGCCCAATTCCGGATTGGTCACATCCGAGGAAACCAACCCGCCGTTGAGCGGCGATTCGAGCTCACCCTCGGAGTTGCGCTTGACCTCAATAACGGGGAGGGGCTGATCAACGGGTTTCACGGGTGTCGTCGTCGTAATACGAGGATCCGATTGTTCCGCAACCTCCCAAGCCTTGTCCGGCACGCTGGTGAGAGTGAGCTTCACGTTTTCCAGGACCGCGGGCACGAAAATGGAGGTGCCGCGCGCGGTCTGGATGCGGTCCGAGGAAACGACCAGGGGAGTGGTTTGCACCGTGTAGGTCACGTGGGCGACGTCGCCGATCTTCTCCACGCAGGTATCCTCGCCCTGGCAATTGACCGCGCCGCCCGTGAGCGAGCGGACGTTAAAAGTGAGCTGGGTGTTCGTAGCTCCGGCCGTGGCGGGCAGAAGTAATCCCACCCCGGCGAGCGCGGCCACCAGGGCGGCGCTCCCGAAGCTTGTCAGTGATTTCTTCATGTGTCATCCATTCGTTGTGATGCTGTTGGTCAAGGAGCGCGGCGGGGTCTGTTCCGTGGAGGTAGGAATAAGGGCGGTGCCAAGCCGCGGAAAGACGTACCGTAAGTGCTCAATTTATTAGGTATTATAACCAGATTGAGCTTGGGTTCTGGTAGGAAAAATGGCCGGGGTGGCGGGTTTTTGCGGGGTGAGAGTGCGGGTGTTTTGCCAGGTTATTGTGCCGTTTCTGGGGGAGTGGGCTGGGGTGGGTGGTGGTTGGAGGCGGCGCTTTTGCGGTGGGCTTTTATAGCATGAAGTTTATTGGGCTGGGGTGGTGTGAATTATTTTTACTAGAGGGTGTTTTGGTATTTTTCGGGACGGGGAATATAGGGCTTTTTCTGGGTCGGTTAGAGTTGGCTGGCGGCGGTTGGTGATGGCTTTGTGGTGGCTGGACGTGATGTGGTGCAGTGTTGAACAAGAATGCTAAGAGCTCGCTCGTAGCGGTCTGGGTATTGGCGATAGCGTGGTGCTTTGGGGTGTTCCCGCTGCTGAGGCTCACTGGCGAAAATGGCTGTTTGCTACCGAGAACATCACAATGCGCTTGGTCACTTGCTATGTGCGCGGGCCTCGGTGGAGGGTGTGGCAAAACACGGTAGCGCGGGACGAGCTTCGCATCGTACCGTTAGTGGTGGATGGTGCGTGGCATCGGTAGCCACGTCCAATCGATCATTCGGCTGAAACACGGTAGCCGCAGCGGCTCCTGAGTTGGAGGTTCCTCATGTCCTTTCCGGTAGGCGCTTTGGTTGCGGCCGCGCCCTCATTTCAGCGGGCGTTGCGGAAAATGAGTAAATATCCGCGCGAGCCGCGGGTCTTGTCACAAGCTAGAATTTGTTTTGCTATTGGGTGGCCGGGCACGGTTTTAATGGCTTTCACCGCAATCGTGTTGGCAACGGCTGACGAAGCAAGTAGACCCGATGACGCCACGCTTGGAATTATTTGTTGCTCGATCATGATGCTTGTATGTATGTGGTTCTTATGGATCGGATACAAGCGCCATTTTGGTGTGGATAATCAAAAATTCTGGTTTCGGTTTGTGCCCTTTTTCTACCGCGAAATCTGCTACGCGGATATAAGGCGAATTACTTTTAATGGCGTATGTTTTGGTGTCTTCGGTAAGCGAAAAAAGCCCATCGGATTAGCTATCAATGTTTTCGATCTCACTCTTGCCTACCTGCGGATCCTGGAGGAGATGCGGATCCGGCGCTTCACGGTTGGGAAAATCGAGCCCCATGATCCGCGGTGGCCGGAGGCGTGGCAGGATATGCGTAATCGGCTGGCGGCCGAGGCGTATCGGAACCACCAAAATTACTATGATTCCCATCCCGCCGAATTGCAGGAGCTCAACGCATTAGCGGTAGGGCGTTACCCCGTGGGCTCTTAACGTCCCTCGGAAAGCTCGATCAGTGCTTGGAACTCGGCGGGGCGGCTGTCGTAGTAGCCTCGGTGGTTGCGGTAGGTTTCCGCGGCTAGTTCATAACGTAGGTTTTGTGCTGCTTCGGGCCAACGCGGGTCGTGGGGTTCAACATTGTTGGCGGTGAAACGGCGGTGCTTGAGCTCCTCAAGAATCCGTAGGTAGGCAAGAGTGTAATCGAAAACATCTTTGGAGAGGGTGAGATGGGTGCTGTTCCCATAAACCTTCCAGCCGTCATTGCCGGCAGTGGTGATACTGGTGATCTGAGAGTATGGGATGTCGTGATGGAAAAACGGAGTCAGATGGGACCATACGCCTACCTGATTAACGCCGTATCGGCGAGCTAGACCTACCCATACCAGGAGCAAACCCAGAATAAGACTGGCGGAAAATCCCACGAGTTCCGGGATGAAGTCACCAAGGTTTGATCCTGATGACACGATGAGGGTGCCGAGAATACCAAGGATCCCGATTGCTAGGAAAACGCCGCCGATAGGCACTGCCCGCTTGGCTATCGAGAAAACTCGCTCTTGGCGCGGGTAATCGCTCATCTTCCTGATGCGGCGTTGCAGCGGGGATTGTGTAGCTCCCGTTGCGAAGCCGGCCGTGAAAGAGAAAGACGCGGACATCGGTATCCGTCCTTTTTGAGTACGTAAGTAATTAGCGGCCCTGGGCGAGAGCGGTGAGCTCGTGAAGCTCGGCCGGGTGGTTGTCGTAGTAGTTCTGGTGGTTGCGATAGGCTTCCGAGGCGAGTGCATTGCGTAGTTCCTGTGCGGCCTGTGGCCAGCGCGGGTCGCGCGGGGCGACGTCGCCCACCGTGAAACGGCGGTACTTCAGCTCTTCAAGGATTCGCAGGTAAGCGAGTGTGTAATCGAAGCGGTTGATTGCTACTCCGAGGAACTTGTTCTGCCTGTTGTAGAGGCGAAAACCCAGGTTGTCGAACGTGATTCGAGTGATGTCCGAAAAGTAGATTTCACGGTAAAACACCGGTGCAAAACGGGACCAGACTTTTTCATTGTCGACGCCGAACCTGCGCGCTAATCCCATCCAGAGGAACCAGAGGCACGGAATGATTGCGATGGAGCAGAAGATAATTCCTAGGGTGGCATCGTCGGGGCGGCTGGCCTCGTCACTGGTTGCTAGGGCGATGACCGTTAGTCCGAGGAGAAAGACTCCGATTCCACCGACCGGAAGGAAGATTTTCGCCTGTGAGAAGACTCGTGGCTCACGCGGGTACGTGCTCATCTTCCGGAGTCGTCGCTGAATTGTTGGTGCCGCAGCACCCGCGGTGAAACTAGCGAGAGGCCCGATGTAGCTGCTCAAAAGAAAACCTCCAGGATGGTATAGATGAGGGGAGTGAAGAAGTTATGAAAGTTGGAGTTTCGTGGGCGGGAACTCTCAAAGGTCCCGCCCACGAAAATTCAAGGAAACTGTGTCTGAGAGGCGTATCGTATCGTATCGTTACTTTAACGCCTTGACCGACTCGGCCAATGACTTGATGTGCCTGCGTGCGTGGGAAGCTGACTTAAATTCACCATCGCCGTCTACAAGATCCGCGCGAATAGCTTCGAGATTCTTGACTTCTTTTGGTGCGAATTCCGTCAAGAACTTACCACCCTTCTGAAGCACAAGATTCTGGGCGTTTGATAAACCTGACGAGGTGGGAATCTGGTTCACGCCTTTGATTCGTAAAGCTCCGCCCGTGAATTGTGCACCGGTAACCGTTACCATGCGTCCGGCGAGGTCTTCTTCGCTGAAGTTTGGATTGAAGTTTCCTGTTTCGACGTAATCCTTAAACAGCGAGTCTCCGACCCAATTTGTAGCTTCCTTAGAATAATCAGAAGTCACACTTTTAACGATATCAACGCCGATTCCCTGCGCTCTTGAGAGATCTGTGGAGATCTTGATAGGTACACGTGGCTTACCTTTGAACATATTCCCGATATTCTTAATTCGTTGCGGGATATGGCTAACCTGCCCTTTCACCCAGTTGACACCTTTAAGAAGTTTGGTCGTTACGTGTGATGCACCGGCACCAAGTCCGCCGCCAATGCCTCCACTAACCCCGCCGAGAACGGTCTGGTAAATGACTTCTCCCCAACTGAAATTGTCGTGATTGAAAAGATCCTGGCTAATCATTGAGGATCCTCCGCCGATAAGTGCTCCGGATCCGGCACCTATTGCAGCTCCATAGCCAACAACGGTAAGAAGTCCAGCTCCTGCGGGGGCACCAATGCCGGAACAGAGAAGAGCGATGCCGGCGCCTACCGCAACCACGCCAACAACTGTCTTCCAATGGACCTTTACCCAATTGACAGTTGCGTTGAACGCTCCCTTGAGCCAGTTCCCTGCGTTCTTAAGGAAGTTTCCGACTGGCTTGAGGATATTATCGCGGGTCCAATTCCACCCAGTACGAAGAGCCTTGCCAATACCATCAAACGCAGCATCAAGCCCTCTACCCAGCCTTGTAAAGAAACCATCGGTAGCAGGGGTCAGCCCGAGTGGGTCCATGAGTGCGAGTGGGTTATTCGCACCATAGTTATACGGATTAGTCTGGTACGACGTCCCCGCCGGTGCCGGGAGCGGGTCCGGGGACAAGAACGCCTGAGTGGCCGGGTCATACAGGCGCTCACCCATCCACTCCATACCACCAACACGCAAGGCCCCAGTCCCGAGCACGTCAACACCCTCAGGTAAATGCTCACTCAAACCCGCCACGACGCCCGGGCTAGCGAACGGGGCCATCGGGTCCGTGCCCCGCCCGGCCCTCCAGCTCGTATCAGACCGAGTTTCCATACCTTGCCCGCTGAGCATCACACCACCGGGAAGAGACATGAACGGGCTACCATTCATCGCCCCGACTGTGGGGATAGGGGAAGCATAATCCCACTCAAGGCGAGTCTCATCCCCGAAACTGACCGGGTTACCCAACCCGTCCAGGGTGATAGTCAGCTCGCGTTCACGGCCATCAACCACGTCAGTGATACCCGCCAGGCTCCCACTCGCATCCCAACGCAACCGCCGTGCGAGCTTCCCATCCACGGTCTGGCTAACCCGATACCCATCCGCGTCATAGCCGTAAACCGTCCGGCTCGTGCCTTGCGGGGAAGTGAGGTGCCGCTCAACGAGCTGGCTCGCCTGATCATAGGTGTATTCACTGACCGTATCACCGTCGGTGAAGCGGATAATACGAGCAGCCTCGTCATACTCCCACGTCTTCTTTACGCCACTGGTTGAGATAGCAGCAGTAAGCTGGCCATCCTCACCGTACTCATAAGCAACTTTCTCACTCCCGGTGGTTATCGAGATAACACGACCCCACGAATCATGCTCAACACGGGTAGTTTCCTCCACACCATCACGAGTATGCGTATGGCGGCAGACGAAACCATCCCTATAGGCCCACTGGTGGGTATCTTCACCGGCAACCATGTGGGTGACTCGGCCCATCGGATCGTAACCAAAACGGACCGTATCCAGGTCCGGATGCGTGATCGTGGCAAGATTACCAACCGCATCATACCCATAACGGTAGGTCGCCCCGCCTGCCGGGGTATAAGAAGTCCGCTCCCCGTCCTTCCCGTACGTCCAGGTAGAACACCGCGCCGCTCCTGCCACCATACTGTTGTGGGAAACCAGGCGGCCTAGGCGGTCATAAGTGAACACATGCCGGTTCTCCTCACCATCTGTAAGGGTAAGGGTCCGGTCCTCATAATCAAGTTCGGAACGGAAGGCTTCCCGGCCATTGATACGAGCCTGGCTTACCATGCCATCCTCATGCTCGAAACTCGTCACGGTCCCATCAGCACTTGTGCGAGAAACCGGGTTCCCCACCTCGTCATAAGACAGCGCCACGCTACGCCCGAGCGGGTCAGTGACCGAGAGGAGGTTATCCACACCGTCATACACGCGTTCCGTCACCCCGCCGGCCGGGTCAACCACCCGCACCAGGCGGTTACGCACATCGTATTCATAACGCGTGATACCGCCCAGGCCATTACGCACCGAGATAAGATTCCCCGCCGCGTCGTACCGGAAATAACGGACACCGGTGAGGATATCCCGCGAATAAGTTACCCGCCCACACGCGTCATACCGGAACTCGGAGGTACCCCGCCCGGCTACCCTAGCCCGCAGCAACCTCCCACACGAGTCATACTCGAAAGTCGAATGCTCCCCGGCAGTATTCACCGTGGCAACCACACGCCCGTCAGCATCGTATTCAAAACGCGTCACGCCTTCCGGGGTGGTGAGCTCGTCCAAACGCCCCGAAGGCCCGTACGTATACTCCGTAACCTTCCCTCCCGAGCTAGTCATCCGCACCACACGCCCGGCCGCGTCATAATCCAGGGTTGTCAGAGCGCCTTCAGCGTCCAACATTTCCGTGACATTACCCCGGATATCGTAGGTAACCACGGAAGCGTTCTTAGCGGTGTCATAACTAGCCACCGGACGCCCGAACTCATCAAACTGCACAACCGCACCATGACCGTGGCTATCAACCGAGGTAGCGGTACGCTCTTTGGAGTCTGTAACCGTCCGGGTAGTAACCCCAGCCGGGTCAATCACGGTGGAAAGATCCCCCACAGCGTCATACTCAAACTTCCACGCATGCCCCAGCGGGTCAGCAACCTCGCGCAGGCGCGAGAGAGCATCAAAAACAAAGGTGAACTCATCCCCATCGGGCATAGTGATGGAACGCAGATTACCCAAGTCATCCACATCATTAGCCAGGCTATGGCCCAGCGGGTTAATAATCTTTTCTACCCGGCCATCAATCTCGCTATACACCAACGTTATTTTCGCCCCGCCCGGGTCGGTCACCACAACCGGACGCCCATAAGCATCGTAATCAATCGTGGTGGTAGCCCCATCCGGATCAACACGGCGAGAAAGCGTACCGTCCGTGTTATAAACAAGCCGGGTAGCAAAACCAAGCGGCGTGACCATCTCAACCACACGGCCCGCGCTATCACGATCCAGGCGATACGTATTCCCCAACGCGTCAGCAAAGGAAATAACCTCACCGGCATCGTTATAGCCAATAGTCTGGAATACTCCTGTCGGGTCCGTGGCTCTCACCAAGAGCCCGCCCTCCCACTCCAGACTGGTCACCGCACCATTAGCATCAATGAAACGGCTCGGGTTACGGCTCTCGCCTTCATACTCATAGCGGGCCACCAGGCCGGTAGGCCCCACCGCCTCAACCAGGCGATCCAGACCGTCATAGGTGGCGGTTAGTTCCCCACCCGCGGGGGAAACCGTGCGAACCAAGTGCCCACGCTCATCATAAAAATGCGTGGTGACTTTATTATCCCGGTCCCGGAACCGCAACAAGTTCCCGTGCCGGTCATAAGACATGGTCTGGCGGTTACCATCGCAGTCCTGGGCTGCGATAGTACGACCCCGACTATCAGCCACCCACGTATTCGAACGCGAACCATCAGCATCACTGACCACCGTGACCCGGCCCGGTAGATAAGCAAAACGAGTATCCCGACCGTGCTCAGAGGTCTGCTTGACCACGCGAGCTGCGTCGTCGTAAACATTCACGCACTCAACCACGCCAGTTGCCGCAACCACGCGGGCAACCAGACCAGCATCGTCAATCTCGTAGCGCCGGGTACCATGCGGGCCCTTCGCGCCCACCAAATGCTCGCCCTCGTAAAGATATTCGAAACGGGTACCATCCCAGCCACGAGCCACAACCACCCGGCCATCCAGGTACTCCACCTCGATACGCCGGCCACGCTCACTGACCAGCGCGCTAATCAGACCATCACGATCCCGCTCGGCCCGCACCCCGAAACCTTCACGCCCACACACCTCAAGCCAGGCCCCGCCGCGGGTGAAGACCCAACGCTGGCCAGTATTATCCGAAATCTCCCAGCGCAGTGCTCCTTCGCTATCACCCGGCGCGGCGATTGCGCGAACCCAGAAGTTTTCTCCCTCAGCACGCACCACACCCGAACCGGGCCCGAACTTCTCGCCGTCCACCGGGAAGTAGATATGCTGACCATCCTCGCGCATCCACACCAGGTAATCGCCGCGCTCGACCACACACTGGTCAAGCACACTCGTCCACCCCGTACCGAAAACACCACGCACGGGAGCATCATCACTACCCACGCGCTGCATATGAGCCAGAATCGAGTTATACACCCGCGACAAGCCACCCACCTGGGAACCGTCAGGGAAACTAATATCCAACTCCGGCTCCAGGAAATTACCCGTCGCACTATTAACCGGATCAGACACCAAAGCAGAATGAACAACCTGACCAGTCAAAACCGGCCACGCCACCCCAATAGCCTTACGCCCCGCATCCACACCGGCGTTATCGAGCACCGCATCGATGTACGAATCCAGCAAAGTAAGTACCGGACCGCCTTCGCCGGCTTCCTTGAATGCCTGGCGCACCACGTCAATCCACTCGGCATCGTTATCGTTATTGCGCATGTAATCGTTGATGCCCCACGCGATGCTTTCCCCACCGGAAAGATTCCCGAATTTCCAGCCGCTCACAAAGGAACTGACGGCAGTCTGCAAGGCGCGCGGATGGCTCTCAAGAGTGTCATGCGCTGAACGGGCCGCTAGCACGTATTCGTACAGATTCGCGGGGTAGCAGGAGGAACGCCCGCCTGAGCCGCCCCCGCCGCTGCCCGGCATGGGGGTGTCGTGTTGGGGTAAGGAAGGCTGATCGATGGAACGCGCCGGCGGGGTACCCGGGTAACGCGCACTCGGAGGGATGAGGCGCGGTTCGCTGGCCAACCACAGCGGTATGAGCTCCGGGTCAATGGGCCGCCGGGCGCGCCAGCGGTTGTGGTCTGCTTCCCAGGCGTTGAAGATGTCGATCATCTTCTGTTCGGCCCGCGCGGCTTCTTCCAGTTCGGTAACGCCCGATTCCAGCGCCTGCAAAGACGCGACCAGCATCTCTTTATCCGCGCGCTGGATATCCATATTCTGCGCGTACAAATCCGCGAACCGCCCGGCGAAGTCAATTTGTGCGTAGGCGATGCCGCCGTTGAGAGTGGTCTGGGCGGTGTTCAGCGCCTCAATCGCGTTGTTGATAGCGCTCTTTAAATTGCTCGCGAGACCGGCTTCGAAACCGGTATATACGTTGGGTCTTGGCATGGGAACTACCTATCGTTATGAGTCGACATCCGGGCTGGGCAAGCTGTGTTTCGCGCGCTCAGTGTGAGCGCCTCGCGGGGCACGTGACGGTGTGCTGTGGTGGCGAGGCGAGACAGGGCGGGCGATGAAGAAGTCATGGAGGAGAAATGAAATATAAGGAAACGCAAGATCCGGGCGGTTCGCCGCGTGGGTGACACGCAAATGCGGTGAACCGCCCGGATTGCGCGTAAATCGGACTGGTGGTGGTGTGGTGCTTACTCGCCGCCGCCGGCGGTGAAGATATTGGTCGAGATCTGGTCGAGCTGGTTACGCAGATCCTCGAGTTCCTGCTTGGCCTTGTCCAGAGCCGACTTGGTCTGCGGCCACACATCACCACGGAACTGCTGAGCGAGCGGACCATCCCACACATTCGCATCCGAGAGGGTCTGCCCCTGGGTATCAAGCTGCGAAATCTGATCGGTCAGCCCACCGTTAATAATGGACTGCATCTGCTGAATGGCCTGCTTGGCTTCACTGGATGTAAGTACACGAGCCATGATTGGTCTCCTTATTGGGTAGAGAAGAGTTCTGACAGTGCCGACAGGGCGACATTGTCATGTCTAGCCATCGACGCCTTCGACGCTACTGACCCCGGGTAAATACTCCGTAACGTGAAATATTACAAATTGATAACAATTACGAGGGTGGTGGAGGGCTTGCGTTAACCTTGCGGTGGGCTTGACTGCGGCGCGGTGGAATATACGACGACGGCGCTTCTCCGGCCGCGCGGGACCGTGAAACGAAGGTAAATCCGCATAGTATGTGCCCCCAAGGTAAATAAAAACCAAATTCCCGGGAAACGGCTTTCTGGCGCGGTTTAAGCCAGGGAAATTATGTCATCACGTAGTGATAGGGTGTGGCCGTCATGCGCTCACCACAGTACGAAAGGCGCCCAATGTTTCCTGTCCGCAACTTTGTGAAGCGATGCCGGCCAGCGCTTCTGGCTCTGGCGGTTCCCGCTCTGGCCGTGGCCGGAGTGGCGGTGGCTGTCCCGGCTCAGGCCGACCCTGGAGTTGTCACGATCCAGGTGGGCGGTGACGGAGCCATTACGGCCATGGCCGGCGGTGATGGCCACCGTATTGATCCGGCAGCCGCCGGTGGGGAGCTCCCCATCCGGGTGGTGACCTCCTACACCTTTAACGGGGTCACCACTTCAGATGCCAGCAGTGTTGCCGGGGCTACCGGCCCGGTCCGCATCGATGTCACTGTGCAAAATATCACAGGTAAATTGGAGCGGGTGAACGCGGATATTGACGGGCGCGCTGTTAGTCACGAGGTCCTGGTGGCCACCCCGATGTCGGTTGCTGCCGGTGTGGAATTGCCCGGTATCGCTCCCGAAGCTGTTCGGACTCCCCAGGCCGGCGGTGAAGGCATAGCAACCAACGGCGTCGTCGCCGTTAATGACCGCGGTACCACCACGGTGCAGTGGGCTGGACTCACCGGAGTAGGGTCCACCACCTCGCTCCTGCATTTCACGCTGGTTGTTGAGGCACAGGATTTCGTCACGCCCGTTATCAATATTGCGACGCAGCCCGGCTTCGGTATCAACCCGGATTCGCGCAAGCAGCGTGAGGAAACACTGCTCGTTTCCCAAACGATCCGTACCCTGCAAGAATCCGCGGATATCCTCGCGGATTCCGGGACCGCCCTTGAGGATGCGCGTGCCATGCTCGCCAACGCCGGCGGATCCATTGGTTCGCGCACTATCCGGGATCTGGAAATGTCGCGCGGGCGCATCGAGAATTCGGCGCAGTCCGTCTCATCCACGCTGGAGAGCCTGGAATCGCGCCTCAACAGCCTCTTCGCCAGCACGGGCTCCACCATGTCCAGCTCGCTGGCGGAAACAACCGCCACTGTGCGCACCCTCTTGGGGAACCCGGATGCTCCCCGGCCGCGTATCGATATCAACCCCGATACTTGCGAAATCAACTTCGGCCTGGAAGAAGATCTGCCGGCTACGCCGAGCCCGGCGGCTCCCAGCCCGGCGGCTCCCAGCCCGGGGGAGGGGCCGAGCGCGCCGGCATCCCCGGCTCCCTCGCCTTCTGCTTCTGCGGGTACGGGTGCCGCACCTTCGCCGTGGCCCACCCTCCCGAACGGGGATCCCAGCCCCCGGCCAACGGCAAGCTCCATTCCCATGGCCACGCTGTCACCGGCACCCAAGCCCAGCGGCCCGGCGGCGGGCGATGACCTGCCCACCGTCACCAATCCGGAAGAAGTGATTCCGGCCGGCGGGGTGTACGGCGTTATTAACGGTCTCTCCGCCCGTTTGGAAGCGCTGAGCGCCACCACCACCCGCTGCCAGGAACATATTCTTTCCGATCTGGACAGCATCCTCGGGCCGCAAAATCCCTCCCCGGAAGACTGCGCGAATCCGGCCGTTGCCACCACCTTGACCTGCACGGTTCTCAGCGCCCACCACGATTTGAATGAGCTGAGCAACCAGGTGCGTTCCGAAGGTGAAGAGCTGGTCACGCAGCTGCGTGGCGGTTCCCAGCACAAGAACCTGGATACGGTTGAGCAATTGGATGGAGCGCTGCGCAGCGTGAATACCCTCGCGAAAGACCTCCAGATCTACCAGCACGAGGGCCGCTTGCCGCAGCCGGAACCCACGCCCGGGCTTTCTCCGAGCTTCCCGCCACGGCCGGGAACCGAGCCTTCCGGCTCGCCTGAACCAAGCGCGGGAACCGAACCTTCCGGTACGCCTGAACCGAGCGCGGCGCCTACTGCGGAGCCCAGCACGGGGCCCAGTACGGGTGCTCCCCACGAGATCCCGCCCGAAACGGTAGATTCCAGCGCGCCCATGACGCCCTATATTGACGAACTCAAGAAGCGTTTCGATGCCGCACTCAAGCTCGTGGATACCCTGGATAAGGAATTCGCGCGGGTGAATGCGGAAGCCGGGAAGGCTTTTGAACGTAACCAGGCTCAGGATAAGCGCCTCACCGAAATCACGGAATCCATGTGTATTGACGCGGGCCTGACCCGTGAGGTTGGCTCCGAGGAACCTATCGCCAATCCCAAGCTCGATAAAAAGGCAGTGCGGGAGGTTGTTCGCGATCTCACCGGCGCCGAATGCCCGCATACCGCGGGAATGATCGGTAACCGCGCGGGTAAATATCGCCAATCCGTGCGTTTCCTCGGGCAGGAAACCCGCGATCACATCACCTCGATTATGGAAGCAAGCCAATCGGTGAGCGGGGAGAATCAGCCGGAGGCCATTGCCGGGCTCGCGCAGCTACGCGAGAGCCTCACGCAATCCCAGCAGATCCTCACGGATCTGGATGCCGAACGCGCTCGCCTCGATGATCAGCGCAAGGATCGCACCGCACAACTCGCGCAGATGGTTGACGAACTGAATAAGAACATCGCCACCACCGTTGATATTTACGCGGATCTGGCCCCGCTCGCCCGTGACGTCGTGGGTGAATTGGATGCCTTTGCAGCCGAACTGGACGGTTTCGTTGGAAAATCGAAGACCCGCACCGATGAAACAGGCACTACCAATCGCGACCGGCTCTACACCGGGGTTTCCACCGCGCGGGACCGCACCGAACGTTCCTCCAGCGCGATTTTCGATAGCGTCTCCAATCAGCTGACGGTCTTCTCCGAAAACCTGCGCAACACCGGGTCCAGCGCGGTGCGGAGCACCACCGGTCTGATTACGGACGCGAATAACACCCTGGACGCGGAAACCAACCAGCTCATGGATGAGAACAGCGCAACCGTGAGCACAACCAGCCGCAACGCGATCACTAATTCGGATGCCGTGTCCGCGCTCATTATGCAGGACCTCGTCAACGTGCTCGCGGATATCGGGACCAATACCCCCGGTGGCGGCGGCCTGCTTGGAGCCATGAAAACCTCCGAAGGCCACCTTGGAATTGCCGATGCCAAGCTCAGCGATTCCACCGCGACCACCACAACCATTCAATCCGGGTACCGTTCGGCACTCGGGGCAGATGCCTTCGGGGCCGCGCGCCTGCGCGCCTCCCTGGCCCGCCTCGAACAGCTACCTACGCTCCCGGCATCCGGCAACGCGGAAATCGGAATGTACTCCTTCCACGTCATTCCTGCTGAGGAGGAAAAGTGAGCGAATCCGCTAAGCACACCGAGGCCGAAACTCAATCCTCCGGGGCCTACCCGGCGAGCGGCGAGCCCGCTCGCGATAAGCGACGTACCGCACTCGGTATTCTGGCCGCTCTTCTGCTGATCGCCCTCCTCGCGGCCGTGATCTGGTTCTTCCGGTACCAATCAGAAAAGGCGCGGACGGCCAGCGAACCCGATTTTGAGGCTTTCCCGCCGGCCTCCGTGGAGCTCGCCGTGGAGAATGCGCCCGAGGGCCTCAAGCTCGGCGTCGTCGTATCTTATACGGAAGATCTCACCCAGGGCCCGGGCTGGGACCTCAGCGGTGAAGGCGTGCGAGTAGCGCAATGGCGCCTCGCGCAGGGCGGCACCCCGGTGGAGCTTGTGACGGTCTCCGATCAGGGTAGTGACGACGGCGCCCGCGCCGCCATCGCCGAATTATCCGATAACGATGTTTCCGGAGTCATTGCCCTCACTACCGGTAGCCACACCCTGGCGCTCGCGAACGCGGCCGCCGATGCCGGGCTCCCCATTATCTTCCCCTACCAGCTCCAGCCCTCCGCCAATGTTCCCGAGGGCGCGCACTACCAGCTTCCCACCGCGGGTGGCTGGATCACCGGGCTGACCAACCAGCTCGGTGACCTCCAGTGTTCCACCGTGGTTTCGGTGGGCGGGGAGCTCGCCAACGGGGTGCGGGGCGTGCGCGGGGTCGATGCCCATATCGGCCTGGCCGAACCCGCCACCGTGAGCGCCCAGGTGCTGGAAGCCACCCTGGGGCGACCCAATCCCTGCGTGGTGATTGACGCTCCGGCATCCATGATCGCCCAGCAGGTCACCGGCTTGCGCGGGGCGCGATACGACGGCCCGATCCTCGTGGGGCCGGAAGCTTTCAACGGCGTACTCAGCACGGCCCTCACCGATGCACGCACCCCGATTGCCGGTATCTACAGTTACGGATTCCCCACCCCGGGCGGGGTATCCCTCACCTCACCGGATGCCAGCGGGCTGCCGGCCGGCGGTTTCCTCCAGGCCGTGGAAGTGATGCGCACCAACGGCGCGCTTCCCTCCCTGCGCGATGACACCGAGTTCAGCGAGCGCTGGCAGTACGCGGACGGCCTCAGTCACGATGCGGTGCTCAGCTTCGTGGCCGCCGCCGCGGTAGCCGACTCCACCGACCCGGCCAAGATCATGCAGGCCCTCACCACCCCCGAAGCGCGTGAAGCTGCGGTATCGGGAGCCGAACGGGTGGCGCGCTGCGGCGCGGGAAGCACGGGTAGCACGGGTGGCGGTGCAGCTAGCGGGAGCAGCGGTGGCAGCGGCGCAGGTAGCGCGGGCGACGGTCCGTGCCCGGTGCAAGCAGCCATCGTAGACGGGCGCATCGAATGGATTTCCTCTGAGGGTGCCCACTAAGGAACACCCCGAAAAAGCGGAGTGGGCCGCCCGCATCACCCCAGGTGCGGCCCCTGAAGGTAAAGGCACAGCGGAAAACGATATGCGTATTGTCATTAGGAGCGATCACTCGGATCGGTTGTTTTCTCTGACAAACGTGACAGAAGAGACGCGCGTCGGGGATATCCTCGACGGCGCCCACCTCGACCGGCGCGAATGGGCCACCATGTGGGTGGACGGCGTGGCGGTCACCCCCTCAACCACCCTGGCTCGCGCCGGAGTGCACGAGGGAAGCGTCATTTCCGCCGTCGAACCGGAACAGCCCGCCGAAGAATGGGGCTTCATCATCACGGCGGGACCGGATACCGGGCGCTATATCTCCCTTCCCGCGGGTCGTACCCTGCGCATCGGCCGCAGTCCGCAAGCCGATATCCACCTGGATTCCCCCACGGTTTCGTGGTCGCACTGCCTGGTGGAAGTACGCGAGGACGGCCTGTGGGTCAGTGACGATAACTCCTCGAACGGCACCATTCTGGACGGCGCGGCCCTAAAAGGGGAGGAAGGCGCCACCGAAGTACACCCCGGGGACGTGATCGGCATCGGGGCCTTCTACCTCGAAGCAGTCCGGCGTGATGAGGAGACTTCTCAACAGAACGACGACGCCGCTCACGGCGTGCTCACCGCCGTGTCCACGGTCGCTTTTAACCGGCCCCCGCGCCGAGCCCTGCCCGCCCACCCCAAACAACTCGAAGCTCCGGAAAAGAAAATGCCGGAAAAACCCGGCCGGCTCTCCTGGGCCGCGATCTTGGCTCCGATTTTCATGGCCGTGGTGCTCGTGGCGGTGCTCGGTTCCTTCCGCTTCGCCCTCATCGCGCTTTTCTCCCCGGTGATCGCCATCGGTTCTTTTATTGAACAGAAGCGCCGCTCCAAGAAAAGCAAAATCGAAGAAGAAGAAAAGTTCGTGGCCGCGCTCCAGGATTTCACCGTGGATATCGGCAAAGCCGCACTGGTGGAACGCTCCCGGATGCGCGCCCAAACTCCCTACCAGCACGAGCTGGCCGAACAAGCTCGGCGCGGCGGGCCACGCCTGTGGCAGGTGCGCTCCGATCACTTCGATTTCGGCAGCGCCCAGATTGGTACCGGGCCGGTTCCCTTCGAGGTTCCGCTCGAAAATGCCAGTACCAAACCGGAACCGCGGGTACGCGAGATCCTCGACCTGGCCCGCATCCCGGCCGCCCCGGTTCGGGTGGATTTCACCAAGGGCCCGGTAGGTATCTGGGGTGAGCGTGACGAGGCCCTGGCCTTGGCGCGTTCCCTGGTGACCCAGCTGGCCACCCTCTCCGGCCCGGCCGATATGACGATCGCGGTTGCTACCGACCGGGCCCGCTCCGAACACTGGCGCTGGTGCGCCTGGCTGCCCCATACCCGCGTGGGCGGAGCTAACCCGAATAATCGCTATCTTGCCTTTGAGCGCACTCCGGCCCAAACCATGCTGCGCGGCCTACGCGATGGCCTCAACGGCTTGCCTTCCGCATCCCTTTTCCTCGTTATTGATGATGTGGCACTCCTGGAAGGTCGGGATTGCCCGGCCCGTGACCTCCTCGCTTACCGCGGGGAGGATGTGACCGGCTCCCAGAAAGCTAAAGAAGTCAGCGGTATCGTGCTGGCCACCCGCCCCGAACAGCTCCCTGCTTCCTGCCATAGTGTTATCAAGGCGAAACCCGGGGCGGAGCTGACCTTGAGTATCCCCTCCGAAGATGTCACCATCGAACATATTGCCGGGGCGGTATCTACCGAGCCGCGCCTAGAAGAGTGGGCGCGGTCCCTCTCCCTTTTCGATGATCCGGAAGTGCGCGATGCCGGCGCGGCCCTGCCGCCCCTTGTACATCTTCTCGGTCTGCTCGGGCTTTCCCGCGATATAACCAGCGCGGATATCACCCAGCTGTGGCAGAACAATAAGGGATTCCGCTTCCCGCTGGGCGTATCCGAAGATGGTACATACTGGCTGGATATGGTTCGCGATGGCCCGCACGGCCTCGTGGGTGGTACCACCGGTTCGGGTAAATCGGAGATGCTGCGCACCATGGTGGCCGGGCTCGCTGCCAGGGTAGATCCTCAGCACCTGACCTTCATCCTGGTTGATTTCAAGGGTGGGGCGGCCTTCGCCACCCTCGACCAGCTTCCGCATACCATCGGCACTCTCTCGAATCTGGAGCCCTCCCTGGCCTACCGTGCCTTGCGTGCCCTGGAAGCTGAGATGCTCTACCGCCAGCAATGCTTCGCGGCTGCCGGGGAAGGCGTGGACAACCTCGATAACTACTTGGCGACGAACCCTAGTGAGCCCATGCCGCGCATTCTCGTCGTCGTCGACGAATTCGCTCAGCTCGCGAAAGAGTACCCGGATGTACTCTCCTCCCTGGTCTCTATCGGCGCGGTGGGGCGTACCCTCGGTGTGCATATGGTGCTCGCTACTCAGCGCCCGGCCGGCGTTGTCAATGATGACATCCTCGCGAATACCAATATGCGGGTGGCCTTGCGGGTGCAATCACGCGATGATTCCTCGAATGTTATCGGGGTGCCGCACGCCTCCAGCATCGGCCGCGAACAGCGCGGGCGCGCCTATATCAAACTCGGTGAAGAAGATATTCACCCCATCCAAACCGCGCTCGTGACAGGTATAAGCGACGCGGCCCAATCCACCGACCTTCACGTGGATGAAATCGAGCTGGGCGGTCCGCTCCCTGATCACACCGTGGCGCGCGCCGGGGACGAAGAATCCGACGTCGATCTCCTTATCCGAGCCATCCAAGAAGCCCACCGCGCCGCGGGCTTCGGCACCCCGCGCCCCGTCTGGCCCGAACCGCTGGGCGAGCGGGTGGATCTACTCCTCGATACCGATACTCCGCGTGAAGGCGTAGCTAATATTCGCGTGAGCGCGGGCGGGGATACCGTTGCCGTGGCCCTCGCCGATGATCCCAGCCACCAGCGCCAAATCCCGGCCGGCTGGCGGCCCGCGGAAGGCAATCTTATGCTCGCCGGCATTCCCGGTTCGGGAACAACGACGACGCTGCAATCCCTCGCCCTCGTCATCGCCGCAACATCCGACCCGGCCACCACGGATTTCCTGTACCTTGACCTGGGTGGGCGCGGCCTGGAACCCCTCCACGAACTGCCCCATTCCATTGGTTACGCCGGGCCGGGCAAAGCCAATCGTGAACTCCAGCAGCGCCTGCTGCGCTACCTGCGCAGCGAATACGATAAACGCACCACGGACCCGGGCGAATACTCCGATATCTACGTTTTTATCGATTCATTCGCCACCCTGCGTGAAGAATACGATGATGCGGAAGGCATGGAACTCCTCGAAGGGCTCTACCAGGTATGGGGCAAGGGGCCGGGCGTGGGCATCCACATGGTGGGCGCTACCTCGCGCCTCAAGGCCATTCCCGCGGCGGTGGATGAAGTCACCACCCAGAAATGGCTCTATCGCCTGGCCGATTCTTATGACTACTCTCTGGTGGGGGTCTCACGCGATAATATTCCCGCCCAGGTTCCCGGCCGCTACGTGGATGCGATCACGAAACTCCACGGGCATGTGGCCACCATTCCCGCCCCGCTAGAGCAGGCTATTGCCACGGTGGCGGCGCGCTGGCAGCCGGTGGAGAAAGCCACCGTGGTGGCGCGCCTGAGCGACGACCTGCGGGTATCCGATCTGAGTACCACCGCGCAGCTAACGGGGGAGCCCTGGATTATCCCGGTCGGAGTGGAAGAAGCCACCCTGCGCGATTACTGCCTGGAAGCCTACGCCGGGGAGCATATGCTCATTTCCGGACCGGCGCGCAGCGGGAAAAGCTCGGTACTCTTGGGCATCGCCACAAAACTGGCCGGCGATGCGCGGGCCGCCGGCAGCCCCCTGCGCATTATCGGCCTGGCCTCGCGCCGCTCCCCGCTGCACGGTAGCGACGTCCTCGACAACGTTTATGACCACGAGGATGTCCCCTCCGCGGTGGCGGAAGCCGGTCTGGGTACCACGCCCACTATTCTTTTGATCGACGACGCACACCAGGTCACGGAAGGGGAAGAAGCCCTCAAGGATCTCCTCGCCACCAGCAACCAGCAGCTCCTTATTATCGCAGCCGGCCGCAACGATGACCTGCGTTCCGCCTACGGCAAGTGGACGGCGACGCTACGCAAATCACGATTGGGCATTCTGCTCCACCCGAACCGCGATTACGATGGCGACCTCCTAGGCGTGCGCCTCCCGCGGCGCTCCCCGGTCAAAATGACCGCCGGGCGCGGCTACGCCTGCGAAGGCGGCACCGCCACCCTCATCCAAGCCGTGACCGTGCGGGATGACGCATGAGTACCGCATTCGATTTTGGAGCTTCCTACCGCGCCCTCGCCCCCATCGGCCGCGGCGCCTCCGGCGTGGTTTACGAGGGGGAACGCAAGGATGATGGCACCCGCGTTGCCATTAAATTCCTGCGCGACGAATACGTGGGTGACCCGGAAATTCTGCGGCGTTTCATTACCGAACGCTCCGTCCTCACCCAGCTCAGCCACCCCCATATCGTCGGGGTGCATGATCTGGTAGCCGACGGCGGCAAACTCGGCATCGTCATGGAGTATGCGCCCGGCCCTAACCTGCGCGAATACCTCGCTGAGCACGGCCCCTTAGCCCCCGCGGATGCCTTGGATATCACCCGTCAGGTGGTTGAAGCACTCCAGAGCGCACACGCGGGCGATGTCGTCCATCGCGATATCAAACCGGACAATATTATTTTGACCGGGCTGGCTCCGGACGCGGCGGTCGCGCCAGATACGCCAGCCACGGCCGGCAAAGATAAGGCCCTTCCGGGGCGGAAAAAACTACGCGGGCGCACCGAAGCGGAGGACCGTTTCAACGTCAAAGTAACAGACTTTGGTATTGCCGCGATTATCGGGACCGGCTCAAAAACCACGAGCATCGTGGGAACCCCGGATTATATGGCTCCGGAACTCATCGCGCAGGCGCGCGCCACCCCGAGCGTGGATATGTACGCGGTGGGCATTATGCTCTACGAAATGCTCACCGGGCGCACCCCCTTCGGCGGGGAGGGCCTCAATCCTTTCACTATTGCGCATCGCCACCTCACGGAGAAAATTGCTCCGCTGGCCGGCCTGGAAGAAAATACCGCGGCTCTGCTCGATGAGCTGGTGGGGAAGAACCCGGATACCCGGCCGGATGCCGCGCAGGTGCTTGACAGGTTACCGGCCTGCGTGGAAGCAAGCGCCGGCCAGGACCCCCTGGAGCTCAACCCCTCCGCCCCGGTCTTTTACCCGGCCACCATGCTGGACGGTGCTTTCAACGCCGCCGCACTCGCCCGCGAAGCGCTGGGCGCGGCTAAGGATACTGAGAAAGAGGCGCCCGCCCGCCCCGCCGTCGTCCTTTCCCGCGAGAGTTTAGGGGAGCTTGACGCTGCGCCGTCGGCCACCATTATTAGTTCCGGCGCGGCACTGGACCTTAACTATGTACCCGCGCCCGTGATTGAACGCGAGCCGAGCTTCTGGGAAAAAACCGGGAGTTTTATACGCGAGCACTGGATTCTCGTGACGCTGGGTGTCGTGACGCTCCTCGCGGCGATTGCCGGGGTGGTGTGGATGCTGTGGCCGCAGGCGGAAAGTTCCGATACCGCTCCCACCGAACCGATCCAGGCGCGGCTGGAGGATCACCCGCTTCCCTCCGGTCTGTCGATTGTGCGCGAGGCGAAGTGGAATCCGCAACGCCAGGTCATCGACTACACCGTCACGTACAAAACCGCAAAAAGCCCGATTTCGGGTAACGTGCTGGAGGTGATTCCCGCCCCGCAACCTAAGGATGAAGGTGGGGATACCGCGAAAAAGCAGTCTGAGCAGCAGAACACGAAGGGAACGAGCGGAGCAGCGGCGCCGCAATGCGCCGACGTGGTGTGGGATCGCGCCGGCAAACCGCATTCTAATGCCACAACCTCGCTCACGGCCCGCTGTGCCTGGACCCTGGAGGCTCCCACCGTGACGGTTGGACAACCGGTGACCATTACCGCCACGGTGAGCTCGGATTACGTTCCTGAAGACGAACAGGAACTTTCGCGGTGGCTCACCGAGGTTAGTGAGGCAACCGCGAAGGCGGCCGGGGATGAAACGGCTACCTCCACCGCCTATCCGCTCCAGCGCCTGCGCTCCGTCAAGGTCACGGTGCCCCCGCGGATCCAGCAGGGGCAGCCGATTCCCATCAGCATTATCGGGGTGTGGCCCAATGGTGAGAATGTGACGACGCCGCTCTACACCAGCCCCGCCAGCGGTGCGCCGACGAGTATTCTCTCCGATCTGACCGGCGGGGACACCGCGAATCTGCGCTTCACCGACCGCTGTTCCGGGGCGGTGACCATCAGCTCGGACGGTCACGCGGTTTCCGCGCTCTATCCGGCCCAATGCGAGATCGGCGCCGTTGTCGGTAATTTCGACGCCGCTCCCGGCACCATTGCCATTACCGGCTCGGGGTCGTAGCGGAGCCCGAAGCCCGGCTTTAGCCCCGGAACCGGCGCCAGGCCGCGAGCGCTACTCCGGCCCCGCCCAGCAGCGCTGCGAGTGCCAGGCCGGTAGCAGAGTTCGCGCCGGTGCGCTGTAGCGGCCTTGGGTGCGGCGTGCTCACCGAAGGCGGTGTGCTGGGAACATTCGGAGTGCTCGGAACTGTAGGAGTGCTCATAGTAGCCGGCACGGTAGGTGTAGGTTCCGGCGTCGCAGGCATGGACGGCGTCGGGCTGGGCACGCTCCGGTCACCGGGTTCCGGCACCGGCGTAGTGGACGGCTCCGGCGATTCGGAGGGTTCCGGCGACGTGGACGGTTCGGGTTCCGGCGATTCAGAAGGCTCCGGTTCCGGCGTAGGTTCCGGCGACGGCTCCGGCTGCTCGCACAGCGTGATGACCGCGGCGGCTTGATCGCAGCCGTCCTCGCCAACCCCGCTGATGGTGTAGGTAACCGCGGGATTGGCGTGGAGCGCGTAGAGGTAGGTATACCAATCGCCCGCACCCAGGGAGCCCTCAATATCTTTCCCGATAAGATCGTTGCGTCCGGTTTCCCGCGTCACCACGCACTGCGGCGAGCCGGTCAAACCGGCATCCGTGACCCGCTCGCGTGCAGCCGCATTCACCGCCGGATCGCTGAGTGAATACGCGGGTAGATCGCCCATGCGGCCCCACTCAAATTCCTGCAGGCTCTGGCAGCCCGCCATATACGAACCGGGCCCGCCGCCTTCCTGCGAGCATTTCCACAGCTTATTTATGGCGCGGATCGGCAGCACGGTCACCTCCGATTGCACCGCCACATCGCCTTCCACGCGGAGCGTGTAGACGCCCGGGCCGCCTATTCCGAAAGAGTATTCGTCATAGAGGTCCATATTCGCTACCTCGCCGCCGTAGGCGAGGTACGACGGCGGATCTGTGGCAACAGCCAAGTTGGCTTTTATACGCTGCACGCCCAGATTAGGATCCTCGAAATCCGGCGTGACGTGTGAGTACCAGGGGAAATCCTCGGGAGCCATATCGGGATAGAGCTCGGGATCGAAAACCGCATCCCCGTTGCTGTCGCGGCCCACATCCCAGATACGGAGCTCCTGATTGACGGGCTTGGTGGGAACCGTCCAGCGGCTCTCCCAATCGAAATCAGGCTGCGCCTGGAGAGCCTCAAGAGCGGGGTAGTCCGGAACGCTGGTGAGCGTCATTTTTACGTTCTCCAGCACGGTCGGAACGAAAACCGCCGCGCCCTGCGCAGTTTGGATATGGTCCGAGGATTCCACCAGGCGAGCTACCTGAACCGTGTAACTCACATGGGCGACGTCGCCCACCTTCTCCACGCAGGTATCTCCGCCGCGGCAGTTCACTCCGCCTCCTGTTACGGTCATGACATTGCGCATGAGCGTCCGGTCAGGATCGGGACCGCCGGCTGTGGCGGTGACGGGAAGGAAAATGCCGGCGCCGGCCAGCGCGGCGGCAAGGGCGAGCCGCCCGAAGGTGTGTGCGTGAATGGCCATGGGTACCCCCGTGGAAAATAATTCCCTATCCAGCTTCAGCTGTGAAACTAAATTGAGAAACTGCGTGATATGCGGGCAGGAATCCCGCACCACATCCCATGTTACGCCGTAGTAAATGAATGTGCACGGATATTTAGGGTAACCGCCAATCCACCGGGCTGGCTCCCTGCTCGGCCAGTAGCGCATTGGCGCGCGAAAAAGGCTTGGAGCCAAAGAAACCGCGCGAAGCGGAAAGTGGCGACGGGTGCGGGCTGGCAATCACCGGGGTATTTCCCAGCAGCGGGCGCAGCTCCTGAGCATTACGGCCCCACAAAATCGCCACCAGCGGTTTCCCGCGCGCCGCGAGGGTGCGAATCGCATGATCGGTAACTTTTTCCCAGCCGCGCCCCCGGTGTGAATTAGCGTTATTCGGGGTCACGGTCAGCACCCTGTTGAGCAGCATCACGCCCTGTTCGCACCACGGCGTGAGGTCACCGCTGCTGGGGAGTGGGGCGCCAACGTCGTCGTGTAATTCCCGAAAGATATTGACGAGCGAGCGTGGCGGAGCCACATTCGGCGCCACGCTAAAGGAGAGCCCCACCGCATTTCCGGGGGTGGGGTAGGGGTCCTGGCCCACAATGAGCACCTTGACGGAATCCAGGGGATAGGTAAAAGCGCGCAGCACATTTTTGCCCGCGGGAAGATAGCCGCGCCCGGCCGCGTTCTCTTCGCGTAAGAACGTGCCCATCTCATGAATGATAGGTTCAACAGGGGCAAGAGCCCGCGCCCAATCGGGGCTGATGATCTCGGAAAGAGGCTGCATAGTGTCAGAGTACCGGAGTGAGGAACCTCCTTTTGCGAGCACGCCTTCGAGTGAGGGTAGTGGGGAAGCTTCGTGGGAGGATTTCTTGCGTAGTGCGGGCCCTGCCTTGCACGACGACGAGCTGCGCGTCCTCACCACGGAGATGCGGTGGCGGGCCGTGTACCGCACGAAAACCGAGGCAATCCGGGCGCTCGGCATGACTCCCACCCGCTACTACCTCATTCTTTCCGGCATTCTCAATAACCCGCGCGCCGAAGTGGAGTACCCGGATGTGGTGCGAGCCATCACCCGGCTGCGGGACCTGCGCGATAAGGAACGCGGCGGGCGCGGCAGAAAACAGCTAGGCTAACGGTGTGGCAGGAAAGTACCCAGTAGACGAATTTGATATCGCGGCGCGCCAGCGCACAACCCGCGGCGCTCACCGCAAGCGCGAATCCTCGGCAAAGTGGTGGATCGCGCTCATCGCTATCCTCATTCTCGCCCCGGCTCTCGGGTACGGCATTGTCAAAATGAACCAGATTTCAGTAGCGCCACCCTCCCACAAGCCGAGCGTGAGCGCACCGGCCCAGCCTTCGGCTACGGCGCCCGAAGCCGGAACCGAAGGCGCGGGCACAGAAGGCAGCCCGGCCCCCGCTTCGGAGGCGCCGGCGCCCGCGGAAGAAGCCTCACCTTCGGCTTCCCCCACCCCGTCCGCTGAAGTGGATCACAGCCGTTCCACCCTCATCCTCAACGCCTCCGGGATTTCCGGATATGCCGCCGCCCATCAGCGCCAACTCACCGAAGCTGGCTTCACTACCACCTCCATCGGCAACTACCAGCACGCGGCACCGGCTCACTCCCAGATTTTCTATCCGGAGGCCGCTGATCTGCCCACCGTGGAAGCCATCGGTGCCGAATTGGGAATCACCGATTTCGTTGAAAACGCCAGCGCGAGCGGGGATAGCATCGTCGTCGTGCTGGCGGGGGATACCCGCGACTAAAGAACCCCGCGTGAAGATTCCCGGCTTCGCCAGCCGCTAAAACTTGAGTGCTTCCCGCTCAAGTTTTCGGGGCGGTTATCCGGGGCCGGGCGCGCGCAATTGCGGGCATATCGCGCTTTTCTGGCGGATGGCTGCTGCGTCGTCGTACCTGAACCACAGCTTGCACTCACGCCGTGAGAGTGCCAGAATCTCTGTTAGCACTCCGAGTATGTGAGTGATAAGTCCAACTGGTTGGTGAGGCTGACCGTGAGCGAAGAAAGGCTTCGCGCGGGAGGTCGTCCGTCGCGGGCACCGGCCACAGTGATTCTGGAGGAATATCGCATGGCAAAGACCATTGCTTTTGATGAGGAAGCACGCCGCTCCATGGAGCGCGGCCTCAATCTCCTCGCGGACACCGTCAAGGTGACGCTGGGACCCAAGGGCCGTAACGTCGTTCTTGATAAGAAGTGGGGCGCCCCCACCATCACGAATGACGGTGTGTCCATCGCCAAGGAAATTGAGCTGGAAGATCCCTACGAGCGCATCGGTGCTGAGCTCGTCAAGGAAGTCGCCAAGAAGACGGACGACATCGCCGGTGACGGCACCACCACCGCGACGGTTCTCGCCCAGGCCCTCGTGCAGGAAGGCCTGCGCAATGTGGCCGCCGGCGCCAACCCCATCGCGCTGAAGAAGGGCATCGATACCGCGGTCAAGGCCGTGACCGAACGCCTCCTCGCGGACGCGAAGGAAGTCGATACCCGCGAAGAAATCGCCTCCACCGCCGCCATTTCGGCCGGTGACCAGGAAATTGGTGAGGTCATTGCCGAAGCTATGGACAAGGCCGGCAAGGAAGGCGTCATCACCGTGGAAGAGTCCTCCGGCCTGGAGCTGGAGCTCGAGCTCACCGAAGGCATGTCCTTCGACAAGGGCTACCTCTCCCCCTACTTCGTGACCGACGCCGAGCGCCAGGAAGCCGTTCTGGAAGATCCCTTCATCCTCTTCGTGGATTCGAAGATCTCCAACCAGAAGGAACTCCTCCCGGTTCTCGAAAAGGTCATGCAGGCCGATCGCCCGCTCCTCATCATCGCCGAGGATGTGGAATCCGAAGCGCTGGCCACCCTCGTGGTCAACAAGATCCGCGGTACCTTCCGCTCCGTGGCCGTCAAGGCCCCGGGCTTCGGTGATCGCCGCAAGGAAATGCTCCAGGATATGGCCATCCTCACCGGCGGCCAGGTGATCTCTGAATCCGTTGGTCTCAAGCTGGAGAACACCGACCTCACGCTCCTCGGCCGCGCCCGCAAGGTGGTTGTCACCAAGGAAAACACCACTATCGTGGACGGCGCTGGCGACCAGGAGCAGATCGACGGGCGCGTTTCCCAGATCCGCACCCAGATCGAAAACTCCACCTCCGAATACGACACCGAGAAGCTCCAGGAGCGCCTGGCCAAGCTCGCCGGTGGCGTGGCGATTATCAAGGCCGGTGCGGCTACCGAGGTTGAACTCAAGGAACGCAAGCACCGCATCGAGGACGCCGTGCGCAACGCCAAGGCGGCCGTGGAAGAAGGCACTGTCGCCGGTGGCGGCGTGGCCCTTATCCAGGCCGGTAAGGAAGCTTTCGCTGACCTCAAGCTCGAGGGCGACGAAGCGACCGGCGCGGCCATCGTGCGTTACGCTATCGAAGCTCCGCTCAAGCAGATCGCCAGCAATGCCGGCCTCGAGGGCGGCGTGGTGGCCGAGAAGGTCCGCAACCTCCCCAAGGGCGAGGGCCTCAACGCGGCTACCGGCGAATACGTCAACCTCATGGAGGCGGGCGTTATGGATCCGGTCAAGGTGACCCGCTCGGCGCTGCAGAACGCGGCCTCCATTGCCGGTCTGTTCCTCACCACCGAAGCTGTGGTGGCGGACAAGCCCGAACCGCCGGCTCCGGCCGCGCAGGGTGACGGCGGCATGGGCGGCATGTACTAAACCGCTAGGTTCAGCTGCAGCTGACGCCAAGAAGTAATAGTGCTGCCAGCGTGATCTGGTAGTTGTCGGGTGGCGCGCTTTCCGCGAGGAGGGCGCGCCACCTTTGTGGTATCCGGCCGCAGCTACATATCCGGTTCGCGCTCGATGCCGTGCGTGGGGGAGGGATCTGCGGGCCGGGCCACAATATCGCCTTCCGGATCGTCTTCGATCAGCGGCGGGATGCTCTCCGTATAGCGCGGGGTACGCCGGGGCGCGCCCTCGCGTTCCTTTTCCTTCCACACCTCCGCCTGGGCGCGATCCGCGAGCGGGGAATCAATATTCTCCGCTAGCGCGATAGCCTCATCGCGTTCCTTCTCCGCCGCCCGCCGCCGCGCATTAATCTTATTCAGGGTGGCCTGGGAGACCTCCTCACGCTGGCGCTTGCGGAGCTGTTCCGCGCTCAGCTGCGGCTCGCTCGCCTCGGCGGCCGGCCCGGTAGGCAGCACCCGCGTCACCTCGCCGGCATCCTCTTCCGGAATCCGAGCTTCCACCGCTTCCAAAGTAGAAGTTTCGGTGCGGGCATCGCGATAGGCATCCGCCCCGGCCGGCGCGGTGGGAGCCGAGGGAGTGGCGAGCCCGGTGAGCGTCGTCGTACCTACATTCGCATCCACGGGGCGCGTTACCTCCCCCGGGCGCGTCACGTCCACGGTTCGCGCGGCATCTGATGTTCGCGTGCCTTCAGCAGTTCCGGCCGCATCTACGGGGCGCAGAGCCTCAGCGGCGTTCGCGCCATCCGCAGCGTGCGCCATATCCGCGGCGCGTGGCCCGCCCGCAACATTCGCACCGCCTGTACCTAGCTCCGGCTCGGCCAGGCGCTTGCGCAATTTCGCGGCCTCCGCCTGCAAATTCTGACGCGCGGCATCCTCCCATTTTTGGCCCTCGGGCGTATAAAACAAATGCTTGCGCTCGAGCAGCTTCGCCACGATTTTCTCGCGCCCGCGCCAGAAACTCTCGTCGGGAATATGCGGGTATTCCTCGCGAATCGCCTGGGTATAGCGCCGGTAGCTCTGCGGGGACGCAGCCAAAATCGCCAGGTGCGCATCACGCAGCACCATAATGTCAATATCTTGTTCGGCCGTGCCCAGGCTGGTGGCCGGGGCGCGGCCCATCACTGGCATCGCGGTGAGTGCCGGGGCCTTCATCCCCCAAATCAGCTCCGCCACCCGGCGCGCGGTTTCCGGAGCGATACCGAGGTTCGTCAGCTCATTTTCAGCGGTGCGCGCCGAAAGCAGTTCATCTTCCCCGCCGCGTTTCGTGTAGACGCGGTAGCGCGACGTCGAAAAAACCACGCCGTGGTACCAGGCCGCAAGCCGCACGGTATCCGGGTGATGCGTTTCGTTAATGAGTTTTTCCACATTGGCGAGCATGGCCGTGAGGTGGTGAATATCGTGGAAGATACGATCCGGTTCCGACCAGCGCGCCAGCACCGAGGTACACGTCTCCTGAATCTCCGCGCTGGACGCGGTCGCCCCCAGCCCCGTCACTGCCTTCTCGAAAGAAACCGGCAGCCACGAAGGAACGGACATATTTCCTCCCACCGTGGTGCGCACCCGCGGCGAACTTTTCGCCAGGGGACGACGACGCACGTCGCCCTCCGCACTCAAACGCAACTGATTCTAATCATGCCCAGGCCCGGGTGGGGAACATGTGGGTCTTTTTGCCGGGCGCGCCCGCCCCGGGGGAGTGCGGCGTGGCGCGTGGACGCGGGCGGAGAGTTCCCCGGGGCTGCCACTTTTCGCCCAGCTGAACGCGATAACCGGGCCGGCGGGGTGCACGGGCGCGGCCGGTGCACTAACGTAGAGACGTGATATCTGACGCAGCCTTTTCCGCCTCGCACGCAGCTGGCCGGCCCCGGGCACTGGTGACCGGGGGAAGTTCCGGCATCGGGCTCGCCTTCGCCCGCCAGCTCGCCGCCCGCGGATACGCGCTGGTCCTGGTGGCGCGCGGGGCGCAACGCCTAGGCGTCGTGGCCGAAAAATTCCGGGCGCGGGGCGTGGAATGCGAAACGATGTGTTGCGATCTGGGCGTGGGGAACGACGTCGCACGCCTATGCGATTACCTCCGTGACAATGCCGTTGATGTGGTGGTCAATAATGCCGGGGCTGGCCTCTATGAAAGCCTCGTGGACGGGGATATGGACCGGATTGACGCGGCGGCGGCCCTCATGGCTGGAGCTCCGGTGCGGATCGGCGCGGCGGCCACCGCGGCGATGGCCGCGCGGGGGAAGGGCACCCTCATTAATATTGCCTCGGTGCAGAGCTTCGTTCCCATGGGTGCATACGCGGCCCTCAAATCTTTTGTGCGGGTATGGTCCGAATCGCTGGCAGTGGAGCTGCACGGCAGCGGGGTGACGGTCACCGCGGTGCTACCCGGCTGGGTGCGTTCGGATTTCCACCGCAACTCGGGCGGGAAACGCTCCGGGGTTCCCGATGTGCTGTGGCTGGAGCCCGATACGGTGGCGCGGGCCGCGCTCGCGGCGGCCGCGCGCGGAAAAGTCCGCTGCACGCCTACCGTGCGTTACAAGATCATTGGTTTCCTGGCGGAGAAAGGCCCGCGCTGCGCGGTAAACTGGGTGGCAAGGAAAATTAATGGCAGTGGGCGAAAGGCGGACCGCGGGTGAGCGAGCTCGAACCGATTGATCCGTATCTGGATGAGTCCAAGGCCCGCCGCCGGCATCGGGTGCGCCGCGCCCTGACGAAACCGGTCATGTCCACGATTCTTCGACCTACCGTGCTGGGGGAAGAAAATATTGAGAATCTGGACGGCGCGTTTATCCTGGTGCCTAATCATTCTTCGCACCTGGATGCTCCGATGATTTTCTCGCTGCTTCCCGATAAGCTCACTGAGCGCTTAGCAACCGGCGCGGCCGCGGATTATTTTTATCGCCGCCGTGGCATTTCTAATCTCACTTCGCTGTTCTTTAATACCTATCCCATTGAGCGCGGTAAAAAACCCACCGGGAAAGCCGGGTCGGAATATCAGCCCGGGCGCGCCAAGGGGATGACGGGCCGCCTGCTGGCCGCGGGTGTTCCGATTCTGATTTTCCCGGAAGGCACCCGCTCGCGCACCGGGAAACTCGGCACGCCCAAGGCGGGTGCGGCGGCCCTGGCGCAGCGTTTCAATGTTCCGATTGTTCCGATCGCCATGTCCGGCGGGCACGAGGTCATGCCGGTGGGCGCGGTGCTCCCGAAATTCCGCGGCGAGGTGTTCTTATTTATTGGCCGGCCCATGTACGGGCTGCCGGAGGAAGACCCGGCTGATTTTATGGGCCGGGTATTCACCGCGATTGAGATGATGTTGGAGCAGAAGAGCGCGCATCCGCTCACCCCGGAAGGCACCAGTCCCTTCGATCCGCCGGTAGCTGAGTAGTCCGCTTATTCCTGCCCGCTCGGATGTGCGGGCGCGAGCGCATCGGGGCTCTGGCATGGTTCGCTCGGCGCGGGGAAAGTGAGCTGCACCGTGAGCCCGCCACCGGGGGTAGTAAGCGCCCGGGCGGTACCGTGATGCGCGGCCATAATGGCGGCAACGATGGCAAGGCCCAACCCAGAGCCCCCCGATTCGCGCGAACGTGAATAATCCGGGCGGTAGAACCGCTCAAAAATGCGCTGGGAATCCGCCTCGGAAATACCCGGGCCGTGGTCGCGCACCTCGATAGTGGGCTGGCCCTCCGCGATGCCCACCGCCACTTCCACCGGGCTGGCTTCCGGGGCGTGCGCGAGCACATTCGACAGCAAATTGGCGATCACCTGGGTGATACGATCCGCATCTCCGTGTACCTCCACCACCTTGGGCGGAGGGGTGCTCCCATCCAAAGCGACCACCGTGGCGGTGCGCTGCGGGGCTCGCACCCGGAAATCAAGGATGGCGTTATCGGCCAGCTTGGCCAGATTGACGCAATCAAGATTGAGGGGCCGGTTTTCATCCAGGCGGGCCAGCTGGAGCAGATCCTCCACCAGCCCGGCCATGCGGTTGGCTTCCGATTCCACCCGCTCCATCGCCTCGGGGACCCGCTCCGGGGGAACCCCGCCCAGGCGGTATAGCTCGGAATACCCGCGCACGGTGGCCAGCGGGGTGCGTAATTCGTGGGAGGCATCTGAAACGAAGCGCCGCATTTTTGCTTCCGAGCGCTCTTTTTCCGCGAAAGCATGCTCGATTTGGGCGAGCATAACGTTAATAGAGTTAGCGAGCATCCCAACTTCGTCGTCGTCCTCACCGTGCGGGACGCGTTCGGCCAGGTGCCCTTCCGCGATGGTATGCGTGGCCGCCTCGATATCACGCAGGGACCGCAAGGTACGCGATACCAGGCCGGTAACGGCAAGCCCCGCGGCCAGCACGGTCGCGAGCCCGGCGAGCACGAAAATAAGGCGCAGCCGCGCAATCGTAAATTCGATAGGGCCGAGCGGCTGGGCAATAATAATATTCCCGGTGATGAGGCCGCCGGTGGACGTCGGGCTAATGGGGTGCACGAGCACCCGCCAATCCGAGCCGTACAGGGTGGAAGGAACCGTGACCGGCTCTTCGGAACCCAGGCTGGCAATACGTTCAAGTTCGCGCGGGTAGCCGAATTCTTCCACGGCCCCCGGGTTGGGCAGCTCGTAGGTGGTTACGTCTCGCTGCCCGGCAATACCCCAATTGACCCGCACGAAGAAATCGGAAAGGTTGAGGGAGGACTGGCTGGCGCCGGGCATTTCCTGGAGGAACATTCGTTCCACCGAGCGCGCATTCGTGGTCAAATCCTGGTCGATAGTGGAGACCAGGTATTGCTTGAGGAGGGTGACCGAAGCGAAACCCAAAAAGGTTGCCGCGGTGCCCACCAGAATAACGAAGGCAATAATGAGGCGGCCGGCCAGGGTACGGGCCGGCCGCAGTGCGCGCCGGAAAATTCCGTCGCGGCGGGTGCGCGCGGGGGCGTCGGTAGAGGGGCGGCCCGGTTGCGCCGAGGTGCCGGGATTTGCCGGGCGGTCCGGTCGCGCCGAGGTGCCGGGATTCGCCGGGCGGCCCGGTGCGCCCGGAGCCCCCGCGCTTTCCGCAGGGAACGGATCGTGACGTTGGGTCATAACCGAATGCTATTTGGAAGCACGCAGAACGTAGCCGATGCCACGGCGAGTGTGGATGAGCGGCACAAGATTGCGTGCCTCCTCCGGGTCGGTAATCCCCAGAGCTTCCGGGGAATCAATTTTGCGCCGCAAATAGGAAATATAGGATTCCACGATGGAGATCTCGCCCTGCCAGTTGTAATCCCATACATGGTCGAGGATCTGAGATTTAGAAACCACCCGCTCGGCATTAATAATGAGGTAGCGCAGCAGCTTGAATTCGGTGGGGGAGAGTTCCACCGGGCGGCCGGCGCGGGTGACTTCATAGGAATCTTCGTTCATTTCCAGGTCCGCGTAGCGCAGCACCGCCGATTCGGTTTCCTCGGGGCTGGTGCGCCGCAGTACCGCGCGGATACGAGCCACCACTTCCTCCAGGGAGAACGGCTTAGTGATGTAATCATCCCCGCCCACGGTCAAGCCCTGGACCTTGTCTTTCACATCATCGCGAGCGGTGAGGAACAGCACGGGCAGATCGTGATCACGTTCGCGCAGGCGGCGCAGCACTTCAAAGCCGTCCATGCCCGGCATCATAATATCGAGGACGGCCAGGTCCAGATGCTGATTTTGCTGGTGAGCGAGGGCTTCAGCGCCATCGGCGGCGGTGTACACATCGAATCCGGCGAACCGGAGAGAAACGGAAAGAAGTTCACGAATCGAGGGCTCATCATCAACAACGAGGATGGCCGCTTCGGGAGTGTGCTCGGTAGGCGTCATGACGTTAAGGAAACTCGAGGTATCTGGAAGCTTCCTGAAAGTTTGCGGGAAGCGAAAGCAAAGCGGTGGGAGCGATGGCGGTGGAACGACGACGCCGCGGGCCGGGGTGGCGCTGCCACCCCGGCCCGGGAAGTCGGCTGCGCTTTAGTAGCTGGAGAAGTCCCGGCCTTCGAGTTGCGCGGGTTCCTGGCCGCTCTTGAGGGCGGCTAGGCGCGCTTCGATTTCTGCGTCGTCGGAATGATCCTCCAATTCGGCGAATTGATCGGCCAAGCTCAGGGAGGCAACTTCGGCCTTGCCCTGCGCCAGGGCTTCCTGGCGGCGGACCCGGTCTTCGAAACGGGCCAGTTCGCTGGTGGGATCAAGCACGTTGATCGAGGAGATGGCGTCCTGCACCTGGCTTTGCGCCTCGGCGGACTTCTGGCGCGCCACCAGGGTATCGCGCTTATTCTTGAGCTCGGTGAGCTTCTCCTTCATCTGGGTGAGCCCGGATTTGAGCTGCTCCACCACCTTTTCCTGGGAGGCGAGCATGGGTTCGGCATCCTTGGCTTCGCGTTCGTACTGGATCTGCTTACTCAGCGCCACTTTCGCCAGGTCATCCCAGTGGTTCGCGCCCGCTTCATCGCCTTTGGCGCGCATCTCATCGGCGCGGCGCGAGGAGGCGATGGCCTTCTGGCCCCAATCGCGCGCGGCCTTGATGTCCTCGTTGTAATCGGATTGCGCCAGGCGCAGATTGCCCACGGTCAGCGCCACGGCATCTTCGGCTTCCGCGATGGAATTCTTGTAATCGCGCACCATCTGGTCGAGCATTTTCTGCGGGTCTTCCGCGCGGTCGAGGAGCGCGTTGATATTCGCCTTCGCGAGCTGGGTAATGCGTCCGAGGATTGTTTGTTTTTCAGCCATGATCAGCCTTTCTCTGTGTTATCGAGTAGGAATGGGGTGATGTACTGGATAGATGGTATCCGGGCGGGGCGCGATCAACGGACGCACGCGGCCACCGGTGTTAGAACGAACGGCTCCCTCCTCCCGCGGCGCCCCCGCCGCCAAATCCGCCAAAGCCTCCGCCGGATCCACCTCCGAAACCGCCGAAGCCCCCGCCGAAGCCGCTGGAGCGCTCGCCGCCAAAACCGGAACCCCAGCCCGAACCCCAGCCGGAATTGTGGCGGGATCCGCCGCTGGTCAGCGAGCCGAGGAACATGCCGAGTAGCAGGCTGCCCACGTCCCCGCCGCCGTTGCCGCCGTTTCCGCCGAAACCTCCCGCAGCGCGGGCGGACATCGCCTCCTGCACAGCATCCGTGGCGCGCTGGGCGTAGGATTCGGCCCGCGCGTAATAATCGCGGCGTTTGGCCAGGTCATCGCTGGTATCCCCGGCTTGGAGCGCGGTGCGAGCCGCCTCCAGCGGGGCGCGCGCCTCATTCCCGGTGCTCCAGCGGTTCTGCGAGACCATCGCCTCCGCCCGCTGCACTGCCGCCCGGGCTCGCTGGCGATCCCGTTCCAGCCCGGCCACTTGGCGCCGGTAGTTTTCCTCCGCATCCCGAGCCGGGGCAAGAGCCGCGTCCAGGGCATTTTCCGCCTCGGTGAGCTCGCGGATTCCGGCGAGCGGATCCACCCGCTCCCCGCGATATTTCTCCACCAGCGCCGCCGCCCGATCCCGCGCGGCCCCGACCTGGGCATTCCCGCCGCCGATGCGATGAGCATCGGCAATATCCGCGGAAATTGAGGAGATATGTTCACCTAGCTGGGCGAAAGCCCGATTGACAGAATCTTGGACGTTGGAAATAGCGCGGTAGCGTTCCGCGGCCTCGTCCAGAGCCTGTTCGGCAATGCGCACAAAAGGCACGGCCTGGTTGCGTTCACCCGTGCCGAGCAGCTGATCGACCTGCCCGAGCGCATCATCCGCCCCGGCCAGCAAAGCTTCAATATCCGCCGGGTAGGTGCGGAAACTCGCCACCGCATTCTCCCCGTAGGTGGCCGCCAAGGAATCCAATTGCCGGGTGGCGCTGGGAAGATTGGCGCGAATATCCGCCGCGCCCTCGCGCACCCGCGCCGCGGCTTCCTCCACATTGGCCGCCAAATCCCGCAGCCGTGCGAATTCTTCTTCCTGCTCGGTAATGGCCCGCTGCGCTTTTGCCGTGAGCTCCAGAATCGCGGTGTTATAGGCGCGCACCTGCTCCGGGGTATCCGGAATATCGTCATCTAAAAGCTGACGCTGGTTGAAAGCCTCCTGGAGATACTGCTGTGCCTGCGCGAGCGCCTGGTCAAAGCCGCGCACCGAATTCACCCCGAATTGCGCCCGCGCGAAATTGAGTTCCGCGGCGGCACTGCGAACGCCGTCGTCCGTCGCTAAGAGCGCCGCGGCGGCACGTTTGCCGAGCGCGGCCAGATCTTCACGAGTTTTATTTTCCGCCTGCTTGCGTTTCCGCGCGCGCACGAAAACAATGGCCCCGATAATAACGACGACGGCGCCGCCCCCGAGCGCCAAGCTGGCCCAATCCGTTTTTTCGCCCTGCGCCAGCTCCCGGGTATAGGCGAGGGAACCCTCCAGCCAGCGGCCGTCCCGGTAGGCGGCGCGGACCTCCGCGGTAAAAGCCTTATCCAGATCGGAAGCGGAGAAACTCGCGCGGCCGTAGGCGTAGCCCAGCTGGCGGCTATCCACGGCCACCGCGATGAGGGTGGCATCGCTAGACAGCCCGGCCCGGTTGAATGTTTCAATGGGCCACTGGTCCGCGCCTGCGCCGTCGAACCTATTAACAAAAACGAAACGCACCGCGTAATCCGTCTCATCTTGGAGGCGATTGAGGGAGGTGCGCAGTTGCTCTTCTTCGCTGGCGGAAAGAACCTGGGCCTGATCGGTGACCGGATCAACGCTGGAGAGGGGTTCTTCCGCGGCGGCCAGCGGGCCGGAAAGAAGCAGCGCGCCCGCGAGCGCGAGTGTTCCAGCTATCCGGCGTACGATCCCCATAACTTCAACCTTCCGTGCGCCCGGTGCGGCACCGGGCCTGCCCCTTACGTGGTGGACAGCACAATTTAACCACAGCATTCTGGGAGCGGGATGGGAAAAGGGGCCGGGGCGTTCAGCCGGTAGCGTTGCCTGTGCCCGCGGGGGCGCTGGTAGAATGACGCTGGTGCTTCGCCCGACCGTGTGCGAAGCGTTTTTGCTAGAAATGAGAGTGTTGTGCCAACCGGAAAGGTTAAGTTTTTCGACGCCGCTAAGGGCTTCGGCTTTATTGTCAGCGATGAGGACGGTGCGCAGGTCTTCCTGCCCTCCTCGGCCCTCCCGGAAGGGCTCACGCCGCGCAAGGGTCAGCGGGTGTCCTTCGGGCTTGCCGATACGCGCCGCGGCCCGCAAGCACTCAATGTCGAACCGATAACCAAACTTGAATCGCTCGCGCGGAAGAATAGGCGTTCCCCGGAAGAAACGGTGGTGATCGTGGAAGATCTCATTCGGCTTCTGGACGGGGCCTCCACCCAGCTTCGGCGCGGCCGCTACCCGGAAGGGGGAGGGCAGATCGCGCGCGCTTTGCGTGCGGTTGCCGATGATTTTGATGCCTAAGAATGAAGAAAAAGAAGAATGCGCGGGGGGTGCGGGGGCTGAAGCCGCGGAATTGCACTTCCCCGAGGTGCGGGTAGAAGGCCACGCGGATGAGGGTGCGGATGTGGCGCGCCCGGAGGATCGCGTTGATGAAAACGTGGCGGTGACCCCGGATGATAAGCGGGTGGAGCCGCAGCCCGGCTTGCCCGAAGATCGGGTAATTGCTGCGGCGGTTGATGAAGCGCGGGCAACCCTGATCGAGGCTGTGGCAGAACGTTTCGTGGGGGAGTACGCGGGATTCCTCGCGGAGGATACCCGGGTGGTGTCCTACCTCTTTACCTGTACCCATCCGGGGTATCACGGCTGGTACTGGAGTATTACGGTGAGCCGGGCGAGCCGGGCTCGTTCCGTGACCTTCAACGAAATCGAGATGCTGCCCGGGGCGGGTGCTTTGCTGGCTCCGCGTTGGGTGCCGTGGAGCGAGCGGCTGGCCAAGCTGGAAACGGAAAAAGCGCAGGCGCGGGCTGCTTCGGAAAAGGAACGTAAGGAATCGGCGCGGGCTGCCGCGGCGGAGAAGGCCGAGCGCGCCGAGCGCAGCGGGCGGCGCCGCCGGGTGCGGCGCAAGATCGCGGGCGTGGAAAGCGAAACTGGCGCGGTAGAAACGGACGCTGCCTCTCCGGCAGCAGCGCCGACCCCTAGTTCCCAATCCGCTCAGGAACCGGCAGCGGAAGCGGCGGCAGTAGAAGTAGCCGCGAGCCCGGCCAATGGCGTGGCTCCGGTGATTCGGCGCGGGCGCGAGCGCACCGTGGTGCGCGGATCGCGCGGGCGGCGCTATCAGGCCACCGGCGCCCTGAGCTAAAACAGGAGCAGCGGTGATGCGGATCCAAGGGCGAGCCAGGGACTATGCGTGGGGCGGAACGAGCGCGCTTCCCGCGCTTTTCGGCTACGCCCCGGCGGAAACCCGGGTGGCGGAAATCTGGCTCGGCGCCCACCCTGATGATTCGGCCCAGGTGATTGCCGCTCAGGATGCCCCGCTTTTTGACCTGGCTCAGCTCTACCCTTCCGCACCCACCGGGGAACACCGGATCGGGCGTGAAACGGAGGCGAACGAGCCCGGGCGCGCCGCGCTGCGCGGGGTACGCGGGCGGCGGCGCTCGCGGCGCCGGGCCGGCCCGGCGCGAGGCCCGCGCACCCCAGAGCTCCCGGAAGAATCCGCCACCCTGGTAGCGCCCGGCGGGCCGAGCCTGCGTGATCTGATAGCCCGGGCTCCCGAGGAGATGCTCGGTGCGGATGTGGCCCGCCGGCACGGGGGCGAATTACCGTATTTACTCAAGCTTATTGCCCCGCACCAGCCGCTCTCCCTCCAGGTCCACCCCTCCCTCGAGCAGGCCCGCGCCGGCTTCGAGCGGGAAGAAGCCGCCGGAATTTCCCGCACCGCACCCCACCGCTCCTACCGGGATCGCAATCACAAACCGGAACTGGCCTACGCCCTCACGCCTTTTGAGGCGATCTGCGGGCTGCGCACCCCGCGACGCATCGCCGAAGTGCTCGGCGGCCTCGGCCTGCCCCTCACGAACCGGCTCGCCGCCCTCGTGGAAGAACGCGGGGTGGGAGCGGTCTTCGCCGACCTCCTTTCCGCGGGAACCCGCCCGGAACCAGAGCAGATTGAGCAGGTGGTAGCCGCCTGCGCCGCCCGCCTGGAGCGCGGCGCCTCGCCTTCCCCGCGCGCGGACCGCATTGTGGAAACCCTGGCCCAGCACTACCCCGGCGACCCGGGAGTGGTGGCCTCCCTCCTCATGAATCCGGTGACCTTACGTCCCGGAGAAGCCCTCTTTATCCCCGCCGGGACGGTGCACGCTTACCTGTCCGGAACCGCGGTGGAAATCATGGCGGCCTCCGATAACGTGCTGCGCGCCGGCCTCACCCCGAAGCACGTGGACGTGGCCGAATTGCTGCGGATTATGGACGACGCCGCAGTCCCGCCCATCCGCATCGCCCCCGAGCATATGAGCGAAGCGGTTTCCACTTTCTATGTTCCCGTGGACGATTTTGAACTCTCGGTGGTTCACCTGCGCGATGCCACCACCGTTGAAAAGCTGCGCTCGCGCGGCCCGCGCACCGTGGTCTGCCTGGAAGGCGCGGTGGAAGTCTTCGCCGGGGGCCGGCGTGAACCGCTCAACTCCGGGCAGGCGGTTTTCGTGCCGCACTGTGATGGAGAATTAGCGGTCCGCGGGTTTGGCGACGTCATCGTCGCATCTGTTCCGTAACAACCCGGGCCGTGCGCGCTGGTATTCGCATCGCAGCGAGGTAGGGCGCTGCCGCGCGTGGCCGGACTCACGCGGGAGGTGAAGGGGCGGAAAACCGTGCCATCGCGCCATTTCTCCACCACATCCCGCGCGCGTCTCAAAATATGAGACACAAATGGCGAAAATGCGTCCAAATAATGAGACGCTCCTTGCGTGGGTGGTGACCGTAGTTCAAGAATGGGTGCCGGTGGCGGTCAGGACCGCCCGTCAATCTTGCGGATCACGCGCTCGCCAGCGCATAACGGACCGCACGACTACCGAGGAGATCTTCGTGAGCGTAACTTCCACGCACGTCGAGACGAACCACAGCACAACCTCCGAGCCGAAGCGGGATTTTTTCCGGCTGCGCGAACGCGGGACCACCGTGGCCCGCGAATTGCGCGGCGGGCTGGTCACCTTCGTGGCCATGGCCTACATCCTGGTTCTTAACCCCATTATCCTGTCGGGTCCGGATTCCACCGGCGCCTACCTGGGCGGCGGCACCGAGGGCCCGAACCTCCCGGCCATCGCCGCCGGCACCGCCATTGTGGCCGGCCTCATGACGCTGCTCACCGGCGTCATCGCCAATTTCCCGCTCGCCATGGCCGCCGGGCTGGGCCTCAATACCATCGTCGGCGTAGTCATCGTGCAGATGCCCGGAATGACCTGGGCTGACGGTATGGGAATTATCGTTATTGAAGGCATCGTCATCACGCTGCTCGTGGTGACGGGCCTGCGTGAAGCCATTTTCCGGGCGGTGCCGAAGTTCCTGCGCACCGCCATTTCTGTGGGCCTGGGGCTCTTCATCACCCTGGTTGGGCTGGTCAACGCCGGCCTCATCCGCCCCGGCGAAGGCACCATAATGTCCTTCGGGATCAACGGCTCCATCGCCTCCTGGCCGCTGGCCGTCTTTGTATTCGGCCTCTTCCTCACCGCGATCTGCCTGCTGCGCGGGGTGCCCGGCGCGCTCCTCATCGGCATCGTGTCCTCGACCGTCGCGGCCGTGATCGTCAATATTATTGCCAAGCCCGGAAGCGTGGCCGGCGGCGACGTGACCGGTTGGAACGGCGGGGCGCCCGCCCTCAACGGCTCCCCGGTGCAAATCCCCGACTTCTCCACCCTCGGATGCTTCTCCGTGGTGGGGCCCTTCCAGAAGCTCGGCGTTATTTCCGTGGTGGTGCTGGCCTTCTCCGTTATGCTCGCCGATTTCTTCGACACCATGGGCACCATGGTTGCGGTCGCTTCCGAAGGTGACCTCCTCGACGAAGACGGCATGCCCTACCACACCTCCCGCATCCTGCTCCTCGATTCCCTCGCGGCGCTGGCCGGCGGTATGGGTGGCGTATCCTCGAACACCTCTTTTGTTGAGTCGACGACGGGCGTAGCTGACGGTGCGCGCACCGGCCTCGCATCGGTGACCACCGGCGCCCTCTTCCTGCTCTCTATTTTCTTCGCTCCCCTAGTTACCCTGGTTCCTTCCGAAGCGGCCGCTCCCGCGCTGGTCGCGGTGGGCTTCCTCATGATGCAGCAGGTTACCGAGATCGACTGGGATGACCTGAGCGTGGGGATCCCGGCCTTCCTCACCGTTGCCCTCATGCCCTTCTCCTACTCCATTACGGTAGGCATCGGGGTGGGCTTCATCGCCTACGTCATTATGGCGGTGGCGGCCGGCAAGGCTCGCAAGGTTCACCCGCTCATGTGGGGCACCCTCGTTGCCTTCGTGATCTACTTCCTGCTTGACCCAATTCAGAAACTCCTGCTCGGCTAAGCACTTTGGCTGCCAGCTCAATCACGGCGGGCCCGCCCCTCCCCGGGGCGGGCCCGCCGTGCGTCGTCGTACTATTTTCGCCGGTGAGACAAAGGCGAGCTTTGCCTGGCCGTGCGTGATAAACTCACCGCAGATAGCGCAGCTACGAGCCCGCCGCGCCCGTCGGCCGCTATAGTTATCGGATTTTTCCGCAGGGGGCAGGATTTAGTGGGGCGTACATTCGCCAGTTTGAAATACCGTAACTACGCTATTTGGTTCGCTGCCTCGTTGGTCGCCAATACCGGCGGGTGGATGCAACGCACCGCCCAGAACTGGCTCGTTATGAGCGACCTGACCAATAATGATGCTTTTGCCGTGGGTATTGTGACGGCGCTGCAATTCGTCCCCATTCCTTTTATTATGCCGCTGGCCGGCGCGCTCGCTGACCGCCTCGATAAACGCAAAATGGTGGTCCTCACCCAATTCGGGATGCTGCTCACCGCGGTGGCCCTGGGCGTGCTGGTGCTGCTGGGCTGGGCGAATGTGCTGGTGGTTTGCCTGTTCGCTCTGGCCATCGGGGTGATTCAATCCTTCGATAATCCGCCGCGCCTCGTTTTTATTTCCGAATTGGTGCCCCCGCGCTGGCTACCCAACGCCGTGGGCCTGAACTCCATGTCCTTTAATATTGCGCGCCTCATCGGGCCGGCGCTGGGCGGTTTGCTTATCGGGGTGATCGGCACCGGCTGGGTCTTCATTATTAACGGCATCATGTTCGGGGCCACCCTTATTGCGCTGGCCCTCATGCGCCCGGAGGAATTCCACCCGGCGCCGCGGCCGGAAAAGAAAGTTTCCGCGATTCAGGGAACGATTGACGGCCTGCGCTACGTGGGCAACCGTTCCGACCTCCTCGTGATTTTCGCGGTGGTGGGTGTGGTGTCCTGCCTGGCCATGAATACCCCGCTCACCACGGTGTCCATGTCCACCATGGAATTCCACGCCGACTCCACCCAATTCGGCATTGTTTCCTCCATGGTGGCAGTGGGTTCGCTATCCGGTGCCGTAGTGGGCGCGCGGCGCACCAAACAACCGCGGGTGCGTTCCGTGGTGGGAGCGGGCGTGGCCATGGGTATTGCGGTGACCGCCAATGCGCTGGCCCCGAACCTGCTGATCTACACCCTCACCCTGGTGCCGGTCGGTTTCTTCATGCTCATCATGCTCACCGCCGCCAATGCAGCGGTGCAGATGTCTACTTCTCCGCAGATGCGCGGGCGCGTGGTCTCCCTCTACCAGACGGTTAACCAGGGCGTGACCCCGATCGGTTCGCTGGTGGTTGGCGGTATTTCCGGGGCGGCCGGGGCACGCTGGGGTGTGGGCATCGGCGCGATTGGCTGCCTGGTGGCCACCGTGGGTGCCTACCTGTGGGGCCGGCGCAAATGGGATGTGGAAGTGCATTACCGGGTGCGCCACCCCTTCCAGCTGGAGATTCTCGGGCCGCTCGAACACGAAAATGAGGAGCGCGAAGCGCAGCTGCGGGCCAATCGCACCGGGCAGACGGATAGCGGGCAAAGCTTCACCGCGGAGGACCACGACGAAGTCGAAGCCGATCTTTTCGAACCGGAGGACGAAGCGCACGATAGCGAGCTGCGGTCGAGTGAGGCATCGGCCGCCGCGGTGCAGGAAACGGAACCGAACGAAAGCGCGCCGGGCGAGAGCGTAGCTCGCGGCTCGGAAACTGGGCATTCCCCGCAGCGCGCGGGCAGCTTAGAATGGCAAGATACGCATGAGGAACCGGATGCGGGCGGGCACCCGGATGCCGCCCCCGCCGCAGAGACGAAGGAGACGCGCGATGAGTGATGACCTTGTTGATACCCGCGAGATGTACCTCAAAGCGGTCTACGAACTCGAAGAAGAAGGAATCGTCCCGCTGCGCGCCCGGCTCGTGGAGCGCCTGAGCCAATCTAAACCCACCGTCTCGGAAACCGTGGCGCGCCTGGAACGCGACGGCATGATGTACCTGGATACCGACCGTGCCATCGTGCTCACCGACGAAGGCCGGCGCATCGCCACCAGCGTGATGCGCAAACATCGGGTAGCCGAATGCTTCCTTCTCCACGTGCTCGGGATGCCCTGGGAGCACGTGCATGCCGAAGCCTGCCGCTGGGAGCATGTGATGTCCCGCGAACTGGAAGAACGCATTTCCCACGTGCTGGGCGAGCAGGGCTACGAACTCAGCCACGATCCTTTCGGCAATCCGATTCCCGCGGAAAATTCCATGGGTCCCGGCGCGGATATTGCCGCGCGCACCGGCCTACTCGCCGTGGCGGATTACCTGGAACGCAACCCGAACGGTGGGAAAGTCACCATTGCGCGCATCGGCGAAGTGGTGCAAACCGACGACGACCTCCTCGAAGCCATGGCCGCGGCCGGCATTAAACCCGATGCTGCGGTGACTATCAGTGTTGAGGACGACGGCGATATCCTCGCCCACGGGGCAAGCGGAGTTCTTCCCCTGACTGACTGGATTCGCAAACACCTCCTCGTGCACGCCTGAGGCGGCCGGGCTGGAGGCGGTGCGCCTCAAGTGGCGGTGGTGACGGCCGGGTGGCAGCGGTGAGTCCTGGGCGCCCGGCCTGTCTCAGGTGGCGATGAAAGCCGGGTTCCCCGCCTGGCGGAGCGGTAGTGCGGCGTCGTCGTTCCCGTGGTCTCCACCACAGTTCGTCACCTCAGCGTGGTGTAAGCCGCGAAAAAGTATATCAAAACGTTATAAACGGGTACTGGGAAAAGCCTGATATCACGCGAAAAAAGCGGAGGAAAGGCCGGGAGTTCGCCGTTTTGGGATGATAACGGCCCTCCTGTGCCACTTGTTACATAAACGTGACAATTCGTTGCCTAATCGTTACGCTAATGGACGTACCGAAAGTGCCCCTCGGGGCGCGCAGGAAAGTTTTGTAGGAGATCATCCCATGACCGGACGCCACGCTCTTGATATGCGGTCGCAGGCTCATAACCTGGCGAACCCCGCAGTACGTGGTCTCACCGCAGCTCTCGTTGTGGGCGGCGCAGCAGCACTGATCGTTCCGAATGCGGCGGCTGATACCGCGGCGGCGCCCGCCAAGGCGGCGCTGTCCAACCCGCACGCGCAGGACGTTGCCGCTGGCATCGCCGGCACCACGAGCGCCACCTCGGAATGGAAGATCGAACAGATCAACATTCAATCCGCAGCTCCGGCTATTGAAGTAGCTGCCCCGGCCGCCAGCGCCACCACCGCCGCGGCTGAAACCGCCACCGCCTCCTCTGATAACGATGCCGCTCCCGCAGCCGCGGGCATTGGCGTGGAAGTAGAAGCCGCGCCCAGCGCTATCGGCTCCTCCGTTCTTGATACCGCCCTCAGCGGCGTGGGCTCGCCCTATGTATGGGCTGGCACCACCCCCTCCGGTTGGGATTGCATCGGCTTCGTGCGCTGGGTCTACGCCCAGCACGGTGTTGCCATCGGCGGGTACACCACTTCGGTGCTCTCGGTGGGCCGCCAGGTTTCCTACGCGGAAGCCCAGCCCGGTGATATCCTCTACTGGCCCGGCCACGTGGCGATCTCGCTGGGCAACGGCCAGAATGTGGCGGCGTGGAACCCGAGCATGGGTACCCGCGTGGGTCCGGATTCGTGGTGCGGTGATACCCCCATCGTGATCCGCGTTTCCTAAAGCGCGCCTGCCGCGAGGTTGGAGAAGAATTATGTGCGAACGCCGTCGGAGCTCCCGGCGGCGTTCGTATTTTACGCACGGTTCCACCCCGGGGCGGGCCCGTGGGAGAATGGGCAACGGAGGTAACGATGTACCAGCATGAGAATTCCGTGGTCGTTGGGGTGGATGGCTCCCCTGAATCGCGCGCAGCACTTGTGTGGGGTGCGCACGTGGCCGTGAGTCGCAATGCCACTCTGCGGGCCCTCACCTGCTACCAGGAAGGCCCCGATCCGCGCGGCTCCTATGAGAGCGCCATGAGTATCGCGCGGGAGGCGCTCGCCCAGGAGGGCGTGGCCGGCCTGGCGGGCTTGGAAGCCACCGCGGTGGCGCTGCCCGGGGATCCGGTCGAGCTGCTCCTGGCAGAATCCAAAACCGCTTCGCGGCTGGTGGTCGGGTATTCCGGGGCGGATACCGCGGATATTGACCAGCTGGGCGTAGTGGCCGGCGCGATTGTTTCCAAGGCGTACTGCCCGGTTGCCGTGGTGCCGCTCCAGCATTCGCGGCGCCTGCCGATCCGCCACATTGTGGTGGGAGTGGACGGCTCGCAGGAATCGAAATACGCACTTAATTTGGCGGTGCGGATGGCCGGGCGCTGGGGCGCGCAGGTCTCCGCAATTAACGCGGTGTCGGTGACACGCGCCGGGGGCGGCCTACTTCCCGGCGGGGATATGACCCGCGAAATTCTGGATGACACCCGCCTGGGCCTGGAAGAAACCGTGGCCGAAGTGCTGCGCGGGGATGAAACCGTGCAGGTGCGCTGCTACGCGGTGGAAGGCTCCGCGGCAGAAATCATGGCGGAATTCTCAAGCTCCGTGGACCTGGTGGTCGTGGGGGCGCGCGGCCGCGGCGGAATTACCGGACTGCTCTTTGGCTCCACTAGCCACACGCTGCTCCTCGGCACCCAATCGCCGGTGCTCGTGGTGCCAACCCACGCCACCAAGAACCTCCACGTTCCGGATACCAATGTGCCCTGGGATGTGCCCGATCCTTCGGCGCGGTAGCTGGGCCTGTAATCGGTAAGTGGCGCCCACGGTGCCACGCAGAGTAACCTGGAACGGTTATCTTATTCCTACCGTCGTTCGGATGAACGGTCGGCGGTGGGCCCGCCCTCGTAGCTCAGGGGAAGAGCGACCGCCTCCTAAGCGGTAGGTCGAAGGTTCGAATCCTTTCGGGGGCACAGTGGGATGTCCCGCGTCATAGGTCTGCCTGTGACGCGGGAATTTTCGTGTTTTCAGGTCGGCTACCGGCAGCAGTTCACTCTGCGGCTTATAGCCCCACTCTGCGATTGAACTATGAAACAGTTTCGCTGGGCATTTCATGTCTGAAAATACGCAAAATGCATATTGATTCTGTATTTGCACGTATTTCGACACTAGAATGGTCTTTATGATACTCCTCGGTGTTGGCGGCGCTAACTTTAGAAGTTTGCGTGATGAATGGGAGCTGTCCCTCCTCCGCCCTTCGTTGCGGCATAACATTCCACCCGAAGGTGAATTGTGGCGTGAGCACGTATGGCCATGCGCCGCGATTTACGGTGCCAACGCTTCGGGCAAGAGCACCGTGCTGGAGGCACTTAACTTCATTCGAGACGCTGTTTACAATTCCGCACGCTCCTGGGCTAGTGCCGATAAGTTGCCCGTGCCTCCTTTTGCACTGGACCCGGAGAAACGGAACGCGGATACCTCGTTGTGGATTGATTTCGTGACGGATGGTATTCGCTACGTCTATAGCTTCACGCTCAATGAGAGAGCGATTGTTCGCGAAGAATTACGGGCCTATTACTCGACTCGCGCCACAACGCTTATTGATCGGGACGTGCGCGGGCATAAGGTTCACCCCACGCGGGTGGGGAAGATCAATGAGGTTTCACCCCGTGAGCTGGTTCTTTCGCGCGCCGCTGTTCTTGGTGCCAAGGTTTTAGCCGACCTCGCACGCACAATCGGCAGAGAATTACTCATGTATCGCGTAGGTAACTCCGATTATGATCTGCAGGTTCATAAGCTCACCAGCGACCTTTCTAAAAATATTGCCAAGCGGCGGCTCTATGCCAGCTTGGCAAAGGTCGCTGATGTGGGGATTGACGATATTAGTGTTGAGTCGAGGGAATTCCCGCCTGAATTACTGGATATGTTCAAGAAGCTGATTCCCGAGGAACACCAGGATGAGGAAATCACGGCTGAACTAGTTAAACAATTCGCTTTAGCTCTGCGTTTTTCCCATAAGGGTGCGAAGGATTCAATCACCTTCGCCGCTGAACAAGAATCCCTCGGTACCACATCCTGGCTCGCGTTAGGGAGTTTAGCTGTCGAAGCTTTGCGTACGGGAAAAGTTGTATGCGTGGATGAGATTGACGCGAGTTTGCATCCCATGTTGGCAACTGAGCTCATTGCTGCTTTCCAGGATCCAGAGCTGAATACCAATGGTGGTCAGATCATTTTCACGAGCCATAACCCTTATTTCCTCTCGCACGAATCTGGTACCGACTTGATGCCGGGACAGGTATGGCTGACGGAAAAAAATAATGAGGGTGCTACTGATCTTTTCTCCGTGGCCGATTTCCCTGACGTGAAGCCTGGCACTGATATGGCCAGCTTGTATATGTCGGGCCGTTTAGGCGCTACGCCGTTACTTGAACCCTGGCTGTTCCGGAAAATGATCGGCGGTCACGGTGATGGTTAGAAAACGTCCCCAACGGCGTCTGCGTGAGAGCTACCTGATTGTTACCGAAGGCTCAGTAACGGAGGTCGAGTACTTCGGTTTGTTCCAGCAGCTGATACGTGACAATCGGGCAGTTACTCTCAAAATTGTGTCCGGTGGAGGTGAACCTAGGCGAGTATTAGATAAGGCTATCTCCATCGCCGGGCACTCGGGAAAGTATCAGCATATTTGTCTTGTCATGGATACGGACCAGCATCCAACGCTGCAGGCTGTCGTGAAGGAAGCTCAAGAAGAAGGTTTCGAAGTTTTCGTCTCGAATCCTTGTTTCGAGATCTGGTTGTGGTGGCATATTGCGGATCATTTCGCACACGTACGCCCAGGTGAGCTTGAGAAGAAGCTCGTTCCCCACCTTGATGGTAAGAGCGTACCTAGCACTTTTCCGGTTGGGTCGTGGCGAGATGCCTACGAGAGAGCGAAAAGTGCGGACAAACAGAACGGAGAGGTAGGGCTGAATCCATCGAGTCGAGTCGGGGAACTGTTGAGCATCCTCGCCTCCACGTAAAAGCGCATGTACCTTTGGGGCGTAATTCCCGGGTAGGCTGGGGGAATGACCTTGGGAAATACGCACCACGCACAGGAACCGGATAGGAACGACGGCGCGCCTGCCCCGCTCCATATCGCTATGACCTCGGTGCATACCTCCCCACTGGCCACTCCCGGATCCGCCGATGCCGGCGGCCTCAACGTGGTGGTGACCAATACCGCCCAGGCCCTCGCCCGCGCCGGGCACCGGGTCGATCTGGTCACCCGCGCCAGCGAACCCGGCCAACCCTATATGCATGAGGTCATGCCGGGCGTACGTGCATTCTTCTTACCGGCTGGCCCGCGCCACCCCGTGGCGAAAAGCCACACCGATGGCCTCATCGCCCCTTTCACAGTGGAATTTCGCCGGTGGATGGCCGAGCACGGCAGCGGCGTCGATCTTATCCACTCCCACCACTGGTTCGCGGGCGTGGCCTGCCTGCCCGTCGCCCAGGAAACCGGGCGCCCTCACGTGCAGTCTTTCCATTCGGTAGCTGCGCGGGAAGGCCAAAATCTTGCCGACGGCGAACCCGCGGAATCCTCCGGGCGGGTGCCCGGCGAGGCGCGCTGCGTGCGCGAATCAGACCTCATTATTGCGGTATCCCAAGCGGAAAAAGAGATGATCGCGCAGCGCTACGGCACCCCGCCCTGCCCGGTCGAGATCGCGCATCCGGGCGTGGATATTGAGATGTTCCACCCGGCCCGCGCTGGCGGAGTCGTTGCCGCCTCACCGGCCGCTGCTCCCGGTGCCACGCGCGATGCCGCGCCCGACTGCGTCACCGAGGTGACCGGAGGGAGGGACTACGTTTTCTTCGCCGCCCGCCTCCAACCCCTGAAAGCCCCGGATTTAGCGATTCGCGCGCTCGCGGAGCTGCCCGCCGGCACCCGCCCGCTCCTCGTTATTGCCGGGGCGGCCTCCGATGACTTCGCCGGCTACGAGGACCACTTGCGCGCCGTCGTAACAGAAACCGGAATGGAAAGTGACGTCCGCTGCATCGGGCCGCTCCCACGCACCGGCCTCGCGGCCTTCCTCGCCCACGCGCAGCTCCTCCTCAACCCCTCTTTCTCGGAAACTTTTGGGATTATCAACGTGGAAGCTGCCGCTTGCGGCACCCCTGTGGTGGCCTGGGATTCCTCCGGGATTCCCGAATCGGTGCACGGCGGCGTGACGGGCACCCTGTGCCGCAGCCGCGAGCCGCGCGAATGGGCCGGCGCGGTGCGGGCCTACCTGGACGATCCGGATTTGCGGGCTCGGCACGGCGCCGCGGGGCGCGCCTTCGCCGAATCGCGCACCTGGGACGCGGTCGCGCGCGATTACGCCGCCGCCTACCGCACACTCGGGAGGAACGCATGAGCACCGCCGGCGGAACCAACGCGCACACTGACGCGCGCACCAGCAGTCAGACCCGCGCGGGCACCAACGCGATCCACTACACCTGGGACCCCGGCGACCCGCTCTTCGCCCGCACCCTTTTCCTCCACGCCCACCCGGACGACGAAGCGATCCAAGCCGGCGGCCTCACTGCGCTCCTCACCGCCGCCGGGCATCGCGTCAGCATCCTCACGTGCACCCGCGGCGAAGAAGGCGAAGCGGTTCCCGGGACCCTGCCCGCCGGGGCGGGGGAGGCCGAACTCGTTGCCCGGCGCGAAGCGGAAATCACTCGAGCGCGCGCCATCCTCGGGGTTACGGACGGCTTCTGGCTCGGCACCGTGCCCGCCCTCGCACCCGGCGCCGCGCCGCGCCGCTACCGCGATTCCGGGATGGCCTGGATCGCACCCGGGGTCGCCGGCCCCGCGCCCAGCGCCGGACCGCGCGCCTTTTCCCGCGCGGACCTGAGCGAAGAAATCGCAGATGCGCGGGCACTCCTCGCGCACGTGCGGCCCACCGTCATTATTGGGTACGACGCCGCAGCAAGCTACGGCCACCCCGACCACGTCCGGGTGCATCACCTGGCTCGCGCCCTAGGCCGGGTGAGCGGAATTCCGGTACTCGAGCTGGCATCCACTCCCGGGCAGGCCGGATGGTGCTACCGCAACGCCCGGGCTCATGAAGCCACCGTGGTGGCGGCGCTGCGCTGCTATGCCTCCCAGCTGACCGTAGTTGATCGTGCGGATCCTGGGCTTGCCGGCTTGCCGGTTATTGGCGCCGCGGGAGCCGGCGCCCCGGCACTGGGCCCTGCGCCCGACTCCGAACCCGCCCCGCAGCTGCTTATCCGGCACGTGGGCGGCCAGCTCCAGGAGCTTCCGCTCTGGCCGGGATTGTGCCCGGCCGAGTGGGCGCCGTCGTTCCCCGCTGTGGATTCTTCCGCGCGTGCCGCTAGCATGCCCCAGTCTTCCACGCCGGTGGCGGAATAAGGGCGTAATTTTTGGCTTATTGCGGCGCGCATAGGGACTTTTACGCCGGACCTGAGTAGCGTTAAGGTTGTGACTCCTCTCTTCAGACGCTCATCTCGCCGGCATTCGGCTCGTGAATCTCTTTCTCGTGATACCGCCGCGGTTCCCGAGGCCGCCGCGCTGCCCGCGGGCGACCGTGACCCCGCGGAACCCGGGCAGGATACGCCCGTCGCTTCCTCACCGGCCCCGGCCCCTGCCGAGTCCGCCGCCAGCGCGGAAGCCGCCGGACATTCCGCCACTCCAGCTCAGCAGGCACCGCAGGCCGGCGCTAGCGGCGTCGCACCGCACGGTGCCTCGGAAACCGCAGCTGTGCAACACGGAACTGAAAGTGACAGTAGTGGAGCGGAAGCGGAGGACCATCCCGCGCCGCTACCCGCCCCGCAGCGCGAAGAGCTCGTGTCGCGGGCCTATGCGGCCTGGCAGGAGGAGCTGGCCGCGCGGGCCGAGCGCGCGGCGGAGAATCTGGCCGCGCGGGTATGTATTGATCTCACCCATCCGCACCCGACCGGGGGAGCACAGTTTTCTTCCGGGGCGCCCACCCGCCTCACCTCGCTTATTCGGGAGGAGCGCAGCCAGCAGGAGGCCCTCGCTACCTGGCGTACCCTGCGGGACCAGGTGGCGCGCGCCGCGGAAGAATACGGGTACGCCCCGATTCAGCTGGCCAGCGGCAATCTGACGTGGACGGAGCTCCCGCCGCGCCGGCCCAGTGATGAGCTGGAGCCCGGCTATGAGGACACCGGCGAACTCAAGCTCGACCCGGAAGCGATGCGGGCCTACGCGGAGGAAGCCGCTGTTCACGCGGCGGCCGGCGGTTCTGGCTCGAACGGTGCAGAGGCAGCCCTCGGGGAGGGGTCGGCCGGATTCGAGGAGTCGCTCGAGCAACCCGCCACCCAAGCCGCCTCGGAAGCTGCCGGGCAAAGCACCGCGCAAGCCGCCACTCAAAACAGCGAAGAAACCCGGCAGGTGCGCGAAGTTAGCGTGCCGATTGTGTACCGCCTGCTGCAGGTGGAGGATGTAGGCACCGATGCCCTTATCCAAACCACCCCGGCCCTGTCCGTCAATCCGGATATTGTGAGCGCACTGCGCCAGCACGGCGCCCCGGTGCGCGAATTGGCCCAGCTCACCCGGGTGGAGCGGGCCACCGAAGATGAACTTATTACCCGGGTGCGGCGTCTATCGCATCTCTACCTGCCCGGGGCTTCCTACCGCCCGCAGGTGCTGCTGGGCATGTTTGCCGATCCGGCCGCGCGCGCGATTACCGACGCGGAGCTGCTGCGCCCGGTCATGATTCGTTCCGGGGTGCTCGCGGCGATTGCCGGGGATCGCGGAACCCACCAGCTCACCAGCGCCCCGCTCCCGCCGGCCGAAAAACGTGACCGGGCCCCCGAAGGCGAACGCGGGGTGGGCGATTTGGATGTGGCTGAACTTGCCGCGGTGGAAGCCGTGGCAACTGGCCGCGACGTCGTGATCGATACCCCGCCGGGAAGCGCGGACGTGACCACCCTGGTCGCGATTGCCGCGGACGCAGCCGCATCCAGCCGCTCCGTCCTCTATATTCCCGGCACCCGGGCGCGGCGCGCTGCGGTGACCGCGCGGGCCGCTGAGCTCGGCGTAGGTGAACTACTCATTGATCTTTCTGATATTAACGGCGCGGCTTTGCGGCTGCGCCAGGGCCTGCGCCAAAAGTTCCCGCAGATCGACGAAGAACGCACCCTGGCCGTGCGCCGCGATCTCAAGGCGGCGCGCCGCAGCCTGCGCGGCTACGTGAACGCCCTGCACGCCGTCGATCCGGTGTGGAATACCTCGGTATATGACGTGCTTGAGCATTTGGCTGAGCTCGCCGCCCAGCCCCAGGGCCCGGCCACGAAGGTGCGCCTGGATGCCACCGCCGCGGCCCGGGTACGTGAGGATCGCGAGGCGGTGCTCGAACGGCTCGCGGAGGCGAGCCGCGCCGGGGCTTTTAGCGGGGGCGGGAATTCGGAATGGTTGCGCGCGCAGGTGCGCACGGAGGACGACGCCGCCCGCGCCTTCTCCACCGTGACCCGCATGGCCACCGAAACCCTTCCCCTGGTTATGGAGCAATCCCAGCGGGTGGCCGGGGAGACCGGCCTGGCCCGCCCGAAGACCCTGGCTCAGTGGATGGAACAAATCAAGATGCTCGAAGGGATCGCCGATACCCTCGAGGTCTTCAAACCCGCCGTGTATGAGCGCTCAGTTGCCGATATGGTGATCGCCACCGCGAGCGATGAATGGCGCGCCGAGCACGGCGAAAGCATGAAACGTGCCCAGCGCCGCGCCCTGACCAAGCAGGCCCGCGATTTTGTGCGCCCCGGGATCCGGGTGGCGGATATGCACGCGGCCCTGAGCGAAGTGGCGCGCCAGCGCGATATTTGGCGCCGCTACAGCGCGGAAAGCGATTGGCCCACCCTCCCCGAGGGCATGACGATGATCCGGGCCACCGCCGCGGAAGTGGACGGGCAGGTGCGTGAACTCGAAGAATTCCTCCCGCACCGTGCCGGCCTGCGCCGCGAACCCATCGAAAACGTGCTGGCCCTGGTGCGCACCCTGGTCTCCCAGCGCCGGGTGCTTGATTCCCAGCCGCGCCGCATCGACCTGCTCCACGACCTTGAGGACAGCGGCCTGGGAGATTTCGCCCGCGATATGGCCCGCCGCGAAGTGAGCGGGGAAGCGGTGGCCGCCGAACTCGACCTGGCCTACACCAACTCTGTGTTCGAGCAGCTCATCGCCCGGAATACCGTGCTGGCCCAGGCCGGGCCGCAACAGCTGGCCATGCTCGTACACACGGTGCGGGACCTGGATCGCGAACACGTGGAGAGCCTGCCCGGGCCGGTGCTGCGCGCCGCGATCACCCATATGCAATCGGTGGCCCGCAAGCAGCGCGAAGAAACCGTGGCGGTGGACCGCTACCTGGCCCGCGCCGGCGTGAGCGCGCTGGCCGACGTGGCCGCTTCAGCAACCGCGCTGGTCCAGGCGGCCCGCCCCGTATGGGTGGTGCCCCCGGCTCTGGTCCCGGAGCTCATCCCCACCCTGCCCTGGGCGGATGTGGTGATTCTGGACGGTATCGAGGATATTCCGCTCGCCGCGGTGGTCGCCCTCATGGCGCGCGGCTCGCAGCTCGTCGTCCTCGGTGACGTGGCGCGGGCGGGCGCGGATAGCGCACTCGCGGCCCTGGCCGATGCGCTTCCGGTGTGCGAACTTCCCACGTTCCGTGCGCATCACGATGATCTTGCCCTCGCCTGCTTGCGCACCCTCGGGTACGACGACGCCGACCGCGCCGCTCCGGCAGGGCGGGTGCGCCGGGCGGACCGCCTGCAGGTGGTGGACGGGCGCGGGGTCCCCTCCCCGAATACCGGGATGGTGGAAGCCCCCAGCGCGGAAGTGGACGCGGTGGTGGATGCGGTGGTGGATCACCTCCTCACCCGCCCGGAAGAATCCCTCGCGGTTATTACGATTTCGCGTTTGCATGCCGTGCATGTGCGGGCGGCGGTGGAACGCACCATCGCGAATAGCCCGGCCCTGGCCGAGGCGGGCGAATCCGCGTCCAGCCTGGTGCCGGTGGTGGATATTACCGGTGCGAGCGGGCTGCGGCGCGACCGGGTTATTTTCTCGGTGGGCTTCGGCAAGACGGTCCACGGCCGGGTGCTTCATACTTTCGGCCCGCTTACCGAAGCGGAAGGCGCGCGCTACCTGAGCGAGGCACTCCTGGTTCCCAGCCGCTATATGAGTGTCATTTCTTCCCTGGGCCCCGGCGATATCGGGGTGGATGATCTTTCCGGGGCGGCCCCCCGGCTCCTAGCCACCCTGCTGGAGACGGCCGCCCGGGAAGAACTACTCATCGGTGCGGACGAGGACGTGGCCAAGGCCAGCCCGCTGCTCTTCGACCTGGCCGCGCGCCTGCGCGGGCGCGGGCTTTTCACCGCCCTCTACTACGGCTACGACGCCGGCTTGCGCATCCCCCTGGTTGTTGCCGAACACGAAGGCGATTGGCGGGTGGCTGTTCTGACCGACGACGCCGATTACGTTGCCGAACCATCGCTGCGCCGCCGGGACCGCTACCGGGTCGAGATGCTCGAGGATTTGGGCTGGAAGGTGGTCCAAACCTTCTCCTCGTCGATTTTCCTTGATCCGGAATCTGAGGCGGACCGTATTGAAGCGCTCGTGCGGGTGGTGCGCCGCGATGAGGCCGCCGCGCGCCACCGGGCCGAAGACACCCCCGCATTTGGGGCGGACGTCGCGGATGCGGTGGATGAAGCGGATGTTGCTGCGGCGGGTGCTGCTGGGGACGCTGGCGCGTCGGGTGCATCGGGTGCCGCGGGCGTGCCGGGCGCCGGAATGCCGGGCGTTGCTGACGCGGAAAGCACGGAAGGCGCGGAAGCTCAGCAGGGCGAAGCCGGCGCGGATAACACTTCGAGTACGCACACTCCGGCCCCGGGTAACGCGGCCGGCAGTGCACAGGCCGGAACTTCCGCGCCGGATCCGGAAGCATCGCGGCGAGCCCGAGGGAAGAAACCCGCGGTGCGGCCGGGCCTGCCGCTGGCCGCCTACTCGGATGATCAGCTTGATGACATGGTGGCCTGGATTGCCTCCGATGGGGTGGCTCGTAGCTCGGAACAGCTGGTGGAAGAACTGCGGAGCGAACTTGATATTCGCCGCCGCGGGCCCCAGGCCGATGCGGTGCTCGGTAATGTGGTGCGCCGCTCCGGCCTGGCCCAGGCCGATGCGGTGCTCGGTAACGTGGTGCGCCGCTCCGGCCTGGCCCAGGATTAGGCGCGCGGCCGTGGCGAGCAAGGCACATTCCGCACGCACCCACCGGGTGGTAGATAACAGCCAGGTGGCAGATAGCGGCCAGGGGGATGGTGCTCAGCAGGCAGCACGCGTCCACCGGGCGGTGGTGCGCCTCTCCGAGGTAGATGCCCGGCGGGTGGAAAGTGGCGAACTCAAGGATGCCGCCGAAGCCCTCCAGCGCCTCGCGCGCGGGGACGGGGGAGCGACCCTACCGCACCCGGATACGCCCACCAAAAAATCCGCGTTAAAAAAGAACGCCCTGGGGGCCACTACCGTGGCACCCCGGGACGCGGCCGTATCCGCACGTGATATTCGCATGCGGGATATCGTGGCGCGCACCGCTCACGAACAGAGCATTCTTGACGAGCGCCCGCCCCACTTCGGCAAGCTCTAAATGCAAGCTCTGAGCGGTAGCGGACTCCGGAAAACAGCGAAGCCCCGCACCCGCTCAGAACCGCGCGAGTTCAGAACCGCACGTATTCGAGCGGTGAGTCGCGCCGATTAGTCGGGCACATCAATCGCGCAGATTAGTCGCGCTTGGCACGCAGCTCATCACGGATCTCCTTGAGGAGGATGAGCTGGGGATCTTCCGGGGCCTCCGCGGCCGGCTTGGCGTGGCGTTCACGCATCTTATTCATGGGGAGTACCAGGAAGAAGTACAGCGCGAAAGCCACGATGAAGAAATTGACCACCGCGGTGAGGAAGCTCCCGAATTGGATTTCGCCCCCACCCAGGTGCCACACAAAATTACCGTCAAAATTCGGCTGCCCGAAAATTGCGGCGATAAGCGGCATGAGAATATGGTCCGTCAGGGACTTCACCACGGCTGAGAAAGCCGCGCCGACGATAACACCGACGGCGAGGTCCATGACGTTACCCTGCATAATGAATTTCTTGAAACCCGCGAGCACCTTCCATCCTTTCGCGCGGAGCGCCACCGGGACCACCCCGGTGGCAGAAACTATGGAGGGGCTACCAGCACTGCCCGCAAAGAATCCGCGGCAGCATAGCCCACGATAAGATTAGCGTCTTTTTCGCGAACAACCAGGTAGAGCACTCGATATGTGACACCCTCGGAGAGCATGCCGGCGTTCTTTTCCTCTTCACCGATCCCCACCACCGCGGCTCGTTCCACCACGCGGACCGCTCCGGCCTCCGTGCTGTGTTCTGGGGCCGGAGCATATAAGCCAATAAAATTACCCGGCTCAATAAAACTCCCGGTCCCATCGGAAGCCACCCGCACCGCCACCACCACGTGCCCGGCGGGCGGATCGCGTAAGAATTCTTGGGAGAGCAACACCCCGCGGGCCAGGGGATACCCGGCCGGAATATTGGCGGCCAAGCGTTGCCCGCTGGCCTCAGCTTCCGAAGAAAGCGCATTTTCCGGAATGAGATCCCGGGCCACGGTGCGCGCCTCCACATCACGCCCGCTCAGCACATGCCCGGCCGCTAGATTGCGGCGCGCGACCAGCACTTGCCCGGTTTCCGGGTAGCGGCGCTCAATTGCCTGAAGAATAGTGAAAAAAGCCAGGAGGGCAACCCCGGCCAGCAGCAGGTGGCGTGCCCGCCACAGCCGCGTGTGGATACCAGTCATAGCTTGAGGCTAGCGAGGAATGCTCAGCCGCAAACCAGAACTAGGCCCGCCTGTGGATACCGGCAGCGTTTCGCGAAGCTGGGGATAAACCGAGCGGCGTCGTCGTACTTAGTTTTGCGTGGAGCTCCCACCCGAGGAACGCGAGTCATTGTGGTAGAAACCCGAGCCCTTGAACACGATTGCGCTAATCCCTGCCATTACCTTCCGCAATGCGTCTTTCCCGCACTCCGGGCACGTGACCAGGGCGGCGGCTGTCATCGACTGGTGCGCATCAAAATGGTGACCGCAATTGTCACAACGGTAACTGTAGGTAGGCACGTTCTTCCTTTCCGGGCCGGTGGCCGAGCCGAGGGGCGGCCGGCACAAGCCGTACGGCGCATTATTCTAGCGCGTGACACGTGCCCTCGGGAAAGTCGCCCGCAACCCTAGTGCAGGGGAGAATGTCCGCCCAGGTCCACCACGGTTTCGGGGAGCAGAACGTAACGCACCGGCACGTCCATCTCATCGTGGGGGAGGGGCGTGTGCACGTATTCTTCGGGCCAAATCAGGGCGCCGACCGGGGTGGCGCTATCGAGCTGCTTGAGCACGCGGTCATACCAGCCTCCGCCCTGGCCCAGGCGCACGCCGTCGTGATTGACGAGCAGCGCGGGGATAAAAGCGGCGTCGACCTCGCGCAACACCATGGAATCGAGGGCTTCGCCCCGGGGTGCGGGCGGGCGGCCGGGTGCCTGGTCGGTAAGATTTTCCGCGCCGGTGTAGCGCGCCCACTGGCGGGTGAGCCCGGGGCCGAGCTTGGGCACAAGGAGGGTGCGCCCGCTGGCCACAATGGCATCGCATAGCGCCCGGGTACCCGGTTCGTTGTTGACGGAAATATAGCCGGCAACCGTGGTGGCGGTGCCGAGGAAATCCAGCACGGTGGTGACCCAGCGGGCTTCGGCTTCCTCCCGGGCGGCGGGCGTGCGCTTAGCCCGAGCCGCGCGCACCGTTGCGCGCAAGGCCTGTTTGGCTTCCGGCACCGCCATCGCGGAGACATCAGGAAGAGATAGGGTGTGGTCGGTCATGGCACCAGTGTGGCACGAGGTGCTGGATGCCCGCTAGGAGTAAGGCCCTTGTGGCTCGGAGCCAAGGCCCGTCGTGCTCTAATAACAAGGCCCGTGCGCGCGGCGTGAGCGCCGGCAGGCCCCCAAACCGGTACGCTGTGCTGTGTACCGAGGAGGAATACGTGAAAACAGTAGCCGAGCAACTCGATGAATTCTTAAAGGTCGCCCAGCCTTTGGAGGCTCTCGATGTGGAGCTTGCCGACGCGATGGGCTGTATTCTTGCCGAAAACGTTGTCGCGACTGTTGATGTTCCTCACACCGACCTGGCGGCCCTGGATGGGTACGCGGTGCGCGCGGACGAAACTTTCGGTGCCGAGCCTGCCCGTCCGGCGCATTTCCCGGTGACCGATGATATTTTCGCCGTCACCACCGACCGCATCGCCCACACTCCCGGCGCGGCGGCCCGCATTGCTTCCGGGGCGCGGATGCCCACGGGCGCGGACGCCGTTGTTCCCCTTATCGATACGGATCACGGGGAAGCGCAGGTGGATATTACGGCGCGCGTGGCCCCCGGGGAGAATGTGCGCGCGCAGGGTGAGGACCTGCGGGCCGGCACCACGATTCTGGAGGAAGGCACCCGTATTGGGGCGCGCCATATTGCCTTGCTGGCGGCGGCCGGGCGCGACCGGGTGCGGGTGCGGCCGGCGCCGCGCGTCGTCGTGATGTCTGTGGGCGATGAACTGGTGGCGCCCGGAAAAGCTTTGGGTAACGGAAAGATTTACGACGCGAATTCGCACGCGCTTGCCACCGCGGTACGTAACGCCGGGGCGGTTGCGTACCGCGTACCGGCGGTTTCCGATGACCGGCATCTCTTGCGCGAGTCTTTGGAGGACCAGCTGCTGCGCGCCGACGTTATCCTCACCACCGGCGGTTTGAGTTACGGGGGTGGAGATACCCTCAAGGAGGTCCTGTCTCCGCTCGGTTCGATGCGGTTCGACGCCGTCGCTATGAATCCGGGCCGGCACGTCGGGGTGGGTACCATCGGGGGCGACGGCGCAAATTCGGCACTCATGTTCTGCCTGCCGGGCAACCCGGTGGCCGCGCTGGTGTGCTTCGAGGTATTTGTGCGCCCCTCGCTGCGGAAAATGGCCGGCTACAAGCACGTGACCCCGCGCTCCATCCGGGCTCGGGCGGTGCGCGGGCTGCTCTCCCGGCCGGGCGTGCAGGATTACGTGCGGGTGCAGGTGTACGGCGATCCGCGCGCCGGCTACGAATTTGACCCGGTGGGGGATGTGGAGCTGCTCTCGCTGGCGAATTTCGCGAAATCGAATGGGCTAGCGGTGGTTCCCGCGGATAAGGAAAGCGTGGGAATCGGCGACGAATTGGAGTGCATGATTCTCAACGGGTAAGCCTAGCTTGAAGGGATAGCCCTGCTCAACAACCCCATTCGTCCCACGAATCACACCGTTGTTATTCTCTCTACGAAAGTAACGGCGCGTCCCTGCCTGAGCGCCCCGCGATTGGTTAAAGTGGCTGTGTGGGATTCCAGGGATACGCGTTGATGGCAGTAGTTGTGCTGCTCATGGTCTATGTCATCCCTGGTGTGTATCGGCGGCGCGTCATCCTCGCTGATGTGCGCATCGACGAACGCTATTCACCCCAGCTACGCACCCTCGCGCTGCCGGACGGAACGGCGGGCGTGGAAACTGGCGGGCCAACCGGGGCCATTTTTTTCCGGAAGCCGGAGGTCATCATGGCAGAGAACGACGAACGCGATATTCTTCCACCCAGCGCGGGGCGTAATGTGCGCACCCTGGCGCGGGAACGCGCGCGCCGTAAAGCACGTATTTCCCAACGCGCGGCGAACCGCCAGCGCGGTTTTGTGGTTGCGGGCGCTTTAGGCTTGCTCATTGTGGTGCTCGGCGCTCTTGCTTTTACGGCGACGATGCCCCGTTGGATTTTCTACGTTGCTGTGGGCATCGGGGTGCTGTACGGGGCGGGCTTCGGCTACCTCCTCAGTGAAATGGGGAAAGCAACCGCTCGGGACCGCGAGGATATTGCCGAGCTCACCGAGGAACTTGGTATCCGGAAGACCCGCGGGGCGCAGCGCCATTCGCGCCGCCCGGCTCGCCCGCGCCCCGGGCGTTCGGCGGTCTCGGCGGCTTCCGCCCATTCGGCTTTGAGCGCGGCCAGCGCGGCCCTGGGAAGCGATGACCTCGGGGCGCTGACGGCCGATGCGAGCCGCAGCGCGGATCTGGGGCGGAGTGCTGATCTCAGCCGGAGTGCGGCGAGCGCGAGCGCGGGGAGTGGGAGCGCGGCTACCACGCCGACGGCTGCCTCCGCGGCCACCGGCGGCGCAGATGCAGCTGGTGAAGGTGAAGCTGAAGCTGCTGGCGATGCTCGTGACGGTGGCGCTGGTGAAGCTCGCGATGCTCAGGCCGCGAACGCCGATGAATATGAAGCCGGGGTGAACCCGGGAAAAGCACGGAGCCGGAACGCGGGGGCGCGGGCGCCTAAGCGCCGTTCCGGCATTTCGGTGACCCTTGAACAAGGGATTATCGCCGCGGAAGATTTCGCTCCTATCGCCGGTTCGCAACGCGAACAAGCGGAGAAACTTCCCAAGCGTTTCGTGGCCGGAGCGGTTCCGCGCCGCCAGCTGTCCAGCTATACGCTCAAGCCGCAGATTCAACAGCGCACGGTAGCGCCCTACCAGGCTCCTGAAGCCCCGGTAGCTCCGGTGCCCTACCGCCCCAAGGAGATTGGCGAGCGGGTGACTTTCGTGGATGCTGTGGCGCAAGGTGCGGCGGCTTCCACAGTGCCGGCGGGTCAAGCTGCTCCGCAAGGTACCGCTCAGGCTGCGGTGGGGCAGGCAGCCGCTGTGACAGCGCCTGCTGGCCAAGCAACGCCGGCATCGATGGCCGAAGCCGCATTGCCTCCCGCACAGGCAGCTGCACCTGCGCATGATGGTCTTGCAGGTGGGGCGGCTCTGGACGAGCTGCTGCGCAAGCGCCGCGCGTAGCTTTGGCTGGCTGGATCGGTCTGGCTGACTGCTGAGCTACTGCGGCGCGGGTACTAACTGAAAAGGAAGATCGGGGAGTGGTGTAATGGGAACCACTCCCCGAAATTTCATTCCGGGCCGTTCGGGTGCTAAACTAATCAGGTCTTTGGGGCTATGGCGCAGTTGGTAGCGCGTCTCGTTCGCAATGAGAAGGTCAGGGGTTCGAATCCCCTTAGCTCCACCATTCTGGCTGGTAAATACCCACACACATCCATTTCGCATGCGGCTTGCAGACCTCACGAGAAAAGGGTAGACGAAACCCCGGCGATTTAGCCGAAGCTAGGGATCGTTCCGGGGTCTTTAACGGCTGACTATACCACCCTGGATCATAGAAAACTTGGGATGTGAGCCAGTACTTGCCGTAGAGGAATATTCCGCTTTTGGGGAGTCAGGGATTTAACTGGACTTCTTCTGCTGGTAAAGCGCGGACATCCAGATCTAGCGCTGGAGCTTCAGTTTTAACAATGAGCTTTTCGACCCTCCCCACAGCCGTGCAGTGTTGCGGAGCATTCGGCGGTGTTCCCTCGATGACTGCCACCTCAATGCGTCCATTAGTTTCCTTGACGACGGTACGTAACTTGAAACATTTGGGGTCGCCCGTGATAGCGGTAAAGGTCAGCTCGTGTGAATTTGTGACTTCGTACTTTGTCCAGTTTATTATCTTTTCCGAGTGTGAAGTGGCTTCGCTGCTCGAACAGCCACATAACGCAACGACGACGCTTAGGGATACTGTTAGCCCTCTTCCGATTTTTCTCGGTGGCGATTGAATCATTTCGCCTCCTAACCCGGTCTATGAGTCCTATTTTGACGTATGCGCGGATCCTGGAAAGCCATAACCCCGGCGATTTAGCCGAGGCTAGGGATCGTTCCGGGGTCTTCGATGGCCAGGATATCATGGACGGAGACGCTCATGGAGGCTTCCTTCTGCTCCAAAATTCTGTCGTTGGCCACCAATAAGCTTCGAGCATGTCACAGAACAGTCGTCGCCCCATTGCTGTGGATCTCTTTTCGGGAGCCGGCGGACTTTCCCTAGGTCTGGAGCAAGCCGGGTATGACGTTGCCGCGGCCGTTGAGTACGATCCGATCCACGCTGCCATCCACGAATTTAATTTCCCCTACGGCAAAACATTCTGCGTGGACGTGCGTAAGGTCAGCGGCGCAATGATCCGCTCCGAATCGAATATTCAGGACCAAGAGATTCACCTCGTAGCGGGAGGTCCACCCTGCAAGGGATTTCACTGATAGGCAAACGCTCTTTGGATGATGAACGTAATTCCCTCCTCAAGGAATTTGTCCGTTTAGTCCTGGAATTGCGCTCGCGCCCCAGCTACCCGAGTCCGCGGTATACACCACGCCGTATCAATGGTTCACTTCCGGAAGGGAACCTGCTCCCGCTGGGGCCCAGCGTCAGCGACGCTCTCGCAGTTCTACCCGACGCAGATACTTTTGAGGAGTTTGCTGCCCAGTGATTCGGTGGAGAGCGTTGAATACTCGGAACCAAGCCCCTACGCGGCAATCCTGCGTGGTGTCACACAAGATCTGAGGAATTACGCTCGACCCCGTCCATCCTCGGGTGATTACAGTACGGGAAGCAGCACGTTTGCACGGCTACCCGGATTGGTTCAGATTCCACATAACCAAGTGGAACGGCTTCAGAGAAATCGGAAACTCCGTTCCTGTCATGCTTGGCCGCGCGGTAGCCGCAGAGCTACTCAAGGCCGATAACATAACGCCGACCCGCGGTGAATTCACTCCACTCGGCAATGAAGCATTGCTCTCTTTCACCGCGACCGAAGCCCACGCCCACTTCGGGCTTACAGAACGCGTTATCCCGCAACGTAACAGAGTTCAAAGTTAGGGATTGGTGTATTGAAACGGAGGGGATGTCACGGTTATTATGTTGCAAAATGGATAAGTATTTATCTTAGTGAATACTATAAATGAAATTATCATTATCGTATTCGATTGATTCGTTAAGGGTGTCCATAGGGGGATGCCCTGAGACGGGAGAGCGTATGAAACACCGCAAACTTTGGGGGCTTTTCGCATCCTTGATTTCCGGTGCGATTGTATTGGCGGGTATTGCTATTCCTACGGCCTTAGCCGCGAATGACATTTCCGGATTGGTTGATCAGTCTTCCATCGGGATGAACCGCAACTCCAACTTAACCGTGAATTCTCATATCGGAACCACCACTGAAGTTAGCGCGACTACGGGATGGGCGGGAACTCTCAAGTTCAAGTTGGCTAAGAAAGGTGCGCATCCAACTGTTAATGCGGGGGATGTCCTGAAGGTTGGTTTGACCCCGATTGATCCCGCTTTGGACTTGTTGCGCATAAGTGGCAACTTCAATTCAGTCACTCAAATTACAGATTCTGTCACCGGTGCCAAACTCGCTGATGTGGCTACTGAAGCTGGGCATATTGGAGTCTTTACTTTCACTGACGTGAGTGAAGATTTTGTTACTTCCCAAATTGAGATGCCGTTCTACGTTGATAAAGGCGTACGTGACACGTATTTTGAGGAAAACCCAGATGTTACCCACGTTGATGTCGCTTACGACATTACAGTCGACGGCAAGTCGACGGGGAAGCAGGTTACCTATCGGGTAAAGAAGCCTGTTGTCAAACTCCCGGATATGGCTTCTTTGGAGAAGACGGGTGCTTCGAAAGTAGATGGCGATAAATCGTATATCTACTCTGAGATCCAAGTTGGTACCAGGTTGCGGCCGAATAATGAATTTATCATTTACGACACGCCCGATGTGAATATGGCTCTTCACGGGAATGTTGCCGTTTACGACGAAAAAACTCAGGGAGGTAAAGATTCCTTCTTGGCTGAACTCGGGGCAACGAATCCGCATTGGGTAAAAGATTCTACAAAGCCCGCTGAGCAGCGCATGGAGATGTGGCTTTATGACATCTACTTCCGTACACCCGAGCCAGAAAATCCTGTATCTTCCCGAACTGCGGCGTTTGAGGAAAAACCCATCCCTTTGGATCGCTATGACATCGTAGCCAAGAAACAAGGCATGATGAGCATGGCGAACGCTACCGTACCGAAAGATATTCTGCTGCAAAAACCGGCAGGAGAGCCCCTCACAGCTGAGGAACAAAAGCTTATTGATGATGCTGGCGGCCTGTATAAGGTCGTTGGTAAAGGATTCATGCTGCGAGTGAAGAATTACTCCTCGAAGTACTTTGACGGGGGTGGATACTTCAATATCGGCTTTGATGCTGAGCCTGTTAATGATTCGGTTATGCTCAGCAAAAACGGGCGGCCTATTTATGTCAATAAGGCGTCCTATTACGCTCAAGAGATTCCGAACTGCGATCCGCAAGTGCATCAGAATTGCACTCCGATTAAATACGAAGGATCCAAACCCGGTGACGTTGAAGCGAAGGGTAAAGGATACAACCCCGAAGAGCTTAAACCGCCGGGGATTACTGCTGAGACCGATGGGTATCAACTGATCGACTTCGTGAAGCAGGATGATACGGGTAAGGCTTTGGCAGGTGCGGTGTTCAGCATCTACAAAGCAAAATCCGACGGAACTCCGGGTGATATTGCCACTAATCGGGATGGCGTAAAACTGGAGAACCTGGTGAGCGGCGCGGATGGCAAACTCTATCTACCGGATCGTACGACAGGCGTGAAACTTGAGCTGAAGCGCGGTAACTATGTCTTCGTTGAAGTCAAGGCTCCGGAAGGCTTCGTCAAGGCAAAAGACACCGTCGTGCCGGTGCAGTTCAAGCAAAAAGTTGTGGTGGTTTCCAATACGAAAGTGAAGAACCCGGGTGATAAGCCCAGTGTGGAACCGAGCGCTACTCCGAGTGTCGAACCAAGCGTGAAACCGAGCATCGACCCCAGTAGTGGCCCAAGCGTCGAACCAAGCGGTGCCCCGAGTGTGGAGCCGAGCAATACTCCAAGCACCTCGCCCAGCGGCAGCCCGAGTGTGGAGCCGAGCGCGGATCCCAGTAGTGGCCCGAGCGCGGACCCCAGTGGTGAACCTAGTGGTGCCCCGAGCGTCGAACCAAGCGCGGATCCGAGCATCGACCCCAGTGCTCACCCGAGTGTTGAGCCTAGCGATGTTCCGAGTGTGGATCCGAGCACTACTCCGAGTTCCGAACCCGGCGGTACCTCGAGCGCGAAACCTACTCCGAATATCAAGAAGGTGGAAAAACCCAATAAGAAGCTGCCGGCTACCGGATTCGAAGGTGGCTTACTTATTGCGGTGATTGCCGTATTCGGAACAGGTATCGCCCTGTATCGGAAATCGAAAGCCAACTAAGGTTTGTTGGAAGCGAAATAATTAGAGTGAGCGGGGGCCGATAACTTTCGACCCCCGCTCACGTTTCAAGAACCTCTGGGCTCCCGTGGATCTTCACGCAGGTGAAGTGCAGTGCTGTGGCTAACGCACTCCCGCCCGTTGCTCGGTGAGGCGCCGGTGGGAGAGCGTGAGAACCCGATCGGCGCCGCGGGCAATATCCGCGGAGTGCGTGACAAGAATGACGCACTTGCCGTGCAGATGTGCGGCGTCGTGCAAAATCTGGACCACGCCGCGCGCGGTGTCCTCATCAAGGTTTCCCGTCGGCTCGTCCGCAAGAATCACCGGCGCGGGTGAGGCCAGCGCCCGCGCAATCGCCACCCGCTGCTGCTGCCCACCAGAAAGCCGCAGCACATTACGGTGAATCTCATCCTCACTCAAACCCAGCTCCAGCAGCACGGAACTATCCGCCCGCCGATCCACCAGCCGCACATTCTCCAGCGGCGTCAAGTAATCAATGAGATTGTAATTCTGGAACACCAGCGAAATATGGGCGCGGCGGTGATGGGCGTAGCCCGTCGTCGCAATATCCACGCCCTCAAAAAGCACCGCGCCCTTCGTGGGCGTATCCAAACCCGCCAGCAAACTCAACAGCGTCGATTTCCCGGCCCCCGAAGCGCCCAGCAGCGCCGTAACCGTGCCCGGCTCGAAACCTGCGCACACATCGGTCAGCACCTTCGCGCCGCTACCCGGGTAGCTGTAACTCACGTGATCAAGTTCCATAACATTCATAATTTTTCCTAACTCAGTGACGAAAGAATCTGCCGGGGAGACCGGCGCAAAATCGGAAACAGCGCAATAGCCAGCGCCACGGCAAGAATCCCGGCGCCAACACCCAGCGCCCACGCAATATCCGCGCCACTCACCGCCACCGGAGGCAACCCGGCCAGCGCGCCCGGCGCCGCACCGTCCACAACGGCCCGCCCCACAAGCACGGTAAGCTGGCGCCCCGCAAGAATAGCGACGACGCCGCCAGCCAGCGCCAGCGCGCCCAACTCAAGCGCGAAACCGCCGGCAATCACGCGGCGCTGCTGCCCGAGCGAGAGCAGCACCCCAATTTCCCGCATACGCCCGCGCACCCACAGGGCCAACACCGCCGCGGCAATCACCACGCCGGCCGCGCAGGCACCGCTGAGCAGTGCACTCAACAGGCCCTCCACGCTATCCATCGCGCGCAGCACCCCGGTGAAACTCGCGGCATTGTGCTCGTAGCTGAGATCGGGAAGTGCGGCGCGGGCCGCGGCCAGGCTCGCGGGTAACTCGCTCGCGCTCGCGGTGAAACACCGCACCCGGGTGGCACCCGCTTCCCCGCTGAGCTCACGGCCGGCCGCGCTATCCACGAGGATGCGATTCGCGGCTGCGCTTGCCGGCAGTCCAGACGGATTCGGGGTGGTGCCGTCGAAAATCCCGGTGATCTGGCGGGTCACCTCGCCGGCCGGGCCGCGCAGCCGCAGCTCATCGCCAAGCCGCAAGGTATTCGCCTCGGCGAAATCACGGTGAATGAGGGCGCCCGGTTTCGCGCTGCTGTTCATCTTTCCGGACGTGAGCCGGTAGAGCCTGGCCGCGAAAGCCGGGAAACGTGCCGGATCGGAGCTCGCGGTCACCGTCACCGCGCCCATGACGCCGGCATCCAGCTGCACCCCGCCCGCGGTGGCCACAGCTCGGGCTCCCACCGGAGTGGCCAGAATATCTTGCTCGGTTGCAGTGCTCGTCACGCCGGGCAGCGCCGCGAGCTGGCTGGCCTGGGCCGGACTCAGGGTAGGCGCGGCTTGGGTCAGCGGATTATCGGCGGGATTGGTGTTTGGGCTATCGCTTGGGATCGCACCGTCCGCCCCGCTGGGCGCAGCAGCCGGCGCGCTCGCCACGAACCCGGCTCCGACCTGGGCGTCAATGGCGGTGCGCAGCTGGCCCATGGCCCCGCGCACCCCGGCCTGCGCCACCAACGCCGTAAAAATCACGCTAATAACCACGAAAAGCAGCACATTGCGAACCGGGCGGCGCCGCAGCGCGAGCCCAGCGCGCGCCCCCGCGCTCATGGGAGTTACCCCACTCATGCCGCACTCACCAGCAGTTTGCGCGGGGAGGTGCGCAGCATGGGGAGAGCCGCCAGCACGGTTGCTCCGATAAGCACGGCGAGGGTGAGGGCCAGAGCGAGCGTTGTCGTACCCGCACTCAACTGGACCGCAAGATCATCCAAGGTTCGGGTGGCGGTGGTGACGTCCACCCCGCCCCCGAGCGGCGCCTGCGAGGTGAGCTCTTCCATCCCGGATTTCTTCACCGAGGCCAGCATGCTGGTCCCCACCCGCTGGGCGACCACGGTGCTGAGCGCCACCCCGCACGCCGCCGCCGGAATAGTAATAAAGAGCAACTCCACCAGGTACTGGCCCAGAATCTTCGCTTTCGAGGTGCCGATAGCGAGCAGCACCCCGGTTTCGCGGCGGCGTTCGCGCAGCCACAGCACCAGAACCAGGCTGAGAAGCGCGAGGGCCAGCAGCGCCGTCGTTATAATCGCGCCGGTCATGACGCTCTGCACCCCGGCCACCGCGCCGGTAATCCCGGTGAGCAGCTGGGAGGTGCGGGTGAGCTGATAGTTACGCCAATCGATGGGCAGGCCGCGCGCCTCGTTCATCACCGCTTCACTATCGGCGCCTTCGGCCACGAAGAAGGTGGTGTCCTGGTAGATCTCGGTTTCCGGGGTGTAGGCGTAGAGCGCGCGGGTGGTGGCGAGGTCCGTGTAGACCGCGTTGGCGAAAAGCTCGAGGCGGCGCGCGGCCGGCTGCGGATTATCCCCGCGCACCAGCCCCACGATTTCCACGGTGACTTCCGCGGTGGATTTCTTCGTATTGTCGTAATCGTAGGGGTTCCCGCGCAGGGTGAGTTTCGAGCCCACGGTCAGGCCGTTGAGCCGCGCCAAATCCTCGTGAATAATCGCCTTATTTTTATCTTCGCGGGTAATATGCCGCCCGGCCACCAGCTCCAGGGTGCCGCTGCGAATATTCGTTTCGTCCGCGCTGGCGCTCACCCCGCGCACGCTCACCGCGTTACCGAGCTGCGCCTCGCGCTTGGCGTCATATTCCTGGCGGTCCAGCCGGGCCACCTTGGCGCCCACCAGATCCGCGGTCACATCTTGGCGCGCGGTGTAGCGATCCACCCCGGGCAGGGCGGCGATTCGCTCCACGTCCGCGGGTTTGACGGTGCCGCCCCCGCGCGGGGTGCCGGAGTTATAGGGGGAGTTCTCCAGCACGAAACCGGAGCCCAGGGTGCGTTCCGCGTCGCGGCCCGCGGCGGCTGAGGCTGTGCGCACCGCCCCGGCCGAAACTAGCACGGTCACCACCGCTGTGATAATGACGAAAAGAAGCAGGGTACGGATATGTTTTCGGGCGACGTAACGCCACGCGCGTCCAGCTAAGGTCACTACCGGGTACCTTTCACGTCTTCGGGAAAATTTCTGATAGGTAGTAGCTTTTCTCAGCTTACTGGAGACTTCCTGGAGGCTTCGTGAAGAGAATGTGAAGAGCCGTTCGCGAGGTTCTGCGCGCCGGGCGGCCTGCTCCGGGCCGTGCGCCAGCAGTACAGCGGCCGCCCGTATTGCGCGCAGCCGGGAGCCACTATGATGGGAGAGCGGCCTTCTTCCCCGCGCCCACCCTCAGCGAAAGGCGAGCATGCAGTTCATCTCCACGCGTTCCGGGATGGAACCGGCTTCTTTTACCGATATTCTGCTCGACGGCCTGGCCCCGGACGGCGGCCTGGTGGTGCCCGCCAGCATCCCGCAGGTGAGCGCCGCCCAGCTCGAAGCCTGGCGCACCCTGAGCTACCCGGAGCTGGCCGCCGCGATTATTGGCCTGTACGCCACCGATATTCCCACCGCGGACCTCGCGCGCCTCACCGCGGCCGCCTATAGCCCGCAGAATTTCCCGGGCGGGGTGCCGCTGCGCCGCGTGGATAACACCCTCGTGCTGGTGGGCCTATCCGAAGGCCCCACCATGGCCTTCAAGGATCTCGCCATGCAATTCCTGGGCCAGGCCATTCCCTACGTGCTGGCCGCTACCGGGCGCGAACTCACCATCCTGGGCGCCACCTCGGGGGATACCGGTTCCTCGGCGGAATACGCTTTCCGTGGCCAGCCGGGCGTGCAGGTGGTCATGCTCTCCCCGCGCGGGCGCATGTCCGCGGTGCAGCGCGCCCAAATGTATTCCCTCCAGGACCCCAATATCCACAACCTCGTCGTCGATGGCGTTTTCGACGACTGCCAAGACATCGTCAAAACCCTCAGCTCGGATATCGATTTCAAAACCCGCTACCGCATCGGCGCGGTTAATTCCATCAACTTCGGGCGGATCGCCGCGCAGATCGTCTACTACTTCTGGGCGTGGTTGCGTTATACCGATGGCACTTTTTCGCGGGCTTTGAACGACGCCGCCGCTGCCGCGGCGCCCCCTCCCGCTCCCGGTGGGGCCGGCGGGGCAGGTGCCGGGGCCAGCCAGGTGGATTTCTGTGTACCCTCGGGTAACTTCGGCAATATTTACGCCGGTCACCTGGCCCGCTGCATGGGCTTGCCCATCCGCCGCCTGCTGCTGGCCACCAACGAAAATAATGTGCTGGAAGAATTCTTCACCACCGGGCGCTATACCCCGCGCTCGCGCGAGCGTACGTTCGCCACCTCCAGCCCCTCCATGGATATTTCCAAGGCCTCCAATGTGGAGCGGTTTATCTGGCAGGTGCTGGGGGAGGATTTCCTGGCCGCCTGGGCGCAGCTGGGCGCCACCGGGACGTTAGATATGCGCGATTATCTGCCGGAATTCGGGGAGACATTCGGTTTCGCGGCCTCCTCATCCCACCATGCGGACCGCCTGGCCGCTATCGAATGGACCTACCGGACCAGCGGGATTCTCATTGACCCGCATACCGCGGACGCGGTCACGGTGGCTCGCCGCCTGAGCGACGGCGTGGTCCCGGTGCTCGCCATGGAAACCGCCCGCCCGGAGAAATTCGCGCATACCGTGCGTGAAGCGGTCGGGGATGTGGCCGATGGCCTGGAGGAACGCCTGGCCGGGCTGCTCGCCCTCCCGCAGCGTGCAACCCAGGTTCCCGCCGATCCGGAAGCGGTGCGCGAGTATATCGCCACGCATTGCGCTTAGTGGGCCGCCGGGCTGGTTCCCCGCGCGGCGCTGCGCGCCGCGCGCGTCGTCGTACCACCTTTGGGTGAGTGCGCCCGGAACCGGAGTGGCTCCGGGTAGTATTAGGGTGATGAGCCGCGCGATTGGCGCCGTCGCCCGCGCACGAGCCTAAATAGAACGGGGTGTATCCATGGCACGCATTTTCGTTGTTGGAAGCATGAATTCCGATACTTTCCTCAAGGTGGAGAATTTTGTGGAGCCGGGAGAAACAATTTCCGCGCTCAGCTCCCACACCGCGCTGGGCGGGAAGGGCCTCAACCAGGCGGTTGCCGCGGCCCGCATGGGAATTCCCGTTACGATGGTTGCGGCTCTCGGTCGCGATGCGGTGGGAGATGCCGTTGCCACCGAGCTCGCCGCGGAAGAAAATCTTGATATGACTGCCGTGCTGCGGGTGAGCGAACCTACCGGGCAGGCCATGATCCAATCCGATGCGGATGGCGAAAATGCCATCGTGGTGGTGGCCGGTGCAAACGCCGCGAATACCCCGGAGAATGTGGTGGAGCGCCTCGCCGCGGTGCAGGCGGGGGATATTGTGGTCTGCCAGCTGGAAATTCCCGAACCCGCGGTGGCGGCCGCCCTGGCGGAGGCCAAGAAACGCGGGGCTACCACGGTGCTCAATGCCGCCCCGGCCGCCCCGGTGGGCCACCTGCTGGAGAATGTGGACGTGCTCATCGTGAACGAAACCGAGGCGGATACCATCTTGGGAACCAAGGTGACCGACCGCGCCCAGCAGCTCCATCTGCGTTACGGCGGTTCCATCGTGGTGACGCTGGGAAGCCACGGCTGCCAGTATATTGACGCCTACCTGCCCGATGCTGATGTCAAGGCCGATGCGCTACCCGCCCACCACGTGGATGTTGTGGATACCACCGGCGCGGGCGATGCTTTTGTGGGGGCTTTCGCGGCCGCCCTGGCGGTGGGTGAATCCCTGGCCACCGCGGCCCGGTGGGGCACGGCGCTTGGCGCTATCGCCACCGGGGCCTCCGGGGCGCAAGGCTATACGGCCAGCCGCGCGGATGTGGTGGCGCTGGCCGGTGTTGGCGCCGCTAGCGGCGCCGGCACGGAAGCCGCGGCCACGGAAAACTGAACAACCGGAGCGGGTGCCGCGGGCTTTTCCGCCGCGTACCCGCCACGGAAAACTAAGCACGGCGCTTGACCCCAGTACTACCCAGAAAGGTTTTTTCGTGCCTCCCGCACCTACCGAGCCCACACCTACCGATCTGAGCCTCCTGCGCGAGGCCGCCGCCAGCGTGAAACTCGTCGTCGTTGATATGGATGGCACCTTCCTCCTGCCGGGGAAGATTTTCCCGGAACGCGGCAATGAGCTGGTGGCGCGCCTGCGGGAGCGTGGCATTATTTTCTGCCCGGCCTCCGGGCGGCAGTACCAGACCCTCGCGGATATGTTTTCCGCCCACGTGGAAGGCATGCCGATTATCGCGGAGAACGGGGCGAATGTGCGCCGGGACGGCGAGCCGCTGGCCACCACCACGCTGCCGCGGGAAACCAGCGCGCGGGTGGTGGAGATCGTGCGCGAGCTCAGCGCGGCGGGGGAGGACGTGGGCACGGTGCTCTGCGGTGAGAAGGCTTACGCCGAACGCCGCGATAGCGCGTTCCTGGACGAAACCCTCGCCTACTACCACGCGAATGCGATCGTCCCTGACCTCATGCCCCATACCGAGGGGATTTACAAAATTGGGGTGCTCAGTTTCGCCGACCCGCTCCGGCGCGTGATCCCGCTGCTAGAAACCCTCGGGCCGGGCGTGGATGTGGTGCGCAGCGGCGAACTGTGGACGGACGTCAATCCTTCCGCCGCCACGAAAGGCACCGGCCTGGCCGGTCTCCAGGCGAGCCTCGGCATCAGTCCGGCGCAAACCCTGTGCTTCGGGGATTTCAATAATGACATCCCGATGTTCGAGCACGCACGCTTCAGCTTCGCCATGGCGAATGCCCAGCCCGATGTGGTGGCGGCCGCCCGCTACGTGGCGCCCTCCAATGCGGAAGAAGGCGTGCTCACCGTGCTCAACGACCTCTTCGAGCTGGGCCTGTAGCCGTCAGCTTCGCTAGTTGTGCGGGGCCTGCGGTGCTTGCGGGTCTTCACCTTCGCGGGGCTGTTGCGGTTCTTCACCCTCGCGCGGTTCTGGCGCGGGCTGCGTTTCCGCGGGCGCTGCGCTTTCTGCGCGGTCCGTATTTTCGGGCGACGACGCCGCTGCTGGCGCAGCGGGCGGTGCCGGCGGGAAAACGGGATCCTGCGGCGGGAACTGCGGGCTCTGGCCGGCGAAGGGCGCTTGCGCGGCGGCGCCGGCATCGGTACCGGGCTGCGCGGCGCTGGCTACCGTGGCCGGGGTCTTGGCGATTTGCCAGATCCCGAAGCCCAACATGAGCACCGCGGCCACCGCGAGCAGGTAGTAGCCAATACCGGGAGCAATATCCACATCCACGCCCTGGGCCTGCCCGTAAGCGATGATGGTATCCGCATCCGAGGGCTTGATATTAATAACCAGGTAAATCCCCACGATAACGGCGCCGACGATGCCGCCCGAAGACCACGTTTTCCGCACGGCGGCGGGCGCCTGGCGTACCAGCCCCACGAAAGCGCCAATCGCGCCCAGGGCCAGCCCGATGGTGATGAAAATGGCCACCGACTTGGTATCGGTTTCCCACAGCTTGACGCCGAAATCTTCCGATTGGGTGCCGGCGCTCATATGCAGAGTCCAGAAGTGTAGCGCCGTACCAATAAAACCGATAATGGACCCGGCCAGCACACCGAGCGGAGCCGCCAGCGGCGGAGTGGTGCGAACCGCGGGCGTAGTCGCTGCCATTGGCACCGGTGCAGGTGCAGGTGTGGGCATCGGTGCGGGAGTGCCGTTGGGCTCGGGCGGATTCGAGGAGTGTTCCGAGGGCACGTCTGCCCCCTGGGGGAAAGTATTACTCATACCCCTAGTGTAGGGGCCGCGCCCCGGCGGCGGGCATGGCGGGCACGTTGTAGCGCGGGCGCAGTGGAACGACGACGCAGCACCGGGACAGGGGTCCCAGGGCATTCCCATGTTCACCCAGAGATATGAAACCCCTCACATGTGTCCAAAAATAGGTAGAGTGATAGGTAGGAATGCGGGAGATTCCGCGTTCCGCCCATAACCGTATATGTGCTCTCTTCCCGCGGGTAGCGAAGCGCCGTCGCCTCTCTACCCGGCCCTAAGTCCCTGTATCTGCGCTGCTCGCGCAGGGGTGAGGCGCGCGGGATACGCCGGGAAGCCCATCGAATATATCCACTACGCGGGCGGGCCGCGGGTCTGCTCGCACCGATACGCGGAGGTCGAACAATGGCGTACAAGACAGTCAGTCCGTACACCGGTGAAATACTCAAGGAATATCCCACTGCCACTGATGAGGAAGTCAAGAAGGCAGTAGACGTTGCCCATAACGCCTTCCTGGCGTGGCGGGAAACATCGTATGAACAGCGCGCGCAGGTGCTCCAGAAAGCTGCCGACCTGCTGCGCGAACGCCGCACCGAATACGCCTCGATTATCACCAAGGAAATGGGCAAGGTGATCGGGGAAGCGGAAGCGGAAGTCGATATCTGCATCGCGATGTTTGAAGACTACGTGCGCAATGGCGAAAAGTATCTGGCCACTCGCACGCTCCCCTCGGATAAATACGGGAAGGATTCCGTGCAGCTGCTCTTCCAGCCGCTCGGGGTGCTCTTCATGGTGGAACCGTGGAATTTCCCCTACTACCAGATTGTCCGCGTGGCTGCCCCGCAGCTTTTCGCCGGCAATACCCTCATTCTCAAGCACGCATCCATCGTTCCGGAATCGGCCGCTACCTTCGTGGAGATTTTCCGCGAAGCGGGCCTGCCCGAAGGTTGTTTCCAGAATCTTTACCTCTCCCATGACCAGTCGGAAATTGTGCTGGCCGATCCGCGGGTGCGCGGGGTGGCGCTCACCGGTTCGGAAGTGGCTGGGGCGGCTATCGCGCAGCTGGCCGGCAAGTACATTAAGAAGTCCACGCTGGAACTGGGTGGGGCCGATGCTTTTATCGTGCTCGAGGATGCCGATATTGATAAGACGGTCGCCTGGGCGGTGACCGGCCGGCACTGGAATGCCGGGCAGGTGTGCTGCTCATCCAAGCGCATGATCGTGGTGGATTCCGTGTACGACGAATTCCTGGAGAAGTACCGGGAAGGCGTCAAGCAGCTCAAGGCCGGGGACCCGATGGATCGGGAAACCACCCTGGCGCCGCTGTCCTCCGCGGCAGCGAAACGCGATCTGGCCAAGCAGCTTGAGGAAGCTATCGCTGAGGGTGCCAAGGCGGAAGAAGCCGGAATTGAGCTACCCGAGCACGGCAACTTCTTCCAGCCCACTATCCTCACGGACATCCCCGAGGGCGCGAAGTGCCGCTATACGGAATTCTTCGGGCCGGTCTCCCAGATTTATCGGGTCAAGGACGAAGAAGAGGCGATTACCCTCGCTAATGATTCGCCCTACGGCCTGGGTGGCTCGGTCTTTACCGAGGATCTGGAACGCGGCAAGAAGGTAGCCGCGCGGCTGGATACCGGGATGGTCTACCTCAACCATCCCACCGCGGTCGCGGCGGATATTCCCTTTGGCGGCGTGAAGAACTCCGGCTACGGCCACGAGCTCATCGACCTGGGTATTCACGAATTCGTCAATATCAAGGTGGTGGCCAATTCGCCCATCGACGGCGAATTCTAAGCCCTGATCGCCCGCGGCCCCAAGCAGCCGCGGGTGGCCCAATCTCCCGTGGGCCAGATGCACCGGGCCGGGATGCGTGCATCCCGGCCCGGTCGTCGTCGTACTTTATTAATAATTACGCGCGCGCATGGCGCTTCTCACGCGAAACCTTCACCTGGTAGGCGATAGTGAGGAGCAGCAGCCAGGCCGGGCCAACGAAAACGGCCACGCGGTAGGCGTCTTGGAACAGCATGAGGACCACGCAGGCCGCCAGCGCCACCAGCACGAAAATGCTCGAGGCGAGGCCACCGGGCAGCTTGTAGCTGAGACCCGCCACGCGTTCCGGGCCGAGCGCGGCGCGGAATTTCAGCTGCGTGATCATGACCATCGTCCAGTTGATAATTCCGGCGATGAGGGCGATGGACAGCAGATATCCGAAAGCGAAATTCGGGAACGCGAAGACCACAATGACCGCCACCACGGTCACGGCAGAGGACGTCAAAATTCCTACGTACGGCGTGCCCGCGCGCGAAAGCGTGGCGAAAATCCGCGGCGCATTTCCTTGTTGCGCCAAGGAATACAGCATGCGGCCGTTGGAATAGAGCCCGGAATTGTAGACGGAGAGCGCCGCGGTGAGCACCACGAAATTGAGGATATGGGCCGCGAAGGTGATCCCTACCGAATCGAAAATCTGGACGAAGGGGCTGGCGTGCCCGTCGATGGAGCGCCACGGGATGACCGCCATGATGATGGCGAGCGAGAGCACGTAGAAAATGAGGATGCGCTGAATCACCAGGTTGATGGCGCGCGGGATGGACCGGCGCGGGTCGTCCGCCTCCCCGGCGGTGATGCCGATAAGCTCAATGCCGCCAAAACTAAACATAACGACGACGAAAGCAAAAGTCGCACCCTTCAGGCCATTGGGGAAAACCAGCTCGGCGAAGGAGGTTCCGGGCGGAACCTGGTGGGGTTCTTGGAGTCCGACGACAAGCACCAGGATTCCCAGCACGATCATGCCGATAATCGCCACCACTTTGACCAGCGCGAACCAGAATTCGAATTCGCCGAAGGCGCGCACCCCGAGTAAGTTCACCGCCGTGATGAACACCAGGCAGAAGGCCGCGGTGAGCCAGGTGGGGACCGCCGGGAACCAGTAGTTGATATACAGGCCGACGACGGACAGCTCCGACATCGCCACGAAAATGTAGTTAAACCAGTAGTTCCAGCCCGAGATGAAGCCGGCGCGCGGGCTCCAATATTTGTAGGCGTAGTGGGAGAAGGCGCCGGGGACCGGCTCGTGCACGCTCATCTCACCCAGGGCGCGCATAACAAGGTAGATCGTGCAGCCGCCAATGAGGTAGACGAAGAGGATTGCCGGGCCGGCCAGGCTGATGGAGGAAGCAGAGCCGTAGAAGAGGCCCGTGCCGATGGCACCGCCCAGCGCGATCATCTGGATGTGGCGATTGTGGAGGTCACGGTGCAGGTGGGCGCCCGATGCTGGTGTGCCGGCGGGTGCGGGTGAGGTGGACGTGGGTGTGCCGGGTGTTGGAGTTCCGGCGGGTGCCGGCGTGGAATTCGTGGACAT